>DASPVZ010000057.1:0-119207 GCA_035622135.1 Candidatus Cybelea sp. | reverse complement strand
GAGTTGGGCGCCGATCACTTTGATCGGATCGATGTGAACCGCATCCGTCGTTCTCTGGTGCGGCGGCTGGAGCGTCTCGGCCACAAAGTCACATTGGAACCACTTGCCCAAACCGCCTGAGAGCTATTTTCGTAGGAGTGATTTCCGACGGTTGTCCTCACTTCCCATTCAATCTAAACACCAATTGGTCGATAAGCCTTACCGGAAACTCGGTCTGGCAGCCGCAAGCAACTTTCCGGTAATCGCTCCTTCGCGGAAATTCGAGCCAGAGACGTTCGGGCGGTCATGCATGAATCCGATTTAGGCCATCCAGCCGATGTACTTTGATCGCAACAACCATGTGTCACACCAGCTCTCCGGACGACGCTACGCAACGCAGCGGGCTTTGTGTGAGCCGTTTTTCAGGCGGATTGTGCTACGCAATGGCAGAACAGGCCTGGCTCCCCCCTCGCATCGCAGGAACACCCATGACTGGTAGACCCGCTGCCAAGAAAACGATCGCCGCGGTCTCGGCGTATACTGCGTCCGGCCGAAGAACGAACTAGAACCGCAGTCGGGAACGCGCTCGGGGGATCGTCGTGCAGCGGAACGGGGTGATCGGAATCCGGTGGTCCGCGATCGTTGCGATCGGGACCGTCCTAGCAGCGTGCGGCGGCGGGTCGGGCGGGCGGGCACCGGTTATCGAGAGCTTAACCGCGAGCCCTGGGTGGCTAACGGTCGGGGGCAGCGCAATGATAAGTTGGTCGGTGATCAACGCTACCAGCGTGAGCCTCGCGCCGCTCGGCGAGCAGACTGGCACGAGCGCAAGCGTCGCGCCGAGTGCCGACACGACCTACGTGCTGACCGCGACGAATACCTACGGCTCGACGACGGCACAAATCACGATCCCGGTCTACCCGCCGCCGAACGTGTGGTTCGCGCCGTACCCGCTGGTTGCTCCAGGAGACGGCTCGGTCGACTACATGCAGCTGTTCCAGCAGGGTGCGCCATGGACGAACGCCGCGTCGCACGTGCAGGTCTTCAAGGTCTACGCCGGGATGTGGGGCGGTGATCCCAGTTATTCGACCGCAGACATGACGAACATGATCAACTTCCTCGCCAGCCAACACATCGGGCTTGCGACGGAATGGGGCCCGTTGATTCCCGGGTTTAACTGCGGCGGCGGAGGCCTCGAGGGCTTCGCAGGCCAGTACGGCCTAGGGGACGCGCAGATTATCGCGAGACTCGGCGGCAACCTGCACTACATCGCATTCGATGAGCCCGAGTACTATGGCGGGCTGTACACCGGCGCCAACGCCTGCAACTGGACCGAGACCCTGCTCGCGCAGAAGGCGGCCGCGACGGTCGCGCAGATTCGCACGGTGTTCCCCGACGTCATCGTCGGCGACATCGAGCCGGTACCGGCGCTGTACGTCACGCCCGACTGGCTCGATCACTACCTGGCGTGGATTGATGCGTGGCAGGCGACGACCGGGACGCCGTTTGCGTTCTTCGATTTCGATGTCCAGCAGGGTACCGACTGGAGGCCGTGGGACACGGCGCTCCGCATTGCGCTCGCGGCGCGCGGCGTTCCATACGGCGTCATCTACGACGGCACGTCGACACAGAACACTGACGACGAGTGGATTTCGGCCGCCGAAGGTTTCTTCACTTTGCGCGAGCTCTATGGGAGTCCGCCGCCCGACCAGGTCATCTTCCAGTCGTGGAACCCGAATCCCTCGCACGTGCTGCCGGAGACCGATCCCGGCGCGTTTACATACCTGATCGATACCTACTTCCGCACACGGACCGTAATGACGGCGACTCTCGGCGTCGGAGCGATCAGCGGTGACCTCGCGCTCTCGAGCGGTGCGCCGGTCGCGATGGCGCCGATCAACGCGACCGCCACGGCCACCGACGGCAGCGGTCAGACGGTAAACTTCGGCCCGGTGCAGACCGCGGCCGACGGTAGTTTCACGCTCTCACCCGTCGTGCTGCCGGCCGGCAACTTCGAGCTGTGGACGCAGTATGCGGGCTCCGACACGCTGTGGCCAGCCGCATCGGGGACCGCGGTTGGATCGGCGCCGCCGCTCGCTCTGACAACAGCGTCGCTGCCAGACGGCACCGCGGGTACAGCGTACAACCAGGATCTCTCCGCCAGCGGCGGCACGCCGCCCTACGTCTGGGTCGGCTGGGGCGCGCCATCGGGTATCGTCGTACACCAGGATGGCACGGTCAGCGGCACACCCGCGGTCTCGGGCACTTACAGCGTCGCGGTCTGGGTGGTCGACGACTCGGAGCCGACCCAGGTGGTCACTGCGAAGTTGTCACTCATAATTCACTGAGGCCGAATGGCTGCGGCTGATCTGCCTTACACGAAAGGTACTCTCGGCACTCGAATCGGAGTCGCCTGCCCATGGCCTAGGCCTAGTGAGGTTTGGGGGTTCGTACGATTTCTACTGAGCAGGGCGCGTAGCGGACAATCGATTCGGCGACGCCACCCAGAAGGAACCGATGCGCTCCAGACCCCAGAAGAATCAGATCAGCCCCCCACTCCTTGGCCGTGTCAATGATCGAATCTCGAACATCGCCCTTCTTGAGCATGGTCTCGACCTTGAAGCCAGAAGCAGCAAGTGTTTTCTCGGCTTCGGCAAGCAACTCCCTGGCCGGCTTCGCGAAGGGCTCGAGCTCTGGAGCGTATCCAGGAGACATTTGCGGCGGAACCGCAATCGAGACCGGCTGCAGGACGTGCAGAACACGCACGGATGTTTTCTGTGGCTGTGCCTGAGCGGCAATCGCATTCAGAACGGCTGCGGTAGAACTCGAGTTGTCAATTGCGGCTAGGATTTTCACGGCTTCTAACCTCCCTCAGACTCGTCCAGGCGGCCAGCGCAGGATCCAGGCAACGAGCACGGCGTAATAGATCCCGACTACGGCGAGCGAGACCAGGAGCGTGCTCCAACCCTTGTGCAGCCCGCTGAATTCGCGCCGCCACCGGTATATGCAACTTACGATTAGTGCAACGGAGAGAACGAGCGCCACAGTAGTCAGCAGACCGATCGGAAAGAAGGTGCTTGCGGGACGAAACCCGAGCGAGACCTCATGGGAGAACCCCCGCAGGCCGCTCCAAACCAGAGTCAACGCCAGCCAAGCAGCAGGCGCCACGATTCCCATCATATAGGCCCAACGATCCTCGAAATAAAACAGCATCATGACAATCGCGAAGTAGACCAGCGATTCATAGAAGTGAATTAGGAAGAACTGCGTGTCGAAGTGGCTGAGGAGCAGAAAGCAGAGCCCCAGCCCGAAAGCCAGACTCGAAAGTCCACGGTGAATCATGTCATCCCATCCTTTCCGGCAGCTCTTCCGGCGAAAACCCGAGCAACGCCCCGAACCACCGACCCGGGTGTCGGGATTAAGCGGCGGCCACCACTGCCACCTTCCCTGCCGTTGCCAGAGACCGCTCCACCTCCCCCGCGTAAGGGGGATACGCCAGATAGTCCGTTGCGCCCCGATCCAGGGCCGCTAGGCAGGATTCCCAGTCGTCCCGCGGGGAAACCACGATAACGGGGGTATTCAAACGAAGAAGCTTGACGGCACAGATTACCGAGGTGAAATCGCCGTCCGGCAACGCGTCTTCTGACAGCACGGCCAAGAAATCGTCGCGGACAAGAGGCTCCCATGCCTCGCGGGTCCTAGCACACAGCCGCGCTTCGAGGCCACAACCCTGGACAGCGGCGGCCAGCGTGTCTCGATGCGATGAATCCCCGCTCACGACGAGGACCGCCTTTGACATGGGAGCCTCCTCGGATGCCTGTCCATCTTCTCGACCAGATACAACGTCGCAAAACCTGCTCAAGAACTCGATGTCGGCGGTCACCGGGCGGTGTGATTGGCCTCACCAGGAAGCTCGAAGGTACCCGCTAGCATATCGACGGGCTGCTGAGCGTCTCTGACGGACGGCTTCAGGCCCGTCGTCTCCAGGCTTCGGCCGCCGTGTTATCCTGGGGCCCTCGTGAGGGAATAAAACCGATGTGTTTGGCGGTGCCCGGACAGATTCTGGATGCCACGGAACGGGATCATGTTCGTTATGGCCGCGTGAACTTCGGCGGAGTTGTGCGGGAGGTCTGCCTGGACTTTGTGCCTGAAGCCTTGGTGGGAGATTACGTTGTTGTTCACGTAGGGTTTGCCATCAGCCGCGTCGACGCAGCAGAAGCGAGCCGTACCTACGAGCTTCTGAAGGAGATGGGCCTTCTCGAGGGGGAATTCGCGTCGGAGCCCTCCGAGAGCGAAGCCTCACCCCTTGAAACCGAAGCGGGAAGGTCGGAAAACGAGGGTGATGAAATACCTCGACGAATATCGCGATGAGCGCATCGCAAGAGCCCTCGTAAGGGAGATTGGACGCCGCATTACCCGTCCGTGGGTGCTTATGGAAGTTTGCGGCGGGCAGACACACACCCTTATGCGTTATGGCATCGACGATTTAATGCCGCGCGGCCTAGAGTTGGTTCACGGCCCGGGATGCCCGGTTTGCGTCACTGCTCTGGAAACAATCGACAAAGCCATTGCCATTGCTTCAAGACCCGGGACGATCCTTGTGTCCTATGGCGACATGCTGCGCGTACCAGGCTCGCGTTCGGACTTGTTCCGCACGAAAGCCTCGGGCGGGGATGTTCGTATCGTCTATTCCCCCTTGGAAGCCCTGAAAATCGCTCGCGCCAAGCCTGGCGAGCGCGTTGTCTTCTTCGGAGTCGGATTTGAGACCACGGCTCCGGCAAACGCCATGGCGGTTTGGCAGGCCAAACGAGAAGGGATCGAGAACTTCTCGATGCTGGCCTCCCACGTCCTGGTGCCGCCGGCCATGCGCCTGCTGCTCGGCTCGCGCAGCAATCGCGTGCAGGGGTTGATTGCACCCGGGCACGTGTGCACGGTTACCGGCTACGAGGAATACGAAAAACTGAGCGCGGACTTCCACATCCCGATCGTGGTGGGCGGTTTCGAGCCCGTGGACCTGCTCGAAGCGATTGCCATGCTGGTCGCGCAACTCGAGGACGGTCGCGCAGAGGTCGAAAATCAGTACTGCCGCTCCGTCCGCTACGAGGGCAACGAGCGGGCCCGGCGAATTGTGGGAGAGGTGTTCGAAGTCTGTGATCAAAAATGGCGCGGCATCGGCATGATCGCTCAAAGCGGTTTGCGGCTTCGCGAAGAGTTCCGAGCCTATGATGCGCATTGCATCTTTAAGCTCGACGCCATGACGGCTGACGAATCGCCAGAGTGCATCAGCGCTCTCATTCTTCAGGGGCTCAGGAAACCGACCGACTGCACCGCCTTCGCCGCGCGATGCACGCCCGAAAATCCTCTGGGTGCGCCAATGGTCTCGGCCGAGGGGGCTTGCGCCGCGTATTATCACTACCGCCGTCATACCGCACGAGCGGGATCAACCCATGACTGAATATGCGAAAACCGCGGAGGGATTTTCCTGTCCCGCGCCGCTCCCTTCAACGGACAGGGTGCTCTTAGGCCACGGAAGCGGGGGCAAGTTAAGCGCCGAGTTGATTCGCGAGATTTTCCTCCCGGCATTTAGCAATCCGGTGCTCGAGCGGCTCGACGACCAGGCCATCGTCGATGTGGGCGGATCGCGTTTAGCCTTTACGACCGATTCTTTCGTTGTCAAGCCGCTGTTCTTTCCCGGCGGGGACATCGGTTCGCTTGCCGTGCACGGCACGATCAACGATCTTGCCATGGGCGGAGCGAGGCCGCTCGTTATGAGCGCAGCGTTCATTATTGAGGAAGGATTGCCCATGCAGACGCTGCGCCAGGTCGTCAATTCGCTCAGACGCGCGGCCGATCGGGCGGGCGTTTCAATCGTCACCGGGGATACGAAAGTCGTCGAGAAGGGCAGCGCCGACGGACTGTTCATCAACACCTCCGGAATCGGACGGGTGAGACAGGGAGTCGCCCTCTCCGCTGACCGCGCCGAACCCGGAGACACAATCTTGCTCAGTGGCTCGCTCGGTGATCACGGAATTGCCATTCTGGCTCATCGCGAAGGCATCGAGTTTGAGACCACCATCGAAAGTGATTCGGCGCCGCTCGATTCAATGGTGGAGGCCTTACTCGACACCGGCGCGGCCTTTCACTGCTTCCGTGATCCAACGCGAGGAGGCCTTTCGAGCACGTTGAATGAGATTGCCGCGCAGTCCGGAGTCCAGATCGAACTGGATGATCGCACGATTCCTGTCCGCGAACAGGTGCGGGCGGCCTGCGAAATGCTTGGTCTTGATCCTCTCTACGTCGCGAACGAAGGCAAGATGGTTGCCTTCGTCGAAGCAAGTGGGGCCGAGAGAGCGCTCCGAGCCATGCGAGACCATCCCCTTGGCCATGAAGCGCACATCATCGGAACGGTCACCCGCCGAGATGGCCCGCTCGTGACCCTGCGCACTGCTTTCGGTACTACACGTGTTGTCGATATGTTGGCGGGCGATCAACTACCGCGGATCTGTTGAGGCGAAACGTGCACGAGCTTGGTATCGCTCGGACGATTGCGGAGACCGTCGAGCGCGAGTTGAGCAAATCGGGAGGTCGGCGCCCGCGCAGGGTAGGCCTTCGCATCGGCGTATTGGCGGGCGTCGAAGCCGAGGCCCTGCAGTTCGCATTCGAGGCCCTGATCAAAGACACGATTTTGGACGGAATGACCCTCGAGGTTGAATCTCGCCCGGTAAGCTGCCGCTGCTCGAATTGCGGCGATCCCTTCGTGGTGCGCGATTTCGTTTTCGATTGTCCCCGTTGTGGAACAACTTCGACAGATTGTGTCGGTGGGCGAGAGCTCGAAATCGCCTACCTGGAGGTTGAAGATGAACCGGCTACTCGTCGAACGTAAGGTCCTCGGTGAGAACGATCGGATTGCGCTCGAATTACGGAAGCGCTTCCGTGCGCAAGGCACTTTGTGCCTCAACCTGATCAGTGCCCCCGGTTCGGGCAAGACTTCACTTCTCGAAAGCACGCTTCGGGATTGCCGGCCGCAGGATCGAGTTGCGGTCCTCACTGGCGATATTCAAACAGACAACGACGCCTCGAGATTGCGCCGATTCGGCTTTCCGGTGAAGCAAATCACGACCGGCGGCACATGCCATCTGGATGCCCGCATGGTCGAGCGAGCGCTCGCCGATTGGCCGGGTCACAATCTCGAGATCCTTTTCATCGAAAATGTCGGGAACCTGGTCTGTCCAGCCAGTTATGATCTGGGCGAAGCGGCAAAAATCGCCCTGCTCTCGGTGACCGAAGGCGACGACAAGCCCTTGAAGTATCCTTCGATCTTCTTCCGTTCCTCGCTCATGCTAATCACGAAGCTCGACTTGCTGCCCTACGTGCCCTTTGATCTCGCCGAGGCAGAAAAGAATGCTCGTCGCGTGCACCCGGGCATCGAGATCCGCGGTATTTCCACTGTGACCGGGGAAGGTGTTCGCGAATGGCGATTGTGGATCGAGAAACAGCGCGAACCCCACCGACTTGCCGCCCTTGCCTCTGTCCTTTGATCGAACCCATGCAAGTTCGACGGCGCATCGACGTTTCAGGCATGGTCCAGGGGGTGGGGTTTCGGCCGTATGTCTTTCGGCTGGCCATCAAGAACGACCTGGTGGGGAACGTCTTCAACACGTCAGAAGGTATAGCGATGGAATTGCAAGGCCGCCCGGAGGCGGTCACGGCCTTCCTCACGCGTTTGCCCGCGGATGCCCCGCCCCTGTCCCGAATCACCGAGATTACGGTTCGGGAGTTGCCCTGCAATGATGACCGGGAGTTTGTCATCCTCGAGAGCGAGCGGGGAGCGCAGGCTCGCGCGCTGATTACGCCCGATGTGGCAGTGTGCCTGGACTGTCTCGGCGAGCTCTTCGACCCCGCGAATCGCCGCTACCGGTATCCCTTCATCAACTGCACGAATTGCGGACCCCGCTTCACGATTATGCGGGCCATTCCTTACGACCGGCCTTTTACGTCGATGGGTGTCTTCAAGATGTGTCCCGATTGCCAAGCTGAATATGACGACCCCCGCGACCGCCGGTTTCATGCCCAGCCAAACGCTTGCTGGAAGTGCGGCCCGCGGCTCGAGTTATGGAGCGCGGAGGGAGAGCCCCTGGGCTCTGCCGACCCGATCGCTGAGGCAGTTTCGCGACTCCAGCTCGGCGAAATCGTCGCCGTCAAAGGGATCGGCGGCTTTCATTTGGCGGTCGACGCGGCGAATCGCATGGCGGTCAAGAAGCTGCGAGAGCGCAAGCGCCGCTTGGAGAAGCCTTTCGCCATCATGGTTCCCGATGCCGCGCGAGCCAAGCAACTTGCCGAGTTGGATCCATCGGCGCTAGAGGCTCTCGGGAGTCCGCAACGGCCCATTGTGCTCCTCCGGAAGCGCCCAAATTTGAACATTGCAGAAGGCGTCGCGCCGTCAAACCGGGACCTCGGCATTTTTCTGCCCTACACGCCACTCCATCATCTGCTGTTTCGGAACGGCGGCTTCGACGCGCTGGTAATGACCAGCGCGAATTTGAGCGAAGAGCCGATTGCCATCGGAAACCAGGAAGCCCTGGGCCGTTTGCGAGGGCTCGCCGATTGTTTCCTCGTGCACAACCGGGACATATTGTGGCGCTGTGATGACTCGGTGATCAGACCGCACCGCGAAAAGATCCGACATTTGCGACGCTCGCGCGGCTACGTTCCAGCACCCATTTTTCTCGGCGAAGCCGTGCCGTCGGTACTGGCCGTGGGGGGTGAACTGAAAAACACGATTTGCCTTGCCCAAGGGCGCGAGGCATTTCTGAGTCAGCATATAGGTGACCTGGAAAACCTCGAGAGCTACCGGTTTTTTGAAGACGTTATCGGGCATCTCGAGGGCGTCCTCGAGGTCGAGCCGCAGATCATCGCCTACGATCTTCACCCCGATTACCTGTCAACGAAATGGGCTCTTGGTCAGCGGGGAGTCCAGCTTGTCCCCGTTCAGCACCACCATGCGCATGTTGCCAGTTGTATGGCCGAAAATCATCTCCGCGGCCGTGTCATTGGCTTCGCGCTCGACGGTACCGGATTTGGAACGGACAAGAACGTGTGGGGCGGTGAGGTGATGGTTGCCGACTACCAGAGCTTCGACCGGGTCGCGCATTTCGAGTATGTTCCTATGCCCGGCGGGGCGCAGGCCATTCGACAACCCTGGCGCATGGCGGTTGCTTACTTGGCTCACCACTTCGGCCGCGAATTTCTAAGCGATTCCATTCCGTTTGTCGATACGCTCGACCGGAAATCTGTCGACACCCTATTGCGTATGATCGAGCGCGGTGTTAACTCCCCTCTTACCTCGAGCTGCGGCCGCCTGTTCGACGCCGTTGCGGCACTGCTAGGCTTTCGAGGCGAGGTCACCTACGAGGGCCAAGCGGCAATCGATCTGGAGATGAACCTCCGGGATACCCCGGATGCGGCTGCTTATCCGCTCGCCCTGCGGTTCACCGGGAAAAACTGGATCATCGACACGCTGCCTCTCTTCGACTCGATACTTGACGACATGCGGCGGAGGATTCCTACCGCGGTGATCAGTGCGCGCTTTCATCGCGGACTGGTGGAGGTTTTCCTGCGCCTGGCGCGCCTAATTAAAAAGGAGAGCGGGCTCGATCGGGTCTGCTTCTCGGGCGGCGCCTTTCAGAACTCCTTCCTGCTCGAAAACCTTGCGAATCAATTGGAAGAGGCTGGTTTTCGTGTGTTTACACATTTCGAAGTGCCCTCGGGAGACGGCGGATTGAGCCTCGGCCAGGCGATGGTTGCTGCTCACAGCTCACCGTGACCCACCTCACAGCTGTAGCGGCAGAGGCATCGAATGATGGGTACGGGCAACAGAGGAGGATGACGGGCATGGCGTTCGTCGAGCCGAGGTCGACCTATCTTCGGACGACAAAGCAGGGGCACGGTGACGTTCACGGCTCCTCCGGGATAGCCGCTAGGCGAAGGGGATGGTTTTACCAGGGTAAAGAACTCGTTGATAGTCCGACGAGGCGAGTTGCGAGCGAGACAGTATGAGCAAGGATTGCTTTCAAATTGGCGATTGCGCCGTCGTCGAGCGCGAGCACTTCGACTCCTTGTTCGAGGCCTTGAAGGCCCGCGGGTATGAAGTCGTGGGGCCGACGGTTCGAGAGGGCGCCATCGCCTACGACCGGGTCAGCTGCGCAACCGACTTGCCGTGCGGGTGGACCGACGAGCAGGAGGGAGGGAAATACAGACTCAAGCGCCGGCCGGACGAGGCATTGTTCGGGTACGCCGTCGGGCCGCATTCCTGGAAGAAATTCTATTTCCCGTCGGTCCAGCGTCTGTATAAGGCGGAACTCAACGCAGATGGGTTTCGAATCACCCCTGAGCCCGAGGACACGAAAAAGTACGCATTCATTGGCGTACGTGCGTGCGAGCTGCGCGCGATTTCCATCCAGGACAAGGTGTTCACAGGCGGGCCGTACGTTGATCCCGTCTATAAAAGTCGCCGATCGCATCTCTTCATTGTCGCGGTCAACTGCGCAGTGGCCGGCGGCACTTGCTTCTGCGCGTCGATGGGCACGGGGCCTAAGGCGTCTGCCGGCTACGACCTCGCGCTTACGGAGATCATCGACAACGGCCGCCATGGCTTCCTGGTGGAGGTGGGCTCGAAGGGCGGCGCTGAGATTTTGGGGGAAATTCCCTCTCGCCCCGCGGCGGGAGAGGAGAAACTCGCCGCCGACCGCATCGTCGAGGAAACCTCCAGGCACATGGGCCGAAGCATGGATGCAAGCGACCTCAAAGAGCTTCTGTATCGCAACTACGAGCATCCGCGGTGGGACGATGTGGCAAATCGCTGCTTGACCTGCGCGAATTGTACGATGGTCTGTCCGACCTGCTTCTGTACCACGGTCGAAGATGTCACGGACCTGACCGGCGAGCATGCGGAGCGTTGGCGATCCTGGGATTCCTGCTTCACCATGGATTTCTCCTACATTCACGGCGGCAGCATCCGCGCAACAGCCAAATCGCGCTATCGCCAATGGATGACGCACAAACTGGCCACCTGGATCGATCAGTTTGGAGAATCCGGCTGTGTGGGGTGCGGCCGCTGCATCACCTGGTGCCCCGTTGGAATTGACATCACGGAGGAGGTTCGCGCTATCCGCGCGAGTGACCCGGCAGCGGGTGGCACGCCCTAGAATCTTATGGAGACTCATTCGCTCGAGAGCGTTATCAGACAGCACGTTTTCTTCGATGGTCTGGAGGACCGCTACGTCCGTTTCGTCGCCTCCTGCGCAAAGAACGCATCGTTTC
The DNA here is from genome assembly GCA_035622135.1 of Candidatus Cybelea sp. Taxonomy (GTDB): domain Bacteria; phylum Acidobacteriota; class Terriglobia; order Acidiferrales; family UBA7541; genus Palsa-295. The sequence continues at coordinate 107,912 of DASPVZ010000057.1, read as the reverse complement.
AAGCAAACGAGCAGATCTTTCGCGAAGGAGAGCCGGCCGACAACTTCTACTTTATCCGTGAAGGACTTGTATCCGTCGAGCTCACCATTCCGCAGCGCGGCCCGAAAACTGTGCAAACCGTGCGAGAAGGAGATGTATTGGGCTGGTCGTGGTTGACGCCGCCGTTCCTGTGGCATTTTGACGCCCGCGCGCTCCAGCGCACACGCGCCTTGGTATTCGATGGAACCTGTCTGCGCGCCAAGTGCGAGGAGGATCACGACCTCGGCTACGAAATCCTTAAGCGCTTCACGAGTGTCGTCACCGAGCGGCTGGACGCAACGCGGCTGCAATTATTGGACCTCTATGGCACACATGCCTGAACGCGCGGTCGGAACCGAGGCCAGCGATCCCATGGTTCCGCTGCTTTATCGCATCGAAGGAAAGAAGCGCGAAACTCACGACACGTTTACCCTGGACCTCCGGCCCAAGAATGGGTCTCGCAGCGTGCTGTTCGAGCCTGGCCAGTTCAACATGCTCTACGTCTTCGGAGTAGGGGAGGTTCCGATTTCGATCAGCGGCAATGCCGCAGCGTTTCCGGCTTTGCAGCACACCACCCGCGTGGTGGGCGCGGTCACAAAAGCAATGAGTTTGCTCGAGCCGGGGGATACGGTCGGTGTCCGCGGGCCGTTTGGAAGTCACTGGCCGGTTGCCGAAATGACCGGTTGTGATTTCGTCATCATTGCGGGAGGAATCGGCCTGGCCCCGCTCCGGCCGGTGCTTTACTCATTGATTCGAGAGCGCGCGAAATATCGCAGGATCATTCTGCTGTACGGGACCAGGAGACCGGAAGACATCCTGTACCGCCGCGAATTAGAGAAGTGGCGCAGCAAGTTTGACCTGGAGATCCAGGTCACCGTCGATCAGGGATCGAGCCGATGGAAGGGGAACGTCGGCGTCGTAACCACCCTGATTGGACGTTGTGCGTTCGAGCCCGCACACTCCGTGGCTCTTCTCTGCGGCCCGGAGGTCATGATGCGCTTTGCCCTCATGGAGCTCCAAAAGCGCGGTGTCCCTCCCGAGCAAACCTTCCTGTCCATGGAACGCAACATGAAATGCGCAATCGGCTTCTGCGGCCATTGCCAGTTCGGGCCGATGTTCATCTGCAAGGACGGCCCCGTCTTTCGATTCGACCGGATCGCCCCGGTTTTTGGAAAGGCAGAGATTTGACATGGCCTCGCCCCGCAAACCCAAGCTTGCGGTTGTGAAATTCGCATCCTGTGACGGTTGCCAGCTGAGCCTGCTCGATTGCGAGGATGAGCTGTTAGCGCTTGCGGGAGCCGTCGAAATCGCCAATTTCCCGGAGGCCTCGCGCGCGCTCGTGAAAGGTCCCTACGATGTGACTCTCGTCGAAGGCTCGATCACCACGCCGCACGATGAGGAGCGAATCCATCGGATCCGACGGGCTTCGAAGTTTCTGGTCACCATCGGGGCCTGCGCCACGGCGGGCGGCATTCAGGCTCTGCGGAATTTCAAGGACGTCAAGGAGTTCACCTCCATTGTCTACGCGAGGCCGGAGTACATCGAGACCCTCAACAAATCCACGCCCATCAAAGATCATGTTTTCGTCGATTTCGAACTCCGCGGATGCCCGGTAAATAAATCGCAGTTGATCGAGGTCCTGAGCGCTCTTCTGAAGGGTCGCAAACCGAATGTTCCGAACTATGGCGTGTGTGTCGAGTGCAAGAGGCGGGGAACCGTCTGCGTGATGGTTGCTCAGGGCATTCCTTGCCTGGGACCCGTGACCCAGGCGGGGTGCGGTGCCATCTGTCCGGCATACACGCGCGGTTGTTACGGATGTTTCGGTCCCAAGGAAACTCCCAACACCCCGGCGCTGAGCGCCTCCTGGAGCGGCCTGGGAGTCGGCGAGCGAGGCATCCTCCGGGTCTTCCGCACGTTCAACGCTTGCAGCGAGCCCTTCCGGAGAGAGAGCGAAGCGCATGAGCAATAGAACGATCAAAGTCGACTTCCTGGCGCGCGTGGAGGGCGAGGGTGGGCTGTATGTCCAGATCAAGGGCCAACGTGTTTCGAGCGTCAAGCTTAAGATCTTCGAGCCTCCGCGATTTTTCGAGGCATTCCTGCGCGGCCGAAAATTCAGCGAAGCGCCCGACATCACCGCCCGCATCTGTGGAATCTGCCCCGTAGCTTATCAGATGAGTGCGTGCCATGCAGTCGAGAATGCGTTGGGAGTGACCGTTCTGGGACCTCTCCGCGATTTGCGGCGCCTGCTTTACTGCGGCGAATGGATCGAGAGCCACGCTTTGCACATCTACATGCTGCATGCCCCCGATTTCCTCGGCTACGAAAGCGTCGTTCAAATGGCACAACACTCGCCCGACACGGTCAAGCGCGGGCTGCGTTTGAAGAAGATCGGCAATCAAATCATGACCCTGCTCGGCGGACGCGAAATCCACCCCGTGAATGTCCGCGTTGGCGGTTTTTACAAAGCACCAACAAAACAGGAACTCCGCGAAATGATAGATGACCTCGAGTGGGCACTCGATGCTGCGCTCGAAACGGTCCGCTGGACGGCTTCCTTCTCCTTCCCCTCCTTCGAACGGGACTACGAGTTCGTTTCCTTGCGGCACCCTTCCGAATATCCGTTGAACGAAGGGCGCCTGGTTTCAAACAAGGGTCTCAATATTCCCGTCGCCGAGTACGACCAGCATTTTGTTGAGGAACACATTCCGCACTCAAACGCACTGCACTCGACGCTCAAGGCCAGAGGAGCATACTTCGTCGGGCCGCTGGCCAGATATAACCTAAATTTCGAGCGCCTGTCGCCGGTGGCTCAAGAAGCAGCTCGGGCAGCCGGCCTTTCGCCCGTGTGCACGAACCCGTTTCAAAGCATCATTGTGAGAGCCGTGGAAATCGTCCATGCGTGCCAGGAAGCGCTCGACGTCATCGACCGCTATGAAGCCCCTCAGAAGCCATTCGTTGAAGCGGGACCACGCGCGTCGACCGGTTTCGGCTGTACCGAAGCGCCAAGGGGTATTCTCTACCACCGGTATCGGCTGGACGCGGACGGTTCGATTCTTGACGCTAAGATCGTTCCGCCAACGTCACAGAACCAGAAGTCGATCGAGGCCGACTTGTGGCAGTTCGTGGACGCTCATATCGAGACACCGCAAGAAGACCTCGAGTGGCAATGCGAGCAGATGATTCGGAATTATGACCCGTGTATCTCCTGCGCCACTCACTTTCTGAGACTGAAACTCGATCGAGAATGAACGCGGAATCCGCGTGGCGACTGATCGTCGGAATCGGCAACCTCTACCGCCGAGACGACGCGGTCGGCATCGCGATCGTTCGCCGGCTGAGGCCACGGGTTCCGGCCGATGTGCGAGTCGTCGAGGAAACCGGAGAAGGTACCCGGCTGGTTGAGGTTTGGAGAGGGGCCTCTTCGGTCATCTTGATTGACGCCGTCCAATCGGGCGCGCCTCCGGGCACGATCCATCGACTGGATGCCCGCACGCAACAGATACCCGCCGAGTGGTTTCGTTGTTCCAGCCATGCCTTCAGTTTGGCCCAAGCTATCGAACTGGGGCGTGCGCTGGACCAATTGCCGCAAAGGGTGGTTTTGTATGGAATCGAAGGCCTGAATTTTGAGGCTGGGGAAGCGCTGTCGCGCCCGGTTGAAATGGCCATTGACGCGGTCGTGTCGCAAGTGCTTGGCGAGATCGGAGGGCAAATCTCTACGCGCTAACCCCCTAAATACTGAGCGCTGCCTGCCGCGGCATGCGCGCCAAATGAAAATCGAATATGGCCCGGGAAATGAGGGTGACGGCAAAGCCCCTCACCGGGCCGGTTCCGAACAGGAAAAGAAATGCCGCCGACACGAGCGTCGTGATGTGGGTATCGATGATGGTGAGGAAGGCGCGGTCGAATCCGACCTCGACGGCCGAAGCCGGCGCCTTGCCGTTGCGCAGTTCTTCGCGTATGCGCTCAACATTTAGCCCCACCGCGCTCGGGTTGACCTAAACCGGACACATCACTTGCTGCGAAAAGCGGGGTTTTTGCTAACGACAGCGAAAACCTCGTTTCTGTGGCTCGGACTGAGCCTTCCCGCTCAAACGAAGCCTGAAATTAGGGTATGCGTTCGATGAGAAGCCCCCGCCTTCAGCGCGGGAAAAGTCGCCTGGGGACTCTCATTCACAGCGCAGCGCGATCAGGGGGTCCACTCGGGCTGCGCGAACGGCAGGAATGAGGGTTGCTACGAGTGAGATGAGAACCACAATCGCCGCGCTCGCAGCGAAGACAACTGGATCGTTCGGCCGAATTCCATAGAGGAGCTTTGCTATGAGCCGCGTGGCTCCGAGCGCAGCGACCACGCCCACCGCAATGCCAGTCGCGGCAAGCATTAGTCCTTGTGCAAGCACCAACCGAAGAACATCCACGCGCGCCGCGCCGAGCGCCATGCGAATTCCGATTTCGCGTTGCCGTCGGTTCACCAGGAAGGCAATGACTCCGTAGAGCCCCACACTGGCCAAAAGCATGCCCAACGCGCTGAGCCCGCCAACGAAGCTGGCCGCCACGCGGTCGGCCCAAAACGCTTCCTGCAAGAGCGAATGCATCGTGCGCACGCTCACCGGCACACGCTTGTCCATCCGGTAAACGGCATCCCGGATCGGGCCAGCCATTGCCCTTGGATCTCCCGCCGTCTCCACGACGAGGGTGCCCTCTGCGGTCGGCGACTGGGCGAACGGGAAGTACATATAAGGTTCCGGGCTCTCGTGGACGTGATTGATCTTGGCATCCTCGACCACGCCCACCACCTCCTCGGCTTTGCCCTCCACTACGATCTGGCGGCCCACCGCATCTCCACCGGGCCAGAAACGTCCGGCCATCGCCCGACTGATCAGCACGACCGGCTGGGCGTCCAGGTTATCCGTCGCCGTGAAATCACGGCCTTCGAGGACATGCGTGCCCAAGGTCTCGAAATATCGCGGGCCAATCGCGTCGAACTTGATGGGAATGTTGGGCTGGCCGCCCGGCAACGCGATGCCGGGGATCGAGACGCGCTGCATGGCGCCTCCACCGGAGTCGGAAAGCAGCATGCGTCGCACAAACGTGACATTCTTCACTCCTGTCAGGCCACCAACTTGTTCCGCGAGACGCTGGAAAAACCGGAGACTGCCCTCCTCGTCATAGCCTCCGATACTTGGTATCACATCGAAAAAGATGAGATTCTTTTCTACGTTGAAACCGAGCGGCACTCTCGAAGTGTAGAGAAAGCTTCGCAGCAGCAGTCCAGACGCGGTGAGCAGCACGACCGAAAGTGCGATTTCGCCGAACACCAGCAGGTTGCGGAGCGTGAACCACCTGGTGCCAGGAGTTGTGCCCTCGCCACTCTTGAGGGCCGGGATCAAACTCGTCCTCGATGTTGGGAATGCTGGGAGCAGACCACAAATCAGTAGGGCTAGCACTGTAACGCCCAGCGTAAACCAAATCGCCCCTCCGTCCAGACGCAAGTCCAGGCCGATCCGAAATTCGGTGGGAGGCAACAACGCCGCCTGCAGGCTCAGCAGCCAGTTGGCCAGAAGCAGCCCAAGCCCGGCCCCGGCTGCGGCGAGAATCGCACTTTCGGTCAGCAGTTGTTCAAGCAGGCGTGCGCGCCCTGCTCCGAGCGCCATCCGAACCGCAATTTCGTGCCGCCGCGTTTCCGAGCGCGCCAGAACCAGCCCGGCAACATTGGCGCTCGAGATCAGCAAGACGAGGCCCACCGCACCAATCAGCAGCAGGGCTGGAAAGAATGCGTGACGCAGCCGCTCTTGCTCGGATACGAGCGACGCGGTCCGGCCCTTGTTGAAGGCCGGATAAGCCGCGGCCAGGCGGTTGCTGATGAGGTCTAGCTGGGCCTGGGCCTCGCCGGCAGTTGCTCCGGGCCGTAGCCTGGCGAGCAGCTCGAAATCACGGAAGCCGCGACTTTGAAGGTCTTCTTCAGATTCTTCTGTCCCGACCGTTAGCCATGCGTCGGTGGGCACGATCGGTTCGAGCCCCCGAAAGTGCCGAGGCGCAATTCCAATGACTGTGTAAGTCTTGTTGGTCAGCACAATCTGTTTCCCTACTAAGCCGGAATCTTGATGGAAAACGCGGCGCCACAGATCATCGCTGATTACCACTGCCAATTCTGACTGGTTCCCCACGGGAAAGGTGCGCCCCAACTGCGCCTGCACACCGAGCACCTCGAAGTAATTGGGAGAAATGATGTCGTCGATGATGAACTGCGTTTCGGCGCCGAGCCGCAGCAGTTTTCCATGACGCGAGTAAGCCAAAACTCCCTGGAGGGAGTCAGCCTGCTCGGCGAGGTCGCGGTATTCAGCAAAGGAGAAAAGGTCGTCCACGCCCTCGGGCGTCTTGGCCCTAACCTTTGCCAACCGTTCAGGCTCGCGTGCAGGCCAGGACCGGAGCAACTCCGCTTCGGCCACGCTGAACACTGCCGAAGTCGATCCGATGCCCAGCGCGAGCGAGAGAACCGCGGCGGCCGTGAAACCCCGCGATTTGCGCAGCATGCGCAGACCGAAGCCCACATCCTGAATGAAGTTTGTCAAGCGCAAGGACAACTCCTGACCCATCGGCCGGGTTTTCAAGAACCGGTCGTCGTTACTGCAAAACGAAGTGAACTTCTACACGCATTTCAACGGAGATTGGCTCTCCGTTCAAACGAGTCGGCTCGTACTTCCAGCTCGTCACAGCCTCTAGCGCAGCCCCTACCAGCAAGCCAGGACCGCCGAGGATACGAGCCTGCACGACGCTCCCCTGTTCGTCAATGATGGCATCGATGACTACAGTGCCCTCGATCTTTGCCTCTTTCGCCAGAATCGGATATTGCGGGGCCGGCGCGTAGATCTGCCGAGGCGGCTTTAGGTTGCCGCCAATTCGAACGATTCGTTTTGCGGGAGGAGGTGGCGGGGCGCTTGCCAAGGGGTTAGAGCCGCCACCAATGATCCCGCCCAAGACCCCGCCGACTTGGCCGCCCGGGATACCGCCCGGTACACCACCAATCACGCCCGAAGCTCCTGTATCTGGCGGAAGCGGCTCCTCCTTGATCATCGCGACTTTCCTGGGGATGACGGTGGGCGCCATCATCTTGCCGCCCTGCATGAGACGCTCGACCGACTTCATGGTTTGCCGAACCATAGGAGCAGCCGGTGGAGGAGGCGGTGCAGGCGGTGCCGGCGCCACCAACCACGTGCTCTGAAAGGCTTTCAAATCCAGGGTCTGCGTGACGCACAGAGGTATGACGAGAAGGCCTGCGATGGCGACGACGTGAGCCAGAAACGATACAGCCCATTCGAGCGGGTTGCGCCTCTTATACTCGCACGGCACCTCAAGCAGAGCGGAGATGAAAATGTCCTGCCGGGTTCGGGTCTGAGCTTGTGCTGCGTCTGTCTCTCTCTTAGGGGTTCCCTTCGGTTGCCTGACTACGGTGGGTAGCGCGTGGCTCGCCATGACACTCACCTCCTTCTTGCTGTGGACCCGAGAAGCCTTCAGCGGAGTCGGTCGCTGGGCTTCGGGAGAACCTCCTCCTCGCCTCCTTACTCGCCCACTTTCTAACACTCATCTCTCGTCTATGCGGCGACGCGGGTCACGGCGGATTGTGATCCCCGTTACAACGCGGAAATGCGCTACGCGCCTTGCCCACGGAAAGAAGCTAGCGCGCCCTTGAACGGGCTCGAGAGCCGGTTTTTGCTCTAGTGATCCGGGTCACGGCAGACAGTGAGACGTATCATCGCGACCCGCACCTGCCTGCGTTTATATGGGTCGCGGAGGATTGCCATGAGCACTGTTGTCGCGAGGCCCGCGGAGCTGATTGAACTTAAGAACATCCTTTATCCCACCGATTTTTCGCAGCCATCGGAGGCCGCGCTGCCCTTCGCCGCGGCGCTGGCGCGCAGGTACGGCGCGACGATTCGCGCCCTTCACGTGCTCGATGCAAGTCCATTTGCGTATATCACGCCGGAGATGACTGGCATGGCGCTCGAAGCCGAGAGGGAACTGGCCTTCACCTCCGTCCGACAGCTCGAGGCACAGCTTGCGGACTTGCCGCATGAAATTCTCCTCGAGCGCGCACCCACCGTCTGGGAGGGCGTAAGCCGGGTGATCTCGGATGGTTCAATTGACCTGATCATCTTGGGCACCCACGGCCGGACGGGGGCGCAGCGATTCCTGCTGGGTTCGGTGGCCGAAGAGATTTTTCGAAGGTCGCCTCATCCAGTGCTGACGGTGGGTCCTGCCGTTCGGAGCAGCTCCCATAACGGCGGCCATTTCCACCGCATCCTTTTTGCCACAGACTACGGCCCGGGCTCTTCAGCTGCAGCCCCCTACGCCGTCTCACTCGCCCAACACAGTGCGGCACGTCTGTTGCTCGTGCACGTTGCGGAAGTAGCGGAGCCTGGCGACGGCGACCGGGACAGGGAAGTATCCGTAGCCGAGATGATTCACAAGCTCTATGACACCGTGCCCTCACAGGCCGAGCTCTCCATACCGCCGGAAGTGCTGATCGAATACGGTAAGCCAGGGGAGAGAATCATCGAGACCGCACATCATCGATCGGTTGACCTGATCGTGCTTGGTGTTCGCAGCGCTCGTGGACATCTGGGCGCAGCAACCCACCTGGAGCGGGCCACCGCCCACGAGATTGTGGCGCATGCTCCTTGCCCCGTTCTGACGGTGCGGGAAGCGTAAGCACCGAGCGTAAAGCATTAGGAAAGGAGAGAAGATGGAAACCCATTACGAATATGGCGTCCACGCGCTTTGTTCGGGAGCACGCCGGGGAGTCGTCCACGCAGAGGAAATCCTGCCCTCCATATCCTTCAGTGCCCCACCCGAGTTTTCGGGAAAGGCCGGCCGCTGGACGCCCCAACATTTCCTCGTCGCTTCGGTCGCCAGCTGCTTCGTCGCTACCTTCTCCGGGATCGCCGAAAAATCCGGGCTCGAGTTTTCTTCCTTTGAACTCGGGGCCCAAGGAATGCTGGTGCACTCGGACAGCCGTTGGCGCTTCAAGCAAATCAGGCTCTCGCCCGTGGTCACTGTCTCAACGGAAGCAGATCGTGATCGCGCCCTCCGCTTGCTGGGTAAAGCTGAACGGTCATGTCTGATCGCCCAGGCACTCCGATGTGAAATCGTTTTGCTTCCCGTCGCAAAAATTGAGGAAGAACTCCTGGTACCTGCCGCGGAGGAAACAGACCTTACAGACACGCGCGACACCGCGACTTGAGTTCAAGTCAAATTCCAGGGACACTACGAACGGATCAGTTTTTGCAGACTCACTCGGCTGGGAATCGTGAGTGCCGAGCCTTTCACCTGAATCAGTTGCTTTCTCTTTAGCTCCGCAAAGGCGCGAGACACCGTCTCACGTGTCACACCGATCATTTGACCGATCTCTTCGTGCGTGAAGATCATGACTAATCTCACTTGGTCCTTGCCCTGAGCATGCTCGGCGGACTGATCGAAAAGGAATTGGGCGAGCTTCTCCGTTGCCAAATGAGACAGGCCGATCATTCGCATTTCACCGATTGCGGCGTGATAAGTCTCACCTAACTGTTGGGCGACGCGCAGGGCAGCCTCGCCGTTTTCGCAGAGGAACCTCAGAAAGTCCGTGCGAGGAATGAAATTCGCTTGGGCCGGTTCGATCACCTCTGCCGTAAGCTCGTACGGCTTTCCAGAGATCGTAGCCGGGAGGCCGAGCACTTCGCCTGGCTCCGAGACCCTCGCGATCAGGGTCTTTCCCTCGGCGGATGAGGTGGAGAGCTTGACGCGCCCGCTGCACAGGATAAATACACCGCGCGAAGCTTGCCCTTCGATGAACAGCGTGGCCCCCTTCGGATACGTGGTGGGGGAGGTGATCGCCGCGAGCATCTGCACGGCTGATGGAGAAAGGTTGCAAAAGAGTCGTTCTTGGCGATGGGGGCACGTAATGCAGCTCTCGATAATCTGCAAACCGTAGGGGGCACGCACGGAATCGTTGGTCGGAAGACATAGCTCTTTTGTTGTCATAAGAAAGCGACCCCTTGCGCTCTAGGCCTCTGCCTCCCGAGGAAGGCTCTTGCGCTCTTCTTCGAGCCGCGCGATCGTTGCGCGCAGCCAATCGCGGACCGCCTCTTCGATCTCGCATTGATTCCCGCAGCGATAGAGAGAATCGACCGTCTCCCCAGCCATGTTTAGAGGGATATGCCGGCACGGAACGGTCTGCGAGCGGCTTTCACGCGGCACTAAATCCATCAAAACACAGGCACTGCAGGGACCCGGGTCCTCTTTGCAGTCGTAGTTCATGCACGTAGGAGAGTCCTCAAAGATAAGCTGACACCTCCAGGGCTGGCGCGGAGAGCGTCCGTACCCCCCTTTTTCCAGAAAGTTGAGTTCGAACTTGAGAACGTCAATCAGGTCTCGGTCGTCCTTCATCTTGCACCTCGCGTTCGGAGCGATTCTCCTCCCCTACCGAGCGCGGAGGATGTGACGCGCATCACGCCGGAGCGTGATGCGGGGTACGCCGTCAGAAAACGAGATGGCCCGGTGCCTACCGCCCCCGGGCCATCTAGCGGACCGCTCGTTTGCGGCTCACGCTGCCATGCGTTTTGCTGCGGGGGGCAGTTTGATCTCGATCTTTCGCGGCAGGGCCGCTTCGGTTACCGGCGCTGTGATCTCGAGAACACCGTTGTAATACTCCGCCGTGAGCTTCTCGGGGAGAACGCCCTCGGGAAGCTCGAAGATCCTCTGGAACGAACCATAGGCGACTTCTTCGCAAATCCGGTTGACGTCTTGCGAAGCCTTGGGAACGCTCCTTTGGCCCTCGATCGTCAGCATGCCGCCCTGGGCGTGAATCTGCACTTGATTCGGTTCGATTCCGGGGATGTACACGCGGCAGACATATTTCTTGGTTTCCTTCTCCACATAGGACTCGACGGGCGGGAAGAAACCAAGGGTCGCCTTCGGCAAGGCCTCCTCCGACCCAAAGGGCTTTCCGAGCAGAATGCGATTGAAAATCTGGTCGAAGTCACGACGGAAATCAAAGAGATCCTGGAAGAAATTGTCGCGCAGAAGCAAATTGGCCATTATTGCTCTCCTTTCACCACAAACCCCGTGCCGGAACTTGGAAGATAAATCGGGAGCCAGCGGCTGGCTGCGAAGTGTTTCCGGTCGAAAGGGCCGGGACGTTGAAGTCACTAAACGTTTTGCGTTCAGGCTTCGCGCCTAGCCGCTGGCTCGATTACGCGGAGCCAGGTAGAGGTCAAGCCCGGTCACGCATCCCCGGGTGGAGCGCTCTCAGCCTCGCCTCTCACTTTCGGACGTCGTGGCTCGAGCGCTCTCTCCCTTCTACCCTCTCCCATTTTCCTGCGCTTTCTATGTAAACCCTGTCAAAGAGAATTTCTGTGACGGCCAGTACCGATTGCTGTGACGCAGGCTACGAAGCAAGGAATTCGGAGCGGACCGCTCGGAACCCCTGGATTGCGAGAACGTGATCCGGATCACCCTCGGCGGTGACACGGATCGGGGCCTCGGAAAACGATGCTGGCGTAAGCTGGCCTGGGGCGCGGGGCTCGTTCGCGCGCGGAGGTCGATCGGTACGCTTCCGCTCGGGAGGAGGCGAATTTTTCGATGGCTATGGGAACCAGGATCGCCGAGCAGCCTTCAACTCGACGAGTCCCTACGGCCGAAGCTACGCTTCACGCGCAAGCGAACAGTTCACTTCCCTTCTTTGGCTGGGAACCGTGGTTCGTCGCCGCTCTCGCGGTCACGGGCATCTTTGTGCATTTATGCCTGCGTTACACGATGCGCGTGTCCCCTGTAGCGTCCCAAATCCCGCTGTTCGCCGTCTTGCTTGCGGGGGGAATCCCGCAGATGCTTTCGCTTCTGCGCAAATTGCTCAAGGGCGAGTTCGGGTCCGATCAGCTCGCGGGGATTTCCATCGTTGCTTCCGTTCTGCTCGGAGAGTATTTAGTCGGAGTAATTGTCATTTTAATGCTCTCCGGAGGCACGACTCTCGAGAAGCTTGCAAGCCGCAACGCATCGTCGGTGTTAGATGCGCTGGCCAAGCGCATGCCGCAAGTGGCGCACCGCAAGCACAATGGCCTTGTTCGCGATATCGCGCTTGCGGAAATCGACATCGGCGACGAGCTTGTTGTGTTCCCGCACGAAACCTGCCCCGTGGATGGTGTCGTCATCGACGGTGAGGGAAAGATGAATGAGGCTTACTTGACCGGCGAGCCGTTTGAGATCGGCAAGACCCTCGGTTCCGAGGTTCTCTCCGGATCGACGAACGGAGATCGCGCTCTGCATATCCGCGCGGAAAAGCTTCCTGTGGACTCGCGATACGCGCGGGTTATGCGTGTAATGCGAGAAACCGAACAGCGCCGCCCACGGTTGCGACGACTGGGGGACGAGCTTGGCGCCTGGTACACGCCGGTTGCGCTGGCGATTGCCTCGCTCGCCTGGGCCATGACCGGAGAACCCAGGCGATTCCTAGCTACCGTGGTGGTTGCGACTCCCTGCCCGCTGCTGATCGCTATTCCCGTTGCGGTGATTGGGGCTATTTCTCGTTCTGCCCGCAGCGGTATCATCATCAGAAACCCGGCCGTGCTGGAACAAGTGGACCGGTGCCGGACGTTGATCTTCGACAAGACCGGAACCCTCACCTACGGTAAGCCAGCGTTGTTTCAAATCGTCCCTGCTTCCGGATTCGAAGCCAGCGAAGTGCTGCGCTCGGCCGCGAGCCTGGAAAGCTACTCGAAGCATCCGCTTTCGGGCGCAATTCTGGAGGCCGCGCAGAAGGCCGGACTTGGCAGGGAGTGGGTCGCCGAGATACGCGAGCGCCCCGGGGAAGGGCTCGAAGGGCGGGTGGGCAATCGAAAGGTATGGATCACCGGCCGCGCGAGCGTTCGAAACCGCAGAATCGCGCTGCCCTCCGTCGAGCTCGGCTTGGAGTGCCTGGTATTCCTCGACAACGAATACGCGGCCACGCTTCGATTTCATGATGCTCCTCGCCGGGATAGCTTGCGGTTCATCAATCATCTCAAGCCGCGCCATAAAGTGAGCCGCGTGCTGATTGTTTCGGGCGATCGCCAGAGAGAAGTCCGAGACCTCGCCCAACAAGTCGGGATCGAAGAGATTTACGCTGCCAAAAGCCCGGAGGAGAAGGTCGAGATTGTTCGCGCGGAAGCAAGTCGGGCGCGAACTCTTTTCCTGGGCGATGGGATCAACGACGCGCCAGCGATGCAGGCGGCAACCGTGGGTGTGGCCTTCGGGGCAAAAACCGATATCGCCATAGAAGCCGCCGATGCAGTGGTCTTGGAAGCGTCGCTAAGCCGGATCGACGAATTGATGCACATCGGCCGCCGCATGCGAAGAATTGCGCTTGAGAGTGCCGTGGGAGGTATGGCCCTAAGCATTCTGGGCATGGCGGCTGCCGCCTTTGGATACTTGCCTCCCATCGGGGGAGCGGTTGCGCAGGAGATCATCGATTTGGCCGCGGTGCTGAACGCGGGCCGTGCCGCCGTACCGCCGAGGGTTCCGACCGATTTTTAGCCCTTCTCACCCACATCGCAGAGGGACCTGCGGATCGCGGGGGCCCCTCGCCAGCACGACGAGGACGATAAGGGACGGATCTCCCGTGCGCTCCCGGCCCTATGTCGCCCTTCCTGTCAGAAAAGAAACCGTATCAGCAGGTAGGTTGTGTTGTTGCCGCTCGCGTCGCGACCCGCAGCATCGTAATTCGTTCCCCCGCCGTTGAAGCGCGTATAGCCGCTGTATTGGAAAGCGAGTTGGATGTTTTGCCAGGGCCAAAACGAAGCGTTTGCAAAATATCCGGTGCTCCCGGGATTGCCATTCGCGCTGCCGGTCACCGGGGCTTGCGGGTAGAGCAGCGGATCCGCGGTGCCCCAGGTATCGAAGAACGCACCCGTCAGCGAAATGCGATTGCCGAAATGATATTCGACGTTGGCCGTGGCGGTGTACAAATGGTGGCTGCCGGCCGTGGCCGCCGGAGGAACCGCAGCCACGCTTCCAGTTAACCATGAAGTTTGATCAATAAATGTGCCACGCAGAGACAACACGTCCCGTTTGAACAGGGTTCGATCAACCTGTGAGTCCAAAGCCCAGTCCGTATACTCGTCCTCGGGCCCCACTACGCCTTGGGGGGTCGATTCGACGTGCATGCCATACGTTCCGATCTCGAACTGCGTTGTGGGGGTCCCTTGTTGCCAGGCAAAACGCCAGTAGGGTGCCGCGCCGTGAATATTGTAGGTGAACCCCGTTCCGGGATTTGGCTGCGGTATCCCAACGTGGTCGGAACCGTAAACTAAGACAGCACCGTAGAGGTGATTGTCCCACATCGCATAGGCACCGCCTCCTCCCACGTCCTGAGCGAGAGGGCCATTTAGGATGGGCTCCGCGGTGGGAAGGGGAGCGAAATCGCTTTGAATCCACGGAAAGCCCCAAGCCGGCGTAGCGTTCCAAAGATCCTCGACAGACGGGTTGTTGTTCAGGTCGAGACCGTAATTGAATTCCTTACCCCCCAAATTCTTGGTCTTCGCGTAACGGATGTCGGTGTTGTCGATGCTGAAATGGTCATTTTGCGTGTCATAGGTGACCTGGAGAAAGCTTCCGATATCCTTTGTCCACGCTCCCGATAGGTACAATGATACGTCTTGGGGAAATTCCACATTGCCATTCTGGGTGCCGGGGACGGGCGACCCGAGCGAAGTGTAGGACGTCTCGAACATCACGGACAGTGGCAGTGATTCGAGAATATCCAGCGGAGCGTGCTGTTTGCCCGCCTCGGCCTTGATGCTTTTATCCTGCTTGTCGACGTAACCGAGCAGCTTGAACCTCCGGCCCGCGGGGTTCAGTTCCGGGGGGGTGTAGTGGCAGCCGCTGCAGGCGAGACCGGTCTGGCGGGCGTAGCTGGGGACCGCCTGCACGCTGGGCGGATTCATTGCGGCAAAGCCGACCACGACCATTACAGGTAGTGACGCGAGCAAAAAAACCGTCCATTTTTTCATGGCACTCTCCTCGAATGATTCTTTCCTGCCTTCCTTTTGCCTGCGGCACTGACCCAAACAGCTCAGGCCGCTTACCTCACCGAATTCTTTGGCGACTCATACGGCGGGACGGCAATCGCGCGCGCGAAAGTGATGAGCGAACGGATGTCTTCCTGGCCGAGCGTCCTGCCGTAGGCCGGCATCATGGCCGATTTGCCCACAGCGCTTCCCCCAAGCGAAATGATGTTCTCCAGAAAATCGTCACTTTCGCGGTTCAGGGCGTTCCCATCGTTGAACAGAGGCGGCGTAGGGCTCACATTCGAGCGGTTGGACGGGCCCGCCGGTGAGGTGTCCGCGTGACACCACACGCATTGCTGGTAGAAGATCCGCTTTCCCTGCGCCGCTTCATAACCGAGAGGAATCACGCGCTGCGGATCGTTCCAGTCGACTTCCGAATCGTAGGCATTCCTCAGCGCGTCGGGCGGAGCGGCCGCGCCCTTCTTTCGACAGGCGGTTAGCCCGCCGGATGTGGCCATCAACAGGACAACGAGCAGGATACGGCGGGTCACTTTTCTCCTCCGCCGCCACTTCCCGGCACATGCTGCCCTGGCGCATTTCTGAGCGTGAGCAAGTACGCGGTGAGCGCCTGCACCTCGCCCTCGGTGAACGCTCGGCGTGGTTCGATCGTTTCGGGAACCAAGGCTTGCGGATCGCGGAGCCAGGCCTCAATCCAGGCCGGCGTGAGCCAATCCCCGGCATCGCTCAGGCTTGGACCAACGTAGCCGCCCGTGGCGCCCAGCGTGTGGCATGCCTGGCATTGATACTTGACCTCATAGAGCTCCTTGCCGAGGGCTGCCATCTGCGGCGTAAATTCGCGGCGTTCGACCGAGGCGGGGTCCACTTGGTCATGCTGAAGGACCGTTCCGAAGTAGTCCGCGATCACACTGGCTTCGTGGTCCGACATGTTGAACTGGGGCATCCGCAACACGAGCGTCGGGCGAAGCGTCTGGGGATTCTTCAAGAAATCGATCAGCCATTCGCGGTTCGCGCGACTGCCTTCGTAGGACAGATCCGGCGCCAATCGGCCGCCGAACCCGTCGAATTGATGGCAGACGTAGCATTTATACCGCTCGCAGACTCGCCCGAACTCGCCGAGCGGATGAAATTCCGGCTCGCGTTTCGGAACGATCAGCTTTTCCATCCCGCTACTGGCGGGCGTGCCGATCATGCCCAGCAGGGCGGTGGTCACCGCGTCCAGGTCGTCGGGTGTCAAGTGATACTGCGGCATGCGCGCAGCCGGATTGACGGAAAGCGGGTCGGTTATTTTGGCTTGTATGTACGAGATCAAATTCCTCGGAATCGTCGATGTTCCAAAGTCAAGCTGTGAGACGTTTTTTGCGCCCAGCGCCGAGAGATCGGGGCCAAAGTCCTTGGGCGCTGGAAGACCTTCGACCACGTGGCAACTCGCGCAGCCCTTTTCGAGGAACAAACGCCGGCCCAGCTCGATCTCCTCTACCGTGGGAGCCCCCAACCGAGGGACATCACTAAGCAGGTCAGGGTCGGTAAGCTTCGTCTGGATGTACTGGGTGACTTCGAAGAGATCCTCATCCGACCATCCGTAGCGCGGCATCTCGCTGTGCGGCAGGTAGGCTTGCGGATCGCGCAACCAGGCCGCGAGCCATTCCGGTTTCACCTTGCTGCCAACCTTCGTTAACTCCGGTCCGATATCGCCGCCGACGAGCTTTGTCTCCCCGGCGCGCGTGACGGCAAGCGCGTGACACGTCGAGCAGAACATCTGTCGAAATCGAAGCTCTCCTCGATCAATAAGGTCGGGCCTTTTGGACCAGACCGCGACCAGGCGCGGATCGAACTTGACATCTTCGAGCGGTTTTGCTCGCTGGACGCTCAGGTAGGCCGAGAGGGCGCGGATCTCGGATTCGCTCAGGCGAAACTTCGGCATCCGGGGTTCTTCCGTGGTCTCGACTCCGTCCACCGTCGTGTTGCCATTGGCATCGGTTAGTGTTCGCGGCTCCTTCAACCATTTGTAAATCCACTTGCGGCTTACCTTTCTCCCCACATTCGTCAGATCGGGCCCGAGCATGGCTGGGCGGTCTGGGCCCTCGAGCTCGTGGCAACCTTCGCAATTGAGCTCTTCGATGAGCAGTCGCCCGCGGTTGAGTTCTGGTGTCTGCGGCAAGCCCTCACGGTGACAAGAGCCGCAGGCACCCTGAATGAAATGGACCGGAAGGAGGGGTTGTTCCCAGGCCAGTGTTGTTTCGTGTGCCTCCGCCACTTCGGTAGCCAGACCCTGGCCGCGATGACATACAACGCAGCCCCACTCCTGGGCCCCATGGGGGATGGTCGGATGGGCGCGGAACGGCTCAGGTACCGAGGCCCCCCCGAGCGTGGGTTGCGTGATGCCCTGGTGGCAGGTGGTGCAGCGGTCGACGACGCCGAGGTCCGGGATCCAGATTTGGTCGATCCCAGAATGAAAATCCTCGAGCAGGCGCTTCGTGTCGGGACGCTTTTGTGCGAAACGAACGTAGTCGCGCTTATACCGTTTCCACTCCTGCCGGAGGTCCTTCACCGGCGAAATGGCCAGCGCGGCGACGAAAATGACACTGCTGCTTGCAAAGACAACCCGGAGTCGGCGGGAGACCCTCCCCATGTCCTCAGCCGGCATGCCCCCTCCATGGCCATATCCACGACCAACCGGGCCCGCGGAAGAAGGTGCCGACGATGGTGAGCACGACCGCGACGCAGATGAACCAGGTCATGACCCACCAGGAAACCGCCCGTCTGCGGAAGTACCCCGCGGCCCCCGAAGCGGACGGTCGTGGGAAGTAGGAATAGACAGCTAGTCCGCCCACCAGGGCGGTGGGAAAAAATACGGTCCAGGCTCGGAAGATCCCCAGAACAATTTCAAGGATGGAGAGCACGGCGAGAAGAACGCGAAGATCGCGCGCCGGGTTGGTTGACCACATGGGCTCCCCTTCCACGTTGATGTTGAAATAGGGAATGACCACGAGCGCGATTACAACCAGAGTGGGAATCAAAATGCCGGCCACCAGGGGCGGAAAGTAGTGCAGCAGCTCCTGCAGGCCGAGGAAATACCAGGGCGCCTTGGCGGGATTCGGCGTCACGAGCGGATTGGCCAGTTGCTCGAGGGGGGCGTCCCATACGAGCGCGAGCAACACAAGGACTACGACAAGGGCCTGGAAGGCAATGGCTTCGCGCAGGAGCAGGTGCGGGTAGGCCATGACTTGCCCAGGCATCTCACCCTGTACTTTTGCGGACGTTTTGCGCGTGATGAAGACGATGCGCTGCGGATTCTGTCGCGCATCGGAGCTAAACCCTGTCTCCTGGCTAGTTTTCTTCTCGTCCATCTTGATCCTTCACGGTGAGTCCGCCATCTTTCTGCACTCGCCAAAAATGCACGGCGATAAACAAGACGGCGGCGAGTGGCAGCACAACGCAGTGCAACACGTAGAAGCGCAGTAAGGCGTTCTCGCCCACCACATTGCCGCCCAGGAGTTGGAAACGGACGTACTTGCCCAGCACAGGCATGGCCGAAATGATGTTGGTGCCCACCGTGATGGCCCAAAACGCGAGCTGGTCCCAGGGAAGCAGATAGCCCGTGTAGCTCAGGAACAGAGTGACCAGCAGCAGAACTACTCCCACCACCCAGTTGAATTCATGCGGCGGTTTGTAGCCTCCGCGATAGAACACGTGGAACATGTGCACGAAGACCAGGAGAACCATCAGCTGTGCCGCCAAGCGGTGAAGGTTGCGCAGAAAGACTCCATTCGAAACGACGAATCGCAAATCCTTCATATCGCGGTAGGCCTGGGGGACGGCCGGATGGTAATAAAACATCAGCAGAACACCGGTGACGGCGAGGAGAATGAACAGCAGAAAGGAAATGGATCCCAGGTAGTAGGTGGCGCGCACGCGAAGCGACTTCTCGCGGACTTTGACAGGCAAGAAATGCAGAAATAGGTTTCCGAATACAGCTAGGCTGCGCGTTCGATTTGACAACGCGGGCCCGCGTCGAAACATGGATTTCCACACGCTCGTTTCGCGCAACCGCTCCAGGACCTCGCTCAATCTCATGGCCATCGCTTACACCTTGAGCGCTCGGTTCATCTCGACGGTCTCAAGTTTGTCAACCTGTAACTCCCCGTCGACGGTCAGGCTGATCAGAAAATGCGGCAGCGGCCGAGGTGCTGGGCCCGCCACCTTTTCGCCGTCTGGCCTGAATTTGCTGCCGTGGCACGGGCACTCGATCAAGTCATCTTCGGGATGCCAAGCCGTGATGCAGCCCAGGTGCGTGCAGACGGATGAAACTGCATAAAACCCTTGCAGCGTCCGGACAATGTAGACCTGCTGATCGATCAAGAAGGTCACCGAATTCAATGGGTAAAGATCCGGGCTGCCCGCCCGAAACTTCGTGGGAGGTTCGAACAGCACGTTCGGAGAAAGATAGCGATAGGTGACCACCGCCGAGCCAACTGCGGCGATTCCCAGGGCCGCGAAGGTAATCTCATTTAGGAAATCGCGTCGGTTGACCCCTTCCTGTGCCTCCGAGGGGCCGAGATTGTTTGTTCGCTCCTTCGAATCAGCCATTGGCGAGGGCGGCCTCCTCGATCTGCACGAGGTCCGATTCACGATCGAACACCTCAAACGCTTCCATCGTGATCGTGTGTGCCGGGCAGCGTTCGGCGCAAAGGCCGCAGCGAATGCAGATCGTCTCATCCTTCACCATCACCGAGCCCTCGGCCGCGCCCAGCTCTTCCGGGCGCAAATGCTGAAGGGCCACGGGGTCTCGAGCGGCCTGCTCGCTGAGCGCTTTTTTGGTGTCCTCGCTGAAAGTGAACTGGCTGAGGGGCACGAGGCGGAGGCAATTTTCCGGGCAGACATCGACGCAGCCGCCGCACAGGATGCACTCGGTGCCGTCTGCTTCGTTTCCTTCGAAAATCGTATTGATCCAGCAGCGCAGGCAACGCGAGGCCTCCCGCCGCGCCTGCTCCTCGGTGAATCCAATTTCGACTTCCGCGATTCCGGTTCGGCGATCGATGGGCACGGTGGGAACTCGAAGCCGCGAGTATTCATCGTAGTGCGCAGCCATCTCATGGTGGTCCAACACGGTGATGAGAACGTGCCGGGGCTTCGGTTTCCATTGCGGACCTCGAAGATAGCGATCGATTTCCGCGGCGGCGTGCTTGCCGTCGGCTACCGCGCTGATAATCAAGCGCGGTCCAAAGGCGATGTCGCCAGCCGCGAAAACCCCGCGTGCCGTGGTCATGAGGGTGTCCGGATCGATCTTTACGGTGCCCTGACGCGTGGTGTCGATCCCATCTTCCGGCCGCAGAAAGGAAAGTTCGGAAGCTTGGCCGACGGCCAGAATCACGGTGTCACACGGAATGACCGACTCGGTCCCCGGCTCGAAGGTGGGATTGAATCGTCGCTGCGCATCGAACACGGATGTGCACCGAATGGTTTCAAGGCCCGCGAGCTTGCCGTTCACGCCGACGAATTGCTTGGGCCCGAGCGAGGGATGGATCTGGATGCCTTCATTCAGCCCTTCCTCGATCTCCTCTTCCGCCGCGGGCATTTCCTCCCGCGATTCAAGGCAGACCAAATGAACCTCGCGCGCTCCCATGCGCAGGGCGGCACGGGAAACATCCATGAATTCCTTCATGGCCACATCCATCTCGCTTTCCGATAATCGATCGGGCAGGGCGGCTTCGGCGGGAGACCCTCCGGCCTGTCTCTGCTGCTCGCGCATGGCCGTGCGCGCAACATCAATCGCGACGTTCCCGCCGCCGATCACAACCACCTGCCTTCCGATCGAAAATCGGTAGCCCAGGTTTACGTTCAACAGGAAATCGATGCCCTTGACTACGCCGTCCAAGTCGCTGCCCGGGAGGTTCAATGCGCGGCTGCGATGCAGGCCGAAGGCGAGGAGCACGGCCCTAAATCCCTGCGCTCGCAGATCGGAGAGTGAGAGATCCCGCCCAAGCCGTTGATTCAACCGGAGCTCCGGGCCGAGATCGAGAATCTCGCGGATCTGCGCCTGAAGCACGTCGCGCGGCAGCCGGTATTCGGGAATGCCCAGGCGCATCATTCCCCCGGGCACGGCCGCTGCCTCGAAAATCGTCACGGGGTAGCCAAGCAGGGCGAGGTCGTGCGCGGCGGACATTCCGGCAGGCCCCGATCCAATGATGGCGATTCTTTCCTGATGCATCACCTTTGGCTTTTCGGCGAATAGGTCGATCGGATGGCGGGATTCTGGGCCGTGGCGCTCGGTGAGGAACCGCTTCAGGGCGCGGATGGAGATCGGCGAATCAAATTCTCCGCGCCGACAAGCCGGCTCGCACGGATGGCCGCAGACTCGCCCGCAAATCGAAGCGAAAGGGTTCGGCAGCCGTGCATATCGATATGCCTCTTCGTATCGGCCTTGCGCGATGAGTGCAACGTATCGGCCTGCCTGCGTATGAACGGGGCAGGCCTGCATGCAAGGGAAATTCGACTCCAGCCATTCAAGATCGACGAGTTTGCTCCGCGCGTTCACTTGAATGGCCACGGAGTCCAAGCTACTTGCTTACGGTAAGTTGGACTGTGGCACTCTCGCCAGAGAGGGTCACCGTCTGAGTGGCGGGCTTGCCTTCCTCGGACCAGGTCTTCAGCGTGTAAGTGCCCCCCGGCAGGCCTTTGATTTCGAAATTGCCGTCCTTGTCCGTAACCGCGAAATAGGGTGTGGGAACAACGACCACATAGCCGGACATCTCCGGGTGCACGTTGCAGAGCAACGGCGCCGCACCCAGATCGTTGAACTGGTATGATTTCTTCTGTCCCTGAGGCCACGTACCGAGGTTATGGGCCAGCTTCTTGTTGCCGCCGATTGACGGCCAGTACACATTGTGGCCGACCGGGTCACTGTTCAGGAACTCGACCGTTGTGCCCTTAAGAACGACCGCCACGTGCGGAATGAACTTGAGACTCTTCTGGTCCACCACGACCGGCTGTGCGGGGGCCGGAAAGTCCTTGCCCGGGATCGCATCCACATAGACGGCAATGTTTTCAGCCGATTTGATGCGCTGTACAGTGACCTTCCCTTTCACGTCCCCGGCCCGGCTGACTGCCGCAAAGAGGAGCCCGACGAGTAGCCCCAACAGGATCGATCTGACTGTCTTGTTCATTGCCTCTCCCTTTCGAGTTCGAGCGCGCAGACTACTCGGTCCGCACGGATGACTGAGACGGCGGCTTACAGCCGGCGTGGCGGTGAAAGCGTCGAGTAACCGCGATCACCTCACGCGATAACGGGAATCACCAGTTACGGGCGGGATAATCGCTTGAGTCCGGGCAAGCAGACGATGACTGCCATCACACTGCTTTGTGACCGCCATCACATTCGATGGCTAGCTTGACGTGGTGCCGGGTTCTCAGGAAGGAACCAGCTTTTCAGCGCCTTAGGGGAGTCGCTCCGGGGCGAGGTTCGGAAACGCCGCTGAACGATTTCCTGGGACGGGTCTTTGGCGCCCGCCCCGGGGGGCTTCGCTCCTGTGCGAGTTGCGCAGGAATCTAAGACAGTGCTGCGACCTTCTCGAGTGCAGCACGGCTGACGATGGTCAGCGAAGAGCCCTTCACCTGGATCAGTTTCTTGCGCTTGAATTCGGCAAAGGTCCGCGAAACTGTCTCTCGCGAGGCGCCAATCATTTGACCGATCTCCTCGTGCGTGAAGGACAGAGTAATTTTGATCGGGTCTTTGCCGCCGGTGTCGGCCCTCGCTTGGTCGAGCAGGAATTGGGCGAGCTTCTCCTCGGCGGAATGAGTGAGACCGATCGTGCGCATTTCCGCGATGGCATTCTGGTAGGTTTCCGCCAACTGCTGCGCGATGCGCAGGGCTGCCTCCCCATGCTCTCGCAAAAACTTAAGGAACTCCGGCCGGGAGATGAAATTGGCCTGTGTCGGCTCGATCACTTCCGCCGTAAGCTCATAGGGCTTGCCTGTGACCGTGGCCGGTAGGCCAAGCACCTCACCTTCGCGCGAAATCCTTGCAATCAGGGTGCTGCCATCCGCGGCGGAGGTCGAGAGCTTAACCCGTCCAGCGCACAGAATGAAAACGCCGCGCGAAGCCTGGCCCTCCACAAAGAGGGTCGCGCCCTTCGGGTATGCTGCAGAGGACGTGATGATTGCCAGTCTCTGGACGGCCGCCGCGGAAAGATCGCAGAAGAGGCGCTCTTCTCGATGAGGGCAAGCTATGCAATTCTCAATAATCTCTAAGCCATAGGGCGTTCGCATCGGTCTTGAGCAAGAGTATACCCCCGCAATGCACCAAACCGAAGCCGAAGCGAGGAACCAAGAAGAGCCAGGGCTTCCGCCAGACTACAGGGATTTGTCCGAGGCACCCAGGCAGCCAGAGAGGGAACTAAGCGAGGGACTGCCTGAGATATCCGGCGACTTCACCGACAAAGCGATGAACGGATACTTCGGCGATGCGGTGACCCAGGGCAGCGTTCATCGCCTTTCCCAGGGCGCCCAACGGAGGTTTGTAAACTCCTAAGAAATCCAACTGCGTTTCAGTGGACGTGAGCGGGTAGACGGAAAGCTCACCCTTCATGAGCGGGAACAGACGTGGCATGGTCGCGGCCTCCCATTCAAGACGCAACCGCGTGATGGGCGTCGAACGGATCTTTTCCTCAATATCTCGCACGGAAATCTTGATGTCGGCCTTGATACCAATACCGCCAACGTCCACATGTAATTCGGCGGCAATCGACCGCGCCCGGTCGGCCGCAGATCTGGTTGCCGACTGGAAGACCGTGAGTGCGCCGCGCTTCAATACATCGCGGACGCGCTCATAGGGATGGTTCACGTAATCGTAGCAGCGAATCTCGTTCCTCTTGCTCATGGACACCGTTCAATCGCAGGACAAGCAGTCTTCGAATTCCAGATGCCCGAACAGTACCATACTGCAGCCCGATAAGACATTGGAGTGTGCGCGCGACGTGAAACGCTGGCGAGAAGGAGATCAATCTCTTCGTTGACGACCACGGGGTTACTAGCAGAGGAGAGATTTCAATCGCATCAAGGGCGATCAGCAACGCGGGGCCCTGAATCACCGCCTCAACCCGTCAATGGCTCAACACGAGAAGGTCAACCGAGAGCGAGTAGCTTGATCTTGGGCGGAGGTGTTTGTTCGACGGAGTCAGAGATCAACGGAGAGAAGACGTCCAAGAGACGTTACGACCCAAATCATCGTCGCAACGGCAGGCAAGACTATTGGCAGCGCAATGCGTCCATGGGATCGACGCGCATGGCGCGGCGAGCCGGAAAATAGGTGGCGGCGAGCGAGACAGCGACGAGCAGCAGCGGAACCGCCGTGTACACGGCGATGTCTCGCGAGCCGATTCCGTAGAGAAGTGAAGCTGCAAACCGCGACGTAGCGAGCGCGATCGGAAATCCAAGAGCGATACCAGCGGTGGCCAGCAGCGCGCCGCGATGCAAAATGAGCCTCAAAATATCGCCGCGCGTGGCGCCCAGTGCGATGCGGATGCCCATCTCCTGCGTCCGCTGACTCACCGCATAGGCCATGATGCCGTAGACTCCGATGGCGGCCAGCAGCAACGCAAAACCGGCAAAACCGGCGACAAAGGAGGCCAATAGCTCTGGTTCGGCCATCGAATCGGCGACTACCTGCTTCATCGTGCGCATTTTCAGGACAATCAAGTCAGCGTCGGTTGCGTGCACGATGCTTCGCGCGGTGTTGGCCAGCTTCGCGGGATCCCCCCGGGTACGGACCACCACCGTCATCCAGGACCAAGCCTTCTGCGCATGGGGGGCGTAGAGACCTGCGATAGGCGGCTTCATCGGCTGCTGGTTCTTGATCGAAGCCGAGATGCCCACGATGGTCCGCCAGTGACCATCATAATCATCTCTGAACCTCTGGCCGATCGGATTGTCGTTAGGGAAAAATTGACGGGCTAGCGTGTCGTTAATGATCGCGACAGGCATCGCATCCGCTGTGTCACGCTCGTTGAAGTCGCGCCCGCGCAGCAAGGGGATTCCCATGGTGCGGAAATAATCGGGAGTCACGGAGTTGTACTGCACCATGGTGTCCACCCAGTCCGGAGCCTTCGGACGGCCCTCGATCTCAAACGCGCCGGCCGTCAAGTCTCCGGTCATGGGGAGAGTCCCGACCGCCGCCGCTCCTTCGACGCCCGGGGCGCGCTGCAATCCCGCAATGACTTGCTGGTACAGCGCGATATTCCGCTGCCTGGAAGAGTATTTGGCGGAGGTAGGAGCAAGGCCGAACGTGAGCACATGTTCCGTTCGCAGGCCCGTCTGCATGTGTAAGACGACGAGCAAATCGCGGACCAGCAAGCCGGCACCGACCAACAGGACGGCCGAGAGCGCAATCTGGGCGATTACGAGAAGCGATTGAACGCGGCTGCGCGCGCGCGCGTTGCTTCCTCCGCCGGCGTCGCCTTTCAGTGCCGCATTGAGGTCGGCTTTCGAGCCATACCATGCCGGAGCCAGCCCAAAGACAATTCCGGTGGCGAGCGAAATCAACAGAGTAAATGCTAGGACAGTTAAGTCGAGCCGCAGCGCGGAGTCGAGGCCAAAGTCTTGCGGGGCGGCACTGCGCAGCACGTCCATGAGCCAGTTGGCGAACAGAAGGCCAGCCGAGCCACCAGCCAGGGACAGGAAGGCGCTTTCGGTCAACAACTGGCGCATGATGTCGAGGCGTCCCGCTCCGAGCGACGCACGAATGGCGATTTCCTTTGCTCTTCCTGATGCTCGTGCCAGGAGCAGTCCAGCCAGATTTGCGCAGGCGAGCAAGAGCACGAAAATGACAATCGAGAAGAGGACAAGTGAGGGCGTTCGTGCTTCCTGAACGAGCGCGTCGCGAATCGGCAGCACGGCTATTCCCCATCCGGTGTTGGTGTCGGGAAAGTCGTGGGCCAGGCGCTCGGCGATCGCAGTCATATTGCCCTGCGCCTGCACGAGAGTGACGCCTGGCTTCAATCGCGCAATGACTTCATACTGATGCTGGCGGCGACCTAGGGAGGCGCTCTCTCGAAGCGCAGTGTAGAAATCGCAGGTTTGAATGCCTGGGAAAATGAACTGGCGTGGCATGACTCCGATAACTGTGAACGGCTCTCCATCGAGCACAATGGGGCGACCGACAATGTCGGCAGCGCCCCCGAAGTATCTCTGCCATGCGGGGTAACTGAGCAAGACAACAGATGGAGCGCCGGGTTTGTCTTCTTCAGTCGAGAAGAATCTGCCGCGAGCAGGCTGGATGTGGAGTACGGCAAGGAAGTGAGCCGTGGTCGAGCCGCCCACAAGCCGCTGGGGTTCGCCCTGCCCGGTAAGCGTGTAGCTGCCTGTCCAAGGCACGATGGCCATGCTTTCGAATACGAAGTTCTGTCCCTGCCAATCGAGAAAGTCGCGATAGCCGGTGGCACTGTTTCTGCCGCTGACGTGGCGAGCATCGAGAAAGACGACGCGATCCGATTCCGGGAACGGATACGGGTTCAAAAGCAATGCGTTGATCGCGCTGAAGATGGCTGTGTTCGCGCCGACGGCGAGGGCAAGCGTCAAAATGGCTACAAGAGCGAACCCGGGGCTTTTGACCAGCATCCGAATGGCATATCGAAGGTCGTGCGAGAAGCGGCTCATGTCGCCTCACGCCTCCGTCGCGAGTGTACCGCTTGGAAGTCTCGGCTCCCTATATAGCAAAAAGGTTGCCAATTCCACGCACTCGTAATCCCAAGTCGCCATTCGCCTAGTAATTTCTATTTCGCTGCATTTCGCGGACGTTTGCTCAGTAACGAGAATGGGCCGTAACGAAAACGCACAGTGCCATGCTTCGGGGGCAGTCTACGGGGTGATGTGGGTCACGTTGTCCTTTGACTGGGGTCACGGCACTTGAATGTTGTTGAGCAGATGCTTTTGCGGGGAGGTGAGGAATGTCCCAGATCATCTGCTCAATTGTGCGATGGGCTGCGCGCGCGGGTGCCGTGGTAATCGCAGGGGGGTTGCTTGTGTTCGCGATGGGGCAGCCGGCAGGATCGCTCGGTGCGATTCGCTTTCGCGACTGGGTAGGAATGGCCCTGCTGTTTGGAGCAGTAGCGGCCATGCTGATTGCCTGGAGGTGGGAGTTCCCGGCTGCGCTGATTTCGGTCTTTGCGCTGGGGGCGTTTGCCGCGGTCGTTCACGTGCACCGCTACGATGTCCTGGTTGTCGCGGCGATTCCCAATTTCCTGTTTCTTCTTGACTGGAAGCTGCGGAGTCATGGTTGGGCGGACCCCACTGCGAAGACGAGCTGAGCCGGGCCGACCTTCAAAAAGACCGCGTCGTTGTATCCTTCGTGCGCTTGATAAACTCGAGCGCACATTCTCCGTCGTCATTTCCTCCATTCAAAAGTTGCCTCGCATTTGTGCCCACAGTTTGGTTTAAGACTGTGCTGGGATTCTCACCGCATTTTCGAGCGCGCGGCCGACACTTCATCGCGCACTGCCGTCGAGAACGGGTAACTCTGTTGGCCAGTGCGACATGCCATGTCGAGCACTGCGTGGGCATGGCGGATCGAGCTGTCGAGGCAGGCTCGTGATCTGCGTCGCTTCCCTGCGATCGAACACCCTCGCGGCGAATAAGAAAGGGCTAATTGCTTCCGGGCTTTTCCGACGGTCGGCCAGCCGTTCCATCGCCACTCTCAGCCGAATCAGCTGGATGCTTAGGTGCCTCGAGGGCGGTCGAAACGATCGCGGAGTCACGGGCTGTCTCGTTTTTGGCAGGAGTGCCGGAGGCAGGTGGGCGAATTCCGCGCACGCGGTCCATAGGGTAGATATCGGGATCGAAGATAACCGTATACATATGCCAGATGAGAATCGCAAGCGTGGCAAGAACCGCTTCGTAATAGTGGAGCGCGGTCGCCGCATCGAGTGTCCACTTGGGAAGGTAACGAAGCGTAAAGGTGTTGAACCAAAGCATGAAACCGGTGAGGGCCATCACGATGGCGCCCCAGCAAAACGCGACGTATTCGAGTTTTGCGACATAGCTGAATTCGCCGAGCAGAGGCCGCGTCTCGGAAAGGCCAAGGTTGTAGCGCAGCATGTGCTCGAGGTCGCCAAGATCTCCGCGGCGGGGGGCCATTTCGGCCATGATGCGGCGAGCGCGCTTGTTGACGATCAGGTGCACCAGGTGATAGGCGAGCGAGGCCAGGAGGACCACTGCGGCGATGCGGTGAATTGTCGCGCGAAAAGCGAAACGGCCCTCCCATCGCAGCATAGGATGCGCCCACCACGACTCGGGGAACTTTAGCGCGAAGCCGGTGATCGCAAGCAGCGGGAAACTCAGCAGCGCGAGCCAGTGAGCGATGCGGAAGTGCCGGTTGAGCCGGTATTCGGCTTCCACGGGATCGATCGCGCGTCCCCGCTGAAAGAATTTTCGGACGAAATCGAGCGCCTGATGCAGAAACATGAAGCCGATGGTCACCGGGATCAACACCCAATACATTCGTCGGATAAAGCCAACCACGGGGTTTTCCGCGCGCGACTCCGGGAACACATGAACAGGTCCAATGGCGAATCGCCGCCCAGCGCCGGGATGGCACGCGCCGCAGGTGCGGGCCAAATTGGCTGGATTGACCGTCGAGCGTGGATCGCTCGCCGGAAAAATATTGTGCACGCCGTGGCAGGACGCGCAATTGGCCACCGTCTGTGAGCCTGCACGGGCGGCCAGTCCATGGAAGCTGTCGGCAAAGGTGGGCACCCGATTCGCCGGCAAATTGTAACGGGCATCGAGTTGCGTGCTTCCATGGCAGCGACCGCAGGTGACAAACGAGACGCGCGCGGGATTGACCGGCGACTCCGGCTCACTCGGCGCAAGGATCACATGCTCGCCGTGGCAGTCTGTGCAGACGGGAGCGTCGGTGGCGCCGTTCCCAACGGCCTGCCCGTGAATGCTCGCCGTGTAGGTCCTGGCAATTTCGCCGTGACAAGCGCCGCAGGTCTGTGGCACGTTCCAGCGATTCACCTTCGAGCGCGGATCGCGGGCCTCGAAAATCGCATGGCTTCCGTGACAGTCCGAACAAGTGGCCGCTTTGCTGTTCCCCGCTGCCACGGCGCGGCCGTGCACGCTCGCCTTATACATTTCGACCGGATGGGCGAAGGGAATCTCGTGTTTGGCCAGAAATGCGGGACTCGAGTGACAGGCCGCGCAGCTGCCCGACAGGTTCCGTTTCGAGACCGCAGACGCTGGGTCCTGGGCGACGAGAATCGAGTGAATCGGTCCGTGACAGGACCGGCAGGACGGCGCTTGCGGATCACCCTTTTGGGCCGCCTGCCCGTGGACGCTCGACAGAAAGGCCTTCACTTCATCGCTGTGGCAGCTCGCGCAAATCTGCGGAACCAGGCCTGCGGCCAGTTGGGCATTGTGCGCCAAACCGTGGCAATTCCTGCATCTCCCCGCGCCGAGGATCGCGTGCACGCTCCTCGCGGCCGCGCCGGCCTCCTCCGCGTGGCAGGTCGCGCAACTTACTGTGGCGATGCGAGCCGGATGCGGGAATCCCTTGACGTCCGTGTGGCAATCGGTGCAGCCAAGAATCGAATGGACGCTGGCTTTGTGCTTGGTCGCGTCAACGAACAGGCTGCGGCCGGAATCGGATTGAAGGCTCCTTTGTCCGTGGCAAGCCAGGCAATCGGAGTCGGTGGGAGGTCTGGCTTGCGCCTTGAGATGGGCTGGGAAACAGGCAAAAGCCAGAAACGCGGAAACGAGCGCGGCCCAGCGCAGGACAGCACCCTTACGCCCGTTGCCCATCGTGAATCCGCCCCCGCGTCGTACTACTTGATGCCTAAATCGGCCAGAACCTTGGGATTCTGTTCCTCCATGGCCAACATCGTGTGGCAAGTGTCGCAATCATTCGGGATGCTGCGCCCGTCGGCGCTCGTGTGGCTTCCATCATGGCAGCGGAAGCACCCGGGAAAATCGGTGTGGCCGATGTTGTTGGGGTAGGTGCCCCAGTTGACGTTCATGGCCGGAAAAACATTCCGCAAGTAGACGGCCTGAACCTGGCTGATGGACGTTTCGATGAGCTCGTGCTTTTGGCGGTAAAGATCCGGGTACGTCTTGCGGTAGAAATCCTCTAGGCCGGCTTGAATCTGCCGACTCGCCGTCTCGCGGTCTGGATAACCTGCCTTCAGCAATGCGACAGCCTGCTTTCGGATATACGGGAGCTCCGGGCTGATGCGCCCTTGCGCCATAGCCTGGTCGATCGAGCGATCGGCCAACTCGAAGGTGTGGGTCGGACGATTGTGGCAGTCCATGCAGTCCAAGGTTCGCTCTTCGCCGGCCAGCTGAGTCGCAGTTGGCTTCGGATCGGTCTGGGTGAACGCGACTCGTTTTCCATCGGCGTCTACAAAGCTGACCTGGGCGATATTCTGGCGCGCCTTGTCGATCGCCACATATTCGATAGGCCTGCCGGGGTCGAGATGGCGGCCGTGAATGCCGACCGCGCCGTCGAAGGTGTGTCCGCCGATTTTCAACATCAAAACTGTGGTCAGCTCGGTATTCTTTTCATCTTCCGTGAATTTGCGGATTACGACCAGCTTGTCGCCTGTGAACACCTCGGGCCAGTGGCATTGCTCGCAGGTCTCGCGCGCGGGCCGCAGATTCTCGACCGGGACCGGAATCGGGCGGTCGTAGGTGTGGAATGTGACGGCGTACACCTGGCGCACTCCGGCAAGCTTTGAGCGCACGAACCAGGAAGCTCCCGGGCCGATGTGACACCCGACGCATTGGACCCGCTGGTGCGGCGAGTTCTGATAGGCGGTGAACTCCGGCTGCATCACCACGTGGCAGGTCTGGCCGCAGAATCTCACGGAATCCATGTATTCGACGCCCCGGTACGCCCCGACGCTGAAGATGATGATGTTGGCGACCGTCAGCCCGGCGACCCAGCCCAGCGCCCGGCGAAGGTCAGGCATCGAAAAATCAACTTGCGGGTAGGTGGCCGGAAGCCGCCCGCCCCGTTGAAGGGCCGAGCGGTGCAGCCAGGCGCCGATCGGCATCAAGATCAATCCGAGCAGGAAGACGCCGGGAAGGACCAGGAAGAAGATGACGCCAACGTAGGGGTGAATTGTGCCGCCGACGGCGATGTCAAACAACCAAAACGCGATCAGCGTGATTGCCGAACTGGTGGTGAGTACAGCGCCGGCGAGCGTCAGCGGGTTGCGTCCGAGGTAGGCCCCCAGGCGAAACCACTGCCTAATACGTTCCCGAAAACTCATCATATTCGGTGTCCGAAATACCTCCCTTCCCAAGGCCGAGGCGCACGCCACCCTCTGTCTGAAGCACGTCGCGCACTGGGCAGCTACCGGAAGCTAGCTGCCCGCCTGAAAACTCGCCTGGAGCTACTTCTTCAGGGAACGGATGTAAGAGACGAGCTCTTTGATTTGGGCGTCAGTCAGCTTGCCCTTGTAGCCCGGCATCTTGCCTTTCCCATTGTCAATGACTTCGGTCAGCTGCGCGTCCGATTGGCTTTGAACGTCGGCTGAGCCGAGATCACGAACCTTAAGGACCTTGCCCATCGACGTGTCGCCCTTGCCGTCCGGGCCGTGGCAAGCCGCGCACTTCGTCTTATAGAGAGCGGCGCCTTCCTGACCGCTCGCCGGGAAAGTCGAAACGAGCAGGGCCGCGGCGGCCATGAGGCCCAGCCCGCCAACTCGAACCAAGCGATTCATATTGCGCCTCCAAAAGACTGCGAGATATTAGGCTACAAACGCGCGTGAATTCCTCCCGCTCAGCTTCAGAACGCATAACGGAATATGAAGGTGGCCGTATTCCCGTTGAAGTCTTGCGACGGTATGACGGCGAGTCCGAACGGGGCCGTGTTCCCGGTTTCGGTGAAGGCATAGTAATTCCAAAGCGTCTTATAGCTCAGGCCTTTGCCCAGGTCGATGGTCAGAGAGCCATACGGCATTTGGTAATTGTAGTCGAGCGTTCCGGAAGGAGTGAGCGGATTCAAAAAGATCGTGTTGCCGCGAACGAAGTTCGCGCCGTACCCGAGTGCAGCGGTGACGCGCGGGGCGGGCTTCCATATCAGGTCTGCGTGCGGAAAGTTGTCCTGGCTCGCGTAGGTCGAGAGCGTGCCCAATCCGGTCGGGCCAACCGATGCATTCGGGATCGGGCACGGCGTAGTCGCAACGCCGGGCGGCGACGTGCTCACTGGCAGCGTAGGGGGTGGAGGGGTCGGGTTCGTGTAGGTGATCGAGTAGTTGAAGCAGATTTGCGTCTGCGTATACACATTCCAGTAGTTATAACCGATGCCGACCGACAGACGCTGCGAAGGGGTAAGCATGGCCGTCACGCTGTACATGTTGTCGTGCTCGATGTTGTTGACATACGTTACGTTGTCACGATTCTCGTTAATGTTGATCGCGCCACTGAGGTTGGCCCAAGGCTTCGGCGTGTAGGCCACCTGAATGTTGTAGCTCTGTATCTGCCGTGGAGAGATCCGGGTAAACGCGGCGTCGTTATAGCCAAACTTGAAATCGCCGATGATGCTGAGCTGGTCAACCGGCCGTCCCGTAAAACCGACAAGCAAAGCGTTTTCATCTATGGTGGTGAGTTGGCGAGCTGTGTCGTTTCCCGCCTCAGGAACCAGATTCGTCGGCGAACCTTTGGTCACCGAGCCATTTGCGTTCAGCACGCAGCCGGCAGGGAGAGCTCCGGCCACCAGGGCGCAGTCTCCGCGTGCGGCCAGATATAGGTTCGCCGGGCTTGCCGTCGCACCACCCGGGAAATAGGTTTCGCCCGTAGCGAACGTGGCGCTGAATTGCGAAATAATGCGGTTCGTGTACAGATAGCCAATTCGGCCGGTCCAACGCTTGGTGAAATCGTACTGGCCCTCGAATGTGTTCGATCGGATGTTCTGCCCTAGGAATTGACTTGTAATTTCGTTCGTCACATCGGCGCCCGAGCCCGCCATGTGCAGCGGGCAGCCCGGTTGGTTGTAAGGCGGCGCCGGGCAGAGCGTTGCGAAGCTCGTTGGCGTCGTGGGCGATACCTCGGTAAACAGCGAGAGCGGCAGGGCGAGACCGACTTCGCCCGAATCGGCGCCGCCGTAGATGTTTGTCTCAAAGGTCGCCCACATGCCGGGAATGCGCCAGTTATAGTACTCGAAGAAGTCTTCGATGCGGGCCTTGCTAGAAATTGCGTAGATGCCCGTCCAATTCGTGTTGACGGTGTCTCGCGTGGCCTTTGCCGGGCCGGCCGTGGTGCTCACCCGAGCGGCTGTGCGACTCACGTAGCCGTTCAGCATCTCATCGAACTTCGTAATGGAATCGTCCGCATTGCCGTAGGCAAACTCGCCCGTCATTTCGAAGTTCTTGATGTCGCTCGATTGGAAGCGGAACCGCTCGGTCGGCAGATAGACGTGCGGTGGATTGACCTGGCTGTAGGATATGAACCCGTTGCAGTTCGGATTCGCCGTAGGCGGAGTGGTTGTCGTGCTCAGGATGGGAAGGGCGCAGGGCAATGTCTCGGCCGGCGTCTCGGTGCTCCAAACAATTCCAAGATCGACCGGCGTGCCGTTCGGAAGCGCGAACGGGAATTGCCCGGGCGTGGCGACGGGGTTCGCGGTCACCACATTGTCTTGGTTGAAATAGACCAGGAACTGGTCGTAGGACAGCGTGGTGTGCGGCAGGACGCGAAAATCAACCCCCGCATGGTATTCATTCGTCGTGTAGCTGTAGGATTCCGGGAAATCGGGCACAGTTCCCGAATCCGTCGTGAAAAAGGTAGGTCCTTCGTCGCTGTAGTGCGAATACCCCAGGCGGAACCGAACGGCCGACTGCGGGAAAAGCATCAGATCGTAATCCTGCATGTAGCGGACAAGATCAAGTTGGTGGGGCGAATTTGTTTCCGGCACGGCCGGAGTTGAGCAAAGGCCGGGCAACCCGGGATTAGCGGAGCTTGGCGGGCTGACAATACAACCGGCGCTGAGCGAGCCAAGTGGGGTCGGTGACGCCGGGTTTAGTGGGTTAGCGAAGAGGTTGTAGTCCCAGAAATTCTTGTCGCGACGGAACTGGAAGTTGAAGTCGTACCATTTGTTCTTATCAACGTGCAAGCGGGTCACGTCGTTTGGATCGCCGCCGTATCCGAAGTTGTAGAAGTTCAGATCGTCGAAAAACATGCCGTGGTGATCGAGCGACCTCATGTCCAAGCTGTAATCGAACAGGCGCAGGCCCGACCCTAGATTGATAAAGGTGTCGTAGGTGTCGAGATTGCCGTTGATTCCGGTCCAGCGATAGCCGAACTCGAGCGTCTGCTGAATATTGTAGTCGCCCGAGTCGACTCCCTTGGTCTGGTTGTCACTGGAGGCAGCCTGCGCCCATCCCAGACGGGGCACGGACAGCAGTGCGAGCAATATCAGGTTCACAACCACCGCTCGGCGATTACCCATAGCCTTTCTCCTCAACTTTCAAGCCCTGCCGTTCGGGCCCCCTTCGACCTGCCGCGCATTCCTTGCGAGCTTCCGCAGAGTGCTCATCGCCCGCCTCACTTGAAGAATGTCGGGCTGAAGTTCGAGCCGTGGATGGCGATGTGGCAGAGCGTGCACGCCTGGAAGAATGTGGCCTGGTTGTGAAATGAAGGGGCGCCTGGGGCGCTGCTGAAACTCGACGTCGTATGGCATTGGAGGCAGAGCAAATTCACGTTGCTCAGCTTCAGCATGTGCGGGTTTGGCCCTCCGTGCGTGTTGTGGCAAGAGGTGCAGCCATCGATCTTCACGGGCGCGTGTTCGTAGACAAACGGTCCTTGCTTGTCCGCGTGGCACTTGAAGCAGACTTGATCCTGGGTGTCCGCCAGCCGCACCTGCTTCGGCGCGGCGGTGCCGTGCGGGTTATGACAGTCCGTGCATTCAATCAGTCCTTCGTTGACGCGATGGTGAAAGGGCATCTCGAATTGCGGCTTTTGGGCCAGATGGCACGTGTAGCAGAGCTCGGGCTGGGCTTTTGAAAGTAGGTGTTGCTTCGTTGTGGCGTGATGCGGGGAATGGCAGCCGACGCAGCTCACCCCGTTGTCCCGGTGCAGGGAGTTGGCAGCGTGCGCCTGTTCGGAGTCTGACGCGTGACAGCTCAGGCAGAGCTTGTTGACCTCCTCCGTCGAGGCCTTGCTAAAGAGGAAGAGCTTCGAAGTGTCGCTCGGATCGGCCAGGTGCGCGGCCGCGTCGCCGTGGCATGCTTGACAACCCTGATGCAGGGGACCTTTTCCGTTTTCCGTAGTCCTCCAGTGCGGAGATTTCTCCCACGAGTCGTACTCAGCCTGGTGGCAGTCCTTGCAGGCGCTCGGGCCCCCGTCTTGAGCCGCAGAGCCCACCTTCGCGGGTGCAGCCTTGGCCTGGGCCGAGGCGGATTTTGACTCCTCGCGGGGGGGCTGCTGCTGGCTTTGGCCTTGACTCGTTAAGGTAACGACCAGAAAAACAGTGACTAGCGAGGCGAAGTAGGCGGATATCCTCGTTGGCATCCAGCGCCTCCAATATGTCGATGTCGTTCGAAAAAAGGGCCTAAAACGAGGGCAGAATACAAGCATTGGTGGGCAAAACCAGTGACAGCAGCAGCTGTTAATTGTGACAGTGGTCACGAAGTGTCGCCTCTGAGGGGGACTCATAAGAATAGGGAGGTCATCGTCCAGCCGCTTGTTCGAGTCCTGGTTTGTCGCGGATGGTAATCGTCGACCCCTTGATCTGCAGGAGCTGTCTTTTCTTGAAGCGCCCCAACAGCCGTGTCACGGTTTCGCGAGACGCCCCGATCATCTGTCCGATTTCATGGTGGGTAAGGACGAGCTTGGCCTGACCTTCATCCCCACCGGTGGCATGCTCGGCGCACCATTCCAGGATGAACTGTGCAAGCTTTTCGGCGGCGGAATGGTAGAGGCAGATCGTCCGCATTTCCGAAAGCGCATGGTGGTAGTTTTCGCCGAGTTGCTGGGCAGCCTGCAGCGCCGCTTCGCTGTACTCGTGCAGAAAACCCAGGAAATCGTTGCGAGAGATGAAATTGGCCTGTGTGGGCTCGAGAATGTCGGCCGTGGCCTGATAAGGCTTGCCGCAAACCACCGCGGCAAGGCCCAAAACCTCGCCTTCGTCGGAAATGCGCAAAATCAGGGTTCGACCGTCCGCAGACGCCGTGGACAGCTTGGCCCGCCCGCTGCACAGGATGAAAACGCCCCGCGGACTCTGTCCCTCAACAAATAGCGTCGCGCCCTTGGGATAGGTAGAAGGCGCCGTAATCGCGGCCAGGCGCTCGACGGCCGCGGGAGGCAAGTTGCAGAAGAGACGGTCCCCCCGCTGAGGACAGTTGGTGCAGGTGTCGATGATTTCAAGTCCATAGGGAGCGCGCACGGACCCTCCGCTCTTGGGCGTACGCTGCCCGGGTGGTCCAACTACCCAGTATCGCTTCATGCGTCGGAAACTCTTGCCCACAGGTCCGGTTGAGTTTGGCTCAGGCCAAAAGCGCGGGCTATGATCCAGATCACCTCGGGGTGTGATTCAGCGCACAGCCTTTCCCGGAATGGCCAGCGCACCCTATGCGCAGCGAGGTGCAAGATGCCCGATGAACGCGATCTTCTCGAGGTCCTGAAATTCGAACTGAACTTCCTTGAAAAGGGGGGATATGGACGCTCACCAAAGGAGCGCTGGCGGGGTTGGCTCGTCTTCGAAGACTCACCGACGTGCATGAACTACGACTCAAAAACGCGCAGAGAGCCTTGCCAAGAGTGCGCGCTGATGAGATTGGTACCACCTGAAGCTCGCTCGGAAAACATACCTTGCCGTCACATTCCGCTTACTCAAACAGGGGAGACCCTCGAATCGATGTACCGCTGCGCAGAGGAATACGAGATCGAAGAAACCGTGAGGAA
Source organism: Candidatus Cybelea sp. (assembly GCA_035622135.1). Taxonomy (GTDB): domain Bacteria; phylum Acidobacteriota; class Terriglobia; order Acidiferrales; family UBA7541; genus Palsa-295. The sequence goes on along the minus strand of DASPVZ010000057.1, from coordinate 70,971 downwards.
CTGGCTGCGAACGACAATTGAGCGGCTCGAACGCGAGCGCGCGGCGGCGGGGTCGGACCAGGCTTCCGCAGCGGTCAAAAGTGGTTCGTAGATTTCCTGTTGCCACGCAGTCAGGAACTGCCCGGGGCGAAGGCCTCAGGCGAAACTCCTAAGCCGCGCCTCACAAAGACCCTTTCGATCGTATGCTGATTGCTCAGTCCTAGAGGGCCTACCTGTCATCAGCAACGAAGCAATCTTTGACTCTCGCGCCCCCGGCGAATGCGACCGACGGCCGCCCGCCTACTCCCTCCACCTGGGAACCGGCGATAGACTCCTCCCCGCTTCAGGAAACTTCATTCCAACTGCGAACCGCGATATATTCCCTCTGGTCTCACCGGACCCCTAACTTCTCCGTTTTTCCGCCAGACCGGAGGAACGATGCTCGAATTCGATCCGCATGTACTCGACGAAAAGCCGCTGCCGCCGCCTGAGGACTTCAGCAAGCGGGCCCACGTCAAATCGCTCGGGGAGTATCGGGCGATTTACGACCGCGCCGCCAGTCATGCCGAGGAGTACTGGAGCGAGCAGGCCAAGATGCTTGACTGGTTCGAGCCGCCGCAGAAGGTTCTCGAATGGGACTTGCCGCACGCGAAATGGTTCGTCGGCGGAAAGCTCAATGTGTCCTACAACTGCCTCGACCGGCACCTGACCAAACAGGGCAATAAGCCGGCCCTGCTGTGGGAGGCTGAGGACGGCTCGACCGTGCAATTCACTTATGCGGAACTGCACAAACGGGTCTGCAAGTTTGCCAACGCGCTGACCAGCCTCGGCGTGCGGGCAGGCGACTCCGTCACCATTTACCTCCCCATGGTTCCCGAACTCCCGATCGCCATGCTGGCCTGTGCGCGGATTGGGGCGATGCATTCGGTCGTCTTTGGCGGGTTCAGCGCGACGGCGCTCGCCGACCGCATCGCCGACGGAAAATCGAAAATCCTGATTACCGCCGACGGGGGTTTCCGGCGCGGAAAGGTCGTGCCGCTCAAGGACACGGCGGACGCGGCGCTCAAACATTGTCCGACCATTGAGAAGTGCATCATTGTCGAGCGAACCGGCGAGGAAATCGCCTGGCAGGAGGGCCGCGACCTGTGGTGGAACGAACTCGAAAATGCTGCGCCGAGCGACTGTCCCGCTCTTCCGTTCGATTCCGAGCACCCGCTGTATATCCTGTACACGAGCGGTACGACGGGCAAACCAAAGGGCGTGCTACACACCTCGGCCGGGTACCTGTTGCAGTGCATGTGGAGCACGCGGCTTATTTTCGATTTGCGAGACGACGATATCTATTGGTGCACAGCCGATATCGGCTGGGTGACCGGGCACAGCTACATCGTCTACGGCCCCCTGGCCAATGGCGCCAGCGTCGTGATGTATGAAGGCGCCCCGGACCATCCGCGCAAGGACCGCTTCTGGGAGATCGTCGACCGATATGGCGTAACGATTTTCTACAGTTCGGCCACGGCCGTGCGCGCATTCATGGCCTGGGGTCTCGACTGGATCAAGCCGCACAGCCTCAAAACACTGCGCGTTCTGGGGACAGTCGGCGAGCCGATCAATCCCGCGGCATGGAAGTGGTACTTCGAGGCCATCGGGCGAAATCGCTGCCCGATTGTCGACACCTGGTGGCAGACCGAGACCGGCTCCATTCTGATTTCGCCTCTGCCGGGCGCGACGCCGACAAAACCAGGTTCCGCGACCCTGCCGCTGCCGGGGATTGCGGCACGCGTCGTCGATCTGAAGGGTCAGCCGGTGAAGCCCGGGGAAACCGGCTACTTGACGATTCAGAAGCCCTGGCCGTCGATGCTCCGGACGATTTATGGCGACGACGAGCGCTTCCTTCGCGATTACTGGCAGCGCATTCCCGGCGTCTATTTCGCGGGTGATGCCGCGCAATGCGACAAGGACGGTTACATTTGGGTGCTGGGAAGGGTCGACGACGTGATCAAGGTGGCCGGGCACCGGCTGAGCTCGATGGAGATTGAGAGCGCGCTGGTAAGCCACCCTTCGGTTGCCGAGGCGGCCGTGGTGGCGCGCCCAGACGAAATCAAAGGCGAGGCGATCATCTGCTTCGTCACGCTCCGCGCCGGCCAGTCGCCGCATTCGGCGCTGCGCTCGGCGCTCATCGAGCATGTGACGGGGACAATTGGAACGATCGCGCGCCCGACCGACGTTCGGTTCTGCGATCTGCTGCCCAAGACTCGCAGCGGCAAGATCATGCGGCGCCTGCTGCGTGAACTCGCGCAGAAGGGCGGCATCTCGGGTGATACCACCACGCTCGAAGACATGTCGGTGATCGAGCGCCTGGCGAAAGCCCAAGGCCGAGACGACGAATAGGTTTCCATGTGCGGGCGCTCTGGCTCGATCGGCTGAGGAGTCCCTAGTCGGCCCGTATCTGTCGGCGGTGATCTCCTTCGCTTCACGTGCCCCACGGTTCCGCAGCTATGAACATTCGCTTGCGAAAAGCCACCGAAGCTGACGTTCCCGCCCTGCGGAACCTGATCGAGGCCTCCGTGCGCGGGCTACAGACGGAGGATTATTTGCCCGAACAGATCGAAGCGGCACTCAGAACCGTCTATGGCGTCGATACGCAGCTCATCATGGATGAAACGTATTTTGTAGCGGAGTCGATCGGCGCCCAGACTGCCGGCCCGAAGGCGGAGGATGCGACCCTCGATCGGAGGGAGGGGGGCGGCGGGAGCTCGAGCCTGGTTGGTTGCGGCGGCTGGAGCAAGCGCAAGACCCTGTTTGGCGGCGATCAGTGGAATGCAAGGCAGGACGATTTGCTCGACCCAGCCACGGATGCAGCCAAGATTCGGGCGTTCTTCGTCCGCCCGGATTGGGCGCGACGCGGGATCGGCACGATGATCCTCGAAGCCTGCGAGAAGGCGGCGAAGACCGCCGGGTTCAAGCGCCTGGAGATGGGCGCGACGATCAGCGGGGTCGAGTTCTACAAGGCGAGGGGTTATCAGGCCAAGGAAGCGATTGCCGTGCCGCTTGGCGGAGGCCAGTCGATGCCCATCGTACGCATGGCCAAGGCCCTTTAGGCCGATCGGTTGCTACCCCGGTTTGCGGGCGGCCTTCGCGCGGCCCCGCTCGACGAGTGCGAGGTGGGCAGACATGATGAGCCATCCGGGATGGGCGTCGCGAAAGACAAGCACCATGCGCAGGGCGGCCGAACTGTGCTTCTTCGATTCGCCCTGCGGCTCCCAAACAAGCGTTGCGACCGAGACTTCGCCGGTAACGAGTTTCACGTCCCGGATGTCCGGCGAAAGCTCTTGCGGTTCGGAAGAGGCGAAATGCGCGGCAAGACCCTTTTCGACCTGCGTGGGAGTAAGCCATAGCTCCCCTCGCACATCCCAGAACTGGCCGTAAGGGGTGAATAAAGCGGCTAGTCTTTTTGGATCCCGCTTGACCCAACTCTCTACGAACTGATCCACCGCAGGCCCGAGCGTCCCCGGCGACGAGATTTGAAAGGTTAGTCGTTCCGCAGGGCCGGTCCTCCAAGAACCTCGGGAGGTTGCGTTCATCCCCTCCTCACGGCTGATATGATCCGAGATCTTGTCCCGAACCTGAGCTAACCGCACGCCGCGACTGGCCAGAAGGCGTGCGGCCAAGCAGTTCTCCTCGCCCAAAATGCCCAGCAAAATATGCCCGGGATGAACAAAGCGTTGGCCAAGCGCTTCCGATTCCTTGGCGGCTAACATAAGAATCTGCTTCGATTCTTCGCTGAGGGGCATCTCGATCGTCCGGACACGCTCAGGTGCCTGGCTGGCTGATTCGATCTCGCGACGAATGCTGTCTCGCGACTCGGAGTTCGGAAGCACCAGATGGGCAAGAGAGTGGCCTTCCCGCAGCAGCCCGAGCAACAGGTGTTCGCTGTGGATCTGCCGGCTGCCGTATTGGCCGGCTTCATAGCGGGAGAAGAAGATCACCCGCCGGGCTTCTTCGGTGTACCGCTCGAACATGACGAATCATGCCTCCCCCGGGCGCATCATTTTGGCGGCGGTCTTGGCCACGAAGCGCCGCGGCGCGAGGCGTTGGGCTTCCATCATCAGACGGTTCATTGCACCCGAAATTACGTGCGTCTTACCTCTCGCCAGAGCCTCAAGGCCGACGCGGGCCACCTTATCGGCGGTTTCCGCCACTCGGAAAGCACGATCGGGCTGCCGGGCGACCTTCTGAAACTCGGTCGTGGTCGGTCCAGGACATAGCGCGCAGACATTCACACCGAACGGGCGCAGCTCTTCGGCTATGCCCTCGGCAAAAATCAGGTCGAAGGCCTTCGTCGCCGCGTATGCGGAATTGAACGGCACGGCCTGAAACGCTGCCGTGGAGGCCACAATCAGGATGTCTCCGCCGCGCCTCTCCACCATTTGGGCAGCATACAGCTGAGTCAAATGCACAACCGCCGAACAGTTCACCTGAATCATCTCGAGCAGGCGCGACGCGGCAATCTCCTGGATGTATCCGAAAGCGCCGAAGCCGGCGTTGTTGACGAGAAGATCGATCGAAAGCCCCTTCCTGTTCGTGAAGGCGTGAATCTCAGGCGGAACCTCCGGGCGCGTCAGGTCGGCACTGTAGACCTCGGTCTGGATGGAGTATTCCTTCCCTAAGCTCGCGGCGAGCTCCTCGAGCCGGTCAGTTCGCCGCGCGGTCAGCACCAGATGCGTGCCGCCGACGGCCAGTTGCCGGGCGAGAGCATGACCGATGCCCGCGCTGGCACCCGTAATCAACGCCCAACGATTCCGCCAACGTGATTCGAGCGAGTGATCGGTACTGCCCGGCACCGAACACCTCCTGAGGGAACAAGCGCCCTGCGGTTGCGACTGGGGCGAAGCCAACCGCGACCGGTTCGGCTTCCCTAAAGGGCATCAAACCACAAATTGCCACCGTTGGAAAACGGGAAACTGAGGTGAAAACGCGAAAAGCAGAAGAACGCGAAACTAGCCGCGGTTTGCCGGTTCCCTGACGAAAACGAAGTCGCGCAGGCGCATCCCCTGCTCCTTCAGACGTTCAAGCAGCTGGCGAGCCCACACGAACTCGGCCGCGAGCACGCCCAAACCCAGAAGCATGATCAGCCAGCCAGGAGCAGGGGTAAAAACCATGACCGCACCCAGCACGAGCAGAGTGAAACCCAGAAGAACCTTCATTACCCGCTTTGCCTGTTGCACCGTCTTTATGAGCATAAAAGCATCCGCTCGCTGAATCCCAGCCGGCCCTCGAACCAGGGCGGGCAGAACTCTCCGACCTCCCAACGATTCGATGCGCGAGATGCGTCACTCGACGCAAATCGAACGGAGTTTTTCTGAGCACGTGTGCGTCCAATTAACAACGGCCCTTGCGGCGTCAGCTGGCGCTGCTGATAATGGACTTCGCCGCGATTGACGCAAAGGGTCACCTCCGGCACATTCCAAATCTCGGAAGTTTTTACCGAACAAGGGACAAAAACAGATGCAGACTCGAACGGTGCGAATGGAGATTCCTGAGGGTGCCAATCTCATTCTCGGACACGCGCACTTCATCAAAACAGCCGAAGATTTGTACGAGGCAGTCGTCAACACGGTGCCCGGGGCGAAATTCGCGGTCGCCTTCTCTGAGGCATCTGGGCCATGCTTGATTCGCGTCGAATCGAACGATGACGATTTGAAGCGTGCGGCCATCTCCAACGCACAATCGATTGCGGCCGGTCACACCTTCGTGCTGCTCGTCAGGCAGGCGTACCCGATTAACCTTTTGAGTCGCATCCGAGACTGCTTTGAGGTCTGTTCGATCTATTGCGCGACGGCGAATCCAGTCGAGGTCATCGTGATGGAGACCGAGCAAGGCCGGGCCATCCTGGGCGTGGTGGATGGCGCCTCCCCCAAGGGAGTCGAAGGACCGGAGGATGCCAAAAAACGCCGCGAATTCGTGAGGAAGATCGGATACAAGCTCTAGGAAGACGCCCGGCTACCAGAAATGCAGATGCAAGAGCGAGCCGGATAGCCCTGCGGCGCTCGGATTGAAGATCGCCAGGTAGGTCAGCACCAGGGTCAGGCCGATCATGAGGATGCTTGAGGACCAAGCGATGACGTTAAAGGCGACGGTATTGGTATGTTCGCCCATCAAGTCGCGGCGGTTGATGAGCAGCAGGATGAAAATCAAGACGATGGGAAGCCAAATCCCGTTGCCCACTTGAGAATAGATCAGAATTTTCCAGAGCGGCGCCTTCGGTATCAGGATGATTCCCGCCCCGATCACGATCAGCAGGGTATACAGCGAATAGAATGCCGGCGCTTCCCGGAATTTGCGGTCGAGGCCGGCTTCAAACCCGAGGCCCTCGCAGATGACGTGAGCGGTTGAGAGGGGCAGGATCGAAGCCGCAAAGAGCGAAGCGTTCAGCAGGCCGAAGGCGAACAGCCCGGCGGCCCACTTCCCGGCCAGAGGCGCCAGAGCCTGGGCTGCCTGGCCAGCGCTCGATATATTCGTCTCACCGTGAAGGTTCAGTGTAGCCGCGCAGCAAACGATGATGAAAAACACGATCACCATGCACGAGACGCTGCCGACGAGCACGTCCCATTTGGCGTGTTTGTACTGGCGCGGGCCCACTCGCTTCTCGACAAAGCCAGCCTGAAGATAGAAGAACTGCCAGGGCGCAATGGTCGTTCCGACCAGGCTGATCAGCATTACAAGATAGGAGGCGGTCAGTTGTCCGGAAGGGACCACGGTCTGGCGCGCGGCGTACAGCCAGTCCGGCTTGGCCAGAAATGCGGACAGCACATAGGACAGGTAAAAAGCGCAGGCTACCAGGAAAATCTTTTCGACAATCCGGTAGGTACCGTAGATCACGAGCAGCCAGACCACAATCGCGGCAATGGGCACCGCAATGTACTTGCTGATGTGCATCACGCTCGAGGCTTCGGCAACCCCGGAAAACTCAGCCACGGTGTTAAACAGGTCGACCCCCAGAGCGGCAATCATGACAAAGAAGGTCGAGCGGAAGCCAAATTCCTCGCGGATCAGGTCGGAAAGCCCCTTGCCGGTGATCACGCCCATGCGCGCGCACATCTCCTCGCTCACATAAAGGGCGATGGTCATGGGAATGAGCGACCAGAGAAGGTGATACCCGAACTGCGCCCCCGCGCTCGAGTACACGCCGATCCCGCCCGCATCATTGTCGACGTTCGAAGTGATCAAACCCGGCCCGACCACAGCAAAAAAGACGGCCAGTCGGCGACGCCAGCTCCGGCTTCGCCGGCCAAGGTCTTTGCCGCGCGTGCGCAGGTTCGAGAGCGTTTCGTTGATTGTGACGCGTGTCGTCATCGGCCTCAGAAGGCTCAGAGCCCCGCGCGCAGGCGGCTGACCACGTCGTCGACCGTGATGGCCCCGACCGGATGTTTCAGGTCATCGACCACCGTCAGGCTTCGCAGATTGTACTTATCAAACAGCTCGAATATTTCGTTGTCTTCCGTATTCGGCCCGACCGACAGTCTCGGCTCGAAGACCAGCTCCGACATGCGCTGGTCGGAGGTCGCCAGCAGCAGGCGCGAGATCGGTACGACACCGGCAAGAGCCGCATCGCGATCAATCAGGATGATGTTATCGAGCTGATCCTGCGGAATTTCGTGGAAACGGATGAAGTCGACGACCTCGCCGCGTGTCGCATCCTCGCCGACCACCACCATTTCCGTGGTCATCATGCCACCTGCCGTATTCTCCCGGAACTGCAGGAGGCCCTCGACTTCCTGGGCCTCGCGGTGCCCCATTTCCTGCAGCACGGCCTCCGACTTTTCCGGCGGAAGGTTGGCGATCAGATCGGCTGCGGCATCAGGGCTCATCTCCTCGATGATCTCGGCGGCCTTCTCGGTGGGGAGCTTTTCGACGACCTGCGTCTGCAATCGTTTGTCGAGTTCGGCCAGCGTTTCTGCGGCGATTTCCTCGTCGAGAGAGTCGATAATCGATTGGCGCTCGGCCGAGGACAGCTCTTCCATCAGGTCCGCCAAGTCGGCCGGGTGGAGTTCGGCAAGTTTGTCGCTGGAGAGGCGGAGTTTCACCCGGCGCAGCGGATCAGGCTCGATCAGGTTGACGAACTCCCAGCGGATCGTGTTCGAACGAAGCCGCTGCTCGAGCCGTCGAATGCCCCTCGGCGGCACCACCCCTTGAAGTAAGCGCCGGACGGCGCCGGAAAGCCCGACGTCGACATCCTCCAGGCGCAGTTCGGTATTGCCGTTCAGGCTGTAGTCGCCGAGGTCAACATCATTGACACGCACCACCTTGCGGCCCTGGGTATCGATAATCTGCTGATCGAGCAGGTCCTTCCGAACGGCCAGCCACGCTTCATTCGGGTGGTAGAGTTCAAGGGCCGATTCGTCTGTCGAGAGATCGACGCGCCCGGGAGCCACCTTCCCAATTTGATCGTGTCGGGCGACCAGGGGGCGATAGCGTCCCCTTCCCAGAAGCAGCCGGGCGACCCGGTTGGGCTGCTCGGAGGGCACCACGAACATCTCTTTCACGCGGCCGACAAAGTGGCCGGCAGAGTCGTAGGCTTCCGCGCCCAGCAATTCCGTTGCATGAACCATGACAGCACCTCACGATGGTTGGAGGTTTGACTCCCGATGCGGCGCCAAAGGGCAAAAAAAAAGCCCGGGCCGACCCTCGATCCGGCCTCGGGCAATACCGCACCGCACCCGCAATTACATCAGGCCGGGTCTAGCCTCCCGATTCCCACGAGTCCATTCGGGCCGCGCCTGACGAGCCGGCTCCAAAGCAGCGGCCGCACGGCATGATGGCCGCAATGCGCCGCTCGAGCCCTCGAAAACGGCCGCCAGGCCGGGTCGCAGGTCTGGTAGTGAATTCGACCGGCGCCGACTTCCCGGCTCCGAATTTGATGAAGCGTCCATTCCCTCAGAAAATCGGTAACATTCAATTAGTTAAAAGCAGATAAAGAGTTTGTCAAGCGGAGAGTGTGCGTTTTCGCGGATTTTTGTGCGCGAAGACCATATTTGTCGGCTTTCGGCCGCGCCGGCGGCAATCGGCTGCGTAGACGTCCCAGTATGTGCCGCGAATGTAGCTGTTCGGCCGATAGCCGAGCTCTCGAGCGACCCGGTCAATGTCCCCGGGGCGGCCTTCGAGTTCAAGGAAGGTGCCGACCGGGGTTTCGTCGAGGTCCAGCTCGAGCCCCTCTAGGCGGTAGGTTGTCCGGAATTTCTCATAACGGAAGGAGGGCCGCAGCCCGATGGTCCCGAGCATGGCCGCCGTTTTATTCGGGTCGGCAACCTCGGCTTCCGATTCGAACCGTTGTTTGTGGCGCCCGGCCGACTTATGGACGCGCTCAGTTGGCGCTTTCGATGTCAGCCTGGCGGTGTGGCGGCCGCCCGAGGTCTCGATGCGCAGCCGGACGAGGCGCCCCAGGCGACGGAATCCGCCCTCGGGGGTGTCGTAGACGGTATTTTGCTCGAACACGCGGCCGTCGTAACGGGCCCCCAGCGCGCGCAGGCGGCGCCGCAGCTCCGGCAAATCCCGGACCGCGAGCTTAATCTCTGTTTCGATCTTTGCTCGCACAGCATGAGTATACAGCTGGGGCACCAGGGCAGGCTTCGAGCTCCCGAGGGCAAGTTTCAGAATCGCCCCGGCTCTCACTTTGGCCGAGGAATCCCGGCCTGCTTCCAGAACTTGTCCCAGTGCCAGATGCGGTAGCCCTTGGCGAGCGGATAACCGAGCTGGTGCGCGAGCATGAGGATCTGGCCCCGGTGGTGCGCCTCGTGCGCGAACATGTAGGCAAACATGGTCGGGTTCGCCGGCCAGACCGGCATCCAATCATCGCGTCGAAATAGCGTCACACGGCGGCCGGAGTGCGAGGATAAGGCTTCGGCCAGCATCTTCAGGCTCTGAACGGCGCTCTTCTCAAGCCCCGCCGCTGCCTGTTCGAGCGTGCAGCGGTGCGGATCAAGCGGCCGAGGACGCTTCAGGTGGGGCGCTGATTTCTTGAGCCACCGCAGGCGGCAATTGTGGAGATGGGCAAAAATCGATGCGATCGTACGCGCGCGCCCGGCTCGCCCGGGCAGACTCGTGCGCCAGGCGCGCCGATCGAGGTGTTCGAGGATCAACTGGTTCATCGAGTCGTTGACGGCGTAAACAGCGAGCAGCGCCTCGCGAGGATCAGAGGACGCGCTGGTCGCTAAGGCCCTCATTTCTAGCTCAGAATGGTTCGTGGCTCGAGCTGGCTTTGGCCGCGCGAGCGCCGGACTCCGAGCCGCTCTCAGCCGGCGGCCCAGCGGATTCGGCTTCAGCCGACTGCTCGCCGGAGATGTCGCTCGCGGCCGATTCAACCGAACGCTCGGCAGCGCTCGGAGCGGCATCTCGGATGCGGGATGATGCGGGGTCGAACGCCGGTGCAATGAATCCTTCTGCCAACGCGTCCGTTACGGCGTCGGCCTCGGCGGAGGCGCGCGGCGGCTCGTCGAGGCCTTCGATCCGATCGCCGTTTTCGGCGTTCGCTCCCCGTGCATCCTGGCCCGACGCACTCGATGCGTCCTCGGGTGCTGTAGGGGCGATACCGGCGTCGGAACCGAGGGCAGCCTGGGCGAGCTGCTCAAACTCCTTGAGACTCGGGAGTTCGTCGAGATCCGACAGGCCAAAGCGCACGAGGAACTGCTTTGACGTGCGATACAGAATGGGCCGGCCGATGACCTCCTTGCGCCCCGCGGTGGTGATCAGGCGCTTTTCAAGAAGCGTCTTAATCACACCGCCCACGTTCACGCCCCGAATTTCGTTGATCTCGGGCATCGTCACCGGCTGCTTGTAGGCGATGACGGCCAGCGTTTCAAGGGCCGGCATGGTCAAGCGAATCGGCGGCTGCAGGCTCTTGATGAACCGGCGCACGACCTCATGGTGCTCGGGCCTGGTATAGAATTTCCATCCCCCGGCCACCTTGCGGACTTCGATGCCGCGCTGGTCGGTCGAGTACGACGCAACGAGCAGATCGAGCGCAGCGCGCACCTCGGCCTTTTCGGCGCCGAGCGCACTTGCGATCTGGTCCAGAGTCGCAGGTTCGTCGGCGGCATAAACAATCGCTTCAAGCGCTGACTGCATGTCCTCGGGCTTCATTCAATATCCTTGGTTGGAATGTGGCTCAGGTCCCTGGGCCTGAGGGGTTCCGGCGGGAGTCAACCCCCGCCTGTCGCGAGATGAGCCTCGGGAGTCCATCCGGAGAGGAATCACAGGTACTGCTCCTCGATCTTCGCGATGGCCTCCGGGCCCGAGAAAACCGCATCGAACATTTTGTGCTTGCGCAGGCGAATATCCGCGAATAGCTCGGACTGCACGAGCAAGATCGCTTGCATGCGAACCATCTCTAGCACGGCCAGAAGGGCGACAATCATGGCGTTGCGTGTCTGGCAGGACTCGAAGAATTCGATCAGCGAGACGGGCTCCTCGGACGAAATCAGTCGCAGGCGGAGGCGGTCCATCATCTGAGCGATGGTGACGCTCTCGTGCCGGAGCGAAAATCTCACCGTCTCCTTGCGGCGTTCGAGCACCTGCGAAAACACCTTCACAAGGTCGACGAGCGATACCACCAGCTCTCCCTCGACCTCCTCGCCAACGTAGAGTGTTCGATCCGGCCTCGACCAGACGTGATCCTCGATTTGCTGTTTCTGATAAAGAAGCTGCGCCGCGTTCTTGAATTTCTCGTGTTCGAGCAGGCGATGAACCAGCTCCTCGCGGGGGTCTTCCTGCGCCTCAGGACCAGCCAAGGGGTCAGGCGGCAACAACATTTTCGATTTGATATGGATCAGCGTCGCGGCCATGTACACGAAATCGGACGAAACGTCGATATCGAGCTTTTCAAGCTGGTGCAGGTAATCGAGATACTGCTCGGTGATCTTGGCGACGGGAATGTTATGGATATCGATCTCCTGCTTGCGAATCAGGTCAAGCAGCAGATCGAGGGGTCCTTCATAGACCGGCAAGTTGATTCGATACGGTGTCGCCATTCGTCTCCGGAACTTCCTGTAGCGCCGGGCGCTCCGTTTAATCCCCCGCCTCTTGACCGGCGCGCCCCGGGTCACCGGCCCTGGCTGTCTCAGCCTCCCGCCATACCCTTCCGCTTCGAAGACTTCGATGGCCGGCGCGCCTCATTCCACTTGAAAATGGCCTCGCGGACGCGCTTCATCGTGCGTTTCGCGGCCTTGCGCGCCCGGTCTGAACCGGCGCTGAGGATATCCCAAACTTCCTCTGGGTGGGCCTCAAATTCTTTGCGGCGTGTCTGAATAGGCTCGATCCACCTCACCAGCTGGTCGGCCATGGCCCCCTTGCAATCGACGCAGCCGATGCCCGCCGTTCGGCAGCCCTGGTCGGCCCAGACGGTCACGTCGGGCGGCGAAAACAGCTTGTGATAGGCGAAGACGGGACACACTTCGGGCCGCCCCGGATCGCTGCGCCGGACGCGTTGCGGATCCGTCATCATGTTCAGGGCTTTTTTGCGCAGCTGCTCGGGGGGATCGGAGAGCCAGATCGCGTTGCCGTAGGACTTGGCCATGCGGCGGCCATCGGTGCCCGGCAGGCGCGGTGTTTCCGTGGCCACGTAGGCGGGCTCGCGCAGGATCGAATTCATGCGAAAGTACTTCGCGTCACCTCCGACCTCGCGGCGGAAGTTATCCCAGCCGATTTCTGCTGAACGGGCCCGGAACACCCAAGGGTTCTCCCGAAGCGTTTGCTCTCCGGGGACCGCCGCGTCCTCGACGGACGGCGTAAAGGGAATCGCGAGCTTTAGCCGCTCCAGGGCGCCCGCAAAACCAGCCTCCTGACTTCTGACTTCAAAGCCGAAGTGCGAATTGAACTTGCGGACGACTTCACGCGTGAGCTCAACGTGCGGGGCTTGATCCTCGCCGACCGGCACGAGCAAGTCCTGCTTGGGGTCGCCGTACATGACGATGTCGGCGGCCTGGAGAAGCGGATAGCCGAGAAAACCGTAGGTGCCCAGGTCGCGGTCCTTGAGATTCTCGATTTGCTCCTTATAGGTCGGAACGCGTTCGAGCCAGGAAAGCGGGGTGATCATCGAGAGCAGAACGTCGAGCTCGGCATGCTCGAGGATATTCGACTGGACGAAGAGCGTCGACTTCGCCGGATCGAGACCCACGGCAAGCCAGTCGGTCACGACCTCGAGCGTGCTCTCGGCGATCGAGGATGTATCTGCGTAGTGCGTGGTCAGGGCGTGCCAGTCTGCGACGAAGTAGAAACAGTCGTACTCATCCTGAAACCTGATCCAGTTCTGAAGCGCCCCAAAATAGTGGCCAAGATGAAGCCGGCCCGTGGGCCGCATACCGCTCAAGACTCGTTTTCGTTTGGGCACGCAAGAATAATGTCAAAGAACCTCGGAAAGAGAAAAGGGGAAAAAGCAGTTTTGCGCCCAAGGGGTCGAGGGGCCCGAGCCCCGGGGCGCCGAAACTCGGCCTTACTTCGTCGCGCCCAGCTTCTCAGAGACCGTCTTCGCCTGCAGGAACAAGAGCAGATAATCCTGGCCGCCCGACTTTGAGTCCGTTCCCGACATATTAAATCCGCCGAACGGATGGGCGCCCACCATTGCACCCGTGCACTTGCGGTTCATGTACAGATTGCCGACGTGGAATTCCTCGGCCGCGCGGACGACCTTTTCCGGGTTCCGCGTGTAGACCGCACCGGTCAGCCCAAATTCACTGTCGTTCGCCAGGGCTAGCGCCTCGTCAAAGTTCTTGGCCTTGGTGACCGCCAGCACGGGCCCGAAAATCTCTTCGCGGAATAGGCGAGCCTTCGGGGAAACGTCCGCGATCACCGTGGGCTCAACAAAGTAGCCGTCGCCCCCGGCCGCCTTTCCGCCACTCAGCACTCGCCCTTCTTTTTTGCCTGTATCGATATAGCCCAGGATCGTCCGCAGGGCCCCTTGATTGATCACCGGACCCATGTAATTCGACGGATCGTCACTTGGCCCGACTTTAATCTTCTTGACGCGCTCGATGAGCTTGCTTAGGAATTCGTCGTAGACCTTCTCCGCCACGATCGCGCGAGAGCACGCCGAGCATTTCTGCCCCTGGTAGGCAAACGCCGACTGGGCCACACCCTCGACCGCCGCGTCCACGTCAGCCTCATCGTCCACCACGATGGCGTCCTTGCCGCCCATTTCGAGCACCGTGCGCTTGATCCACACCTGCCCCGGCTGGGTCTTGGACGCTTGCTCGCTGATGCGCAAACCGGCCTCTTTGGATCCCGTAAAAGCGACGAACCGCGTTTTGGGATGCGTCACCAGCGCTTCACCGACCGTGCCACCGGGACCCGTGAGGAAGCTCACGACCTCGCGCGGCACCCCGGCCTGGTACAAAATATCGACGAAAAGGGCCGCGATAGTGGGCGAATCGCTCGACGGCTTCACAATCGCCGTATTCCCGGTGATGATCGAGGCGATGGTCATGCCGCCCATGATGGCAGCGGCGAAGTTCCATGGCGGAATCACAACGCCGACCCCCAGGGGGATGTACTTCAGATAATTCTTTTCGCCCCGCATGGGCGAAAGCTTCTGCGGTTGGGCCAGGCGAAGCGCTTCGCGGCCGTAGTATTCGCAGAAATCGATCAACTCGGCGATATCCGCGTCCGCTTCCGGCCAGGTCTTGCCGATCTCGTAGACGAGCCATGCGTCCAGCTCGAACCGCCGCTTGCGCAAGATTTCGCCCGTCTTGTAGATGTAGCCGACGCGCTCTTCCGCCGGAACGCGCTTCCAGCGCTCGAAGGCGCGACTTGCCGCTTCGACCGCCCGGTTGGCCATCTCGACGGTGGCCTTCTGGAAAATCCCGACCACCTCCTGGGGATGAGAGGGGTTGAGCGATTGCGTTTTGTCTGCCGTCGTGACCCTCTCGCCGCCGATCAGGAGCGGATACTCACGCCCGAACATCGATTTCACTGTCCGGAGCGCGTCTTCCATGGCCTTGTGGTTCTCAGGCTTGGTGAAATCGATGAACGGCTCGTTCTGAAACTCGCCCCTCTCGAGCGTTGTCGCCGGCGAGGTCATTGTGCTCCCCCTTATTGGGTCTTCTTGAACCCAGGTGCGAACTCTGATTTTATCGCCCGCCGCCAAGTCGAACAAGCCGTCCGCCCAGGCGCACCGCCGACGCGCCAAGTCTTGCTGCGGGTCCCCACCTGCGCGCTGGCGCCAACGGTTCGGCTCGGGCGAGCTACGGCTTGCGCGAGAGTGGTCCGTGCAGATGCGAGGGGGAATCCCAGTCTTTGGGGTGCGGAACGCCCCAGAACTCCGGCGCTGGGCTGATGAATTCGATCCCGACTTGCGCCTTACCCATAAACCGCTCGCCGATTTCGGTCACACGAGCAAGCAGTTCTTCTTTGGTTTTCCGATTCACGACGGTGACAAATTGGTCCTTCCTTACCTCCGCCGCCAGGATGATCAGGGCCCCGTGCGCGTTCACGACGAGCGCATCGGTCTCCTCGGTGACTGCTTCCCTGTCGCGCGCCTGGATTCGGACGAGGATGCGTATACGAGCCCGAATGCGCCGGCTGCGCCTTCGCTTGCGCCAGTCCAGCTCGTTCGCGACATCCATCAGTTGACCACCATCTGAACTTTTCATGGAATGAATCGTTCTGTAAGTCTAGCGAGAATATGGGCTTGGCTGAGCCAGCCGTTCCGTCGGAGGTGCGTAAAAAGCAAACCTCGTCGGGGGGAAGAAGCCCCCCGGGCGGCTAGCGGCCGAGATCGGCTAAAACCTCGCGCGCGGCATTTGCGCCCGATCGACCGGTCACTCCGTTGCCGGGATGGCTTCCGCTGCCGCACAGGTATAGCCCGCCGACCGGCGTACGGTAGCGCGCCCAGCCAAGCTGCGGGCGCATGGTGAAAAGCTGATCGAGTGCCAGTTCGCCGTGAAAGGGATGTCCGCCCGTCAGCCCATAGGTCGATTCCAGATCGGCCGGAGTAATCGTCTCGGCGGCCACGATTTTCGACCGAAGATCGGGTGCGTAGCGGGCCAGCGTGCCAATGATCGTGTCGCGCAAAGCGTCGCGCTGGCTGGCCCAGTCGTTCTTTTCGAGCTCATAGGGGGCAAACTGCATGCAAATCGACATCACGTGCTTCCCGGCCGGGGCAAGCGAGGGATCGAGCAGCGTGGGAATCATCACGTCCAGGTAAGGTTCGCGCGAGAACTCGCCGTACTTTGAATGGTCGAACGCGCGCTCGAGGTAATCGATGCCGGGGCCGATGTGAATTCGTCCGGCCAGCACGGCATTTCCGGCGCCAGAATCCTTGGCCGAGGTGAATTCCGGCAAGGCGTCAAGTGCGAGATTCAGCTTGGCCATCGTACCGTTTGAACGGTAATGCCCGATCTTCACCACAAAACTGGGCGGAAGATGAACGGGATCGAGCAGGCCCAGAAACGTCCGGCGAGGATCGGCGCCTGAAATCACGATGTCGGCGCGAACTTCCTCTCCGCTCCGAAGCGCTAGGCCGGAAACGGCCCCGTTCTTCACTTCAATCCGTTCGACCTCCGCCTTCGTGCGAATCCGCGCGCCAGCTTGCTTGGCGGCGGAAGCCATCGCGGCAGTGAGTGCCCCCAGGCCTCCGCGCGGCGTGGCCGAATTTCCGATCGGGTACGGGTCAGCGGCGGCGCGGAGAAGCAAGAGCGCCGTTGATCCAGCAGACCACGGCCCGAGCGCGGCGCCGAAAATTCCCCGCGCAGCGACGACGGCTCGGAGCAAATCTGTCTGGAAGAATTCCGCAACGAAATCCGCGACAGCCATCGGTCCCCAGCGAAGCAGACGGGGCATTTCCTTCTTGCCCAGCCGCCGCAGTTTCCGGCCGATCTGGATGAGCCTCCAAGCATCCTGGGGGGAGGGTTTGTCCATCGACGGCGGGGTCTGGTCGAGCAGTTCGGCAATGATCGACGAGGCGCGCGCCAGGGCTTCGTGAAATGCGAGGTAGCTCTCCGCGTCTTTGCTCGAGAATTTCTTAATCTCGGCTGCCGATTGCCGCGGGTCGGTGTAAAGGGTGAGCCCGCGCCCGTTGAGCGTCGGCGCGAAGATGCGTACCGGGGACTCGAGCTTTTCGAGCCCATGCCGGCCGAGCTGCATGTCGCGGACGATGGAGGCGAGCGGGGGCCCTCCGGTATGAGCAACTGTTGAGCCGCGAAAGCCGGGGTGAAACTCCTCGGTGACGGCGGCTCCGCCCACGATTCCCCGGCGCTCGAGCACGAGCGGCTTGAGCCCGCCGCGCGCGAGATAAAATGCGGTCACCAGGGCGTTGTGTCCCGCGCCGATGATCACGATCTCGCGCCCGGCCGCCACGATCAGTGCTTCTCTCTCGCGCCCAAGATTTCGAGTGCTGCCAGCCGGCCCGGCGCACCCATGATTCCGCCGCCCGGATGGGTCGCCGAGCCGCACATGTACAGGCCCTTGATGGGCGTGCGGTAGCGCGCCCAGCCCGCCACGGGCCGCAAAAAGAAAAGCTGTTCGAGCGACAACTCGCCTTGGAAAATATTGCCCTCGCTTAGGCCGGTGGTGCGCTCGATGTCAAGCGGGGTCATCGCCTGGCGGCCAAGAATGATCTTCTTGAGGTTCGGCGCGTATTCGGAAATCGTGTCGACCACGGTGTCGGCGAAGCGCTCCCTCTGCTCATCCCAATGGCCCCTGGCGAGCTGGTACGGGGCGTACTGCACGAAGCACGACATGATGTGCTTGCCGGGAGGAGCGAGCGAAGGATCAGTGAGTGTCGGAAGCACAATGTCGATGTAGGGACGCCGCGAAAACTCACCGTACTTGGCCTGATCGTAGGCACGCTCCATGTATTCGGTGGAAGGGGAAATCGAGATTGCGCCGCGCAGGTGACGTCCGGCGCCCGGAAAACAAGTGAATTCGGGCAGGGCGTCGAGCGCGAGATTCACCTTTCCCGAGGACCCACGAAACTTGTAGCGGCGCACTTCGTCGATAAAATCGTCCGGCAATTCGCGCGATTCGATGAATTTGAGGAAGGTCAATCGCGGATCGACACTCGAGGAAACCACCCCGGCGCGAATTTCCTCCCCGTTTTCGAGCGCAACTCCCTGCGCGGCGCCGCCCTTCACCATGATGCGCGATACGCCGGCCTCGAGGCGGATCTCCGCGCCCGCCTCGCGCGCGGCGTCCGCGATGGCATTCGAGATGGCCCCCGTTCCGCCCCGGCTGAACCCCCAGGACCGAAAGACGCCGTCGATTTCGCCCATGTAGTGGTGCAACAGAACGTAAGCCGTCCCGGGCGAGCGAATGCCGAGAAACGTTCCGATGATTCCGGAGGCGGACATGGTGGCCTTGAGCACGTCGGTCTCGAACCATTGGTCGAGAAAATCGGCCGCGCTCATGGTCATCAACTGAATGAGATTGTATTTGTCATCCGCGGGAAGCGATTGGAAGCGCCGCCCGAGGAAGGCCAGCTTGCGGAGGTCGCGCGGGTCGAGCGAAGTCGGATCGGGAGGAATCATGCCCAGGATCGGCTTCACGAAACGGCACATCTGCACCATGGCTTTGCCGAATTCGTCGTAGGCTTCGGCGTCGATCTTCGAATGGCGTTCGAGCTCGCGGCGTGTCTGCGCGTGATCGTTTACCCGCCAGAGGTGATTGCCGTTGGGCATCGGCGTGAAGGTGCCGTCCAGCGGCAGGATTTCCATTCCGTGCCGCGGCAGGTCGAGATCGCGAATGATTTCCGGGCGCAGCAGCGAGACCACATAGGAGAAAACCGAAAACTTGAAACCCGGAATGATTTCTTCCGTCACGGCGGCCCCGCCAAGAACGTTGCGACGCTCGAGAACCAGGACGTTCTTTCCCGCGCGCGCCAGATAGGCGGCATTCACCAGACCGTTATGCCCGCCGCCGATCACAATTGCGTCGTAACGTTTCGCCATGGAGCCGACGCATTTTACAGGTCACGATGCGCACCGACAAGGACCAGAGCGCGAATGCCCCAGCGTTATGGCCGGGCAGAGGTTACCTCCTCGGATGATTTCTCAGAGCGGCCAGCTTATTTAGGGAGGGAGATGCGGGGCCGCGAGGCCAGCGAACTCGCGTGATGTAATGGCCTTAGTTTTCTTCGAAAATCTCGCAAAGTGACGTACCTTCCGGTCACCCGAGAAATGCCATGGCCGTTGGCGCGACGAAATCGAGCCAAGCCTTTGGACGCTGACGGCTTCTGTCGAAACGAAAGCCTGGCCCCAAGGGTTAAACGGGCGGTCGGCTAGCGGTACCTTTGTCCGGGTGGATCACTCGGCAACAAACAAGGGATCGAGCGTGAACTGGGAGGGGGAAACACCATGAAAGCCGCGGTCTATACCCGATATGGGCCTCCGGAGGTCGTCCAAGTTAGGGAACTCGAAAAGCCTGCCCCTCAGGACGATGAAGTCAGAAGCTCGTCCTGTTCATCGCAAGAATGAACAACGAAGACCTGGCCATCATGCACAACCCTTTGAAAGCCGAAAGGGTGACACCGGTCGTCGACTAGCGTTAGAGCTTGGCTCAGGTAGGCCAGGCCATCCGGTATCTGCAAGAAGGACAGGCACGGGGAAAAATAGTCATAATTTTTGGGTCCAAAGATTAAACGCGAAACCGCCCCCGAGCACGGTCTTGCTTGCCGTGCTTTGAATGCCACCAGTATAATCGCGCCCGCTTCACGAGCGACATGGCGGGGGAGGAGCGAGCGTGCCCATTGGAACCGCGGTTCATGACCGAACGTTTCGGCTCTGCGAAAGTCTGAACTACCGCGAGTGGTCAGGCTACTACGCGGTGAGCGTCTACGAGACGCACCACGAGCACGAGTACAACGCGATTCGCAACGCCGCGGCGCTGATCGACGTTACCCCGCTCTACAAATACCGGATCGGGGGGCGCGACGCGACGAAGTTCGTCAATCGCGTCATCGCCCGGGATATCCGTAAGGTTTCCCCGGGTCAGGTCGTTTACTGCTGCTGGTGCGACGAGCAGGGCAAAGTCATTGACGACGGCACGATCTCGCGCCTGGACGAGAATCTATACCGCTGGACGGCCGCCGATCCGAGCCTGCGTTGGTTCCATCAGAACGCGCTTGGCCTGGAGGTCACGATCGAAGACATTTCCAGTCAGCTGGCGGCGCTCGCCTTGCAGGGACCCACCTCGGCCAAGCTGCTGGCCCAAGCCGCCGAGGCCGACATCGCGAATCTGAAATACTTTCGATGGACGCCCGGGCGCATAGGCGGTGTCGAGGTCCAAATCTCCCGGACCGGCTACACCGGCGACCTCGGCTATGAAATCTGGATTCCCTGGGATGATGCGCCGCGTGTCTGGGATGCGCTCGTCGACCGCGGCCGGCCATTCGACCTGCAGGCCGCCGGAATGCTGGCGCTCGACATCGCGCGCATCGAAGCCGGGCTGATCTTGATCGAAGTCGATTACTTCAGCAGCAAGAAGGCTCTGATCGAGTCCCAGAAGTACTCCCCGTATGAAATTGGGCTCGGTAGGCTAGTCGATCTGGGCAAGGAGCATTTCATTGGCCGCGCGGCGCTGGCCGAGGAAAACCGCCGAGGCCCCAAGCGGGTTCTCATGGGACTTGAACTGAATTGGGAGGATATCGAACGTCTATATGATGCCGTCGGCCTCCCGCCCCAGCTGCCCTCGACCGCCTCCCGTGTTGCCGTGCCCGTCTATCGCGGCGGTCTGCAGGTCGGCAAGGCCACTTCGACCACCTGGTCGCCAACTCTCAAGAAAATGATCGCGCTCGCCAGCCTCGATCGCCACCACGCCGCTCCCGAGACGGAATTGCAGATCGAGTTCACCGTGGAAGGCACGCGGCACAAAGCCCGCGCCAGTGTCAAACCGCTGCCCTTCTTCCATCCGGGGCGAAAGACGGCGACGCCGCCTTTCTGATGCCCGGACGGACCGCCCCGAGCCGAGCGGTGTCTCTGCTACTCTGTAAGAGCCGGTTTTGCATGGAGGAATGAATGCTTGTTTCCGGACCCAAGGCCCCTCTTAGCGTCGTTTTGTTTGCTTTCATGGTTCTTGTTGTCCCCCTGGCGCACGCGCAGGCCCAGGCGCCGCTTGGCACCTTTCGCCTGTCCGTTGACGCCTCCCACGCGCCGCAGAAGATTCTCCACGCGCACGAACAGATTCCCGTCCAGCCGGGTGAATTGACGCTCTATTACCCCGAATGGATTCCCGGCGAGCACATGCCCGACGGCCCGATTATCAACGTTGCGGGAATGAAGTTCACGGCCGGCGGACAAACCCTTCGCTGGCAGCGGGATCTCGTGGACATGTTCGCAATTCACCTCGACATACCGCCCGGCGCGAATTCGCTCGACGTCGACCTTGATTTCCTCCTCTCGGCGCCCGCCAGCGGATTTTCCGCCGGCGCGTCGGCCACCGCCTCGCTCGACGTGCTCAGTTGGAACCAGGTGCTGCTTTATCCGAAGGGCTATGCCGTGCATGACCTGATTTTCGTTCCGAGCCTGAAGATCCCCGCCGGGTGGACGTTCGGCACGGCGCTTCCCGGCGGGAAACAAACCGGAACTACGATTGACTTTTCGCCCGTGCCGCTCAACACGCTGGTCGATTCGCCGGTTCTCACCGGCCGCTATTTCCGAAGAATCGACCTCACTCCAGGCCAAGAGCCCGATCATGAAATGGATATTGCCTCTGACAGCCCCGCGGCGCTGGCCATGCCACCGGAAATGGAACTGCATTTCCGCAATCTGGTAGCCGAAACGGGCGCTTTGTTCGAGATCCGCCATTATCGCGACTACCACTTCCTTCTGACGCTCAGCGACGACGTGGCTCACTTCGGGCTCGAACACCACGAGTCGAGCGACGATCGCACCTCCGAGCGCAGCTTGATCGACCCCGGCGAAAGGCTTGACTTCGCGGGCCTGCTCCCGCACGAATTCGTGCACTCCTGGAACGGCAAGTATCGCCGGCCGGCCGGCCTGGCCACGCCCGACTATCAGCAGCCCATGAAGGATGATTTGCTGTGGGTCTATGAGGGGTTGACCGAATACCTGGGCAACGTGCTGACGGCGCGCACGGGGCTTTGGACTGACGAGCAGTACAGGGAAGCGCTTTCCTATCTGATTGCCACCTATGAACATCGTCCGGGACGCGACTGGCGGCCTCTGCAGGACACAGCGAACGCCGCACCTTTCCTTTACGATGCCGGTACGGACTGGGCCAACTGGCGGCGCGGCACGGACTTTTACGAAGAAGGGGAAATGCTGTGGCTCGATGTCGACACGACGATTCGCCACCTCACGGAGGACCGAAAGTCGATGAACGATTTCTGCAAGACCTTCTACGCCGGCCCCAGCAACCAGCCCGCACTCAAGACCTACACCTTCGAGGAGTTGGTCTCCGCGCTCAATTCCATCGCCCCCTATGACTGGACCGGCTTTTTTCGCGGGCACCTCGATTCACTTGCGCCCAGCACGCCGCTCGAATCGATCGAGAACGCGGGATGGAAGCTCGTCTACAACGAGCAGCCCAATGAAATCGAGCGGAACCAGGCGATTCTGTTCCACACGCTTGACCTTAGCTTCTCGATCGGCGCGACCGTTCGCGAAGACGGCGTGATCGTCGATGTGACACACGGCGAGCCGTCCTATAACGCCGGGATCGGACCCGGCATGAAGATCACCGGCGTCAACGGCCGCCAGTTCTCCCTGGAAACCCTCGAATTCGCGATCGATGCCGCGAAAAACAGCAAACAGGCCATTCAGTTGACCACGGCCAACGGACCGGAATTGCAAACCATCTCGATCGATTATCATGGCGGCCTGCTCTATCCGCATATGCAACGCGAAACGAATCGCCCTGACTATCTGAGTGAGATCCTGCATCCGCTCTCTCCGGCCACGCAGGTCACCTCGGAACCCGCCGGACAATAGAGCGATTCGCGCGGACGCGCTGGAGTTTCCGTGAGCGTGAAACAGCAGATCGGTTGGCCAAAGCAGTGGAAGCTGACGCCCTATAGCGTCTTTGGAGTTCTCTTCCTTGCGCTGGGCATCATCGCACTCATCAAACCGAATTTCTCCTATCGGGTCAGTCAGCGCGAGGAGATCACTGCGAATCAGCGGGTGGTGATCGAAACCCGCAAAGTGGTCTCCATCCCGCGGCCGGCCAGCGCCGCGGAAGTCGTCCTGGGCGCGGCGCTTCTCTTCTTCGGCTCGCGAAAGCTTCGCTAACCGCGCGCGTTTGGCAGGGTCTGGCACACGGAAAGGGAGACGGCAAGAGTCCGCCGAACAGGATGACCCAAAAACGTACGGGCGAATCGTGGATGACGGCGGATGACTATGGCCGCACGCTTCCCTTCTTCACCGTGAACCTGCTGGTTTCCGATCTCCCCCGGTCGATCTCCTTCTATAGGAAGGTGCTCGGCGCAACGCTTGTTTACTCCGACGTCGACTTCGCTGCCCTGCGCATTCAATCCCTCGAATTCATGCTGCATGCCGACCACACCTACGACCACCACCCCTGGTACGGAGCGCTCACCAGCCAAGAGCGCCGCGGACTCGGAGTCGAGCTGCGCCTGTTCGCTACCGATCCGGACGCGCTCGAAGCACGCGCCCGGCAGTATGGCGCGGTCATCGTACAGCCCTGCCAGGATATGCCGCACGGATGGCGCGATGTGATCGTGGCCGACCCGGATGGCTACACATGGGCCGTTGGCCGCTCAATCCCGGCCCGAAGCGACTGACAGCTGCTGTGACCGCCAGCCCCCCTGGTAGAGGAAATCTTTCGACAACCCTGCCTTGAGCCATCGGCGGAGGCAGGCGGGCTTTTGCTTTGAGCATCCCGCCAGCTTGGAAAACAGGCGCAGAAGTGCCATCATCCCCCGTTCGCTTCAGAAGTAATTGCCGGAGGGCACTTATGAATTCCGGGGTGTGTGCTCGGACAATCTGGTTTCTTGCCGCGTGGCTCGTTTGGCTCGCGCCGACCGTGAAGGCTCAGGCGCCCGAGCGGCACGCCATAACCTTTAGCGACCTGATTTCCATGCACCGGGTCAGCGACCCGCAGATTTCGCCGGACGGCGAGTGGATCGCCTATGTGGTGGCGACTCCAGACCTCGACAAGAATCACACGCTGAGCGATATCTGGATCGTGCCCGCCGGTGGCGGCGAAGCGCGGCACCTCACACGCGGCGGCAGTGACCAGCGACCGCGGTGGTCGCCCGACGGTCAAAGGCTCGCCTTTCTGTCCGCTCGCGACGGAACCGCGCAGGTGTACACGATCCCGCTGCTCGGCGGTGAAGGGAACCGCGTCACATTCCTTTCAACGGAAGCGGACAACGAACTATGGTCGCCCGACGGCAAATGGATCGCATTCACCTCGCGCGTATTCCCGGACTGCAAAGACGACGCCTGCAACAAGGATCGCCTGGCGGAGGTCGAAAAGAGCCAGTCGAAGGCGCGTATCTACGACAAGCTCTTGTATCGCCATTGGACGAGCTGGTCGAACGGCACGCGCAGCCACCTCTTCGTCGTGCCGACAAGCGGCGGCACGCCGCGCGACCTGACGCCCGGGGCCGATTACGATGTTCCGCCATTCAACTTGGGCGAGCCGGAGTCCATCGCGTTCTCGCCCGACAGCCAAGAGCTCTGCTTCACCGCGAATACCGACGAAGACCAAGCGCTCAGCACGAACGGAGATCTCTTCACCGTTCCCGTCTCCGGCCTAAGCGCGCCGAAACGCATCACGACCAACCCCGCCAATGATTGGGGCGGCCAGTATTCGTCCGACGGAAAATGGATCGCCTATCGCGCGCAGAAACAGCCCGGCTATGAAAGCGACCGCTGGCGCCTCGTGCTCTATGACCGGAAGAAGGAAAAGCAGATCAATTTGACCGAGGATTTCGACCGCAACGTCGAACAGTTCGCCTGGTCGCCCGACAGCAGAACCCTCTACTTCCTCACTGAAGAAAAAGCCGAGATTCCCATCTACTCGATCGCCGTCCCGCCGGGTGGTCCGCCCACCGAGCTCGTCGCGCACGGGGCAAACGGAGACCTCGGGGTCAGCCGTGATGGTCGAACCCTCGTCTTCACTCGCTCGAGCCTGACCCTGCCCGCCGAGGTTTTCATCGCAAACTCCGACGGCACGGATTTGCGTCGCATCACGCACCAGAACGCGGATATTTTGGCGCGCCTGAATCTTCCCCCCGCCGAGGCATTCTGGTTCTCTGGCGCCGAAGGGGCGCAAGTCGAGGGTTTGCTGTTGCGGCCGCCCGATTTCGACGCGTCTCGGAAATACCCGCTGCTGCTGCTCATTCACGGCGGCCCGCAAGGCGAATGGGACGACGACTGGGGCTACCGCTGGAATCCGCAGGTGATGGCTGCGCCAGGTTACGTGGTCCTGATGATTAACCCGCGCGGCTCGTTTGGCTACGGAGCGAAATTCACCGAAGAAATCAGCCGCGACTGGGGAGGGAAGGTCTACACGGACCTCATGAATGGCTTGGATGCGGCCATCGCAAAGTTTCCCTTCATCGACGGGGCGCGCGTGGCCGCCGCGGGCGGTTCCTACGGCGGATACATGATCGACTGGATCTCAACGCACACCGGCCGCTTCAAATGTCTGATCAGCCACGCGGGCCCGTATGATGAAACGGCCATGTACGGGGGAACCGAGGAGCTATGGTTCATGGACTGGGAGTTCGGCGGCCCGCCCTGGTCCCACCCCGAGCTCTACAGAGAATGGTCCCCGAGCGAATTTGCGGCTGCGCTCGGGAAGTATAAGACGCCCACGCTCGTGATTGGCGGCGAACTCGATTTTCGTGTTCCCTACACGCAGGACCTTGAGTTCTTCACCGCCCTCCAGCGGCAGGGTGTCCCCTCAAGACTCGCAATCTTCCCTTCCGAGGGTCACTGGGTGCTCAAGCCCCAAGACAGCGAGCTGTGGTACAAAATCTTTCTCGAGTGGCTTGCGCGCTACCTGAAATAAGGCAAAAACAAAAAGAGAAGGCGGGATTTCTCCCGCCCCTGGCTGGTCTCTCTGCCCGCGTTAAGTGGTTCCTATGGCCTGATCAGCCGACTCGAACCGCGCGGATCTGCCCGTGGAAGTCAATCTCCGTCACTTGGCCCTTGGTGACCACGACTTCCGTGCTGTAGGGCTTTTTGTCGAGTGTTACCCAGTGGCAGGGCACTTCGGCAACCGTCTTTCCGCTATCTTGGTCGACCACTTTCACCTTCTCGCCGTTGACGGCGACCTCGAACCTGTAGTTTCCCGGCTTGAGTTCGGTCGTACCAATCTCGGTGCTGCTCACCGCCGTGAACTGCACGGTGTCTGTGTGGGCCCACACGGGTACTGCAAACATGAAAAGTGCGAACGCTGTCCCCAGATATCCTGCACGAATACGCATAGTCTCGATCTCCTTGGTGTAAGGCTATATGTGCCGTGGAAACCGAGCAGGCCTGCTGCGAATTCCTGTGGCTGAGAGCCGCGGTGCTCCCTTCTTGCGGCCCTCGCTAGTTAGGATGCCGCCTTGGGGAAGCAGGTTTCAAAAATCGAGGGTGGCAACCTCGGCCGCATCTCGATCACTCGCTGACCACGGCTTTAACCAGATTGCGTGGGTTATCCACATCCGAGCCGCCCAGAACCGCAAAGTGGTAGGCGAACAGCTGCAGGGGCACAACCTCGAGTATGGGCAGTAGAAGCTCGGGAGCCCGGGGAACAAAGAACACGCGGTCGGCCAGGGCCGGAATTTCCAGATCGCCTTCGGTCGCAACGGCTACCGCCCTGCCGCCCCGCGCTTTCACATATTCCAGCACGCCGAGCGTCTTCTCGTAACGGACCACCGAGTCAGCGTCCGCGTCATCGCGCGCGGCCAGTACGATCGTGGTGAGCCTCTCGTCGACGAGCGCGTTCGGCCCGTGGCGCAGTTCGCCGGCGGGCAAACCCTCGGCCTGAACGTAGGAGATTTCCTTCAGTTTGAGGGCGCCCTCACGGGCAATCGCGTAATGCACACCGCGACCCAGAAAAAGAAACGACCGCGTCGGCTGAAACAGCCGGGCGCAATTCTGGGCCTCGGCATCCCAAACGGCCAGGCAGCGCTCGATCCCCTCCGGTATGGCACAGAGTTCGTTCAGGCGTCCGCGAATCACCTCCGAAGTCATGCGCCCGAGCCGGCGCGCGAGGAAGAGGGAGAAAAGGTAGAGAATCGTGAGCTGCGCCGTGAAGCTTTTGGTCGCCGGAATCGCGCGTTCGGGTCCGGCGAAGGTATGCAGTCGGGCCGTGGCTTCGCGGGAGATGGTCGAATCCGCGACGTTCGAGATGGCCACGGTTTCCGCCCCGCGGGCGAGCGCCTCGCGCTGCGCGGCGATCGTATCGGCCGTTTCGCCCGATTGCGTGATGACCATGACGATCGGATCGGCGCCTGCGTGCGTCGAGCGATAACAATACTCGCTCGCGTATTCCACATCCACGGCAACACCGGCCAGGTCCTCGATCATGATCTCGCCGGCCAGCCCGGCGTGGCGGCTCGATCCGCTGGCGGCAATGATGATCTTCTTAAAGGCGAGCAGCGCCGTCTCGAGGGGCTCGAGGGCGCGGGGGAAAATGATGTCGCCTTCCACATTTCGTCGGACGGTCTCGCGAATGGCCTGCGGCTGTTCGTGAATCTCCCGGAGCATGGCATGCGGGAATTTCGGTGGGAGAGATGGCGGTTGGGATTCGTTGGCCATGCTTTTGACGGCTGTCCAGGCTCCGCCGGTTAGCGGAAGCGGCGAATCAGCAGCGTGTGCCTCCCCGAACGATACAGGCCGACCACATAGATGGTCGGCGTTCCTTTGCTCGAATAGATGAGCTGCCGGATGCGCAGCATGGCCGTTCCGCGGGGAATGGCGAGCAGGTCCGCCGTCCGCTGATCCGCATCGGTGGCATCAATTTCTTCGTCCGCATAGGCCAGGGTCAGCCCGTAATCCCTCTCCAGCGTCAAAAAAAGCGAACTCCGCTCGAGGGCCGGGCTGGCCAGGCCGGGAAATTCGCCGGCGGAAAGGTAGCAAGTCTCGAATGCGAAGGGCTCGTCCGCCGCGCGGCGCACACGCTGGATCACCGTAAGGGACGTCGAGGAGGGCAGGGAAAGCCGGGCCGCAATCTCCGGATTCATTTCGCTCGCGCTCAGGCGAACGATCTGCGAGCGAGCCGAAAGCCCGCGGCTGGCCATCTGCTCGCTGTAGCTCATCAGCTTGTTGAAATGGATCTTGGGGGGCGCCACGAACGTGCCTGCGCCATGCCTGCGTTCAACGATTCCTTCCCGTGCGAGATCGGTGAGCGCGTGGCGCGCGGTCATGAGGCTGACCCGGTGAATCTTGGCCAGTTCGCGCTCCGATTCAACGAGGTCGCCCGTGCGCAACTTCCCCGATTCAATGCGCTTGCGGATTGCATTCTGTATACGGCGATACGCTGGTTCGCCGTTCCGGTGATTGTTATTCATCGGTCTCCGCGCCCCGAGGTCTCTTCCTGCCCTGCCGGTTGATTTCACACAGTTTGCCATGGGATGCAAGGCTTTCCACGAGTTCTATGACTAGCTATAGAGCGGCAGCCTAGCTTTGGCCACGTGCTATAGAGCCTTCGATCCCTTCCGCCGGCACCTGCCCTTCTACCGCAAGAATTCTGCGATTGCAAGACAAATTTCGCTTGACAAGCACGGATTCCTGCTATATAGCTCACGGCCAAGCATGGTGTGAGTGGGTTATAGCAGCAGCCAAACAAAGATGATCAGGAGGCTCTTGTGAAGCGAAACTGCCGGTTGTCCATTAGGGGCATCGGTCTCGTCCTGATTGCGGTTGCCGCGCTTCTGGCGGCCAACCCTCGGCTGGGGGCCCAGCAAGTGAGGGCCACCATCACAGGCACGATTACCGACCCGTCGGGCGCGCCCGTTCTGGGCGCCACAGTCACCGCGACGAACCTCGATAGCGGAACGAAGTGGTCCACAGAAACCGGAAACGCGGGAGTGTATGACCTGCCCGAAGTTTCCGTCGGTCATTACGAGCTCAAGGTCGAGGCCAAGGGCTTTGAAACGGCCGTTCAACCATCCTTCACTCTGGTGCTCAACCAGGTGGCGCGCATCGACGTGCAAATGAGGGTCGGGCAGATCACGCAAACCATTGAGGTAACCTCGGCCGCGCCGATCCTTCAGACCGACGCGACGGATGTGGGAACCGTGGTCAATGCGCAGGCTGTTGTCGACTTGCCTCTCTCCACGCGGAACATCAATGAACTCACGCTGCTGACACCGGGCGTCACGAGTCCCAACATTTTTGCCTTCCAGGCACCGCAGACGACTTTCGGAACCGGTCGCCCCTACGTCAACGGCGCACGCGAGCAGGACAACAACTTCTCACTCGATGGAATGGACACGAACCAGCCCGACAACAATGAGGTCGCCTACGTTCCGGCACCGGACGCCGTTCAGGAGTTCAACCTGATCGCCGGGAATGCACCGGCCGACTACGGCAACTACATCGGCGGCGTGGTGGTCGAGACGCTCAAGTCAGGAAACAACCAATATCACGGCGACCTGTGGGAATTTCTCCGCAACACGGACCTGGACGCCAACAGCTGGCAGAACAAGGCGGTGACCTACTACGACCTCGGACCCAACGGCAACGGCCAGGTGCTGCCGCGTCCGGCTTTGCATTGGAACGATTTTGGCGCGACCTTCGGCGGCCCCATCGTCAAGAACAAACTCTTCTTCTTCGCCGACTGGCAGACGTCGCTCTACGACACGCCGGCTAGCCCGGTGACGTTCGCGCCGGTACCGGCGGCCTTCCGAACGGGCGATTTTTCCTCGCTTTGCACCGCGGGTTTCAATGCCTCTGGGATTTGCAGCAACGCGTCCGAGCAGCTCTACGATCCCGCTTCGAGCACCACCCCGGCCGATCGGACTCCCTTTCTCAACAATCAAGTGCCCATCCGCAGCTCGGTAGCCAACTCCATTGTCAGCTCTTCGCTGTTTCCACCAGCTACGGAAAGCAGCTACCTCCAAAACCAGTACATCAATTCCTACCAGGGAGATATGAGGATCGACTGGTCGCCAACCAATCGAGACCACATCACGGGCCGCTGGTCCCAGCAGTACGTGATCAACAACACGGCCAACAGCCTCGCCCTGTTTCCAAACCTCGAGCGCCAATATCCTCTCAAGAACTTCGTGGCGGATTATTCGCGAGCCATTTCGTCAACGCTGGTCAACGACCTGCGCGTCGGTTTCCAGGACTTCCCGGCGAACGACCAGATCTATTCGAATCCGAGTGGCCAGAATCTGCCGGCCCTATTCGGACTCCCGGGAGTCCCAGTGTCGGTGCTGCCAGACATCGGTTTCAATGGTCTGTACACCGACATTGGCAATGCCGATCTTGTCGAAATCTTTCATGACACGACCGTTGAGCTAGAAGACGGACTCACCTGGACGCACGGAAACCACTCGATTCACTTCGGATTTGAGTTCTTCAAGTATTACATGAATGACCTCTATCCCGGCAATCAGGGGCTGGCCGGCTCGTTCAGCTTTACTGGTCAATTTACAGGCAATACGGGCACTTCCGGCGGCAACCCCTTTGCCGATTTTCTCTTGGGTGATCCAACCGCCGTCGAGGAGGGAACCCCGCTGCATTTCCATCTGCGGAACAGCCTTTTCGGTGGGTTCGTTCAGGATAACTGGCGCGTCACGAGCCAGCTGACCGTGAATTTGGGACTGCGCTATGAACTCACGACTCCCCGCGGAGACGAAGACGGCGCCCTCAACGTCAACTTCAACAAGATCACTGGCGCACCGGAGATCGGCACGAACTACAACACCTATACCGGAATCGACAATTTTCAGCCGCGCCTGGGGTTCGCCTGGCAACCGGGCTGGGCGCCCGACACCGTCGTTCGCGGCGCTTATGGGATTTCGACGTACATGGAAGGCAACGGCGTCGGAAACATGGCCATCATCAACCCTCCGAACGTAGTTACCCGCGAGGAAAACAATACGGGTCTACCGGAACCTGTAACCACGCTTGACCAAGGCTACTCGGCCTTCCCGCCCGCCATCTGCACCGCGGCGGCGCTCGAAGCGCTCTCGCCGAACTGCCTGGCGAGCGACACGGTGCACGCCACCAATCCTAATCTCCAGCCCGCCGTAGACCAGCAGTGGAATTTAACCATCCAGCATCGCTTCGGAAATGCCACCACGGTTTCCGCCGGCTATGTGGGTAACAAGATCGATCACATGACCGACATTTTCCTCCTGAACCAAGGGATCATCCAAAATGGCACCGTAGTCCCCGGACCCTTTGCTCAGCCGCTGATCAATTGCTGCGGCGCGAGCCCGCCGAATGTTCGCTACAACGACTCGGAAGCCATCCAGCGGTATGATGCCCTCGAGCTTCAGGTCATCGAGCACCCCTACCACGGCCTCGAGCTCACGGCCAACTACACCTGGTCGAAGTGCCTGTCGAACTCCCTCGGCTATTTCGGACAGTACGGCGATGAAGAAGGAATCGGCCAAAGCCAGACGAACGGCGGCTACTTTTTCTTCCAGAACATCTACGATCAAATGGCGGACTATGGCCGCTGCATCAACGATGTGGCCAGCGCCTTCAATGGTTTCCTGATCTATGAACTGCCGTTTGGCCGCGGTCACCACTTCGGCAACGGCGTAAACGGCGTGGTGAATCAGATCATTGGCGGCTGGTCGGTGGCCTCCGATTTCAACATTCACTCGGGTTTTGCCATCGATCCCGCTGCTCCTGATCAGTCTCAAACCGGAGGCGGCGTGGGTGCAGCCTATCGGCCAAATTGCGTGTCCGGCGTTTCGCAGTACGGCAATCAGGCTCTTGAGAACATCGCGGGAAACATCGGGCTGCAGTGGCTGAATCCGGCCGCGGTTACGCTACCGGCGCAATACACGTTCGGAAACTGCGGAGTGGGTTCCTTCCGCGGACCGGGTCTAACGACTGCGGACCTGAACCTTACCAAGCAATTCCACATCAGCGAGCGTTTCAATCTGCAGTTCATGACTCAATTCATTAATCTGACCAATACGCCAATCTTTGGCGCACCGGCTGCGTCCTGCGGCCCGCTGTGCAACGGAGTGATTACTACGGGACCGACCGGGGGAGGCGGCGCGGGAACGTTTGGACTTGTCCAATCGCAGGATCCCGGCAGGGAGATTCAATTTGCTCTGAAGTTGCTTTTCTGAAATTCCACCCCCAGAAGCGGTCAGGACGGGGCAGGCGGCTAGCCGCCTGCCCCGCCCTATCTCCGTCGGCGATTCCGCTGCACGATCTAGAAGTAAGCTAGCCCGCGTTCAATTCCGATTGGCCAAGGTGGCAAGAATCGGGTGAAGCTTAGTCAAGGAATCCGGATAGTTCTCCATCCGATGCACTTCCCGATAGGGATCATCAGCGGATCCTCGAGCTACATAGGAGGCCTTCGGCCCGCCCCTGGTGAGGCCTCTGCCGATTTCGACTCGTCTAGAAGCGACGGCGAATGTGGCTGCGATCGCGTTCCGCTCGCGATCATGTCGTACTTGCATGATAGTCTTTCTGCACTTGGCAAGAAAACGCCAGTAGGGCAGTCCTCCATGCATCGATTTCACAGTTCGCGGGCGGGAACGACGTTGGCCGTTGCAACTGGATTGCTCCTCCTACTATGCCTCTTGGGCTTGAGGGCGGACGGAGGAATACGGACAGGCCTTCGGCTCACTCCGGAGCCCCAAAGTTCCAGTTTGGACGTTGGTTCCGTGTCCGGAAATTCTTATAGAAACGAATCCATCGGGTTGACCTACGAGTTCCCGAAGGGCTGGTCCGTTGATGACGGAGAGATGAAGAGGGTGAACATGCCCCCTGCTGCCCCCGCAACAGGCGACAGCAAACGGAGCGTCATGTTGCTAATGGTGTCGGAGCTCCCGGAGGAACGGCGTACCTGCGCGGGGTGCACTTCTTTCAGAGTCCGCGGTCCCAGGATTTTGCTCTACGCCACGGCTGCGGCGGGCGACCAAACGTTGGGGGAGGTGATGGACAGAGTCACCTCCTTGATGAAACGCACCCATGCGGGCCAGCTCATCCGTGGGCCCGTCGACTGTGTTCTTGGCGGCCAAACATTTTCGCGAATTGACACTAAGTTTGTGCTGCCAAACGGCGACGATTCCTACACGAGTGACGCGCTCACGATCCGCAATGGTTATCTCATCCAGTTCACGGTCTTTGCGGGCACCCCGAGAGAGCTTGACGCGTTAAATCAAGGCCTCAAATCTGTGCAGTTCAAGCCGTAACGCTGCAAGAATCCTGTGGATTACCTAACCCTTTGCTCTGGATGCCGAACGAAACGCGGGGGCACGATTGGCCGTATTCTCGACAAGCTCGCTGGCGTGCGGTCACCGTGATGGTTTCGGTTCGCATGGCCGCAATCTCCTCCCTCCGGAGCCCATCGGCGAGGGCAAAAAGGGTAACGCGGAGAACGCCGTTCTCGCCAGCAATCTTCGCAAGGGCTCAGCACCGGGCCCGGCCGGCGGCAAATCGAGTTCAGTCGACAGAAGAAGCTGTCGAGGCGATCCGAGCGCGACCTCAATCCACTTCTCGGACGCGGGTCGTCTTCACGATTGGCGATCTCCTCTGCCGGTCGGCAAAGCTCTGTGCGCGGTCGCGATCGATGTAAACGCGCGCGAATTTCTCGCCGTCGTGATAGTAGACCGTCACTTGCCAGTGACGATGTTTCCGCCGCCGGTCATCATTCATCGACGTCCTTTTTCTCTTCACGTGAATGCCTCGCAAGGTCCGGCTCCCCTAAATCCCAGAACTATTGCAGGTTCGAAAGGCTGGCGCAAGTAGTAAAGTGGTTGTCAGGATATGACGTAGTGTTTCATGAAGGGAGTCGTTCGATTCCAGTAAAACGGGCCGGCCCGGCAGCCGATCATGCCAGTGCCTGCGGGATGGCCTTCTTCCATCTGCCTTGCGCCTTCAAGATGAGCTCGACGACCTCGCGCACAGCTCCTTCGCCGCCCTTGGCAGCCGTGACGTAGTGCGCGGCGCGCTTCACTTCATAGGCTGCATTCGCCACGGCGACGGCCAGTCCCGCGCGTTCGAGCAGCGGCAGGTCGGGCAAATCGTCCCCCACGTAGGCGACTTCTTCGTCGGAGACCCCGGCCCGCACGAGAATGGCTTTGTAGGCTTCGAGTTTTCTGGGTTGCCCTTGCACGACAAATTCCATGCCTGCTTCGCGCGCCCGGCGCGCCGTTGCGGGCGAATCGCGCCCCGTGATCAGGCCGGTCCGGATGCCCATGATCCCGGCGAGCTTGATGCCCGCGCCGTCGTGCGCATTGAAGACCTTCATTTCGGCGACGCTGTTGTCCGGAAAGCCCTGCAGGCAGACGACTCCCGGGGTCATCGTGCCGTCGACGTCCATCAGGAGGACGCGAATGCCGCGCGCGCGGTGCAGGACAGCGGGCGGGAATTTCAATTCGCGGATGGCCACCGAGAATTCCCTCTCGAACGATCTTTCGTCGAACCCCCGGATTCCGCTGCACGGAAACTCGCCGCGAGGGTTCCCGGCGCGGAGTTTGGTCCGGGCCGGACGAAGAGTCAGGCGAAGAATTCACCCATACTGCGGAACTTGCGGTAGCGTTTCTCAACCAGCTCTTGGGCGGGGAGCTGTGAAAGCTCCTCCAGAGCGCGCTTGAGCGATGCGTCAAGCAACCGCGCCGCGGCAGCGTGGTCGTAATGCGCGCCGCCATCGGGTTCCGGGACGATTTCATCGATCAGTTTCAAGCGCAGCAGGTCGAGAGAAGTGATCTTAAGCGCCTCAGCCGCGCTTTCAGACTTTGCCGCGTCCCGCCAAAGAATCGAGGCGCACCCTTCCGGCGAGATGACCGAATAGACGGAATTTTCGAGCATGAGGATCCGATCGCCGATGGCCACGGCCAGTGCTCCCCCGGAGCCGCCTTCCCCGGTAATGGTCACCACGACCGGCACGGGCAGGCGCGACATCTCGCGCAAGTTGTGAGCGATGGCCTCAGCCTGTCCTCGCTCCTCCGCGTCCACTCCCGGGTATGCCCCCGGTGTGTCGATGAAGACCAGGACCGGCCGCCCGAATTTCGCCGCTAGCTTCATGATCCGAAGAGACTTGCGGTAGCCCTCGGGTTTGGCTTGGCCGAAATTCCGAATGAGGCGCTGCTTGGTATCGTGGCCCTTTACGGTGCCCATGACCATCACCGGGCTGCCGTGAAACCAGGCCATTCCGGTCAGGAGCGCGGGGTCATCGGCGAACCCGCGGTCGCCATGAAGCTCGCTGAAGTTCTCAAACAGCAGACGGATATAGTCGTCGGGCTGCGGGCGCTGCGGATGACGCGCCAGCCCGAGCCGCTGCGAGGCTCCCAGGTGCGTATAGAACTCGCGGCGCAGTTCTTCGACTTCGCGGCGAATGCGCTCGATATCGTCCGCACTGCGATCGTTCGGATTGGTGAGCTGGGTCAGTTCGAAAACGTCGCGCTCGAGGGCATCGATCTGCCGCTGGCGCTCCCAATCCCGATCCTCCCGGGAAACCGTTCGTTCAGGCGCGGATTCGCCGCGCCCGACGGCACCCTGCGCTGCCGGCCGCTTGCCGTTTGCGGCCGGACCGTGGCTTGCGAGTTTCGGCGTCGCGTTCCCGGCCGAAGCGGCAGCTTGTGCCGCATGCGAGGGCGCGCTCCGAGATTCTTTTCTGAGCTCCTCACGCGCTTTGGCCCGCTCGAGCATGCGACGCAGGCGCTCGCGAGCGGCACGGCGACGTTTGCTGCTCTTCCCGTTCATTCGACCACCGCCACGGCCCGGGCGCCGCAAATCTCCCGCACGCGATCGACGAGTTCGCTGTCCGCGCGAACCGCGCTCGAGAAGTCAATGGTCGCTTCACTCCCGTCTGGATCAATCAGCTCGAAGACCACGCGGCAGCGCCCCGGGCGGTTCCGAAACAGCTGGCCCAGCTGATCGAGAACGTCGGTGTCAATGGCTTCCCTGTTCATCCGCACGCGCAGCCGGGCTGCGCCATTCGCGCCCCCCGGTTCCGAGGCCCGGTCTAGAGGGCGGGCGTCGGAAATGATGAGACGAGTCCCCACATCCTCGACAGCGACGCGCGCCTTCACGAGCAGCGGCGTGGCGCCCTTCAGAATACCTTCGAGTTTTTGAAATGCCTCGGGAAACACGAGCGCTTCGATGACCCCCGTGCGGTCTTGCAGCGTCAGAATCACCCAGCGCTGCCCGCGCCGCGAGCGCATCGGGCGCGACTGCACGATGATTCCCGCAACCGTCAGATCTTCCCCGTTCCGCCGGCCCTCCATCGAAGAGAGCTCGATCGCGTTCCACTCCTCGAGCCTTCCCGCATATTTATCGAGTGGATGGCCTGAAACATAGAATCCCAGCACCGCGTACTCGGCGGCAAGCAGTTCGTGCTCGGGCCATTCGGGAACGTCCGGCAACGATCCGACCTCGAGGGTCGGACGAGCGGCTGCGGCGGCGCCAAACAGTCCGTGCTGGCCAATTTCGCGGGCGTGCTGGAGCTTCTGGGCGCGATCCATGGCGGCATCGATCGATTCGATCATTTGCGCGCGGTTGGCTCCCAATCCGTCCAGGGCTCCGGCGCGGACCAGGCTTTCGATGACGCGCTTATTGAGCAAACGGGAGTCGACCGACTCACAAAACTGGAAGAAGCCCTTAAAACCGCCCAGCGATTCCCTGGCCTGCAAGATGCCTTTCACCGTGTTCTCGCCGACGTTCTTGATGGCCCGCAAGCCAAAGCGGATCTGTTCTCTGACCGGAGTGAAATCCACGTCGCTCGAATTGACGTTCGGCGGCAGGACCGTGATTCCCATGCCGCGCGCCTCGTGGATGTACTTCACAACCTTGTCCGTGTTGCCCGTTTCCGAGCTGAGCATGGCGGCCATGAACTCGACCGGATAATGCGTCTTGAGCCACGCGGTCTGGTAGGCCAGCAGTGCGTAGGCGCAGGAGTGGGACTTGTTGAACCCGTATCCGGCGAATTCCGCCATCAAATCGAAGATTCGCTCGGCTTTCTCTTTGGGCACCTTGCGCGCCTGGCAGCCGGTCAAAAACTTCTCCCGCTGCGCGGCCATCTCCTCGGGCTTCTTCTTCCCCATGGCCCGGCGCAGGATGTCGGCGTCGCCCAAGGAAAAGCCCGCCAGGCGGTTGGCAATTTGCATCACTTGTTCCTGATAGAGGATCACCCCCCAGGTCTCCGCCAGGATTTCGGCCAGTTCGGGCAGGTCGTAACGCACCTTCTTCTTGCCGTGCTTGCGGGCGATGAAATCGTCGATCATGCCGCCCTGAATGGGGCCGGGACGATAGAGCGCATTGAGGGCCGTCAAATCTTCGAGCCGCGTCGGCTGATAGCGCTTCAGAATGTCGCGCATGCCGTGCGACTCAAACTGAAAGATGCCCGTCGTGTCCCCCCGAGAGAAGAGCGCGTAGGTCGGAGCGTCGTCCAGCGGAAGCGTGGACAGGTCCAGATCGATTCCCCGGTTTGTTTGGATCATGCGCACGGCATCGGTCAGAACGGTGAGTGTGGTCAGGCCGAGAAAATCCATTTTCAGCAGGCCGATGCGCTCGAGCGCGTTCATGTCGTACTGCGTCGTGATTTCATCCTTGTTGGACTTGTACAGGGGAACGATTTCGGTAAGCGGCTGGGGCGAAATCACGACCCCGGCGGCATGGGTCGATGCATGGCGCGCGAGGCCTTCCAGGCGCAGACCGACCTCCACCAGCTCCTTGACGCGCTCGTCGGACTGGCGCAGGGCTTCGAGCTGCGGCGACTGCTGGAGCGCCTCTTTGAGTTCGATATTCAGCTGATTGGGAACCAGCTTGGCGATCTTGTCGACCTCGCCGTAGGGCATGTCCAGGGCGCGCCCGGCATCCTTCAGCACGGCCTTGGCCGCCATGGTACCGAAGGTGATGATCTGGGCCACGTTCTTGTCGCCGTATTTCTGCCGTACGTAATCGATCACCTCGCCGCGTCGGCGCATGCAGAAATCGATGTCGATGTCCGGCAT
Source organism: Candidatus Cybelea sp. (assembly GCA_035622135.1). GTDB lineage: Bacteria > Acidobacteriota > Terriglobia > Acidiferrales > UBA7541 > Palsa-295. Next base: position 32,930 of record DASPVZ010000057.1, on the reverse strand, counting down.
CGAAATCCGCTCGGGATTGAGAAATCGCTCGAACAGCAAGTCGTATTCGAGCGGATCGACATCGGTGATGCGCAGCGAGTAGGACACCAGGCTCCCGGCCGCCGAACCTCGCCCGGGACCGACGGGAACTCCTTGCGCCCGCGCGTAATGAATGAAGTCCCAAACGATCAAGAAGTACCCGGCGAAGCGCATCTTCTTGATCATTTCGATTTCCGCACTCAGGCGGGTCTCATAGGCGGAGATCGGATGCCGCAGCAGGCCCTCCCTGGCCAAACGCTCGAGGCGCGGCAGGTGGGATCTGAATCCTTCGCGCACGACCCTCTCGAAATACGAGTCGGTCGTGTGCCCGTCGGGAACCTTGAACTCGGGGAAGGGGTCGGTGACCCGCTGGATTTTTACGTTGCAGCGTTCGGCGATCGCTACCGTGCGGTCCAGCGCATCGGGCAATTCCCGGAAGACCTGGGCCATTTCCTGGGCCGTTTTGAAATAGAACTGATCGGTGGCGAACTTCATGCGCTGCCCGTCGGACATCGTCTTGCCCGTCTGGATGCAGAGCAGCACCTCCTGGGCGTGCGAATCGGCGCGCGTCAGGTAGTGGCAGTCGTTGGTCGCCACCAGCGGAATGCCGGTTTCCTTCGACAATCTGACCAGCTCGCGATTGACCTGGGGCTCGATTTCGAGACCTTGGTCCTGCACTTCGAGGAAGAAGTTTCCTTTGCCGAAGATGTCGCGCAAGCGGTAGGCGTTCGCCCGCGCCTCATCGTACTTGCCGGCCAGGATCCGATCCGTCACTTCGCCGCGCAGGCAGGCCGACAGGGCGATCAGGCCGCTGCTGTGCTGGGAAAGCAGATGGTGGTCGATGCGCGGCTTGTAATAGAAGCCGTCGAGAAAGCCGGTGGAGACGAGCTGGATCAGGTTGCGGTAGCCCAGTTCGTTCTCACAGAGCAGGACGAGATGATTCGAGCGTTCCGCTTCGCTGCCGCGACTCTTATGGCCATCTGGCGCGACGTACACTTCGCAGCCGATGATCGGCTTCACGCCGTGCTTGATCGCCTCGTGGTAGAAGTTCGCAGCGGCGAATAGGTTTCCGTGGTCGGTAACCGCTACGGCAGGCATTCCTCGGCGCGCTGCTTCGCTCGTTAGTTCGCCAATTTCGCAGGCGCCGTCGAGTAGAGAGTAGTCCGTGTGGAGATGCAGATGGACAAAGTTCGCTTCTCCCATGCGCGAGTATTGTACCAGAATCCCCCAGGCCCCTACGCAGAGGTTCGGCTCGATCGACTGCCGTTTCCCCTCACCCGCGCGACGGGGGGAAGCGGGTCAGGCGCCGATGTCCAGCGAGTTTTTCACCAGATCCGGCAGCGCTCGGAGGCCGGGCGAACCATGGGCGAGTCCGCGCTGCAGCCCCAAGCCTCCCGAAAGGCCGGGATATTCGACAAAGGCCCGTTGGTGCGGAACTTGTTCAAGGGATGCGGGTCGGTGTTGACGCGCAGACGAACCACTTCGGGCCGCAAGTTTCCGGCCCAGCCTTGGGCCCAGGCCAGGAAAAAGCGCTGGTCGGGGGTGAAGCCATCGATCGTAGGCGGGGCAGGCCTCCCGGCCAGCGAATGATGGTAGGCGGCGAGCGCGATCGTGACGCCGCCCAGATCGGCGATGCTCTCCCCTTCGACAAGCTTCCCGTTCTCGTGCAGGCCGGGCTCAGCCTCGTAGCTGTCGAACTGCTTGACGATGCACTCCCCGCGCGCCTGGAAATTCTTGTAGTCCTCGGGGGTCCACCAATTCTTCAGGTTTCCCTGGGCGTCGAATTTGGCGCCAGAATCGTCAAACCCGTGTGTCATCTCGTGACCGATGACCGCCCCGATGCCGCCATAATTGTAGGCGTCATCGCGACGGGAATCATAAAAGGGCGGTTGCAAAATGCCCGCGGGAAACACGATCTCGTTCCGGGAAGCCATGTAGTACGCGTTCACCGTGGGAGGAGTCATACCCCATTCGCTTCGGTCGACCGGCCTCCCGATTTTGGCCATCTCATAATCGTTCTCGAAATCCTCTCCGCGCAGGACGTTCGAGATATAGGAATCGCGCGCCACGCGGAATTTCGAATAGTCGCGCCATTTATCGGGATAGCCGATCTTGGGAGTTATGGCATCGAGCTTCTCGATCGCCTTCTGGCGCGTTTCCGGGCTCATCCAATCGAGTGTCTCGAGATCCTCGCGCAGGGCGGCGATCAGGTTGTGGACCATCTCCTCGGCTCGCGCTTTCGCCTCGGGGGGGAACGCGCGCTGGACGTAATACTGGCCGAGCGCCTCGCCCAGCTGGCGGTCCGTAGCCTGAACGCACCGCCGCCAGCGAGGCTGCAGTTCCTTGGCCCCAGTCAACGTGCGGATGTAGAAATCGAAGTTTTCATCGACAAAATTATCGGAGAGAAACGGCGCGGTCTGGTGAATCAGATGCCAGCGCAGGTACACCTTCCAGTCGCCCACGGGCACGCTCGCGAGTTCCTCATCAACCTGCCTGAAGAAATCGGGCTGGTGGACGTTCATGGCCGACACGACCGGCGAGCCGACTTCCTCGAAGTAAGCCTCCCAGTTGATGTGTGGCGTGAGCTCGCGCATCTCGACCAGAGTTTTCATGTGATAGGTGTTGTCTGGATTGCGCAGCTCGACGCGAGTCATGGAAGCCTTGGCGAGCGAAGTCTCGATCCCGAGCACGGTCTTGGCCTCGCTCTGAGCGGTCGCCTCATCGTCGCCGAGCAGCTTGAACATGTTGGTCACATGCTGAACGTACCCGTCGCGGAGCTGCTTTGATTTCTCGTCATCGCGAAGGTAATAGTCGCGGTCGGGAAGCCCGAGACCCCCCTGGCCCGCGGCGGCAATCTGGCGAGTGCTGTCCTTGTAATCCTGCTGCGGGCCGAAATCGAAAGCCGCGTTGACGCCCTCGCGTTGCAGCCGAGCGATCTCGGCCTGCAGGGTGCTCGCATCGTGAATTGAGGAGATACGGCGGAATTCCGGCTCAAGCGGCGTCAGGCCTGCCGTTGCGATCTGACTCTGATCCATGCACGTTGCGTAGAAGTCTCCGATCTTTTGCCAGTTCGAATTGGCCTCCGCGGATGTGTCCTTCGAGGCCTGCTCGAGAATGTCGTGAAGAACGTCCTGATTGTGGTTCTGCAGGATGTTGAAGCTACCCCAGGAGGCATATGCCGCGGGAATCGGATTCGCCTTGAGCCACCCGCCGTCGGCGAACTGGTAGAAGTCGTTGCACGGCGGAACCGAGCGATCGAGATTCGAGAGATCGAAGCCGCCCCCCTGACCGCCGGTGGAGACATCGGACAGACATCCCCCTGGAGCGACGGCCAAGGCCTCTCGGCGGGAAGAGCGATCCGCTTCTGAGGCCAGCGGAAGTGCGCAAAGCAATACGACAGATGCCAAAGCGGATGAATGGCAAGGCATTATGGCGGATCTCCTTGGCTCAAAACCGACCATGGGCCAGCCGGCGCGGGTTTGAAACGCTTGGTCATCATGAGGGGTCGGCGCCGAGAGTGTCAATCCGGAGGGAACCCGGGCTAGCTCTTGTGCTGGCTAGTCCCGTTGGCGCGGTGATCGATGCCTTGGCGGACGAGGTTGACGAAGGCCGTGGCCGAGCGCGGCAGCGTGCGGTCCCGCCGGTAAACGAGTCCGAGTTCGCGCCAAACATCCATGTCCGAGACTGGAATCATGGCTGCCTTGCCGGCGCGGACTTCGTCGCGCACGAAGCTCTCACTGATCAGAGAAACGCCGAGCCCGGCCGCCACAAACCGCTTAATCATCCCGACGCTCGGCAGTTCCATAGTGATATGCAAGCTCGAGCGATAAGGCCGGAACTGCTTGTCATGCACCTGCCGCATGAAGCCGGTACGCGGGACGATCAGCGGCTGTCCGGCGATTTGCGCGGTGGTCACCGAGCGGAGCTTGGCCAGGGGATTAGAAGGGCTCGTCATCAGCATGATGCGATCGCGGAAAATCGGAAACACACGCAGGCTGGGCGATTTGACCGGAAGCGTCACGATGCCCACGTCGATGCTGCCGGCCTCGATTTTCTCCATCACTTTGTGACTGAAGTTGCGGTAAATGCTGATCTGCACGTGCGGGTAGTGGCGATGATACTCGGCGAAAATGTCCGGCAATACGTACAGGCAGGTCGCCTCGTTGGCGCCGACGGCCAGCGTGCCGCGCGGAGCGCTGGCCTGATCGGCGACGGCCCGAATCGATTCACTCCGCAGCGTGAGCAGTTTGCTCGCGTACTCAAGAAGCGCTTCGCCCGCCGAAGTCAGATGAATCGACTTGCCGACGCGGTCGAACAGCTTTTGCCCGTACTCCTGCTCGAGCAGCCGGACTTGCGCGCTGACGGCTGGCTGAGAGCGAAACAGTTTTTGGCCGGCGCGAGAGAAGCTCCCCTGTTTGGCGATCTCGACGAACGTAACTAGGTGATCGAAATCCATGGCTTCGACTCAAGATCTGAGTCCAGAAGCAATTCTTGGCGCCCGATTATAGCAAAGCTCGCAAGCCGTCGGGCCGCGGGAAAATCAAATGGCTTCGTTTGCTGCCGAATGCGCTCGAGCCCCATCTGCGCCACGCGAATTCGGAGAGGCGAAAGGCACGGCACGGTTGGCCAGGACGTGAAGGGGCGCCAAATCGTCGACTGGCGCACGCCCGGTTCGACGTTTTCCCCGTTGGGAACCGCGGCCAATGCCGCGTTGCTCGAGTCGGCAAACAATGGGTTCCCACGTCTCCGGAATCGAGCAGGGCAAGCGAACCGGCTCGATGCGCACCAGTGGCAACTGAAGGGAACTGAGCAGCCGACGGGCGCGATGGCTGCCGGTCAAACAGAGGTGTTCATACAGCACGCGGCGCAGCCAGGATTCCTCTCGTTCCGTGACGGGGCCGCTGGCCGAGGCTGGGCCCAAGGCGATCTTCGTGCGCACGCTCGTGGAAGGGGGCGACTCCGATGCCGCGCGGACGAATTCCTGGTTGCAGTGTTCGCCGAGACGCGGTGTTCGCAGGGCGTAAACGAGACCGCCGGTCATCCCCGAACCGAGATTCACCCCCGCCCGCCCGAGAATGAGCACGATGCCGGCCGTCATGTACTCGCAGGCGTGGTCACCGACGCCCTCGACCACGGCGAGCGCGCCGCTGTTACGAACGGCAAACCGTTCGCCGGCACAGCCGGCGATGTAGAGTTCGCCGCTGGTTGCGCCATACAGTACGGTGTTGCCGGCGAGAACGTCGCCCCGGCGGGAAGCCCCGGCTCCCGCGGAGATCGCAATCATTCCTCCGCTCAGGCTCTTCGCCACATAGTCGTTCGCTTCCCCGCGCAGCCGGAAGCGCACGCCGGGAATGAGGAACGCGCCGAAGCTCTGTCCCGCCACGCCGCGGAACTCGCAGTCAATCGTGTGGTCCTCGACGCCGCGGAAGGAGCTACGGCGAAGGATCTGGCCGGCCAGGTGCGCGCCCACCGCGCGGTCGGAGTTGGCGATGGGCCATATGGGGAGAACGGGGCGCGCGGCCCTTTTCGCCCGTTTCCTTTTGCGGCTGGCCAGCGGGGAATCGTCTTGCTCGAAACTCGCGGTCACTAGCCCCGAGAGCCTGCGAACCAAATCACCATGAACCACGACGGGGTCACTCGCCATCTCCGGCGCGTTTTCGGCAGGTTCGCAGTGAGGGCGGAGGAGATCGGCAACAGCGGGCAAGGCGGAGTCCGAACGCGGCTTGAGGCGGTTGGCCGCACCGATGATTTCCTTGAGCGTGCGCGCCCCGAGCCCGGCGAGCCGCACCCTCACCTCGCCGGCCACAGCGCGGAAGTAGGCCATCACCATTTCCGGCCGGCCGGTGAACCGCGTGCGCATGCCTTCGTCCTGAGTAGCGATTCCCGCCGGGCAGGTGTTCAAATGACACTGACGCGCCATCACGCAGCCTATGGCCAGCAGCGCCGCCGTGCCGAACCCGAATTCGTCGGCGCCCAGCAAAGCGGCCATGAGCACGTCGCGGCCGAATTTGATCCCCCCATCGACGCGCAGGCGCACTCGCCCGCGAAAGCCTGCGGCAAGCAGAGCGAGATGCGCCTCGCGAAGGCCGATCTCCCAGGGCAGACCCGTATTCTTGATCGAGGTGAGCGGCGAAGCGCCGGTGCCGCCGTCAAAACCCGAGATGGTGATCACCTGAGCGCCTGCTTTGGCCACTCCGGCGGCGATGATGCCCACGCCGGTACCAGAAACGAGCTTCACCCCAATCCGGGCGGCAGGATTAATGGCTCTGAGGTCGTAGATCAGTTGGGCGAGGTCTTCGATACTGTAAATGTCATGATGCGGAGGAGGGGAAATCAGCGACATGCCCGGAACGGCATGGCGCAACCGCGCGATGTAGGCATTCACTTTCGCTGCGGGAAGCTGGCCCCCTTCGCCGGGCTTTGAACCTTGCGACATCTTGATTTCGAGCTCGTCGGCGCGAACCAGATACTCCGCCGTGACGCCGAATCGCGCCGAGGCTACCTGCTTGATTCGATTGCTCGCCTCCGGATCAAGGCGGTAGACGTCGGGATCTTCACCGCCTTCTCCGGTGTTGCTGCGCGCACCCAGGCGGTTCATGGCCACCGCCAGCGTGCGATGCGCCTCCGGACTCAAGGCTCCGAGGGACATGGCTTGCGTCGAGAAACGCGCGAGGATTTCACTCTCGGGTTCGACCCTATTGAGCGCAATCGGTTTCTCCGCCCGGATCTCAAGCAAATCGCGGATGGCCACTGGCTCACGATCTTCCGCCAGCTCCGCGTAAGCGGAGTAGGCATCGGCCGTGGGCGATTTGACGTACCGATGCAGGCGCCGGACCAGTTCGGGCGAATTCGAATGGCGCTCGCCGGCCTGCCGAAAGCGGTATAGGCCGGCGTCGCCCAGATCGCCGGTGGCGGAACCGAATGCGCTTGCGTGGCGCTCGAGCACCTCGGCCAGAATCTGCCCGAGCTCCTTGCCCCCGGACGTGCCGGCCGCGTCTTCAAAAAATTCTGAGCGAACCTCTTGGTCGAGTCCGACGATCTCGAACAGATAGCTGTTGCGATAGCTCGCCAGCGTCGAAATTCCCATTCGAGCGAGGACCTTGCGAAGCCCGACTTCGATCGCGGAGCGATACAGAGCGGCGCCGCCTTTCTTTAAATGCTCGGAAAACTCGAGCCCGAGAAACGGAAAGACAGCGCTCGCTCCCGCGGCAATGAGCAGGGCCGCATGATGCGTTTCGACGACCTGCCCACTTTCGATTATGAGCGGCACGCGACAAGCGCCCGCGCGCACGATTTCACACCATGCCGCGGCACAGGCCAGGAGGGCCGGAAGCGCCGCGCGAGCCCGCGACGTTCGGCGGTCGGTCAGCACGATGAGCGCCGGTCGGCGCCGGGCAGCCCTCGCCGCCTCGGAGCGAAGGCAACCGAGGGCCGCCCGGGCGGCGGTTACACCGCCGGAAACATCGAATGTGAAATCGATCCGCTGCGACTCGCCGGTTCGCCCCTCGATTTGTTCGATTTGGCGGGCGTCGACGACGGGCGATTCGAGCACGACCTGTGCGCCGAGGCACACCTCGAGCGACATGACGTGCGCCTCGCGAAGAGGATCGATGGCCGGATTGGTGACCTGCGCGAAGCGCTGCTTGCAGTAGTCCCACAGCGGACGACGCGCTGCGGAAATGAATGCGGGCGGTGCGTCATCGCCCATGCTCCATATCGCTTCTTTGCCTTCGACGCCGAGCGGCTGAAACAGCAGACGGAACTGATCTTCGGTCCAGCCCAGTGCGGCGGCCACCCTCTTCGGTTCTTTTGTTCCGCCCCCGACGAAGCTTTTCGACGGTTTGACTCGAAGGGGGGCGCCTGTCCTCGCTTTGGGGGCTCGTGGCTCGAGCAGCCCTGCGATATTCTTGCCCCGGTACAAGGACCCTCGACCCGGTTCGACCAGCAGCATTTCGCCGGGACCAAGCCGTTGCCGCTCGGCGATCGGCTCGCCGGCAAAATCCGCTAGACCAGCTTCGGAGCCGAGAACGAACAGGCCGTTTTCCGTCAGCGTGTAGCGCAGAGGCCGCAACCCGTTGCGGTCGAGTTTGGCGCCCACGAAACCTCCGTCGCTGAAAACAAGCGCGGCGGGACCGTCCCAGGGCTCCTGCTCTCGCGCTTCGTTCTCGACGACGTCACGTAGCAAGCGATCAGCACGACTCCTTCGCCCGCGCCGCGCGAGGGCCGGGGGCACGAGACGTAACATGGCGGACGGAGCGTCATATCCGCGCTCGAGCAGGATCTCGAAAGCGTTGTCGAGACTCGCCGAGTCGCTGACGTCGTCCTCGAGCGCGCTGAACCATGCATCGACACCGAGCTCCGCTTGCAGCTCACTCTCCCGCGCGCGCATCCACCGACGATTGGCGCCAATCGTATTGATCTCGCCGTTGTGCGCGAGGAATCGAAAAGGCTGCGCCAGCATCCAGCTCGGTCGGGTGTTGGTCGAATAGCGCTGGTGAAAGATGGCGAAGGTGGCGGTGAAGTCCGGCTGATCGAGATCGGGATAGAACTCGCGGAGCTCGAGAGGCGCCAAGAGGCCTTTGTAGACGACCGTTCGGGAGGACAGGGAGGAAAAATAGATTCCGGCGCGACGAGATTCTATCCGCTTCCGCAGCAGGAACAGCCGTCGTTCGAAATCGCCGTCCGCACAGGCCGGGCCCAGGAATGATTGGCGGATCAAAGGCAGGATGGAGGCAGCTCGCGGCCCGAGGATCGCGGGTTCGGTTCGAACGGCTCGCCAGCCGAGACAATCGATTCCCTCTTCGCGCGCGCAGCTCTCGACCACGGCGCGAGCCTCTGTTTCGCGGCCGCCTTCGATGAAAGCCATGCCGAGCCCGAAGACTTCGGGGAGGCTGATCCCATCCTGCGCGGCAACCCGGCGAAAGAACCCTTGGGGAAGGGGCAGCAGCAAGCCCGCCCCGTCGCCGCTCAGGCCGTCGGCGTCGACTCCGCCGCGATGCGCAAGGCGGGCAAGCGCGGTAAGCGCGCGGTCGATGACCTCGCGAGAGGGCCCAGCACGCAATCGCGCGACGAACCCGACTCCGCAGGCGTCGTGGTCGAGGGGCGCGCGCGAGGTTCGATCGGGCACCCCACAGGATTAACGCACCAGGAACCCAGCTGTACAATCCACAATTTCGATCGAACCGATCACTCCCGGGCGGCTGGAGGACAACGGTTTCCCGCGCGAGCTATTCGACCCAATCAAACGTGCGTTCGACCGCCTTCTTCCAGTACCGGTACAGCAACTCGCGTCGCGTTGCGTCCATCTGCGGACGCCACTCGCGATCGGGCGTCCAGCTCACTCGCCATTCCTCCATTTTGGGGAAGAATCCAACCGCAGCCCCGGCGGCGAAGGCAGCCCCGAGAGCGGTCGTTTCCTTAATGCGCGGGCAGAGGACCGGTCGATTCAGGATGTCGGCTTGAAACTGCATGAGCAGCTCGTTCACGGTCATGCCGCCGTCGACGCGAAGCACATTGAGAGTGACTTTCGAATCGGCCTCAATCGCTTCAACGATTTCACGCACCTGGAAGGCGGTGGCCTCCAGCACGGCCCGTGCCAGGTGTCCCTTATTGGCGAAGCGCGTAAGACCGGCGATTGCACCACGCGCGCCCGGTTTCCAGTACGGCGCATACAAGCCCGAGAACGCCGGCACGAAATAAACCCCGCCATTGTCCGGCACGGTTCGCGCAAGACTCTCGACCTCGGCGCTCCGGGCGAGGATGGTCAGATTGTCGCGAAGCCAGTCAACCAGCGCCCCGCTGATAGCAACGCTGCCCTCGAGCGCGTATTGAGCGGCTTGCTCGCCAAATTTGTAGGCCACGGTCGTGAGCAATCCGTGCCTCGACGGCACAGGGTCCCTGCCCGTGTTCATCAGCAGGAAGCAGCCCGTCCCGTAGGTGTTCTTCGCTTCACCAGGCTTGAAGCAGGCTTGGCCAACCAGGGCTGCCTGTTGGTCGCCGAGCATGCCGGCGATGGGAACGCCGGGAATGGGCGACGCCTTGGCTTCCGCGTAAAGCTCGCTGCTCGAGCGAATTTCGGGCAGCATGGCGGGGGGGATTCGAAGTGCAGCCAGAATTTCCGTGTCCCAGGAAAGTGTCCGGATATTCATGAGCTGCGTCCGGCTGGCATTGGTCACGTCAGTAAGGTGAATTCCGCCGCTTGGGCCGCCCGTCAATCTCCAAAGCAGGAACGCGTCGACCGTGCCGAAGAGAACATCGCCATTTTCGGCCTTTTCGCGCAGGCCGGCGAGGTGATCAAGCAGCCAGCGAATTTTAAGGCCGCTGAAGTAGGTCGAAACCGGCAGCCCTGTCGAGCGTTGAAGCTCCTCTGAGCCGCCGCGAGAGAGTTCGGCAACAAGATCCCCCGTGCGCGTATCCTGCCAGACGATGGCGTTCGCAACGGGCTTGCCGGTGCGTCGATCCCACACGATGGCCGTCTCGCGCTGATTGGTAATGCCGATGGCGGCCAGATCCGCCGGGCGAAGCTGAGCGTTTTCAAGAGCCCGAGCAACCACCTCCGTCGTGCGAGCCCAGATCTCCTCGGGGTCGTGCTCGACCCAACCCGGGTGCGGGTAAATCTGTCGATGCTCTTTCTGCGCGAGAGCGACCATGCGCCCGGAACGGTCGAACACGATGAACCGCGTGCTGGTTGTGCCCTGATCGATCGCTCCGATGTAGTCGGCCATTTTCTCTGCGTGAGCCGCCAGGCGAGCGCCTGCCTCTCCTACGCTGCTGCTCCCGATTCCTCGATGAAATTTGCGATCCGCGCCAAATACTGCTCGGTCGCTCTCGCCTGCTGCTCCCTCGCCCAGCCCAGCTCGGTCCCCAGCAATTCGGCCACTTGAGGCGCGGCGACCATCGATTCGCGCCAACCGTAAGGTTCCAGGCCGATTCGGCGCGCGAGGATATCCTCGATCGAAACAGCCATTTCGTGCCGGGCGCAGAATACAACTTCCGCTTGGAGCGGAGTCAAGCCGCTGGCCAGCGGAGCGGCCAGACGGGGATTCGCTCTTGCGAGCGCCATAACGTCCCGTGCACGCACGCCAAATTTCGAGCACAGGTGCCGCGCCGAGGCCTCCGAGATTCCGAACTCGCGAGGTAAGATCTGCCAGGAATCGGGCGTGTAGCCATCCGAACCGACGAGCGGGCGATTGAGCGTGCAACAGGCGCCGACCTTGCGCTCGAGATGGCGCTCGACAGCGTCGATCGTGTCCTGGGCCATCACTCGATAGGTGGTCCACTTGCCTCCCATGATGCTGACCAAGCCGCTGACTGGCTCTATTTCAACGAGGTGATCGCGCGCGAGTTCCTTGGTCGGGCCCCTTCGGGATCTCGACGGACGCAGCAGCGGGCGCACGCCTCGGAACGCACTTACGACCTGGCTCGCTTCGACAGGTTTTGCGAGATAGCAATTCAGATGGCGCAGCAGATACTGAACCTCCGCTTTGGTCACGCCCGGCTGCTCCGGCTCACGAACTTCGACATCGGTCGTGCCGACCAACAGCCGCCCCATCCAAGGAATGGCAAAGAGCACGCGACCGTCCTCGGTCTTGGGGATAAGGAGCGCGTCGGGACCTTCATCGGGCGGAGCGTCAGGCGCGAGCAGCTCGAGTGGCAAGAGGATATGCACGCCTTTGCTCAGCCGCATGCGTTCCGGCACCGAGGGCCTGCCCAGTTGCCGAATCGAATCGGCGAAAGGGCCGGTCGCGTTCACAAAGCATTTCGCGCGCACGGGGAAACGCCGCTCGGAAAGTTGATCTTGGACCTCCGCAGCAGTGATCCTGCCCTGGGCGCTTCTCTCGAGCTCGACTACCCGCGTATAATTCGCCGCCTCACCCCCTGCCTCCGCAAACGTCAGCACCAGGGCGATCGTGTACCGCGCGTCATCGAACTGGCCATCCGTGTAAGCGACTCCCCCGCGGAGCCTTCCTCGCTCGAGCGCAGGGATCCGCCGCAGCACCTCGCCCCGCGAGAGGAACTCGCTCCGAGCCAATCCCGCGCGTCCGGCAATCAAGTCATAGAGCTTCAGTCCGGCTTCGTAGTAGGCGACATCGGACCAGCGATAACAGGGCGTGATGAATTGCCTGGTTCGAGTCAGATAGGGCGCATTTCGCAGCATGGGAAGTCGCTCGCGAAGGGCGCGCTTGACACTTTTGAATTCGGCGAGATCGAACCGCCGCACGGCCTGTTCGAGGTAGCGAACCCCGCCGTGAACCATTTTTGTCGACGCACTGGAAGTGCCCGACGCGAAGTCGTTCGCCTCGATCAGAACGGTTTCGAGCCCGCGCAGCTGGGCATCGAGCGCGCAGCCGGCGCCCGTCGCTCCGGCGCCGATCACGCAGACATCAAACGAGTGGTTTTCGATGGCACGCAGAGCCTCAGGCCGAGACTTCATCGAAAAGGCAGGCGACGAGATCTCACGCCGTTGGCCAGGTGATGGCCGAGTGTTCCGCGGGAAGTAATTCGTGATGGGGCGCGGGCAGGCAAGCCGCGTCGCGCCATTCCCGGCCCTCGCGACGAAGCAGTTCGTCGGCTTGCGTCGGGCCCCACGTTCCCGCCGGGTAGTTCGGGAAGTCCCGCGGAGGCAGTGCCTTCCACACATCCAAGATGGGCTGAACCACCGACCATCCCGCTTCCACCATGTCCGCGCGCTGAAACAGCGTGGGATCGCCCATCATGCAGTCATACAGCAGCGTCTCGTATCCGGTCGACGGAGAGGTGCCGAAATAGTCGGCATATTGAAAGTCCATGTTCACGGCCCCCAGGCGAACCATCGGACCCGGCACCTTCGCCTGGAAATTCAGGCAAATCCCCTCGTTCGGCTGAATGTTGAGCACAAGCTCGTTCGGCGAGATGTTGTCGACGTGGGTTTTGCGAAACAGCACAAACGGCGGCCGGCGGAACCGGATTACCACCTGCGTGATGCGCCGCGCCATGCGCTTGCCCGTGCGCAGGTAAAACGGAACGTCCGCCCAGCGCCAGTTGTCGATGTGCAGAGCAATGGCCACATAGGTTGGCGTCTTCGAATCCGGCGCGACGTTCGGCTCGGCGCGGTAGGCGCTCACGTGTTTGCCGTTGATGATTCCGGCGTCGTACTGACCGCGCACCGCTTGATCGAGAACGCGTTCAGGGCTGAGCAATTGAATCGCGCGCAAGACCTTAGTCTGCTCGTCGTGTACGGCCTCGGCATCGAAGGAAATGGGCGGTTCCATCGCGGTGAGCGTAATGAGCTGGAAGATGTGGTTGGGCACCATGTCGCGCAGCGCGCCGGCCTTCTCGTAATACCCACCGCGCAGTTCAACGCCCAGTTCCTCGGCCACGGTTACCTGCACGTGGTCGACATAGCGCCGGTTCCACACCGGCTCGAAGATTCCGTTAGCGAAGCGAAAGGCCAGGATGTTCTGCACCGTTTCCTTGCCGAGGTAATGGTCGATGCGGTAAATCTGCCGTTCATCGAGCACCTCGAGCAGCTGATGGTTGAGCTCAACCGCCGAGGGCAGGTCGTGGCCGAACGGCTTTTCAATCACGACGCGTCGCCACTTGTGATCTTCCTGCTTCACCAGGCCGGCTGACCCAAGCTGCTTCACGATGATCGGGAAAAACGCCGGGGCGGTGGCCAAATAGAACAGGCCATTGCCCTCTGTTCCCTGTTCCTTTTCGACTTGGGCAAGGGTTTGCCCGAGCTTCTGGTAGAGCGCCGGATCGTTGAAATCACCCGATAGGTAGTAGAGGCGCTTGGCAAAAGCCTCCCAGGACGAATCGGTTTTTATGCCAGCATACTCGCGGATGTCCTTGGTCATCTGCTCGCGGAACTGTTCCGGCGAGTACGGGTCGATCGAGATGCCGACAATGGCGAACTGTTCCGGGAGCAGTCGCCGCGTGGCCAGATTGTAGATCGCGGGCAACAACTTGCGTTTCGTCAGATCGCCGCCCGCGCCGAAGATCACCATCGCGCATGGATCGCCGGGCATTCCGCCGGCGCCCTGGTTCATCTGGCCTGGAAAATTCGAGTCCATCCCCGGTCCCTCCACTCAGCCAACGCGAAACGATTCTACATCGCGGAAGACGACGATGGCAGCACCTGGCGTACGGCTTGCTCGATCTTGGCCAGTCCTGCCGAAACGTCGGCTCCCACATGTATTCGGAGCAGGCGCCGGCCGCGTCCGGCCAGAACCTCGAAGTCGCCGCGGGCCTGCGCCGCCTTGACGATCCCAAACGTGTACTCTTGTCCGGGGACTTTCAAATCGGCCGCATCGTCGCAGGTGATCTGCAGGAACACACCCGAATTGGGCCCGCCTTTGTAAGCCTGCCCAGTCGAATGCAGGAACCGCGGTCCGAATCCGAGGCAGGTGGCCACACGCTTTTTGTCGCGCACGACGTGGCGAATGGATTGGAGCTGGCTGCGGTGAGCCTCGTTCCTCTGAACGTAGGCGAGCAGAGCGAAGTAGTCTCCCGCGCGGATGCGATCGAGGTGGGCGCGGATGAATCCGGCAAGCGTGGTGTCCTGCTGCGCCCCTCGCTTGAGCTCGGCCGCGTTGCGATCGTCGGCAAACAGCTTGACGTGCTGATCCTCGAAAAAAGGAGACTCGGCCGGAAGCGCTCCGGTCTTCTCGTATTCCGTCGTGAGTTTCCGCGTTTCGACTTTGCTGGCTTCGACGTCCGGCTGATTGAACGCGTTGATGCCGATAATCGAGCCGGCCACGGCTGTGGCGATCTCCCACCTGAAAAACTCCTGCCCGAGATGATAAACGCTGGGCACCACGATCCGCACGACCGGTTGTCCGGCCCTGGCGAGCAGCTCAAGGGCCATTTCGTTCCCTGCATCCGTCTCTGACTCCAAACGCAGATAGACGAAGAGGCGATCCTTGCCGTAAACCGCCGGCGCGCCAAGCTCCTCGCGATCGACCGGGATCAGTCCCTTGCCCTGCTTTCCGGTCGACTCGGCCAGCAGTTGCTCGAGCCAGGCGCCGAGGTCCGCGATTCCCGGCGATGTCAGGATGGTCACCTTGTCGCGGCCGAGCCTCTCGAGCGTGCCAAGAATGGCGCCCAGAATCACGCCGGGATTCTCATTGGCCGGAACAACCGACGCGCAGGCGTGAACCATTTCCTCGGTGCTGTCCAGGAATTTCCCGATGTCCATGCCCTGAATGGCCCCGGGCACCATGCCGAAGTTCGAGAGGGCCGAGTAGCGCCCGCCAATGCTCGGCACGCCGAAGAAGACGTGACGGAAGCCGCCGGTTTCGGCCACCTGCTCGAGGGACGATCCGGGATCGGTGATGGCAATGAACCGCCCGCCGGCTTCTGCGGCGCCCAGGGCCTCGGTCACGCGGTCGAAGAAATATTGCTTGAAGATATTCGGTTCGAGAGTGCTTCCGGATTTGCTGGAGACGATAAAGAGCGTCTTGCGGATATCAATTTGGTTTTCGATCGCGGCGATCTGGGCCGGATCGGTCGAGTCCAGGACGAGGATTTGCGGCTGAGGAGAGATCTGGCCGAACGTCAATTGGAGAACCTCGACGCACAGGCTCGACCCGCCCATGCCCAGCAGCACGGCATGCCGGAATCCGGCACTCGCGATTTCCTCGGCGATTTTGCGGAACTGCTCGCGATCGGAGATTTGATGCTCGGTGACCCCGAGCCAGCCGAGCCACTTGCTTTCATCTTCGTTGGTCCAGAGCGAGGCGTCTCGGGCCCAGAGCCGCTTCACCTTGTCGTGCGCCTTCCAGTCCTCGAGAGTCGATTTCACGGCGGAAGACAAATCGGCTGGCAGCGTGTAGGTCAAGTTGTCGACCGGAGGGGGCACGTTCCGTGCCGCGCGCTTGCCAACCGCTGCAAGAAGTTTGTCAAAGGCCTCGGCGAAGAGCTTGACACCCTCCTCGGTCAGCTGATCGGTGGCCGCCCGCAGCGAAATCCCCGAGCGCGCGAGCTTGTTCAAAGTCTCGCGCGCCGCGTCAACCCCCTGCTCGAGCGTCGGCCGGGCGTGGCCGTGGTCGCGGAAGGCGTCGAGGGTCACGGGCGGAATGGTGTTGACCGTATCCGGCCCGATCAGCTCTTCGACGTAGAGAACGTCGCTGTAGGCGGGATTCTTCGTGCTGGTGCTGGCCCAGAGAACGCGCTGCGTCTGTGCGCCGCCGCCGGCCAGAGTACTCCAGCGTGGCCCGCTGAAGATCTGTTTGTACCGTTCGTAGGCGAGTTTCCCATTGGCGATGGCGACCTTGCCTTCGAGGCTGCGCAGCAGCGACTGGTCAGCCGGCGTTTTGGGCGGCCGAATGCGAGCGGCCAACTGGGCGTCGATCAGGGTGTCGATTCTGCTGATGAAAAAGCTCGCTACGCTGGCCACGCGATGCAAGTCTCCGCCCCGCCTCGAGAACTCTTCGAGCCCGGAAATGTAGGCCTCAGCGACCTTCTCGTACACCTCCTGCGCAAACAGCAGGGTCACGTTGACGTTGATACCCTCGCTGATCAGCTGGCGAAAGGCGGGGATTCCCGCCGCCGTGCCGGGAACCTTGATCATGACGTTCTCGCGCCCGACCTCCCTCCACAGCCGCCGCGCCTCCGCGACCGTTTCATCGGTCTTGTTGGCTAGGTAGGGGGAAACTTCCAGCGAAACGTAGCCGTCGCGCCGCTTCGTTTGGTCATACACGATGCGCAGCAGGTCGGCGGCGTCTTGAATGTCCTTGACCGCAAGCCGCTCGTAAATCGCCGACGCGTCCAGACCGCTCCCTCTCAGCTCCTCGAGCGCCTGCGTGTAATCGGTGCTGCCCGATATGGCCTTCTCAAAGATCGACGGATTCGAGGTCACGCCGCGCAATCCGTCTTCCTGGATCAATCGCGCGAGCTCGCCGCTGCTCAGCAGATTTCTGCGAATGTAGTCCAGCCACACCGACTGTCCATACTTCGCCAATTCTCTGAGCGGATTTTCCGTACCCGCTTTGGACGCTGTAGAAGGCTTGGCCGAAAGGCTCATAGGTTTGGCTCCTCTTTGCCAACGGGTTTGTGGGGACCCTGGTTTCGATGCCGCCGCAGCTTGGTCGATTCAGGCGTTAGGATTGGAAAGTTTAGAAGAACTCATGCGACAAGGCGCGTTCTCGTGTCCGCTCGCGTGCGCCGATCACCAACGAGCCACCTCAGATTCTACTCCACTGCGCTGCTGCCCAGGTTGGATTTCGCGAACTTGCTCACTCCAGATCCGCTCCCTCCTTCGACCGAGCCATACACCCTTTCGCCTATCTGCGCCCGACCCCGGCCTCTATCCCGCCGAAGAAACCGCTGGGCCCTCCTCTAAGAACCGGCGCAGATAAATCACGGGAGTCGTAAACGCCTTCTGCAACGGCGCGATCGCGGCAGGCGAAAAGCGCCTGGCGAGTTGGCTCCTGGCGCGGCTGATTCTCGATTTGAAGGCTCCAAGCTCGATTCTGGCGACCTGGGCGGCTTCGGTGTTCGTGAGGTCCTCGAGGTCCCGCAACTGGAACGCGCAGCGGATCGAGGGCGAGAGGTCCCGAAGCGCTCGCCTCAGAAGATCGTGGGTTTCTGCCGAGGCGCAGGCCTGTTCCGGATCGGGACGCCCATCGACGAAGATCAGCGCCGCGGATACCCGCTCTCCATTCGAGGAGTCCTCAAGAACAAGTTCGGGTCGTGCGCGCTGCTGGCGCCTGCGCACCAGCGCGGCGTTGACGACGATGCGCGTCAGCCAGGTCGAGAACAACGACCGGCCCTCGAACGAACCGAGATTCCGGTAGGCGGATAGCAGCGCGTCCTGAACGGCGTCCTCCGCATCTTCCTTGCTGCGCAGCAGGCGGAGGGCGAGCCGGTAGAGACGGCTACGGTAGCGGCCGAAGAGCGCCTCCTGCGCCTCTAGGTCGCCGCGCGCGGCGCGCCGAACGAGCATGCGCTCCTCCGACCGCCTTTTCCCTGGCTCGGACGATTCGTTCGAGCACGATCGGGCTTTGATCTTTTCGGAGTGAACCGAGGATGCCGGCCGGGATTCTTCCGAGCTTGTCCATGCTGCGTACGAAGCAGTGACGCTCATCTGGATTACGCCTTTCTACCCTGTCTGGCCGCCGCCTTCACCGGGTTAGAGGGGCGGGGATGGGTAAGTACCGTTTCCATTGTGCGCACCCGGTCGCAGGAAGAGCCGCCGCGTGCGCTTCCGAGCAAACCGTGCAGCCCAGAGACGCCCTTTACATTTGCCGCTGCCGATGCCAAGCTTCCCGGAGTTCGACGCGAGCATTCGCGGAAACAAAAAACCGACATGGCCATTTCCGACAAGCTCTACACCCCTCGAGAAGCCGCCCAGGTGCTCGGCATCAGTTACCCCACGCTCAAGCAGTGGATCTACAAGAACAAGATTCGCACGATACGTACGGTCGGTGGCCATCACCGGATTCCCGTAAGTGAAGTGGACGCGTTCCTGTATCGGGCTTCAGAACGGCGTAAGGTGCCCGAGCGCCGAAGCGGGTTTCGCCACGTGAGCGGACGCAATCAGCTGACCGGGCGCATCACCGACGTGCGGGTTGAAGGACTGCTTGCGCAGATTACCTTGTCGATTGGCGGCCAACGCATCACCTCCATCATTACGGCCGACGCGGTCCGCGAAATGCGGCTCAAACCCGGCGACAAGGCGGCCGCCCTCATCAAGTCTACCGAAGTGATGATCATCAAGGCCTGAACCTGGTGACGATCACGAATCCCGCGCGTGATCACGGACGGCAGTGGGCTCCGCCGAACCGTGGGCTCGAACCGGACCGTTTCCTGACTCCTAGCTCCACGTCTTTCCGTGAGTTTCGCAGCAGCTCTGGACAGTCGGGCTCTGCTCGGTCTATTTTTCCGTTACCTCTTGGGAGGCCTCGATGAAGGCGGTCACATTCGCCCAGCACGGTAGCCCAGACGTTCTGCGTTACACGGAAGTAGCGGAACCGGTGATCGGAGCTAACGAAGTTCTGATTCGCGTGCGTGCATGCGCGCTAAACCATCTCGACCTCTGGGTGCGCGGTGGACTGCCCGGAATTTCCATCCCGCTCCCACATATTCTCGGCAGTGACATTTCTGGCGAGGTTGCCAAAGTCGGCGCGAATGCCGCGGACGTTCGCTTGGGTCAAAAGGTTCTGCTCTCGCCCGGAATTTCCTGCGGCCATTGCCCGCAATGCCTGGCCGGAAACCACAGTGCGTGCCCCGAATATACCCTGTTCGGGTACATGGTCGATGGGGGCTATGCCGAGTACGTGAAAGCACCTTCCGTGAACGTCCTATCCATGCCGCAGAACTTGTCCTACGTAGAAGCTGCGGCCGTTCCGCTTGTCTTTCTCACCGCATGGCACATGCTGATTACACGCGCCGGCCTGAAACCGTCCGAAGAGGTGCTTGTCCTCGGCGCCGGAAGTGGAGTGGGCAGCGCCGCGATTCAAATTGCCAAGCGAATCGGCGCACGCGTCATTGCCACCGCCGGCTCTGAGGAGAAATTGGCGAAAGCCAGGGAACTTGGCGCGGACGAAACCATTCTCCACGCAAAGCAAGACATCGCGACGGAAGTGAAACGCATGACGAATCGCCGCGGCGTCGACGTCGTTTTCGAGCACGTTGGTCAAGCGACCTGGGAGCAGAGCCTGCGCAGCCTCGCCGTCGGCGGCCGGCTCGTAACCTGCGGGGCAACCACTGGCTTCCAAGGCAAAATCGATATCCGTTTCCTCTTTACGCGACAGCTTTCCATTCTCGGGTCTTACATGGGAGGTAAGGCGGAACTGTTTCCGGTGCTCGAACTGGTCGGGCGCGGCGCACTCAAACCGGTGATCGACACGACGATGCCCCTCGCCGAAGCCGCCAAAGCACACCGCCGGCTCGAACATCGGGAGCAATTCGGCAAAGTCGTCCTCGAAGTCCCCTGAGGCATCGCCAGAAGGCGTCAAACGACGGTCCGCGCAAGATCTTGCGGTATAATGGTTTCGGCGGGTGAGCCGGGTGATCGCCGGCTGGCCCTAGGTCCGCCAGAAGGCAGGCAAAGGGCCGGCGGGAGGAAAGTCCGGACTCCGATTCACCTTGGACTCCTTGGGGAGTCTCAGGGTAACGGGCAACGCGCCTGGTAACGCCAGGGGGTTGCGCAAGAGACCGGTCGAAGCCGGTTCCGCGCGGCCACGGAAAGTGCCACAGAAAATACACCGCCGGTGAGCTTTGATCCCTGCGGCGGGTCCGAGGTAACGCCGAAGACCCGCCTGTTACGGTCGAGCGCATTTGGCAAGGGTGAAAAGGTGGGGTAAGAGCCCACCGCCCGGATGGCAACATCCGGGGCACGGAAAACCCCGCGTGGAGCAAGGCCAAATAGGAGGGGAGGGCTGGCCCGGCCCGCAAGCGATGCGCTCGGAAGAGCGTATCGTGGCGAACCCTCGGGTAGGCTGCTCGAGTTCCGGAGCGATCCGGAACCTAGAGGAATGATCGCCACGTCACGTCGGTCGATGGCGCCGGTCCAAGTCGGCGCAGTCAACGCGTGACGAACAGAATCCGGCTTACAGGCTCATCCGCCACTAATTCTTTTAGAATCAATTTGGTTTCCCCTCTGCCGGTTTTGCGTGTGCCACTGGTGTGCCAGTTATCTCGGCTGATGTGCCAGTTATCTCAAGTCCTTGGCCCGATTCCATGATCCGACGCGCTCTTTCGCGCAATTCGCGCACAAATGGCGCGTAATGCTTCTCAATCGTCTCAACTGTGTCGCCTAAGAGCTTCGCAACGTCGTATGGGGATCCGCCACGCGTCAGAAAATCCACCACGTAGGTGTCACGAAAACGATGCGGGTGCGCATCAAGGACGCCTGCACGACGGCCTAGCGCAATCATGCGTGCATAGAGCCGTGGCCTGGTCAGCGGCCGCCCCGTTGCCGGATTGACCAGCACGCGTTCTTCCGGATTCGGCTTTCGCTTGGCGCGTTCTACCTCTAGCTCGAACAGCAATTCCTGATGAATCGGCATGATGACCAGCTTTCGCCGCTTGAGGGTCAGCCGATTAATTTCATGCGTTTCCCAGTCAATCTCTTCCCAGCGTAAGCCCACAACGTCTGAGCCCCGCATCCCTGTCCAGCGCAAAAGCAGGAAGATAAGCCTGTCCTCGGCAGCTGCTTGGCGCAGCTTGGTCAGCTGCTCAACCTTGAATGGCTGGGCACCTCGTTCGGGCTGGTCGCCTGGCCGCCCTTCTAGCCGCACAGGATTCTTGACGATGAGTTCGCAGTCGATGGCATACACAAACACGCGGTGCAGGATCGCCACGTCGAGCACAATGCCCTTCCCGCCACGAAACGTTTTCCGCGTACTGCTATGCGCCAGCTTCCATGCCTTGAAGTCTTCGACCGTGGCCCGTTTGATGGCTTCGAGGTCGGTGATTCCGCGCTCTTCGAGGAAGTCAGTGAATGCCGTACACGCCTGCAGATAGCGTTCCCGGGTAGATTCCCGCAACTTGTCCAGGGCGACACGCTGCGACATCCAGGCTTTGAATTTCGCCATAAGATCCGCCCACGTGGGCTGCGGTTCAGACGTTAGCTGCTCTGGGACGTGGCCGGCGATCGCAGCCAGCTTCTCGAAAGTATCTGCCGGCAGGACGATGCGAAGCCCCTGCCATTCCGTCGATGCCGGGCCATCTACAAGGGCGCGTTCGATGCGGGTATGCAATCGCACGGCTGTATCGCCGTTCGTTGTTCCCAGCGAAAGCCGGATACGTTCGCGCATCCCAGCACCACGCTTTGCCCGCACGTTCACAACCTGACCGACGTGGCCTTTCAGCTGATAGACCTTCCCGCGCTTCACGACTCTGAACGTCAACGGAGCACCTTTAGATGTGAGCGTTCAATTTTCAGCACGACGTCGAGCGGCACAAGTTTGTGTCCCTTTCTTCCCTTCGCGGCGAAGTCTACCACCTTCTCGCCGCGGATGCGGTTGTAGACCGAGGCACGAGAGCAGCGCCAACGTTCAGCGAGATCCGGAATCGAGAAAAATGGCGGTGGCGCGTAGCTGCTCGCCTTGGCTTCCCGAGCAAACATCGGCGCGATTTGGACCGCCGTTGCCATGGTCAGCAGACAACCTCCACGAGTGACGCCTCAGGCGCAAGTGAACGCTGGCCAGAATGGCCGGATTTGCCACTTTCCAGTGTAGGGCTGACGCGCGATTTAAATTTTCCGAGTCCTTGCCTGTCCTGGCCCGGCGTGGTGACGCGGTAGATCTTCCGCCCTGCCGCTTTCCACAGCTGTTCACTGGCTAGCCGACGTGCCTCGTCAAAGTCGATTCCTGGCGATTCGGCAACGATCCGCTGTATGAGGACACCGACCGGTGAACCCCCTTCGGGGCGGGTTGGAAGGTCGAGATGGACGGACAGCGCCTCGTTAGCGGAGATTCCGTGAGCGCGTTGCAGGAACCGTCGTTGCTCCCGGGCGAGTTTCATGGGCGGTCCACCCCTGGGGAATTCTGGCCCCCGCAGGCCTCGAGGTGATGGGCTGGCGCAAGTGCGCTTTCTTGTGCCTGTCCAACGGACAACCGAGTGACCCCCTTGTCCGGTGGATTGTCCGGTGGATGCTGTCCGGTGGATGTAAGTGCCTCTAGACAAATAATTTAACCATACTATATATATATCGACAGACACGCTCAGCCCCAGACTCACTGGGCGCGCTCCTTTTGGCCGTCCGGTGGATTGTCCGGAACGCGCCAGACGGAGGCGACCATCTTCCCGAAAGGGTCCCTTTCGCGCACGGACTCCAGGTTGGCGCGACGCCGAAGACGGCTGGGATTGCTCGTGGGATATCCAAGCTTGAACAGATGAGAGATGCATTCGGCCTGCGGTGCTTCGCCGCCCCGTGCGGTGACGAACGCGATGAGTTCCTGGGCGGCTTCTTCGAGCTGACTCTTCTCGCCGGCGTTAAGGGAATCTACGACATCCTGGGAATTGATGGTTTCATCGGTCCCGCCCCAGACAACCTTGATCTGCTTGACTTCCGCGTCATCGACCGTGGCCGAGACGAGTTCGGTATGAAATCTCCATGCTGGCGCGCCAAGTCCGCGTTCTTGAACAAAAGTGAAATGATGTTTCTCTGTCGCCTCATTGTCCGGGCCGGTGAAGAAGATAGTCCGAGCGACGCCACTGAAAGCCCTCGCGCCAAGCATACGGTCCAAAGCCGAAGTGCCCTTTTCGCGTCGGTTCAAATGTCCAATGGTGATGACGGGCATCAAAAACTGCTCTGCGAGATGTTTCAGCCGCATGAGTATCGGGCGTATCTCTTCCTCTAAATTAAGTTTTTTCTGGCCCAGATGGTTGGTAATCGGGTCGATAACCAGAAGACTGATTGAGCTGTCCCCCCGTATCTCTTCTGCCAGCAAGTCAATGTCGCGGTCGAGTGCGGCGGGGTCATCCAGGACGGTGCCGTCAAACAGGCAACGGCGAGATGTCTCGATATACTTGAAGTTTTCCGGGCGCCCTCGCGCAATTACGAGCCTAGGCTTGACTACGGTGTCGAGCGCATCTTCCCCCGCGCCTAGGAATAGAACCTTCTTGGCCCCCCGGCCGTTCTTGGTTCCGTCTGGCCAGTCTGCCCCGGCGGTGATTCTGGCTGCGAGGTCGATGACCAGCGGGGTTTTTCCCGTGTGAGACGCGCCAAAGACAGCGATGAGCTGATTGTTTGGGAGGTAGCGGTCCCACAAGTATTGCTGCGGCTTCGCCCTCACTGAATCAAGCGTTTTGATTACCAACGTGGCGGAGCTTGGAATATCGCTTGGGATTGACTGGCCTCGAAAGCCTGCCGGTTTTGTCCCGATGTACCTCGCCTGCTTCTCCATCCATGCGAGTTCAAGCGGCGGCCGGCAATGCTGCTGGCTGAAGATTTGTAGGTCAGCCAGGATGGCTTTGGCGTCCGCGCCCCTTGCCCGTAGGCCACCAGCCAGCCGCAAGGCCTCACGATGCCGGCCGTCGCCCTCATGGATGACTAATCCGATTTCGCCGCTGTGCCCGTTCCCATTCGTGGGCTTTGGTGGCGGTTCAAGTAACCAGGGCGGCGCCTCGGCGAGTGCGACTTTGTTCAGGAATCGATACGGTTTGAGGGTCTCATGATGGATGGACGGCGGCGCGATTACATAGCCACCGGCACCGCGTACATCCACTTCCGGAGCGAAATCTCCTGCACTGTTCTTTGCTGTACGTCCCGCCGGCAGCCTGAACCAGAAATGCTTATTGCCTGGCTGTGTTTCCACCTCCCTCGTTTCCGGTAGCAGTCTTCCGCTCAGCCAGGCGAAGCCTTGAGGGCCATCCACATCCAGCACAACCAAGTTACTAACGGGCCCCGTGGCAATCCCGATTTGCGCCTCTGGCCATCGCTTCCACCATTCCGCAATCTGTTTCACATCCTTTGACGCATCCAAACATCCGTGCTCGGTCAAAGGCTTCTTCTTCGCGCAGGGGAACACGGACAGCCCGCCATTTATGTAGGGGATCGCCTGCAGGGCCATCGGGATGGTCGGCGAGCTCACGCTGCACGCCCCTGATGTGTCCGGATACCAGATTGGCGTTCGGCTCGCTGGAGCCGCGCGTAAAGGCGAAGGCAGTAAGTCCGGTACTGGGTCCGCAGGCTGCGCAGGGCCTGCGACCTGCCACGCAATGTCCACTCGAGCAAGTCCACGAGTTGGTCAGCGCCGAGCTCGACGGCACGAAATTCACGGCTCGATGGAACAGGTCGGCGGGCCTTCGCGCGCTGTGGGGAGTTGCTCAAGAGGTTGCGGAGTTTCATCGTCGGCCCCCTTCGTCTGCTTGCGCACGATCGTCCTCGGCCCGTAACTCCAATATCTCTTCTGCGGATTTGGCAGTTTTTCCTGAGAACCGTGCAAACTCTTCCCGCAGACGGTCCCTCAAGAAAAATTCCAGCGATGCCTGCTCGACTCGGTTCAAAGCGACCAGACCACGCTCGGCCTGCGAGAGACGCCCAATAGGAATCCCAGTAGCGACTGTGACATCGAACTGGCGAAGCTCCAAAAACATACGAATCTTTCTAAGATCCATGTGGACCAGCCTGCCACAGCCGCGGCGAGAGATCTGTAACCAGTCCTGCGTTTTTGGATACAACTTTGGAGGGCGTTCTTTACTGGCGGGACCTGGACATTGCCTGCCTCGCGCGTTGCACACTGTACCCAGTCGCAAAAGACACCCAGGTATCGATGAATGATGGAGCGCGCGTACGACTGTTCACGATCCCCAAGACAAGGTGCTCTGGCGCGACTAGCAGGAACTCTTTCAGCTGCGGCAGGATGCGATGAAGCCCTGGGAACGTGCCCGGCTGCTCCTTAATTAGGGCTTCGATACAGCCGACGATTGAGATGCGGTCGCGGCGGCTCTTGGAGGAGAACTCCGTGCGAGTTTTCGAAAACAAGAGTGTGAGTTCTTCTTTGCTTTTGTGTTTGAACGTCCCGAGCTCCGGGGTTACGGGGAAACGGGCTCCGGGATCTTCACGAACCACCCTAGAGTTCAGTTCTAGCTCCCGTGCGAGCAGAATCATCCGGTGCGGTTCATGCCGTCTCCATTCGAATATTCTTTGCAATACGCCGTGGCTCATGAAGAGTGCTGGCCCGTAGTGGCGGAATTGGGCCAACAGAAGATCATCGAATGATTTCAGCAGTCGAGCGTGTGCTGGTGAGGTACGAACGTCAGCCGGCGGCGCTTCCCACAACCGCTTATCGGCGTCTGAGAGAGTTTGTTTGAAGCGGCGCCGCACGTTTGCCCAGAGCAGTTGTCCGTAAAACTCCCGTTCCGCCGCACTCCGCGGAGGCGCCGCCCACGTTTGCGCCCGCAGGAGGTGCTCGTCGCCCGACACAGCGGTTAGCTGCTCCTTCAACGAGTCGCTGAGAGCTAGTCGGTCTTGCAAAAGATGAAACAAGGATTCCGTCCACCGATCCTGTCCGCCGGGTCCTGATAACTCGGCGCACCCAGATGCTTGGGGCTGATCTTTACGATCTACACTTTTGGCTCGGCGTCGCCTATTCTTGCGGTGAGCTTTCAATCATTCACCTCGCCCCGATTCCAGGTCCGGGGCTTTTTTTCTTCCTGCCGACGTTTCGCTTCAGTTCAACAGATAGCACACGGCCTTGCCGATGCTCTGAGGTCCATGGCATCGCACAACCAAGCCACCGCTCTCTTGTGGCATTTGGAAGAACGCGACGCCTTCGAGAACCTTGAATGACTCAAACCTTCCGTCCGGGCCTTTGTACACAAAAATTTTCCAAAGGCCGCCACCGCTCACACCGCCAAATCGCGGCGCAACATCAGGCATAGAGGTGTCGATGTCGAGGTCGATGTAGTCGAAGTCACTGCGGTGCCAAACCAGTGAGAGAAAAGGCCCCGTTACCTGTCTTACGAGCATCCCTTGCAACTCAGGGAACGCCCTTTTGGCTGTAAATTCTCCCCGCAGCGCGGGAGCGCCTGCCAGCATCCGAAACTCAAACCCACAATCGATGAAGCGCTCCTTTTTCATCGAGAGATTGAAGAATGGACGCCCCGCCGCCTCGATGCCTCCGATCGTTTCTGGCGGCAGCCGCAGCAATCTTATGTCCGGTCCCCACTCAGTCCATTCCGGTGGTGCTGCGGGGCCGACAGGAGTGATTTGATTCGGACTTATGCTGTATCGATTTTGACCATCGTCTCTCAGAGGTATGACGATTCGATCTGCCTCCGCAAGATTGAGCTCCCAGACGTGTGCGGCGGTCAAGATGTACGGCGCGCCCTGGAAACGTACTAAAGTACCGGTTCCAGCAGGCAGCAGTTCGCCGCGGTCTGATTTTAGAAATGGAACCGTGTAACGGACGAGCTCTCGCGTTATCTCGTTTCCGAGAGGCGCAGAGCCCTCGAAAAGCAACCTATGGATTTCGTCGATAATTTTGTCGCACTCCGGGCGGTCCATTTGATTCCTTCTCTAGCCGAGGATTCTTTCATAAATCATTTGACAGGGCAAGGCAAATAAGCTAATGGTAGTTAGCGAATGGCGAGCTACTCCACACCGGAAGCAGCGAAGAAATGCGGCATTCACCACATAACGCTTCAGCGTTGGGTGTCGGAAGGAAAGATACCGGCTCCTCGTAAAGTCCGCGTGGGAGGCGTGACCGTGCGACTCTGGTCTGGGTCTGATTTGGAGCGGGTTCGCAAGTACAAGCAGGAAAACTATCGCAAGGGTCGAGGTCGGAAGCCAAAGGCCAAGCGATAGACAAAAGCGGCCCACCGTGCAGCGTGAACTGCCCGGCAGGCCTAATCACCAAAGGAGGGATAGCTCCCATGGCAACTCAGCACATAGTTCCACACGTCGGCCCGTTCCCGCAATCCGTCCCCGCTGTGAGAGTTGCTCTCTATCTGAGGGTCTCGACCGACGAGCAGGAAACCGAGAATCAGGCCATCCAACTTCGGGAGTTTGCGGCAAAGCAAGGATGGCAGATCGTGCGCGAGTACTGCGATTATGAGTCCGGCTCGAGAAGTGATCGGGCCGAGTTCCAGCGGATGTTCGATGATGCCAGCCGCCGCAAAGTCGATATGGTTCTCTTTTGGGCTTTGGACAGGCTGTCGCGTGAGGGTGTACTCAAGACGCTCCAATACCTGAATCAACTAACCGGCTACGGGGTCGGCTGGCGATCCTTCACGCAGCAATACCTCGATTCGACCGGAATGTTTCGGGACGCCATCATCGGCATCCTGGCAGCGCTGGCGCAACAAGAACGAGTCCAGCGCGCCGAACGCACCAGAGCGGGTCTTGCTCGTGTCAGGGCGGCTGGTAGGCGTCTTGGGCGTCCCGTCATGCTCAATGGTCAGCACAGGGCCGAAATCGCCCGCCTACGGGCTTCTGGGCTATCACTGCGGGCCATCGGGCGGCAACTCGGCATTTCTGACGGTTCCGTCCGCCGTCTCGCATCCGCCGCTGCGCAATAAACGTCCTTCCAAGACCCTCGCTAAGTCCTTTCGATTGGCGAGGCTTTTTTGTTGCTCCCGCCGCGTCATAATCGAACCTTTTTGACGCAGACCTATCGTGAACGCTTGCCAAAAATATCGTAAGGAACGAAGTCGAATGGCTTGCGGCCTCTGTGTGTCCAAGGCTTGAGTCCAAGGGGCATCGCATACACGCAGTACATATTGACCGGAATCGACATCGGAACCCATAAGAGAAGGCTTCCGGCGACCAACGCCAGCGGATTCCGAACACCGAAAAGCAATAGGACAAACGCTGAAAGAATAAGGGCGACCGTTCGTCTGAGGAACGCGTGCGGCTGCGCGAGGCGGACCATGCCACCGCAGAACGGGCACTCGTGGTAACCCCCGCCGCTCGGTCGTCGCAATTCGCTCAGCACAACCGCACGGTTGCAATGTGGACACTCGAGCATCGAGTTTGATGGCCTTGTATTCTATCCCTAGGCATCGAGTTTGTAAGCCTCACAGGAGGCGTGGACACGTCAACGCCGGCCGGCAAGATGGTCTTCACGGTCCTGGGCGCTGTCGCGGAGCTGGAACAGTCGCTGATCGTTGAACGGGTCGAGGCCGGCCTCCGAAATGCCCGTGCAAACGGAAAACGGCTGGGCGTCCTAGGGTGTCAGTGGACGCGCGTGGGGTTGCCGATCTGCGCGCACAGGGCGTTCCTGGCCGCAGATTGCGAAGGCAATGGGCGTGAGTGTCGGAACTGTTTATCAGGCCGCTAGGCTTTCTACGCCTTTCGTAAGCGAGAGATGATTCTTCATCTGGCCGTACTCTCGACAGGTGCTCCTGTCCGTGCCAATATTGCGGCCCCGACATCCATGGCGCAGCGAGAGCGGAACAGATGAATCGGATTTTCTGGCGCTTCTGGAATCTCTGGTCAGGGTATGTCCAAAAGTCCAGCGAGTTCAGGCTCAAGTTCAGGCTCACTAATCGAATCGCTGTAACGCTGGTTCTACTGCTTTTCGTGTTTAATTGGCTGATGATATTGCTGGTCGGCAAACAGCGTCTGAGGGAAATAGCTGCTAGACCAATCCCGCCATGGTATCCCCGATGGTATCCACATTGGTTGTGGCATCCATCGCCGGCCGTACTTCTCGTCGCACTTCTCTTGAGCGTTTTCCTTACGGCCTGGTCCCTTAGTCCCTTGAGCCGCAAGCTAAAGGCTCCTTATCGGTCGGCGTTCCTGGCGATGGGATTGGCAGGAGTACTCAGTGCCGTTACTCAATTGTGGTTGAGGTTCTGAGGGGGTCGGAACAGATCGGAAGCCAACGACGATGATTTTCAAGGACCACAGGCGTCTGATTTGCTCGGTGCTGGCGGGCGTCGGCTCTGCATTCCTAACGTGGTGGGTGTTCGGCGACCATTCGCACGGCCCCGCGTGGACCATGCTCGAACCCATCGGCGGACTGATCACGCTGCTGCTTTTGCCCGGATTGTTTGGTGCTCACGTGGTGAGCGGTAACGTTCATATGGCGAACATGTGGGTTGCGCCACTAGGAAACTTCCTCTTTTACCTTGGCCTGACGCACTTGTTGACAAAGCCTCGGGGGCAACGGCGTTAGGATGCGCTGTCGGGTGGCAACCTTTCGAAAATCCTCGCCAAAACCGCTGCTGCAAGTGATTGATTCTTCGCCGCTGCGATTCCCAATTTGCGGCTTTCGAGAATCACTAGATTCTTGAAAGGCTAGGCCCAGATCGCAAGGGAAAACGGCTCGGGCGTCCTCGGGTGGCCGTGGACGCGCATAGAGTTACGTCGCCCCGCGCGTCTGGGCTCGGCCGGCGCGCTGTAGCGGCGCGGTTGAACTGTTCCACGCGAACGGCCGCCCCCGTCCGACCGTCATCCGTCGCAGTCCGTCGGCGCCTGTTTCATTAAGTTCTCATCCGATTTATCGAGGAACACATCGGTTTCGACGTCAAAGCGGATCGACTGGAACTTCTCGGCGAGGCTAAGGGTGTGGGCCAGGCCGCAGATTACTAGCGTCGAGTTCTTAGAACGTCTTGCCACCCGAGCGACCCATATCCATTCTCTCGTCATGTAAAAATCGAGGTCAACGAACGTGCCGATCCCTAGCGGGTTTCGATCTGGGATGTATTCTCGCTCTTCTCTTTCTATTTCAATCCCGATCCAGTCGATACTTTTCCCTTGGCTTTTGAGAATATCAACGGCTCTACGGGCGTGTGTGTTCGAATCCGCCTTCGCCTCTTCCGCGACAAGTTCCACCGCATGTATGTCAATCAGGTCGCAAAGTGTGCGAAGGTAACTCTTGCGGCAGACATCTTCCTGATACATGTGGTGAGTACCAAGCACACAGATTCGAGACATGCCTTAAGCACCTCCGCTTCGCGCGCGTCCAGTGACGACCTCATTAGGAGGCAAAACGACGAGGGAAGTACAGCCGTCGATTTCAAAACTTTGATGGTTGCCCGCCACACAGTTCGACGGCGTGTTTGAAAGCTTTGGCGAATCGCTTCGCATAATCCGCATCATTTATGATGAACCAAGCGTGCGAGGTCTTGGATGTACTCCTACCCTCACGGTCTTTTCCTTGGAGTTTCATGAACGTCATCACCGAGTCCTCGACAATAGCGGAGGCTCCGTTTCGAGCCTCGAACCTGAGTGCGCCGACTTCTTCGCTATATATCTTAGTAATCTTGATTGACTCGGGATCGATGTCACGCAAACTGAACGTGTAGGTTGTGGTGTTGGATGTGTCGGCGTAAATAACTTCGTTGTTGTGGATGACGACGTTGCAGTTACCGTCGTGGCTGAATGTTGTCTGGAATGTCTCCTCTATGGGGTTCTCCGTGTCTCTCCTAAAGCGAACTTCGAGCCCATGACCTCCGATAGCCGGCTTATCGTGCGGATTGTAGGTTTGATCCATCCATTCCAGAGTTTCAGCGAGATCGCCACGCCGCTCAAATGAGCGGAACCCGAAAATCGCGGCGGTGAAAGCACCTGTCAGCACGATTCCAAGTCCAATCCAGTTCCAAGTGCTCATCTTGACCTGCCTCTCGTGTCCAGTCCTCCATTGTTCCAAAACTTGGATTTGGTTCGAAGCCCGGATCAAATCCCGTGTTATGTTCCAGCAACTGGGGCAAGACCAAGATTCCTCTACAAGTGGCGCGCAAAACTCGAAGCGCTAAACGACTAAGCTGAAGGTCCTGGGTTCGAGTCATCCGGGCGGGCTCTCGTCGCAACTTTTGCCTTTCCGCGGTTTCGAAAAAACTCAATCCACCAAGGTAGGGAAAGCATTCCACCGAACAAACAGGAACCCGTCGGAAACCAGAAGGAAAATGCGGGATTAACGTGAGGATACTCATAAACGATAAATTCCATAGTCCTCGACTCCGAGCCGTCATCTCCACTGGCTGTGAAGACGACTTGCTGTGTCCCGGCCTCCTTTGGGAGGATATTGAAGTAAACCAGCCTTGTGCGGTGGCTAGAGTCCTTGGATAGTTCGCAGTCGATTGATTCAGGCTTAACGTCAAACGCAGCCGCCGATAGCTGCAATTCCGTTCTACATGTCGATGCCGAGGGTTCCAAGCTCACATCTGCGAGCATGTTAAATGAACGGCCAAGCATGACCTTCCTGTTTACATTTCGTAGTGTGACCGCGCATTGGGGTGTCCGCTCATGACCAACCTTGTAGGCGGACCGTTCAACACGGTCAGGTTTCAATTTCGGGAACTCTAACACATAGGCCAAACCCCAAAACGTCGACATGAGGCTTAGCGCAATGATAGAGAGACCGGCTAGAGCGAGGGCGGCTTTTCTATCCATAAAGCCTACGCGATATACCGCTAATTGGCTGATTGTGACATCGAGAAGGGTGAGAATCGAGGATCGGGCACAGTCGCTTGTCGGATCAGTTATGTCTTTCAATCAGCGCGGCTGCGATCTGCCGCGGTCATGCCTCCCGGTACAACATAATTCGCTGTTAAGTTAACAGTCCTAGACCCCTATCGTGATGACGTGAGATCGCGCAGTCCGTGCTCTCGCTGCGGAGGTGTGGCTATGGTCAGGGTTGAAATCAGATTTACAGAAGAAGGGCGGGAAGTCTCTGCGGAAGCAAAGGAGTCGATCAAGATTCTTTGACGATCTGGGGCATCTTAAGAGATTTCGACCGCGGTCTCTTGAGGGGGTCGTCGAGCTTCTTTGGATAGACGCTTTGAAGAACGCCATCGGTCGTTGGAATGCCTGGCCTAGCCAGCTCTTCCTCGAACTTTTCCTCTGGAATCGAGGCTAGCTTTTGCCAGTCTGAGGATTGGTCCAGGGTGATACCGTGGTCGGGCAAAATATCGCGCCGCGCGATATTTTTCGCTGGCCTGCCGCGTTTCTGTCGCGTCCCATTCTTGGCGGCTTCGGCTAGGAGTTGCCCCGTGCGCCGCTCGGCGCGGATGCGGATCTTGCAGCACATTTTCTCGTTGTCATGGTTCTGCGCCTGTTTGGCATAGGCGGCCAGCGCGATTGCCTTCGCTCGAATAACTTTCGCCTCATCCACGCGGGAGCACGCCTGGATTTCTTGGCACATCTTGTCGTAATGCAGCAGTTTCGGAACGGTCGTTGCTAAAGCATTCATGATCAGAAACCTCTCCCTGCAACATAATTCGCTGTTAAGTTAACAGTGCCATTACTCAAGCTAGGTGCGGGGGGGGCCGCGCCCTCAGGCTCCATGTTCATGACGTGGCGCTTACCCTTCGCCATGGGACACCCAAGCACCTTGTGCCAACCGAGCGTCGAGCTTCTTGATGACTTTTGTCAGCAGGTTGTCAGCAGGTTGTCAGCAGGTTGTCAGCAGGACACCCAAGGGCATTCAGGTTGTTAGGACTGGCTTCGGCTATGCTGCAGCTTGTAGCAATGTCCTTTGGTGTCTATCCTCTTAGGATTCAATCGCATCCAGCGTGGCCCCTTCCGCTTC
>DASPVZ010000056.1:0-187226 GCA_035622135.1 Candidatus Cybelea sp. | reverse complement strand
TCGTTAAACCAGAGGGTCCGCACCACACAACCGATGCATCAAGCGCAATTAGATTGTAGCACATCTCCGAGCAGATTGCGTCACGGAACCCCAGGGTGGTCCAGGGAGGTTCCAGGTGGTCAGAAGACCTTACCCCGGATCGCCTATCCAGTAGCTTCTCCTTCTAGGAAATAGAGAGAGTGTTACTATGCATTATGAGCTTAGCCTATCGGATCGTTTTAGAATGCCCCAGAGGTCACAACATCCACCTGCAGAAGAAATGCGGTAACGTGTCGCTTTCGGAAGCTGAGGCGATGAAATTATTTGGAGACGAGGAGCTGTCCTGCTCGAATGCCAACTGCGGTTGGCATGGGAGGGCGTCTAAGACGAAACTCGTTCGAATCCTACCCTTTAATTGGATACTTTGTCCTGCAACGTAACGGTTGCCGCCGCATCTGAGCCTGAGCTCCAAACAATCATCAAGCGAGTGCTCGGAGGAAAATGACCCGTTGATTCGATGGCAGGCGGCCGAGCGCGAGTGGTGAGGCTATTCCGCCACGGTCACTTTAGGAGCGGCTCCAAGAGACGTCTCCTCCTCAACGCCTCATCTTGGACCTGAAAGCCAGAGCCAAGACGGACGTGCTCGCCAAGAGACGAAACCGTAGGAGGGTGAAACAGTGAAACTCGGCTCGGCACCTTAGTTCAGTCTGAGCGTAGTAAAGGTAAAAACGTTGGGTACTGTTCGCCTGCGAGCTTCGAAGAAGAGGCTCACCCCAGACAAAGGGCCGCCTTATGCGGCGGTGATGATAATCATCGCCGATAGAGTGGTTCACGGTTTCTCTCTCACGGAGGGGCTCACTGTGTACCTTTTTCTGACGCGGTGGCTGTGCACGAACCGAATGTTTGCCTCGTGCGAAAGCACATGGACCAACGTAGGATACCTCCGACGCAGAATTCTCATGCACGTCAGAGACGGTCTGGCGCGGCGGCTAGGTGACCGTGGGCTCAATCGCTCTCAAGCCGTTCCCGCGTCTTTAGAGACCGGTGTTCTGCAATTGCAGGATGCCCGCGCCCGGTGCGGTCGCGTCCAGTCCCAGAAGCAGGCAGGTGTTGGCGTCGACGATATAACAGGCGGGGTGTATGGTCGTAAGTTCGGGCGCCGACTGTCCGACCGCCGGAGTGATCGTAAGCGTTAGGATGAAGCGCCCGCTGTTGTCCGCATCGAACGAACCGCTAAGCGTCGCATTGGATGATGGAGTGCCAACGGGTGGGGCGGCTGTGGCATTGAAGGAGTTTACGTCCACAGTGCCCGAGAGCGCCGAAACTCCGTCGGAGACGACTTGGCCAGCAAGGTTCTCAGAACCCAGCACGGTGCTGGCCAGGAAATTCGACGCGTAATTGCCGGTGAAGGAGGAGGCGGATATAGGAACGCTCAAGGTCTGCTGTAGAGCCACACCGGCGCCAGAAGGACCCGAAGCTCCCTCCGAACCGCCGTCCAGTTCAATGAGGTAGAGCCCTTGGTCTAGTGTCGGGTAAGCGGCGAATTGGCTGATGCCGGCGGTCGTACTACCCGAGATTGCGATCAGGCCTCTCCCATTGGCAGGTGCCGTGCAGGTGGCGCTGATCGGCTCGTCGCTCTCCCCTGTGCCGCTCAAGGGAGTAACATCCAGCGTCCCTACCGAACCGCACGTGAGGATTCCGCCCGCCACCTGCGGCTGAGCTGTAGTGGTCGCACCAGTTTCAGTGAACGCATAGGCACCGGAAACGGCGGGGGATGATGGCTGTACCGTTAGATAACCACCCACGATGACGTTGGGCGTGCCAACGAACGCATCCCTCCAATCCGTAACCACAAAGTGATTGGTGTCGATTAACCACAAGTCTAGATTGAATTGTGTTGGTAGGCCCAGGTTCACGGAGGACAACGCCAACTCACCATTCGGAGAAAGGGTGGCCTGGCCGAAGTGTGAAAGCGTGGCAAACGGTACGCTCGTGATGGCACCCTTGTCTGACTGGTCTGCGATGTAGCCGGTCTCTCCATAGGAACTTGGCGAAGACTCGATGGTCATCGCAGCTGCCACCAAATAGCCCGCCTGAGGATTCGATTCCTCAACTCCCGCGAGTTTCAACGAATAGGCCCCGTTGAGCCCGGCGCTGCCATTGACGAACAAGGCCAAGTCGGCCGCATTTTGCAGGTCGAGCGTTCCAGTTCCGCCTCCGAAGCTGTCGGTCTCACTTAGCAGCGCATGTTGGGGAGTGACAAATGCAACGCTCAACGTAATCGTCCCCTTGCCGTTCACACCGAAGGTGGTGTTCAGCCCAGAGGTATTGATTGTCAGATTGATCTGACCGCATCCGTCTGCTCCTATCGAGTAGGTGCTCGGCGAGATTACTCCAACTTCCGAGGCTGGCGAAGCATTCCCCGCGGCATCCACCAAATCCAGGCTACCCGAGGTGATGTTGCCATTCCCGTCCCCGGCAATAACTCCACCAAACGTATAGGGCCCGTTCACCGAATTTTTGGCGGTCATCAAGATGACAAATTGCCCGAGTAACAAGCTGTTAGGGGGCAAACTCGAAGTAATGGTAACGGTCTCCGTGGCGTTCTGACTTGGATCCGTTGTGGACGTCGCGGAGATGGTCACTGTGCCACCCGTGGGCACTGCGCTCGGCGCCGTAAACGTTGTGGCGCTTCCGCTGGCCGTGTGAGGAGGGGAGAAGGTGCCACAGTTTCCCGTGCTTTGACAGGTCACGGTCCAATCCACACCTCCGTTTGCGGAGTCGTTGCTGACCGTTGCCACAAGAGGCGCAGTGCCACTCACTACGAGCGAGTTATTTGGCACTCCCTGAGTAATCTGAACCGAGATGGGGGCGACGATGGTAACGTTGGCCGTAGCCGTCACACTCCCGGCCGCCGCAGACGTAGCCGTGACGGTCACAACAGGGTTGGGAGTCGGGTTAGGAGCGGGGACCGTGGGCGGAGCGGTGAAAGTTGCTGCTTGACCACTGGCCGTGTGAGCTGGAGAGACCGTGCCGCACGGAGTATTCGCGCAGCTCACCGACCAGATCACCCCAGAGTTTGTCGTGTCATTCCCAACCACGGCTGTGACAGGTGCCGTCGCATTTATGAAAAGCGTGCTCGGGGGCGGCTGCGTTATGTTGACCGTAATGGCAGCGGTTACGATAAACGAGGCCGAAGCACTGAAACTGTGGTCGGCCGTAGCATACGCGGTCATCGTTACAGTCGACCCTACGAGGTTAGGGTATAGGGCCGGACCAGGCACAACAAATACGATGGGGCTTCCGGAGGCGGAATGAAAGCCGGTGGGAGTACAATTAACTCCGCCACAGTTCGCCGTCCAGTCCACGCCGAGATTTGCAGGATCGCCAGCCACTGTCGCCGCCACAGTCACACTGGCCAGTGCAGCCGCAGTAGGCGGCGGGGGCTCAGTTATGGTGACCCCTGTGACGGTGGAGGTAATGGCCACCGAGGATGCCGCCGCTTTGCTGTGATCGGTCGTAGAAAGCGCGGTAACCGCTACCGTATTCTGCGCCGGGACACCCAGAGGTGCAGTGAACATCGTCGTGCCGCCACTGGCTGTGTGTGGAGGAGAAAATGAACCGCAATTCGGAGCGCTGGCGCAAATTGCTACCCAATCTACTCCGGCATTGGCGATATCATTGCTCACTGTAGCCGAAACGGGCGCAGAGGTGCCTACGAGCATAGAGCCTGGAGGAGCTTGGGTAATAGCGACGGAGATGATGGGGGTCACCGATCGGGCGGAATTTACGGCACGCGGGGAGCAGCCTGACATTGCGAGCAACGTGCCAGAGATGAGTCCAAGCGCCAGAAAGTCGCGGCAAACTCTTGCGGAGAACCGCTTTTCCAACGGCGGATGAGTTTCGGAATACCTCTCGATCAACCGAGTCCCTTCCAGCGAAACCTCTTCCCTTTCGCTCCCATCGAACCCATTCGTCGTCACTTCGCGCCCTTTCCCCAAATGACCACGCCTCACCCTAGGCAAACGAGCCCGACCTCGTGCTCGAAAGCCGCCGATAGCACTGGAACAAGAGCTATCGTCGATCTGCCGCTGGTGTCGCGGGCTTTAGCGAAGAGATTCCGGCGAACCTTGATACAAACCGACCGCGTGTTCAGAGCATAGACAGCTTGTGTGAACCGTTGAAGAACTCTAGGTAACAAAGCCATTACATTTGTGTTTCTTCCCCGCTTCATCTCCATGTTGAATCGTGAAACTTGCCTTGAAACAACATGCCGTCAACGGACCGCATTGAGATCGAGCCGCCGCTCAGCCGCGCTGGGCTTGGAAGTTTGTGAACGCATTTGCTGCTTGATCCAGCCCGATAGGCCCGTGGTTTTCCACGCCTCCAGGAGGTTCTCGGCATTCGTGTACTGGACCAGCTCGTTTCGATCTGGCAATGCGGCGGCAATTCGCTCCTTGGCGCTTTTCGGCGTGACTGGGTCGCTCAGTGTCTGTTGCAGCCGGAGACTCCGCGTCTTTAGTGACGGAAGGTAAGTAACGGGATCGAGCGGTGCAACGGATTTCAAGAATTCCGGTGTCAAATACTTTGCGCGCTCGGTGCCCGAAACTCCGGGCGTCTCTCTCAACCAGTCGGGCCAGTCGCCCCAAGGGTCGAGGAGATCGAGCGTCCTAATTCTAGGATCCGCATGCGCCGCCAATATGGCAATCGTAGCCCCCGAGCCCATGCCAAACATACCCACACGGTTCATGTCGAGGTCCCCGCGACCGGCGAGATAGTTCAAGATCAGTTGCACGTCGTGTACGCTGCTTCCCAATGACTCTGTCATCTCGCTGACGAACCACTGCTTTAGAGGCCGGAACCTGAATCGGTAGTCTGACAAAGCGGATACAAAACCTACCGCGGCAAATCCACCGGATGTGACGCGCTGGCCCCACCCGTTGTCGTGGAAGCGATCGCTACCCGCGGAATAGTCATAGAGGTATAAGACAACGGGAACCTTACCTGTGATCTTCGGGCGTACGACCCAGAGATCGATCGGATCATTCTCGCGCCATTGCACCCGTACGAGTTGCCGCAGGAAATCAGAATGATGGTCATCGGTCTGCAGCACAACCGGGGGCTGCACCTCCAGGCCCGACTTCAAATCATCGAGCACCCGCCAATTTTCAGCCACAACGGGCGAAGCGCTCTTGGCCTTAGTTTGGCTCTCCGTGATCTGGTCCCCCGCCTGAACAGCTTGCTGGGCGGGCGCCAGGCTAGGGACCGTGATCAGGACCAGCACTAGCAATTGAAAGCGGTAGAAACACACACGTGATCTCCTGCCAAATCTCATTGAGTGTTTACGACACCGATCTACAGATCTCTCGCGTCGATTTTCGAAAAGCTGTTTTGGCCGGTGAAAGATGGGAGGAGGGCAAGTCGGAGAAACCCGACCCGCCCTCGTTCCCATCAAAACCGACGAACCGTGATGCAGCTTTAATTGGCCTTGTTAATCAGGCCATCGATGTTTCCGAAATCCGAACAGAAATCGGCGTTGAGCTGCTTGTAGACGTTCGTACCACCTGCGTCATTTCCGAACTCCGCCAGAGCGCCAGGCGCGTTGCAAAGGTCGTTCGGGGTGGCTGGGTTAAGTGTGTTGCCATTCGCACCAACGTTGATGGCAAG
Source organism: Candidatus Cybelea sp. (assembly GCA_035622135.1). Classification (GTDB taxonomy): domain Bacteria; phylum Acidobacteriota; class Terriglobia; order Acidiferrales; family UBA7541; genus Palsa-295. Next base: position 181,580 of record DASPVZ010000056.1, on the reverse strand, counting down.
GGCTGGGAGGTACGAATGGGAATGCCAAAACTTGAGGTTGGCTAGTGTGATGAAGTCATGCTGCGTGCTGTCCAGGGTTTGTACCGCCGAGATCAGATTGGTAACGGCAGCTGGTGCAGGAGATGTGCTTACGACGCGTAGCGCGGACCAGACCGGATAGTCGCCTGCGTTCAGGCCGCCGAAGGTAACGTTGCAGATAGGATGCGAAGAGTCAGAGCCAGGGATAACCCCATCAAAGACGCTTGGTATGGTCGTACCCGAGGCGCAGGTATTACCATTACTACCGTCGGTAGAGGGATAGACTTGAAGGGGATCCACGCCGTTGACAGTGAGGTACTTGCTGCCTGTGTCGCTAAAGCTCGATGGTGCGTTGGCGTTGCTTTGGCTCCAGAAGAAGTAGCCAATCGTGTCTGTTGTGGCAGCCTGGAGTTCTTGGACCATTTGGCTGGTTCCGATGACACGCCGTCTGTAAGATAGGACCTGGCCATTCGTGCCCTGCAGATTCATTGGATTCGAATAGAAGACGCTACCGCTGCAGTTGTTGTCGTCTTGCGAGTTATGGAATTGAGAGTTGTTAATCATGCTCCATTCGAAGGTGTTGTAAGTTCCGGAAAGCGGTTCGCGGACCAGCACCGTTACCGGTGCAGTGGTCGTCGGGCCGATCAAATCGGTAGTCCGGCCGGCAACGCCTTCATAGAAATTGGCCAAGGTGAATCCCGGAATGTCCTTTGCTGCAGTGATGTTTGAACCGGTGACGACGACAATGATAGGCTGCGCGCCGACGGTGCTTACGCTATAGCCAGGGACCGCGTAACTGGTTTCAATCGGGTCATCACCTTGAATATTAAAATCCAGCACGTGGAAAGTTTTGCTGCTGTAATAGCTTTCAACCGAAGTGCCGACTCCGTTGGTTGAGGTTTGGTATCCAAGACCGTACACTTGGCGCAGGCCCTGGTCGAACGGCTGGCGCCATATGCCCGAGCCGCAAGCGCTGAACATGCGGTAAGACGCAAATTTGGCGTCTTCCGGACGAATATCTGTTCCGGCCGCATTCACATGCAGGGGAGTCGAGGGATTAAGCGCGCTGATGACTGCCTGCGGAATGGACGCGTTGTCCTCGTACTCGGTGCAGGATGACGCGGGTTGAGGGTAGCAGATTTCGTTTGCGCCTGCGGTGCTAGCCGCGATAGTAAAGCTCAGTTCGCAGCCCGGCGTTCCGCCCGGATTCACCTCGAAATAGCACCTGTTTCCCAGAACGGAATCCAAGGACATGTAGAAATAAATGTTGAAGGAGCCGGTCGGAGCCGCGCAAGTTCCCGTGCCGGGGCCCCAGGTGACCCACACAGTGCCCGTCTCGGCGGTAGCAGGAGAAGTCCGCTCGTCCAGGAGTTCTATAGACGAGGTGCTTCCTTGTGTCCAAAGGCAGGGCGTGTTCGTGGAGCCCGAAGTGAATGCAGCCTGTCCCAGTTCGTTGAATAAGGCTGAGGAGCCAGAGGCAAGAAACACGACAGTGCCCTGGGCTCTCGTAACACCTGTGACTATACAAAGCGCAAACGCAAATGCGACCAAATACTTCACAAATCTCATGTCTCCTCCTCAGTTTTTTCTAAGCTACGAACCGCATGGTCTATCGTGTTAGTGACACACACACGACTGGTTACATGGCACGAGCGCGAACTTTACTCACTTCTTCCCTCATTACGTTCGTCGCCGAACTTAGTTCACCGGGGTAGGCGAGTTCATAACCCAAGTTTGATTTCGCCGAGATGAACGGCCAATCAATTTAGGTTTAAATTGCAGCGTAAAAAGCCAAGAGAGCGGCTCCCCGGGCGGCCGCGGCCGGGCGAACCGATGAACGAAGCTCCACCAGTGACGAGAACTGTCCTACGAGTCCAGATGACGGCCTCCATTCTTGGCTGGTGTTAGAAATACAAATCTATTCCCAGACTTCCGCTCCATTCGAGCTTCCGTATCATTGCGCCTTCTGAAACAGATAGATGCCGACGGGCTGGGGAGCAGGACTCCCGAAATTATTGGGAAGTTGGGCCGACGGGGTCGACGCGGGGCTGGCCACCAGGAAAATGACGTATCGCCCCTGCACCGTCCCGACGATCGCGGCCGCAGGAAAGGAAACCGCACAAGCGGATCCCGTATCAGAACAGATCCAGGGGTTGGCGCTGCTGAACGGTGGATAATTCGAACCGATAAACACGGTGGCATTTGGAAACAGCCCGCTGTTGGCCGAATCCTGGGTTCCCAGATCAATCACCACGTCGCAATTTTCAGAGCCGCTTGCTCCAGACGGATCGTTGACGGCTCCAGTGCCCGTGTTCGTGAGAAACTCGCCGCCATAGAGGCTGTTGGCGGAAGGAAGAACGGGAACACTCCCGCCTTGCCCGTTATTGGCCACGAGAGAGGATTCAAGCGTCGAACATGCCGGAGATGTTGCGTTGTAGTCGCCGTACGCCGACGCCAGGACGGTAATGTCATACGTCTCGGGAACGTTATTGAGCGGTGCAAAGAAGAAACCATTGTATTGAGAGCCCACAACCGCACTGACGTCTAGCGGACCGGACGGCGCGCCAACACCTATGACTCCGGCCCCCCCGCCGAAAGCGCCCAAACTGCCTGAGTTGGCTGAAGAAAAACTACTTACCAACAGGCCTGAGGCCCCGATGCTAATGAGCTCCAGGTTGGAAGGGGTGGCGAAGGAATTCAAGGGATAAGCCGTTAGGGCCCCGAGGGTAGTGTTGGAGCACCCCCCGGTCACAGTCGAGGCGGTCTGCTCGACAGGTCCAATCAGGTAGGGCTGTGTTTTGAAGGTCACCGCCGAACCCTGCGAGCTGATCATTGCCGCTCCGTAGTCTGCCGTGTCCGTCACACGCGTTGCATTGGGCACAGTCACGTACAGAAACGGGACCGGATTTGAGACATTGGGACAAGCCGTGTTTTGCGCCATTGCCGCCGGCGCCGCGCTCACGGAGAGTTGGCCTGCATTTGCGCTATTCACACTGAGAAGATTGGCCAGGGCTCCAGCGCCCGGGATTTCGACAGCCCAGGCCCCCGTAAGCGGGGGGTTCTGAGCGGCAATTACACCAGAACTAGTCGTTGCAAAATTCTCGCTGATGCTCAAGAAACCCGTATCGGCGCTCGCAAACGTGCCTTGAATGATTGCCGTCGGTACTTGAGCGGTCTGCGTGTTGACGAAGGCCGAAACGACAATTTGACTCGCACTGTGGTCGAACGTTGAATTGCTCCTCGGTAGGTCACTTCCGGCAACATTAAACGGGCCGCCGAAATAGGAATAGACGGAACCCTCCGCGGGCGACGTGACGGGCTTCGCGGTTTGAGTGCAACCGCCGGAGCCAAGCACGGCGAGGGAGAGGCCCAGAAGCACGGTGGAAAGGATCTTGTCGAGTTGTTGGATTTTCCGAACCACGACACTCGCGGCGATCTGGCAGAATCCAAAAGCGTGCCTTGCACTGAACATGCTCCGCTCCTCAACCCCTTGAAGAAAGTTTCCTAAGAATCTCGAAGGCCGCAAGGTTCCTAATTCTTTTGCGCATCTCTCTAAAAGTTGAATTTCAACCCAAATTGAAGTATTCGCGCATCATGGGCGTCCACCGGGTGGAGAAATGAATTGCCGGTCAGGCAGTTCACCGCGCCGCCACCTGCGGCCGAATAATCAACCGAGGCCCCGCCGTAACAGCCGATGACGTTGTTGCCGGGGTTCCCCGGATGGGCGGGGTCGTAGATTCGGAATTGCGTGTGGTTGACCACGTTGAACGCTTCAGTGCGGAATTCGAGGTCGCGCTCGCCGAAAACCTTGAAGTGCTTCAGCAGGGAGACATTGAAATTTGTGCGGCTGGGGTTGTTCATCGAATTGCGCCCGCAATCTCCAAATGTCAGCCCGCGCGGGGCCACAAATTTTCCAGGATTGCCGAGTAGAGGCCCAAAGCTCCCCGGTTCATATACTCCCGACGCAAAGAGAGGAGGACTCGTCAGGCAGTCGGCATACGATCCGGTTCCAAAATAATTGGCCACGCCACCGTTGTCTGACACACTGATCCCACCAGGGCTCCCGCCATTGATCACGCTGAAGGGCGTGCCCGTTTGAAAAATCGTAATTCCCGAGAGTTGCCATCCCCTGAGGAGCGTGTCCGACAAGGCCGAGAGGTGGGGACTCCCGCCCGCTGCCGCCTCATGCTTGGACAATTGGTTCGTTGGGTCGTCCATCAAGTGAGTCCAGCCGTGAACGACCTTCTGGAGATGCGAAAGATCATAGATGTAGCTAATGCTCAGCGAGTGGCGTTGGTCGAAATTAGAGCTGGCCCTGTTGCTCGAAAGGTCATAGGAATTGACAAAGTCGGCGTCGGAGCGGTCGGAGGAATCATCGAGCGAGTGACTATAGGTATAGGAAAGACCAAGAATAAGCGGGGCTATCGTCCGACGCACACTGAGCTGGAAGGCGTTGTAGTCGGAGCTCGCGACGTTGGCGACGTTTAGAATGCTGCCCAGCGTAGGATAAGGGCGAAAAACACTGGGATTAAATGGCGTGCCAAATCCAGGGACGCCATAGCAGGCGACATTCATGTTGACCCAGGCAGGTTGCCCATTGCTGACAATGACTCCGCCGCTGGGATTTTGGGCTCCTGTTCCTCCCAACTCAAATTGCCCCTCTGTGCCCAGGCAATCCTCAGTCCAGATGAGCGGCCGCTCTAATGGAAAGGGATTGAAAGCGGGATCAACGGGCCGGACCTGGTTAAGATCGCGCACGGCGGTCAGGTGGGTTCCCTCGCTCCCCACATAGGCGAAGGTAACGGTAGCGACCTTTTGAATTTCCTGCTCGAGACCCAGACTCCATTGCTGCACGTAGGGGTAAACGGCTGTTTCTGGGATGGAAGTTACGTTAATCGGAAAAGCAATGGGACCTGCGATGACCGGGTTTAAAGCGTCTCCCGCAAAATACGAGCCACAAGGGGTCCCCAGCCTTCCAAAACCTCCAATGCATTGATAACTAGGGGGATTCAATTCTGTTTGACTTAAGGTCAGCGGTGCGCTTCCAATCAATGATCCAGTGTTGGATTCGTAGCTCGTGCCATGTTCGAAAAAGATTCCGTAACCGGAGCGTATAGCCGTTTTGCCATTACCAAAAACGTCCCAAGCGAGCCCGATACGCGGCATCGGATTAACAATATGGCTGGTCATACAACTCTGCGGCACACCGTCCGCCCCGCACTGGACCAGACCGTTAATGATGGCCGGATCGGGGTTGCTTAGATTTAATGGCACAGCAACCAGGCTGTTTCCCGAACTCGAAGATTCCGGACGCAACAGGAATCCATAGTTAGGATCAAGAAACACACCAGCGGCGACGGAAGGGTTATAAGCCGAGGGTTCCCAATTGTAGGCGGTGCCTTTCGAGTTGTACCAAGTGCCGAACAATCCCAGTCGAATCCCTAAATTCAGTGTAAGTCTGGGAATGATGTGCCAATCGTCCTGGAAATAAGGCTCTGCCAGTTTATATCGGTTGTAATATTTGTTTTGGACGCTGTCCTGTTGATAGGAGGCGATTTGCGCTCCCAGAAAGTTGGCAAATGCGTTAGACGTGTCAATTCCCGCTGAACAAGCGGGGGTGCCGAAGCAAGAGCCAGATATAGTGATGGGACTTGGACCGGCGCCTTGATCATTGAACGATAGAACTCCCTGCACGTCCCCGCTGTTTAATCCATTCGCCGCTCCTAACTCGTTCTGTTGAGCAACAATGAGTTCTACACCGAACTGCAGCAGATGCTTGCCAAAGGATTTGCTTGCGTCGTCGCGCAGCGTGTAGGTGGGAGTGGTGTCCGTCCAAGGAGTATAGCCCGTATCAATGTTGAAGCCGTGCGATCCGTACGCGCCGTTGGTACCTTTGAACAGGAGAGCGGGTATTTTGCCTCCGAAATTCGTATCGAAGAAAGCGCCGATGGGACCGATTGGATAGGTGGCGGGCGTCGGGCCCGAGCCTGTTTCAAGGCAATCGAGGCCGCCTGTGCCAACCGCTGGACAAGGCGAATCTAGTATGGCGGGGCGCGAAAGGTCCACGTCTTGGCCTGCGAGCTGGGCCAGGGTAATGTCGGCAGCTACGTAATCGAGCGCCAGACGGTTCGCAATGCCCTTGGGAAGAACGCTCACGAGACTGGCGATCACACTGATCCCCGGACCGTTGACGTGGTTTTGGACGGTCGGAAAACTGTTGTTTACGAGTCCCCACTGCGGAGTAAGGACGGTTGTGTTCCACCAATCATGTATAAAACGGAAGGAAAGAATTTCATTGGGGCTAAGATTCTGATCGATGCGAAACAGTGATTCCATCCAAGCCGTGGGAGGAGAAACGGAGGCGACGTAGCAGGCAGGATTCGACGCTGTCGAAACTGTCGAATTGCATCCCCCGACCGAGTTGGGCGCAGGTAGGAGATTGGCCGCTAGAAGGGCTTGCGAAGTCGGATCGATGGGAAGTTGGTCTGTAGCGAAGCCGGAAACGGTTCCGTTGTAGGCAGACCGAATATACGATCCGGTGGCTTGGGAGTAGGCCAGAACGGGGCAATCCGGATACAGAGACTTATTGCTAGGCGTAATGATGAAGGTCTTGTCCGCCGGGCAGACGTCGCTAAAGTTTCCGGCCCGCTCGGCGTTGGACGGCACGGCCTGGTTGTAGTCCACCGGCGTCTTCTCGAAGCGGAATTCCTGGGAAAAAAAGAAAAACGTCTTCTGTTTGTTGGTGTTGTACCGGTTCGGAATGTAAACTGGTCCGCCCAGAGTGAGCCCGAAATCGTTACGCCGATAGAGCGGGGTCTTCGGGGTCTGGTCGAAAAAGTTCCGGGCGTTGAAGAATTCATTGCGGATGAATTCGTAACCATCGCCGTGGAAATCGGGCGTACCCGACTTGGTCGTGATCTGAACAATGCCCGAAGCCGTCTTCCCATACATCGCCCCATAGTTAGAGGTGAGTACTTTCATTTCCGCGATCGCATCGACGCTGGGATTCACGACGAAAGTATTCGCACCGCGCGCCGCATTGATCCCGTTATTCAAAACGTCGGTCTCATCCACTTCAAAGATGTTGTACTCGACGCGGCCGCCGTTCACGCTGTACTTGGCGCTGCCCGCCACACCTGTTTTGCCCTCGTCTTGCCCCGTCTGGTTGCTCACCCCGGGCACGAGGGTCACAAGTTGGTAGGCAATACGTCCGTTAAGCCCGAGAGCGTTGACCTCCGGCTGGCTGATCGTCCCTGAAACCTCGGCATTCGAGGTCTCTATGTGCGTTGCGCCCCCGCCTACGACAGTGACAGACGCCTTTGCTTGAGCCACCGTCAATTTCACGTCAAACACCAACGACTGCTCGGGGGCGAGCGTAACGTCGGCACTCACAAAGACGGCAAATCCTGGTGCTTCAACGACGACCTGATATCGCCCGCCGGGAAGCTCACCCACGGCATAGTGTCCAGACTCGTTAGACTTCGTCTCTTGGCTGGCCGAACTATCTCGATTGACGATTTCAACCTTGGCCCCGGAGACCACCAGCCCCTTTGGATCTGTGATCTGACCCGAAATCTGCCCCTTACCGGTCTGTGAAAAAGTCGAAGCCGGGCCCAAGAGGAGAAAGACCGCCGCGCTCAGTATTGTGACGAACGATGGGGACATGAACTTTTTTGCTCCTGTCACCTACTGCTGGAATCCTCGACGTACGGTGAGGACGGCAGAACGCCATTTCGAAATTGCAGTTGATTGCGATTCAAAAGCGATTGCCGCTTGTTGCAAGAAATCCTCTTGCTCCTTCCAATCCTCTAGTAGCCGCACGATGTTTCCCGTCCGTAAGGCATCGCGTGCACGAATCAGAGCAGGGCCGAAAGCTCTCAAAAAGCTGAAAAGCCAATATGTGTTCTACACAGCGGCTGGATCTAGTGATGGCCCGCGCACCATGGGAAATTCCAGTGGAAAACCCAGCTCATCATCTCGGCTGCGCCTTGTTTTTCGACAGATATAGACAGCCATTCGCCTTCCAAAAGAAGACGTTTGTGGGTCTTTGCGCAACGAAACCCCCTCGGAACGCGAACCGGGGGGCTCGCGGCGAGAGCTATACGAAGATCCTGTTGCGTCCAGGTGAGGTTTCTATGACAAGAGTGTTAAAAAATCTTTTCAACGAAAAAATAAACGAATGTTTAAACTCCCATTCACACTCTGTTTTTAAACACTCACATAAATTTGCGGGCCAACGAACGACAAAGCCTTCCTTTTCCCAAGGCCTGGGGCGCAAAGAAAGCGTGCAAGCGCTCCGAGTCATCGGGAAGAGAGTGACAAGAGCACGTCTTACGATAGATGTGGTTCAGGAAACACCGGCGACGGAAAGGCAGTCAGTTAGAACTTCTGCGGAAAAGAGAAATATGAGTAAACGGTGGATTCTCGGTATGTTTGTGGTGGCGCAAGCGCTAGGTTACGCCGGAGCGACTCGGGCGCGGCAAGAGCGCGCTCTTCCGGACGGTGGAAAGGCGAACACGGTCCTGGCATCGGCGCACAGCGATGCGGACCACATGAAACCGGCGGAGAGGGATCCCCGATACAGGATCTGCCGCGACGACGTTTTGGTCATTTCTTTTCCACTTACACCAGAATTGAACCAGAAAGTCTCCGTTCAGCCCGACGGATTCATTTCGCTGCAAAGCGCAGGAAACATCCGCGTGGAGGGGCTCACCGTGCCCGGCGTCGTAGAGGCAGTAAAGAAGGCTTATGCCAGCACCTTGCACAATCCAATCGTAAACGTAGATCTAGTTGATTTTCAGAAGCCCTTTTTCACCGTGCTGGGCCAAGTGGGAAAGCCCGGCCAATACGATTTGCGCTACGACACCACCGTCACGCAGGCGATTGCGGTGGCAGGCGGGTTTGCGGCCAGCGCGAAGACCCAGGTATTTCTCTATCGCGCGGTATCGTCAAACTGGGCGGAAGTTCACGAGCTTAAGATCAAAGACATTCTTAGCGGGAAAAATATCGGTGAGGACACTCACTTGCGGCCAGGAGATATGATTTTCGTGCCAGAGAACACGATCACAAAGTTCCGACGGTACGTTCCTTACGCCATAGCATTTTCGCCTCTATATCAGGGGCCATACTGAACGCAATACGGGGAAGGAGAGCGGAAGACCGATGCGAGTAATGGGGGGCGCGGGCACGAAGAAATCTGGCGCCTACGAAATTCGCCCATTGACGTTACGAGACATGCTCGGCCCGTTATTTCGCCACTGGCGAGCAGTCGGTGTGACATTCTGCGCGATCTTTGCGCTGGCGATTTTCGTGGCTTGGGGATGGGCGAACCACTATTACGTATCAACGATGCAGATCGTCGTTGAACGGGAACGTTCCGAGCCTACCGTAACTCCGCAACAAGTCAGCATGCACGCCACCGACAGAGATATTACGACCGACGATGTCGCCTCGGAAGTGGCGCTCTTGCAGGGGAAGGACATGTTGCGCGAAGTAGTACAGACGTGCAAGTTGGCCGAGCCCTATCCCTCCTTCTGGGACAGGTTTGATTCCCGCGATTCTGAGGTAAGGAAGGCTGCTGTACTCGAAGGTGCGACCGCAGGACTTGCCGGGAGTCTCAAAGTCGAAGCGCAAAAGTCTTCGCACGTGATTGATCTACGCTACGGGCATGCGGGTTCACCGCAAACGCCTGCGTGCGTGCTGCAATCCCTCGGCAAACTCTACCTGGCGAAGCATCTGCGGCTCCAGCGTCCTGCGGGCGCGTTCGACTTTTTCGCTCAGCAAACGGACAAGTACCAGCAGGCACTAGCCGAATCCGAACGCCGACTCGTAGACTTCAGCAGAGCCCAAGGAACAGCGGCTCCCGACATTTTGCGTGCGGACATGGCGCAACAATTGGTTGCTGCGCAGGTGAACCTCTACCATAGCCGCCAGGCGATTGCTGCCGACCAGCAGCGCCTCGAAAACATCAAAGCACAGATGGCCGTGACCCCTGCTCGATCTCCCACTGCGGAAGCCTCCCTTTCCGCAAATCAACTGTTAGACCAGCTGCACTCCACACTGCTCGCCGCCCAGCTCAAGCAAACCGAACTCCTCATGAAATATGACCCCTCCTACCCACTCGTGCAGGAGGTTGAGGAAGAAATTGCGCAGACGAGAGCGGCGATTGCGAGTGCGGAAGAAGCGAAGTACGTCAACAAAACGACCGACCGCGACCCGACATTCGAATATCTGCGGCAAGAGCAGGCCAGCACGGAAGCTGACTTGGCTTCAGAAGAGGCAACCGCTTCGACTCTTGCGAATACGATCGGCAGCATGCAATCGGAAATGGTCAGTCTGGATCTGAAAGCAGTGCGCCAGACGCAACTGATGCGGGAAGCAAAGGCGAATGAGAGCAATTACCTATTGTATCTGAACGAACGCGAGCAGGAACGCATGTCCGATGCGCTGGATCAGAAACGGATTGCAAACGTGGCGATCGCGGTTCCGGCTTACGTGGCAGCTTTGCCGGCGCACAACCCATTCTCGATCATGTACTTTGGATTTTTCTTGGCGGTGCTGGGGGGGATGGGCGTTGGGTACTTGGCCGAATACCTGGACCCGTCGTTCCAAACACCTGGCGAGGTCGAGGACATGTTGAAAGTCACAGTGCTTGCGTCAGTTCCGAAACCGGCGGCATGAGCCAAATGCTGCAGATGCTCGAGGGAACTGTGAAAAACCGGATGGCTCAGCCCGGCGCTTTGCGGAGCTAGAGAAATTGCTGTGCGCGCTGCTGGGCGACTTGGGGCTGAGGACGACGGCAAGACTCTAATGTACGCAGGGCTAAAAGAGATAGTGCCGGGGCGGATTCGCAAGATCCGGCGGGTTAGCAGGTCGCCCGAGAAACACAATTTGTGCAGACAGAACGGCGCCCTTCCCCCGCTTGCGGCAACCCTGGAGAATCAATGAGCAAGAAGTTCGAATTACTGGGAATGCTGAAGCGGGTGGGAATTGGCAGCGCGCCGGAGGGCGCGTTTCGGACGGCTGCGGCGCGCATGGCATCGGCAGCGCATGCTGTGCTGGACAGGGGCGTGGAGGTCCGCGATTTGCCAACCAAGGCGGTAGCTGCAGCGGAAGAGAAAGCCAAAGCAAAGACAACCGCCGAATCCACGGCCCTCGTCGATCCAGCGGCACGCGAAGAGTCGCTCAAGCTCGTGCAACGGTTATTCCTGACCCCGGCTCAAGCGCCATCGAAGGCCGTGATGTTTGCGCCGATTGACGCAGGAAGCGCTTGCAGCCGGTTATGCGCGGACACTGCCGAGCTGCTCGCCGAGACCGCTTCCTGCTCGGTTTGTCTCGTGGAGGGCAATTTTCGGAGGTCATCTCTACCGGAGGTGCTCGGCGAGGAAAACCATTACGGCTTGGCGGATTCCTTGCGACAGGAAGGCTCCATAAGACGATTTGCGAAACAAGTCCGGAAAGGGCTTTGGCTGCTTTCATCCGGGTCACAATCTAACGAGTCTTTGAATCTTCTCAACTGCGATCGGATGAAAGAGAGGATCGCTGAGCTCCGGAAGGAATTTGACTATGTGCTCGTGGAGGTAGCGCCACTGAACGTTTATGCAGATGCGATGGTACTTGGCAGGCTGCTGGATGGCGTAGTCCTGGTCCTGGAAGCCAACACGACTCGGCGAGAGGCTGCTCTTCGAGTGGCCGAGAGCCTCCGGGCAACAGCCATTCCCGTGCTGGGGGCGGTATTGAACAACCGGACGTTTCCGATCCCGCGCGCACTGTACAAACGGCTTTAGACGTTTTCCCGGAGCAGTGCTGAGGATTTTCTAAGCAACGTGACTCAGAAGGGCGGAGCTATGTCCCCAGGGTTCTCGAGCGCCCAAGGAAAACCTGAGATAGGAGCGCCGGCCATCTCAACTGGCCGTTCTTCGTGGTTCGCCGTGCAAACCAGGCCGCGCCACGAAAAGAAAGTGGGCGTGGGACTGCAGGAAAAAGGAATCCAAAGCTTCCTCCCCTTGCATCGCGAGAAGCGGAATTGGAGCGACCGGCAGCAATGGGTCGAGGTGCCCTTGTTCTCGCACTACATATTTGTGCGAATACCTCTAACGACTGAAACAAGAGTTCGTGTATTGCAGACAAGAGGGGTCGTGCAATTTGCCGGTGCCTCCGGCCGGGGAACCCCTATCCCGGACGAGCAGATTGAGAATCTACAGGCCATCGTCAAACAACGAGTCCCCCTGGGGGTCCATCCCTTCATCAAAGTCGGAAGGCGAGTTCGAATTCGCGGAGGAGCCTTAAACGGATTAGTAGGCGTCCTCGCTCGAATCAACGACGACCAGAGTCTGGTTGTTTCCGTGGATCTTATTCAGAAATCCGTCGCGATGCGAATCGACGGCTATGAAATAGAGTGCATTTAATCCAGTCCCGATTTGCCCCGGACCGAGGAAGCATCGAAATGGGCCCCCAAATAAATGAAATCATGCGCCGACTTGTCTTCGACACTCTGCGCGCAATTGACATCGGTCTCCTTATGCTGGCGTTCGGAGCTGCGGCGATCGTAAGCATTAACGCCGGTAAGTGGACCAGGATCGCAACTGTATTGGCAAACAAAGTCAGCCTCTCTAGCTGCGGGCTGTTCGCGATCGCCATTCTCTTGTGCCACGGAGTCTTTTCGTTGTGTGGGTTATATGAATCGAAGCGGATGTCTACAAAAGCCGCGGAAGCTGGAGAAGTCTTGCGTGCCATGACGCTTTCAACCGCCTGCCTCTGGTTTGAGGGCAGACTATTTTCCATATTGATCATTACGCCCTACTTCCTCGTGGCTTTCTGGGCGATTGGATCGGTGGCGGTCATCGCCACGCGGATGTTACTTAGATATGTTCTGGACGGCATTCGCGCGCGCGGCGGCAATTTACATCATGTTCTGGTTCTCGGCACGAACGCGCGGGCCGTTAATTTCGTCCGCAGAATCCAAGCTGTGCCGGAACGCGGTTATCGCCTTCTGGGATTTGTCGACGACGACTGGCTGGGGATGGAAGAATTTAAGGCGGCCGGCTTTCCACTTGCCTGCGAGTACGAGGACCTGCCGGAGTTTCTTAGACACAACGTTGTGGATGAGGTGGCCATCTTTCTGCCCCTTCGTTCCTTCTACGAACGAGCTGCTGAGATAGCTAGACTCGCCGAGCACCACGGGATTCTCCTGCGTTTCGATACCGCTCCTTTCGACGTGAAGGTTGGTCGCACCTACACCGACATCGAAGGGGCCTCGCAAATCATTGCGAATGGCACCGGAATTGATGTTTGGCAGTTGCTAGTGAAACGTGCGCTCGATTTTACCGGGTCGCTGATATTGATCGCTGTTCTTGCGCCCTTGTTTCTGGTCGTCGCGGCATTGATCAAACTCACTTCTCCGGGACCGGTATTCTTCGCGCAGAAGCGAGTCGGTTTGAACAAGCGGCAGTTCACCATGCTCAAATTCCGGACCATGGTTCCCGCGGCGGAGAGCATTCAGGAAAGGCTGGTGCACTTAAATGAAATGACGGGGCCCGCATTCAAGATCAAGAACGATCCTCGGGTAACGCCACTCGGAAAGCTTCTGCGCAAGACCAGTATTGATGAATTGCCGCAACTTTTTAACGTCATCAAGGGAGATATGAGCCTCGTCGGTCCCAGGGCCATGTCGGTGCGCGACTATGGGTTTTTCAGTCACGATTGGCAACGGAGGCGCTTCAGCGTGCCTCCGGGAATCACGTGTCTCTGGCAGATTCACGGGCGCAACGCCATCCCCTTTGAGGAGTGGATGGCCTTGGATATGCAATACATCGATAAGTGGTCGCTATGGCTTGACATAAAAATTCTGGTGCTGACTATTCCTGCCGTCTTGAGAGGCTCAGGTGCAAGTTAGACGCCGACCAAGAAGAAGATGTTAGGGCCGTAGGAGAGCAGGAGGCTCAGCGAATAGGGAGGAAGAACTAAGATTCTTGGACTCTCTCCTCCTGGGTTGGCTCACGAGACTGTAGGAGCAAGGCGCATGTTTTCTAGCTTTCAGGTTCTTGGTGTCCGCGTGGACGCTGTGCAATTATCCGACGCGGTAGAGCGCCTGCGCTCCTGGATTGACGGCCCTCAGACGACCACGCGTTTCGTGGCGGTAACGGGAATGCACGGTATCGCCGAATCCCGGCAAGACAGCCTCTTTCGGCTGGTCTTGAACGCAGCGGACTTGGTTGTGCCAGATGGTATGCCCTTGGTCTGGCTCGCTCGCACCAAAGGCTATTCACTGCGACACCGCGTCTGCGGGTCAGAGTTGATGGAGAGCTTTTGTCGCGCGACGGGAAACACCTATCGACATTTCTTCTTTGGGGGAGCCCCGGGAGTGGCCGAAAGACTCGCGAGAACCCTCCAGGAAAAATACGGAACCGTGATTGCCGGCACACACACCCCTCCTTTTCGTTCCCTGACCGCTGGCGAGGAAGACGAGCTTTTGTCATCTGTGGGACGAGCCTCGCCCGATGTGCTCTGGGTCGGGCTAAGCACGCCAAAACAAGAGAAGTGGATGTACGAACACCGTTACAAGCTAAGGGTACCCGTCATGCTGGGTGTAGGAGCCGCCTTTGACATGAACTCCGGCAACTCGCGGCGAGCGCCAGAGTGGATGCGCGAGAGCGGGCTGGAATGGCTTTTTCGACTCGCCTCCGAACCACGCCGTCTCTGGAAACGCTATTTGATCACCATTCCCAAAGCGATGTGGTTCGTTTGCCTGGAATCGATGTCGCGGTCCAGTCTTGGCCGTAACGGTGGAGGTACTCGTGTAAATTCAACGGAGAACTCATCGATAACGTGAAAAGCAGAAGCAAAGATACTGGTTACCGGCGCAGCCCTTTCGCTGGTCATCATCTGGTTATCCGCTGAGGGGCGAGACGGCTCGCCTACAACGTTGCGATGCCCTTTCTAACCCTGCTTAAAGCCAATGCAAATTAAGGTTCTGCGCCAGAGTAGGTTGGCCCGCAACACCGGTTGGATGTTGCTTGGGCAGGCGCTTAGATTGGTCATTCAGACGATGTATTTTACCGTGATTGCCCGATCCCTGGGGGCAAAGAACTACGGGGCTTTTGTGGGCGTCGTTGGGTTGGTGGCCATTCTGTTTCCGTTCTCGACGTTGGGAAGCGGATTCCTTCTCGTTAAGAATGTTGCGCGTGACGGACAACAGTTCAAGAAATACTGGGGCAGAGCCCTATTGACGACATTCTTGTCGAGTTCGGTCTTGTTTGCCCTAGTGGTGTTGTTTTCGTGTTTTGTGTTACCGCCGGCGATCCCCACCAGACTCGTGATGTTGGTGGCAGCTTCCGATCTGTTCGGAATGAGCTTCGCTGAGTTGGGTGGGCGAGCATTTCTAGCCTTCGAACACTTGAAATGGACGGCCTCGATCAACGTTTTGCTGAGTACCAGCCGACTCACAGCGGCCATCATTCTGGTGGCGCTACACCACAGTCCATCGGCGCTGCAGTGGGGGAACTTCTATTTTGGCAGCACGGGCCTAGTCGCCGTGGGGGCATTATCGTTGGTCTTGATAAAGCTGGGAACGCCAACATTCAGCTTTTTGCGAAATGCCGCAGAGTTGCGAGAGGGCCTCTATTTCTCTGTTAGCCAAAGCGCCCAATCGATCTACAACGATATCGACAAGACCATGCTCGCCCGCCTGGGAACGCTTGAGGCGGCGGGAATCTACGGTGCGGCGTATCGCTTGATTGACGTCAGCTTCGCGCCCGTATGGTCCTTATTAAATGCCGCATATCCGAATTTTTTTCGGGCCGGTGTGGGCGGCATCAGCGCGACGATTCACTACGCCAGGCCATTGATCTTACGCGCCCTCGGCTACGCCAGCCTGGTTGCCACTTTGATGCTCGCCGGAGCGGGAATCGTACCTTATGTGCTGGGCAGCGAGTACCGGTTGACCGTAGAAGCGTTGCGCTGGCTTGCCGTATTACCGATGCTGAAAGTCGTGCACTGCTTTCTTTCTGATGCCCTTGCAGGTGCAGGGCATATGGCGCTCCGGAGCGTAATTCACATAGGGGTGGCCGTCTTCAACGTACTCATCAATCTCTGGATCATTCCCGCCTATTCCTGGCGCGGGGCAGCATGGTCAAGTATAGCTTCCGACGCGCTTCTGGCATGCGGGATGTGCGCTGCGGTTGTGGTGTTAGACGGCCGATCAAAAGATGCTCAAGGGGGAAGACAAGCACTTGAAGCGAGAGCAGAAGCATGAGTGGACCGCGAAGAGCTCTTGAGTGGGTGGCATTGGGAGGCTGCGCTTTCCTTCTGACACAAGCGCTTCTGCCGATGTTCTTGGGCCCCGGGGACACTCTCACGGACGGCAATCCGACCTGGAGAATGGTTCTGACCGTTAGCTATTTAAGCGTGGCCGCGATCTCGGCGGCATATTACCGGGAAACACTTTTCCTCGTTCGACGTAACTGGTTTTTGGCAGCTTTGGTTGCGCTGGCCTTGGCCTCTTGCCTTTGGGCGGAGATGCCAGATCTGGTGTTTCGCCGCAGTATCGCGCTCCTGGGCACGACCATCTTCGGCTTCGCGCTCGCGGTCCGCCTGACTGTAGAAGAACAACTTCGGTTGCTAAGTTGGGTATTCCGCATCATCGCTGTTTTGAGTCTGGCCTGCATTATCTTCGTACCCAGCTACGGAATTTCCTCCGGGATCGAGCAACAAGGCGAATGGCAAGGTGTCTTCGGCCACAAGAACGTTCTGGGATCCGCTATGGCCTTGTCCGTCCTAGTGGAATGGCAACTTCCCACTTACACGCGCCACTCCCAGGTACTCAATAGGCTCGCCTTGCTTCTGTCCGCCGTCTTGCTTTTCTTTTCGGCATCGGTCACGCCCATGGTTGCCCTTGTCGGCTCGATCCTTTTTATCAAGATTTACGACGCAGCCAGGCGGCGGCTGGGAAGTTCCGGACTTGCAGTTGTCTTGGCGTCCTCTTTGGTGATCGCGTTGGGGCTGACGATGTTTTCTGTGAATACCGAAGGATTTACAGCAGCCTTGGGGCGCTCATCCGACTTGACCGGCCGGACGGCGATTTGGAGTAGGGTTATTTCCTACATTCCGCGGCGGCCCATATTGGGTTACGGCTATTCGGGATTTTGGCAGGGCGCGTCTTCAGACTCGTTGGAGGTTGACCGCACTGTGGGCACCAGGATCATGTATTCACACAACGGATACCTGGAAATCCTCCTGGCATTGGGTAGTGTCGGCCTCCTTTTTGTGCTGATTTTCCTTTGGACCGGATGGAGGCGCGCCGTTTGCTGTTCCGAACGTGGCCAGCCGTGCGCACACCTTTGGCCGTTGATTTTCCTTGTTTTCTTTCTGCTTCATAACTTCGGGGAATGCACAATTCTGGTTTGGCAAAATCTGGAGTGGGCACTCTGTGTTGCAATCGTCGCCGGATCAGATCCAGCCATCCTTACGGCCATGGAGCCGGAAGATGAATTGCCTTTGGTGGCGAGTGAGGAATTTACATGAACCCTCAGGCCAGACCAAAAGTGATTATCTTTTCTGATCATTTGCTTTATCCGTCGGAGACCTTCATCCAGGCCCAGGCGAAGGCCCTCTGCCAATTCGAACCCGTGTACGCGGGGTCTCGGAGGGTTGCAGGCTTGGATTTGTCGAAGGAACAGGTTTACACCATCAATGAGGGGACGACCCGAGGAAGGGGTCTCGAACTTAGCTATAAACTTTTCGGATTCACGTCACACTTTATCGAGCGACTGCGCGCCCTACATCCGCTTCTGCTGCATGCGCACTATGGCCCGAATGGTCTGCGAGCGCTTCCCATCGCAAGGAAGCTGGGCGTCCCGCTGATCGTAACGTTTCACGGTTCCGACGCCTGCGTCACTGATTTGCGTTACCAAGTGACGTCTTCTTACGGCTTCCGCCGCTACGTTGCGAATAAGGAAAAATTGTCGAAGAGCAACGCATTATTTTTGGCTGTCTCGAAGTTCATTCGCGGGAAGCTGTTGGCGCAAGGATTTCCCGAAGAAAGAATCCTAGTTCACTACACTGGTGTGGACACGAAGATGTTCCACCCGGCAAGCACGGAGGGCAGCCCGGTAATTCTGTTTGTCGGACGCTTGGTAGAGAGTAAAGGCGCAGAATTCCTTATCCGGGCTGCCTCCGAAGTACAAAGCCAGTTGCCAGCGACGGAGTTAGTTCTGATTGGCGAGGGGCCGTTGCGTCGAGTGCTTGAAAAACAAGCAAAACAATTCTTGCGCCGCTATCGATTCTTGGGTGCTATGAACCCGGCAGAAGTCCGGGAGTGGATGAATCGGTCTTCCGTTGTTTGTGTGCCCTCGGTAAGAAGGCGTTCTGGGGAAGAGGAGGGTTTCGGGATGGTGTGTGCGGAGGCGCAAGCCGTTGGCAAGCCTGTTGTCGCATTCGAGTTGGGCGGAATCCCGGAAGTCGTCACCCATGCAGAAACGGGCTTTCTGGCCGCCGAGCGGGATTGGCAGTCTTTGGCAAAATATCTTGTCGTGCTTCTCGAAGACGCGAAATTGAGAGAACGATTTGGATTAGCCGGCCGTCAGTCGGTGCTTCGTCAATTCGATTTGGCGGATCGCACGCGAGCTTTGGAACGGGTTTACACAATGGTATCCCGCAGCCCCTCTGGAGAAGATAAGATATGGCTCGATTCTTCCATGGTCTCCTGTTCCTAACTCTCTTCCCGCGCCTGCTGCTCCATACGGTTTCTGCGGCCGACTTCGAGACTCCCGCGGTGACCATTCCCGCCAGTTATTTCGGCTTGCACATTCACCACCTAGCTTACCCGACACCAACCCCTTGGCCGAGCGTCTCTGTGCCGGAGTGGAGGCTCTGGGACGCGGACGTCACTTGGGCCGACCTCGAGCCGAATAGAGGCGAATGGCAATTCGCAAAGCTCGACCGCTATGTTTCGCTGGCAAAGCAACATGGAACCGGCATTCTCCTGCCCCTGGGAGGCTGCCCGACATGGGCTGCGGAGAGGCCCCCAGGGCCTTCCAACTCCTGGCCCGCGGCGCAAACCCCCAAACTCGATGACTGGCGCACCTTCGTTCGGACGGTGGTTACCCGTTACAAGGGGCAGATCCAGGCTTATGAAATCTGGAACGAGCCAAATTTGCGGGAATTTTGGACCGGCACCATCGATCAGATGCTGACGCTCACGAAAGAAGCATCGCCAATTATCCACGAGGTGGATCCGCATGCCATCGTGGTTTCACCCTCGGCTACCGCGGATTACGGAATCCCCTGGCTCGCGGAATTTTTGAGAAAGGGCGGTGGTCAGTACGCCGACGTCATTGGATACCATTTTTATTTGAAACCACAGGAAATGCCAGAGGAGCTTCTGCCATTCATACAACAGGTGCGAAGCGTCATATTGGCAAACAATTTGGGCAATAAACCTTTGTGGAACACCGAGTCGGGCTGGCAAAAGCCAACACGGATTGATTCCGAGGAGGTTGCCGGCGGAGTTTTGGCGAGAGCTTATGTCCTCGCATGGGCAGCCGGTGTCCAGAGATTTTATTGGTACGCGTGGGACAACCGTTTAATGGGTATCGTTACCTACCAAGAAGATGAACACAGGATAACGCCCGCGGGATACGCGTACGGGGACATACAGCAGTGGCTCGTTGGCGCGCGAATGGATCGCTGCGGGGAAAGCGCCGAGCACACTTGGACGTGCCAGTTGGACCGTTCGGGGAAAAAAGAGTGGATTGTCTGGAATCCTCTAGGGAATCGCAAATTTGATGTGCCTCCAGCGTGGCATGTGCGCAGTGACACGCCGCTTCTGCACGATCGACGTTCCTTGCAAGAGCCGACCATCGATATTGGCCCCATCCCGACTCTGCTAATTGGGCGTTCCTGATGGCGTTTGCCTCATGTGGATATTTCTCGATGGCCGCCGTATCTCCAGAAGGTAACTTCCTTTCAAAAAAGGCTCCGTGACTCGAAAAGCGTCTTCCGGCTGGCTGGTTCAACTTGATGGGTTGCGAGGCATCAGCATCCTGATGGTGTTGACCGCGCATGTGTTCGCTCCCGCTTGGAAGAGATTGCGGGGCGACTATGGTGTGACGGTCTTTTTTGTGCTTAGCGGTTTTTTGATCACGCGACTCCTTCTCCGTGAGGAGCACGATACCGGTGGGATCAGCCTGCCAGCATTTTACGTGCGCCGGGCTTTCCGACTGCTTCCAATTTACTATTTGATTTTGGCCGTCTATTGCGTGCTGATTTTGGGAATCGGCCTTTATCCGGAGGCGCGGCAAAAGTTCGCCTACGCCCTCCCCTGGTATCTCCTCTACCTTCAAGAAATCCCGTTCTTTTCGAAACCGGAGGCCCCGCCACCCTTCTACCAGAGCTGGTCGCTCGGCATCGAGGAGAAGTTCTACATGGTTTGGCCGCTCGTGGCCTTCCGGGTGCTTCGGAGCCGAAATGCACGGATTGCCTTGGCCACCGGCGCGGCCGTGTCTTTCTCTGCGGCTCGGCTGGTTTTTCAGGGCCGCTATATATTTCCGTACGCGGCGATTTCCGTGGGTTGCCTGTCTGCGTTGCTATACGATGCGCCCGGCATTCGAAACAGACTTGACGCCTGGGTCTCGTCTTGGCGCGCATTCCTCGTCTTCCTCACCTGGCCTATTCTCCACGTCGCTATCGCCTGGCTCTCACTGCCTTTCGCAATCCGATTGGCTGCTGACCTGGCCTATCCACTTTCGATTGCCTTCGTCATCCTGGCCACTCTACGCTCTTCTCAGTTGGCTTCTCTGTTTTCGTTTGCCCCGCTTGCCCTTCTCGGTCGCTACTCCTACTGCATGTATCTCATTCACGTTCTTGTCCGGCGCGCAGTCGAGCGAATTCTGCACCTGCGTACCGGCGAGGGAAATGGTCTGCTCGTCTTACTGCTGATGCTGCTCTTTTCGACGGCCGGTGCCGTCGTTCTGCACTACACCATCGAATCGAGGTTTCGAGAAGTGGGACGGCGCATCGCCGCTTCCTGGAAGGGGAAGGAAAAAGCACCGGACACCCGCCGTCCTACGCTTGTCGTTGAAGATGGACTTTAAAGTGTATCTTCGGCGGGCCCGCAATCCCGGAGTCCGCAGAATGCAGACCCTCTCATGAGCCCAGCAATGAAGAAGAACAAAGTCGCCCTGCTCACGAACATGATCGCTCCCTATCGGATTCCCCTCTATTCCGTTTTGGCGGATCAGTTCGACCTCCTCGTTTTGCATGGTGGACGGGAAGCGAATCGCGACACATGGAGCAAAGTCGAGGCGTTGCCAAACGCGAACGTCGTACGGGCGTGGGGCTGGCAGATTCCGCGCGCAAAGAAGCTCAACGGCGAAGTCTTCGATGAAAAATTCATTCACCTCACACCAGGCTTCATCACCCATCTCCTGCGTTTCCGGCCCGACGCCCTTATCAGCGGTGAAATGGGTTTTCGTTCCCTGATCGCTCTGGCCTACGGAACTATTTTCCGGAAACCGGTCTGGATCTGGTGGGGAGGAACGCTACACAGCGAGCGCAACATCGGCCCCTTGAGGGAAGCGCTTCGACAAGTGTTCACTCTGTGGGCCGATCACTGGGTTAGCTACGGTCAGGCCGCTACGGAGTATCTGCTTCGCTTGGGCGTAAAGCGTAACCAAATCCTGGAATCGCAAAATGCAATCGACGAAGAGCGATTTAAAACGAGCGTGGAGCCTGCCTGGTCAATCGAGCCACGGCCGGTCGTGCTCCACGTTGGCCAGTTCATCGAGCGGAAGGGAGTCGGCGCGCTTCTCGATGCAGCCGCAAACCTGCAGCAACGTGGCTGTGAGTTCTCACTCCTTCTTGTGGGTAGCGGCCGTGAGAAACGGACCCTTGAACATCGCGCGCAAGCCCTCGGTTTAAAAAATGTACACTTTCATCCTGCACAGACCCCGGACAGAATGCCTTCCGTCTATCGCAGCGCCGACTTTTTGGTTTTCCCCACGCGGGAAGACGTTTGGGGGCTCGTGGCAAACGAAGCCGTCCTCTCCGGCCTGCCCGTACTTTGTTCGAAATATGCCGGGTGCGCTCCCGAGCTGTTCGAGCCGGAGAACATTTTTTCCCCGGAGGACTCAAACGAATTTTCTCAAAAACTTGGCGCCGCCATCTCTGGTCGGTTATCGAAGGCAGATCCTAGCCGGCTCAAGACCACAGAGCAGCTGGGCTGCGAACTCGTCCAGGAGCTGAATAGGTTCCTACCTCAGATACGATCCAATAAAAGAAGCGCGTCGGAAACTATGACTCGTTGATGACGCAGCCGGCCGCGGCGGCCCGTCGATTCCAGTTAGAGAACAACAGCAGTGGGATACGTCTGATGAAGATCATGATGGTCCACAATACCTATCGAGAAGCAGGCGGCGAGGACGTCGCCTTTGAAAGCGAAAAACGCTTGCTCGAACGGGCCGGCCATAGAGTCATTCCCTACGTGCGCAGCAACATGGAACTGCAAAGTGCTTCCCTGGCGGACCGGCTGGCCATTGCTACGCAAATGATCTGGTCGTCGAAGACGCGCCGCGAATTTGAGACGATCCTCGAGGCGAAGCAGCCGGATTTAGTTCATGTCCATAATACCTTTATGGTGATATCGCCGTCGATTTACTCGGCTTGTTCGGAGCGGTCTATTCCCGTTGTCCAAACTCTTCACAATTTCCGGCTGCTCTGTCCGGCTGGGAACTTCTTTCGCGAGGGAGGCATCTGCAACGAATGCCTGGACCATAGCTTGCTGCGAAGCGTTCGCCATGCTTGTTTCCGAAATTCTAGGGCCGCTACAGCAGGAGTCGCGCTGATGTTGACCTTCCACCGCGCATTGGATACTTGGCGGGCATCTGTCACGCGCTTCATTGCCCTGACGGAGTTCGCCAAGGAGAGATTTGTTACCGGCGGGTTTCCACCAGAAAAACTCGTCGTCAAGCCTAATTTTGCGGATCCCGACCCATGCGAACGGGTCGGCGCTGGTGAATACGCCTTGTACATCGGGCGTTTGTTCGAAAACAAAGGGTTACGCGTACTACTGAATGCCTGGAAAAAACTCTCCGCGCAATATCCGCTGCATATCGTGGGAGAGGGCTATGCGCAACCGGCGCTCGAAGCTCAAGCTCGTGAATTGCAGCTCTCTGGAATTACATTTCGGGGGCGGCTATTGCGTGCCGCGGCGATCGAAGCGATCAAGAGCGCGCGGTTCATCATTGTTCCAAGCACATTGTATGAAGGGCTCCCGATGTGCATTCTCGAATCGTTTGCCTGCGGAACTCCCGTGCTGTGTTCGAGACTAGGAGGCATGCCAGAAGTCGTCGAGGACCGTTTAACGGGCTTGCACTTCAATCCCAACGACGCCGAAGACCTGGCCAGAACGGTGGAGTGGGCTTGGAATCATCCCTCGACTCTCGCCAGGATGGGACGCGCAGCCCGCCGCAAATACGAAACAGATTACACTGCGGAGAAGAACTACTCGCTCCTGATGGGAATCTACGAACAAGCGCTGGCCGCATGAGCCTCGCGACGTCAGTCCCGGGCCGGACGGAAACAGCGATTTCGTGGGGAAGAACGCGGCGACCTGCAAGAATCTGGTCTCACCAGGCACCTCAAGAAATGACGGCGTGGAGAGAACATGTGTGGAATTTGCGGCAAACTCGAGTTTGATCCGCAGGCGAAGGTTTCGCCGCATCTGCTGAAAGCAATGGCCGACGCGATCGTCCACCGTGGCCCGGACGACGAGGGATTTTATGTCCAAGGCCAGATTGGGCTGGGCTTCAGGCGCCTTTCGATCATCGATTTGAGTGGCGGGCACCAGCCGCTCCCCAATGAGAATAATTCGGTTTGGATCATTTTCAATGGCGAGATTTATAACTACCAGGAACTCCGCACGGAACTCATCGCCAAGGGTCATATCTTCAGGACCAAGTCAGATACCGAGGTCGTCATCCACTTGTTCGAGGAATACGGCCACGACTGTGTTCAGAGGCTACGGGGTATGTTCGCTTTTGCGATCTGGGATTCGGTCAAGAAGGTGCTATTCTTGGCGAGGGATCGGGTCGGGATCAAACCGCTCTATTACTACCTGAATGAGAACTTCCTATCTTTTGGTTCAGAGATCAAGGCGATATTTGCTGATCCTGCGGTGCCTCGCGAAGTTCATTCGGACATGATCGACCGCTTTCTGACGTATTTTTATGTCCCCGGTTCTCGCACGCTGTTTCGCAATGTCCTCAAACTCGACCCGGGCCACTCGCTCGTGGTTCAGGACGGGAAGGTTCACATTCAGCGTTATTGGGATCTCGATTTCCCGCAAGTCGATGCCCGTGAATCGAC
Source organism: Candidatus Cybelea sp. (assembly GCA_035622135.1). Taxonomy (GTDB): domain Bacteria; phylum Acidobacteriota; class Terriglobia; order Acidiferrales; family UBA7541; genus Palsa-295. Next base: position 157,202 of record DASPVZ010000056.1, on the reverse strand, counting down.
AGAGGCCCTCGAGCAACAGCTTGTGGACTTGTTGGACGAATCCGTCCGACTCCACATGATCAGTGACGTGCCGGTGGGATTCCTCTTGAGCGGCGGTGTCGACTCTACGGCGATGTTGAGCTTTGCTTCCCATAAAGCCGATAAGCCGATCAGTTCCTTTACGATCGGGTTTCCCTCTCCCGGTCGGGGTCTAGTGGATGAACGACCATTCGCCCGACTGGCGGCTGAAAGGTTCGGCTCCAAGCACTATGAGCTTTCTATATCCGCGCAGGAATTCGCCTCGTTCCTTCCTGATTATGTTCGCTACATGGAGGAACCGGTTTGTGAACCCGCGGCCGTCGCGCTTTTCTATGTATCGAAGCTCGCCAGCCAATATGTGAAGGTTCTCATTTCGGGCGAGGGCGGTGACGAAGCGTTCGCTGGATACCATAACTATCGGAATATGTTTTGGCTCGAAACGATAAAGAACGCCTTAGGACCGCTTCGAAGCACGGCTGGGCAAGGCATGGAGCTGATCGGCCACATTTCGAATTCTCGAGTGCTCAAGAAGTATGGCCCATTGATGAAGGCCGACCTTGCCGACTATTACCTGAGCAGGTCATCGTCACCTTATGAGTACTTCAATACCGCTGCTTCTACTTTTTATTCTGCTGAAATGTTGCGGCGTGTTAACAAAACTTGGTCTGCCGACGTTACGCGTACTCTTCTCTTCAGAAGATCCGGTGATGGCCCGCTTGAAAAAATGCTTTATGTGGATACAAAGACTTGGTTGCCAGACGATTTGTTGATTAAGGCGGACCGGATGACGATGGCTAACTCTGTCGAGCTGCGAGTGCCTTTCTTGGACCACAAAGTTTTGGAGTTTGCTGCTCGCCTTCAGAGAAATCAAAAGGTGCGCGGCTGGAACATGAAATACTTGCTGAAGAAAGCGCTGGCAAAGCATGTCCCCAGTGAGATTTTGTGCCGGCCCAAGGTCGGCTTTCCGGTACCGTATGTAAAGTGGCTTAGAAATGGCCTCAAGGATGTGGTCACCGATATTTTGCTCGATTCGAAATCGATTTCCCGTGGCTATTTCCGGATGTCAGCCATCCAGGAACTCATTGAGCGCAACGCCAGGTCGAGTTGCTACGCCGCCGAATTATTTTCGCTCGTGGTCCTTGAACTTTGGCACCGCGCCTTTATCGACGATCAACCGAAACCGCATCCCTCCAGCAATTCCCCAGATTTGGGGCTGGCGCGGAACTTCGAATAGACATGACCGGGAGTGCCTCGGCCAATCCGGGTCGAATATGAGCGTGCCAGGTAGCCCCGCGGCGGACCGTTCGGCCGGAAAACGGGTCGTTTTTGCGTTCGCAGCCCTGACAGTTCTCGGAATATGGCCGGCACTTACGAATGGGATGCCTTTCTACTATGCGGATACGACCACTTACGTACGTGGTGCCGATCTCGCCATATCGAAAGCGCTGGGCCGTCGGTTCCGGACGGATTGGGCGAAAGATCAGCGCAGAATCATTCAGCCGCAGATCTCCGTCCCGTTTGCTGAAGTTCCCGGATCATCGGCTGCTCAACGGAAAGCTGGTGGACGTGTTGTACTCGCGGGTCGCTCCATCGCCTATGGCACCCTGCTCTACTTCGGCGAAGTGCTCGGGGGAATGTGGTTTTCGGTCATCATCCAGTCTCTGGTCGCCGCCTACATGGTTTTCGTTTTCACGGTCAGGACCCTAGGCCTGGACTTCCGTCATTTTGTGATTAGCTATGCTGTGCTCATGATTGCGTCACCGTTGCCGTTTGTCTCATCACTGCTGATGCCTGACGTGTTTGCTGGTTTTCTCATCCTGGGATTCGCCATTCTGGCAACCGGCTGGGACCGATTAAGCCGTATCGAGCGCGCCATTACAGCCGCGGTGGTGTTGTTTTCTGTGCTTTCCCATACCACGCATTTGACCTTGCTTCTTGCCCTAACCATCTTGACGGTTGCCTATGTCGTGCTCGTGAACCGTTCGCAATGGACCAGAGTTCGCTGGCTCATGGCCGCCCTAGCGGCTTGTGTCGTGATCGCCGTCCTCTGGGAAGCCGGGTTTTATTTTGCGGTGAGCCGGGCATTCGGTAGCCCCCCTGTTCGCCCGCCTTTTGTTACCGCCAAACTCGTTTCCATGCTCGGAGAGCCGGCCGTAGCGAGGGTTTGCGAGTCGAATGCCTTTGTCGTTTGCAGATTCCAGGACCGCTTCCCCATTACCGCCGAGTCATTTCTCTGGTCTGAAGACGAGCGAATTGGAATATTCAGTGTGGTGGACGCGCAGACCAAAAGACTACTTGGCGAAGAACAGCTGCGTTTCGCTCGAACGATAATCCCGCCGAACCTGGGACATTTTGTCGCCGGGGCTTGCCTTGATACGCTTCGGCAACTTATTTCCATCGGCCTCACCGACTATTCCTACCATCCCGCCGATTCGAATTATTACAGACTCCGGCTGCCGCCTGATCATTATGACAGGATGACTTCGGCTTTAGCCGCTCGATCCGACGTTTACGTTGTTTTTGGGCGCGAAGTTCTGTGCGCCACGACCGCTATCGGAGCAATCATCACCGTGTTGCTTTTGGTTGGTGTGCTGCGCCCGAGAGAAGTCCCCGGTGCAAATGAGACGGACCAGGGAAGAATTTGGCGTGCGGCGACTTACATCCAGCTGGCTGGGATCGTGCTAAACGCAATCATCTGTGGCAGTCTTGGCACCGTGCAGCCTCGATATCAGACCCGCGTTGCCTGGCTGATCCAGCTTTCTCTGGTTACAGGGATGGTCTTGGTTTGGAGGCGAAAGGTCCCAGAAAGGTCGCTGGGCCGGGCTCGCGCCCACCGAAAAATCACGATCGAGCCGGGATCGCAAGATGTCTCCGATGACCGCGTTTATCAGGATTGATTCTCCCTGCCCTCAAGCCAATGGTTGCCGAAGGAGGGGCGGGCGGCTTTCGCTCACCTTGCGGATTCGGCGGTCGAAATCGTCTGCGATGCACAGGTCGCGCGAAATACGATCAGAAAGTACAGACCTTCGCTGGCCATCTGCGGATTGAGGTCAGGCCGCAACGTGAATTTGAGCGGGCGCAGCCGATCCATCACTGCTTTATCGAGGTTGGGCGACAGGGATCGCGCCACATGGATTTCTTTCACATGGCCCTCGGGATTCAGACTGACAGACAGCACCATTCGCCCTGCTGCGCCAGCCCTTCGTTCCTCGTCCGGATACGGTGGCGGAGGCGGTACCTGGCCATCTAGGTTGGCAACCGCTTTGCCTCTCGCGTCACGAAGTACCCATGACCATTGCATTTCCCCGCGTTCAGATGTTGCAGCGGGACAATCCCTGGAATTGTATGAAACGCTCACGATTTTTGTTACGGGCGCTGAAACCGGGGGGTCATATCTCCACGTTTTGGCGCACGCCACCGTTGCGGGGATCAATTCTTGAGGTCCACTCAATGCGTTTACCTGCGAAACATTTCCATTCGCATCAACAATGATTCTCAGTCTGACCTGCCCCTGGCCAGGCGGGTTGGGACACGCTGAGTCCTTTGGTAAGTCTCGGTTGGCGACGTCGCCTGGCGGCACGGACTGCGCTTCCTTGGGGCTTTGAGCGGCGCACAAACCGCAGGTAAGAAGTAGGAAAATCGCTAGCAGTATGATTGGTCGAAAGGGCTTCATTTCGCAATCCGATCGCGAAAGAGTATACGGAATCCTTGTTACAGCATCGTGAATTTCCTGACCGGGGATCTTGACAGAAAGGGCTACGACGGATGTCTGGAATTGCCGTTTGTCTATCGCCCGAATCGGTCTGCAGCGCTGGGCAAGCGTTTACACTGTTTTCATCGAACTGTCACCCGAGGTAAACGTGAAATCCCTACCTTCGCCAGCCGCCGTGTCCACTGCTCGGTGAACAGATGACCCTTGCACCGAGTGCTGGACGGTCCAGCCCTGGAGAAGCACGCAAAATGCAGAGACGTCCCGCTACCAAACTTCCTCTCACCGTCGAGGAACTGGCAATCGTTGGCCAGTTCATTAACGCCGCGTTCGAAAATCCCCGTCTCAGATTCGAGCAAATCCTGGCCAAGGTCCTGGGGCACCGCTGCCCCGACACGCCAACCGGCCATCGGTTACGCCGCGAGTGCAGGGCTGCCTTTGACCGAGAGCGACAAAAGTAGCGAGCGAACCTGCATGGGCGTGTTTCAGGTCCCTCGGTGTGAATGACCTTCGGAAGGGAGGGCAGGTATCGTCGGACTTTGAAAATGCTACGGCCGCGTAGCGGGAAGGCCAGGATCGAAGCCAACCTCGAGCGCGGTCAAGCCGCGCAGCCCGGCATTGGCCCGCCATTCCAATGCGTCGTCAAGCAGGGCAGGTCGCGAAAGTCTGCGCAGGAGTGAATGGAATGCGATTTGGCCTTCCATCCGCGCCAAAGGCGCGCCGAAACAAAAATGCGCCGCCCAGCCGAACGCCAGATGCCGGTTGTCGGTACGAAGTAGGTCCAGACGGTCCGGATAGGGGAACCGATTGGGATCCCGGTTCGCGGCGGCTAGGACTGCCACGATCCTCGATCCGTTTTGGATGGTCTTTCCGCCAAGCTGCAGATCAGCGGGCGCAATTCGTGCCGTGTGTTGGACGGGAGACTCGAAACGAAGGAGCTCCTCAATTGCAGAGCCAATGATCTCTGGATGCGTACGCAGCTGTTGAAGAGACTCAGGGTTGCGCAACAGCGTCAGAAATCCGCTCGCGATCAGGTTGGTCGTGGTTTCATGGCCCCCAATCAAGGTGATGATTGTGTTGGCAACCACCTCTTCATCCGAAAGCCGCTGGCCATCAACATATGCCGTCATAAGTGCGTAAATCAGACCGCCGGTTGGATACCTGCGCTGCTCCTCCATTTTCTCGGCAACATAGCTCTTCAGGTCTTCGAGGCTGTGCACGATATCCGCCACGCGATCCGGATCATGCTGAAAATTTCCGAAGATTTCCGCCAGATCGAGCACCCAGGCATGGAGTTGTTCATGATCTTCGGCTGGCACACCAAGGAGCTTCGCGGTAACGATTGCTGGTAAAGGGTTCGCGAAATCAGCGATCATGTCCATGCATCCAGAAGAAATAACCTGGTCAATCAGTTCGTCGGCTATGGACTCGATCACCGTGCGCAGCTCCTCTACCCGGCGCGGTGTGAATGCGGCCGCGCAGATGCCGCGCAGACGCGAGTGCGCGGCCCCATCCATGAACATCATCTGCTGCAGCATGATTTCGGCAAAGGGCTTCATGAAAGAAAGACTCAGCTGATCAAGATAGTCCGGCGCGGGAGTGCGGTCGGCCGAACAATTCATCAGCACCGTAACGACTTCGGGGTAGCTGGTCACTACCCAGGCATGCATGTATGGATCCCAGTGCACGGGATCATACTCGCGCAGTTCACGATAAAATGCATACGGGTCAGCTAACACGTCCGGATTGACCATGCGGAGGAGACTTAGCCTCTCGCTGGTCTCGTTGGCATTCGATTTTGCACCTGAAAGCTGCATCGCCGCATGCTTGGTCAAAGGCGACCGGGCTTTCTTCCTCACTATAGAACCCAGGGCATGAGTGTCCCGGTCAGTTTTATCTCGTCAGGTGCATGCCCTGGTCGGAATTGCTGTTCGCTCCCGAGCCGTTGACTCAGGAATGTCAAGAGAGAAAGAGCAAGGCCCGTCGTGGGTTGCGGACCTGAGGTGGAAGGCAATTACGTCGGCAACGCCCCGTAACATCTTTTCTTCATGAAACTCGCGGTGATGTCCGCTCACGTAATGTGTATACAGCTCATCGGGAACGACTTTCTGCCATCCGGCAAGGACGTTTACATGTGGAGGGCGCTCGGAGGCCAGGATCAGGACCACCTTTCCTTTATACTCTTCTGGCTGATACGCTAGGGCCGCAGCTTGGAGCGCTTCGAGCATATGACTTTCGACGGACTCTGTTCCCCCCCATCGAGGGAAACGCTTGCGCAAGTCCTCGTGCAGGTAGACCAAGCTTTTCCGCAGGCCAAGCCGGGCCCCTCTCCTCAGGAGGTAGCCTACGTACTTCAGCTTGCTTGTCAGCGAATCGCACGACCCGATGCGGGAAGGGTTCGGTGAGTCCACCATTACCACGAGCGACACCTCCTGGTTAGCCGCTCGCAGTTGTGACGCGATTTCGTAGGCAAGTAGGCCACCCAGACAGAAGCCGCCCATGGCGTAAGGGCCCTCGGATTGCACCGCCCGGATCTTGCGGAGCAGGCACGTAGCGACGTCTTCGAGAGTAAGTGCTTGGCCCAGAAATGAGAAGTCCTCTGGGGTAAGCAGGACGGAGAGAAACGGTTGATGGTCCCCAATGAAATTGGCCAAGCCTACGCCTAGACCGTCATGGACCCAGAAGAGGTTGCGGCGACTTCCACGAGGTTCGAGCGCGAGAACGCCGTTCGGCAGGCGGCGTTTATCTTTCGTCTTTCTCGGCGCGGGTTCCGCCCGCTGATGAATAGCCTGACTCCCGAAGGGGTCGTCTTCCTCCAGCATGGTTTCGACCACTACAGCCAGATGCTTAACCGTGGGAGCTCCGACGAGTTGACGCAACGACAGATCCACACCAAAGGTCCTACGCAGACCCATCACGAGCTGCATCCCCAATAAGGAATGTCCTCCCGCCAGGAAAAAATTGTCCTCTGTCCCTACTAGATCTGTTTTGAGAAGCTCCCGGAGCATGGTCAGCAGCTTCGCTTCGATCGGTGTAGCCGAGGTCTTGGCGGCCGTTTCTGCAAGCAGGTTCCCGGCCGTCGGCTGTGCAAGCATCGTCAGATCAAGTTTCCCGTTAGGCGATACGGGGAGCGCACGCATGCGCACAAAGGTAGCTGGGACCATGTAGTCGGGCAGGCTCCGCAGCAGGTGCTTACGGAGTTCATGCGCCGTCGGAACAGGAGTATCCCCTTTCGGGAGAACGTGCGCGACGATTTGGTTCTCTCCCCCCTGCGAGGTGCTGATGATCGCTGTGGCAAAATCGATGCTCGGATGGCGAGCGAGCACGCTACCGATCTCATCCAGTTCGACCCGCTGTCCGCGGATCTTGATCTGCCGGTCGAGGCGTCCGCGAAATTCGATATCGCCGTCAGGCCGCCTGACTCCGCAATCACCCGTTCGGTACATACGAGCTCCGGGTATTCCGGAGAAGGGATCCCGCAGGAAAGCCCGCTCGGTTGAATCAGGCAGGTTGCGGTACCCACGCCCGACGCCCTTGCCACTGATGTAGATCTCACCCGTACTGCCATCGGGAACCGGTTCACCGTACTCGTTCAGCAGGTAGACGCTTGTGCCGGCTATCGGTCGACCGATGGGTGGTGTCCCGTGTGAACCTGGTTTGAGTACAGCGGATGTCGCAACCACAGTGCATTCGGTCGGTCCATAGTTGTTGACAACGTCGAACGGTAGCCGGACGGCTGGAGCACGGTGCAGCACGTCTCCACCCGTCAGCAGAAGGCGCAGCGCGGTCGTGGCCGGCCAGTCCATGGCGAGCATGCGCGCTGCGTGGACAGTCGGGACAAAGGCGATGGTCACACGCTCGCGGATAATCCACTGGCGCAACAATTCCGGCGATGAACGCACGGAATCATCCGCGAGGCACACCGTCGCCCCCGCGGCAAGATGCGGCCAAATTTCCCAGACAGCCGCGTCAAACCCAAGACCTGCAAGATGACTCGCGCGATCGTGCTGTCTGACCTGAAAAGCGTCTACGTGCCATCGAACTAAGTGGCAGAGATTTGCATGTGTGATCTCAACCCCTTTGGGGACTCCCGTGGACCCCGAAGTGTAAATCACATAAGCAAGGCTCTCGGGCTCGACGGTCCTAGGTTCCGCACCTTGAGCGGCTGCAATCGCGGCTGCGTCACGGCGGGGATCGATTCCGCGCGCTTTGACCTGGAGGCGATCGAGAAGATCGGCTCGGGCCACGAGAGCAGTTGCGCCCGAGTCTTTTACGGCAAAGCGCAAACGCGACTCGGGCCAAGCGGAGTCCACGGGCACATAGGCAGCACCAGCGCGCATGGTGCCGAGAGCCGCGACGATCCAGTTGAACGACCGTTCCATGCAGATGGCCACAGTGCTGCCACTTGCCACCCCACGCTGCGCCAAATATCCAGCGAACCTGCCTGTCCTGTTGTCAAGTTCTTCATAACTCAGCTCTCGACCGGCATAGCTCAGGGCAATCGAATGCGGATAACTCTCCCGCAGCTCCGAGATCTGTTCGGCAACAGGCTGAAGATTGGCCGTCAAAGTCGGCATCGAAGTAGTCTCGCTTCGCGGGTCCTGAAGAGCAGGCAGCATGGGAGTTCTGGCATTCTAGGCGAGCGCATTACGGGATAGCCTTCGAATCCGACTTGTTAGCATTCCAACGCACCAAGCTGACATCCCCCTTGCCCGGCTTGGCGCTGGTGCATGCTTCGAAGCGCGGGTATTATACATCGTTAGCGACGTTATGAGGAACGGCGTAGGATCCCAGACGGAGACGGGCGATGCGACGAGAGCCTGCTGGGCTAATTGGTTGAGACGGAAAGCCTTAGGGGCCGCATCCCGCTCCTGTGCGGCCGCGCTCCGCGTTCTGGATGGCCTTCGTTCAAATGGTTCATGAACGGACGGAGGAAGCAATGATCGACAGAAACTCGGGCGCTCCGACTTCTGTGAGCTTGTAATGATCGCCCTTTCGGTGCAAAGCAATTGGATCGCGCGGTTCCCAACGCAACGTCAGATATTTGTCGGCATTTGCCATTGATCATGGCTTGTCTTTTGCCCCTGGCGGAGTGCCGGCTGCTCCGCCGGGACCCGCGGCGGATGGAAACGATTTCGGGTTCTGAGCCATCCGCGCCGCATCTTCGAGCAAGTCAAGGAAATTGCGTTTCAGTTGGTCCTTTTTCGCCTTGAGCGCCCGGAATTCCTCCATTTCGCGCATGGCTGCATCGATGTCTCCTGCATTTCGGCTGGCGAGGCTCAGACGATAATACGCGGTCTCATCGTATGGATCGAACTGAACAGCTCGATTCAGGTAGGCAACCGCTTCCCGGTTTGACCCCAATTCCATAAGGGCGACCCCCAACCCTTTGTTTGCTTCGGGATCGCTGGGTTGGAGTTGAATCGCACGTTTGAAATGGACCAATGCTGCCTGCAAATTCGAGCGTTCGAGCTCGATATTTCCGAGTCTGCACTCGGCCTTCTCGTCCCAAGGGTCATCCCCGAGCGCCTTCTTGTACTCACTCTCCGCCTCGGCTTGTTGCTCTGGAGAATGTGACGCGCTCAGGGCCTCCCCCAGCGCAAAGTGGACGCCCGTGAGATGCGGATTGTGCTGGATAGCCAACCTGTATGCCGCGATTGCACCGGGCACATTTCTTACCTGTGCCATTTCATCACCCTGGATTTCATACATACGACCGGAATCGGGATCGACTCGCGCCAAGGATTCAAAAGCTCGGTAGGCCAAAAGCGAATAGACTTGGTGTTCCGCATAGAGCACATCGACATCGGAGGGATCGATTCGCTGCAGCTGAACGATCACCTCGGAGGCTCGGACCAGATCGCCTGACTCGACAAAAATACGGTAGAGCTGGCGACCGGTTGCCATGCGGAGCGACGGCTCGCGCACTTCCGCAAACGCGCGGTTCAAATGCACCACAGCATTCGAGTTGTCTCCCGATTGCGCTTCGGAGAGTCCGCAGAGGGCTACGATGTTCAAGAGATCAGGTTGATGGTGCAGAGCAATCTCAAATTCGGCGGCAGCGCGAGCATAGTCGCGCTGCATATAGTACGCCAGCCCCAGATTGGAATGGGCGGTGACGTTGTCCGGGTCGAGAGCAAGCAATTTGCGGTACTCTGCGGTAGCTTCTGACAACTTCTGCTGGTGAAGATCGTTTTCCGCCTGCTGGGCCAGTAGCTTGATAGCTTGTGAGATATCCGGGGTCTGGCATAATCCCTGATGCCCAGAGAAAAGCACCAGCAGCACAGCAAACAGAAGGCCGGGCCAGAATGCCAGCCCCAGTTTCACTTGTTTCCGGGAGCCCATTCTATTCACTCTTCCGGCCCATGCTACCCCCTGATCTTCGTAACACTGCAGGATCAACGAGAAGGCCCGCGCTAGCGAGGATATTATTTGGCGGGGGCAAGATTCGTCATGATTCTGGTGCACTATTGTAGAGTGGTGCATCTGCACCACCCTTCGACGTGCGTGGAGCGGGCATCTGTTTTCGTGCGCTGGGACTACTCCTGTTTGCACTTCCATTGATGATTAGCGGCCACCCCCCTCAATCGAGGATGGTGGTAGTATTCGGGGACATTATGACCGGGACGGGCCGCATTCGCGTGCTGGTGGTGGATGATCACCCCGTCGTGCGCCGGGGTTTGCACAGCATGCTCGATGGCGAATCGGGAATCAGCATCGTCGGGATGGCCAGTTCAGGGAGAGAAGGTCTTCTCCTTGCGGAAAAGCTGAATCCCGATGTCGTCCTTCTCGATCTACGAATGCCCGATATGGGCGGCGTGGAAGTGATCATCGCTCTGCGCGCCGCAAGGCGGGAGAGCCGGATTCTGGTTCTCACGAACTATCAGCTCGATGAAGATATTTTTACTGCGATTGAGGCGGGAGCTCTGGGCTACCTATTGAAGAGCGCTTCGCAGGAGGAGGTCGTCGACGCTATCCGGGCCGTGAGCCAGGGTATGCGGCGTATTCCCAATGCGCTGGCCGTGCGCCTCGCCGAGCACGTGGGGCGATCTGCATTGAGTTGCCGCGAACAGGAGGTGCTCGAGCTGGTCGTTCAGGGTCAGACGAACAAGGAAATTGCCCAAGTGTTGGGCATCAGCAACATCACGGCCAGAAACCATGTGATCAGTCTTCTCTCCAAAATGAATGCGAAAGACAGGACCGAGGCGGCAACCATAGCAATCCGCCGAGGACTGGTGAGATTGAAGGAGTGATTGCACGTTCGCGGGGGTCCGTCTCGTCGCCCCTAATTGGGGGCGAGGCGTTGCCCGCGCGGATGGCCATTCCGACCCATGGAAATGCGGGCCAAGCGAATCGGTCGGCCGCTCCTAGCAGTGGCGATGGGCGGATGCTGTGGCTGCCTCATATCTCTGTTTCCCATTCTGCACCTACCGCGTTCCGCCCCTGTCATTGCCTTTGTTCCACGAACGACCGGCACCATTTTCACCGAAGACATGCACTGGGGCGCTCAAGCTGCCGCTCAGAGCGCTGGCTACCGGATTTACTGGAATGCCCCGACAACAGAAGACGATCTCGATCGGCAGATCGTTATCGCGGAGAACGCCGTAGCGCGGGGAGCGAAGGCATTGATCCTTGGTCCGAGCAGCGTGTGGGGTGTCACAACCATGGTCAACAGTCTTGTGGCGCAAAAGGTTCCCGTGGTCTTTGTCCAAACCGGGCCTGCAGAACCGACTGGCCCCTATCTGACAGCCGTTACACCAAATCAATCGCAGTTTGGCGCGTTAGCCGCTGCCCGAATCGGGAAGGTTACGCGCGGAACGGGCCAAGTGGCGATTGTGGGAATCGATCGCGGGACGCCAGAGACGCTCTCACGCGCGGAAAGCTTCATACGGGCAATTTCGGCTTATCCCGATATCAAGGTGGTGGCTCAGTCACCGGGTGCCGTTCAAATTCTTGAAGCGGAACAGAGCACTCGGGAGCTGGTGAGCCGCTTTCGACAGCTGAGGGCAATATTTGCCCTTACCGCGGATGCGACGCAAGGCGCCATGGTCGCCCTCCAGGAAATCGATGCTCTGCACAAGATCACCCTGGTCGGAAGTGACCGCGATCTGTTCCTGACAGACAGTCTACGTAACGGAAAACTTGATTCTCTAGTTTCGGCAGATGGGTACCGGATCGGGTTTCTCGCCGTTCGAGCAGCCTTGGTTCGACTGAACGGGAGTCTGATTCCCCCTCCCCAGTACGTGAGTCCGGAACTTCTCACCCCGGCGAATCCGGCCTTTAGCAATGGTCAATAAACTGATCCATAGACTGGTCTTGCGAAGAAATGCTACGACGAAGAAACACGAGGGATGACGTGCCGCTTAGGCGACTTCTATTTCGAGATTTGATGCTCTTTGTGATTGCGCTCGCCGCAGGGCTGTCCATCACTTCCGGCGGCCTCCGTTTGCTGCGATCCCCCACTCGGGGCCTGCCATATCACGACGATTTTGCCACTGGTGACTCCTCTGGCTGGGTGGCGTATGACGGCAACTGGAATGTGCAGCCAGGAATCATGGTGAACGAGTCGAACGAGCGCGGCGCAAAGCTCGTTACCGGCTCGGCCTACTGGACGAACTATGCTTTGGATGCTGATATTTCCCTCACTAGTTCCGGCGATGCGGGCATCATCGCCAGGGTATCGGAGGCTGAGCCGGGCGTTGACGCCTACAAGGGAATTTACGTGGGACTTCGCGTACGTGATGAATCCCTTGTAGCGGGAATGGCCGATCACGGTTGGGACGAAACGGCAGCAAAACCATTGCCGTATCCGATTGTCTCCAATGCTTGGTACCACATGCGTCTGGAGATCAGAGGTTGCGATCTGAGGGTCTTGACTTGGCCGGATGGAACGACCAAGGTTCTGGACCTAGACGAGTCGCTGGCGCAATGCCCGGAGCGGGGAAGAATTGGATTACGTTCGTACGATTCAGGGGCTCAGTGGAAAAACGTCCGGGTGACCGAGCTGAAGAACTAGATCACCGAGCCTTCCGAGCATGACTGGACTTGTCCCATATTTTGTGACCGCCTTTGCCGCGGTTGCCGCTGTAACTGGCGGCGCGCCCAGTAATGCGCCAGTCTCGTCGATCGCTGATATTAGTTCCCTCCCACAGGCGAACAGCCCACCGGTTAGGATTCGGGCAGCTCTGACCCTCCATGGCGACCCATCGTATGTTCAGGACTCGACGGGTGGAGCTGCCGTGGATAATCTCACCACCGAGGACCTAAAAATCGGAGATGAACTGCTTATCACGGGGCACGCCGAGGAAACCGAGGCGGGACTGGTGCTCCGAAACAGTCGCGCAGATTTACTGTGGCATGGGTCCCCGGTTCCCCCGCTTTCGGTGACGGCAGACGAAGCTGCTGCTGGAAAGTTCGCCGCACTGCTCATCGAAGTGGATGGCCGTCTGGTCAGTATGGAACGACGAAACGGGGAAACATGGCTGCGGCTGGGCAGCGGACATCAGGAATTTCTTGTCCATCTCAATCAAGCACACGGCAATTCCCTATTTCCGCGCATGCAGGTCGGGTCGGTTCTTCGCATCCGTGGAGTCTGCTCGCTTCTGCCCAAAGACACGCAATACCAAGGCGGCTTTGCAATCCTTTTGCGCTCCGCAGAGGACGTGTCAGTTGTTTCCGGTCCGCCGTGGTGGAGCCTAAGACATCTGTTCGAGCTCGGAATCCTACTCGGAGTTCTAATCGTGTCCGGCCACGTTATTCTCGTTCAAATGCTCAAGGCCCGATTCCGCGCGATTATGGCCGAGCGAGCCAAGATGGGCCACGAACTTCACGACACTCTCGCCCAGGGGTTCGCGGGATTGTCTTATCAGATTCAGGCTGCGAGAAGAATTGTGCCTAAGAGCAACGAGGTACTCAGTCGACACCTCGATGTAGCTTTGGACATGGTGCGCCACAGCCATTCTGAAGCGCATCGCAGCATTATGATGCTTCGACCCCAGTCGTTGGCTGAGGGTGCCGACCTGCATTCGGCGATTCAAGCCTCGCTCGAGCAAAGCACTGCCGACTGCGATTTCGATGTTCGTTTCGCCACCAGCGGACCGGTGACCCGTCTTCCTTTGATCACAACCGATGCGCTTTATCGCGTTGCGCAGGAAGCGATCGCCAACGCGCTCCGGCATGGTCGCCCCACTAGACTAGAAGTGAAGCTGCAGTACACGCCCGGCAGTGTTTGCCTATTTGTCCGCGACAACGGGATTGGCTTTGAACCCAGGGCATTGAAGAGCCGCGGATTCGGACTACTCGGAATGCGAGAACGGATTCGTTCTGTGAGGGGCAATTTCAGTGTGGAAAGCGAGCCAGGTGCGGGCACGTGTGTCACAGCCGAGGTCTATTTGCGCCAGAGCGACGGGAGTTTGCCGTCAAGACTTCGCGTCTGGCAGTCGCACTGCCGGAATAGATTCCAACGGATGTTGGAGAACAATGGCGCGAGACGTCATGGCAGGCGGGAGACATAACCTGTCATGGTGATCCGCGAAAGGCAGTGATTGTTGCCTAGGGGCGCGCTTCGCTCCGACCGACCAGCTCGACGTTAAAAAGCTTACTCTCCCCAGAGTGCCTATCCACGGATCAGACTACCATTCTTCGTTAATTACACCGCTTCTACGACGACAACTCGACAACATTTGAGCGATGCGTCGCCATCACCGTCTGCGGAGCCATCTCCCAGGTTCACCGCTGCCCGAATGGTGCGAATGAACCATAAAACATTGGTGCAAACCCATCATGACTGTCGAACCTGTCCGTGTATATATAGCTCCATCGTTCTGAAGGGCAACGACGAAACCCTGCTGCGATCTTCGCCGCGACGGGACTGTTCTTCCATGTCGACGCCTCGAGGTGGGGTGCGCTGATTCTGACTTACGATTGGAGGCTATATGGTTATGCGAGTGTTCCGCAGCATCTGCCACAACCTAGGGCCACACGTAAATCATCACGCCCGCCTCGCTCTGGCTCTCGCAATCTCGCTCCTAGCGATCGGGCTGAACGCCGGCTTCGCATGGGGTCAAGTGGACATCTCCTCCTCCTTGACCGGCACCGTTACCGATCAGAGCGGCGCTGTCGTCCCCAACGCCACGGTGATTGCGCATAATGTGCTGACGGGAGTCGAATCAAGAGTCGCGAGTAACAGCCTCGGTCGCTATGAGTTTGTCTCGCTGCAGGCGGGCACCTACACCGTTACCTGCACAGCCCCAGGTTTCAACAAATTTGTCGCCACCGACGTGGAACTACACGTGGGGGCAGTTGTCACTCTTGCCGTAGGCCTGCGAGTCGGTATCGCCGCGCAAACTGTCACCGTGTCAGGATCCTCCGCGATGGTCGATACGCAAACGGCGAGCAATCTGACCACCATTGATTCGACTCTCATTCCGGCAATTCCCGTCGAGGGCCGCGACCCGCGGGAAGCGATGGAAATTCTCATGCCGGGAGCCACCGCGGCCGGAACCGGCGCCAGTTTTTTCATTCCCGTCACCAGCTTTAACGGCGTGTCGCAACTGACCAACAACTATGACGTGGATGGTGCCGCCATGACCGATTACATGCACGGCTCAGCGGCATCCAATTACCCGCAGGCGGAAAACATAGCGGAATTCAGCGTGGAATCGGCTCTCCCCGATGCATCGGTCGGGCGAGGCGCGGGTGGCCAGATTGAGGCGACGCTCAAGAGCGGCACCAACGCCTATCACGGACAGGTGTGGGGCTATCTGCAAAATGAAGCGTGGGATGCGAACTCGTGGTCGAACAAATTCGAAGATATCCCGCGCCTGCCGTTTAATCAGCAGTGGTACGGCGGTAACGTAGGCGGGCCGGTGACCCTGCCATTCCTCTACTCCGGCAAGAACCGCACCTTTTTCTTCGGGTCCTATGAACGAACGGCGACCTCGAAGGAGTCGACAACCACAGGTCAAACCATAACCAACGCCGAGCGAGGTGGTGACTTCACCAATTCCCCCGACGGCATTCCTGTGATCAACGGAGTGCCCACTCCCATCATCCCAACTTCCGACTTCTCTACGCTAGGAAAGCTCATCGACTCTCCGGCGGGAGCTGCCGTTCTGCCTGCTCCTACCAGCGGACTGGACACCTTCACTTGGACTCCGAGCGATGACCGCGTCACTCAGACAGTGGCGGTTCGCATCGATGAAAACTTCAGTGAAAAACACAGGCTGTTCGGAAGCCTCTGGTGGTATGACGACAATCCCACCTTTCAAGATATGTACGATGAATTCAGCGAGGCTTCATGGGCCACGCAATATCCGAATCCAGATGCGACCTGGGGTGAACCGGACAAGACACAGGTCTGGGCGGTCAACGACACATACAACATTACCAGCTCAATGCTGAACAATTTTATTCTAGGCGTGACGCGTGAGACGATCTCAGTCACGAACACATGGGGGCCCAATCATGAATCGTTCGATGCAGCCAACACCGGCATTGGTTCCGCTGGCGATACCGGGGCTCCAAGCGTTCAGGAGATTTCCACGCCGCGAAACATGGGCCTGGACATGTGGAACGGATACGTCAATCCCGCAATTCTCAACACCTGGGACATCACAGACAACTTTACCGTGATAAAAGGGCGACAGACAATCAAGACCGGCTTTGAGCTTCGCAATTTCCACGAGATATTTCAGCAGACCTGGGATGCAGGAGGCACGGTAAGCTTTTCGGACTCCAATAACGTTTACGGCGGGACCGGAAATGGTATTGCGGACATGTTGATCCAGGGAGGGATCGGAACCTTCTATCAAAACAGTGCCCAGAATCTCGACATCAACTACCCAGCCCGTGAAGTTTACATCGAGGATACGGTTAAGGCGACGCCCCGCCTCACAGTCACAATCGGGGCGCGGCTACAGCCGTATTTTGGCGTGCGACCGCTCAACAACGAATTCGTAACGTTCCGACCCGGACAACAGTCGACGATATTTCCGACAGCTCCAACAGGCTTGGTCACCATCGGAGATCGCGGAATATCGAACAACCTATCGGAAGATCACTTCAATGTAGGACCGAGGGTATCGTTTGCGTGGGATGTGTTGGGTAACCACAAGGCCGCCCTCAGGGGCGGCTACGGGCTGTATACAGATTATCAGGTGCTGCTGGGATTCAATGGGTACACGACCACCCTGCCATTTGGAGTGACCTATTCTCCTCCAACTCAGGGCATCAATCTTGCGACGCCCTATGCTGCATTTGGAAGTGTCCCATTCCCCTATCATGCTCCAACTCCAGGCTCGGAGGCTGCCCTGACTTACGTCTTTCCCACGCCCCTCGATACGATGGCTGTTAGTCCCAACTACAATTCAGGCCAGTATCACAAAGCTGATTTGATATTCGAGTTCGAGCCGTTCAACACGTATGTGTTCTCCGTGGGATGGATCGCCACCAGGGCGACTCATCTCAACGAGAGTCATAATCTTAATTGGCCGCAGTTCGTGCCTGGCGGCAGCACAAATGACCAGAACAACATTTACTCGCGGCAACCGTATTATTCGGCGGGCTTCAATCAGATTGACGAATTCTTCTCGGATTACAATTCCATGTATAACGCGCTGCAGGTGACAGTGCATAAAAGGTATTCAGCCGGACTCACGCTGCTCGGCAATTACACCTATAGTACTGACACGGCGCAGCAAGGCTGCCGCTACCAAGGAGATTGTGCTCTGGACTACTACAGCCCAGGGACGGTTCATCAAATGAGCGCGGCCGTGCGTTACGAGCTTCCTTGGCTCAAGAATCAATCAACCTTGCTCAACCGCATAATCGGAGGATGGGTCATCGGAGGTACTACAACGGCAAGCACCGGACAGTATGGCTCCGTCGGTGATTATAATTGCAACGAATTCGATTTCAGCTCCGTTAATTTTTGCTACGCGAATTACGTCGGCGGAGGTCCGCTGCTGGCGAATCGGAAACAGCCTGTCTTCTCGGGGGGAGCCATGCTCGGTGTGAGTTGGCTTGATCCCAGCAAATTTGTCAGGGTAGATCAAGCCGTGGCCGACGGAACGCTCATCACACTTCCCGGGGCTGGGCAAAACCTCTTTCTCGGTAATGCTCTCTATGGCGTGTTCAAGGGGCCGGCCTCCGGCGCAGAAGACTTCAATGCCAGCCTCGAGAAGAGTTTTGCCATTGTCGAGAGGCTCAAGGTAAATTTTCGCATCGAGGCCTTTAATGTTCTTAACCATACGGTGCTGAATTTGCCCAACTACAACAATACCGTAGGACCAAACACGGAGGGATTTGGCATCATTAACACCGCAGACCCTCCACGCAACATTCAGTTATCGCTGCATTTCTTGTTTTGAAACGAACGCATCCTAAGCTCCACATCGGTGGTGCGGTCGCGAATACCACCTGGCACACGGAAGGTATTTGCGCAGGCAGGCAAGCGATGCTGGGGTAGGCCAGAGTTCGAATCAGTTTCGTTATGGCAAACAACTCAAGGCATCGCGAATGGGAATGTGGCCTATGACAAGAAGAGAGCTAATGCTTTCGATGGCCGCTCTGGGAATCAAGTCTTCGCTCTCGCGTCGAGCCAGCCTCGTGAACCTGGGGCAGAGTGTCGCGTGGACAAAATTTTCTGGCAATCCAGTGCTCGGCGGTGAATACGGAACCTGTTTTGATGTGTGCGTGTTGCAGGAGAGCGGGAGATACCGAATGTGGCTTTCCTGGCGGCCGAAGCGAAGCATTGCGCTTTCCGACAGCGCCGATGGTATCGATTGGAGCCCGCCCCAGATCGTGCTGGGACCCCAGCCGGATAGTGGTTGGGAGGATGACGTCAACCGCCCCATTGTCGTGCATCGCCCTGACGGGTATCACATGTGGTACACGGGGCAGGCGCGTGGAAAGTCATCGATCGGCTATGCCAGTGGTGCAGATGGCCGAAAATGGGTCAGGCAGTCGACGAAGCCTGTATTGACAGCATCGGCGCCCTGGGAGGGTGTTGCTGTGATGTGTCCGCATGTGATGTGGGACAACGCAGACAACCTATGGAAAATGTGGTATTCGGCCGGCCAACAATACGAGCCAAACGCAATTGGCTACGGGACGAGCCATGACGGCTTGCACTGGGACAAATATTCCCGGAATCCGGTGATGACGCCGGACCCGCACATCGATTGGGAGAAGGACAGGGTAACCGCTGCGCAGATCCTTTATTTAAACGGATCGTATTACAGTTTTTACATTGGATTTCGCGACATCGATCACGCACAGATTGGGATGGCACGGTCTGCGGATGGCATTACGAGTTGGGTTAGACACGCCGGCAACCCGATTGTCCGTCCCACTCCTGGAGGTTGGGACGCAGATGCCTGCTATAAGCCGTTTGCCCTTTACTCCGGTGGCCGCTGGATGCTGTGGTATAACGGCAGGCACGATAGTCTTGAGCAAATCGGTCTCGTTTTGCACCAAGCGGCGGACCTCGGATTTGAACCGGCATGACCACGCCTGTCCGCCGTCGTCTGGGACGATGGATGCCAGTTACTACCCTTGTATGCCTGCTGCTTGTTGGGCAAGCGGTGGCGGATAAAGGGGGTTTTGGGCCGTTACTCAAACCGGATAGCTTTCGGCACTACTTCGGCGAATTTGTGCGCGACGAGCAGGAAATGCTCGGTGTTGCGCCCCCGCTCCCTTGGGGCTGGTTTCTGGGGAATATCCCCTGGCTGGACACCCCGGATCAGGAATTGGACGAGATCTATTATTTCCGCTGGTATTCCTTCCAGAAACATATAGAAAGCACCCCTGACGGATATCTGATCACTGAGTTCCTTGACGATGTGCCCTGGGCTGGCAAGTTCAACACCATCGATGCAGCGGCCGGTCACCACATTCGAGAAGCCCGGTGGCTTCGCGATTCTGAGTACGTGGATGACTACACGCGATTCTGGTTCAATGCCGACGGAGAGCCTCGACGATACAGCTTTTGGGGCGCGGACTCCGTCTACCAGCTGTTTCTCGCCACGGGTGATCGAAAACTGGCAATCAGCCTGCTCCCAGCGCTAGAAGCGAACTACCGTGCGTGGGAAGCGACACGCGAAGATGGTCTCGGCCTGTTTTGGCAAATTGATGATCGCGACGGCATGGAAGACAGCATCAGCGGCAATGGTTACCGGCCCACGATCAACAGCTACATGTACGGGAATGCAGTAGCCATCTCACGAATTGCGGATATGGCCGGGATGTCCGGGGTTGCCGCGACCTATCGCACGAAGGCTGTTCGGCTGCATTCCTTGATTGAGAACCATATCTGGAATCCCGACGATCAATTTTATGAGACCGTACCCCGCCATGCGGCCTCGGGATGGTCGGGTGTCCGTGAATTGATCGGTTACATCCCATGGTATTTCGACATTCCGCCACCCGGGCATGATGTTGCGTGGAAATTTCTTTTTGCTTCGACGGGCTTCGCCGGTAAGTATGGTCCGACCACGGCTGAGCGCGCCAGTCCCAGGTTCCGCTACAAAGTCCGGCATGAGTGTTTGTGGAACGGGCCGTCGTGGCCGTACGCCACGACACAAACTCTTGTTGCCTTGGCCAACGTATTGAATGGATCCCAGCACTCTGCTGTAACTTCGTCGGATTACCTCCACCTTCTCGGCGCATATGTTGATTCTCAACACATTCGCCTGCGCGACGGTCGGATCATTCCCTGGATCGATGAAGATCTTGACGCTGACACCGACGAATGGATTGCCAGGGACATACTGATGGCTCAGCATGCCAAGCCAGAAAACCGGGGACGCTATTATAACCACTCAGGATTTGCGGATCCGATCATTACCGGTTTGATCGGACTCCGGCCCGCGGATGACAATGAGGTCACTATAAATCCTCTCTTGCCGCCTGATACGTGGAATTACTTCGCTTTGGATGGCCTGCCATATCATGGCCATCAGCTGACGATTTATTATGACCGGGATGGTAGCCGCTATCATAGGGGAGCAGGGCTTCATATTCTCTGCGATGGTCACGCCATTGCGAAGACAGACGGGCTCGAGAGACTTCAGGGGTCGCTCAAGAATTGCGACAATCAACCGTCGGGGTCGGCCGGAGAGCGCTGATCGCAAGCGGCTGACGCGTTGGCTGCAACGATAGATGTTCTTTCAAGCTACGCCATAGACCGTCCGTCAGATCACCGCCGGTGATTGCACCCCTTGCGTCCGTACACTGGGTCGGTTAGTCCTTGCCGCTCGGGCTTGAGAGAACCAGGACCAGGATGCGACCGTCGGAATGGAACTCGCCGCCAGTAGCTGTCTTTGCGGTGGTCAGCGGCTCGCTGGGGGCGACATGGGTACGACGCGCAACCAGGCCGGTGGCGGACAGGGTGTCGTTGACATACTCGCGCTCGCCGTCAATGGCCGGATCAATCTTGTGCGTTAGGCCGTTGTTGCGCTGGTCGCGCTCGAAGCCGATATCGTGGGTCGCGGCGATGCACCACAGCGAACGGCCGTCCACGACGTAGGGAGATTTCCACGCTCGCAAATGATTGCGCGACATCACAACCCGTACCGGCTCGGCGTGCGCGAAGCCGTAATCTTGCGGGCGTTTGAAAAGATAAAGCGTGCTCATCGGCATGGTCAGATAATCTTTCTTCGCCAGGGTTACCTCCAAGCCGGCGGCCACGGCGGACTCTACAGAGCGATCCACCTGTACCCATCCCGCCGTGGCGAAGGTTTCTGTCAATTGGTCCTGCGTGCCGACGATCAAGACATTGACCATATCGCCCGGATTGCCCTGCGCATCGCTGACGCGCCGGGGAATTTCGTCCAGGAGCGCGGCGGTAATCGAGAGAATCGGCGCTTCCTGCGGCCCGCCGACCAAGGCTCCCGCGGACGTCGTCAATCCCGGCGAGAGAATGGTGATCGTCACATGGAAGCTGCCTTGTGCCCCTTGCGCGTCCTTTTCACTTTCGTTGATGCCCAGAAACAATCGCCCCGCGACCGGCGCAACAAATTCCTTCGTCACGCCAACCGGAAATGGCTGCGAACCGTCGCTTGAGCCAAGGCGTCCGATCAAGGAGCCGTGGGCCGCGTCCGGAACCGCGAATTGGTGCAACATGTCCTTCCAGCCGCGCGCGAGGCCGTCCGGCCCGAAACTTTTGCCTTCGACGTAGTCTGCGCTGCCCGAAGCAGTGATTTCGACTTTTTCACCGCTGCGCAGGTCGAGCTTTGTGTCGGTCCATTGTTGCGTGACGCTGATCTCGAGCTGCACGGGCGTAGAGCCGGCGGAGCTGGATTGTGGAGCCCGGGCCAGGAGCGGACTGGCCGCCGATGCGACAAGCAGAGCAAGAGGGGCAATCAACCGTTTCGGGATTGGCATGGCAGTATCCTAGGCGTTAGACGTTAGATGCTCGACAGCATACCAGAAACCTCAGCGATGTGAAGCCAGCCGGCGTTTTGATACGGTGCGAGCAACGCAAGATAGGATGAGCACGGCGCTCGATGGGATGCAGGCGAGCCTTATTTGGCGCGCAGAAAACCGCCGACCAGGGCTGGCGTATTCGATAAGCACGGGCAATCTCTTCACGTTCTTGCCGTCCACGCGCCAGGAGCCTGGTGATCGGAAAGCGCGCGGCCGGCACTTCTCTCTCCTTGACAGTTTAGGAGAGCGGGTTTACCTTCATAAGCAGCTTAGGGGAGCGTCGATGGACCGCCTCGCGCAGATCCTTCCGAGAACGCTGGATCTTCTGATCCTGAAGGCCGTCTCCCTCGGCCCGGTCGACAAGGCGAATTGGGGCACGTCGCTGAACACCCGCCGTGCCAAGTTCTACGAACCCGCCTCGGCCGGCCGCAAGCGCCTGCCAGTGGAAGGGGCAGGTTCGGACCGGCGGGCGGCTGCGCTAGGAACACGGCCGGAGCGAGCATGAAACTCCCCGTCTCGGTTCGTTCGCTCTGTTCGGCGGTCTTCTGTCGCTCTCGAACCGAGCAGGACCTGGATGATGAGCTGCGCGCTCACATCCAACAGAGGGCGGAGAATCTCGAACGTTCGGGCCTCTCCCCCGCTGCGGCCGGGCGCCAGGCCCGGCTCGAGTTCGGCGCCTATGCAAAATTCCAAGAGGAATGCCGCGAAGCTGTCGGCACGCATTTCCTGGAAACGCTGCTTCAGGATGTTCGCTACGCCCTGCGCACGCTCAGGAGATCGCCAGGATTCGTCGCTGTCGCCGTTCTCGTATTGGCGCTCGGCATCGGCGCGAATACGGCCATCTTCAGCATCGTTGATGCCGCTCTGCTCAGACCCCTACCTTACGCCAATCCGGCCCGCCTCGTCATCATTTGGCAAAGCGATGCCGCACACCGCGAAAGTGGCGCGTGGTTCAATCCCTACCGCGCATTCCAGGAATGGGAGCAGCACAACAAGAGCTTCGAGAGGCTCGCGGCATTCACCTGGGCGCACGTTGAGACGATCGTTCGCTTGCAAGGCAAACCGCAGCGCGTGCTGGGAATTCCTGTGAGTGGCGAGTTCTTCTCGACTCTAGGCGTCAAGGCAGCCTACGGGCGGACCTTTGCTCGCGAGGACGAGCGCCAGACCTGCACGGCTGTGCTCTCCGATGCTTTTTGGAAGGGTCAACTGGGCGCCAGAAGTATGGTCGGTCAAACACTCACCATCAATGACGCACCGTGCGTGGTTGTTGGCATCATGCGGAAGGATTTCTCGTTCTATCCGAAGCAAACGCAGCTCTGGATTCTGATTCCTCCGCGGGGCGAGTACGCCAAAGATCCTTGGGGCTGGGAGGTCGGTGTAGTGGGTCTGCTCAAGCCTGGAATGACCCGCGCAAGAGCCCAGGCAGAACTCCTCTCTCTTCAGGCCCGCATCGCTAACGAAGCGCCGACAGGCTTCACCTTGCTCAAAGCGGAGCCCGACGTCCTCGAACTGCAATCCGAGTTCATCTGGCTCACAGGACGGAACTTGCGCAAGAGCCTCTGGGTGCTATTCGGCGCCGTAGTCTTCGTCTTGCTCATCGCTTGTGCGAACGTGGCCACGTTGTTTCTTGGCCGCGCCGCACAGCGCCAGCGAGAGTTCGGCGTCCGCGCCGCGCTCGGCTCAACCCGATCGCGCACGATTCGGCAATTGCTCACAGAAAGCCTGCTGCTTTCCGCCGCCGGCGCCCTTCTAGGGGTGTCTCTGGCGAGCGCGGTCGTTCACGTCTTGAATGTAACGAATCTGGTCGACCTGCCGCCGGGTAACGCGGTCAGATTGAGCGGGCAAATCCTCGCTTTCGCCGCACTGGTCGCGGTTCTAAGCGCCGTCCTTTTTGGTCTCGCACCGGCATGGAAAGCCTCGCGTCTTCGCCTGAACGCCCTGCTCAAGAACGACGGCAGAAGCTCGAATCGCGCCGCCAAGGTCTTCGTCGTCAGCGAAGTGGCGCTTTCGCTCGTGCTGTTGGCCGGCACGGGCCTGATGGTCCAGAGCCTTCTGCGCCTTACCTCGACTCCGCTCGGCTTCAATCCGTCCCGCGTTTTGACGGGTAATATTGAGTTGCCCGCCAAGACCTATTCGACCCGCGACCAACGCCTGAAGTATTACGACAGGCTGAAGAGCCGTGTGTTGGGCATTCCGGGCGTGTTGGGTGTTGCGATTGCCCCGCTGGTCCCGTCCGGCGGCAACCCGTTGAGTGTTGAAGGACGACAGCATCCCGCCTACAGCGGCGCCGTCGGAAACGACGTAAGCGATGCCCAGGTGGATCCCGATTACTTCCGGGTAATGGATATACCGCTGTTGCGCGGAAGAGAATTCCGCACGAGTGATCGGACAGGAATGCTGCCGGTCGCCATCGTAAACCAGGCTCTCGCCGAGAAATATCTCCGGGGAGATCCCATCGGCCAGCACATCAAACGGGGCACGCCGCAAGATAAGAGCCCATGGCTCACGGTTGTGGGTGTCGTCGGCAACGTCAAGAGCTTTACGGTCTTCAAGGAAATGGGCTACGCGACCGACCCGTGCGTTTACCGGCCTCTTGCGCAGGGCGACGGGTCAGGACTTGCACTATTCCTTCTTAGCACATTTCCCGCGGCCGCTCTGACTCCGGCGGTTCGCAACGAATTCTTGAAACTCGATGCCAATCTGCCTCCACCAGATCTCACGACCATGCACGATTGGCTAGCACAGTTTCGTGCCCAGCCTCGTTTCCGCGCGGTTCTATTCGGCGTCTTTGCCGGGCTTGGCCTTCTCCTCTCGAGCATCGGGATTTTCGGGGTTATTTCGCATTCCGTGACGCAACGCCGCCACGAGATTGGCGTGCGCATGGCGCTCGGGGCACAGCGACGCGACACAGTTTCGCTCGTCGTCCGCGATGGGCTAGGCCTGACGGCCGTAGGGATCGCTATCGGCGCGTGCGGCGCGCTGGCCCTGACGCGCGAGATTCGCGGCCTGCTGTATGGCGTTGCTGCAGCCGATCCCGCCACGTTCGCAGGAGTAATCACTCTCCTGATTCTTGTCGCGGCCGCTGCCTGCTACATCCCCGCGCGAAGGGCCACACGTGTCGATCCCATGGTTGCCTTGAGGCACGAATGAGGGGCTGAAGCTCCGTCCTCAACTGTTCCCGCGCCTGCACGCCAAGCAGTCTCGGATCGCAGAGGGCCTGTGCTCAGTAGACACCCGAGTCGGCACTTCTCCTTCCGGTCAGTCACCTTCTTTCGATTTGGGACCAACCGTGCGGCGATCCCTCTCTTCGGCAACTGGCTCGGGTTAGAGCCGAGGGGCCTCCCTGTCATTTTCGACAGTTTCAGCCCGCGGAAATCGCTGCTTTGCTCTGAGAGCGGGGATGCGACTGCCTCTCGAACTGCTGCTCTCTAGTGTTGTCGCCTTCGTTCCTTTGCCGCTTCGCGCTCAGGACTTAGCACCTCGGGCTTACGTCATCACACCGACGGACTTCAACGCCGTTACGCTCAGCTGGGCGTATTTCAATGGAGGAGTGAACTTCAACGGGGCCGTGCCCATCACGGGCGCGACGGGAATCTTCAGCGTTCCGAGCTTCACTTTCTACCATTCCCTCAGCTTTTTCGGACGCTCCGCAAACCTCACAACCTCTTTGCCATATGGCGTGGGCAACTTTCAAGGGGAGGTAAATGAACAGCACCGTTCCGTATATCGCTCGGGGCTAATGGATTTTGCTGCCCGTTTTTCGGTGAACCTACTAGGAGGCCCGGCCATGACCCCCAGAAAGTTTGCCCAGTGGAAGCAAAAGACGCTTCTGGGTTTAAGCGTGCGAGTCATCGCACCTACGGGGCAATACGATCCTACAAGGATTGTGAATTGGGGCATTAACCGTTGGGCGTTCAAACCGGAGTTGGGCTACTCAGAGCGCTGGGGAAAGTGGGTGCTCGATGCGTACGGGGGCGCGTGGTTCTATACCGTCAATCCAGCATACTACGACGTTCCTGTCTCCAAACCAGCAAACGAAAAACCCATTGGCGCTTTGGAAGGCCATTTCAGCCACGATTTCAGGCCGGGCACCTGGGTGTCGCTGGACGCCAACTTCTGGTGGGGCGGCGTAACGAGCTTGAATGGCATAGAGAACCTGACCACTCGACAGACGGGCTCCCGCGTGGGAGGCACGGCTGCATGGCGTTTTTCGAAACACCAGTCGTTGAAGATCAGCTATAGCAATGGGACTTACATTCGCTTCGGCGGCAACTATCAGAGTCTGCAGGTAGCGTGGCAATACTCTTGGATTGGCTGGCCCAGGATCCGCTAGCAGAGTTGCAACCAGGACGGCGGCGTTTTGGCCTGTCGCGCTTCATTCATTTCCGCTCCGAGAGAGGAGCGGGCGGCCGGCGCTATGGCTCTTTGGAATCGAGTCTCCACTGCTCGCGCACTCACTCTTCGCGCAACAGGATGATGGGATCGATGGACAGGGCCTGTTGCGCGGGAATCCAGGTCGCGACCAGCCCTAGCAACAACATCGCCAGAACAGTTCCGACCAATACGAGCGGATCGCCAGGAGTTGCCTGGTAAACGATGAAAGCCAGCAAGCGGCTCGCTAAAACTCCGAGGAGCAGTCCTGACGCTGAACCAAGAGCGAGCAATTTGAGTGCGCGTCCCAGCGCTGCCTGCAGCACTTCCTTCCGCTGCGCGCCGAGGGCGATACGAATGCCGAGCTCCCGCAGCCGCTTGCCGACCGAGTACGCCGCCATTCCAAAGATCCCGGTGATGGTCAACATTGCGCCGATCACCCCCATAACACCCAGTGCTATCGTGGCCATGCGCGAAGGAAACAGAGCGGTGTCCAGTTCCTTGTTCCATGGCGCGACGTAAAGCGGCAGCCCCGTATCGAGCTCCCGCAGCGAGCTTCTGATGGCGGTCACGAGTTGCCCCGGATCGCCATTCGAACGCACCACGAGCGACGTCCCACTCGTGGGTGACTGCAGGATTGGCAAAAACATCGCCGCCTGCGGATCTTCGGTGAGGCTGTTGTATTTTCCGTCCTCCGCAATACCCACCACTTGGACGGGCGTTCCATCTGCCATCTTGTAATGTTCGCCGACTGCGTTTGTCGGGGAACCGAAGACCTTGCTAGCGAATTCGCGATTCACCACGGCTACGCGCGGACCACTCTTATCGTCATGCCAGGAGAGGGTCCGGCCAGAGAGCAGGGCGGTGCCCGCCGCCTCGAAATACTCCGGCGAGATGTTGTAGATGAGGGCTTTCGCAGCAGCCTTCGAGTCCCTAAGATCCGTGGCCTGGCCGGTGAAAACAGTCGAGGTGTTGCAGCACTCACGCAGAGGCGGCTCACCGATCAATCCCACAGACGCTACGCCGGGAATCGCCTCCACGGCATCGATCATGCGTTTCTGCATGGCCGACATGTTGTCGCCGCTGTAGCCGGCCATGTTCAGATCGGTGCTGACCAGGACGGCGTTCCGTGGCTCAAAACCGAACTTGCTGTGCAGCGAGCGCACCAGTCCCCGCACGGCGACCATCGAGGAAGTGACCAGCACCGCACAAATCGCAATCTGCGCCACAACCAGCGTATCCCGGAGCGCCGTGCGCCGGCCCGCGCCGACAATCGATCCCGCCTTGACGATCTGGTAGGGATCGGTGCGCAATATCTGTCTCACCGGGACGGCGCCAAAGAGGAAGCCGCTCGCCAAAGTCAGCAGCAAAGCAACTCCATACACATGTGCGTCCGGGTCGACAACCATGTGGACCGGATACCTGGAAAATGGCTGCCAGGCGCTCAGCCCGCGCAACAACCAGACACTGCCTAACAGCCCAGCAGCACCTCCGATCAGTGCAATCAGTAGGGCTTCGGTGAAGAGCTGCCGCAGAACGCGCCGGCGGCCCGCTCCGAGAGCGAGTCGCAGAGCAACTTCCCTGGAACGGTCCGCCGTTCGTGCGGCAAACAAGCTGCCCAGGTTGGCGCAGGCGGCCAACAGAATTAACCCCGCCAGCAGCATCAACCCCGCCAGGAATGCGCGCACCGGCCGACCAGCATAGTCGCCGTAAAGACTTGGACGGACGAGCACAAAGCTGATTTGGCCGTCGTCTTTCGGATAGTTCTTTTCCAGATAGAAGCCAATCGAATCGAGATCGGCCGCCGCCTGCTGCGGAGCAACCCCCTCCTTCAAATGCCCTAAGACCTCGAAAATCCAACGGCTTCCGCGCGCGCGCAAGGCATTGGCGTCCTGATACGGGTTCACAATCGGCACAAAGAAAGCGGGGGAGAAAAACAAAAGACTGCCCCGGAACCCAGGCGGGGTCACGCCAACGATGGTGAACGGATGCTTGTTCACCTGAACGACCCGACCCACTATCCCGCGATCATCCTGAAAACGAGTGTGCCAAAACATATAGGTGAGGACGATCGAAGGAGCGCTGTTCGGGCGATGTTCGTCGAACGGGTGAATCAGCCGCCCAAGGTATGGCTGGATGCCTAGGGAGTCGAAGTAGTTCCCGCTCACTTCATAAACCCAATTGCGGGAGGCGTTTTCGCCCGTGTCCAGCCCCACCTGGGTGATGTTGTAGGCGGCCAGGCTCTGAAAGCTGCGGTTCTGATCGCGCAGGTCGACATAGTCAGGGTAGGACTCGAACCCATCACTGCCCCGGCGCTCGAGTCCGTAGAGGCTCTGCGCTTGAGGCACATCGAGCGGGCGCAGGATCATCGCATTCCATACGCTGAATACAACGGCGTTTGCGCTGATGGCCAGGGCCACGGTTACCACCGCCGCGGCAGTAAAGCCGGGGTTCTTGCGGAGTTGTCGCAGCCCGTAGCGGGAATCCGAGACCACGGAGTGAAGCCAATTGCCAATGCGTACCTCGCGAACCTGTTCTTTCACCTGTTCGGCGCCGCCAAGCTCAATCAGCGCGGCCCGTCGCGCTTCTCTGGCCGGCATGCCAGCGCGGATGTTCTCGTCGGTCAGCATTTCGAGATGGGAATTAATCTCCTGGTCCAGGTCTTCATCCTTGCGGCGAAAGGAGAAGACATTCCTCAAAAAACTGCCGGCTTTCTCAAGGAGCGGCATCGAAATTCCCTCCTGCTAGGCTTCTAGGGCTTGAGCGATAGCCCAGGAAATTCGGCCCCACTTCTGGGTTTCCATCTCGAGTTGCTTTCGGCCAGCCTTCGTCAGCCGGTAGTATTTTGCGCGGCGGTTGTTCTCTGAGTCTCCCCAAAACGCAGAAACCCAACCCTCTTCTTCCATGCGGTGCAGTGCGGGAAACAGCGATCCCGGTTTCACGGAAAACGTACCACCGGTGAGCTGCTGGATTCTGCGTGATACGCCCAATCCATGAAGTTCCCCGGCTAACAGCGACTTCAGAATCAACATGTCCAGGGTCCCCTGCAAAAGGGAAGTCTGTTCCGGCTTCACAAGGCATCTCCTATCGCGTGTCTATAGGAAGAATACACCGCGACCTATAGAATGTCAATAGGGCACACACGACGCTTTCGCCGCTGTTTTCCTCTTAGGCCGGGGCGTGGGGTTTTTTCGAGACGAGCCTGGAAACCTGATTTTGGGGCGCGAGAAAAGAAGAGGGGAGGGCGTCAGCTACCTCCATCATCCCGCGCAATCTCCGACATCACCCTCCGGTAATCGCCGTCGGAGTGCAATGCTCTGACCGCTTTGCGCAAGGCGGCGTTGACGCTCGAGTCTTTCGGATAGCGCTCGGCCGCAGCCAGCAGCACGCGAGCCATGTCACCGTCTGAGGAAATGTGCGTGGCCGACTCAATCGCGGCAACAGCCGTTCGGCCGGAAGCGAGGGGGTTTTGGAGCACGGCGACGAGAACGCGGCTGTGATCCCCGTCGGAATGGATGCTGTCGGCGGCGGCAAAAAAGGGGGCTCGAATCGGCTCGAGATTAGCCCCCGCGAGTTCCATGAGCACGCGGGCTTTATCGCCGTCGGAAGAGATTCGCTCGGCTGAATTCGCGATCCCCAGAAGCGTAGTGGCCCCGTTTCGCTCGCGCTCAGCGAGGCTTAGGAGCACGCGCTGGTGATCGCCATCGCTTGAAATCGAATTTGCCGCGTCAAAAAAGGCCTGTTCGACGGTCTGCTGCTCGCGGTAGCGGGAAACGGACTCCTCGAGCACGCGAGCCTTGTCGCCGTCCGAAGAAATCCTCTTGGCCGACTCGAGCACGCGAGTCAATGTGTCGGGGTCGTCGCCGCGCGCGCGGAGCATTTTCGAGAGAACGCGGGCATGGTCTCCGTCTGAGGCAATCGAATTCACGGCATCGAAATAGGCTGCGCTAAGTTCGCTGCCGCCGGGATATGGGTCGGCCATCTCGACGAGCAGCTGCGCCTTGTCGCCGTCCGAGGATATTTGCCGGGCAGCCCGAGCCGCGCCCAGAAGCGTCTCGGTGCTCGCTTTGTCCTTTTTCACGAAATCGGAAAGGACCCTCCGCTGATCGCCATCGGAACGGATGGTCTCGGCCGCATGGAAGAGGTAGGGGCGCAGCTCGCTCGTAAAATAGTTGGCATCTTCGGCCATGAGTACCTGGGCCTTATCGCCGTCCGAGGAGATCTCCCCAATCAGTTCCGCCGCGCGCTTGAGCTGGGCGGGGTCGAGCGTCGTCTGCGCAAAAAGCTGTTCCACATAAGTGCGCCGAGATCCACTGCTGTGGATTAGGGCGATCTCCGCCAGCACCGCTTGCGGGCCTCCTTGGCGAAGGATCCGGGCAACGCGGGGTCCGGCGCCGATTCCGCTATCGCGAATCACCTGGGGGAGCACGCTTGCGAGCCATCTGCGCCCCTCGTCATCCAGTGGCTTTGTGGTCCACCCGACCGAGTAGGTCTTGGTCAGCTGTCCCGCCGCATCCGCCTTCGCGTCAAACGCACGGCGAGAGAACCAGCTCCGCTCTTCCAAGCGGAAATGCCCGTTCGGAGGAAGTGATTTAATGTCCCCATCGTCGTCCGTGAATTCAATTGGGCCGTCAACGCTCACCGAGAGGGAGGTCCACCCGTTCCCGGTCACCGTTTCCACGTGGATCTGCTCGCTCGCTTCGGGCGCGAGGGGGGAGATTGGCGAGAGGCGCGCCTGAGGCGCGCTTGGCGCGAGCGGTGAGGCGGGTGCCTGGGGCACCTGCGGCCCGGAGGGAGCGAGGGCAACGGCTGGGGCCTCGTCGACCAGGGTTCGGGGTGATGCGGGGATGAGCCGAGCGCTTGGCGCCTCGGCCGAGTGAAGCGGTTCTGGCGCTCTGGGCGGCACGGTTGGCCACTCCGAGCTGCTCTCGGCGGCTGCATTCGGCATGAATGCCATGACCTTCGGAGCCCAGGCTCCCAGATAAATCAGCGCGATAACCGCCGCCGTCGTCGCTCCTAATGGGCCAAGGGCCAGTGTCGGCCTCGCGGCCGGTTTTGTGTTCAGCATGTGGCGCACGCGCAGGAAAAGCTGGGATCGATTTGCGGCCGCACCCGCCGCCAGTATGCCCGCGTGCCCGCACGAAGAAAGCTCAGCCACTCTGGCGAGCGAGGCGGCGTATGGTTTCGGTGTTCCCGAGGCGGCGATCACCCAGTCATCGCAGGCTATCTCACGTTCAAGCGACATCCGGCGGCCGATCCAGTGCACCGCCGGCTGAATCGGCAGCAGTATCTCGATGAATTTCTGCGCAAGATTCGTCCAGTCGTCTCGCCGCCCGAGATGAGCCAGTTCGTGCATAAGGACATGCACGAGCTCAGAAGCGGAGAGGATGTCAAGGAGTGCTCGCGGTAGGAGGATCGCCGGATTGCGGAATCCGAGCGACATGGGCGCCCGAATCTCATCGGAGATGAGCAATTGCGCTGTCCGATGAACGCGGTTCCTTGCACAGAGGTCCTTGAACCGCGCCTGCCAGGCGTCCGGAGCGGGTATCGAGCCCAACTTCAATCGCCGCAGCTCGCCGTATCCAATTGCGAGCCGTACGAGCATCAGCAGTGAGAGTAGCGCCCAGGTAACTTCCAGGGCTCTCAGAAGCCTTCGAGAGCGGATTTGAATCCAGGGGTGCTCGAGAGCTCCCGTCGCGGCCCGCGCGTTCGGCGCAGCACTCTGTCCCAGGTTGAGCCGCTCAGAGCCCGACTCAGGCAAGGGAAGTGATGCGGGCCTTGATTGAGGAGCTTGCCCGGGAGGCCGCCTGGAGCGGCCCGTTTCGACGGCAAAGGAAGTTGCCGGCCGAGACGCCGTCGGGGCGGGAGGAGCAAGCCAGCCGGCCTGCTTCGCCGGCCAGGACACGGTCGAGGCCAGTCGTCCGGCGGGAAGGGTTAGCACGGCAAGCAAGGCGACCCACAGCATCGTGAAACGCGTCGCTGCGTTCCACCGTGGAACTAGGGCCAGCAGGAGCGCCATGAGCCCGGCTAAAACCGCCCCCTGCCAGATTCCGTTTAGAAGAGGTGCCATGGCGAAATCGATATGCGTCATCTCCGCTCTCCCTGCTTGCTCTCTCGAATCATCCTCTTGATCCGCCTCATTTCGTCCCGACTGATCGTCTCCCCCTCGAGCAGATTCAGCACAAGCCGTTCGCGCGAACCGCCAAAAAACCGGTTTACAAGGTGAAGAAGCGCCTTGCGGCTAGCCTCTTCCTGTGCAATCAGAGGTTCATAGACAAAGGCCCGTCCCTTTTTGCTGTGCCGCAGGTAGCCCTTCTTCTCGAGAATGCGCAGCGTGGTCAACACCGTGCTGTAGGCGAGCGGTGGATTGGCGGGCAGCGAGCCCAGCACGTCGCCCACCGTGGCCTGCTGCTTCTTCCACAGCACGTCCATCAGCCGCAGCTCGCCCTCTGTCAGGTTCGGCGACTTTTTCCTTGCCAACGTCACACTCCCTCGAGCAGCTAAGCAATTAATAGTTCCGGGATGTATACCGCGGAGGCTGCCTGGTTGTCAACTAATAAATTAATAGTTGCCGATGGGCGGCCTTCGCTCGCAGGACCCGGCTCAATCGGCCTGGCTGCCCGGCGTTGCGCCGGCGGCGGCCGGCCGGACAATGGAGGAGGTCAACCGCTCAATGGCCCCGACCAGTTCATTGGGCGTCGACGTTTTTGAAACAAAGGCGTCCGCGCCCGCCTGAGCGGCGATCGAAGCAATATCGTGGATGCTGAAGAGGATGATTTTGGTGGATGGGGCCATGCGCCGGATCTCCCGCGCGGCGTTAAACCCGTTCAGGCCGGGCATGGTGAGATCTAAAATCACCACATCGGGGGCTAGCTCGCACACGCGCGCGACGGCGGTTTCTCCGTCCGAGGCCTCGCCGCATACCTGCCATCCCTGTTTTTGCGAGAGCAAGGAGCGCAGACCAAGACGCACCACAGCATGGTCATCCGCGATAAGAACCCGCACGCTCGGCATAAGCAACGGTCCAAGTATGGCGCCCGTCTCTCGCCGTTGAAATCGGGTATGGCCAGTAGTTGACACCCTCAGGAACGCTTAGTACTCACGCGACTCTCCGATTTTTGTGCCCCGCGCGCAAACAGGTATAGTGGTTGGACCCCGAGAGAAATAAAAAGAACGAGAAATGGCCTCAGCCATCGAAAACGCGCCAAATACCGGAGCGGAGCCGCCGCACAGTCGGGCACGCCGGCAGTGGCTTCTGGCTCTGGTCGCCTGTGTGTTCTTGGCCACGATGGCTGCCGCGGCCGACAGCCTACTGCTCGAACCGTTCCGCATCGAGACGACGCGCTACGACCTCCAAGCACCCCTAGCCGCCCCCCTCAAGATCGCGCAGCTCAGCGACGTGCACACACACGGCATGGGACGCAATGAACGGCGGGTGTTCGAGATCCTTGCGCAGGAAAGGCCGGATCTGATCGTCGTCACCGGGGACTGCCTGGGAAACCTGGCCGCGGATTACCGCATGTGTGAGGCCTTCTATCGACGACTTCACGCGCCGCTCGGGGTGTGGGTGGTGCGCGGGAACTGGGAGAACGACCGGCCCGTGTACCACGAACGGGCGTTTTACGCACGCTGCGGCGCTCACATCCTGGTGAACGCAAACGCTTCGCCGCGCCCGGATTTTTCGCTGATTGGCTTCGATGATTACGTCTCCGGAACGGCGCGCCCCGGCAAGGCGCTCGCGGGCATACCGCCGGGCGCCTATCGGATTGCGCTGTTTCATTCCCCCGCCTATCTGGATCAGATCGCCGGCAGCGTCAATCTCTCGATTGCCGGGCACACTCATGGCGGACAAGTGCGCATCCCCTTCCTGCCGCCCTTGTGGCTGCCGAAGGGCTGCGGGCATTACGTGGAGGGCTGGTACGAGAAGGACGGAACCAGGATGTACGTCAACCGCGGTCTCGGCATGTCGAATCTGCCTATCCGGTTTGATTGCCGGCCTGAAATCGCCTTCTTCACGCTGCATCCGTGACGGGAACGCGGGCCAGCAGGGAAAAGCGGAGGCCCGCGGTCGCTAGTTCATAGCGGGGATGGGAACAATAGGAACGCGGCGCGGCTCGCCGTGGAAGCCGCGGATCTCGACTTCGTCGAGCAACAAGGACGGCGTGACGATCGCGCTGGGGATGCCGCCCTGCGCCTCTCCAAAGGCCCCGAGCGCGGTTCCTGCGAAATCGTTCTGCGAATTTTGCATGTAGGTGAAGAGGCCGGGATCGTTGCCGACCGCCAGCATGTTGCGCAAGGTGCGCAGTGTAAGCCCTTCGATCGTTCCACCGCGGACCAATTCCTCACGGCCGTCGGCCACGTACACGCGGTAGATCATCAAGGGCAGGCGCTCGCCACTCGAGATGCCTCCTGCGATTTCGCCGATATAGTCGGAAAAATCCTGCGAGTTCAGCGACGAAAGCGCGGCGTTGTCCATGCGCTTGATTTCTAGGCACCACTGGTGGCCGTCCTCCTTGCAGGCGTCGATGAATTTTTTGCGCATGTCGTCGGGGGCAAGCGGCGCGCTGGTTTCAAGGAATAGATTGCTCGCGAGCGCTCGGGGATCGGACAAAAGGGCCGAGCGTCCGTGGCCATTGGAATCGGTAAAATCGGGACCCGGGCGCCGCGACATCAGAAGATCTTTGAGTATGCCGTTCTCGACCAGCGAAACGCGTTGCGCTTTCACCCCTTCATCATCAATTTGGTAGGCGCCAAGGAGCGGCTGGCCCTGGAATTCGGTTGCCGTGGGATCGTCGACGAGCGAAACCGTGGCGGGAAAAACGCGCGTGCCCACGCGGCCGGTCCATTCGCTCCGGCCGCCGATCCGGTCCAGCATTTGATCGAAGGCGGGAACCATGGAAAGGGGCTGGCGGGCGCCGGAAAGAGAGGGCGCCAGCAACTGCGCGAGCACCGAGCCGGCCGCGTGCGGATCGAGAAGCACTGGACCGGTGTAGTCGGGAACCAGCGGGCTGGCGCGCAGCTCCATGAGCTGCGTTCCGGCCTTGGCCAGCCCGTCGGCGATGACCTCGGCGGGGGGCAGATCGGCCGGCCGCGGAACGTAAACGGCGTAGAAATCGTGCAGCGGCATGCCGTCTTCGGCTTGCGTATCCATGGCTGCTTCGACGGCAGCCAGACTGTGCGAGGTGCGAATCGTGGTCCCTTCGCTCGTCATCAGGTATTCGGTCGTGTAGATCAGGTAGTAGTTCACCCGCGTACCGTAAATTTCCGAGAACTTGCGGAGCGCTTGGGACGCCTGGCGCGCTTCCTTCTCCCAATCACGCGAAGTCCAGTCCGGCTCCATGCGCGGTTCGATCCCGACGACGGGCTGCGCGTGCGAGAAGTCGTCAATTTCCGGCGGCTTGGTGAGGCTGCGCAGGAAGGCTTGCTTCAAGGACATCTGGGTTATGGCGGCCTTGTAGGCCTGATCGGTGGCCAGCCAAAGATCCTGCCGCAGCGAATTGTAATCGCGGTCGATGCCCACTTCGCCGCTCTGGCCGAGGAAACCCTGAAAACCATCTTCGCTGACGAAATTCGAACTGTCCAAGTGGTAGTCGCCGACCCGGACATTCACGGTCATGGACCGCGTGCGCGAGATTCCACCGCCGACCAGCGATCCGAATGACGCGGTGACATTCTTAATGTCCAGATCGAGCAGGCGATATTCGATATAGAACGGCTTGGCCATGCCGGGAATCTCCAGGCGCGTCATGGAGCGCGCGAGTTCATCGTGCATGGCATGCAGTGTCTTATCGGTTTCACCGGCCGGGACGGGGGCCTGCAGAGAGTGCGCCGGGGGAGCCAGTGCCCGAGCCCGACGCGGCGTAGCAGCCTCGAGCGGGAAAGCCATGGCGGTCAGAGCAACAAACGCAGCGATTCTCCTCATGGCTGTTGCCCCCGTGGCGCGGGATCGTGGGCCGGAGGGGGGAGAAGCGGCGGCTTGTCCGTCGACGTTTCCTTCTTCGCGAATTCCATCTCCGAGATCAAAATGGCCGGGGCCACGGCGGACACGGGCACGGAGCCCGATTCAGCGCCGCAGTAGCCGTTGAACACTTCCTGTTTGTCGCCGGTCGCGACGATGTTGGTCAGCGAGACCAGCGGCGTACCGACGATGTCGACGCCGCGCACCAGCTCGTCAGGGCGCCCGTCGGGGAACACTTTGTAAACCACCAGCGGCGTCACCTGGAAAGCCTGCGGCTGACCACGCCCGGTAAACGTGAAGCCTCCGGCAATATCGTCGATCAAGAGGCCAAACGGCTTTTGTTGCTGTTTGACGAGTTCGATGAGCTTTTGGCGGAGTTCGACGTCGCTGAGAGTTCTGGTGCTCGAAACGATCAGATTTCCCTGGCGCGCCACCGGCACGAAACCAAGTTGACGCCGGCCGTGCCCATTCGAATGCGCAACACCAACCAGGGGCGAGCGCGACATCAGAAACGTCTTGAGCACGCCGTGGTCGACGAGAGTGGTGTCTTCGGCGGGTACGCCCTCGTCGTCGTAGGGATAGCCGCCCAAGAGCATCTGGCCACCGAGTGTTGCTTCGGTCGGATCGTCCTTGATGGAGATGAAGTCCGGCAATATCTGTTCGCCCATTTTGCTGCTGAAGGTTTGGCCCTCGGTGATGTCCTTCTGCCGGAAGCCCTCGGCGCGGTGCCCAAAAACCTCGTGGAAGAAGACGGCCGCGGCGCGGCCGGTGAGTAGCGCGGGGCCGGCGTAGGGATCGGCGAGCGGCGCTTTGTCCAGAGCCTCGGTCTCGCCGACGAGCTGAGCGATGGTGCGAAAGACCTCGCTCTCGCTCGGCTGGTTCTTGGGATCGAGCCAGTCGAAATTCGCGTAGCGCTCGATGTTCATCCCGTCGGAGGCCTTGCTCTGCACATACAGCTCGAGCCGATAGTGCACCTGGCCGAAGGCCAGTTTTGATCCGTCCGTATTGACCAGGTATTGATTCATGCCCAAGGCTGAGAACGTAGCGATCGAATTGAGTACAGCGGGAGACTTGCTGAACTCGGCCGTATAGCGGCGCACGCGTTCTTCCCACGGCTTGCGGTCAACGTGGATGTCGACGCGAGGCCCGAGGTAGGTGTGCGGCGCTTCATGCGAGAAATCCGGCGCAGCGCTTTCGCTCGTTTGCACCTGCACTTGCTGACTCGTGGTGACGCGAATCAGCGCCTCGGCCGCGGCGCGGTACTGGCGGTCGGTTTCGCGCCAGATTTCGCGGCGCAAAACGGGAATATCATCGTCGAGTACGGTGACCGAGCCCGGGCTCGTCCAATTCGGCGGACGATCGCCCATTTTGTGCGTGTCGTCGAGCTGCGGAGTGCCGACTCGCGTTTGCACCTCAAGCCAGCGCGCGCGATCGTCGATACTCGAGAGGAGCGCCCCGTTTGAGCCTGACACGAGCGAATACTGGCGGTCGGAAATCGTGTAGCTGATAAAGTAGGCGGGCGGATCGGCCTCGGCCAAGGCGGCCTTGGAGCGGTCGAGCTCCTGCTGCATAGCCGTGAGGATGTCCGGGCTGACCGATTGCCCGGACGCTTGGTCAGCCGCGAGCGAACAGGAGGCAGTCGCCAGGAGGAGGGCACTGATCAGGAACGATTGGTTTATCAGTTTGTGTATTTTCATTGAGCCGAGTTTTGTAGTTTAAGATAGGAAGCTTCGATTCCCAAAGGAAAACGGACCGCTGGCAGAAGGAAGAATTCGCAACCGGACGCTGATCCAGCCCACGACAGCGGGACAGGAGAGTTAGATGCGCGCCATGGTCATACGGCGGTATGGACCGCCGGAAGTTTTTGAGGCGCAGGAAATCCACGATCCGCAGCCCAAGCCGGGCCAAGTGGTCATCCGCGTCAAGGCCATCGGCATCAATTTCGCGGATCTGTTGCAGCGCATGGGCCTCTATCCCGGCACGCCTAAGCCGCCCTTCGTTCCCGGACTCGAAATCGCCGGCGTTGTCGAGAAGGTCGCCGAGGGAGGAACGCGAACGGGGGAAACCGACTCGCTGAAGCGCGGCGACGCCGTGGCCGCCATCACGCATTTCAACGCGTATGCGGAATGGGTCGCCGTCCCCGCACGTAACGCCTGGCGCCTCCCGCCCGGAATGACCTTTGAGGACGGTGCCGCCATTCGTGTGAACTACCTCACCGCCTACCACGCGATGTTCACCATGGGCAACCTCCAACGGGGGGACCGGATCCTCATCCACGGTGCGGCGGGAGGAGTTGGCATTGCGGCGGTGCAGCTTGCACGTGTGCGAGGAGTCGTGGTTTTCGGCACCGCCGGCCCGGCCAAGCAGGACTACCTGCGGAGAATCGGCGTCGACCATGCCATTGATTATGAGAAGAGCAATTTTGTGGACGTGGTCCGCAAATTCGCGCCGGACGGGATCGAAATGGTGATGGACCCGATTGGAGGGAAATCCTTGTCGCGCAGCGCGGAGTGCCTGGGGCCGATGGGACGTCTGGTTGTCTACGGCTTCTCGGCGGCCACCACCCCGGAAGGGAAAAAGAGCCTGCTGCGGGCGGGCATGGCGCTCCTTGAAACGCCGCGATTCCACCCCTTAAAGCTTATGCGCGACAATATCGCCGTCATTGGGGTGAGTCTCGGAAGCCTGGAATCGCGCGGCGCGGCTGTCCGGCGAGAGATGGAGGAGATTTTCTCTCTCTACGCCGCCGGGAAGATCAAGCCGACCATCGGGAAGATCTTCCCGCTCACGGAAGCCGCCGCCGCCCATCGCTATATCCATGACCGCAAGAACATCGGCAAGGTAATCCTGGCCGTGAAGTAGGGGGACGCAGCCAACGCCTCGCGGTAGGCGATGTTTACTAATGCGCAGTCGA
This sequence comes from Candidatus Cybelea sp., assembly GCA_035622135.1. Taxonomy (GTDB): domain Bacteria; phylum Acidobacteriota; class Terriglobia; order Acidiferrales; family UBA7541; genus Palsa-295. The sequence goes on along the minus strand of DASPVZ010000056.1, from coordinate 117,809 downwards.
CCATCGCGGCCGGTTTTGCCGAGGGTCGCCTGTGCGGCTAAGCTCGATCTGATCTGAGGTGCAAAGCCTCGCGATCAGAGGTCCCCATGAGAGGTTTTCTCAGCCTGGTCCTGGCGCTGGCCATCGTACTGCTGGTCTACAAGCTCTACTTCGCGCAATTGAAAAGCGGCACGACGGCAGCCAATCCCATTTCGACAGTCGACGTCGTGGGCGTCAAGAACGACCTACTGGGGATTGCCCAAGCCGAGCGGATCTATCAAGCCGAACATGGCAGCTACGTAGGGCTCGAAGAGCTTGCCTCGAGCGGCGGAGTCTCGCTAAAGCGATCGGGCCGCAACGGCTACAGCTACGAGGTCGAAACCTCCCCGGACAGCTTCCGCGTGGTCGCACACTGCCCTCGGACCACCGCGCCCGACTGTACGAGCTGGGTCGTCGATCAGACCATGGAGGTTCGACCGGGGGAATAAGCTCCCCCGGTTTCCCTCGCCAACGGAAAATGCTTTAGGGTTGTGGTTGCGGCTGCCGGGACGGCGCTTGCTGTTGCCTGGCCACGTCGGGCTGCACCGAACCCGCCGAAACACCGCTTCCCGGCTTCTCGTACCGCGTCAAGTAAGGCATGAAAGGGGTGACCTCGAAGGGCATCTTCTCCCGCGCGGAATAGAGCGGCACCGGCTTGGCCTTCAGCAGTTCGACTCGATCGCTCCAAGGATCGAGCTTGAGGCGGGCGCCGATGGGAAGCGCGGCGATCTGGTCGATCTTGTCGGGCTGCAACTGCGGAGAACCCCCGATCAATTGCTGGGCGAGGAAGACAGAATTGCCGAGACGTGGATTGATCAAAGCAGTCAGAGATTTCGACTCGGCCTCCAGCTGCTTCAGGAACAACCCTGCACCGGCCAGTTTGTCCTTGTACATCGAATTCTTGAGCAGCTCAACCGCTTTATCATTCGCTCTCTCGACCTGCTGCGGGTTGTCCCGGAACGAGAAACGACTCAAGACTTCCAGGGCGGAAACGTTGGTCATGTCATCGAAACCGTACTGGTCGTTCGACGGCTTGATGACCATCAGGTCAGCCAATTCCTGGGCCAGAACGGTGGCCAGGCTCCCCTCGTCGGGCAGCACATCGATCAGACCGCGGCTCAGGACGATCGTGTGGCCGATGGCGAACGATTCGAGCGTCCCGGTAAGCAGAACCCGGCAATGAACCTGGGGCTCGATGTCCAGGTTGTTGCCGACCTCGAGATTGTTCTCTACGGTCTCAAGAAGCTTATCGATGTCTCCAGGGGGCGCAAGCAATCCAACACGCTGCAAGCGGTCGAGCACATTCAGCTCCGCTTCGTGCTGCCAGGCTCGCTCGGCTGCCACCGGGCCCACGTCCTGCTGCTGTGCGGCGGCCTGGTCCTGGACGGCCGTGGGAGATTCGATGGTAAGTTCGCTGAATTCTGTTTCGTGCGAGGCATTCTTGAGGTCATAGCCCCACAGGCGCGTTTGCGCACGGAAGTGCACATGCCCGCCAAAGAGGTCCTTCATATCCGATTCCTGGCTGAAGATGTAGGAGGGCAGCCACAACCCCGGCTGCAGGTTCAAACGCCAGCTGTCGAAGTGAAGGTTGTAACCGTTGATTCCCGAAACCGGCGTATAGACGCCGTTGAAGCGAACAATCGCGAATTGCTGATTCTCCGCCCACACGCGGCCCTTGAAGCGACCGCGCCCGGCCTTCGGAAGCGGGCTCACATCGAACACGTAGCATTTGATGTCGCCCAGGAATTCTGTGCGCACGTAATCGAACTCATAGTGCTGCCGGTCAAAGCCGTTCGTGTCGAGGTAAACCATCTGCAAAAAGCCCGCGGGCACGAACCCGGATTTGAACATCTCGGTCAGATGAAACAAGGGATTGTATTGGTCCAGGCGGCTCTTGGGCGCGCGGCCCAGCATGGAGTTATCGACCACGCCCCTGGCCAAGTCGGCCTCACCCAGGAAGTAGTGATCGCGAACCGGGACCACCCCCATGTCCGTATCCGGTTTCATTTCCTGGATGTAGGTCTCGATGAGGGGAGTGTAGTGCCGAATCGTCGCAACCTCGTCGTGCTCGCGCGCGATAATGCGATCGATGGCCTGGTTTACAGTGGTGACTGGCGCCGCAGCCGCTGTTGAGGCAGCCTGAGGCTGGGTTTGATCCGCAGGTTCCACCTGCTGATGGGCCGCAGCGGAGCGGACGAAAGCGCCGAGCAGCAGCATCGAAAAACACAACGTTTTCAACTTGCGCATTGCCAATTGCCTCTCATTTCTCGGCGCTCTAATACGCCAATTCGAACACGATGTGAACAATCGCGTTCGAATCCACCGGCTGCCCGTCCTGCATGGCGGGTCGGAACCGTATCTGGCGTGCAGCGGCTTCCGCAGATTCATTCAACCCGTAACCCAACCCCTGAATTACGCGCTCGACTCTTACGTCGCCACTTGCCGAAAACACGACTTGCAATAGCACTTCGCCTTCGATTTTCTTGGCGACCGCCTCGCTCGTGTATACCGGGCGGGGCTTATAGAGAATCTCGACAGGCTTGGTGTTTGCATCCGCGGAAGCCTGTTTCACCTTTGGCGCAGGCGCAACGGCTTGTTCATCGGTGAAACCGGCCTGTTGAGCGGCGCCATGACTTCCGCCGGTAGATCCTGTGGCCACTCCGTTGCCGAATCCGGCGCTGGCGATCACCCCGCGCGCACCCTTCGCACCGCCCGTTCCGTTTCCGTAACCGGGCCCGGGCGGCAAATCGTAGCTTCCCAAAGAGGCGGCGTTAACGGCCCGGGTAACCTTCTGAGTCGACGGCAATCCCTGGGGATCCCCGAAACCGCCCGTCTGTACGGCGGCACGGGGCTTCTTGAGCGTGGGAATGGCAGAACTTCCCATCGAGGGCGGCGCCGGATCCGAAAAGGCCTTGGCCACTTCGGTCATATCGGGCGCAGAGACCTTCTTGTGTGCCGTTGCCGTCTTGGCAACCGGGCTCGTGATGACAGGGTTATAAATCTTCGGCTGAGGCCGGGGGATTTCTTCGACCGGCTTCGGTTTGGGAATTTCCTTGGCCACCAGGTGTTTCACGACCGGTTTCGGGGGGGGCGGCGCCGGCTGCGGCTTCCATGCCGTTATCGGCGGAGCTTCGATCGGAGTTACCCAGTACCGGCGCACCGCTTCCAGTTTCTCCGGCATCAACATGGGCAAGATGATCAGCACAGCCAGAACGAGGCACTCGGCACCGAAACTCGCTCCAAAGAGGTCCCAGCGCGTGCGCCGCTCCGGCAGAATGGCATCCTGAAAGACCGGTCTGTTTCTTGTCCCAGCCATTTGTGAGCTCACTCAACCCCTCTCAGATTTCTCCTCCTGAGACAGACGGAGGCCTCCTACTTTAGTACTAGCGTTGAGAGGCTGGGTGAATAGGACGCGAGTACTATTCTACGCTCGATCGTGCTGAAAACGATAGCACGACGATTGGAGCTCCCGGAAGCGGCACACCCCTCGGACAAGGACAGGTCCTCCCCGCGGGCACGCCCTGAAGTACAGGTGATGCGCGACCCAACTGGAGGGTTTCCCGGGATTTCTCCGATCTCCGTTTGGCTTGCAAACCAGCACGAGCTCGCGGAACGGTGAAGGGCGCGGATGGCTGCTTCCGCGCCCTTCAATACCCTTCCCCAAAATCAGTGAGGCTCGACGACCACGTAATTGGTTAATCCCCCTTCGTTTGGCAACATGATCAAAAGCAGCACGGGGTGATCGCCCGCGCTCGCGACGGCCTGCCTGTACTCTTGGGCGCTGGTGACCGGTCGGTGATTGACCTCGACAATGACTATCCCGCGGTCCAAACCCGCTTCGGCGGCTCGGCTGGCCGGGTCGACCGAGGTGATTACCACTCCCTTCGTGCCGCTCGGGACGCCCATGTCCTGGGTCATGTCGGGGGTAAGCGTCTCGACCTCGACACCCTGCATCGTTCCCGAGCCGCTCGTCTCGCCTTGATTCGTCTGGGCGCTTTCCTGTTTGGGCAGTTCGGTCAGCGTCACCTTGATGTCCTGCGTGCGATTGTCCCGCCACACGGTCAGGTCGGCCGTGCTTCCCGGGGCCATCTGCGAAATCTTGAGCCGCAGGTCGTTCATCCCGCCGATGGTTTCTCCGTTCACCTTCAAAATGATATCCCCGCGCTTGATGCCGGCACGCGACGCGGGAGTATTGGGTTCAACCTCGGCGACCAGCGCCCCGGTAGGCTGGCTCAGACCGAATTGCTTGGCTATGGCCTCGGAAACGTCCTGAGGAGCCAGCCCGAGATAACCACGAATCACCTTGCCGTGCTCGACGATCTGGCTCATGACGTTGCGCGCCATGTCGATCGGGATCGCAAAGCCGATGCCTACGTTGCCCTCACTGTTGCCGCCCGTCAGAATAGCGGTGTTGATGCCAATCAGGTTGCCGCGCAAATCAATCAGTGCGCCGCCTGAGTTGCCGGGATTGATGGCCGCGTCGGTCTGAATAAAATTCTGATAATTCTCGATCCGAAAACCGGGGGCAGGACCTCGGCTCGTCGCGCTGACGATTCCCATGGTGGCGGTTTCGCCGATTCCGAAGGGGTCTCCGATGGCAAACACGACGTCGCCCACCTGGAGTTTTGAGGAATCGCCAAAGGCCAGCGTCGGCAGACCATTCGCGTTAATCCTGAGCACCGCCACATCGGAATCAGGATCCGTGCCAACGAGTTTGGCCGTGAATGTACGTTTATCCGACAGCGTCACTTTTATGTCCGAGGCCCCGGTGATCACGTGGTTGTTCGTCAAGATCGTCCCGTCGGCCGTAACGATCACGCCCGATCCCAGGCTCACTTCACGTTCTGGCTGGGGTTGCATCTGGCCGAATTGCTTCCCGAAGAACTGCTGAAAGAACGGGTCGTTGAAAAACGGCATCTCAAATCCCTTTTGCTTGACCACGGTCGAACTGTGCACATTGACCACGGCGGGAAGCGCGGGGCGCAGCACCGAGGCAAATCCATTTGCAAAGCTGCCCAGGGGAATGGGCCCGTTGTCGCGCGCGACTCTCAACCCATCCAGATTGGGCGCGCCATATACAGACCCGCCCGACCAATCTCGGACTCCAACCGTGAGCAGGACTCCGCCGGCAATCGCCGCCAGCACTATGACTGTCGCTACCCAGCGGCGGATACGCAAATCGCTATCATTCATGGCTATCTCCTTATGAGCGGAGGTCTGCCGCACCTACCTCCATCTACGCTATTCGACGTATCGAGCAGCCCACCGGTTTTCTGGAGGGCCGTCTCGCGCTAGCTGGCCGCCCGCGAGCTGAGAGGGTCTGCTGCCTACGGTGGTTGCGGAGACGGGCAACCCACCCCCGGCGGTCGACGAATCCCGGCCCGTCCGCCTTCGCAGTCGGGACTTGGGCGATCGAGCGCGCGACTCGACTTCCCCCCATCTATTATACTCGCTCGATCCGCAAGGAGCGCGGGACGTGACGGATCAGGCAGAAGACGTCAGATCGACTCGGGGCTCGAACGAACATTTGGATTTTGCGTGCCTGGCGCTTATTCTTTCGCTTCCGTTTCTCCAGCACAAAGGGAGCTAGTGAAATGAAGCAAAGGATTGTTTGTCTTCTCCTGGTCACGCTCGTTCTCTCGCCGGCCATTTCCGCCAGCCATGGCCGCGAGCCCTCATCAACGGCCGACGACGGAACGCTTCGCGCGCTTGCTGCCGTCGCCGGGGCCGGCACGATGGAGAACGACGCCTACGAGTATCTCGAGGAATTGAGCGACGACATTGGCGCGCGGGTGACCGGCTCGCCGGAAGCCGGACGAGCCATCGCCTGGGGCGTCGAGAAGATGAAGGCGATTGGCCTCGAGGATGTGCACACCGAGTCCTGGCAGCTCTTTCGCGGCTGGACGCGAGTTTCCGCCGACGCCGAGCTTCTCTCGCCCATTCACCGCAAACTGATGATCGACTCACTCGGCTGGGTCGGCTCAACTCCAGCCGGAGGCGTTGCGGCGGAGATTCGGCCCGTCAACGCGTTCCAGATTCAGGATGAGATACACAACAATGCCGCCAGCTGGGGCGGCAAGATCCTGCTCGTCGTGCACCGGGGCGAGCCGCCCGCCGACCGCCTGGCCGCCTTCGCCAAGTTTGGCGACTTCCTCAAGGCCGCGCACCAGGCGGGCGCTGTGGCCGTCATTGGCGGACAGGGCGGGGACAAAGCTACGGGAATGCATCTCACACACACGGGCGTGCTCGGCTTCGATACCATGTATGAAATCCCGGTTGTGAGCATGGCCGCCGAAGACCAGGATCAGCTCGAGCGTTTCCTCGCCCGAGGCAAAACCGTGCGCCTCCACATCGACGTTCAGAACCGGCTGACCAGCGGGCCAGTCGAGAGCGCCAACGTCGTCGGCGAAATCCGCGGCTCGACCAATCCGGAGCAAATCGTCGTCGTGGGCGGGCACCTCGATTCCTGGGATTTGGGTTCGGGCTCAACCGACAATGGATGCGGGACAACGACCACGCTGGGCGCCGCCGAGGCCATCGTCAAATCGGGACAGAAACCGCGCCGAACGATTCGTTTTGTACTGTTCACGGGCGAAGAGCAGGGGCTCGATGGCTCGCTAAACTACGTCAAGATGCACAAGGAGGAGATGGCCAATCACGTCGCCGCTGTCATCCTGGACAATGGCCAGGGACCGGTCACAGGCTTTGACCTCGGCGGACGCGACGATCTGGTGCCGGCCGTGCAGAAATTCGCCGATTCACTCGGGGCCTTCGGGAAAATGAGCGTTGACGACGACACGGAATTCGGCACCGATACCGGGCCGTTCATCCTCGCGGGTTTGCCGGGCATCAACCTCAAACAAAACTCGCCAGACTACAAATATACCCACCATTCTCCGGTCGATACGTTCGATAAAGTCGACCCCGACATTCTCGATCGCGACGCGACCGTGATGGCGCTGGCCGCGTTTTGGATCGCCGACCGCCCCGATCGACTCTCGAGCCCATGGCCGGCGGAACGAACCGCGCACATGCTCATCGAAAAGCATGAAGACATCATACTCAAAGCATTCGGGCTGTGGCCCTTCGCCCAGGCGGGAGGCGAGTAGGTCGCATCCGAGGCTGCTCTCGCGCATCCGATCACCGGGGAAGCCTGGGGGGCGCTGGTCCCCCGGTCTCCGCCCAGGCGTATAATGGCTCCCGATTTGAGATTTGCCGGCCGGGATAAATATGAAGGGAGGTAGAAATGACTCAAACTTCTGGACAAGGAGCTGCTCCGCAGATGACTTACACGCTGCCGCCTCTTCCGTACCCGTTCGACGCGCTCGAGCCCTACATCGACGCGAAAACAATGGAAATCCACCACGACAAGCACCATGGGGCGTACGTCACGAACCTCAACAAAGCTCTCGAGGGTCATCCCGAGCTGGCAAAGCTGCCCGTCGATCAACTACTCGCAGAGATCAACAAGGTTCCTGAGACGATTCGCACGGCCGTCCGCAACAACGGCGGCGGGCACATGAATCATTCGATGTTCTGGAAGATCATGAAAAAAGGCGGGGGAGGCGAACCAAAGGGCGAAGTCGGGGACGCGATCAAGAGCGCGTTCGGCAGTTTTGCCGACTTCAAAACGAAATTCAATCAGGCCGCCACGACCCGCTTCGGTTCAGGCTGGGCCTGGCTCCTGTTCCGCAACGGCAAGCTCGCCATCGAGTCCTCCGCAAATCAGGACAACCCGATCATGGACGGCGGGAAGGCATTCTTCGGCCTGGACGTTTGGGAACACGCCTATTACCTGAAATATCAAAATCGCCGCCCCGAATACATCGAGGCATGGTGGAATGTAATCAACTGGGACCAGGTTGCTGAATATTTGGAGCAGGCCAAGAGGTAGCCGCCCTATCCGGGGCGCCTGCAAGTTCGGAGGGTGTTCGCCTGAGCGAATGCCCTCCGCTTGGGCTCCTGCCCTCTATCCGCGCCGCCCCTAGGAACCCCAAACCAGAGAGAGAGGGAGGCTCGGGTTTTGGCCGAGCCTCCGGGGGGTGCAGCGGGAGACACCTATGTCGGCCGGGGCGCGTGCGGGTCGCCACCGGCCACACGATCAAACACGAGCCGCGCTGAGAAGTTGCGGTGCCGCCCCGGGGCTCAGGAGATTCCTGGGGGGTGGTCCCCGGGATGATTTTTCATCACCCTTTGCCCCTGCAGCGTCTTGACGCTCGCACCGAAATCTGTAAACTGCGGTTTTCCGCCATGGCGACCGTGCCAAGTCCGCTCGACGACGCGTTTCAGGGACTCGAGTTCCCGCAGAGGGAAGCTGCGTTCTTTTACGGACTATTCCTGCGCGGTCATTCGGCCGAGGAATTGCGCCGCGATATTGAGGTTCCCGCGACGGTGCTGGCCAAGTGGGACAAGGAAACCAAGCGCGAGCCGCACTTGCGCCAACTCCTTGAGAGGGTGGTCAACTACCGGCGTCGTGTCTTGGCCATTTTCGAGAACCTGATTTGCCACGACGCATCCTCCCAAAAGCTCCAGTAGCGCCCAGCGTTGCCCATTAGCGCAACGACGCACACAACCTATTGCCCTCCCCGACCACTCTTAATTTAATCTACGATCTTAGGCGGGATAGCGTTAACCTTTGGGCGTTCGTTTTGGGTCACCTCTAGGGGCACTGTCGCAATCTAAGGTATTCGATGGAGCTGGTTCTCAACATTATCTGGCTGCTGATCGCTCTAGCCGCTTTCGGCCTGTGGCGAACCGTGTGGAGGAAACAACCGCGCTACGCCGACCGCCGGCCGCTCGAGGAATGGACTGCCTTCGCTTGCGTGCTCATATTCTTGTTCTTTGCCGTCTCGCTCAGCGACGACCTCCACGCCAGCGCGATTCTGGCTGACGATTGTGGCGGCCGACGTCACGCGCTTGTTCTGAGCTGCGCAACTCACGCCCAGGGCCATTCCGCTTACGCGCACGCGAGTCCTGCGGAGATGCCGGGTCGTGACGCGGCTCCTCCCGCCCCGCCGATTGTGTCGCGGATCGCTCCGGCGGCACTTTCAGCGCTCGTCGATGCCAAGATTCGATTCACCTGTCCTCGTGCCCCGCCTTTCGCCCTCGTCTGAGCTCTGCTCTTTGCCTGTTCCTCGAATAGGCCTAGGGCTTCAGGGCTCGGGGCTTTTCTTCGACGAAAGCCGTCCAGGCATTCGGACGTCGTGAGCCGATTTTTCGGGGGCTTGCGACGAGCCATAACTCGTCCCGCTGCTGAACTGCGCGCCATCCCGCGCGCGTTCTGTCGGGCAATCGACGAAACACAATTCTCAAGGAAGCAGACACTCGTGCCGCCGGGAACCCGCGGGACGCCCGGCCGCGAATCTGGCGGCGAGAAACGGAGCAGGAGATGAAGACGTTCGGTTGGCTCAGCTGCGCACTGTTCTTGTTGACCTGTGCGAGCGCAGACGCCCAAACCGGTGCACCCTTGACGTGGGGAGAGGTGCGTCAGCGCTTCGCGCAGAACAATCCCACGCTGCTGGCCGGGCAATTGAATGTCTCGGAATCGAAAGCCGAGGAAATTACGGCCTATTTGCGTCCCAATCCGAACCTGACCCTGCTCGCCGACCAGATCGATCCGTTTCCCGGAGGGCCCACGCACGGGCCGTTCGCCTACCTGCTTCCTTCTGCCACGCTTACCTATTTGCACGAGCGGGATCACAAACGGGAGCTGCGCCTCGAGAGCGCCCAGGAAGGCACCGCGATCGCCACCTCGAGCCAAGCGGATCTCGAGCGCGGCCTTCTGTTCAATCTGCGCAGCGCGTTCGTTGGCACCCTCGAAGCGAAGGCCGTGCTGAAAGTTGCCCAAGACAATCTGAACTATTGGGACCACCTGCTCAGCATCTCTCGCGATCGGTATCAGGCCGGCGATCTGGCCGAGATCGATTTCGACCGGCTCGAGCTCCAGCGCGTCCAGTACGAATCGGACGTCGAAACGGCCGAGGTCAACCTACGAACGGCCAAGATCCAGCTGCTCCTGCTGCTCAACGAGCGCACCCCGGTCGATCAATTCGACGTGGTCGGGCCATTTGAGTACACCGACCAGCTCCAAGGGCTCGATGAATTGCGCAAACTCGCCTTCGACAATCGCCCCGATTTGAGGGCCGCCCGGCAAAGCGTTTTACAAGCCACCACCAATCACAAGCTCGCCGTTGCGAATGGCTCGACCGATCCGACGTTCAGCTTCGATGTGGGCCGCAATCCGCCGATCGATCAGTACATCGGCGTGGACGTCAGCATCCCCCTGCGCATCTTTGACCGTAACCAAGGCGAGAAGTTGCGCACCCAGCTCGACATCGGGCGCAACGAGCGGTTGCTCGATGCCGCCCAGGCGCAGGTGCTCGGCGACGTCGATTCCGCCTATGCCATGGTCAAGGGCAACTTGATTCTGCTGCGGCCCTACAAGGCGAAGTATCTGGGCGAGGCCGTGCATGTTCGGGAAACCATCCGCTTCTCCTACGAGCATGGGGGCGCCTCGCTGCTCGATTTGCTCAACGCCGAGAGCGACTACCGCGGCGTTCAGCTGAGTTATGTGAATTTGATCGGCGCATATTTGGCGGCCGCAGCGCAATTGAACATGGCCGTCGGCGAGGAGGTGATCCCGTGAAGCGCAAACGTGCCGCCTCCCTTCTTGCCGGGGCCGTGTACCTGCCGCTTGTCTTGATTCTGGGTTGCCATGAGGGAGCAGCCAATCCTCAGCAGGAAGCGCCGCCGCCGACAACGGTTCAGGCCGATTTCGATCCGAGCAATTTCACCGTAGAACATCCCGAACGGTTCTTGCTCACGACGGCCATCGAACGTAAGGTCGTTCCCGCCTTGAATGTGACGGGCGTGGTTCAGCCGGATATTGCGCGCGCGGTACCCGTGATTTCGCTCGCTTCCGGGCGCGTTGTCGAAATCCGGGCGCGCTTGGGCGATCAAGTGAAAAAAGGCCAGGTGCTGCTGAGGGTTCGCAGCAATGACGTCTCGGGCGCTTACCAGACCTACCTCAAAGCCGTCAACGACGAGCGGCTCGCCAAAGTGCAGCTCGAGCGCGCACAGATTCTTTACGCCAAAGGGGCGGTGGCCAGGAGCCAGCTGGAAGCGGCGGAAGACGCCGAAGAGGACGCCAAGGTCGACCTGGATACGGCGACCGAGCAGTTGCGCCTGCTCGGCGTCGACCCGCATCACCCCTCGGGCATCGTCGACGTGACGGCCCCCGTCTCCGGCATCATCACCGATCAGCAGGTGACCAACGCGGCCGGCGTGCAGGGGCTCGGCGGCCCGAACCCGTTCACGATTTCCGACCTCTCCTACGTATGGGTGATCTGCGACGTCTATGAAAACGATCTTGACGCCGTGCATATCGGCCAGTACGCGGATATCCACCTAAACGCCTATCCCGGGAAAGTCTTCAAGGCGCGCATCGACAACATCCTGCCCGTTCTCGATCCGACCCTTCATACCACCAAGGTTCGCCTGGAAGTGGCGAATCCCGAGCGATGGATGCTCGTCGGAATGTTTGCCACCGCGACCTTCTACGGCCGCTCGCCCGTGTCGCGGCCCGCCGTTCCCGCCACGGCCATTCTCCACTTGCACGATCGGGACTGGGTCTATCTCTCTCTCGGAGGCGGACACTTCAAGCGCCAGGAAGTGACGGCCGGGAGCACTCTCCCCGGCAACATGCAGGAGATCGTTTCCGGCCTCGCGGCGGGTGAAAGCGTGGTGGCTAGCGCGCTCGAGCTGCAAAACACGGTGGAGCAATAGATGATTCGTCGCCTCGTTGACTTCGCGCTCGGCAACCGGCTGCTCGTGCTGGCAGTGACGCTGATGCTGTTTGCGGGCGGCATCGTCGCCTTCCGCAATCTGCCCATCGAGGCATATCCGGACGTAGCCGACAATTACGTCGACGTCATCACACAATGGCCGGGGATTTCCGCCGAGCAGGTCGAACAACAGGTCACCATTCCCATTGAAATCACCATGAATGGCGTCCCGGACGTGGTGCACCTGCGTTCCTGGTCCCTGTTTGGGCTCTCCTACGTCGAAATGGTTTTCTCCGACAAATCGGACAACTCATGGAACCGGGAGCGCGTGCTCGAGAGGCTCAACCAAGTCAATCTGCCTCCCGGCCTCACTCCGACGCTCGGGCCGGACTACAGCCCGGCCGGGCAGATCTACTTCTACACCCTGCGCAGCAGGAATCCGGCCTATGACCCCATGGAGCTGAAATCGCTCGAGGATTGGGTGGTTGAGAAAAATCTCAAATCGGTCCCCGACGTGGTCGATGTGAACAGCTTCGGCGGGCCCACGCGCGAGTACCAGGTGCGTCTCGATCCCAATAAACTCGTGGCCTACGGACTCAGTCTCGCCCAGGTCGAGCAGCAACTCACCAATAACAACGCGAACGGCGGAGGCAGCTTCATCCAGGAGGGTCTGCAGCAGGTCAACGTGCGCGAGGTGGGCTTGGTCGACCGCGTCCACGACATCGAACAGACCGTCATCCTCACCAAGAATGGCACCCCCGTGCATGTCAAGGACATCGCTACGGTTTCCCAGGGACCGAAGATCAGGCTGGGACAGTTCGGAAGGGCCTTTCATCGCGAGGACGGGAAGGTCATTGACGACGGCGACGTCGTTTCCGGAATCGTGCTCCTGCGCAAGGGCGCGTCGGCGGATGCGGCGCTCGAAGGCATCCACAAGAAAGTCGAAGAGCTCAACAAGTACATCCTGCCGCCGGGGGTCCAGATTGCCCCCTTCGTCGATCGCAGCGATCTGGTCCACTACACTACACATACGGTCCTCCACAATCTGACAGAAGGGATGATTTTGGTCTCGATCATCCTGTTCTTGTTCCTGGGCAACGTGCGGGGCGCACTGATCGTCGCCACCACGATTCCCTTTTCGCTCCTCTTCGCCTCCATCTGCCTGAACCTGAACCATATTCCCGCCAACCTTCTGTCCATTGGCGCGCTCGATTTCGGGATGATCGTGGACGGCGCCGTGGTCATGATCGAAAACATCGTCCGCCATTTGAGCCACCGAAACGGAAGTACGGAAACGGTGGCCGAAAAAATCAGCAGCGCCGCGCACGAGGTGCAGCGCCCGGTGTTTTACGCCATCGCCATCATCATCACCGCCTATTTGCCGATTTTTACGCTCGAACGGGTGGAAGGACGCCTGTTCCATCCCATGGCCTGGACCGTCGCGTTTGCCCTGGCCGGTGCTCTGTTTTTCTCGATCGTAGTCTCCCCCGTGCTGGCGAGTCTGGTTTTCCCCAGAGGCGCGCGCGAGTGGCACAACCCCGTCATGCATTGGTTGACCGAGCGCTACCGCGGCGCGGTTCGTCGCGCCATTCGCTGGCATGGACTGACCGTGGGCGTCGGGGTGGCCGCGCTCGTTCTCGCGCTTTACTTGGCGTTCGGCGGAGTCATCGGCTCCGAGTTCCTGCCCCATCTGGACGAGGGCGCACTGTGGGTGCGCGGAACGCTGGCCCCCAGCGCCGGCCCTGACGAAGGCATCCGTGTCGCCGACCGAGCGCGCAGAATCCTTTGCTCGTTTCCCGAAGTTCCCCAATGCACGAGCCAAACCGGTCGGCCCGACGACGGAACCGATCACACGAGCTTTTTCAATACGGAGTACTTTGTTGACCTCAAGCCCAAGGAGGAGTGGCGGCCGGTTTTCCATCAGAATAAAGACGAGCTGATTGCAGCCATGGACCGCGAACTCGGCAAGATCCCAGGAGTCATCTGGGGTTTTTCACAGCCCATCGAAGACAACATGGAAGAAGCGGTCAGCGGAGTCAAAGGGGAACTGGCCACGAAAGTTTATGGGGATGATCTGCACATCCTCGAAGAGAAGGCCGATCAGATCGTGAGTGTGATGCGCGAAGTGCCGGGCATTACCGATCTCGGTGTATTTCGCGTGCTGGGCCAGCCCAACTTGAATCTGACCGTGGACCGTGACGCGGCTGCGCGTTATCAGATCAATGTCGCGGACGTCGAAGACGCCATTCAGACCGCGGTGGGAGGCAATGCACTGACCCAGGTGCTGCAGGGCGAAGCGCGCTATGACCTGGTCTTGCGCTATCTTCCGCAATATCGCGATACGAAAGAGGCCATCGAGGAGATTCGCCTGCTGTCGCCGACCGGCGAACGAGTGTCCCTTGCCCAGCTTTGCCATATTCACGAGGAGGACGGCGGTTCGGAGATTTACCGCGAAGCGAACCGTCGCTACGTGGCCGTCAAATACAGCGTGCGCGGGCGGGACCTGGGCGGCGCGGTGGAGGAAGCCATCCAGAAGGTCGGCGCCAACGTGAAGTTGCCGCAGGGATATCGCATCGATTGGGAAGGGGAATACGAGAGCAAGCAGCGAGCCGATGCGCGGCTGCTCGTTGTCCTTCCCATCACCATTTTCATCATTTTTGTCATCCTTTATACCATGTTCAAATCGTTCAAGTGGGCCCTCCTCATCCTGGCCAATGTGGCCATGGCGCGTATTGGCGGCTTGCTGGCCTTGCTGGTGACCGGGACGAATTTCAGCGTCTCCTCGGGCGTCGGGTTTCTGGCTCTGTTCGGAGTCTCGGTGCAAACGGGCGTCATCATGCTCGATTTCATCAATCAGCTTCGCGCGCGCGGGCACTCGATTGAGGAGGCCGCCATCGAAGGAGCTGTCCTCAGGCTGCGGCCCATCCTGATGACCATGCTCGTGGCCACGCTGGGACTCTTGCCCGCCGCTCTCTCGCACGCCATTGGCTCGGATTCGCAGCGGCCGTTTGCCATTGTGATCGTCGGCGGACTTATCGCCGACCTGGTCATGAGCATCTTCCTGCTGCCGACCCTCTACGTATGGGTCGCCGGCGACCGCGACGTGCTGCCCGTCGCCGAGCTATCGTTCGAGGAAGGAGAGCACATCGACTGAACCCAGGCCCGCCGTGCTCGGGGCGCCAGTGGAACTTTCACGGCCGGAAGAAGGAAATAATCTAAGGGGGCCTCGGGAGGCCTCCTCCGCGGCGCAGGAGGGAATCGTCGCCGTCGATTGACCCCGCTCCGTGCTGCCTGCTAAATTGAAGTATTTGTGCATGCCAAGCAAGACACAGTGAGCGGCCCAAGGCTTTCGGAGGTGTTCCTTCTGGCTGCGGCGGTTTGCGCGGCTGGTTGCGCGTCACGGCAGCGGCCGGCAGCCCGTCCTGGCGCGCCTCCGATACCGCTCGAGACAGCGAGCAAACAGCAGCTCGTGGCCTCCTATAACCAGCAGGCGGATGCGATCGAATCGTTGAATCTGGGCGTGACCATGAGACTGACCGCCGGCACGGCTTACTCCGGCGTGATCAAGCAATACCATGAAGTGAGCGGCTTCATTCTGGCGCAAAAACCCGACCGAATCCGCGTGATTGGCCAAGCGCCCATCGTAGGGACGACCATTTTCGACATGGCCAGCAACGGCGAACGGTTCGAGATCTACATACCGTCAAAGGACCAGTTCATCGAAGGACCCGCAAACCTCGAGCGGCCATCAGAGCGACCGCTGGAAAACTTGAAACCTCAGCATCTGGTGGAAGCGCTCTTTTGGAGCGAGATTCCTCCCGATGCGCCGGTTCTGTTCGAGGCCGGCGACGAGACGACGGCGCGCTATTACACCTTGACCGTCGTCGCGAGCTCCCCAGAATGGAGGGTTCGCCGGAAGATTTGGTTTGACCGCACCGATCTCGCGATCACGCGCCTGCAGATTTATGATGCGGAGGGAAACGTGACCGAGGACGTCGCATACCGGAACTGGAGCGGCGTCCCCAACGCCCGCTTTGCAAGCGAGATCGACCTCACGCGTCCCATCGAGGATTATGCATTGACGATTGGAATCACGAAGCTCGCCCTGAACCAGCCGGTCACGGCGGACAAGTTCGCGCTGAGCCAGCCGCCGGGAACGAAATTGATTCACGTGGGCGAGGCGCCGGAGCAGAAACCTTGATCGGCCACATCATTGTGCGAAACGTTCTGCACCGGCCGGTGCGAACCCTAATCACCGTGATTGGAGTCGGTGTCGAGGTCACCTTGGTGATTCTGGTGGTCGGTTTGACCACCGGCTTGCTCACCGAATCGGCCAAGCGAACCGAGGGCGTGGGCGCCGACATCATGGTTCAGCCACCTTCGGCCTCCATTTGGGCGGCCTTCAGCGGCGCACCCATGCCCATGGCCATTGGCGGGAAACTCGACAAACTGGATTACGTGCAGGCTGTCGCGCCCGTGCTCGTGCAGTTCAATTCGGTGAACGGTCTCGACGTGGTTTACGGAATCCAGCCGAGCACGTTTTACGCGGTGTCCGGCGGCTTTGTCTTCCACGCGGGACACGGCCTGGAGGGCGCCGACGACATCTTGGTTGACGATGTGTACGCGAAGGGCAAAAAGGTCTCGGTCGGCGAGACGCTGCATATCTTGGGGCACGATTTCCACGTGGCCGGCATTGTTGAGCATGGCAAAGGCGCTCGACTGTTCGTCTTCCTTGAGACCCTCGAGCAGATGTCCGGGGCCACGAACAAAGCCTCCATCTTCTTCGTAAAATGCGATCGAACCGACCACACCGCCGCGGCGCTGGATGAAATACGTCAATTGCTTCCCGGCTATGAAATTCGTCCCCTGAAGGATTTCATTTCGCTGATGACCTCGTCGAATCTGCCCGGGCTCAACGCCTTCATCAACGTGATGATCTCGATCGCCGTAGCCATCGGCTTCCTGGTGATTTTTCTTTCCATGTACACGACGATTATCGAGCGAACCCGGGAAATCGGCGTGCTAAAGTCCCTCGGAGCGTCGAAGAGCTATATTGTTCAGATCATTCTGAGCGAGACCACGCTGTTATCCCTGATCGGAATCGCCTTTGGCATCGGGCTCAGTTTCTTGCTGCGCTGGGCCGTCGTTTCTACGTTCCCGTCCATGACCATCCTGATCCTGCCCAAATGGATTATCTTCTCCGGGATGATTGCCGTGCTAGGCGGCTTGCTCGGTGCGACCTATCCGGCCTGGGTTGCCAGCCGAAAGGATCCCGTCGAGGCGCTTGCCTACGAGTGATGGCTTCCCGACTGCGCGGCCCGAAGCGCGGAGAAGCTAGCCGGAACGGGCAAAGGCGACTAGAATCGTTCTTTCCGCAGACAAACCCCTCCTCTTCGAGGGGCCAAGGGACGGGGACTCGCGTTTTGGAGCCGATACTTAAAGCCGAAAACCTCTGGAAGGTGTACCGCTCGGGCCGGGTGGAAGTGGCCGCGCTGCGGGGCGTCAATATGGAAGTGTCGCCCGGCGAATTCGTGTCCATTATGGGCCCGTCCGGATGCGGCAAATCGACTCTGCTGCACGTCATTGGCGGGCTGGCGCGGGCCAGTCGCGGACGGGTTCTACTCGACGGCAACGATCTGGCCGCCATGAGCGACGCGGCCCGAACGCTCCTGCGGCGCCACAAAGTCGGTTTCGTATTTCAGCGCTTCAACCTGCTGCCGACGCTCGATGCCTACCACAACATCATGCTCGCCCAACACATCCACGGGAACGGTTTCGACCCGCATCGCTTTGACGTGGTCGTGAACCTCCTCGGCCTTCGCGAGCGGCTCTGTCACAAGCCCTCCGAGCTGTCCGGCGGCGAACAGCAGCGCGTCGCTCTGGCCCGCGCCATCGTTACCGAACCGAAAATTGTGCTCGCCGATGAGCCCACAGGAAATCTGGATACCAAGAGCTCGGAGGCCGTGCTGTCCCTGCTGCGCGAATTGAATCGGGACTTCGGCCAAACCATTGTCATGATTACACACAACCCCGATGCGGCCACCTACGGCACGCGAATCCTGCATATGCGCGACGGCGCGATCGCCAACGGCCTCGCGATCCACTGAAATGCGCAGGCTCTGGCGAGGTATCTTGAGAACTGTTTTCTGGTCGTATGAGCGAGGAAGCTGGCCGTACGACATTATGGTCGTCGCCATTCTTGTTTTTGTGCTGTTCACACCGCGCAAATGGTTCCATGATCAGCCACAGTCGAATCCATTCGAAGAATCGGGCGTTCAGTTCCTGGCCGCGGGAACGGACGGACGAGTCCGCACCTACCGCATCGATGCAAAGTTGCTGGCGCCCCAAAAACGGGCCGCCCGCGCGACTCCGGAACTCGAGCGGGAAACGCATGACATTCTGAGCCGCGATGTGGAGGATCTGAAGGGGCATACATTCCAGGTCGTACAGATTGATCCCCAGCGCGCCGCCGACGGATCGGTTGCCGGGTACGAGGTCAGCGTTCGGTTCTGACCCGGGCACCCTGTCGTGGCAGGTGCTCGAACGAAGCGCGGCGAGGCCGTGGTTCACGGCTCGGGCTACTGCTGGTACACTTAAACCCTTAACAATCATACCCGAGGGGATGCCAGGCACCACTTTTGGGAAAACAGTTTCCTCTATCCCAGCTTGGCGACCGAATTCCTTAGCCCAAAAATCGTCCGTAAGCTGCTTTGTTTTAATAGCTTATGCCTCGAGCGAAGTGGTCGGCCACTTGCACTCTGCCGAGGCGGGAGCGTCGATTGCCGGGACGGAGTATGCCCGGAAACGGACGGTCGTCTCGAGATGACCTCTTTTTACCTAAAGCCAAATGTGATGGCCGAGCCCCTGGTGAACGGCTGGTACGCCTGGGCCCACCTGATCCCGCCCGCCACGGCAGCCAGAAATCTCACCGAGCGCCATCTGCGCATCATGGAATCGTACATCGAGTCTCCGGAAAGCCATCAGGCGGCGGCGAAGAATCCGGCCCTGCTCGGCGGGCCATTCATCGATTTCCCTCGGAATCGCGTGGAGGAAGTCCGCGCTTTGCGCGAGCGAACACTGCGTGAACGCGCGGATCTGATTCACCTCTCGCGTTCAATTGAGACGCTTGACGCGCTGCTCCGCGAAAAGGCCCGGGGATACAGCCTCGAACCGCTGTACGCGGAAGTTCCCGCATGTCTTGAGGGCTACGTCGAGCTCGTCTACGATCTCAACCAGCATCCCTCCTTCCGCTTGATTGAGCCGCTGCTCTACAAGAGTCCGTTCTATCACGACTCGCTGCAGAGCCTGATGCTCTCTGAGATTTCCGGCGACGATCGCCCGTTCGTCTTGAGCACCCCGCGTCTGGACGCGCAGGGTTCGGTCGATTTGCGCATCCCGTTTGCAAGCGAGCGACTCGACTGGCTCTTCCGCATGAAGAACGAGCCGGCTCCACTAGCCCAAATCCGGGACCAACTCGCGCTCAGCGAGGCGGAAGCGGAGCGCTTCCGTTCCTTCCTGACACCGGACAAGCCCCGGCCCTACGCCAAGTACGAGGGCCCGGGAGCGCGCTGGCGCTATTTCGGGCACGCTTGCATTCTCCTTGAGACACGAGAGGTGAGCATCCTGCTCGATCCGGTGCTCAGTTATACCTATGAGAGCGACATTTCGCGTTACACCTACGAGGACCTGCCGCCCGTAATCGATTATGCGCTGATCACGCACAACCATCAGGATCACATTCTCTTTGAAACGCTCCTGCAGCTGCGGCACCGCATCCGCAACATCGTCGTGCCCCGCAATGGCGGAGGCGCGTTGCAGGATCCCTCGCTGCGCCTGCTGCTCAAGCAGTGCGGTTTTCCGAACGTGATCGAAGTCTCGGAAATGGACGAGATTCCCTTCGCGCACGGCTCGATCAGGGCGCTGCCCTTTCTCGGCGAGCACGCCGACCTGAACGTGCTCACCAAATCGGCCTATCTGCTGCGCATGGGCAACCATTCCCTGCTCTTTGCAGCCGATTCCTGCAACGTCTCGCCGAAGCTGTACGAGCACATCCATCGCGAGATCGGCGACGTCGACGTGTTCTTTGTCGGCATGGAATGCGACGGCGCGCCGCTATCGTGGATCTACGGGCCGCTGCTGACCGAGCGGCTTGAGCGCCCGAAGGATCATTCGCGCCGACTGGCCGGCTCGAACTACGACCGCGCTCTGGCCATCGTCAACGAGCTTCGATGCAAGGAAGTCTACGTGTACGCCATGGGGCAGGAGCCCTGGCTGAATTACGTGATGAGCATCAAGTACACGGACCAATCGAACCCCATCGTTCACTCGAATCGGTTGATCGAAACTTGCCGTTCGCGCGGAATCGCCGCGGAAAGGCTGTTTGGTGAGAAGGAGATCCTTCTGCCGTAACGGGCTCGAAACAGATGGGCGAAGCACTGTGATGAGATCTGACGACTACAGCGCCGCGACTCGCGACGAAATTCGGGCCGCGCTTGCGGGCCTGCCCGAGCGGGTCCGGGCGGGGAACCAAACCGCGACAGAATACCCCCGCGACAAAACCGTAGCGCAGGTGTTTGAAGAAGTGGCTGCTGCACACCCCGGATCGGTTGCCCTGGAAATGGGGGAGACGCAAGTCACCTACGCCGAGCTCGATCGCCGTGCAAACTCACTCGCCCGTGGGTTGCGCGCGATGGGCGTCGGAGGGGAAACGCTCGTGGGCTGCTGTGTGGAGCGTTCGATCCAGATGATCGTCGCTTTTCTCGGCGTTCTCAAGGCGGGCGGGGCGTACGTTCCCTTCGATCTTTCTTATCCCGAAGAACGGTCCGCTTTCATGGTCGAGGACACGCGAGCGTCGGTGATTCTCCTGGGGGCGACGCCCGGCACCGACCTGCGGGCGAACGCCTCGCGCAAGCTGGTGCGCGTCGACGATCTGGAAGCTCGGCCGGGGCGGCCGGAGGCGCATCCCCCGGCCGCGAGCGGGCCCAGGGCGCTCGCCTACGTGATGTACACCTCCGGATCGACGGGCCGGCCGAAAGGGGTCATGGTCGAGAATCGCTCGATCGTGCGACTGGTGCGCAACACTCATTACTGCCGGTTCGGCCCCGAGGAGGTTTTTCTTCAATTCGCGCCGGTTTCCTTCGACGCCGCGACCTTCGAAATTTGGGGGCCTCTGCTCAACGGCGGCAAGCTCGTGATCATGCCGCCTGTCAAACCCTCGCTTGAGCGGCTCGGACGGGAGATTCGCACGCACGGCGTCACGACCCTCTGGCTGACCTCTGGGCTCTTCAACGTGATGGTCGAGCAAAGACTCGAAGACCTCGGCAGCGTTCGCCAACTCCTGGCCGGGGGCGACGTGCTTTCTCCGAAGCACGTCCGCATGGCTCTTCGGGCTCTCCCCGACTGCCGGGTGATCAACGGGTACGGCCCGACGGAAAACACGACCTTCACCTGCTGCTACACGCTCCAGCCCGGTGACCTCGTGCCGGAGCCGATCCCCATCGGAGGGCCGATCGCCAATACGCAGGTCTACATCCTCGACGAACAGATGAAGCTGGCCGGTCCCGGCGAGACCGGCGAGCTCTATGCGGCTGGAGACGGAGTGGCCCGCGGATACTGGAACGATCCGGAAGGAACCAGCGAAAAGTTCTTGCCCAACCCGTACAGCACCGAGCCGCACGGGCGCATGTACCGTACGGGGGATCTGGCACGCTGGCGCGAAGATGGCGTGCTTGAGTTTCTCGGACGCCGGGACACCCAGGTCAAGGTTCTGGGCCACAGAATCGAGCCGGGTGAAGTCGAAGCCGTCCTGGGCATGAATCGCGACGTGAACCAGGTTTGCGTGGTTGTCGATGCGGGCCGGAATGGATCAAAGCGCCTGGTCGCCTACTACGTTTCCTCGGCAACGCCTGCCGTTTCGCCCTCTGGCCTGCGGCAGTATCTAGCCGGCAAGCTGCCACACTACATGATCCCGGCCCTCTTCGTACCCCTGGCCGAACTGCCGCTCTCGGCGAACGGCAAAGTCGATCGTGCGGCCTTGCCTGCGCAACCGCGGCCGATCGAAGCGGTTTCCCCAGATCGCCGAGCGACGGAGCTCGAGACGGCGCTCTTGAACCTGTGGAAGCGCATCCTCCGCGTCGACGCTGTCGGCCTCGACGACAATTTCTTCGACCTGGGCGGCGATTCCCTGATGATCATCGCCATGCACTCGAATCTCCAGAAGAGCTTGGGCCGGGAAATTGAAGTGACCGATCTGTTCGAGTTTCCCACCATTCGGACACTGGCCCGTCGACTCGAGCAGCCAGAGACAGCCGGCCATTCCTTCAGGAACGTGGAGCGGCAAGCGGAGAAACGGCGCGAAGCATTCGAGCGGGAGAAGCAGGAGCGCGCGCACGGACCCCGATGAGCGACTGGAATCCAACTCTCGAAGGCGTGGCCATCGTGGGCATGGCAGGCCGTTTTCCGGGGGCCCGCAGTGTCGCGGAATTCTGGACCAATCAGCTTGAGGGCCGCGAGGTAATTTCGCAGTTTCGCCCGGAAGATCTGGAAGTTCCCCGGGCGGCGGAGCTCTCTCAAGATCCGAGCTACGTGCGCGCCCGATCGGTCGTCGCGGACGCCGACCTGTTTGACGCCGAGTTCTTCGGCATGCATCCCCGCGAAGCGGAGCTGACCGACCCGCAGCACCGCCTGTTCCTCGAATCGTGCTGGGAGGCCGTGGAAGACGCCGGTTATGACCCCGGAACCTACCCCGGCGCGATCGGGGTGTATGCAGGCGCCAGCCCGGAAACGTATTTCTTCTCGCGCCTGTGCTCACAGACGGGTTTCCTTGAGAAGTTCACGGGCGGATACCAAGTCGACCATTACGCCGAGATGGTGGGAAACAGCCGCGATTTCCTGGCGACTCGCGTCTCCTACAAGCTCAACTTGCGCGGCCCGAGCTTCACCATCCAGGCGGGATGTTCCACCTCGCTCGTGGCCGTAACGCAGGCCTGTCAGGCCTTGCTCACCTACGACTGTGACATGGCCCTGGCCGGGGGCAGCTCGATTACCTTCCCGCAGAAGCGCGGAGCGTACTACCAGGACGGCGCAATGATCTCGCCCGACGGGCATTGCCGAACATTCGACGCCGATGCCCAAGGCACCGTCTTCGGCAGCGGCGTAGCGGTGGTCCTGCTCAAGCGCCTGGACGAAGCCGTTCGCGATGGCGATCAGGTCTATGCGGTGATCCGCGGATTTGCCACCAACAACGACGGAGCCGGCAAGGTTGGATTCACGGCGCCCAGCGTCGAAGGGCAGCGTCGCGTGATTGCCATGGCGCAGGCCGCCGCGGGCATCAGCCCGGACACGATTGGCTACATCGAGGCGCACGGAACGGCTACACCCCTCGGCGACCCCATTGAACTGGCTGCCCTCACCCAAGCCTTCCGCGCCCACACGCGGCGCAAGGAATTCTGCGTGGTCGGAACGGCCAAGACCAACATCGGCCATCTGGACGTTGCGGCGGGAGTCACCGGCCTGATCCACGCGACGCACATCGTCCGTCAGGGAGTGTTTCCTCCCACCCTGCATTTCCGCAAACCCAACCCGAAATTCGATCTGGAAAACAGCCCGTTCTACGTGACCAGCCGGCGCAGCGAATGGAAATCGGTCGAGCCGCCTCGTCGCGCGGGCGTGAGTTCCTTCGGCGTGGGCGGGACGAACGCGCACGTGGTCCTTGAACAAGCACCCGATCGGCCCGCCCGGACTGCCGTTCGCCCGGCAGAATTGCTGGTGCTTTCCGCGCGAACCGAGACGGCGCTCAAGCACGCCACCACTCGCCTCGCCGACCACCTGGCCGCCCACCCGGAAGAGAACCTCGAGGATCTGGCCTGGACGTTGCAAACCGGTCGCCGCCGCTTTGCGTATCGCCGCGCCGTCGCCGCGCGCAACACAAGCGAAGCGGTCGCCGCGCTGGCCAAGGGCACCAAGGCCAGCCTGCAGGACAAAACAACTCCGGAGCTGTGCTTCCTGTTTCCAGGACAGGGTTCGCAGCATACGCATATGGGCCGCGAGATCTATGCGAGCGAGCCTGTGTTTCGCGATGCCGTGGACCGCTGCGCCGAGATTCTGCGCCCTGCGCTCGGTGTGGACCTCAGAAATCTTCTCTATCCGGGGGACGCAGACTCGGGGGAAATCGCGCGGCGCGTCACCGACACCGTCATCGCGCAACCGGCTATCTTCACCGTCGAATATGCTCTTGCCCAGCTCTGGATGAGTTGGGACATTCGCCCGCAGGCCATGCTGGGACACAGCATCGGCGAATTTGTGGCCGCTTGCCTGGCGGGGGTCTTTTCGCTCGAAGACGCCCTACATCTGGTGGCTGCCCGCGGCCAGATGATGCAGGCCCTTCCCGCGGGCGGAATGCTTTCCGTACGCCTGGGAGAGGAGGAGCTTCGCTCCAGGCTGAACGGGCATCTGTCGCTCGCGGCGGTGAACTCGCCGAGCCTGTGCGTCGTGGCCGGATCCGTCGAGGCCCTGGAGGATTTCCAGCAACAGCTCGAAAAACAGGGAATTCCCTCTCGGCGGCTGGCGACATCGCACGCGTTTCATTCCGCCATGATGGATCCCATCATGGAACCGTTCAGGGCGCGCGTCGCCGAGGTTCGACGGAATCAGCCGAAGCTGCCCTATGTCTCCGGAGTGACAGGCGAGTGGATTCTGGCGGAAGAAGCGACCGATCCCGCCTATTGGGCGCGCCACTTCCGCCAGCCCGTGCGCTTCTCGGCGGGCGTCGAGGTGTTACTCGGAAATCCTGCGACGGCCCTGCTCGAAGTCGGTCCCGGTACGGTGCTCAGCACGCTCGCGCGCCAGCACCCCGAAGCGGCGGCCGACCGAGTGATTGTAAGCTCGCTCTCGGACGGGTACTCCGGCGAGGGCGATGCGGCCCGGCTAATGTACGCGCTCGGCGCACTCTGGACGGCAGGCGTCGAGCCGAATTGGCGCGCCCTCTATCACGGAACACAGCCCGAGCGAGTTTCCTTGCCGACCTATCCCTTCGAGCGCAAGCGCTACTGGCTCGAAGCGCCACACGCCGTTGCGCCGCCGAGCGAGGTGTCGCAACAGGATCCGGTGCGAGCCGATGCTCGCCCGACGGAGGCCACGAGCCAGGTGAAAACCCCAGCCGAACCCACGCGCCTCGACCGCCGCGCGCGAATCGCAAGAGCGGTAGGCGAGATTTTCGAGGACCTCTCGGGCAGCGACCTCAGAGGGGCCGACCCCGCCGCCACCTTCCTTGAGATGGGCTTCGATTCGCTGTTTCTGACACAAGTCGCGCAGGCAGTCGAGCGCAAGTTTGGCGTGAAGGTCACCTTCCGTCAGCTCCTCGGCGAGCAATCGTCCATCGGGAGTCTGGCTGAGTTCCTGGACAAGAAATTGCCGCCCGAGGCTCTTGCTGAACCAGCGGCTGCTCCGGCGGAGATCCCCCTTGCGCCCGCCGAGGTCCCCGCGAGAGAGGGCATTCGCCCGCCAGAGTCGCCGGTTGAACGGATGATGCGGGAGCAGATCAAGGCGATGAACGAGCTGTTTGCCCGGCAGCTCGAAGCGCTAGGAGGTGCCGCTTCCGCTGCATTTCCGTCCTCCGCGGCGCGACCGGTCCAGGGCATCTCGCCGCTTCCAAGCGCGCCGGACAAGCCAGCCAAGGAGCTCGAGGGCTATACGCCCTTTAAGCCGCTCAAAGCCGCCCGATCAACCGACCTCACCCCGGGCCAACGCGAATACCTCCGCTCACTCGTCGAGCGCTATACGAAGCGCACGGCGGGCTCGAAGGCCAGAACACAGCAGGACCGGCAAGTGCTGGCCGATCCCCGCGTGGCCTCCGGATTCCGTTCCGAGTGGAAAGAGATGGTGTATCCGATCGTGACCGTGCGTTCGGCGGGTTCGCACCTGTGGGACGTGGACGGAAACGAATACGTCGACATCCTGAACGGGTTCGGTCCGATCATGCTCGGCCACCGGCCCGAGTTCGTCCGACGGGCGATCACCAAGCAACTCGAGGAGGGATTCGAGATCGGGCCACAAACGGTGCTCGCCGGGGAAGTCGCGAAATTGATTTGCGAGCTGACCGGCAACGAGCGCGTGACGTTTTGCAATACGGGCTCGGAAGCCGTCGTCGCCGCCATGCGCGTGGCACGAACGGTGACCGGACGGGACAAGATTGTGTTCTTTGCCGGCGATTATCACGGCATGTTCGACGAAGTCCTGGTCAAGGGATCGAAGAAGGGCGGCCAGCCGCATGCCATTCCCGCTGCGCCCGGCATTCCCCGCGAGAAGGCCGCCAATGTCGTGGTGCTCGAGTATGGATCGGAAGAGGCGCTCGAATGGATTCGCGCGAATGCGACCGAGCTCGCCGCGGTGCTCGTCGAGCCCGTGCAGAGCCGGCACCCCAATTTGCAGCCCGTCGAGTTCCTCAAAGAAATCCGCCGCATCACCGAACAGTCGGCGACCTGTCTCGTCTTCGACGAGGTCGTCACCGGGTTCCGAGTCCATCCGGGCGGCTGTCAGGCCTTGTTCGATATTCGCGCCGATCTGGTGACCTACGGAAAAGTTCTGGCCGGGGGCATGCCCATCGGCGTGCTGGCTGGCAAGGCGCGGTACATGGACGCGCTCGACGGCGGGATGTGGCAGTTTGGCGATGACTCCTATCCCTCGGCGGGCGTGACCTTCTTCGCCGGCACTTTCGTTCGCCATCCCTTGACTCTGGCTGCGGCGAAGGCCGTGCTCGAACACTTGAAGCAGCAGGGTCCGGAACTGCAAGGGCAGCTCGCCCGGCGCACCGCGACGCTCGTCGAGAACCTCAACGAAATTCTGGCCCGCCACAACGTTCCGGCTCGCCTCGAAAGCTTCTCGAGCATTTTCTATTTCAGCTTTCCGGCCGATTTCCGCTTTGGCAGCCTCTTCTATTACCACCTGCGCGAAAAGGGCATCCACATTCTCGAGGGCTTCCCCTGCTTCCTGACCACCGCGCACAGCGAGCGAGACCTCGAGCGCATCATTCGCGCCTTCGAGGAGACCGCTGCGGAAATGCGCGCGGGCGGTGTGCTGGCTGATGCCGAGTCGAAGGCCCCCGCGCCGCCTCGGTTGGCTTCGGCAAACCCCACCTTCGTGGCCGAAGCGCCGATGACCGAGCCGCAACGCGAGATATTTCTTGCCGCCAGCGTCGGGGACGATGCGTCCTGCTCGTTCAATGAGTCGTTCAGTTTGTATCTCCGCGGCAGGCTCGACGCCGAAGCGCTCGGCCAAGCCATCGACGCCGTTGTGAACGGCCACGACGCGCTGCGTTCAACGGTCGATCCGGACGGCACGAAACTGCGTTTCCGGGGCGAACTCAAGATCGAACTGCCCGTCATCGATTTGGCCCCGCTCGAGCGACGCGCGAGAGAGACGGAACTTCGGCGGCTGATTGAAGAGGACGCGGGCCGTCAGTTTGATCTCACGACTGGGCCGCTCGTGCGCGCGCAACTGGTGCGCCTTGAGCCGAACGAGCACGTCCTGCTTTTCACCTCGCACCACATCGTCTGCGACGGCTGGTCGACCAACGTGCTGCTCGACGAGCTGGCCGCCTTCTACACGGCGAAGGTGCGGGGGCGCGCCGCCGAACGGCCCGTCGCCCCGAGTTTCGCCGAGTATGCGCAGAAACAGTCCGAGGCTCGGGAGGGGCGGGCCGATCGAGAGGTTGAATCCTATTGGCTCGAGCAGTTCAAGGATCTGCCCGCCGCGCTCGAACTTCCTCTGGACCGTCCGCGCAAAGCGGTGCGCACCTACCCCGGCGCAACCTTCCGGGCCCACATGGATAGAGAGAGCTACCTGCGCATCAAGCAGATGGGGTCAAAGCACGGCTCGACACTGTTCGTCGTTCTGCTCGCAGCTTTCCAGACGCTGCTCTACCGATTGTCAAACCAACTCGATATCGTGGTGGGCGTTCCGACGGCGGGACAATCGCTCGTCGGAGAAGACAAGCTGGTCGGACACTGCGTGAACTTCCTGCCCCTGCGGACCCGTTTTCGACCCGATCTGGGGTTCGCCGAGCTGCTCGAGCAGGTCAAGAGAACACTGCTCGACGCCTACGATCACCGCTCGTACACCTACGGAACACTCGTGCGGCGACTGGCCATGCGGCGCGATCCCGGCCGGCTGCCGCTCATGGAAGTGCAATTCAATCTCGAACGCGTCGGCGGCCGGCTCCCGTTCGAGGGCCTCGAGACAACCGTCGACCCCAATCCGAAAAGA
Organism: Candidatus Cybelea sp.; assembly: GCA_035622135.1. GTDB lineage: Bacteria > Acidobacteriota > Terriglobia > Acidiferrales > UBA7541 > Palsa-295. The sequence continues at coordinate 89,748 of DASPVZ010000056.1, read as the reverse complement.
GCCGTCAATTTCGACATTTTCTTCAACGTCGTCGAATCCGATGCAGGCCTCACCATCGACTGCGATTACAACACGGATCTATTCGATCGCACGACGATCGCGCGCTGGCTCACCCATTACCAGACCCTGCTGGAGGCGGCCGCCCGCGATGTCCGCCTCTCGGCGAACGAGCTTCCCTTAATGACGCCGGCCGAAATGGACTCGCTCATCTCCGCCTGGAATCCGAACTGGACCGAATATCCGGTGAATTCGACCATACATGCGCTGTTCGAGCGGCAGGCCAGCTTGGCCCCCGATGCGGTGGCACTCGCCTTAGGCGACCAGCGCTTGACCTACGGTGAGCTGAACGAACGGGCCAATCAGCTGGCGCGCGTGCTTCGCGCTAAGGGCGTTCGTCCCGACTCGCTCGTGGCCGTCAGCTTCGAGCGCTCGATCGAAATGATGGTCGCTCTCCTCGCCGTGCTGAAAGCCGGCGGCGCTTACGTGCCGATCGATTCGTCCTACCCCAGGGAACGACTGACCATGATGTTCGAGGACTCCGCGCCCGCCCTCGTGCTCACCGAGGAGCGCCTGCTTCGGAATCTGCCGGAGATCAAGCCAGAAATCGTGTGCGTCGACCGCGATTGGCCGGCCATCGCGCGGGAAGGGACAGCGAACCTCGAACCAGCGGCCAAGCCGGAAAACCTTGCCTATGTGATTTACACTTCCGGCTCGACCGGCAAGCCCAAGGGCGTGATGATCACGCACGCAAACTTCGTGCGCCTGCTCGGCGCGACCAAGCCATGGCTTGATTTCAGCGATCGGGACGTCTGGTCTCTCTTCCACACCTATTCCTTCGACGTTTCCGTTTGGGAGATGTGGGGCTGCTTGCTGACCGGCGGGCGGCTGGTGATCGTGCCGTACTGGCTTTCGCGCTCCCCCGCCGAGTTGCACGCACTGCTCAAACGCGAGCAGGTAACCGTACTTTGCCAAACCCCTGTGGCCTTCTACCAACTCATCGAGGCGGACCAGACGTCCCCAGCGCCGCTCGGGGATCTTCGCTACGTGATGCTCGCCGGGGAAGCGCTCCATTTCCGCAACCTCGAGCCGTGGCTCAGACTGCACGGCGACCAAGCGCCGCAGATCATCAACATGTACGGTCCAACGGAAGCGACCGTCTATTCGACGTATCGTCGTTTGGAGGCGCACGACATCGAGCACGAAACGCGAAGCCTGATTGGAGTACCCCTGCGGGACTCCAATATCTACATCCTGGACGCCAAGCAAAAACCCGTGCCGCCCGGCGTTCCCGGCGAACTGCACATCGCCGGGGCGGGCGTGGCGAGGGGCTATCTGGATCGCCCGGAGCTGACGAAGGAACGATTCCTTCCTGATCCGTTTGCCCAGCGGCCCGGCTCCCGAATGTACAAGTCCGGCGACTGGGCGCGGTTTCTGCCCTCGGGCGACCTGGAGTTCCTCGGACGGCTGGACGATCAGGTGAAAATCCACGGATTCCGCGTCGAGCTCGGCGAAATTGAGGCGGCCATCGCCCAGCATCAGGACATCCGGCAAGTTTCTGTTCTGGCGCGCACGGACGGTGAAACCGGGAGCAAGCTCGTCGCATATTTTGTGGCCAGGCCGGGCTCCCGGGTATCCGGCACCGCCCTCCGCGAGTACCTCGCCACGAAGATTCCCGCGCATATGATCCCCTATGCCTACCTGGAACTTGAAGCGCTGCCTCTGAGCCCCAGCGGGAAAGTAGATCGCACTCAACTTCCCGCGCCCAGCGCGGTTTCGGCGGCGACAACGCGCGAGTACGTCGCGCCGCGCACGCGGGAAGAGAAGATTCTTGCCGACATACTGGCCGAGGTCCTGCGCCTGGAACGCGTCGGCGTCACCGATAGCCTGTTCGAGCTTGGCGCCGACTCGCTGCACGTCTTCCAAATCACCTCGCGCGCGGCCAAAGCAGGGTTGAACATCGGGCCCAAGCTGCTCCTCGAGCAGCGCACTGTGGCCGGCGTCATTGCGGAGCTTGAGAATTCCGGAGCCCCGGCCCCGGCAGCAAGTGCCGCGATCAAGCCGGTCGCCCGCGATAAGTATCGACTCATCCGTGAGGTTCGGACGGCGCAAACAAAGGGATGACAAACCCGCGCGACTCCGCCTTTAGACTCTCGCTTCAGGACGAACGCCCGGGGGCTTGGCCGGGCGAGCGATTCGCCTTCCCTCTTTCGCCCGCGCAAGAACGGATGTGGAGGGCAGACCGAGCCCGCCCGGGAAACCCCGCCTACAACGCTTCCTTTCGTTGGGAACTCCGTGGCCCGGTCCGCCTCGACCTACTCGCCCGCACGTTCGACGAGATCGTTCGACGTCACGAAATGCTTCGCACCACATTTACGGAGATCGACGGAGTCCCGGCTCAGGTGATCGCGCCCTTCCTGCACCTCGAAATCGACTTCAAGGATCTCCGTTGGCTGCCCGGCGAGGAACGCCTGGCCGAGATGGACCGCCTCTGTCTCCGAGAAGCGCGCCGCGGCTTCGACCTCGAAGCTGGTCCGCTCGTTCGAGTCGGGTTATTGCAAGTAGGAGACGACCACTTTGTGCTGACCTTTACGCTTCATCACATCGTCTCCGACGGCTGGTCGATCGGCGTAATCATGGAGGAACTCGACCGGATCTACGGCGCCTACGCCAAGGGCCTCGACTCCCCCCTCGCCGAGCCCGAGATTCAGTATCCGGATTACGTTGTCTGGCAGCGCGAGCAGCTCGAGAGACCCGAGACGCTCAAACAGCTGGACTATTGGAGAAGGAAACTGGCCGGCTACCGGCGTCTCGAAGTGCCCCCGGATTTCCCCAGGCCGGCCGAACCAACCCTCGAGAGCGCGATCATTTCCGAGATGCTGCCCAGGGAGCTGTCCGAGGCCCTCAAAACGTTCAGCCACGAATCCGGCGGGACGATGTTCGCGACTTCCCTGGCCGCCTGCCTGGTGCTTCTGTCCCGCTACAGCGGACGCTCGGATTTGGCCGTGGGCTCTCCGCTCGCCGGGCGCCATCGTCCGGAAACCGAGAACCTGGTCGGACTGTTTCTGAATCACGTCATCTTTCGCACGAGCGCCGAGGACAATCCGCTGTTTTCCGAATTCGTGGACCGCGTGAAGGCCATGGTTTGGGAAGCCTTGGCCAATCAGGATGTCCCCTTTGAAACCGTCCTCGGCAGGATGCGCGAAGAGGGCAGGGAATTACCCGAACCGCTTTGCGGTGTGAACTTCATATGCCAGCGCGAATACGCGCACGCTTCTCAATTCGTCTTCGAATTCGGCGGCATTCGGTTGTCGACCATGCCTTCGAAATCCCAGGGCGCGCTTTACGATCTGAATTTCTTCCTGGTGGAGCGCGAAGCGGGATGGAGGCTCTCGCTCGAGTACTCGACCGACCTCTACAGGGAGACGAGCGCTCGAAACTTGTTTGGGGATTTCCGGCACCTGCTCGAGGAGATTCGGGCAAATCCGCATCGCCGAATCTCCGATTTCTCCCTGCCCGGAGGGGAAACCTCCTTGGCCGGGGTGTCCCTCGGATCGCCGTCCGCTGCTCCGCAGGGAGCGGGCGGGAAAGGAAACCTGGCCCCCGGCGACGTCTACGCCCTGCCGGTCAGCGTTGCGCAGGAACGGTTTTGGCTCCTGTCCAATCTGTTTCCGGGAAGCGCTGCGTTTCAGCTGCCCGCCTGCGTGCGCATTTCCGGCCCTCTTTCCGGGGAGATTCTCGAAAGAAGCTTCCAGGCTCTCCTCGCGCGGCACGAGATCCTGCGAACCACGTTTGAGGAAATCGATGGCCAGCTGAGGCAACTGGTGGCTCCCGGGCACGAGTTTCGATTGCCTGCGACCAGCCTCGAAGGGGTGGCGGCCAGCGAGCGGGAATCGCGGCTCGGGGAGCTTGTGCGCCAAGCCGCGGCCGAACCCATCGACCTCCGCAACAGAAGCGGGTTTCGCGTGCGCCTCTTCCGCGTGAATCTGAACGATCACGTCCTCATCGTAAGCATGCATCACATCATCGCGGACGGATGGTCGCAAGCGATCCTGCAGGACGAACTGTGGTCGGTTTATCAAGCCTTGGCCGAGCACCGCGATCCGAACTTGCCTCCTCTGGCTATCCAATACGGAGATTTCTCGGCGTGGCAAGGGGAATGGCTGGCCTCCGATGGCGCGCGGGCCCATCTGGATTTTTGGACGAAACGGCTTTCCCCGCCTTTGCCCATTGTGGATTTGCCGACCGACCACCCTCCCGCGAACCGGCTGGCCTCGAAAGGCGCGATCGAAACCTTGCTTCTTGAGAGCGACTTGACCGCGTCCCTCAAAGCGATCGCCCAGCATGAGCATGCCACCCCGTTCATGCTCATGATCGCCTGCTTCGCCTCTTTGCTCGCACGCCGGACGGGCCAGCAGGATATGGTGATCGGCTCGCCGGTGGCCAACCGCCTGAGAGAAACCGAGCCTCTCATCGGACCGTTCGCCGGCCCCCTTGCACTCCGCTTTGATCTCTCGGGTGATCCGACTCTTCGCCAGGCGCTCAGCCGCGTGCGCGAGGTGGTCCTCGACGGATTCAGCCATGCCGAACTGCCCTTTGAAGTCATTATGGATCATGTGACCACGCGTTCGGTTCGCGGACGCAATCCGCTCTTCCAGTTCTATTTCCTCTATCAGGCGGCCTTCCTCCGCTCGCGCCAGCTTCCGCACCTCGCGATTACTCCGTTGCCGACGCTGAGCGTCGGCACCTCCTTCGAAATGCAGTGCGCCGTGATCGAACGGGCCGAAGGGCTTCGGGTTCAGCTTGAATACAATCCCGACTTGTACGATGCCGCGACGATGGCGGACTTCCTCGGCGAGTTTCGATCCGTGCTCGAGGCCTTGATCTCGAATCCGGACCGGCCACTTTCCAGTTTGCCTCTTCGCGTTCAAGCGAACCGGGCTTCATCCGCCGCCTCGTTCGAGCAGACTAAGCCCGACTATGGCGCGCCCAGAGATGGGGTCGAAAGCGCGCTTGTGCGGATCTGGGAGTCCGTCTTGGGACGGGGAAAAATCGGTATCTATGACGATTTCTTCGATTTGGGCGGCCATTCGCTCCGGGCCGTGCGCCTGCTAAAGCAGGTCGAAGAGCGCCTGGGAAGTGAATTGCCGCTGGCTTCGCTGCTCGATGCTTCGACCATCGAGCGCCAAGCGAAACTGGTCCGGCGAGAGCGCGGCGAACCCCCTTCGGAATCCGTGCCCGTGCGAATGGGCCAGGGAACGATTCCTCTTTTCTATCTGGGCGGTTACCCGACCTTTCGCCGCTTGACCAAACGATTGAGCGCAGGACGTGAATTCCATAGCCTGGGAATGGGGGATTCCATCGTTCGAGAGTTGCAAGATCCCAAAACGCTTCCTTCGATCGCCCAACATTTTGTTCGCTTGATTCGCGTGCGACAGCCGCATGGCCCCTACATGTTCGCCGGCTGGTGCTCGCATGGGTTGCTCGCCCTCGAAATTGCGCAGCAGCTGCGCGCGGAGGGCGAGAAAACGGCGCTGATTGTCATGATCGAGACGCCCCACCCGGTGGCCAAGATGGCCTATCCGAAATGGAAACGGCGGATTGCCGCCCTCCAGCTTAAGCTCAGCCTGGCCCGATTCGAGTTTGCCTACCTCGGCGCGGTGAAGGGTTCGGAAGCCGTCGAGTACGTGCGCAGCCGCATCAAGGGCAAGCTGAAAAGCATCGCGTATTCCATCGGGATTGGCGGCCGTCAGACGCCTGCTCGCCGGCGAATGAGCCCGATCGACATCCTGTACCAGGCGGCCGATGCCTACCACCCCGAGCCTTATCCCTGGTCCGTCCTGCTCATGCGCGGCGTGCGAAAATCGTTCGGTTTCGGTCAGGATCCTCGCCTGGGATGGGGGAGCGTACTCGAAGGGCTGACCGTGGCCCAAGTGCCGGGAGACCATTTCTCGATCATGGGGGCTGGGGCAGAGGCCCTGTCGGACGAGATTCGGCGACACATGGCGAAATCAGATGAGGCCAGTCTGATCATCGAGGCGTAAAGGTACCAGGGTCGGGCCTGCCTGGTGCTCGGCGCAGGTTAGTTGACCCCCCGGAGGTCTTTTCTCAATGGCGATGAAGGCCGCCAGTCCGCTTCTCACACGCTGGATCGAAGCCGATCCCTCTGAGTTCCGGCGCAAGTTCGATCGCGCGAGTTTTGAGGTGAGCCACGCTCTCTCCTCCCACCCTCTGCTTCAACTTCCCGCGCTTCTGGAACTGGCCGCACGCACGCTCAAGACGAATCCCGGCGGCATTTACTACGATATGGGCGAAATCCGGGTGGGACAACGGTGGGATTCGGTCCCCGAACGCAAGTTCCGGCCGGAGGAGGCCCTGCGGCGCATCGAGAGCTCGGGCGCCTGGTTCATTTTCCGTTCCGCCCAGCGCGACCCCGAGTACAAGGTGTTTCTGGATCGCGGGCTTGCGGAAATCAAGGAACTCCTGGGCCGCGACATCCAATCCCGAATCCTCGAGCAAGACATCATAATTTTCATCACCTCACCCAACCGGATCAGCACCTACCACATCGATCGCGAGTGCAATTTCCTGCTGCAGGTTCGCGGCACGAAAACGATCCACGTCTTTGATCGCGAGGACCGCGAGATTCTGCCCGAGCGCGAAATCGAACGGTTCTGGTCCGTCGACAACAATGCCGCGGTTTACAAACCCGACCTGCAGGACCGAGCGGTGTCCTATCGGCTGGCCCCCGGCAGGGGCGTGCACATTCCGGTCAACTGCCCTCACTGGGTTCAGAACGACCAGAATGTTTCCGTCTCCCTGAGCGTGAATTTTCAGTTTAAGGATCGCTTCAGAGCCAACCCGTACCGCGCAAATTTCCTTTTGCGGAAACTGGGCTTCGATCCAACGCCTCCGGGACGGTTCGAGCTGCTCGATTCCGTCAAGTCCTGCGCGGTTGCGCCCGTTGTCTGGGGCAAAAAAAGCTACAATCGGCTGCGCTCCCGGATGCGAAAAGCGAAGGCGCAAAGCTCAGACCAAGCCTCGCCCGGGGGTGAAGGAGAGCCGTCCCTCTAACCCTCGCCGATCGCTCGGAGGCGAAAGTAGAATCCCGAAAAGCGGGCCACCTGCCGATCCGGAAACAGGGGAAGCCCCAGACGAAGCTCAGGCGCCGGCCATTTGTTGATCAGACGGTAACCGAGGGCCAGAAACTCCGCGATCATTTCGCCTTCGTTTCTTACCAGGCAGGGAAATGCGCAGGCCGCGGTCCGCTGCACGGTGACGAACGAAGGGCTCGTCTCGTGAACCGGCGTGCGGTTGATGACGAGGTGTTCGGGCGGGACGGGGAACTGCCGGATGAATTCCGAAATCGCCTCCTGCCAATAATGGAGCGTTCCGGAAACCAGTAAGACCTGACTCGCCGAGAACTCCGCGGTCGAGTCGGCAAAGCGCAACCGGCCGGCCCTGCGTTCCTCGGCAATTCGTCGGCCACGGTCGACGATGGAGGGTAGGTCGAAGACCGTCCATTCGACGGGCCCCAGATCTTCCAGATACGGGCGATAACTGTAGTAAAGATTTCCAACATTCCCCCCAAAGTCAAAGACCCTCAGTTTTCCCCCGCCGGCAACCGCTAGCCAGAACAGGGCCGCGTAATCGCTCGGCCGAAGGGACTTCGACAATTTGAGATGCACGTCGATTTCGCTCGAGTCCTCGTGCCCGGCGAGTCCCGTGGCCCGCGCTGCCGACCAACCCTCCGCGAAGCTCGAGAAAACTCCGCGTTGTCCGCTGAGCGAGTTCAGAAGCCGACGCCCGGACGGAGTCTGTTCGACCCCGCTCAGAAATTTGCGCAATGGCGGCCATTTCAGTATTTCTTCGGCAGTTCCCCGGATCCAGTCCAAGTTCGCCTCGCCGGATGGCTCGTGCGGCTGTCTACGGTATTTGAACCCAAACGGTGCAGTCTTTGGGATCCGATTCGATCCCCCTGGGCAGTTGGGCGACCAGGGCAAGCAAGTGTTTACCCGGCTCCCACAAGAGCGGCGGGGTGGTCGCCGATATCTCGGTCATCCCGCGGCGGACGTGGCTGGGTACCGGAATCGACATGAGCTTGGTGCGGTGGGCCACCCCGGCGGAGATGTCGTAGAGATTGAACTGCTCGACGCATCCGCGCCTGAGCGTAGCTGAACACGGCGGGGTGTTTCTGAAATCGTAGCTGAACCTGACGGTGACCTTGTGCCGCGAGCCCGCGGCATCGAGCGGACCTACATTCAGAAGCGCAAGGGCTGCGGCTAGGACGGACAGCCGTTTCACTTTCCAATCCGGCACGGCCAAGTATCGCACGGACGGCTTCCCTTCGACAGATGTTCGGCTGCTGCCCCGGCCCGCCTGGTCATCGACACGCATGCGAAGGCCGGAAACCGATATGGACTCGTGCTAGACTCAAATTGGTTCGTCACCAGCCTTCAAAACGAATGAAGCTCTGGACGTGCACCTTAAGCGGAAATGCGGATGATGACTGGTCAAATCGTTTATTGCTTTTGGCCCTGTCCGGCATTCTTTTCTTAACTCTCTATCCCTTCCGATTCTCCTATCCTCCTACCAAGTTGCTGCCCGGCGCCTCTCCCTTCCTGCTCGGCACGACGGATAAGGGCGGAGGGCCAGAGGACGTTCTTCTAAATATCCTGCTGTTTGTGCCGTTCGGGTTCGCGCTCGGCGCCAAACTGCGCCGGCGCGGCAAGGCATGGTGGTCGGCTCTTGCTTGGGCATGGCTATCGGGAGCGATCGTAAGCTACACCATCGAGTTTCTTCAGCTGTATATCCCTCCCCGCGATTCCGGCTGGGAGGACGTAGTCACTAACTCGACCGGATCGCTCGTCGGCTGTGCCATGGCCATTCTGCTGGCCAGCTGGGTCTTCGCTATTCTGTCGGCGGCAGGAGCACGTTTGAACCGCTGGGTAACTCCCGCGAAAGCGGCCGCTGTTTTGCTCGTGTATTTCGCGGTTTGGTTTTCCTTTGCGCTGGCACTCGACAAACGGGCCGGCCTTCAAAACTGGAAAACGGACTGCTTCCTTGTGATCGGAAACGATGCAGCCGGGCGCCATCACTGGAACGGAAGTGTGCGAAGTCTCGAGATCTGGAATCGCGCTTGGCCCGAGGATGTCGCAGGGAGGCTCACTCGCGCCGAGCCTGCCCGAACTGCTGCGCCGCTCGTCGCTTTCGACTTTTCCGGCCCGTCGGGGTCCCATGAAAATGCCGAACTCCCCATCCCTCTATCCGCTCCGCCGATTTACCAGGCGGCGGCCGCCGATCCCCATGCCGAGGCGGGAATTTCCTGGGCTATATCCGCCGAACCAGTCACGAAACTCGTGGAAAGCCTGAGACAAGCGGGACAGTTCTCGATCCGGGTGGTGTTCGAGCCGGCCGAAGGAGGGAGCTTGACGGGCCGGGTTCTTTCGATTTCGAATCCCGCCGGCGAGTCCGACATCTACCTCGGCCAGGACCGTGGACGATTGGTGTTCTGGTATCGCAATTCCGTGTCGGCGTCTCACCCCGGCCCGCTCATTTGGACCACTTCGAGCCTGCTCGGAACCTCCCGCCCCGCCGATGTTCTCTACTCGTATGATGGGTCGAGCCTGCGCCTGTATGTAAACGGGAGGAAAATTGAAACGCGCCCCATGGGCCCTTCGCTTGCCTTGGCCAGCCTGGTTCGACGCGTCAAGCAGAGCGAATTAGAAGGCTACCGGTACATCTATTATGCGGCGATTTTCTTTCCAGCCGGGGGGCTGCTCGGATTAGCGCTCCGGAACTACTGCTCGAGCCCACGACAGACGGCGCTGCTCATCGCTTGCGCCGTATTGGGTGCCCCTTTGGCCATGGAGGGGATGTTCATGAGGACCGAGGGGCGCGCGTTTTCCTGGGCAGATTTCCTCCTGTCCGTTTGCTGCCTAGTCCTCGCGATGTTGTGGGCGAATAGCGACGGCTTCGCCGGCCGTCCCTATTCTGGCGTGCGCCCGGCTGGGTCATGATCGGCTCCCTCGCCCGCCATACACAGAGTTGTACCACTCCCAGGTGCGTCGCAGCCCCTCCTCAAAATGTACGAGCGGCTGATAGCCGAGCAATTGCCCAGCGAGTCGGATGTCGGCCTGGGAGTGTCGAATGTCGCCGGGGCGGGGCGGATCGTATCTGGCCTCTATCGTTCGCCCCGCGATCTTCTCGAGCAGTTTGATGACCTCGTTCAAGGTGATCCGCGCGCCCGTGCCCCCGTTGAAAACCATTCCCGAAGCTTGCTCGGCTTCGCAGGCGCGTAGAGTTTCGTCAACGATGTTGTCGATGAACGTGAAGTCGCGTGACTGTTCGCCGTCCCCGAAAATCACCGGCTGCTCTCCGCGAAGCACGGCCAGCATGAAGCGCGAAAGAACACCCGAATATTGCGACGTGGGATCTTGCCGGGGCCCGAACACGTTGAAGTAGCGGACCGAAACGTTTTCCAGGCCATACACCCGTCCGAACACCTGCGCGTAAAGCTCGCCGACATATTTCGTGACCCCGTAAGGAGAAACGGGCACGGCCGGCATCGTTTCGACCTTCGGGAGAGTTGCCGCGTCACCGTAGGCCGAGGAGGAAGCGGCGTATACGACGCGCCGGACCTTCCGATTCCGCGCCGCGACCAGCACATTGAGAGTGCCGTCGATGTTGACAGCATTCGTTTCCACAGGATTTTTTACCGAGCGAGGCACCGAGGCCAGCGCGGCCAGATGGATCAGGTAGTCGACGCCGCGGCAAGCTGACTCCAAAGCTTCGGGATCACGGATGCTCTGCTTGCGAAAATCGATCTTGCCGCGCACGCCCGCGAGGTTGTCCTCTCGCCCAACGGAGAGGTCGTCCATGACGATCACATCGTGGCCTCGCCGAACGAGTTCATCCACGATGTTCGACCCGATAAAACCCGCACCACCCGTCACCAGGTAGCGCACCCTACCCTCCTTGGCGTCGCGTCCCGCGAACACCACTCCGGAATGAAATGGAATTACTTCCGACTCGGGTAAGCTCGAATATAGCCCGCGCGGCGAGAGGAGACAACAGCCGTTTGACGCGGCCCGCTACTCGGGTACCGTTGCCGATACCGTCTTCGAGAACGAACTCTCAACCTGCTCGGAATCAACTGAGGTCACCTTGTAAAAGTACGTGGTACCCGGCGATACGCTTGTGTCCGTGTAGCTCGTCGAGGCTTCGGGGGATTCGTCGAGCTTTGAAAACGGCCCCGTTTGACTGGACGACCGGTACACGTAGTAGCCGACGACTCCACTTGAGCTGCTTTGATCCCATAGCAAGCGAACCGATGGCGGCTTGATGGAACTGGCCGGGGCGGAACCCGAGAGCCGAACGTCGATCGGTGATGCGGAAGCATTACTGTAAATAGCGACGCTTCCGTTTGCAGTCCCGCTGACTGAAGGTTCAAATGTGACTTTAAGAGAGAGGTCCTGGCCGGGTGCCAGCTTTGTCCCGTCGCTCGCGCCCGCAACATGGAACCCTCGGCCGCTCGTAATAATGTGCAGAATCTCAAGGTCCGCATTTCCCGCCGCCTTGAGCGTGACCGTGCTGGCTTTCGTGTGCCCGACGCTCACCGTGCCGAAGTCGATCTCGGCAGGCGAGGCGGTCAGGTCGATCTCCGCCTTGACTCCTGTGCCGCTAACCGCAGCTTCGACCGCCGGTCTCTCCACGTCGCTTCGGATTAAGACGGTTCCTGAATCCGCCCCCACTGCGGTTGGCCGAAAGGCGACGCTAAACAACACGGCGCTTCCGGCAGCGATGGTCACGGGAACCGCCGGGCCGGAGACGGTGAAACCGCGCCCCGTAACGGAGATACTCCGGATCGTGACGTCCTGGTCCCCAGCCGGTCTGACTTGAATCACCTGCGAAGCGTATGTGCCAACGGGCACCTTCCCGAAGTCAGGCTGCACGGTCGTGATGGCAAGCGGCGCCGCTCGCCGGTAAGCATCGACTGGGCCCATCATTCTTGCGCAGCCCGCACTGCCGAGTCCCATGATGAAAACCAAACACGCACCTAGAATGTTCAACCGGCTCAAAGGCCCCCCAGGGCTCAGAAAAGAATCAACGCCGGAGGGAGTGTGAAAGGAAGCCCGAGTCCGGACTACTGGCCCGGGGTACACTTGGGGTACAGCGGGGGAGGTTTCGGCAAGGATCGCTGGAAGGGCCCTTGCGGATCTACGGAACTAGGGCGGTAACCTGGTTCGAATCCGTGCTTTCTACGCCGCTCGAATTTACCGCGGTGACCACATAGTAGTAGGTGATGTTTTCACCCGATTGCACGGTCGAATCAGTGTAGGAGGTGGGAGCTATGAGCGATGAATTGAGCTGCTTATACAGGCCGGAGACCGTTCCACGGTAGATGTTGTAGCCCACCACGCCCGAGGAGCCGCTGGCGTCCCAAGTCAAGGCGACGCTGTGCCCTGTGACCCCGGTGCCCGACACCGATACCGACAAGGGTGAATTCGACGCGTTGCTAGAAATGGCGATGCTCCCGTTGTCCGTTGCGTTCGAGGCTGGTTCGAAGGAAACGCTCAGGGTAGCGGTCTGAGTCGGGCTGAGTATTGCACCCGAACTGACTCCTGACGTGCTGTATCCTGCGCCCTTAACGCTGATGCTCGAGATGGTCACATTCGAGCTGCTGTTGTTCTGCAGCGTGACGCTTTGGCTGCTCGTCGTGCCGACGGAAACATCACCGAATTTCAAACTCGATGGATTGGCAACGATCGCTGCCTGCGAACCATTATTGGTATTGGCATTGGTTGAGCTGCTCGGCCCGGCAAGCCCCGCGCAGCCTGAACCGGCCGTCATCACGAGGAGGAGGCTCGACGCGAAGATTCCGAAGCGGGCACCCAGACTTCGGAAGTTGCTTGTAACTCTATCATTGCTCGTGAGTTGGCCCGCACCTACTCGTGGACTCATGGCAGGCACAGTGTAGGAGGCCGGCTTGTCGGCCATCTACTGGACAGCGGAACAAATATGGGGCAGGACAGTTCACCTGTTCACCGAGTCTCGACGAGACCTGCACTTTGGAAGGACTGAGACCCCAGGCGAGTGAAACCCTCCGCGCGGGTAATCTGCTTGTTTTGCGTGGCTTATTTGGCGACTCGGATGGACGAGCCTGTCACCCGAGCGCCTGTACCTCGAGCCCAGGTAGTTGACTACCTGTTTTGTTCCAATCTGCCAACGGTCCGCCTCAAAAAGAGAAGACCGCAATCGAGGCCTGGCTGAGGAGTTGGGCAAGTCGGGCTGGGCTAAACTTCCGAGGCCGAGGCCCCGGAACCGCGGAGGAGGCGAATCGCCTCTCTCAAGCCGGGATTTCGCTCGCCGTCGGGGCCATTTTCATCGGTGTCGCCGCCTGGCTCGTCGGGATGGTCTGACCCCTCGCCGGGGGCGAGAAATAGATTGTCCTCGATGCCCTGCTGTTTCGTGTACAGCTCGTAGTAGCGTCCCTCGGCCGCGTAAAGTGATTCGTGGGTGCCGCGTTCAACAATTCTGCCCGCTTCGAGCACCAGGATCTGGTCCGCCCGTCGAATGGTCGAAAGCCGATGGGCGATGACGAAGGTGGTTCGTCCGCGCATGAGATAGCGCAGCCCTTCCTGAATCAGCGCTTCGGATTCGGAATCGAGGCTCGAGGTGGCCTCATCCAGAATCAGTATTCTAGGGTCTGCCAGCACGGCCCGGGCGATCGAGACGCGCTGCTTTTGCCCGCCGGAAAGTTTCACGCCGCGTTCACCGACGATCGTGTCGTACTTTTTCTCGAGCGTTTCGGCGAATTCCTCGACTCGCGCCACGCGACATGCGGCAAGAACCTCCTCGTCGGTGGCCCGCGGCCGCCCGAACGCCACGTTTTCGCGGATGGTCCCATCAAAGAGAAAGCTCTCCTGCAGCACCACACCCAATTGTGTCCGGTAGGTCTCCAGCCGCACCCCGGAGAGATCGGTTCGGTCAACCAGCACGCGACCTCGTGTGGGGGCGTAAAAGGCGGCGACCAATCCGATGATGGTTGATTTGCCCGCCCCTGATGGGCCGACAAGCGCCGTCACGGTGTCCGGCTCGGCTAGAAAGCTGATGTCGTCGAGGACAGGGACTTTCGAGTCGTAGGAAAAGGCCACTCGCTCGAACTCGACGCGCCCGTCGATTCGTTCAAGGGGCATCGTGCGCGCCGGGTCGCCAGCCTCGGGCTTTTCCGTCATCACCTCTCGGGTGCGCTCAAGCCCTGCCAAGGCTTCGGTGATTTGCGGGCCGATGCTCGAAATCTGCACTACGGGCGCAACCAACATGGCCAGAAACATAGTGTAGGAGATAAAGCTGCCTGGGGTCATTTTTCCGGAGAGGATTTCGTGCGCCCCGATCAGCATAATCACGGCGCTGATGATCCCCACAACCACCGTGGCCGCCAGGCTCAGCAGGGAAGTAGCCGACAGAGTTTTCAGCACGTTGTCGAGCAGCCGATGCGCCCCGCCGTAGAAGACTTTTTCCTCGCGCTCCTCGGCATGATAGCCCTTCACGACGCGCACACCGCCAAGCGACTCGGCAAGGCGTCCGGTGACCTCGGCATTGATCTTTGGCCGCGCGCGATAGATCGGACGGATGAACTTGAAGGCGCGGCTCACGCCCACGCCGAAGGCCGCCATTACCAAGGACGCCACCAGGGTCATCGTCACGCTCGAGTGAAACAGATAGATGAGCGCGAAGATGGCGGTGATGATGGCGCCTGCGAAATCGACCAGGCCCGTCCCCAGCAGATTGCGCACGCCTTCCACATCACTCATGATCCGCGAAACAAGCACGCCGGTCTTGTTCGCGTCGTAAAACGCGACGGGCAGTTTGCCGATGTGTGCCTGCACGCTGATGCGCATATCGGTAATCATCCTTTGCGCCGATTTGGACATCACTTGCGTCAGCGAATACGACGTTGCGCCTTGCACCACCGTGGCTAGGAGCACTGCGGCTACGATCGGAAAGAGAAGGTGTGTCTCGTGTTTGATGATGACGTTGTCGAACAGATATTTGGAACAAACCGGCAGGACGAGCCCCGAGGCGCGGTTCGTAACCATTAGCAGGAATCCACCGGCCAAAATTGCCCGGCGTGGCTTGATGAGAGCCCAAACCTCCGGCAGGAGCTTCCAGGTCTGTTTGGCAGACTTTCTTCCGTCGTCCTTTGCGATCTCAGCCATGCGCTTCGACTCGAGTGGTGTCCGAAAACCCGAGGAACAGTATACGGGATTCGATTCCCCTTATGCTCCGAGCGGTCGGGAGGAATCAAGGCTAGAGGGTTGGGGAGGTCGCAAGAGACTTGGCTCGCGCCCGTGCCTTCCGCAGGCCGTGTCGCCAGCGCAGAAATCCGAACAAGACAATCAGCAAACAGCAAATCTCGATGAATACCTTTTCGCCATCGAAGGGATCGAGGGGCGTGTTTTTCAGGTTGGGATCAGTGAACAAACTGTGCCAAAACAGCGCGATGGCGGCCGCATAGATGACGAAGTGAAACGACTTCCAAAGCCGCCGCCCCAGGCGCAATCGGAAATAGGAGGTGATCACTACAACCGCGATCGAATAGAGCGCGACGGCGCCGATCGTGTTTTCAAGCGGCTGGCTCGGCGAGTGCACGGGATAGATCACATCAAGCAAGCGGAATCGGGCCGTAGAGGAAAACAGGAGCACGATCGGGTGCAGGATCGACGTCCCGAGCACGCCATAGCCAGTCCCGTTGTGCAGCGCGAAGATGTTGAACCGCCGATGGGGCCAATACCGCCAGGGGCTATACCTGACAGCAATCAGCAGCCCGATCGCCAGATTCACGGTAACCAGGCCCACGGCGACCAATCCCACGTCCGCCGATAGGTCAATGGCGTTCATTTATCCCGATATACCACACGCAGTGAACGTTTCGAGGGGCTCGCGAGGTATTAAAGACGCTCGGATCGCGAGAATGGTTCCGCCGAATTGAGAACTAGAGGTTCGGCCTGGCCCTGGTAACGTCTGCCGGCAAGCTGTCCGGTTGAGCGACACTATATCCCAGAATTGGCCAGACACCCAGCCTTCGGGAGCCCGGTGTCTTGGCTAAATCTTGCGTTTTCTGCTCGTTTTAGGTTGAATGGGACGGCAAACGATTTGCCGAACCTGGCGTGGGATTGTGTTGGGAGCATCGCGTAAATGCGCCCGGCCGAGGCTTGACCACGGTCGCTGAAGGGTGAACTTGAATGCCAGCATTCCCAGAAGACCTTCGCTACAGCGTGCGGATGTTGCTGAAGTCGCCCGGATTCACGCTTGTGGCCGTCCTGACGCTCGCCCTGGGCATTGGCGCCAACACCGCCATCTTCTCCGTCATCAACTCCGTGCTTCTGCGACCCCTTCCCTTTCTCGAGCCTCATCGCCTGGTCTATCTTCGCGTGACCGAGGCCTCGCCCGGCAGCTATCCGCTCACCGGACCCGACTATCTCGATTGGCAATCCCGCAATCACACCTTCGAAGCCACCAGCCTTTATTCCTGGACGGGCACGGCGAACACAAGCAGTCAGGGACTGGCGGCGAGCGCAACTCTCGTTCACACGCAGGCAAATTTCTTTTCAACGCTGGGCGTTCAGCCTCGTATCGGCCGGTCATTTGCTACCGGGGAGGATATCCAAGGCAGGAATCACGTGGCCATTCTGAGCTACGGATTCTGGCAACGGCACTTTGGCGGGCGTGCCGCCGTCGGCGAAGCCATAGCCTTAGACGGCGAGTCCTACACGATCGTCGGCGTAATGCCCGAGTTCTTCAACTTCCCGGCAGCGACCGACATCTGGACCCCCCTCGACATGACTCCCAAGGCTTTGGGTCCGCGCGGGTCGCATTCCTACCGCGCGGTTGCGCGCCTCAAGCCAGGCATCGGACTTAGCCAGGCTCGTGCGGACCTCACCACCATCTGCAAGCAACTCGCAAAACAGTTTCCCGATGCGGACGGGGACGCTTTGCCAGTCGTGACCCCGCTTAAGGAAGTGCTCACCGCCTCCTCCCAACCGGAGCTATTGATTCTACTCGGAGCTGTGGCCTTGGTACTGATCGTGGCCTGCGCAAATGTCGCCAATCTGCTCCTTGCCCGGGCCGCCGAACGGCACCGAGAAATGGCCATCCGCCAAGCCATGGGCGCCAGCCGAGGTCGGCTGATCCGGCAGTTGCTGACGGAGGGCCTTTTGCTCTCCTCCATGGGTGCGCTGGTCGGGTTGACAGGGGCAATGTGGCTCGTCGGATACGTCCGAACCTCGGACAGCATTCCCATTCCTCGCCAGAATCCCGTTCAACTCGACCTGACCGTGTTGCTCTTTACGGTGGGCCTGACACTGCTGGTGGCCATCCTTTTCGGCCTCGCTCCCGCGCTACAGGCAACGGATACCAAACTAAACGAAGACTTGAAGTCTGGCGTTGCCTTTGTTGTCAGCCCTTCCGGCGGCCGTTTTCTCCGCGACGCTTTGGTCATCGGGGAAATTGCCATTTCTCTCGCCCTGCTGGTCGGCGCCGGCTTGCTGCTGCGGAGCTTCGCGGGCATGCGAAACGCAGACATCGGCGTGCACACGGAGAACGTTATGACCATGGGCCTGAACCTGCCCGAAACGAAATACGCGAATCTTCCATCGCGCCGCTCGTTCTACGATGAGCTCCTCGCCCGGGTTTCTCACGTTCCCGGCGTCAAGGTCGCAGCGATCTCGACAACGCTGCCGCTTGAGGGCGGCAGGAACGGATACGTGACCGTGCCCGGCGATACGAACCCGGCCCACGCCAGTCAGCTCGTCGAATGGGCCTATATCAGTCCCGATTATTTTGCCGTCATGGGCATTCCGTTCTTGGAGGGCAGAAACTTGAATGCGCAAGACGCCCAGCACGCGGCCCAGGCCGGCGCCCAGGCATTCGAGCTCATCCAATCCGGCAAGTCTCCCGACGCTTTGCCGGCCGGTCTCGGCTTTCCGGCCGTAATCAATCATTCCATGGCGCAAACGTTCTGGCCGAATCAGGACCCCATTGGCAAGGTGTTTAAGAATTTCCTGCCCATGACGGTCATCGGTGTGGTGACGGACGTAAAGGAATGGGGCATTCGCGAGAAGGCGATTCCGCAAGCCTACATGCCGCTAGCTGCCGCTTTGGTCTGGGGCGGCATGGGCACTCACCTGGTCGTCCGAACCGCGGTCGACCCGGAGGAAACAGTGCTTGCGCCGATTCGTCGCGAACTCGGTGATCTAGACCCGACACTCGCGCTCTGGCGGCCGCGCACGATCCGGCAGGTGATCTCCGACAACATGCAGGACACAAACGCGCAAACGTTGCTTCTGAGCGTCTTTGCCGGACTGGGTCTCCTGCTCGCTACGGTCGGAATTTATGGTGTGATGGCTTATCTGGTGACGCAGCGCACCCAGGAAATCGGTCTTCGCATGGCGCTCGGTGCGCAACACGGCGACGTGCTGCGCCTCGTCCTGAACCACGGGGCGAAGCTGACCATTTCGGGCGTCGCGCTCGGCACGGCGGCCGCGCTCGGCCTCGTGCAGCTTCTCCGAGCGCTGCTGTTCGGCGTCGGTGCGCGCGATCCGCTCACGTTTGCAGCGGTCGCTCTCCTGCTCGCGCTCGTGGCGCTGGCCGCGTGCTACATTCCCGCTCGCCGAGCCGCGCAGGTCGACCCCATGGTCGCTCTGCGCTATGAGTAGACAGGGCCGGTGCTAGGGCCGTTTCGCTTTCGATTGCCCGCATGCGAAGGAGGCCAACATGGCGAAGTTCGAACGGATTCGCGAGGCCGTGAGAGGTCCGATCGACGCCGATTACATCCGCAGGCGCGAGGAGCAAGGGTGGCGCCTGGCCGCAATTGAATGGGAGGTTGAATGGGAGCGCGGCTCCGATGAGGGCCCCGAACCGCCCGGGATGGAAGTGAGTCTTGAAGAGGCGCCCTTCGGGTTACGCGTTGCGGGAGGCTCCGAGCGGCTCGAGGAAAATCCGTCCGAGATGGAGTTCCTGCTCTCCATGATGGAGCTGATCATCCAGGATATTTCCCTCTCGAAAGTCGCCGAAGAACTCAATCGCCGCGGTTTTCGCACGCGCAAGGGAGTCGAGTGGGGACCGGTCGGGGTCTTCAACATGCTGCCGCGCCTGATCGAGCTGACGCCGCGCATCTTCGCCAGCGCCGAATGGATCGAGCGCCGCAAACGCCTCTCGCCTGCGTTCTAGCCTGCCCGCAAATCTAGTCCATCGCGCCGTGAGGCTCGTCTGCCTGGTTCACGGTTCAATGCAAAATTCCTCGGGCCGGGACTTGCTTGTGCCCGAACTCGAAAGAGGAACCCCCGGGTTTTGCCTCCTCTGCCAGAACCCCCGCAGCGGAAAGGTAACAATCACCTTCCGATTCGCATCTTAGTATGTAAGGAGGTGCCCCATGCGGAAGTTCACTCCTTTGCTTCTGTTCGTGCTCTTTTCCGCCACCGGGCCGGCCGGCCAGTCCCAGGCATCCTCACGCCCCGCCCGCCAATCCTCTTCCCCAGCGACGGTCACGACCGTAGTCACTGCCCTTGGTCCCAATTTCTCTGCTCCGCCGCCCATTGTGCAGCAGGATGTGAATGTGTACGTCGAGAAGGCGCGGCAGAGTGTGTCATCGTGGATGCGTGCCGAAGGTGATCACGCCGGCATGCAATTCGCCATCCTGATCGATGACACGAACAGCCCGAGTACGATCGGCATCCATTTCAACGAAATCAAAAACTTCATCAACTCGCAGCCGCCGACGACCGAGGTCGGTATCTTCTACGCGCAAAGCGGCACGACAAGAACCGCGGCTAACTTCAGTTCCGACCACGAAGCCGTAGCACAAAAACTTCGTCTGCCTCTAGGCCGCGCGGCCAGCGTTTCCCCGAGCATTTACCTTTCCGTAGGAGATTTCGTTTCGCACTGGCCTCAGAACGGGATGCGCCACGAAATGCTGGTGATGACGAGCGGTGTAGATTACCTCTATCCCGGCCTCGCCGATCCTTACGCGTCGAAAGCCATCGCGCGCGCCGAGACGGCGGGCGTCGTTGTCTACACCATCTATACGGGAGGTTCCGGCCTTGCCAACACGCGCTTCCGCATGGATATTGCCTGGCAGAACCTGACGCAGCTGGCCGAAAACAGCGGGGGCATCCCGTTCTTCCAGGGGCTCCAGGCGCCGGTCAATCTCATTCCGATTCTGCGTCAGCTGCAAATGGCGCTCAACCATCAATACCTCGTGCGCTTCGATGTGCCTCGCAGCACGAGCGGGAAAGGCCAGCTGCGCGACATCAGCCTTCGCCTAGAGGAGCGCAGCGTGGCGCTTCATTACGCGCAGCGTGTGTTTGTCCCCGGGTTATGAACGGGAGGCTGCCCTAGGTTTTCTTCGGCCGCTTCTGGCGAAAGGGATCCCAACCCGCAGGGTCGAGGCGCCTGGTCCGGCCGTGCTCATCGCGGATGAGCACGCGGCGGTCGCGGGTGGTCTCTCCAATACAGGTCAACCGGGAGAATCCCGGTGCTTTGCGCAGTTTAGGCTGGCGTCTGGGCGGCACGGCAAACAGCAACTGGTAGTCATCGCCGCCGTCAAGAGCCATTTTGCGCGAGGTGAGAGCCGGCGCAGCATGGCCGAGAATTTTCCGGACCAGCGGCGAAATTGAAACGGCTGGAATTCGCTCGGCTCGGATCCTCGCGCCAACGCCGCTCGCCCGGCACAAACGCGTAAGGTCGGTCGAAAGGCCGTCGGAGAGATCCATCATGGCCGATGGCACGCGATTTCGCACAAGCCACATCCCGAGCTCGACCGGAGGGACCGGATAAAGGTGTGGTGCAAGCTGCGGGGCTAGCGCCCGCTTGCGCGAGTAACCTCTGCGCATTAACTCAAGGCCAAGCTGCGCCCGGCCGAGCGTCCCGCTGACATAGAGGCGGTCGCCCGGTCGGGCGCCCGTTCGCCCAACCACGCTTTCCGTTTCGAGTCGCCCGAATACGGTCAAGTTCGCCGTGATCCACCGAGCCTTGGTTGTGTCGCCGCCGATCAGACGCATATCGAGCGACCGAGCGGCGCGCGCCACACCGCGCAGGAAGTTCTCGAGCCAGCCTTTTGTGCGCTTGGCTGGCAACCCGAGTGTCAACAGAAAATAGGCCGGCTTGGCGCCCATGGCCACTAAATCGCTGGCCGCACGCGCCAAAGACTTGTAGCCGACCGAGTCCGGAGGGTGCCTATCGGCGAAGAAATGAATCCCTTCGAGGAATGCGTCGCAGCTTACCGCCCACCCGAACCCGCCTCCGGCCGCGAGAAGGGCGGCGTCATGGCCGATGCCCAGGCGTACGCCTCGCTTCGAGGGGCCCCAGACCGAGGGGACCGCGCGCCGAATCCTTTCGATCAATTGATCTTCCCTCGTCATGGCGAACTCGCGCTCGATTATAGATCGTCGGCGCAACTCGCGTCCGGGCAGTCTGATACCGGAATCGAGCGAACGGTGGGCCGAGGAGTAAGGAAGCAGGTTCCCCCTACTCGTAGGTGCAGTCATTTGAGCCCCTTACCTAAGGGGTTCGATTCGCGAGTGCTGGGCTTCGCCCGCCTAAGGTTTTCCAATTGTGAAGCGCGCATAAATATTCGGTTACAGAACGGCGCAATGCCGCTCGGCGGCTTGCTTCGGAAGTGGTTTTTCCGTATGGTGTGGTCGGCAAAACTCTCTGAGAATCCATGAAACGAATTCTGCTCGTCGAAGACGACAAAGACATCGTCGAATTGGTGCGCTACAACCTCGAAAAGGAGGGCTATCAGCTGTCGAGCAGCATCGACGGCGCGACGGGTCTAGCCCAACTCCGCAAGGCTCCCCCCGACCTGCTCATTCTCGATCTCATGCTGCCGAAGATCTCGGGCCTTGACATCTGTAAGGAGATCCGCAGGGACGTGACCCTGAACCGGCTGCCCATCCTCATTCTGACCGCAAAAGGCGAGGAGGCCGACCGGGTCGTGGGCTTGGAGCTCGGGGCAGATGATTACGTGACCAAGCCGTTCAGCCCGCGGGAACTAGCCGCGCGCGTGAAGGCTCTGCTACGGCGCTCAGAACCCGGCACGCCGTCGGAAAAGATGCTTGAAGTCGGCACCTTGCGCATCGACCCCGCCGCTTATCGGGTAACCCGGTCCGGGAAAGCCATCCCCATGAGTACGCTCGAGTTTCGCTTGCTATACTTCCTTGCGTCCCGACCAAACCGCGTGTTTACACGCGATCAGTTGCTGGACGCCGTTTGGGGAACTGAACGTTTTGTAACGCCCCGCAGCGTCGACGTTTACGTCCGCCGCTTGCGAGAGAAGATCGAGATCGATCCGCAACGACCGGCCTTCATGAAAACGATTCGCGGAGCCGGCTACTTGTTTGAAACTCGTGCGAGCTAAGCTCTTCTGGAAGCTCGGCCTCACCTATCTGGTCCTCCTGATCGGAGTCTTATTTGCCGTCGATCTCTACTCCGCCCGGGTTGTTCACCGCGACGACTTGCGCGCCGTCGATGAGAGGCTTTCGTCGTTGCTAAGCGTAGCGGTTGCCGAGCCGCCGCCCATGGCCAATCGGGCCGAGCTCGAGGCCTGGACGCGCGCGCTCGGGAAAAGCGGGGCTCGGGTGACTGTGATGGCCTCGGGCGACGTCGTGCTTGCCGACTCCGAGTCTGGGACGTCCTCTTTGCTCTCCGAATCCGCCCGTCCGGAGATCCAGCAGGCGTTCAGCACGGGCATCGGGAGTTCGGTTCGCTACAGCTCCTCGGTCGGCCGCGAGCTGATTTTCCGTGCCGTGCGCTACGATCCTCCCGACGGCCGCCCGGTGGTAATCCGCATGGCGCTCCCGCTCGTGGCGGCAGAGTTTCCTCTGGCCCAGCTGCGTCGGAGTCTGGTCATCGCCTCCATCGCCATTCTTCTCGTAGGCATTGTCACCTCGCTCGTCTTTTCCAGGATGCTGGCCAGCCGAGTCGATCAATTAAAGGATTTCTCGCGGCGTGTGGCCCGCGGTGATTTTCGACCCTTGCGCTTCGCCGGCCCGCGGGATGAACTCGCCGAACTGGCCGATGCGCTCAATGAAACAGCCCAACGCCTGGAAGGCACGATCCGCTCGCTGAGCGGGGAACGCAATCGCTCGAGCGCGATTCTGCGTAGCATGGTCGAGGGCGTAGCGGTCATCGACGCGCAGGAAAGGCTCGTCTTCATCAACCGCGCTTTCGCCGAGATTCTGAACCTCGATGCGGAACGCAGCGAAGGCCGGTCCATCCTCGAGATCCTACGCCATTCCGAGCTGGTCGGCCTGATCCGCAAGGCTTTGCGCGGCGAGGAGGGGCTCGAGACGAATATCGCCATGGGTTTCGTTCAGCAGCGCAGCTTTGCCGTTACCGCAGCGCCCGTTAAAGCCCTCGATACGGCCGGAAAAATTGCGCCTCCCGGGAGTGCCGTCGAGACCAGCGAGCCTTCCGGCGCCGTCGTCGTTTTGCACGATGTCACCGATCTTCGCCGCCTCGAGCGTGTCCGTCAGGATTTCGTCGCCAACGTCTCGCATGAATTCAAGACGCCGCTCACGGCTATCCAGGGCTTTGCGGAGACTCTTTTGGCCGGCGCGCTCGAGGATCCGCGCAACAACCGCCGCTTCCTTGAGATCATCCGCGAACACGCTGCTCGCCTCGCCCGCCTCACGGACGATCTCCTAAAACTCGCCCGCATCGAAGCAGGGAAGCTCGAAGTGCAGTTCTCCCCCGTAACAGTCGCCGATCTGGTCGACGGCTGCACCGAGACGGCGCTGCTTAAGGCCGAGCGAAAACAGATTGCCATGAGCATCGACGTTCCGCCCACATTTCCAGCCGTTCGTGGAGATGCGGCGCTGCTCCACGAAGTGCTGCAGAATCTGATCGACAACGCGATTCAGTACACTCCTTCGGGCGGGAGCGTTCATGTGGGGGCGGCGACATCGGGGCGCGAGGCGGTGATCACGGTCGAGGATACGGGCATCGGGATTCCCCTGGCCGACCAGGAACGCATCTTCGAGCGCTTTTATCGCGTCGACGCGGCCCGCTCCCGGGAGGCTGGCGGAACAGGGCTCGGCCTGTCGATCGCCCGACATATCGTCGAGGCTCACGGCGGCCATATCTCGGTCGAAAGCGAGGTGGGCGGCGGCTCGAAATTCTCCTTTTCGCTCCCGCTCGCCTCCGCCTAGCCTCCCCGCCCTGTCTCAGAAGGTTCATGTGACGTTCATTCTCTTGAAAACTCGGGAATGCATTGTACGTTTGGGGCAAAAGGGGCCGCGGGGAAGGGCTCCGGGAGAGGAAATTGGGACCCGCCAAGACCAGCTCGGAAGCAATGTTGCAGAGCGTTCTAGTGAACTATCTGGTTTCTCAAGCCCGCGCCGTCGAGGGCTCGCTCAATCGCGCGCTATGGGCGCTGCTCGAACGGAACGAAAGACTCGCGAGCGAGGTCTTCTTGACCGAGCCTCGCATCAACGAGATGGAAATCGTCATCGACGAGCACTCGATTCGCATGCTGCGCGAGCAGAATCTGGCCGAAGTCGACGTTCGTCTGGTGGTCGCCGCGCTCAAAATCAACAACGATCTCGAACGCATGGGCGACCTTGCCGTAAGCCTGAGCGAATGCGCCATCTCCCTGGCCGCCATGGGCGCCGTCGAGCCCCCGAGCGAACTTGAGCCGATGGCCACGGCAGTCCGCACCATGTTGTCCAAGTGCATGGGCGCGCTGATTTACCAGAACGTCGAGCTGGCCACCCAGGTCCTTGAAAGCGATGCGCTGGTCGATCAATATCGCGATCGCGCGTTCGAAGCGCTTCTCTCCGGAATGACACAGAATCCCTCGCTCGCAGCGCCCAACCTTCATTTTGTACTGGCCTCGCGCCACCTCGAGCGCGTCGCCGACCACGCCACGAACATCGCTGAAGACGTGCTGTTCTGGGTGCGCGGACTCGAGGTTCGTCACGGCCGCGCCCGGCACATGGAAGCCAGAGCGCTGGACTCGAAAACCGCTTAGTCGCGCGATTTTTAATCCCTTTTCATCCAAGGTTCATACGCTTGAGCTAGCCTTCGAGCGTCCATTGGGGCGACGCCACCCCGAAACGCCTGATGGATGAGTTCACGCCCCGCGTGAGGCGCGGCCTCCCCGAAATCCGCGCCTCTCCCCCCTCGGAGGTTCCCAGGCACGGGCCGCCGGAGACGATCGATTACTTGACGGGAATGGAGGTGCGCTCGAGACGGTTGACCAAGGCCTCGTGCTCGGTGCGCAGCGCGGACGGCAGGTGCGCGCCAAACCTTTCGAAAAATTCCCCTGTGGCGCGCGTCTCCTCAGCCCAATCCGAGGGGTCCACACGCAGAAGCTCCTCGAGCGCATCCCGCGAGATGGCCAGACCGTCGAGCGAGAGCGATCCCGGCGTGGGGACGTAACCGATGGGAGTCTCCGCCGCATTGGCGCGACCTTCGATCCGGTCGAGCACCCATTTCAGCACGCGCACGTTTTCGCCGTACCCGGGCCAGAGCAATCTCCCGTTCGCCCCTTTGCGGAACCAGTTCACGTGAAATATCTTCGGCTGGCGCTTGATTTTTGGACCCATCTCAAGCCAGTGCGCAAAGTAGTCGGCCATGTTATAGCCGCAGAAGGGCAGCATGGCCATCGGATCACGCCGCGTGACGCCGACGGCCCCGGTCGCCGCGGCGGTTGTCTCCGAGGCCATGGTGGCGCCCACAAAAACGCCGTGCTGCCAATCGCAGGACTCGTAGACCAGGGGCGCCAGGCGGGCTCGCCGCCCGCCGAAGAGAATCGCCGAGATGGGGACGCCCGCGGGATCGTCCCAGCGCGGCGAAATGGACGGCGACTGGTTTGCGCGCACGGTATAGCGGGCGTTCGGATGTGCCGCGGGACCCGATTCGCGCGTCCAGGGTTCGCCCCTCCAGTTGATCAACCCCTCGTGGGCCGGACCGTTCATGCCCTCCCACCACGGCTCGCGGGCTCCCGTCATGGCCGTATTCGTGAAGATCGAATCGTGATGCAGCGCCGCGCGCACATTCGGATTGGTCGTCGCATTGGTCCCCGGCGCAACGCCAAAAAATCCGGCCTCCGGGTTGATCGCGCGCAGCGTGCCGTCATCGGCAACGTGCATCCAGGAAATATCGTCTCCGACGGTAAAGACTCGATATCCCTCCTCCGCAAGCGCCGAAACCATCATGGCCAGATTGGTCTTGCCGCACGCGCTGGGAAACGCGGCAGCCATATAGGTCACCTTGCCGCTCGGATCTTCGAGCCCAAGGATCAGCATGTGCTCGGCCATCCAGCCGTCGCGGCGCGCCATCCAGCTGGCGATGCGCAGAGCAAAGCATTTCTTTCCAAGCAAGGCATTGCCGCCGTAGCCCGAACCGACGCTCCAGATCAGTTTTTCTTCAGGAAAATGCAGAATGAACCGCCGGCTCGGATCGAGATCGCCGAGCGAGTGCAGACCCGGAACAAATTCCGCGGATGTGCCAAGCTGCTCGAGCGCCACCTGGCCCATGCGCGACATGATCCGCATGCTGGCCACCACGTACGGACTGTCGGTGATCTCAACGCCCACCCGGCTGTAGGGCGAGCCGAGCGGTCCCAAGATGTACGGCACGACGTACATCGTCCGGCCCTTCATGGCACCCTCAAAGAGCGGTCGCACCTTGGCCTTGGCCTGTTCGGGCAACATCCAGTGATTGGTGGGGCCCGCGTCGTTCTCTCTCTCTGTGCAGATAAAGGTGACGTTCTCGGTGCGCGCAACGTCGGTCGGGTTGCTGCGATGGAGATAACACCGCGGATAGGTTTGCTCATTGAGCGCGATGTAGGTCCCGTCGCGCAGCATGTCTCGGGTCAGCCGCGCGTTCTCCTCATCCCACCCGTCGCACCAGTGAACCGCGAGGGGCTTGGTCAGTCGCGCGGATTCTTCAACCCAATCTTCGAGAGGTGTCGACACGAAATCTCCCGGTATTCGCGAGGAACCCTCGCCCGACCATCGCCCGGGCAGGTCGCAGATGGCCGAGCCCAGATGTTGACAAAAAAAAGTGTAGGGTAGCCCGGCAGGAATTGCAAGACGAGTTGAATCGGCCACCAAGCGATTTGCGCGCGAAGGCTGCGGCCTGCCGGATTGTCCGTCGGGCCTCCCTTTGCCCCAAAATCTGCTACTGTTCGCTTCCGGAAAGGAGGCCCGGTGAGAATCAGACGAGCGGGCTCATCCTGCGCGGTGCTTTTTGCACTTCTTGTTTTCACTCGACCGGCCCGCGCGCAAAGTCGAGGCTGGAGGGAGTTGTGGGACGGCAAAGACTTTGCCGGATGGGAGCATGTGGGCCCCGGACGATTCGTCATCGAGGACGGGCTGCTCAAAACCGAAGGCGGGATGGGCCTGCTGTGGTACACGCGCGAGAAATTCGGTGCTTGCGTGATTCGCACGGTTTACAAAACGGGGAAGAAGGACGACAACTCTGGCGTGTTCATCCGCATTCCTGAGCCGCCCAGCGAGCCTTGGATGCCGGTGAACAAAGGGTACGAAGTGCAGATCGACGACGCGGAGGACGATTACCACATTACCGGTGTGCTGTACTCGCTCACCAAGGCCCTGGCCAAGCCAGGCAAGACTGGCGAGTGGAACACGATGGACATCAGGCTCGATGGCCCTCGTACGATTGTCGTGCTGAACGGCGTTGAGGTGACTGATTTCAGCGAAGGTGGGCCTGTGCCACCCAAGAGGAAGGGGTACGAGCCTGATCGCGGTCCGCGTCCAAACTATGGCTATATCGGATTGCAGAACCATGCGGGCAGCGATACCGTCTATTTCAAGGAAGTTGCCGTCCGCCCGCTCTCGAAAGCGGATTAGCGAGCAGCCGGCGCGCCGCTCGGAGATGAGCGGTTCCCGGAAGCGGTGCTCCATGTATGCACGCAAACTTCAGGCCGAAATCATCATTGACGGTGAGCGGCAGCTTGCGCCGCTTGAATGGCTGGACAGCTTTTGCATGCGCAATTTCACGGGCTCGGCCGAATTCGATGACGCGTTGCCCATCTCCGACGGCCGGCTGGAAGCAGGCCTCGACGTCGACCCCGCTCGCCTGGCCGAGGCCTTGAGCGAATGGTTTACGCGGCGCGGCAAAGGCAAGGGGAAGATGGTAAGGGTTGAGGTGCGTGAGCTGCCCTGACGGCGCGCGGATCAATGGCCGGCGCGAGACGGATGGGTCGAAGAGCTGGGCCGTCCTGCTCATGACTGGGGCGTTGCAGCGGTCATTGCAGGCGGCCCTGCTCCTCACATGCAATTCGACGCGGCCCCGACGCAATCGTTAGCAGGCCTAGCGACCTGCCCTCGCGGCGCTGAGCGGGGCTGGGCAGCGGCGTTCGACCTAAAAAGGTACAGGAGGGGAGCACAATCTTGGCCTCCGCACCTGTCGGCTGATACAATCACACTCTCCGACCATGGCAGACTGGCGGCAAATTCAAGCGCGCATCCGCAAAGCCAAAGGCAGCACAAATCCGTCGGCGAAGCTCTCTGAGCTTTACCAGCGCACACGCGACGCGATGGTTGCCTTTGAGCTTGCCGTGCTCGAGGAAAAAAACGGCCGCCCTGACGAAGCGGCGAAATGGTACGTCGCCGCGGCCGACCGCTTCCGACGGGCGGAGTGGAAGAGAAAAGCCGAAGAGGCGCTCGCCCGCCTCGGCGTCGAAGTCCCCGCTCCCGCGCTCGAACCAGTCGGCGAAAGAGCATCGGAAACGGACACACCGGGGGAAGACGAATTATCCCGCCCGGAGGCCGACGAGCCAAAACAGTCCCCTGCGGTTTTCGAGGAAACTCCCGCGCCTTCAGAGACGGCCTTCGCAGAGGGCCCGATCGAATCGCAACCCGAAGCAAGCGCGACCGCGCGACCCGAGGGCCGCGGAAAGCGCCGCCGGGGCCGGCGCGGAGGTCGCGGGCGTCGCAGAAAATCCATCGCCGCTCGTCCGGCACCTGCCCACGGCGGCGCGCCGGCGGCTGCCCCCGCCGATACGCCCGCTCTTCTGAGCCCTGCTCGCGCCGAGTTCGCGCCGCCGCAGCTTCCCTCCGAACGCACCGCGCGCGGCCGCGCCGGCGATCCGGGACTCGCTTCGCGCATGGCTTATCTGGAATCCATGCTGCGGCGCCTGCTTTCAAGCCCGCTCTATCGCCTCGACGAGCTCGGCGACGCCCCCGCCGGTCCCGGCGTTTTCCTGCTCTCTGATTCCGATCAGGTCACCTCGTATTACATCGAATCCTGCCAGACGCTTCGCATCGGCCTCGGCAACCTGGCCCGTGGCGGACACGGTCGGGGGCAGCGCGGGAGAGACCGCAGTTATCCGGGTATCGACCTCAAGGAAAAGCTCGCTGAACATCTCGGCATCAACCAATCGAAGGTCACCCAGTACATCAAGGACCACTGCATCGTCCGCTGGCTCCAGCTCGATGAGGAAGCCCCGCACCTCGCCCACTTCGCCATCGGCGTCCTCCGCACCCCGCTCAACCTCGGCTGAAATTTCTGGGGCTTATCTCGACAGAGAAAATCTGAGGACCTACGCAATCGACCGCGGCAGCAGAAGCTCCGCCGTGTGAGTGCGCCCTGCCCGGCGCACCAGAAGGGAGGGCGTCGCAGGTTTCTGAGACGCCCTCTCGGAGATCGGAGATTCAGACGGTCAAAACGAGAAGCGCAGCTGCAACATCAGGAAGCGCGGGCTCCCGATCGTATGTTGAATCACTCCCAGGCTGCCTTCTGGCGGAATCGAAGGAGGCCCTTCGTAATTGGGGAAGAAATCCACGTCATTGTTCGGCGCGTCGAAATCGGGATGATTAAAAATGTTGAACGCGTCGGCCTCAAAGCGCAGCGCGAAACGCTCCCGGATCGGAAACTGCTTGGCCAGGCTCATGTCGAAACGCACCTGGAACGGCCCGCGAAACGTGTTCCGCCCCGAGCCGCCATAGAGCGACTCGTACAGATCGCATCCGGTCGCGTCACAGGGAGGCACTCCGTCCGTGCCGGGGGCCACAAACTGCGGCGCAAAATCGTTGGCATTGAGTACGGGCTTATTCGCGTTGACGCCGAGCGTGCCCTGCAATTTTGCCTGTCCAACGGTCACACCCTGCTTAAGCGGGACGATCGGATTCCCGATCTCGTCATCGGTCCCGAAATAAAGGCTGGCGACCGAGCCCGAATAATCGTACACGCTGTAGGGCTCCCCGCTCTCCGCCACACTCTGCCCGCCGATTGTCCAACCGTTGATGGCATAGCCGAGGGCTTCGCTGCTCGTGAGGTTTGGAATCGTATAGCTGTAGTTCACCAAAAGAACGTGCGTCTGATCGAAGTCCGCCGTTGCATAGTTTTGTCTGGGATCGAGCGGATTGTTGCCCGTGAAGAAGAGGCCGAGTCCGCTTTGCTCATCAAGGGCGTGTGACCAGGTATACGATCCCGTGAACTGGAGCCCGTTGGACAGACGCTTATGGACTTGAAGCTGCAGGGCGTTGTAATCGGAAATACCCTCCGCCTCGTAGAGCACCGAATTCATGTCATAGCCGATATACGGCACGCGGATGGGCGCGTTACCTGAATATTCGTTTGTGTAGACGGGCTCAAGATCCAGGCAGTCCGTATAGCAGTTTGCGGCGGACAATGGGCTGGTGCCGCCGTAGGAGTAAATCTGGCCGTTTACCGGATTCTGCGGCGTGGCCAGCAGCGGCTGATTGAAGGGAATGGGCAACACTTCATGCAGGCCGCGGTTCCCCACGTATCCCGCCTCAAACATCCAGCTATTCGAAAGCTGGTACTGGAAGTCGAGCGTCCAGTTCTCCGTATAGGGCAGCTTGTTATCGATGTCGTAACCACCGAACAAGAAGGGACCGAACAGGTTCCCCGTGGGCCAGCATCCGGGATATCCACAGGCCGTTTGGGCCAAGTTGGGCAGCAAGGCTGTGAATCCAGCCTGACTCGCCGGCGGTAGCACAGGCTCGACCGTGCCAAACGGTGCCGAAAGAGGCGCGTTCTTGGCGGCCGCGATCGGCTCGACGAAGGGAGGAGCCAGCGTAACGCCAAAGGGGCCATTGAAACCTGCTCCGGCACTCGGTGAGAAATAACTGAAAAGCTCGCCGCGGTCGTAATAGATGCCGTAGCCGACGCGCATCGTCAACTTGGCAGTCGGTTCCCAGGCAACGCCGATACGCGGGGCGAAACCCCACTGACGCTGGTTCTGTAAGGTGCTGCCCGGTGCCGCGATCTCCAAGCCCGAGTTCGTGATCGTGTCGCTGGCCGCGTCATAGGCATACAGAGCAGGGTTGAACCCGGTCAGCCGACCATATTTTTCCGACAGCGGCCCGTCGAAATCCCAGCGTAGACCTGCGGTCAGGGTCAGATTGCTGCGCAGCTTGACGCTATCGTTCACAAACGCCCCTGCCGTATCGGACCGGTAATAACGGTTCGCCGAGCCCTCGAATGCGTCTCCGCCTCGCACATTCCCTTCCACAAACGTGAGGAAAGAAGTGAAGTCGAGCGTGTCGGTATTCGTGTTGTTGTTGATGACATTGAGCTGCGTATGGTCCCACTGGTACCCGGTGCTGATCGTGTGCCTCCCGGTCACTAGATTCAGGGTGGTTCCGTATTCCCACTGGTTCTGGTACATGCCGGCATCGCCGAAGCTGGCGCTCGGGCCAAACTCGAGTCCGTCGTCAATCTGCGGATCAGCATACTTGATGTCGAACTGAGGGAATGTCGCCGCGCCGAGCAGGTTGATGCCCAACTGACCCGGCGTGAAGTCCTGCTCGGTCTGTGCATACGCCCGCAAACGGGTGAACCCGAGCGTCTGCGCCCAAGTGAGGTTCGGCGTCAGGATGGTCGTGTTGGTCAGAGAAAATACGTCACTACCGGCCAAAAGCTGTTGGGAGAAGCCAAGCAAGGAGCCAACCGCACCGAACGGATTCGTCGTCGGGTTGTCTTGAATGTAATACTTCCCCGACAAATGGTCCTTCGCGCTCACCGTGTAATCCAGATTGGCAATCCCTTGATCGACCCGGGAAGTCGAATTCGGCCCCTGCACGATCGCGTCATAGCCGAGGTTTTGGGCCATCGTGTAACCCTGCGTTCCCGCAAACACTGCGCTCGGGCTCGGGATCAAGTACTGGCCATTTGGAAGCTTTGCGTTCAGAACGTTCATCGCTGGCGTACTGATCTGGCTGGTCTGGAAACAGGGATTAGCGGGCGTTTGATTTGGACCGCAACCGGGAAAATAGGTCGCGTTAATCGCGTTCGCGATGCCCTGCGCACTGCGATCCTGGGTCAAGTAGAACGGAACCGTCGCATCCTTCTGGGACGATTCGGCGTCCGCGAGGCGAGTTCCCTGGTAGGAAAGAAAATAGAACAGTCTATCTTTCTTGATGGGCCCGCCGAGGGTGGCCCCGAACTGGTTTCGGTTGAGAAACGGAGTCGACAGGCCAACTGCGTTGTAGAAATAGGGCGTAGCATTCATATCGCTGTTCTGGTACTGCTCCCAAAGCGAACCATGGAATTGGTTCGTGCCGGATTTGGTAATTACGCTGATATGCGCGCCGCTGTTGTTACCCTGGGAGGCGTCGTACATCGAAGCATTCACGTCGATTTCCTGGATTGCATCGGGGGGCGGGGTGGGCAGCGCTTGACCAATCGCTCCGTAAACCGATGTGCTGGTCTGAATTCCGCCGCTCGCGCCGAAGTTCTCACCCGTATTCAGAACGAAGCGGTTCTCACCCACTTGGCTCGTCGAGTTCCCATTAAAGAGGTTATTCGTGTTCGTCCCGTTCAAGGAGAAGCTATTGCTCGTGTCGCGGTTTCCCGTCGAGAAGATGGCCTGATTCCCGAGACCTGAGTTCGATCCCGAACCGCCCAGAAAATCCGCGTGCACGCCGGGACTTAGAATGGCAAGTTGCGTGAAGCTGCCGGTCCCGAGCGGGGTGTCCTGAATGGTCGTTTGGTCGACGACGTAGCCGTTCGTCGTATCCGTTTCGTTCATCAGCGGTGTGGCGTTGACGCTCACCGTCGTCGACACGACGCCCGGAGACATTTTCGCGTTCACCGTTGTCGTGCGGTTTCCTTGCACGAGAATCTCGGAATAGACTTCCTTCTCGAACCCCTCCTTCGAGAATGTCACCTCGTAGGTGCCGATGGGCAGGTCGACAACACTGAACGACCCGTCACCCTTGGTGTCGGCGCTCACCTCGAGGTTTGTGGCAAGGTTGCGAATCTTGACGGCAGCCCCCTGGATCACGCCGCCGCTCTGATCGATGACCGTCCCGTCGATGGCACCTAACGTCTGTTGAGACCGTGCCGGACCGGGAAGCAGCAAAAGAGAAAGGAAGCAGACAAACGCGCACACCCAAAATCTCAGTTTCAAGCTCACCCCACACCCCCTGTCAAGTTGTCTTGTCGGCTCGGCTTTTACTCTGATTGGTGAGTTCGGGTCAAGATGTCCCTGTGGATAACTCCCCGACGAACCAACACCCCGAACTTCGCCAGAAACCGGCCACCAGCCCAGGCCCGTCTACTGAACCCTTGTGAATACGTAAAGAATCCTTCATGACGGAAATGTGAATCCTCGGCACCGGCCTGCTATCTAGGAACGAGCCGCCCTCTTCGCGGCTGCTTGAGGCTGGGACCAGCGGTGAAATCCTGCCTTGAAAGATTCGGAATCGGAACGCCCGCTTTCGCTTCA
The DNA here is from genome assembly GCA_035622135.1 of Candidatus Cybelea sp. Lineage (GTDB taxonomy): Bacteria > Acidobacteriota > Terriglobia > Acidiferrales > UBA7541 > Palsa-295. Next base: position 56,021 of record DASPVZ010000056.1, on the reverse strand, counting down.
TTTCCGTCGGCCAGAGACGAACCTGCCGGGCCTGGGCGCTTGGGGCCTGGACCGGCCTCCCATCCGCTGCCGCAAAACGCCATTCGTCCCCTGATTTTCCCCATTCAACCGAGACCGGTGGACGTATAGCCCAAAGGGTCTCAAACTTTAGTACTGGAACGAATTAAAGGGATCCCTTCCAGGCCCTTGGGGGCCATCCAACCTAGGCTCAGCGCTCGCTTTTATAGAGGGGAGAGTACGAGACTATGCCAGTAAGAGTTCAGAATCGCCTTTGGAAATCGTTCGATTGGACCTTGGCCAAGACCGCCGGTCTCGTCTTCAACACCATACAGTTCTTCAACAAGTATCGTCCGAATCCCTCCTTTACGCCGGCATGGTCGGACAAGCCGCTGCTCAAGTCTTGGGAAAAGTCGAAGCCGACACTGGGCTGGCCGCGGACCACCGACTCGCTCTGTCCTGACTGCGTCAAAGAGGCGCGCCAAGCGATCATCGACGGCAAGAAAGATTGGACCGACCTCGTCCACGAAAAAGTCGGGGAAATCAAGGCGCAAATCGTCGAACGCGACGGCCAGGTTTGGATGGTCAAGGAGTGTCCGCTGCACGGGAAGTATGAAGACCTGATGGCCCTCGATTCGAAATTCCTCGCCTGGATCGAGCGGAATTTTCCGGGCCGCGATATTCCCGCGCACAATGATGAAACCCTGCACCGGCACGGCTCGAGCACCGTGCGTCACGGTCGCGGTGCGGTTCTGACCGTCGACCTCACCAACCGCTGCAACATGATGTGCGATCCCTGCTTCATGGACGCCAACCAAGTCGGTTACGTCCACGAGCTTCGTTGGGAAGAGATCACCGAGATTCTCGACAATGCCCTCAAGATCAAACCGCGCCGGCAAATGTCCGTGCAGTTCTCGGGTGGCGAGCCGACCATGCACCCGATGTTCATTGACGCGGTGCGTTACGCGCGAAAAATCGGTTACAACAGCGTGCAAGCCGCAACGAACGGGATCGAATTCGCCAAGAGCAAGGACTATTCGAAGCAGGCCTTCCAGGCCGGCATGCGCTACGCCTACCTGCAGTTTGACGGCATCGGCAACGACGCCAACAGCCACCGTCAGGTGGGCAACCTGTTCGACGTGAAGCTGCGCGCCATCGAGAACATGCATGAGGCGGGCATCGAGATCGTATTGGTTACGACCATCGTCAACAACGTGAACAACGATCAAGTGGGCCCGATCGTGAAGTTCGCCATGGAGAACCCCAAGAAGATCGCCTTTGTCTCCTTCCAGCCGGTATCGTTTACCGGCCGCGATGAAGATATTACCCCCGAGCGGCGCATGCGCCAGCGTTATACCCTCTCGCACCTGGCCAAGGACGTCAGCGACCAGGTTGGGAAAATCGAGCCGACGCGCGACTGGTTCCCGCTGTCGTTCATTTCCCCGTTCGCCGGTTTCGCGGATATGGTGCACGGCCCGGAAGCCCAGTGGGGCGCGCTCTCCTGCGGCTGCCACCCGAACTGCGGCGTGGGCACGGCCCTGATGGTCCACAAGGAAACCAAGGAATGGGCGCCGATTTCGCGTTTCTTGAATGCACCGCAGCTCGTCAAGGATGTTCACGCGATCACGGACGCGGCTCGGAGCAGGAAGTTCTCCGCGTTTATGATGGCTCTCGCCATGCTGCGCAACTACGACCCCTGGGAAGCGCCCCCGAGCCTGCGTTTGAAGGACATCCTCAAGAAATTCGACAAGACTTGGGCGGTATCGAAGAATTCGGACAAAAAATATGGTCGCACGAACCCGAGCCGCACCTACGAAGATGCCATCCAGCGCCGGCTCGAAGATCCCTGGAACATGCTGTTTATCGCCGGGATGTGGTTCCAGGACCTTTTCAACTACGATTTCCGCCGCACGGAAATGTGCATCATTCCCTACGCCACGCAGCAGGGCGAAATCTCCTTCTGCGCGTACAACACGGGCATCGGCTGGCGGAAAATCATTGAGAACATGTACAAGAACGCGACCGTTGCCGAATGGTATCGCACGCATGGCAAGCACGAGATTTACGCCAAGGGTAAGAGCGTCAACCTGCAGAGCTACGAGCACTCTCTCAAGATTGACGCCGAAGATGCCTCCCGCGTGCGTCACCTCGAGCACGATATTCCGTTGACCGCAGCCGAAGAGGACCGCATGCGCCGCAAGAAGGCGTTTGAGGAAGCCGCTAAGGTGCGCAAGATCTACGAAGAACTCGTGCTGAAGCGCCCGCAGGAGGACGTCGTCAACATCGGTTCGCTCGAGCAAATCAAGATGGCCGTCCCCGGAGCGCCCGTTAAGCCGGTTGAAATTGCGGGCACAGACGGCAAGAGAGATGCGAGCACTCTTGGCGGCAGCGGAAACGGGAATGGGAACAGCCACGGCGCCAGCGCCGACCTCCCCGCTCACGCCGATGCCGAGGCGACTGTCGCGGGAGACTGAGCCAGCCGCTTTTCGCCCCATTCTCGGTTTTGGCGGCAGCCGCCGATAGCCCGCCTCCAGGCGTGGCCTTGGCTGGGCAGGCTTATAATCCTCCGATGGCAGACTCGGCTCCCTCCCGCCCGTCCCGGACATCCGCCGGCCGCAGTCATCCCGGAGCCTATCTTCGGCTGCAATCGGTCAACGTGTACGTTCGGGACCAGCAGCGAAGCCTCGAGTTCTATCGCGACGAGCTCGGCTTCGAGGTGGCCTTCGATGTGCGGCTTCAATCCGGGGAACGCTGGCTGGCCGTTTCACCCCCCGACGGGACGGCCATTCTAGCCCTCATTGCTCCTCGGCCGGACTCGCCCGAGCACAAACTCATTGGCCGCTCGACGCACGTGGCGTTCATCACCGACGACGTCGCCGCAAAATTTCAGGAGTGGGTGGGGCGCGGTGTTCGCTTTCAGACTACGCCGCGACTGCGCCGCATCAAGTACCACAGCACGTCCGCGGCCGGGCGTGTTTCCGGGCTCTTGGGCCAAGAGACACCGGTTTGGGGCAGCACGTTCGCGCGTTTCCGGGACATCGACGGAAATTCTTTTACGCTGGTCAGTTTCGACGAGGTCACCCATGCGCTCGAGGCCCAACGCCGCGCGGCGGCTGCGAGAGTCGAGGCCGAGCGCCGCACGGCGCAGGAAATCGAATTTGCCAAGCAGGTGCAGGCGCGGCTTTTCCCGCAACACGTCCCGTCGCTCCGCACACTCGATTACGCGGGACTGTGCATCCAGGCTCTCCAAGTTGGCGGCGACTACTACGACTTCCTCGATCTCGGCCGTGAGCGGCTCGGCCTTGTGATTGGCGACATTTCCGGAAAAGGCATGGCTGCCGCCCTGCTCATGGCGAACTTGCAGGCCAATCTGCGCAGCCAATGCGCCGTCGCTCTGGACCAGCCCGAACGGCTCCTTGAGTCCGTGAACCAGCTCTTTTGCCAGAACGCCCCCGACAACGCGTACGCCACGTTGCTGTTCGCCGAGTACGACGACCAGAGCGGCCGGCTGCGTTATGCCAACTGCGGCCATCATCCCGCTCTCGTCTTGCGCCACGACGGCGCCATCGAGCGGCTCGATGCCACGGGCACCGTTTTGGGACTGTTTCGCGAGTGGAAGTGCACCGTGGGCGAACGCGCGCTCTCTCCCGGCGACACGCTCGCACTCTACACCGACGGCATCACCGAATCCTTTGACGACTCGGGCCAGGAATTCGGGGAATGCCGACTCGTCGATTCCCTACGCCAGCATCGTGATTTGCCCTCCCGGGCCCTGGTGGATCGAATCGTAGCCGATGTGCGCCGCTTCAGCCGCGACGAGCAGCGCGACGACATCACGCTGATCGTGGCCAAATCCCGCGCCGGCTGATGCCGCAGAGGGGCCCGCGCAAAAAGCTTTGACACGCTCATCTGTATTAGTGTATTAGTACAGTATGTTCGCGCACGTGAATACGGCTTCCGGCGTCCCCCTCTACCTTCAGATCGAAGGGCAGGTGAAACATGCCGTGGCGGCGGGAGCCCTTAAGCAAGGGGATCCCCTGCCCTCGGTGCGGCGCCTGGCCTCGGACTTGCGCGTCAACCCGAACACGGTGGCGCGCGCCTACCAGAATCTTGAACGCGACGGGGTCATTCGCACCGTTCCCGGCGGCGGAACCTACGTGGCCGAAGGCGTTCCCGGCCTGCTCAAAGCGGAGAAGGTGCGACGCCTCAGGCCGTTCGCCATGCAGTTGGCCGTCGAAGGAACGCATCTTCGACTGACAAGTGAAGACATTCTGAAGCTGGTCGAGGAATCGCTCGTCGAGCTGGGAGGGCGGAAATGACCGAGCATGCGCTTCTGACCGAGGGGCTGGCCAAGATCTATGGGCGCACGCGCGCAGTGGATGGACTCGACCTGCATGTTCCGCGAGGCTCCGTGTACGGCTTTCTCGGGCGCAACGGGGCCGGAAAGACCACGACCATCCGCATGCTCATGGGGCTTGCCCGCCCGACGCGCGGCTCGCTGTCGATCTTCGGCATGAGTTGGCCCGGCGACAGGCTCCGGATTCTCGAACGAACAGGCTATGTGGCAGAGAAAAAGCTTCTGTTCGAGGCGATGAACGGCCGCGATCTTGTGCGTTTCAACCGGCCGCTGTTTCCGCACTGGTCCGATGAGGTGGCAAGCAACTACGCGCGCCAGCTCGAAATTCCCATGGACCGGCCGTTTAAGAAGCTTTCGCTGGGCAACCGCACGAAACTCTGTCTGCTGATGGCGCTCGCGCAAGGCGCGGACCTGCTCATTCTCGATGAGCCCACGGCGGGCCTGGATCCCGTGGTCATGGATGAACTCCTGCGCGTCCTCATCGACGACTATGCCGGGGAGGGGCGAACGATTTTCCTCTCCTCGCACAACCTGGCCGAGGTCGAAAAGGTTGCCGATTGGGTGGGCATCATTCATGAAGGGAAGCTGTTGCTCGAGGCCAGCTTGGAGGGGATCCGCGCCGAATATCGCCGCATCACCGCATCGGGCAACTCGCTGCCGGGCGCAACAAATGCGCAAGTCATCTCGGTGAACGCCGCCGGATCGGCCTACGAGTACTTCGTGCGGAACCGGGCCGAACAATTCGCCTCCGGCCTGCGCCAGCAAGGCGCCACGATCCTCGATATTTCACCTCTCAATCTCGAGCAAGTCTTTTTGCAGCTGGTGCGCAGGGAGGAACCATGTACTTCTGGAAATACTGGCGCGACACACGCCGCGGTGTCTTCGTCTATCTAGGTCTGCTCGTCCTGCTGGCGATTCTATGGCTCTATTCGATGTACCGGGCGAATCGCCTCGGCCACATGGGCGGCGACGCCCGCACGCTCTGGATCATGGAATTGGGCGTCACGTTTGGGCTCACCTACCTGTGTGCCGTGGTCATGAGTTTCGTGGCCGGCAGCCACAATGTCGGTGCCGATATCGGCAAAGGAACCGGCGATTTTCTCCTCTCGAGGCCCCGCTCGCGCAAGTATTTCGTCTGGGCGGGCTGGATGGCGGGAGTCTGCGAGCTTCTGGGGCTTTTGGTCTTCACCGCGCTGTTCGTCTTTGCGCTGAACGTCGGGTTGTTCGGTCCCGTTTGGCGGCAGCTTCCGTCCCCGGCTCACGTCAGGGGGCTCGATCTGCCGCTTATGGGCGGCACCCTCGTTCTCACCGCCGGGCTTGTCTATGGGTTGACCTTCTTCCTTGGCGTTCTCTGGCGTAGCGGCCAGCGCGGCGTCATCTGGAGCGTGGCCATCTTGTTCGCCTATTCCGTCCTTTCTGCGTTGCTCAGACAGTTCGAGGGAATCTCGCTGCCGACCCCCAATCTTGTCGAATTGACGTCCTATCCGGCCGGACCGTGGTACCTTGGCCTGCGCATCGAGATTATCGGCTGGACGTTGCTTTCGCTAGCCTTCCCCTTCGCCGCCCAGCTCGTCCTCGACCGCTCGGATGTCTAGAAGTTGCCCTACGACGCTTGGCCCTGTTTCTGGCGTCGTGCTCGAAGGGAATAAAACGATGGGGCCCGCTTGTGCGGTCAGGGGCGGGGGCGGGCCATCCCCGTTCGGCCGGGACGGTTTTCGAAATACCCGCGAATCATTTCCTGCTGCTTGGGCGTCAGGATCGTCTTGGCGGACAAAATGGCGTCCAGATAGCGGTTCATGAGCTGTGAGACCGATTTCGAAATATCGTCCCCCTTGGCCATGACCGTGGCCCGGTTCGGACTGTCGGCACGGAGAAGTTCACGCAGGTTAATGGCATCTACGGCCACGGCCGCTCCCGTCTGGATCGTCGCTACCTCCGCGTTGACGATGATTTTGCGAAGGCCGGCCGTCTGCTCGTCGGTAAGTCCGAGCGCGGTGCGGATGCGCGGATTGTCGAGTGCGTCAAGCAAGCGCGAGAAGACGCGCAAGGGCCCTCCCGGCCGTTCGCTCGACGCATCCACGCCTTGGGAACGCCCTGGCAGCCCCATCAGGGCTGCCAGGTCGGGAGCCAGCGCGGCCGGGGGCATGGGCCACGCGCCGCGGCTCCCTCGACCGCTTGCTTCCTGCTGATTGTCGGAGGATTGCACCTGTGGCGGCGCCTGGGACTCGGTTTGAGCGACGGCCCGGCCTGCAAACACCCAGGGGCCGGCTAGAAAAATCAAACTCACCGCCATCGTAATCTTGACTCGCATCAAATCCTCCGACGCCCGAGACTCAGGGTCGACTACCAATTGTACGACCTTCCGCCGACGGGGACGGCAGGGAACCTGAAGCGTGACTCATTAAAAAGCCGGCGGCGGAGCGCCTCGGGCGCGCAGATTCGGAATACGATTCGGCCTCACCGCGCGACGGCGGCTCATTCCGTTTTGCTGGCTTCGCCGACCTTCGAGCAGCCAAGGTGCCCTAGTCGGTGATGATCAAACCGCCGCAAACGGAGCAATTCTCGCCTGCACATGCGGATTGAACGGTTACCATGATTCACGGAAACCTCCTTGTTCGAATCTGTCGGAATTACGCTGCGCCGCGAATGACGAGATGAGCGGAGGAAATCATGGAGAAATGGACGCGTCGGAGATTCTTTCTTTCCACCTTGGCCGGCAGCGTCGCGGCAGGGGCAGCGAAACTCTTCCGGGCCGATGCCGCTGGGGCAACGCCTCGTTTCGCTGACGTGGTCTCCGAAGACACTGCGGGGCTGCCGCAAGCCGCAGGGGCCGCAAAGGGCACACGTCCGCTGATCCTGTCCGCGCATAACGGATTGAAGCACCTCGACGACGGTATGCGCGTGCTGCGCTCGAGCGGCGATACGCTCGACGCGGTGCTGGCGGTCGTAACCAGGGTCGAGGACGATCCGAACGACCATTCGGTCGGATACGGCGGACTGCCCAACGAAGAGGGCGTCGTTCAGCTCGATGCCTGTGTCATGCACGGCCCAACCGCGCAGTGTGGTGCCGTTGGGGCCATCGAACGAATCAAGAATCCGTCGCTCGTGGCCAAAGCCGTGATGGAAAAGACGAATCACACGTTTCTGGTCGGCCCGGGCGCGACGAAATTCGCCCAGGACGAAGGTTTTCAAGCCATGAATCTGCTCACCGATGAATCGCGTCTTGCCTGGCTTGCCTGGAAGGCCTCGATCTCGAAGGATTGGCGGCCCGGACTCGACAGCCCGGAATGGAATAAGACACTCGCGGAGCTGCTTGACACGCCCGAGAAGCAGGCGCTGCGCGCGTGGATCGAAGATGTGGTGGTGCATCCGCCGACCGGCACCATCAATTGCCTGGCGCTCAATGAAAAGGGTGAAATCTCTGGCACAACCACGACTTCGGGGGTGGCCTGGAAGATCTCCGGGCGCGTCGGCGATTCACCGCTGATCGGCGCGGGATGTTTCGTCGACAACGAGGTTGGCGCGGCGGGCTCGACCGGACGCGGCGAGGAGAACATCAGAATCTGCGGCGGACACACCGTTGTCGAGCTGATGCGCGGGGGAATGTCGCCGACCGAGGCGTGCCTTGAGGCGTTGCGGCGGGTGGTGCACAACTTCAGCCTCGACAAATCGCGTCTCAAGATGTTCGACTTGCAGTTCTATGCCCTGAACAAGAAAGGTGAGCACGGGAGTGCGTCCCTGTGGTCGTCGGATGCAAACGGGCACCCGATCAGCTACGCGGTGCACGATGGCACGCAGGCCAAATCGGTGCCCTCGACTGCCCTGTTTCAAGGGGTCGGCGGGGATTACTAGCAGGGGTGATCCGAATTCGCGGCCCCTCCTTATGCGTCACGACTCGAGCGCGGCCAGCAGCTTCGCTCCGTCGGGAGAGCCCAGACCGGTGCAGGGGTCCCATCCCGGACCGGCAGAATAGTCTCCATTGCTCCCCGCAGTGATGTCGTGAAACGTGCTTTCGGCCGGAGGGGAATAAAGCAGGGGATTGAGGTAGCCCACATTCTTTCCGAGGGCCTGGTTTATGCGCGCCAGCAGACCCGCCCATAATGGCGCGACCGCGCTGGTTCCGCCGACCACCGACTGCTGGCCGTCTAGGAGGACGTTGTACCCCGACTCGGGATCGGCGTCGGCCGCAACGTCGGGCACGCCGCGCCCAGCAAATCCGTTCGGAGCGGCCGGAACATTGGCACCCTGCTGATAGGTAGGAAGAGCAAAAACTTCGCTGACGCCACCGCCCGTGGCCCCCTCGTTGCTCGAGAGTTCGTTCCAGGCTTGCTCGCTCGCGATGGTATCTCCCGAGAGCTTCAATTTTGTTCCGCCGCAGCCGATGACGTACGGGCTCGATGCCGGAAAATCGACGGTTGGTGCGCTCGTACCGTCATCGGCACCTTCGTCTCCGGAAGCTGCGAGGACGGTAACGCCCATGGAAGCAGCATCCTGGCAGGCGGAATTCAAGGCATCACGCGCCTGCGCCGTCCAGGAATTTTCCGGCCCGCCCCAACTGACGGAAATGATCGAGGGCTTGAGCGTTGCGTCGTGCACGGCTGTGGTCACGGCATCGATAAATCCCTGATCGGTGTTGGGCGCGAAATACACGGCGATCTCGGCACCGGGCGCCGCAGACCCGGCCATCTCGATATCGAGCTCGACTTCGCCATCCGGGCCGCTCGGATCGCCGCTCGGCGAGTTCGTTGCGCCGTCGACGGACACGGCCATCACTTGGACGGGCGAGAGGTTGAGATTAGCAAAGAACGAATCGAGGTCAGCTGTTTTGTAGCCGCCTCCGAGTTCGATGATGCCGATGGACTGGCCGGCGCCGGTCGCCTGGCTTGGAAAATCGTAAGCCTCGGCCACTTGAACCGGCGAGTAGGAGACGGCCGCCTGCGCACCGACGCGCGGTCTCGTCTTGCGCAGTCGAAAGTGCGGCTTCGCCTGCGGACGGTTGTCGAGGCCCAGCACAGCCTCAATCACTTCGGCGACATCGGCAGGCACGCGCAAGGGGCCGGTGCGGCAGCGATAGAAGCCGGAACTATGCTCGTAGCGGCGCAAGGAGGTGTCAAACGCCTCGTTGAAGGTCCCGACCGTGCCGGTGAGTTTGACCACTCGGGCAGCGCGATTCTCGCTCGTAACGCGCAATCCGTATCGAGCGGCAAATGCGCGAACCCTCTGGAGGTCCTCGGCGCTCGCCCCGTAGGAGCGCGCAAATTCTTCGCGCGTCAGATATCTCCGCTTGGAAAGAGGCTCGGAACCAATCTCGGCGACCGACGGAGCGGGCCGCGAAGATCGGCGCAGGTAGAGGGTCACCTCGATTTGCTCGTGGGGATCCGCCGGGCCAATATCCCGCGCGCCGGGCAACGCTGGGCGCGTGCTCCCCCTGAGTTCGACCCGATTCTGTGCTCTGGCCATGTGAACTCCGGGGTCGCCAGACCGAGCCCGGAATGAGAATTGTAACGCGCTCAGGAAGGCAGTGGCGAACGATCGCAACTCACGGAAATACAATGCCGGCGTAGCCCACTACTTCCTGGCGGTCACCGGTGACGTCTCCGGACGTCGCATAACGCAGTAGTTTTCCCTCTTTCACGCCCAAATCGCCAAGGGCAACCAGCGCGGCAACCGCAGCCGCGTAGCCGCACATCGAAATTTCCTCCCTCCGAACCGTATCGTAGAGGCCGCGCGGGTCGAGCGCGAAAATCGAGTCCATGGCCAGGCGGTCCTTGACGCGCGTCACCTCGTCGCTCTCGTAGTGATTCATGTCCGAACTGACGATAACCAGCACGCGGTTGTCGCCCTTGGAAATGATTTTCGCCACCGCGTGCCCCAGATCTTCGAGAACCTCATACCGCTCGGTCGCGAGGACCACCGGAACGAATCGAGACTCCGGCGCCAGACGCTGCAAAAACGGCAGCTGCACCTCAAGGGAATGCTCGTGCGCGTGGGCGACGGCGTCTTCGCGAAGTCGCGGACAGGCGCGGGCGAGTTCACTCGCCAGCAGTTGATCGATGCGCGTCTGGCCAAAGGGCGTGGCCCAACTTCCTTCGGTCAAAATGGCCATGGGTGCGCCGTAGGGGAAGTGCCGCGGGCCAAGCAGAATACACTCGGAGGGAATGTCGATCGAGCCGTACACAGCGCCGGCCACGTGCCCGGAATACATGTACCCCGCGTGCGGGACCAGGCACCCGCGCACGCCTGTCCTCGCGCCCCCTGCGCAATACCTGTCGATATCTTCGCCGAGAAGGTCGGGATCAGAGGGATAGAAACGCCCCGCGACTGCCGGCGCACGGATCATTGGGACAGTTGTAGCACAACTCGATCGAGGCGGCGTATTCGAGCGCGGAACGGCCGGAGCGTTCAGCGAGCCGGAGGGGTCGGAGCCGAACTGGATGCGGGGATCGGACGTCGAGGTTCAAGAGGCGGCGCAGGCGTCTTGGGCGGTTTCGATGGTTTGCCGCGAATGGAGAGCGCCACGGTACCACCCGAAATGTAGCGAATGCGAATCTTGTCCCCGTACTGAAACCCGCCCTTGGCCAACGCCTTGGCGACTTGCGGTTGCGCGCTGGCTGCATACGTGAAGGTGCGAATATCGAGCTCGTTGCCGACCTGGCGCACAATGATCGAATTCTGGTCAAAGTGCACAACCTCGGCTTTGAACCACGTGGCCTTGGACCTGAGCTGCTTGGTCGCCACGGGCGGTCCGGCCTGCGCGAACAGAGACCCGGCGCAAAACAAGCCGGCCATGGCGGCCAGGGAGAACGTCGCGAAAGCGCTAGATCTCTTCATCGAATGAAATCTTGAGCGATTTCAGGAACTTGATGTCCTGGGCCGTGATTTCGAGCTTGGCCTCGGGCTCTTCCTCGTCAAGGATTTCCTCATCGACACGGATATGCAGCGACTCGAGAAATCGGCGGTCCTGCTTGGTGAGCCGCGCCGACCCTTTCGAGGCGCGCCGCGCCAAGCCGATCGTGGCGTCCAGCTTTAGGACGATATCGAATCCTGCGGAACGGACGTTCGCAATGGCCTCCGCGATGCGATCCGATTCGGAAACGCTGTCGTTTATGGCGTGTCCCAATTCGCGGAGCAACTGCTTCATGCGGTCATCAAGTTGCAAAGGCCCACCTCCGGGTTGAACGCCCTTCCTACAACAATTTTAGGGCGGGGGCAAGAGGCAAACAAGCATTCGGCGAAAGCAACGTCCCGCAGCGGTTACCTGTACGCAAGCGCCGGAGATGGCGTGGCCGAGCGTCGGGAATTCGATTAGAATCGTGCAGGTGAACCCCCGATTGCCGTCCCTGCTCTGGCGCTCGAGCCTGGTTTCGCTGCGCGCGCTCTGGCGTGTGACGCGGCAGATTTTTCACGAGGCCATGGGCACGGTTTTCGCCCTATTCGCCCTGTACGGAGCGCTGGCCGCCTGGCGGCAGTGGAAGACGCGCCCCATCGTCTGGCTGATGGCGTTTTCGATTGCCTACGCGATCATGATGCTCGTATTTTCCTTCGTTGCCTTTCGCCGCGCACGCCGCATCGGCCAGCTGGAAAACACGAAATAGGCCTCCGTTTCGCCCATGGCGAGTCCTGACAAACCGCTCGACGAACGCGACCGCAAGGCCGCTTCAACCACCGGGCTGCCCCTCGGGAGCGTGGTCAGCGAAGGCGATCTGCCCGATTGGGAGCCCGAACGAGACCTCGGCTATCCCGGCCAGTTTCCCTTCACGCGCGGCGTCTATCCGACCATGTATCGCGGCCGGTTGTGGACCATGCGCCAGTACGCCGGGTTCGGCAGCGCCGTCGAATCCAATCGCCGCTATCGCTATCTGCTGGCCGAGGGGCAAACCGGGTTGTCTGTCGCCTTCGACCTCCCCACCCAAATGGGCATGGACTCTGATCACCCCCTGGCGCTCGGCGAAGTGGGCAAAGTCGGTGTGGCCGTCGATTCCCTTGAAGACATGCGCACCCTGTTCGAGGGCATTCCGCTTGAGCGCGTCTCGACCTCGATGACCATCAACTCGACGGCCGCCATCCTGCTGGCGCTCTACGTTGCCGTCGCCAAAGAGCAGGGCGCCGACCTGCGCCGTCTTTCGGGCACGGTGCAGAACGACATCCTCAAGGAATACATCGCGCGTGGCACCTACATCTACCCGCTCGCTCCGGCCCTGCGCATCGTGACCGACATCTTCGCCTGGTGCCAGGCCGAGCTGCCCCACTGGAACGCGATTTCAATTTCCGGCTATCACATCCGCGAGGCGGGCTCGACCGACGTGCAGGAAGTGGCCTTCACGCTCGGGAACGCCATCGCCTACGTCCAAGCCGCTCTTGCCGCGCGCCTCGACGTCGACACATTCGGGCCGCAGCTTTCGTTTTTCTTCAACGCGCACAATGAGCTTCTGATGCAGATCGCGAAGTTCCGCGCCGCGCGGCGCCTCTGGGCCCGAACGATGCGCGAACGCTTCGGCGCTCGCGATCCCCGTTCGACGATGCTGCGTTTCCACGCGCAGACGGCAGGCTCCTCGCTCACCGCGCAGCAGCCCGAAAATAATCTGGTGCGCGTAGCCCTGCAATGTCTCGCTGCCGTGCTGGGCGGATGCCAGTCGCTGCACGCCAACGCGCTTGACGAAGCCCTCGCCCTACCCACGGAAAACGCCGCGCTATTGGCCTTGCGCACGCAGCAGATTCTGGCCAGCGAGACCGGGGTCGCCAATACAATCGATCCCGTCGCCGGCTCCTACGCCATCGAGACGCTGACCGATGAAATCGAAGCCGGCGCGCGCGATTACATTCAAAAGATTGACGCCATGGGAGGAATGCTGCGCGCCATCGAAGCCGGCTACATCCAACAGGAGATCCAGAAGTCCGCATACGATTGCCAGCGCTCGGTCGAAAGCGGGCAGCAGGTGGTGGTCGGCGTGAATCGCTTCGAGACCGGGCAGGATCGCCCCATCCCGACACTGGCCATCGACCCGGAAATCGAGCGGTCGCAAGTCGCGCGGCTCCGGGCGCTCCGCGCACGTCGCCATGCCGGCCAGACCCGCAACGCGCTTGGCGAAGTCGAGCGCCGCGCCCGAAGCGGGGAAAATCTGATGCCCGCCATCCTCACTGCCGTCGAGTCCTACGCCACGGTCGGCGAAATTTCCGATGCCCTGCGGCGCGCCTTCGGCGAGTACCGAGAATCGGTCGTCATCTGAGAGGCACCCATCGCCTCTACAGCGGTAAGATACGGCACGCTCGGAGTAGGTCCCGAGGCAAGGGAGGTATCGATCTTGCGAACGATTACAGGAGGTGCGCTGCGCTTGACCTTGGCGATTCTAGCGACCGTCCCGACGTTGCCCGCGCAGCAGGCGAAGGCGCCGACAGCCGCCCCGGCTCCCGTGCCCCCCGAGATCGCGGGCGCGCAAAAGGTGTTCATTTCGAATGCCGGCGGAGAAAGCCTGGAGACCGTCATCGACGAGGTGGTGTTTAATGGCGGCCCGGACCGCCCTTACAACCAGTTCTATGCCGCGATGAAACGCTGGGGCCGCTACCAGATCGTCCCCTCGCCAACCGATGCCAACGTCGTACTTGAAATTAGCTGGACCCTCAGCGATACGGGGCTCAGGCTCCCGGTGCTCGGACAGCTTCGGTTGCGCGTCATCGATCCCAAGTCCAACATTACGCTCTGGAATCTCACCGAGTACGTGCGAGGCGCGCTCCTGCTCGGCAATCGAGACAAGAACTTCGATCAAGCCATGAACACCATCATGTCGCGCATCGAAGCGCTAGCCGAATCGCACCCGGCCCCGGCGGCCCCATAGCCAGCAGGGCCCAGCTGACACCCACCGGGCGGGGAGCTAGCGCCTCGTCTCGACCGTTCGCATCCTGCTCCCTTTCCGGGCTCCTGTCCTGAACGTGACCCGCATGCTTCGGTTCATAGAATCCGATCTCCCGGCCGCGGGGCAGAAACAACGTCCGTGCGCCTCCCCATCGTTCCTCCGTGATTTGGCCGAAGGGCACGCCTTTTTTCTGAGTGTCATAACTTGCGCCTGGGCGTGACGATCGGGAGTTTTCTCTAGTCGCGGCGGCGACGGGATAGGACGCTGCGCAGGACGCGGTCGGCCGCGGCGCCGAGCTCGCCCTCGAATTTGCCCGCGGCGCGGCGCGCCTGCTCCATTAAAGAGGGATCGAGTATGAACGCGACACGGTCGATGAACGGCCCCGCCCGAACGCGTTGGGAATGGCGGCCGGAGGAAAGCCAATCGGCCGGCTGCAGCTTTTCGCATAGTTCGAGGTCGCGCCAGAACTCTTCGGCATCCTGCTGGGTCCAGGCAAGGGCCTGACCAAGGGCCACGAAGAACTCCTCGCGGAAAAGATCGAGAACGGGAATGGCGAAATCCCAGCCGCTGGTTCTCGGCTTGTGGGGCCTGCGTCGGGGGTGACCAGCGCGTTTACGCTTGGTCTTCCTCGAGCCGCTCGTCACCGGGACGTGAACCTCGAGCCGCTTGGGGAGCGCCGCCTCGATCCGCAACACCATGGCCAGGATGGCTTCGCGGCGAATGGTCTCCAGTTGCTCGCGATAGTGGCCTGGATGGTCGGCGCGTCCCGGCCGGCGATTCTCCGCGGCATAGATGTCCAGGAATCGCCCAACCATCTCTTCTCGATCGAGGGTGCGCAGGAGCAGATGGGCCGCCTCGCGCGCGCGCACCACAAGTTCTCTCGGACGGAATGGCATCCGTCATTACCTGTACGCGAAACGCGGGCAGCCTGCAATGCGGAAAAGCGGCGATCAAGCCAAATAGAAAAGGCCCGGAGGCTGGGGCTCCGAGCCTGGTCACGCCGTGCCGAGTGCTGCGCTTCCCGCGCCCGACCGATCGTCTAGTGTAACGGCGGCGGTGCCGGGGGACGTTGGCCCACCGGGCCGCTGGGCACCGGCCGCACAGGCTGGTCGAATTTGCCGAGGGCAATGTCGAGCGCCTGATCGACCGTGCGTACGAAGTGAACTTGCATGCCTTCGAGCAACTCGGGCTTGAGGTCTTCCTGCACGTTCGGTTCGTTCTCCGACGGCAAGATCACTTCGCGAATGCCGGCTCGCTTCGCGCCCAGCACCTTTTCCTTGATCCCGCCAACCGGCAGAACCACCCCGGTGAGCGAGATCTCGCCGGTCATGGCCACGCGCGGTCGTACCGGCCGGCCGCTCAGTAAACTGACCAGCGCGGTGACCATGGCGACTCCGGCCGAGGGACCGTCTTTCGGCACCGCTCCGGAGGGAACGTGGATGTGCACGTCCTGCTTGCGGAAGAAGTCGGCGTCGATGCCGTAGGTCTCCGCGTTCGCGCGCACCCAGCTCAACGCCGCGCGCATGGACTCCTGCATGACTTCGCCGAGATGTCCGGTCATGGTGAACGATTTGCCCCCGCGCATCTTGCTCGCTTCGATGAACACGATGTCGCCACCGACCGGTGTCCACACGAGTCCGATCGAAACCCCCGGCTTCTCGACGCGCTCCTCGACCTCCTTTTCCAGACGGTATTTGGGGACGCCCAGCGTCTCGCGAATCGCATCCGGCGTCACGACGAGCTTACCCGTCGCGCCCTCCGCGATGCGGCGGGCCTGTTTGCGGACGAGCGTGGCGATTTCGCGTTCGAGATTGCGGACGCCCGCTTCCCGCGTGTAGTGGTGAATCAGGTCGTGCAACGACTCATCGGAGAACTCGATCTGTTCGCCGAGCTTGAGGCCGTGCTCTTTGGTCTGGCGCGGAAGCAGGAACCTCTTCGCGATGTGGATCTTCTCCTCCGCCGTGTAGCCGGGGAGTTCGAGAATCTCCATGCGGTCGCGCAGCGGCTCGGGGATGGGATCCATCCAGTTGGCCGTCGCCACGAAAAGCACCCGGGATAGATCGAAGGGCACATCCAGATAATGGTCGCGGAAGGTGGCGTTTTGCTCGGGATCAAGCACTTCCATCAGCGCAGCCGCAGGGTCGCCGCGGAAATCACGACCGAGCTTGTCCACCTCGTCCAGCATGAACACCGGATCGAGCGTCTCAGCGCGCCGGATTCCCTGGATGATCTGTCCAGGCAAGGCGCCGATGTAGGTGCGCCGATGGCCGCGGATTTCCGCTTCGTCGTGCATCCCGCCGAGCGAGATGCGAACGAATTTGCGGCCCATGGCCCGCGCGATCGACTTGCCGAGCGAGGTTTTGCCCACGCCGGGAGGGCCTATGAAGCAAAGAATCGGCCCCTTCATTCCGGGCTGCAGTTTCTTGACCGCCAAATAGTCGAGGATGCGCTCCTTCACCTTCTCGAGGTCGTAGTGATCCTCATCGAGAATCTCTTGGGCCCTGTGGATGTCGATCTGCTGTTCGTCTGTCCCCGAGGTTTTATTCCACGGCAGCGAGGTCATCCATTCCAGATAGGTGCGCGAGACCATGTACTCGGCGGACGCCGGAGTCATCTTGGCAAGCCGCTTGAGTTCGCGCTCGCACTCCTTCTTCGCCTCCGCCGACATTCCCGACTCTTCGACCTTCTTGCGCAGCTCTTCGACTTCCGCCTGCGTGTCATCGGCCTCGCCGAGTTCCTTCTGAATGGCCTTCATCTGCTCGCGCAGCAGGAATTCGCGCTGGCTCTGGTTGACCTGTTCCTGCACCTGCTCGTTGATCTTGTTACGCAGTTCGAGAACTTCCTTCTCCTTGGAAAGCTCGTTGATCAACAGCTCGAGGCGTTTGCGGACGTTGAAGGTCTCCAGCAGTTCCTGGCGCACCATGGTCGTGAGCGAGGGCAGGTTGGCCGCGATAAAGTCCGCCAAACGCCCGGGATGGTCGATGTGCGTGACCGCCGTCTGCAAATCATCGGAAAGCTGCGGCGAGCGCGCCACGACCTCGCGGAAGATTTCCTGGACGTTGCGCTCAAGTGCGGTCAGTTCCGCGTCGGGTTGATCCTCAAGATCGGGTTGCAGCTCGACTCGTGCGCGAAGAAAGGGCGTGAACCCGACCACCTCCAGCACACGAATGCGGTCGAGGCCTTCAAGAAAGGCGACCACGTTTCCGTTCGGCATGCGCACCATTTTGTGCACTTTGGCCACCGCCCCGACGGTGTGAATATCACTCGCCGAGGGCGTCTCGATGCGGGGATCGAGTTGGGCCACCACGCCCAGCAGCTTTTCCGCCCCTTGCAAGGATTCAAGCAACGCTAGCGAGCTCTCGCGACCGATGGGCAGCGGCATGACCGCGCCTGGGAAGAGAACGGTGTCGCGCACCGGGAGGATGGGGAGCTCCTGCGGAATTGTTCTATTTTCCTTTGGCACTTTTCCCCCTAGCAATAACAGCAAAAAAGCAAGATTCCTGGCCGGGCCTAAGCCGGGCCATCTAGACCCTTAGATGCATTGGACGGTCAAAAGGGATCTTAGATCTTTCGCCAACTCATATCAGCAGATCTTAGTCTATCATACTAAACTTCTGGCGGCAAATTCTGCCTTCCCGCGCCCTGCCAGTAAGCGCATGCTCTGCGAGAAGTTACGGTTGCTGTCGCGATGCAGAAAATGATTCCTCCACAAATTCAAGGGCCTCCTTGCGGTTGCAGATTTTTCCGTTGAGTTGGGCCTCCTCGAGAGCCTCGAGGATGGACTTAAAGAGCGGTCCGGGGCGGAAGCCCATGGCCAGGAGGTCATCGCCGGTAACAAGCCGCGGCGGCCGCACCTCTTTGGCCGGCGTTTCGGCCAGAAACCGCCTGACCAGCTGGTAGTTTTCAAGCTGGCCGTGGCTCGCCGCGCAATCCAGGCGGTGCAGCTCGAGATGCTCCTCGAAGCGGTTTAAACGTACGAAGCGTTTGAGTGTCGAAGGTCTCATTTGCGGCACGTCCTTAAAGCGCAGGTGATTGGCGACGAGTGCGGCAATTTGCTCGGTATCCTCGTTCGAGAAGCGGAGGCGTCGGCAAATCTCCCTGGCCATCGCGGTTCCGACTTCGACGTGCTCATCGAAGCGGATGCGACCCCCGGGGCCGGCGGGGGGCTTGAAGGTGGGCGGCTTGCCCACATCGTGCAGGAGAACGCCCCAAGCGAGCGTCGCCGAGCCGCCCGGCTTTAGGCCCTCAAGCATCATGAGCGTGTGCCGCCAGACGTCGCCCTCGGGATGGAATTCGGGCGGCTGCTCGACGCCTTTCATGCGCGCGATCTCCGGCAAGACCTGCTCGAGCAGGCCGGTCTCGTCGAGCAGCTCAAAGGCGCGCCGCGCGGCGCCCTCGGTCAGGAGCTTCGTCAGTTCATCGCGAAGGCGTTCGGCGGAGACTTCCCTGATTCGCGGCGCGTGTCGCTTGATGGCATCGAAGGTCGCGGGCTCGATCGTGTAGCCGAATCGTGCGGCAAAGCGTACGGCCCGCATCATGCGCAGCTTGTCCTCGCCGAAGCGCTGGTCCGCGTCGCCGATGGCGCGAATGATGCCCGCGCGAAGATCGTCGCGCCCGCCCACGAAATCGAGCACCTCGCCGCTCTCGGGATCGAGCAGAAGTGCGTTAATCGTGAAGTCGCGGCGCCGTACGTCATCCCGCGGCGTCTTTGCATATTCGACGCGGTCCGGATGTCGCCCGTCGCTATAGCCGACGTCGGAGCGAAACGTGGCGATTTCGACTTGAGCGGAGTCGTCGCTCACCACGACAACGCCGAACTGCGCCCCGACCGGCAGGCTCGCCGGAAAAATTCGCGCGACTTCGTCGGGCGTCGAGTCGGTTGCCACGTCATAGTCGACAGGCTCGCGTCCGAGCACGATGTCCCGCACGCACCCACCGACGAGGTAGGCCTGGTAACCCTTCGCGCGCAAGGTCGTGCAAATGCGATTGGCGAGCTCGCGAGCTTTCATAGGGCCGATTATGGCGCGAAATCGATGGCGTTCAAAGTAGTCGTGCCGCCGACCGCTGAGCAGGGAAACACGAGCGAGTCGCCGTATAATGCAGGCGTATGTCGACGGCCGCAAATAGCCCGACGCGTGCGGGCCGCCAGGCGGGCGGCAAGCTGCGCACGTTCTGGCAGCGGGTGACCGACGGGCTCCAGCTCGAACAGCTTTGGGGCCAGTTCCTCTCGGAAGCCAAAGCGAGCTACGGACTCTATTCGACGGAGGTCGATTGGGACGAAATTCGGCGCGAACGGAGAAGGTGGAAGCGCTTCGTGCGCGGGGCATGGGCCTTGTTCCAGGCCATGCTGATGAAGCTATCGCCCGCTCGCCGCGTTCTCCTTCTCATTGCCCTGGCCTTGCTCGTGGCCGAGCCTGAATTCCGGTGGACCGGCGGCCAGACGACGGTGGGACCCTTCCGGCTGGGAGGAATCGGCGCGCTGATTCTGTTCGTGCTCCTCGCTCTCGAGTTGGCCGATCGCGTGACCATGAAGCGCGATCTCGAAATTGCCCGTGAGATTCAGCAGTGGCTTGTGCCCGCCTGTCCGCCCACCGTGCCCGGTTTTGACATTGCCTTCGCTACGCGGCCGCAGAATACGATCGCCGGCGATTACTACGATGCGTTCGAGCGCCCCGCGCTGGGCGCCGGTTCCGCCAAGCCTCCCTTACTCGTGGTCGTCGCGGATGTGGCGGGCAAAAGCGTGCCGGCCGCGCTGCTCATGGCGACCTTTCAGTCCGGCTTGCGTGCGCTCGCGGCCACGCCCGAGTCGCTCGACGAAATCGCCGCGGGCCTCGAGCGCTACGCGCGCGCGCATAGCCTCGAGGGCCGGCGTTTCACAACCGCCTTCCTCGGCGAAATCGATGTCGAGACGCGCGAGATGCGTTACATCAACGCCGGACACAATAGCCCGATCCTGCGGCGCGCAAGCGGCGAGATCCAGAGATTGTCGGTCGGCGGACAACCCTTCGGCTTACCGCTGATGAGCGGCGTCGAATCCTCCTACGCCTCGGCCACCGTTGAGTTTAGGAGCGGCGATCTGCTTTTCATTTTCACCGACGGCGTGATCGAAGCGGTCGATGAGCGCGGAGAGGAATTCGGCGAGGCCCGGCTGGTCCCCATTCTCCAGTCAGCGCCGGCGGAGAGCGCGGCGCAGACGCTCGGGCGGGTCATGAGCAGTGTGAACACCTTCGTCGGCTATGCGCGCCAGCACGATGACATCACCTGCCTGATCGTTCGCGTGCTCGGCTGAACACATTTGTGATCTTTCTCCCGCCCTCCGCTTAGTTCATCGCTGCCTCTAGATTTCGCCCGGCATCGAGCGTAAAACAATGATCGGGGGGCCGGCCCCGCGCTGGCTCCCCCTTTCGCGATTCTCAAAGCCTCGATCCGTCGCCCAACATGGAAAGCAGATCGAGGAACAAGGAGACATTCATGCAAAGAACGGCTTCGGCAGTTTGGTCCGGCGCGCTCAAGGACGGCAAAGGATCGATTTCAACAGAAGGCGGCGTTCTCTCGAATACGCCCTATTCCTTCAGCACTCGTTTCGAAAACGGCAAAGGCACGAACCCGGAAGAGCTGATCGCCGCGGCTCATGCGGGCTGCTTCACCATGGCCCTTTCCGCCCAGCTCGGCACCATGAACTTCACGCCGCAAACCCTGCGCACGACGGCGACCCTTACCTTCGAGAAGCTTGACGCCGGCTGGACTATTTCGAAGATTCATCTCGACGTGGCCGGGCGCGTACCGGGAATTTCCGCCGAAGCCTTTCAATCCGCGGCCCAGAGCGCAAAGGCAAATTGCCCCGTTTCGCGCGTTCTCCGAGCGGAAATCACCATGAACGCAAGCCTCGAACAAGCAGCCTGACGAGCTGCTCCTCGGACTCAGGAGGCCCATGATCCCACTCTCGATCGCCGCCGGGGTCGTCATCATCGCCATCGTGTTATGGGAGGCCTTCGAAGCGATCGTCCTCCCTCGTCGCGCCACGCGACGCTTCCGGCTGAATCGCCTCGTTTACCGCAGCACGTGGGTGCCTTGGCGGGCCCTCGCCCGGAGGATGCCGCGCGCAAAATTGCGGGAGACCTTCCTCGGCGTCTATGGCCCTCTCTCCCTCCTCCTTCTGTTCGTATTGTGGGCCGCCTTAATCGTCCTCGGCTTCGGCATGCTCGACTGGGCAGCGGCGCACGCGGCAGGACCGGTCCACCCGCCGCCGAGCTTCCCGACCTGCCTTTACCTGAGCGGCACGACGTTTTTCACGCTTGGGCTCGGAGACGTTTCACCGAACGGGTGGCCCGAGCGATGGCTGACGGTCGCCGAAAGCGGGCTGGGCTTCGGATTTTTTGCTCTGGTGTTCAGCTACCTGCCGGTGATTTACCAGGCCTTCTCGCGGCGCGAGGTGAATATCGTTCTGCTCGACGCGCGCGCGGGTTCGCCGCCCACGGCCGCCGAGCTCCTGCGGCGTCATGCGGGCGCGGATGGTTGGCGGGAGTTGCAACAGCTCCTGCACAGTTGGGAGCACGCCTCCGCCGACATTCTCGAAAGCCACGTCTCTTATCCCGCGGTTGCCTACTTCCGCTCGCAGCACAACAATGAATCCTGGCTTGCCGCGCTGGCGGCGATTCTCGACGCGAGCGCGCTGCTCGTGGCGGGTGTCGAAAGCGATTGCGCGCGCCAAGCGCGCCTTACCTTCGCGATGTGCCGCCATACGGTCGTCGATCTGGCCCAGCTCTTCACCGCCGCGCCCCCCTCCGGCTTGGCCGATCGGCTGCCAGCTCCCGAGCTCGTTCGTCTGCGTGCTGCGCTGGCCGATGCCGGATACCACCTTCGCGAGACCGAAGCTGCGAACGAGAAGCTGCGCAAACTGCGGGAGATGTATGAGCCGTATCTCGCCAGCCTGAGTCGCTTCCTCCTCGTTGAGATCCCGCCCTGGATCTTGTCGCAGGAGGTGACCGACAATTGGCGCACGACGGCCTGGGGACGCATTTCCGGGCTGGACACGACGGCACGCGAAGAGCTCTCAGTTGACGACCACGCGGACTGAGCGCCTCATCGGCGGCGCCAGTCGCGAGCCCTGTGTTTTCCTGGCCTCATCTCCCCTCGACGCGCAATTCCCTGTCTGTGGTGGTGGCTGAGAAGGAGCAGTGGTGGTGGACTCTGGCCAGAACGAAACACCCAAAGACAAAGCGCCTTGGGTCCCTCGAACTCCGCATCTGCTTGTTGGTGTTCAGCTTAGCTGGACCACGCTGCCGACTGCGGCATTTGGCAGGCGCCCTGCCTTACGAGAGGGCGATGTCGGATGCGATCGAAGAGGTGAGGAGAAAGTAGGGCAGGGAGGACGCAATGCGCTATCTAAAACAGGTCGCTTTGCTTGGAATTCTTCTCGGCGTGGCTGGCGCGATGGCCGGCACGGCGAGCGCGCAGGTCAGAGTCGGAATCGGAATCGGCATTGGGCCCGCCTACGTTGGTGCAGCTCCCGTTTGCGCCTACGGCTACTATCCATATTATCCGTACGCGTGCGCGCCATACGGATACTACGGTCCGCGATGGTTCCTGAACGGAGTGTTTATCGGGGCGGGGCCGTGGTTCCATGGGTTCTACGGCCGGCCGGGGTTCTACGGGCGTGGGTTCTACGGGCGCCCTGTCCCTAGCCGGGGCTTCGTCGGACACGGGCCCGGGCCAGTCGTGCGAGGGTTTTCAGGCGGCAACTTCCGCGGCGGCGCCGCAGTCCGCGCCGGAGCGGGCTTTCACGGCGGTGCCGGGTTCCACGGCGGTGGGCGCAGGTAGATGCCCGATTTGAAGCTTTGACGGAAAGCGGCCGACAGGATGACCCCTGCCGGCCGTTTTTTTCTTGTGCAGTTGTGCCGCTTCCCTCCCTGGCCAGCATTTGGAAGAGAGGCGGTCCGTGATTTTAGATCGTATAAAGAATATTTTCATTTACACCCACCTGGCCTTGGTGTATACCTCTGCCCACTCGGGCGAACCCCCATTGGGGTGGGGGCTGGTTTCAGTCGGTTGGCGGTCGCCCGCTGCGGCCTAGATTCTGTTTTGGGGTGCGGTTCCGCTTCACTTTGCGGCGATTTTTCAGAATAGAGCGTGGATCTGGCCAGCTATGCCTGTCTTCGAAGGCCCGGCGCAGTTCGACACGAATGGGCGGAGCCTTTCTCGGGCACGGCACAGAAAGGGCCGAGGAGGTCTTCTCGAAATGAGCACAAAATGGGTGTTCCTCGCAACGGCAATCGCTGTGGGACTGTCTCTGCCAACATCGACTAGGGCGCAGACGGCTGCGTCGGCGACAGTAGTGGGCACGGTGTCAGACCAAAGTAATGCCAACGTGCCGGGGGCCACGCTTAAGCTGACGAACCTGGCCACCAGTGCCACGCTGACAGTGACGGCCAATGAAGCGGGCCAGTATACCTTCCCGACCGTGCGGCCCGGCTCGTACACGCTCGAGGCCACAAAAGAGGGGTTCAGCAAAGCCACCGTCCAGAACCTCGCCTTCGACATCGCGAAAAGCTACACGGTAAACGTCACCATGCACCTCGGGTCGCTCTCCCAGACAGTCACAGTTGAAGCCGCTTCTACGGTTCAACTCGAGACAACGACCTCGCAGGTCGGAAATGTGATCAACAATAGCGAAATCGACCAGCTTCCGACATTGCAGCACGACGCCACCGAGCTGATCGCTCTGCAACCAGCCGTGTCCCCGGGGTTCGGCAACAGCACTTTTCCCATGCCCGATGTGCGGTCCGCCGGGGCTATGGATGACCAGAACACGTACACACTCGACGGAATCGACATCAGCGACAATCTGGTTGGGGCCGGGACCTGGATTCCCGTGCTCGAGGACAGCGTGCAGGAGTTCGACTTCGGTGTATCGAACCCCAACGCCACCTTCGGGCGGAGTTCCGGCGGACAAGTCGCCATGCTCGCCCGCCACGGCACCAACGACTATCACGGCTCTGTCTACTGGTTTACCCAGAACAGCGACTTGAATGCGAATACGTGGGACAACGATTCGGCTGGGATCCCGCAGCCGCACCTAGAAGACAATCGCGGCGGTGCTCGCATTGGCGGCCCCATCATCAAAAACAAGACATTCTTTTTTGCCAATTACGAGCTGCGGCGATTCCCGCAGTCCAGCACGATCACGAAGACCGTCCCCACCGATTCGTTGAAAGACGGCATCCTGAAGTTTCAGGACGCCGCGGGCAACATTGACTCCTACGATCTGGCCACGTCTACCGAATGTGGCCCAACGAATAGCCTGCCGTGCGATCCGCGAGGCATCGGCATTAGCCCGGCCGTCGGGGCCTTTTGGAAGCTGATGCCTGAACCGAATTACCCGGCCGTGGGCGACGGTTTGACCATTAACGGGGCTTACGCACCGATGAATTATGAGGGCTTTCGCGGCGTGATCTCGACACCGCTCGACCAGGACTTCGGCGTGTTTCGACTCGATCACAACTTCACCGACAAGTGGCGCTTCGCCGGCAGCTACAACTATTACCGTTCGACCCAGCCGGGCACTCAAACCAGCATCGTCAACGGAAACCTGCAATCGGTTGATCAGTCTCCGACCCGCGCTGTCCTCGTCACGGGTCAACTGACCACGCTGATCTCGCCGACCATCACGAACACGTTCAGCTTCGGATGGGTACGCAATTGGCAGAACTTCCAAGTCCTGAGTCCCGCGGGATCGGCAGCGATCTTGGCTACGAAGTACAACGTGCCGGGCACGGCCTCGGGTATCACAGCCGATCCCTACATCGCCTTGAATCCGGCGGAGGGTCTGCTTGACGCCCCCATCGACAACAACGCGACCGATGCCCGATTTCAGGATTACTTCCAGAAGAGCGTGCAATTCACCGACGGCGTTGACTGGACGAGGGGCAAGCACAGCATTCAATTCGGCACTGACGATCGCCGCCTGCCATTGAAAAATGATCGCGCCGACAAGGTCGTCGGTGGAATTACGTCGCTGGTCGCCGTAATGGACACCCCCGACGGCCGCGGTGAGTTTCTTACCATTCCCGCCGCTGATGCTCCTCCCGTGTGCGGGGGAGGCGTATCGGCGAATTGCCTTCAGCCGGGTGACGTCGGCAGGTGGAACCAGCTTTATGCCGGCACTCTAGGTTTGCTCGACAGCAACTCCATCCTGGCTGTCCGGGACGGCAGCCTCAATCCGCTGCCCTACGGAACTCCTCTGAGCAACACGACGGTCAACGATTCATTCTACTTCTGGGCTCAGGATTCCTGGCGTCTGACCAATTCCCTGACCCTGAACTACGGCCTGGCCTACGGCTGGCAGACTCCGCCGACCGACATTCTCGGCCGTCAAACCATTCTTGAGAACGCTACAACCGGTCAGTTCATCACGGCACCCGAATACCTGGGCGCCAAGCTCTCGAACGCGCTCGCAGGGAACATCTACAATCCCCCGCAGGGATATGTGCCGGTTCATGATGCTCACAGCAGCGTCTTCAACACCGATTGGGGCGACTGGGCGCCACGCGCCTCTGTGGCTTGGAACCCGGGGTTTGACGAAGGCCTGCTGAGCCGGATTTTTGGCAACAAGCAGACGGTTTTCCGCGGGGGATACTCGCGGGTGTTCGATCGCGAGTCAACCATCGAAACGGTGGTCATTCCGATGCTCGGCGTGGGCTTCGGTGAAACCATCAACACCGGCACTCCAATTCCCTCTTGCGCGGCGTCAGGTGCCGCCGGGGCGGGTTGCAATGCGGGGGTATCGGGCACGAATCCGGGGGCAGGCGATTTCCGTGTGGGAGTCGACGGCGCCATACCTTTGCCGACCGAAACTTCGGTTAGTTCGCCCATCATTCCCTCCACGCCGTTCGGCGAGCTCTTGTCGTTCCAAGACGATCCGCACATGGTCGTCGGGCGCACCAACGCCTTCGATGTGGATATTCAGCGCAGTTTGCCGAACGCCATGCAACTCGAAGTCGGCTGGATTGGGCACTGGGCTTCCCACCTGCCCACCTCGGTCGATCTAGACAACGCGCCCTACATGTTTGTGGATACCGCATCAAACCAGAGCTTTGCGCAAGCCTTCGATGCCGTCGCGAAAGAGCTCCGCGCCGGCCAGCCCGTGACACCGCAGCCGTTCTTCGAGAACCAGATCGGCGGCTATGGAGCATCCCAATGTGGAGGCGGCAGCGCCACGGCATGTCTGGCTTCCCAAGACAACGGCGCTCTGTTTCTGAATGGCGAGGTGGCCACGACGTTCCAGACCATGGATCTCTATCGCACAACGCCCATTGCCGATGGTGGCCCGGGCCTTGCTTCCTACGACAACCTCGAAGCGCTCCT
Source organism: Candidatus Cybelea sp. (assembly GCA_035622135.1). GTDB lineage: Bacteria > Acidobacteriota > Terriglobia > Acidiferrales > UBA7541 > Palsa-295. Next base: position 29,453 of record DASPVZ010000056.1, on the reverse strand, counting down.
ATCGGAACTGCGAACCTACATCGGCACTTCGAACTACAACGCCTTGATCATCAACCTGCAGAAGAAAACAACAAACGGGTTGACCTTCCAGGCCAACTACACGTTGTCGAAGGCCCTCGACGAGGGCTTGATTAACCAGGACAACGCCGGATATTTCAACAACAGCTTCTATCCGAAAGCGAGTTACGGGCCGTCGCTCTATGACCGCACGCACACCTTCACTGGCCTGTACGTCTACCAACTGCCGGCCGGCGGGTCGCACCGCTTCCACTTCGAAAACAACGGCCTCGATCGAGTGATTAGCGGGTGGAGTTGGTCGGGAGTTTTCACCGCATACAGTGGCTTGCCTCTGGTGGTGGGCGAGGGGAGTGAGGTCTGGGGAGTGTCAAGCCTGATTGGCGGGACCGTTGCCGCGATTCCGACCGTCGACCCACATAGCCTCAACGCCTCCGTGCATAACGGTGTGACCGGAACTGGCGGCATCGGTACCACAGGAGCCATCAACATTTTCGCCGATCCGCAGCAGGCCTACGACTCCTTCCGGGACGTCGATATCAGCACGGACAAGCATGACGGAGCAGGCCAACCTCTCCGCGGGCTCGGCCAGTGGAACTACGACATGGCGGTGCACAAGCTCACCACGATTCACGAGTCCGTGACGTTTGATTTCTCCGCCCAGTTCCTGAACATCTTCAACCACGTCAACTTCTGGACCCCGGGGTTGCCCGCGGCGCCGACCGGCCTCAGCCTGCAAAGCCCGGAGAACTTCGGAGTCATCACGAACCAACTTGTTCCGGCAAACCGCGAAGCAGGCTCGCGCTGGATCGAGCTTGGCCTGCGCCTCTCGTTCTAGGCGGAAGAGAAGCAGAATCGCAAGTAAGCCCCGGGCTCGGACACGGGCCCGGGGCTTTTGTTTCTGCGCCGGCCAATTCCACAACGACGGCCGACGCGATGCGCAGGAAGCCGGGCGCGAATCAGTTGCGCGTCCAAGACCCTGTACGCTATACAGAATAGGGCATGGTGAAACGAACGAAGCTTTCCCTATCGCTCGCCCCAATCCTTCTCCTGACATGGGCTGTGGTTCCCCTGCGCGCCCGGACGAATCTCGGCCAGGCGCCCGCGGCCGAGCACCCAACCGCCCAATCAACGGGATTCTTCAAACCATGCGGAGCCGAGGTCACCCTCGGGCTCAGTTCGGCCGCCGCGCGGCAAGGCGGGTTGCTCGAGTTGACACTGAGCAGCAGAGCGCCCCTCGCCCAGCTGAAGGGCGAGTGGGCAGGGCGCGCGCTGCCCTTCTGGACCGCGGCCGCAAGACAGGGTGCCCAAACCGTGCAGCACGCCTTGCTGGGTGTCGATCTCGAGCGCAAACCGGGAAGATACGAGCTCGACCTGTCGGGCCGGTTTCCGCCCGGTGACGCCTCCTTCGCCTGCCACGCATCGATCGATGTGGCCGCGGGAAAATTCGCGGTCGAGAGCCTCAAGGTGGCGCCGGGATTTGTCGAGCTCAGTCCCGAGGACCGAGCGCGCGCGAATAAGGAGAGCGAACGCGTTCACGCGATCTTTGCCCGCCTTACTCCCGAGCGCTTATGGAGCGGACCATTTCAAATTCCCCTGACCGGCAGCCACTCCGGCCACAATTTTGGCAAACGACGCGTGCTCAACGGAACGTCGGGATCGCCGCACACGGGGCTCGACATTCCCGCTCCCGCGGGGACTCCCATCCACGCCTCCCAGGCCGGGCGCGTCGTGCTGGCCGAAAATCTCTTCTTCTCCGGGAATACCGTGATTGTGGACCACGGACTCGGCGTATACACCTTCTACGGCCACATGAAATCGATCAACGTCACAGAAAATGAGGACGTCCAGGTGGGCGCCGTTCTGGGACTGGTGGGCTCGACCGGGCGAGCGACGGGTCCGCACCTGCACTGGAGCCTCATCGTCGATGGCGCGCGCGTCAATCCGCTTGGAATCGTTCGCCTGAAGCTCTAGCAGCCACCGGCCCTTTATCCCTTATCGATCGGTGCCCCGGAGCCGTAGATCGAGGCCCGCGTTTTCGGCAAACGCCAGGAAATCTCGATGTCGCGTGAGAAGCGAGACGCCGCCGTCCATAGAGCTCTGGGCGATCAGCGCATCGCCGAGACGAGCCTTCCGCCGCTTCCCCAGCACTTTGCCTCGCAATTCGCCCGAACGCTGCCAATAGCCCGGTCCAGGCTCAATCATGGGCAGTTGGCCGAGCGTGGCGGCAACAGTGGCGGGTAGCTTGGGATCGCTTAACAGCTCGGTGAGCACGACGGGCACCATCACGACCTGCCGATCTCGGAGGGCTTGATCGAGCAGCTCGGTGTCTCCGCCGGCATCACCTTCTAGAAATGCGACCCACGTGCTTGTATCTGCCGCGATCATCGATCGGATCTTAGCTCTCGCAATGTAAGAGAGAAGCGAACCTTGCCGCGCAGTCTTCGCAGGCGCGCGTAGGTCCGAGACGCCGCGAGGAGCTGCAAGCCGGTGCGCACGGTTTCCGTGATGCCGGCTCCCGAGGCTTCCTGGGCCTGCTCGAGCAGTTCTTGGGATATTTCGACGGTGATCTTACGCGCCGTGCCCATAGCGGTTCGAGTGTACCATATCCAATACCAGCATCGCATACGGTGTTTCACGCTTCGTCAGAGTCCGGCCATACCTGCCCGGCTCGAGCTCTCGGCGCCGGCCCCCCTCTCGCAAAATACAGGGTCTATCGTATTGCCATCCAGCCCTCCTGCTCCCTAGCTCGAAGGGAAGGCATGGTGGAGGATCGTATGGCAGAGAAAAGCCGAACGCGACCCAAGCGCTGGGTTGCGAGCGTCCGCACCGATTCGACGCACCCGCCTGGCGGGTTATTCACCAAAGACGCGCAGACAATCGCCCGCGTGCTCGGATCGAAGCGGGTTTCGCCGAAGGGCCCGGGATCGGGCCTGCGCATGCTCACCTATTTCATCAACCGCGCGGGGGCTAACCTCAGCCCCTCGCGACGCGCCGAGCTCGGGCGCGCAAAACGGCTCCTGTCGAAACGGATCCAGGAACTCGGGAGGGCAGAAAATAAGCCGAAGAGATAGCAGCGGGGCGCGACTGCAGTCGTAAATCGGAGTGATGCTACAATCGAACGCGGATGGCACCAGCATCATTCCGGATCGCTATCGTGCAGGACCGGGCGACGGGGGACATCCGCGCCAACGTTGCGCGCGCGGAAGGCCACATCCGCCACGCCGCGCGAGGGGGCGCGCAGATCGTTTGCCTCAAGGAACTGTTCAACGCTCCTTACTTCTGCAAATCTGAGCAGACCGACCGTTTCGACCTGGCCGAGCCGATTCCGGGCCCGACCACCGAGCGCATGCAATCGCTGGCCAAGGAATTGGCCATCGTCCTGATCGTGCCGCTGTTCGAGCGCGAGGCCCCGGGAATCTATCGCAACGCGGCCGCAGTAATCGATGCGGACGGGCGGCTCATGGGCGTCTACCGCAAGCTGCACATTCCCGACGACCCCCTGTACAACGAAAAGTTCTATTTCACGCCCGGTGATGTATCCGTCGGCGGGGCGTCGGCCGAGGCCTCCGGCTTCAAGGTTTGGAAGACGCGCTACGCCACGATCGGCGTGCTGATCTGCTGGGACCAATGGTTCCCGGAGGCGGCGCGCATCATGGCGCTGCTTGGAGCGGAGGTTCTGTTTTATCCGACCGCCATCGGCTGGCATCCGGCGGAGAAGAAGGAATGGGGCGAGGCTCAGGTCGATGGCTGGCGGACGATCCAACGTGCGCACGCCATCGCCAACGGGCTCTACGTCGCGGTGCCCAACCGCATCGGGCACGAAGACGAGCCAGGTACCGACGGCCTGGATTTCTTCGGGCACTCCTTCATCGCCGATCCGTCGGGCCGCCTGATCGCTTCGGCAGGCGAGGAGGAAGCCGTCCTGGTCGCCACCTGCGATCCTGCAGAAATCGAATCGACGCGGCGAAACTGGCCGTTCCTGCGCGACCGGCGCGTCGACGCCTACGGTCCGATCCTGCGAAGGTATCTCGGCGGATGAGCTCCGCCCACCCGGCGCTGCGCATGCCTGCAGAGTGGGAACCGCATCGCGCCACCTGGTTGGCCTGGCCTCACCACGAACCCGATTGGCCGGGCAAATTCGAAGCGATTCCCTGGGTATATGCGGAGATCGTGCGCATCATCGCTCGGTCGGAGCCAGTCGAACTTCTTTGCCGTTCCGACCAGGTTGCCGAGCGGGCGCGCGCCTGCCTCCTGGCCCATGCCGTCGACCTCGATTGCGTGAGATTGCACATCATTCCCACCGACCGCGTATGGCTGCGCGACAGCGCGCCTACAGCGGTTCTGGAGGGCGCCGATCGGGTGATTCTGCTCGATTGGGCCTTCAACGCATGGGCGAAATATGACAACTGGCAGCTCGATGCCCAGGTCGGAGGGGCGATGGCCAAAATCACCGAGCTCGAGAGACGCGAGCCACGTCGGCCCGACGGGACCGAACGCCTCGTTCTCGAAGGCGGCGGGATCGATACGAACGGCCAAGGATTGCTCATGGTCACCGAAGAGTGGCTGCTCAGCGATACGCAGGTCCGCAACCCCGGACTCGATCGCCGTGCATACGAGAAATTGTTCGAGGAATGGCTGGGCGTGCGCAAAACGATATGGCTGGGCAATAGCTGCGTGGGCGACGATACGCACGGGCACGTCGACGACGTTGCGCGATTCGTGTCCGCCGATACGGTCGTCGTCGCCGTAGATCCGGACCCCTCGGACGATAACCACGTGCGCTCGATGGATAATCTCGTACGCCTCGAAATGGCCGCCCGCGACCCCGAGGTGGGGCCCCTTCAAATCGTGCAGCTACCCTTTCCGCAATCGGTGATGATGTCCGGCGAACGGCTACCGGCCAGCTACGCGAATTTCTACATTGCCAACGGAGTCGTGGCCGTGCCCACGTTCAACGATCCGAATGATCGTGTCGCCCTTTCGATTTTGTCGGATCTTTTTCCCGGCCGGGAGGTCGTCGGCATTTACGCACGGGACCTTGTCTGGGGGCTAGGAACCTTGCATTGCTTGACGCAGCAGGAGCCGCAAGTCCAAAATCAGCCCATCCGCTAGCTTCCCTCGACCTTCCCGTTCGGGCTTGGTCGACGTCGGCTCCTCTCGGTCACGACTTTGCCCCTCCCGAAAAGGCCGCCGGATGGAGCGTCAGCTCTCGGCCTCGAGAGATTGTCCGAAACTCGACTTTCGAGCGAGCGTTTGGCTAAGATGCTGGCCTTGCGCGAAATGAGCGGACCGTATCGATGAGCTTCAGGGAAAAACCCCGGGTGCGATTTGCCCCGTCGCCGACCGGCTACCTCCATGTGGGCGGCGCGCGAACGGCCCTGTTCAACTGGCTGTTTGCGCGACGCGAGCACGGCACCATGCTGCTGCGTATCGAAGATACGGACGTCGAGCGCAATCGACCTGAACTCGTGGAGGGCATCCTGGCCGGTCTAGAGTGGCTCGGCATCGACTGGGATGAAGGACCTTTTTTTCAGTCGCAGCGATTGGCCGCATACCGCGAAACGGCCGAACGGCTTCTCTCGAGCGGGGCCGCCTTCCCGTGCTATTGCAAACCCGCCGCCTATGCCGGAGCCGATGCCGGGCAGCAAGCCGAGGGCGAGGGAGACGACGAGGGTGCGAAGTCGGAGAAGAACGTCGTCTGCCCGTGCCGGGACCTGCCCCAAGCCGAGCTGGCCCGAAAACAGAAGGAAGGGTTGGCGCGCGCGATACGGTTTCGCGTGCCCCGCGAGGGGGTCACCAAATTCGAAGATGAGGTTTTTGGCTCGCGCGAGGTTGCCAACACCGAAATCGAGGATTTCGTGCTGCTGCGCTCGAGCGGCTTACCCACCTACCAGCTGAGCGTGGTCGTCGACGACATCGACATGCGCATTTCGCACATCATTCGCGGCGCGGACCATCTGTCGAACACGCCCAAGCAAGCCCTGATTTATCGCGCGCTGGGCGCCACGCCGCCGATTTTCGCCCACGTCCCCCTGATTTTGGGTTCCGACCGCACGCGGCTGTCGAAACGTCACGGCGCGACGAGCGTCGGTTCGTACGCCGAGGAAGGATTTTTGCCCGAAGCGTTTCGCAATTTTCTCGCCCTGCTCGGGTGGTCGCCGGGAACCGATACCGAGTACATGCGCACAAGCGAGCTGGTTGAGCGGTTTTCTCTCGCAGGCGTCAGCCGCACGAACGCGATCTTTGACCGCGCCAAGCTCGAATGGTTCAATACCCAGTATCTGCAGAAGCCCCCGGTCGAGGAACTCTTGCCCTATGTCGAGGCGGAGCTCAAGCGGGCCGGAATTTGGCAGGACCGCTGGGCGTCGGCAGATCGCGCCTGGTTTGCGCGTGCCGTGGATTTGATTCGGCCGCGCACGCGGCTCATCACGGATTTCAGCGGCTGGGCGCGCGCGTTTTTCACCGACCAGTTCGAGTACGAGCCGGCGGCCCGCGAAAAATTCTGGAGGGACGAAGGGCTCGAGGGCCTGCTCGGCAAACTCGCCGATGCGCTCGAGAAACTCGAGGAGTGGAATCACGACGCCTGCGATGCCGCGCTCCGGCAGCTGGCCGCCAGCGAAGGGGTCAAAGCCGGTTTGCTGATCAATGCCACACGCGTGGCGATCGTGGGCCGTGCGGTCGCTCCGCCCCTGTTCGAGACCATGGTCGTGCTCGGCAAACCGGCTGTGATCGGACGCATTCGCCGGGCGCTGCCGGTCGTTGCGGGGCAATCCGGCGGCTGAAACCCCGCTGGCATCGACCCACCACTGCGATATGGCTTGGCCACGCGCTCCTTTTGACAGCGACCAGCACCACAGCAATGAAGGCGGTCAGGCGATCGTGAGTCACGAGTTATGGCGGGGCGCATCTATAGACATCGAATTGCTGTCCCAAGGTTTTCAATTGGTGAATCGCTTCGAAACTCGGATTCTGCGCCAATGCCAGCGTGAACGGTTGAGGAACATTCATGCGTTCTGAATAAATCACAGTTATGGTTTTCCCTTGTTCTGTGGCCCGTTTGACCAGCTTCGCCACGACGAGTCCGAAGAATTCCCATTGAAACGGCCGGTACATGAAAAATACGTCGTCCGTTGTCGTGTCGCTGTACTTCGCTACGTCGTCGTTGATAATCTCGATGGGAACATCGCGACAAGCGCTTCGGCGGCACTTCCGAATGTTCTCCCGGGCAATGGCGCAGAACTCGGATGCCAGCTCAACCCCGGTTACCTTCGCAAACCCGTATTCGGCGGCCAGAATGCACGCGCGGCCCAAACCGCAGCCCAAATCCGCGAAACGAAGGTTCTTCGAAAGCGCCAACTCCCGCAGTAGCCTCTGGAACGCCCACGCATTCACTGGACCGTAGCGATTGGCCTGTTGGAATTTTGACGTGTCCACCGAAGTTTCCGAAAGCGAAATGTATCCACTCGTCCTGACTCCGTACAGCAGATCGAAGCACTTCAGATAGTGGTCCTCGAGCACTGAAATGCAAGCGGAGGCCGTTTGCCTGACGCCCGAAGCCTTCATGATTTTCGAAAGCCGTTGCAAAGAAGGCTGGAATTTCGTGCCCGTTAGCGAATCCATCTTTCACATCCGCTGCTTCGACACAACATCTGCCGGTGCTTACGCTGGTTTGACGACATCGTTTCCGATCGCGGCAACTCGCCTCGCCAATGATCTAGCCGCCTGATGTGATAGTGCGGTGTACAGCGGCAAAAGTATGAAGTTTTCCGCTGCCCAAATTGCGTTTGGGAAGCGCGTGCGTTCGGAGTCGAGCGGCAAAAGGCTTTCGTACTCAACCTCGAGGTAGATCCCGCGCTTCAATGCCTCGACGAGGATCTCCGCGCGCTTCCTCCCTGGAAGAGCGACGGGTAACCTCAACAGGCCGGAGTAGTCACAATTCGGCGGCAGAAACGTCCGCCACGACGTATTCTGCAACGCTTCTAGGTAGATCTCAACCGTCCGGGCGATGTGCCGGCGGATCGAACCGATCCGGCGCAACATTCTCAGCACCAGTTCAGCCTGATATGGATGGATTTCGTCGCGATAATAAGGGCTTGCGGCTGAGTATTCGCGAGCGGCCGCAATTTCTGCTTCCGGCTCGCACGTTTCCGGACCCACCTCCGGTCGAACTCGATGATTTTGTTTCTTGTACCTACCGAGAAGAAGCGGAACCGTTACGTTCCCGTAGATCGAGGGAACCGTTGCCACATTGTAGAGCCAAGCCGCCAGTGCGCCACGGACCGGAAGGGGTCGGTTGCATTCCGCGAACCGCACCGATTCCAACTTTTCGGATTCGAACAGCCCCTCATTATTCACTAGGATCGCTGCGCCCTGGACCGCGGGAATACGCTTTCCGCGCTGAAAGCTGAAAATACCGAAGTCTCCAAACGTACCGAGTGGCTGGCCATTGGAGTACCCGCCGAATGCTGCGACTGAGTCCTCGATGACGACGCAATCGCGGCTTCGTGCCAGCCGACAGACCGTTTCGATGTCTGTTGGTACGCCGTACAGATGTGTGGCGAGCAGGATCCGCCCTGGCCTCGCGGCTTCGGCATATTCGACTGATGTCGCATTCACCGAGCCTTTGGCCACATCAACGTAGACAATTCGCTTGCCTGCCGCTTGCGCCGCCGTCTTCACAACACCACAGGTATAGGCAGGCATGACGACTTCCTGCTGAGGGAGAAGCGTTAGGATCTGCGCGATCGCGCACTGGCCCGACGACGAGAAGATAATCCGTCGATTTGTTAGCTTTTCGAAGGCTGTGCGCAATTCCGCTAGCGCGTCGTGTCGAATCCATGACAATGCCGCCAGCAGATCCCAGGTCCGCGTTTCTAACCTGTTTAGTGGTACGGTTCTGCCTCGCCGCCAGATCCCAGTCGGAACCGAAGAAAGTGCGTCGGCATACGCGATGTCCATAGTATTCAACACCCCAGATAGCAGAAGTATACTGCCGCGCGCTTCACGGTCGGTGGTCAACACAAGGCCCAAAGAGGACCTTCTGCTTTCCTCCGCAATTTCACTCGCGCAGGCTGGCCGAGCAGCCCATCCTTCCTTGACGTTTCCCGAAGCTGCCTCAGCGTCCCTCTGTTCTTCCGTGAGGCGGCGGTCGCTCAAGGCAAAGGGCTACTTATTGTTGATACGGGTCCCGGCAAGGGCAGGACGCAGTGTACCTCGGCACGACTTTCCCCTCCGTTGGGGCAAGCCTGAGGGTGCAGCTCATCAAAGGCTTATCGCGCTACGGCGAGCTGGACGCCGCCAAGATGTTTGGCAAGGGATACGTTCGAGCTTTGTCCCTCAAACCCAATTCCTACTTAGAGTAACCTTGGCGACTCGAATTCCTTATCGCGGGGAACCCGTCCCGAAGATGTCGGGATGCACCGTATGCGCCTTCGCGTTTCGCTCGGCCACACGGAGGTCGACAACGACGGGCACCCGTACGGGCGGCAGGCACGCCGAATCGTTACAGGCCTGGTAGCGAAGGGTCATGGGAATCGATGCCGCGCCAAGTGCTGCTTCCTCGAGAGCTGCGAATTTCAGCCGCAGTGTGACGCTTCCGGTGTAAACATCGAGCGGCTTGTCCGGCGAGAAGGGAAATCTCTCGAGCTGCCCTGGTGGATAGGACGTATCCACGAGGCGAAAGCCTTTCGGGAGTTCGGGAGTGATCGAGGTTGGAATCAGATAGGGATCGGTAGGCTTGTGCGAGTTCATGTGATAGCCGCGCGCAATGTCGATCACGACGGCCGCGTCGAATTCCTTTCCGCGCGGGACGGGCTCAAGCGAGACGTAGGCGTGCGGTTTGACAACTGAGGTGGCGGGCTGAATCTGCGCGCCTGCTCCGGCAGCAAACATGAGCGCGAAAACCCCTGCGGCCAAACGATGGCGTTTACGCACCCGGTCGAGCACCGTGCCCCTTCCCTGCCGAAACTGACCGCTTCACCCGGGCGAAGCTCAGGATCCGACGAGCGACTCGATTTCGGTCCAATCCTCCGGGCCGACCACTCCAAGGAATTTCTTGGCGATTTTTCCGTCCCGCGTGATGACGATGCTGGTCGGAAGTGCGATCACACCGCCGAACTTGTCCGCGATCTCGTCATTCCCGATGAGGATCGGATAATTCAAGAGCGTCGGATGACCGTTCACGTCGAATGTGGTCCTCTCGACAAACGGCTGTACGATCTTGGCGCCTTCGTCGTCCGTGGCGATGCCAAGCACCGTAAAGCCCTTTTTCGCGTACTTCTGCTGGAAATCGATCAGCTCAGGCATTTCCGCGCGGCAAGCATCGCACCACGTGGCCCAGAAATTTACGAGCACGACTTTGCCCTTGAAGCTTGCCAAGGAGACGCTATTGCCTTCGAGATCCTTGAAGGTCACCGAGGGTTCGGGCTTGAGCGAGGCAAGCCGGCCGCTCGCCTGGCTTGTGCCGCCCCGGCAAGAGGCGAGAACGCCGCCGGCCGCAGCCAGGGCCAGCAACAAACCGAATGCTGCACACTTTCGTTTCATCCGCAAACCCTTTCTCGTCGCGCCAAGCGGCGCCGTCACTTTACGAAACGACTCAGAAATGTCAGTTTACCCGAAAGCCAGGTCAAGCGGTTAAAGAACACGAGACCGCCGACGGCGAGGAGCAATACTCCGCTAAACACTTCTACGGCATGCAGGTGGCGGCGGAAGCGCTGGTAGAACCTGAGGAAACCGCCGATCCCTACGGCGGTTGCGAGGAACGGCACGGCAAGGCCCGCTGAGTAGCAGATGAGCAGGAGGAGAGCTCGCCCTAGCGTGTCTTCGGTGGCCGCCAGGGCCAGGATGGCGGTGAGGATCGGGCCGATGCACGGCGTCCAGCCAAAGGCGAACGCGAAGCCGAGAAGAAAGCCGCTGAATAGCCCGGGCTTGCCACCCATTTTTCGAAAGTGCACATCCCGATTCAGCCAGCGCGTCAGAACGGGGCCAAGCAGAAAAATCAAGGCCAGGGAATAGAATTGAGCGGGCTTGAGACGCCAGGCAGAATCCTCCGGCCGAAGATTGAGCACGACTCCCGCGACCCCGAGCAGCACCCCCACGATAATTCCCGCGCGAAAGGAAATCTTTCCGAGCCAGCCGACCAGGTGCAGGCCGAAGAGAAGAATCAAGGCGCCGGCGAGAGGGGTCAGCAGGGTGCGGTTTTCGCTTAAGAATGTTCCGACCGCGCTGGCCGATGCGCCAAAGGCTACGAAAACCAGCGAGAAGCCGACGCAGAAAGCGAGGGCCGAGCTGAGCAGGCCCACGCGAGGTGTATGGCCCTCCTTGAGCTGCTCAACGCCGATGCCGGATAGCATGGAGACGTATCCCGGCACGAGCGGCAAGACACAGGGCGAAAGGAAGGAAACCAGCCCCGCGAGGAACGCCGCGAATACGGATACTCCCACCGATTTCTCCTACGCTTTCTCCGCCCCGCTTGGATTGACCGCCGAGGGCTTCGCGCCCGCCGCTCCGTCCTGCCCGTGAAGGGGCCTGCCCCGGGTGAAACACCTTGGCCCAGCGGGTCAAGAATCTCTCGCGCGTAAATGATAGGACAAACGCGAGTTGTTGTCTCCCTGAGGAATATGTGGTGGCGAGCTGTCTGGAAAGTCGCCCGCCGCTCCGAGGCCCCTTAGCCGGCGGGCAGACAGGGAAGTCGCGGGCGGCGGCTGTGCCATTCGGTTGCGCTTTCATATGCGGCAGCAATCGAGAGCAGGCGCGGCTCGCTCCAGCGGGGGCCAATCAGCTGCATCCCGACGGGCAAGCCCTCGCGCGTAAACCCGCAGGGAATCGAAATCGCCGGGTGGCCGGTGAAATTGGCAGGGCGATTCAGGCGCACGAGCGCGGAGCGAACCGTTTCCGGCGCTCCACCCAGGTTAATTTCCCGTTGCCCGATGCGCGGAGCGGCGGCGGGCGTGGCGGGAGCGATGATCGCCTCCACGCGCTCAAATGCCACTTCGAATTCCCGTCCCGCCTCACTCCTTCTGGCAAGCCCTGCTAAATAATCGATCGCCAGCACTTTCGCGCCCGCTTCGAGTCGGTGGCGCACGTCTTCGCCGTAATCGCCGGCGCGATCCGGAAAGTAATGTTGTGAGATGTGGTAATTCGTTGCCTCCGCGAGCGCGATGTCGTTGGTCGAGGGGAGAAGTGCGGCGGCGAGCCGCGGCATCGGAATGGTTTCGAGGCGCGCGCCAAGCGAACCGAATACCCGAGCGGCGCGTTCGACCAGTTCGCCGACCTCCGGGTCAATCCGATCAAAGAAGTAGTGCCCGGGCCAGCCGAGCCCGACGCCCTTCAGGCCAAGGCCGTCTAACTTGCGGTAATCCGGTATCCCGGCTGCCGGGTAGTCGGTCGCGATTGCTTCGAGCATGATCGAGGCATCGGCGACGCTTCGCGCGATGGGGCCGGCATGGTCGAGGGTTCGAGAGAGAGGCACCACACCGGCCATGCTCACCCCTCCAAAGGTGGGCTTGAGTCCGACCACGCCGCACAGTGCCGACGGGATGCGGATCGAGCCTCCCGTATCCGTGCCGACGGAAGCAAAACACATTCCACTTGCGACAGCTGCCGCCGATCCTCCGCTCGAGCCGCCGGGAATCCGTTCGCGGTTCCAGGGATTTCGGACCGGCCCGAAATGCGGGTTGTCGCTCGTGACTCCGTAGGCGAACTCGTGCAGGTTCGTCTTGCCGACCAGGATCGCGCCGGCCTCGGCTCCTCGCTTGGCGACTTCACTGTCCGCACGCGGAACGAAGCCCGCGAGAATCTTCGATCCTGCCGTTGTCGGAATGGCGCGCGTCCAGATGTTGTCCTTAAGAGAAATGGGAATCCCGTGCAGCGGCCCTCTCCACCGGCCGCGAGCGATTTCCCGCTCGGCCGCACGCGCGCTGCGCCGGGCATGATCGGCGGTGACGGTAATGAACGAGTTCAGTCCCGGATTGAGGCGTTCGATCCGGTCGAGGGCCGCCTCGGCGAGCTCCACGGGCGAAATCTTCTTCTGCCGCAGCAGCTTCGCCGCTTCCCGGATGGACAAGTCGCACAAATCCTCTTGCGGCACAGTCGGCGCGGCCCGGCCCGAGGCGGGCATCAGAAGATCTTCTCCGGTCTTCGCAGTGTTCCAACCGAACCCACGTTGGCCAGGCGGAAGGTGACCAGATACTGGTTCTCGTTGCGGATGGTTCCGAAGGAAAACTTCCGGTATTCGAAACCCAGACCACAACAGGAGTTGTTGTAACTGAGCTGCGCGACCTGGTCTTGGAATTCGTTTTGCGTGAAATCGTAGCTCGCGCCGAAGGTCAAGTTCAGTCCCGGACGGGTCAAATCGCCGTAGCCCACCAAGGCGCGCACTTGGTTCGAGCGCTGCTGGAAATTGGGCGGAGGCGGAGAGGGATTGAGCGGCAGGTTGAGAGTGGAAAAATGGGCCAGGGTGAGAAAGGACTCCTTGTAGGGCCTGAGCTTCAACAGGGTGCCTAAGGCCGTGGTGCGGTTCCGCTGCGGGTCGTAGTTGACGATGAATTCGGTGTCCCATCTTCCGCCGGGTGAGACGGTGACGTCGCTCACGATCGGCGAGAACCGCCGCGGCTCATCGGCAAAGGCAAACGGTGTGAGTTCGACAAGCGTCTCAAAAACATTTCGCTGTCCGGGAACAAGCGCGCCGCCAAAGGTCGGATCGAAGAAATACTTCTGCACCAGCCGCCAGGTCACGAGTTCCTGCGTCTCGCCGTTCCCCTTGCGGCGATAGAGACGCTGCGTCACTCCGTACTCGACTTCGTTCGTGTCCGTAAGCGTGTCGTCTTCGTCAAATAGGATGACCCGGGAAAAGTCGGTGACTCCGTTCACGTAGCTGTACACGATATCGGGCTCGATGGCGTGCTCCCATTTCGTGTCGCCCTCGTGCCAGACGCGCTCGAGCGTGGGCGGCCGGACGTCGAGGGAAAACTCCTCGGTGGTGCGGAAGAACCCTTGATCGAGGAACTGTCCGTTCTCCATCTGCCCGCCGTAGTAGGTCGAGCGGAACGTGAAGCGCGGGGTCAGAGTTAGCCAGGGTCCCAAATGAAGCGGCGCGGTAACCGTGGGCGCGAATTCCGTGCGGTCAAGGAACGTGGGCGTCGAAAACGGTGGCAGGGTTTGTCCGCGATGCACCGCGTCCTGGAAGGCGTCAAATGAAAAATAGATGGGCAGCTCAGGATTCGGAAACAACTCCTGGTCGACCGAATCCACACGAGCCTCGGGCGCCGCTCGAAGGGTAATCGAGGTTTGCGGACTGGCCGTCAGAAAGTTCTCGTAGCTCAGAGCCGCGAAATTCACGCTTAATCCGTGGAAGCTATTGCTCAGGAACGCCGTGTTGCGCACCTCCGAGTTCACCGCCTGCGTGTAGGTTTCCCCCCAGGCGAGGCGAAAGGTGAGGGAGGTGAGCTGGTCGAGGTCAGCCACGGCCCGCCAGTTATCCGGCAGCAGCGCCGTAAAAAGAAGCCGCGCTTCGTGGCCTCCCTGTGGGATAGGCGGGCCCGTAGGCTGTTCAAGACCGCGATCCATCACGCCGTAATAGCTGGCTTCAAACAAGGCGTTCTCCCACGGCTTCAGGCGAAGCTCTCCGCGCTGGCCCCACCCTCGCCGGCTGTAGTAGGTGCCGCTCAGGGTGGCATCGGACCAGTCGGTGGGCGCCCAGTAGACGGCTTCCCCCAGGATCAGCCCCCGCGAGGAGCTGTCGCCCGCCTCAGGAATCAAGAATCCGGAATCGCGTCGCTTCTCGGCCGGGAAGGTCGCGTACGGCAAATAGAGCACGGGAACGGACAAAATGCGGAAATAACCGTTCTCGAGATGAACCTGTTTTTGCAATTCGATGGTGGCCAGCGGCGCATACATTTTCCAAATGGGGTGGCTCGGATCACATACGGTGAGCCAGGCCTTCCGGATGCGATAGGTGTTCTCGTCGAGGCGGTCCGCTTCAAGAGCCTCGAAATACAGGGGGTTCGGGCTGATGAGTAATGTGGGCGCCGGGCGCCGCTGCAAGGCGAACGAGGCATGGACGTGATGAAACTTGCCTTGCCCGGTGCGCAAGTTGTAGACACCGTCGTCGGCTTCGACGTGCTGAGTCATGTAGTCGAGCTGCACGTGCCCGTGCGCCGTGACTACGTCGGTCTGCTGATTCCATTGAACGTGGTCGGCCCGCAGGCGGACATTCTGGTAGCGAATGTCTACGTTCCCGTCCGCGTAGTACATCTTGCCCCTCTGGCCGCCTTGGTGATCGGCTTCGAGCGTCACTTCGCCGCCGGTGTGGGAAAACCTCGGAAAGGGGTTTGTGGCTTGCGCGAACGGCGAATGGCGGCCGGGCCAAAGCAAAACGGCAAGGAGGGTGGCAGCGCGAACGAGGTTGCCGGATGGGCACAGCGCTATTCGGTTGAGCATCGATGGGACGGGCAAAAAAGAAGGCTGAGCGTAACATGCGATGTCCGGTGTCGCAATGAGACCCCGACGGCGCATCCGGCCGAACCCTGGTCCTCCCCCTGCTTCGAAATCCGACGCCTCATCAAGGTTGCTTCATACGCGGCACCAGCCGGTTATCCCGATCGCGCCCGGCGCGCTCGGCCGTGTTACTATGCGAGCGTTCGACTGGACGTCCGCGGCGCAAAACGGACCAGTGATCAGAATCTGCCCGAAGTGTGGCGCACTGCTGCTCAACGAATCGGCACAATGCTCTCTTTGCGAACTCTCTCCCGAGGACGCCCCCCAGACTCAAGAACCGATCCCGGCGGGCACCCCAGTCGCTGATTCCGACGATGGCGGGCTCGAGTGGCGACGCGAAGTCTCCCGCCGGTTAGAGGAGTACCGCGCGCGGCGAGGTCGCAGCACGCCGGAAAAATCACAATCCGGCCTTCCCTTCTACCGCGAGGAGATGCCCCTCGAGGTCGAAGCGCCTGCCAAACGAGCCAGGCTAAAGCCCGCACCCCGCGCCCGACAGACCGAACGGGTGGAGATTTGGATTCAGCCGGAGCTTGATTTTGCCTCTCTGCCCGGCGACCGTGCCCATCCGCAAAATCCGCTGGTTCCCATCGCCGAGCGCGCCGAACGGCGCCTCGCCGGGTTGGTCGACACGCTATTTCTGGGCTTGACCTGCGCCGGCTTTCTCGGTCTGTTCCGTTCACTGGGCGGTCAGGTAAGCCTCAGCAAAATCGACACCATGATCTCCGTCGTCGTCGTGTCGCTCATCTACGCTCTCTATTTCTCGCTGTTCACCACCCTGGCCGGGGCTACGCCGGGCATGCAGATTCGAGGCCTCACCATCGTCCGGCTGGATGGCAGTCTGCCCGACACGAAACAGCTTGCTTGGCGCAGCTTCGGCTACATTCTGTCGGGCGCGGCGCTGATGCTTGGCTTTCTATGGTCGTTCTGGGACGAGGACCAGTTCACCTGGCACGACCGCATCTCCCAAACGTACGTCACCGCCGCCTCTCCGGTTATCCCGGCCGACGCCGTCGAGGTCCCCCCCGGCGAGATTCGCTCGCGGCGCCAAATGTTCGCGCACCGATGAGGGGTGCTCGGGGTTTGTCGGCTAGACTTAACTTGTACGCCCCGGAGAGGTTTCTTCCGTGAAACGCGGCTTTGTTAACCAAAAGCTTGGGAAACGCAACAGCCGACGCGCCGAGCTCGAGCGCGCCAAGGCACGGCTCAAGAACGTTCCGGGAACGTCGCGCCCGCAGCCGTCCCGTTAGATCGCCTGCTGGGCGCGGCTCGGCCGCGATTGGCGTTTCCGTGTCTGGCACTGGCGGGGCCTGTAGCTCCGCCGAAGATTCCCGTATAATGAATAAGTCTGAGCACGCGCGTCGAGAAACGGTACCCGGCGATTCTGCATCAGATGGATGGGCGGCAAAGCGGTTCCCGATGAGGTCATCGAATGAGTTCTCTGGCTAAGAAGGTCGTAATCGCGGTATCGGTTCTTGTGTTGGCATACGTGACGACGGGCTATGTTCGCGCGCGGTCTTCCTCCGACGATCAGGCCTTTCGCGCCCTGACTGTCTACAGCGAGGTGCTCAACCGCGTCCAACGCGATTACGTCGACGATCCCAACATTCATCAGGTGACCGCCGGCGCCCTGCACGGGCTGGTCGATTCGCTCGACCCGCAATCGGGATACCTGAGCCCGCTTGAATATACCGATTTCAAAGAGAAGAGCGCAATCGAATCGAAGACCGGGGCGGGCCTGACCCTGACGAAGCGATTCGGCTACATCGCCGTATTGTCGGCTCTTCCTGACAGCCCCGGGCGAAGGGCCGGCCTTCAATTTGGCGACCTCCTCGAGAAAATCGCCGGGTTCACGACCTCTCAAATGACGGTCGAACAAGCCGAATTGCTGCTCTCGGGCGATCCGGGAACGACGGTTAAGCTTTCGGCAATTCGGCGCGGCAAGACGGAGCCCCAAGAAGTCGACCTTACGTTGACCAAGATGGCGCCCCCGAGACTAGTCGAAGCACGGCTCACCGGCGACGTGGCATATCTGCGGGTTCCGGAATTCAGCTCCGGCATGTCCAAGCAGATTCACGACGAGCTTCTGCGCCTCCATCAGCAAGGAGCGCGGAAGCTCGTGCTCGATCTCCGTCAGTGCGCTTCCGGCGACATCAAGGAGGCCATCTCGACCGCGCAACTCTTCGTTTCCTCGGGAACGATCACCACACTCAAGGGGCAGACGATCACCACACAGGCTTCCTCCGCCGACCCGTCGAAAGTGGTCTGGTCCGATCCGATTACGGTGCTGATCGGAAATAGCACGGCGGGTGCGGCCGAGATCGTGGCCAGCGCCATCGGTGACAATCACCGCGGAGAGACGGTCGGCGATCGTACCTACGGAACGGCATCGATGCAGAAGCTTGTCCCGCTCGACGATGGAGCCGCCTTGATTCTTACCGTGGCGAACTACTACACGCCGGACGGCAAAGAGATTCCAGCCGAGGGCGTGACGCCCACCGTGCCGGTGAAAACGGCACCCGATGATTTCGCCGAACTCGAGGAACCGGGTCCTCCGCAGCCTCCGCCGGGGCAAGCAGTTTCGCCCGACGATCCCGTTCTAAAGAAGGCACTCGAGATTCTGCAGAATCCAGGCGCGGGGCGAAAGGCCGCTTAGGCGGCCGACCCGTGCCGTCCGAGCGCCGACGCTCGATCCGAGCGCCGAGTCGTTCCCTCCGTCAAACGCGACGCTCGTCACGGCTGAGCCAAGCTGCTTCTTTCTCTTCCCTGGTTCTTTGCGGGCTGCTTGCGGGGCTCGTTTCTGCGGGCTGCTCGAAAAAGCCGCGGCCCGAGCCTGAAATGCGCGCCGTCACAGGTGAGATCCTCCTATCCGCGCAGAAAATCACGCGGCAGAACTCCCCGATCACCATCCGACCGCAAACTCGTTCCGCTGGGTCGACTCCTTCTGCGCTACCCGCGACGGTCGAGCACATCTACGTCTCTCTCCCCGAAGCGGCGGAGGTCGGCGCGTTCGAACACTCGCTATCGGAGATTGCTCACCGGCACAAGCTCAGCTTGACGGCCAAAACGTCGGCGGGAGTTATCGTAGTCGACTTGCTCGCGCGCGGCACGGTCACGCATTCGGTTCATATCTCGACTTCGATTGCGGCCCGAGATCAATCGGCCGAAAGCGCGCCGCGACTCGTCATCATTCTCGACGATCTTGGCTACGACCGGGGCGCCGCCGATTCGCTCCTCCGCTTGCCGTTTCCGCTCACCGTTTCCGTCATTCCGCACCTGCCGCTCTCAAGCGAGGTCGCCGAAAGGGCCTTTCGCCAGGGCGATGAGGTGCTGCTGCACCTGCCGATGCAATCGAAGTCAGCGGAGGTGAGGCATGAAGAGACCGAATTGCGGGTGGGAATGAACGCACAACAGGTGGAATCGGCAGTCGCCGGGATGCTCGAAACCGTTCCCCACGCCGTTGGCGTGAATAATCACCAGGGCTCGCGGGCCACGGCAGACACGGCCCTGATGCAGGAGTTGATGCCCGTACTGCGCGAACGCGGGCTTTTCTTTATTGATAGCCGAACCACGGCGGCAACGGTCGCCTATGATGCCGCCGAGCACGCAGGAGTGCGCGCGGCTTCGCGGAAGGTATTTCTGGACGATACGCCGACCGAGGTTGCCGTCGAGGCACAACTGAATCTCGCCGCGCGGGACGCCGCCCGCGACGGATTCGCGATTGCGATCGGCCATCCCCACCCGGCGACGATAGCCGCCCTGGCTCAAAGCGTGCCGCGAATTGAGGCTCACGGCGTGCGCTTGGTCCTGGCTTCGGAGGTGGTCCGCTAGCCCTACTGTCGCGGGTGGCCGCCGGCCGCTGCTGCCGTCGAGGCCGGATGCGCCGCCGAGGCCGCTGCGCTCTGTGAACTCGACGGTGTCGGGCCGGAGAAACGCTCCATTTCCGTATCCGCTAGAGAGTACCCCTCCCGCGCAGGCGGGCGGCTTGGCATGCGGGGCGCAATCATGGCCCCGTTTACCGGGAGCTCGCCCGCCGATGGCACTGATCGAGCCGTCGCGCCGAGCGCGCTTAGATCGATTTTAGCTTGGGCGTCCGAGGAAGCCAGTCCAGCGCGAAGCGCCCCGAGGTTCGGCGCCGTCGGTACGATGACGTGACGGCCGGCGCCCTCTCCTGCCACGAGTGCCTCTTGTTTACCCCGCGGCTCGGGAGGACCGGAGAGCGGCTCGATCCTGCTCGCGACATCACCGGCCAGGAAAGCGCGGTTCTCGCCTTGCTTGCCAAGCGCCTTCGTGCTCACAATCACGCGCAGAGAAGTCGAGCGAGGATCCCGCAGATTCACTCCCGCGGGCGCCCAACCAACCTGATTGCCCAGAGTGAACCATTCAACCGGCGCGGAGTTCCACATTGCGTAGGTTCCCGGCATCCACACCCAGCCAAACGCCGGCGAATATTGCCAAGCGCCGAAGTGATAGGGAACCCAGCCCCAGGGCTCCGCGCTGACCCATGTCCAACCGAGTGCAGGGTACATCATCCAGCTGCCATCCATGAACGGAGCCCAGCCGGCCGCAACGCCCCAGGGTTGCCATCCGTACCCAAAGCCCGGAAAGTAGCCCCATGTGCCGTAGGCGGCCAAATCGGCCATGCCATAGGTGAGGGGTGCACCCGAATAAAGGGCCGTGTGCGACTCTGAGGCCGTCTTCGCCGACAGGCGAGTCATCACCCAATGATCCCATTCGTCAGTCGGAGGATTTTGCTTCACCGCAAATTCCGACGGCTTGCTACCGACCGCTACGGTCTGGCCCTTCGCCGCCTCTTGTGTTGCTTTGTCCGTGCTCACCGTGACCCTGCCGCTAAACACGCTGACCGCCCCGTCCTTGCTGGACAGGCCCACCCGAAACTCGCATTTATTTGTCGGGTCGATGCGGAAGGAGGGCGCTTGAACTTCGAACTTGTCGCCGGCCGAGAGGCTCGTGCTGAATGTCGCGGTGCCCTCGGAAAGTGTCAAGCGCGTGATGCGTCCGCCGTTTGAAAGGGCCAGTTCGGTAAATTGCACGACGGAGTTCTCGGCGAGCCAGAGCGTGCTGCCCTGCTCGAATTCAATTTCCGCCCGCCCGTTGTTCGTGCCGATCGAAAAGCCCTGTTCGACCGGCATGTTCATCGCGGCCGGTTCCCACTTGTTCGCCCGATCCGTGCGCACGATTTGCACATCGCCGGAGACGAAACTTAGCCGGACAATGCGCGCGTAGCTGTAGCTCGAGTTGCTCGGATGATCTGTCGCACGAGCAGGGCTGGCGGCGAGCGCCAGCATCAGGATTGCGACCAGAGGGAAACCGAGAAAAGTTCGGCTCGACATGACCCACCTCCCTTTGACCCTTAGCGTAAGGATACTCCCGAACGGTCGGCGGTTGCCTTGACTTTTCTTTGAGGGTCTTCGGCGTGCGCGAACGATCCCGGAAAGGCGTTCGCTCGGGTCCGAGCCCCAAGCGACCCTACTTGCGATACGATCAAGTCCTCGATGATCGCACTCGGAGTGGCCATCACCGCCCTGACGGCTGCGCTGCTTGTCGGAGGATTCTTCCGCGCTCGCCGGAGGCGGTCGTTCCCACTTTACGGCTGGCTCGGATTGCTTGCGCTCGGCCTAGCCGAATGGCTCATGTTCGGGCGCGTTGAGCCGGTGGCCACCTACTTCACGCCCGTGGCCTGGAGCGCGTTCATTCTGATTGCCGACGCCGCCGTCCTCTCGCTCACCGGCCGCTCACGCCTGAACGATGCGCCCATCGTCCTCGCGCGCATGGCCCTGCTCTCGATCCCGCTGTGGCTGATTTTTGAGGGCTACAACCTGCGCCTGCACAACTGGGCCTACGTCGGCGTGCCGCACGGCTGGGCCGCAATCGTGTTCGGCTACGGCTGGTCATTCGCCACGATTACCCCCGCCATTTTCGAGGCCTCGGACCTCGTGCAGGCCATCTTGCCGCCGCTGCCCGGCGTGCCCAGGAAGGTTCCGCGCGCCGTCGAAACAATCTTCATGGTCTGCGGCGCCGTTTGTTTGATCCTTCCACTTGCCCTGCCTCCAAAAACCGCTCCGTACGTCTTTGGCCTCGTATGGATCGGCTTCCTTCTTTTGCTCGATCCCATCAATCGACGCCTTTCGCTGCCGTCTTTCCTCGGCGATCTTGCCGAAGGTTTTCGTAGGCGGCTATATGGATTCCTGGCGGCCGGCTGGGTTTGCGGCTGGCTGTGGGAATTCTGGAACAATTGGGCGGCGGCGAAGTGGCACTACACGTTTCCCATGTTTCAGAATTGGAAAATTTTCGAGATGCCTGCGCCCGGTTTCCTCGGCTTTATCCCCTTTGCCTTGGAGTGTTTCAGCATGTATGTTACCGCCGCATGGCTCCTCGGCTGGGTCCAGCGGGTGAAATGACAGCCGCTCCGGCGTTCTTGGCGGTTGTCGCGGCCGCCTGGCTCATCCTGATTCCGCTGCCCGCCGGGGCCAGCCAATTCAATCTTCCTCCTGACGCGCAAATCGTTCTCGACACGATCTATTCCGGCAATCCCGAGCAAGCCGTCCCGCTTGCCCGCGCCTTCGAGCAGGCACATCGGCAGGATCCGCTCGGCTACC
Organism: Candidatus Cybelea sp.; assembly: GCA_035622135.1. Classification (GTDB taxonomy): domain Bacteria; phylum Acidobacteriota; class Terriglobia; order Acidiferrales; family UBA7541; genus Palsa-295. The sequence continues at coordinate 7,323 of DASPVZ010000056.1, read as the reverse complement.
TCCTCGAAGATGAAGCGTTATGGTGGCAACGCTACTGCGCAGCCTGTGAAATCAAGTGGGGAATGATCGACGCCTGGAGGCACGAGAAGCAAGCCGGTGATGAGGCCTACTTCGCCGTGGCCGACAAAGCGATTGGGCTTGCCGAGGTGCAGCTCGCCCGATCCGCGAGCGCGCAACTCCATTTTTACGTCGGAATGGGCTACGCGCTCAAGGTACGCGTCTACGGGCTGCGCGGCGAAAACCGCGCCGCCGCAAGAGCAGCCGTCGACGCCCGGGCACATATGCTCGACGCCATCGAGCTCGATCCCGAAATGGCCGATGCGACCGGAGCGCTCGGTCTGTACAACTATTACGTCGACACGCTCTCACCGATCGTGAAGCTGCTTCGTTTCTTCATGGGCATACCCGGCGGGGACAAACAGAAGGGCGTCGCACAGATGCAGGTGGGGATCAAGCAAGGGGCGCTGCTGGCCGTCGATCTGCGGTTCATCCTGGCCCGCGCGCTGCGCCAGTACGACCGCCAATACGAGCAGGCGCTCGCAATGGCCCAGCCGCTCACCGAGCGCTATCCGCGCAATCCCCTCTTCCTTCTGCTGGACGGGAACCTTAATCTCGAGCTCGGACAGAGCAGCCGGGCCGCGGAGTATTTCCGGGCCGTCCGCAAGCTCCCCGGTGCGCCCGCATCCCCGTGTCTGGCCCACGCACGCGATCTCGCCGCCTCGTTTGCCACCGCGGCCCGTTAACGAACGGCCCATGCGCGGCTCGCATCGGTCAAGAGAAGATATGACCCGACAGGATTGTTCTTTGTGCACCATGGCGTCGGCTCAGAGGAGTCGAGCGCAGACGGGTTTACGCGAGTCTGACCAGAGCGCTAGCGATCGGGCTCAGCCCAGCGCGCGAAGACGCGATCGAGGTAGGGACCCTTGGCAGCATCTTCGACGAAGGAAAACGACCCGCGCTCTTCCATCTCGCGCGCGGCGCGCAGAAACGCTCCAAGGGCCGCACGCGAGAGAGCGCTGCCCACGCTGATTCGCTTGACCCCTAGCCCAGAAAGCTCCGCGACCGTAAGGTGAGCACCCTCCAAGCCCATGAGCACGTTCACCGGACGGCCAACCGAGCGGACTACCTCGAGGATATCCTCTCTGCTCTTGAGCCCGGGGGCGTAGAGGACATCCGCGCCAGCCTCCTCGAAAGCCGCAAGACGCGCAATCGTGTCGCGAAGGTCGGGGCGGCCCACGATGAAGTTTTCCGCCCGCGCCGTGAGCGTAAAGCGGAACGGCAATCGATGCGCCGCCTCTGCCGCGGCTCGAACGCGGTCGGCTGCATGGGCTAAATCGTAGGGAGCCTGCCCCTCGCGCCCTCCCACGTCCTCGATCGAGCAGCCTGCCAGCCCCGCGCGCGCCGCCAGATGGACCGTTTCCGCCACGCCCGCCGGATCGTCTGCGTACCCGTTCTCGAGATCCGCGCTGACCGGTAATTCAGTCGCGGCGGCCAGAGCCGCCGCGTGCTCAAGCATCGTCTCGCGATCGACACTGCCGTCCCTCCTCCCCATGGAGAAGGCAAAGCCGGCACTGGTCGTAGCCAACGCCTCGAATCCGAGCCATTCGAGCAGCCGCGCCGTTCCGACGTCGTATGGATTGGGGATGATGAACGCGCGATCGCGGCCGTGCAAGGCCCCAAAGGTTTCCGCCTTCTCCGCTTGCGTCGGCATCGCGGGACTCCTTTCTCGGGCGAATCCCCCCTGGGGCCGCGCGGCTCCGGAGTGGGCCAGGCCGCGGGCCACTAGGAATCCTCGTCGAGAACCAGGTGGTAGGTCTCCATCTCCGTGCGCACGCGTTCGAACGCCTCGTCGACCGTATCGGCAAACTGCAGCAGCTTGTATTCTCGCAAGCTGACCGTTCCCGTGCGCACCATGTGCTTCCAGTTTAAGACGTTGTCCCAGTACTCGCGGCCATAGATCAATATCAGGTGTCGCGAGGACAGTTTGCCCGTCTGCATGAGCGTAAGCATTTCCCACAGTTCGTCCATGGTGCCAAAGCCGCCCGGAAAAACGATAAGCGCCTTGGCCATTTGCGCGAACCAAAGCTTGCGCATGAAGAAGTAATGGAAGCAGAAATTGAGCTCGGGCGAAATGTACGGATTCGGCCTCTGCTCGTGGGGAAGCTGGATGCTAAGACCGATCGAGCGGCCCCCCGCTTCAGCGGCGCCTCGGTTCGCGGCCTCCATGATCCCCGGGCCGCCCCCCGAGCAGATCACAAATCGCCGCGGCGCGTCACCGAGGGTCATCGCCCATTCCGTGATGCGCCGCGAGAGCTCGCGCGCCTGTTCGTAATACACCGACATGCGCAGGTCGGAGCGCGCAGAGCTGATCCTGGTTCGCCATTCGCCGGTGCGGCGGCCGCGCGATTTGCGCTCGATCTGGCGCAGGCGTTCGACGGCCCGCTCGCGCGGGTGAATGCGCGCCGAGCCAAACATGACGATTGTGTCGCCCACCTTGGCCCGACGCAATCGCCCCAGAGGATCAAGATATTCGGCCAGGATGCGCAGCGGCCGCGCTCCCAGGCTCTCCATGAAGATATGGTCTTCGTAGGCCAGCTTTGGCATGGGCAGGTGCCCGGTGCGTTTCATCATTCTCCTCTCTACAATCGAACGACGATTCTATAGAAGCCGGAACCGGGAGGCTAGACGCTTAGAGCGCAAGACCGGCCGCGGTTTGACCCGGCGCGGACGCCTCCAGTAGCATCGATCGAACGGTCATGGACGCAGCACGACATGTCGTCGTGGGAACCGCAGGGCACATTGACCATGGCAAATCGGCGCTGGTCGAGGCGCTCACGGGAACAAATCCGGACCGGCTGGAAGAAGAAAAGCGACGCGGGATTACCATCGACCTCGGCTTCGCATTCTTGAACCTCGAGGACGTGCGGTTCGGGTTTGTTGATGTGCCCGGGCACGAGCGTTTCGTGCGCAACATGCTGGCCGGCGTGGGGGGCATCGACCTGGTTATGCTCGTCATCGCCGCGGACGAATCGATCAAGCCGCAAACACGGGAGCACTTCGACATCTGCCGCCTGCTCGGGATTCCCCGCGGGTTGGTCGCCATTACCAAGGCCGATCTGGTCGATTCCGATGTGCTCGGAATCGTGCGGCTCGAAGCGGAAGACTTCGTGCGCGGATCGTTTCTTGAAGGTGCGCCGATTGTGCCCGTGAGCGCGAGAAATGGATTCGGGCTCGACGCGCTCAGGCGCGAGTTGCTGACTGTCGCGCGCCAGGTTCCCGCCAAGGACGCCTCGCGCCCGTTTCGCCTGCCCATCGACCGTTCCTTTGCCATGAAGGGTTTCGGCACCGTGGTTACGGGAACACTTGTCTCCGGCGCGCTCGGGATTGAAGACGAAGCGGAGCTGTACCCCATCGAGCGGCGCGTGCGTGTTCGCGGATTGCACTCGGGCGGGGCCGCGGTCGAACGAGCCGTGGCCGGGCAGCGCACGGCGGTGAACGTCGTGGGTGCAGAGCACAGGGAAATTCAGCGCGGGATGACACTCGGCGTGCCGGACGTCTTCCAGCCGACCGCGCGGGCCGACGCGCGGATCACGGTTTTGCCTTTGGCCGGGCCCCTCAGGAGTCGGGCACGCGTCCGCTTCCACCAGGGCACGTCGGAAACCGTCGCGGAGGTCGTTCTGCTCGAGAACGGCATCCTCGAAGCAGGACAAGCGGCCCTGGCCCAGCTGCGCCTCGACGAGCCGGTATTGCTGTTGCCCGGTGATCGCTTCATCCTGCGCCAGCTTTCGCCGGTCACCACCATTGGCGGCGGCCGAGTGATCGACGCACACGCGCCGCGGCACCGCCGAGCGGACCCGTCCGTGGCCCGATCGCTTGAAACGCTCGAGCGTGGCAGTCATGAGGAGGTGCTGACGACTCTATGCGAGCGAGCCGGGCGGCCCCTTACACTCAGAGAAGTTGTGGGAAGAACGGGCTGGACCGAATCGGACATCCGCGCGACAGCGAGAGAGGTTATGGAAGACGGGCGTGTGCGCCCGGTAAGCGAAAATCCATTCAAGCTTGCGGCGTCCAAGCTCGTCGCGGACTGCGCAGCGGCCCTCGAGAAGGCGGTCGAGGAATTCCACCAGAGGAATCCCCTCGCGCCCGGCATTCCCAAGGGGGAGCTTCGCGGACGAATCGGCGAGCGGGACGCCGATCTTTTTCGAACCGCGCTCGACGAAGCGGTCGGATCCCGGGCCATCGCCGTGCGGGGCGATCTCGTCGAGCGCGCCGGACGCGAGATCGCGCTCAATCCCGAAGAGGCGCGGGCCAAAGAGATCATCGAAGGCGAATTCGAGCGTGCCGGGCTGGCGGTGCCGAGCTTTGCGGCCGTGCTCGAGAAACTGCCCGTCGAGGCGCGTCGCGCGCAGAAGATTCTGCAAATCCTCTTCCGCGAGAGGGTGCTGATCAAAGTCGCCGAAGACCTGGCCTTCCATCGCACGGCCATCGCACGGCTGCGCGAGCTGCTAGCCCAGTACAAGCAGCGCAACGGCGCACGTCTGCCGGTGCCTCGATTCAAAGAGCTTACCGGCGTGACGCGCAAATACGCGATTCCCTTGCTCGAGTACTTGGATCGCGAGCACGTTACCCGGCGCGTGGGGGACGAGCGTGTTATACTGTAACCGTTCCGGCTGAGCGATTCACCGTGCCCTGGTTTGTGCTGTAGAATGGGGCGTTTAGAGAGGTTGGCATGGAAGCGTTAAGCATTCCCCATCTGTTAATCATTCTGCTGATTGTGCTGATCTTTTTCGGCGGGCGGCGAATCCCTGAGGTCATGCGCGGCTTGGGCGAGGGAATCCGCAGTTTCAAGGAAGGCATGCGCGGCGATCAGGGGGGCACGGTTCCCCCGGCGTCAACCACCACAACGACTCCGCCTGCCGCAACGCCGAGCGAACAAAAGAAGTAAGCGCGCGATCGCACAACCGCGGGATTGTAAAGGACGGATTTTCAGACGGCGGCTCTCTGAGCCGCCGTTTCTGTTTGTATCGAGGGAACGAGCGGAGCCCGCCGGTAAGGCGAGACGATGCTGCCCCTGCACCCGGCAAGCGGTGCTAGAAACGGTCGGGGTAGCCGAGGCGGTCGAGCATGGACCAAAGGCGGGAAACGGGCAGGCCCATGACATTGAAGTAGCAGCCGTCCAGGCGGGAGACGAACCGGCCGGCGATGCCCTGGATGCCGTACGCCCCGGCCTTGTCGAAGGGCTCGCCAGTCGCAATGTAGTCGTCGATATCGCGCTTCGAGAGCTTCAGGAACCGGACGGCAGTCGTCTCGACGTGATGGGCTTCAACGCCGTCGGGCACGCGGATGAGCGCAAGGCCGGTGAGAACCTGATGCGTCCTGCCGTTCAACAGACGCAGCATACGCCGCGCTTCCTTAACGTCGGACGGCTTGCCGAGAATTTTCCCCTGCGCAAGGACAACCGTGTCCGCCCCGATGACTATGGCTCTGCGGCCGGTGCGCTTGGTGCGTTCGGCTACGAGCCGGGCTTTCGCCAGGGCCAGACGCTCGACGTGCGCTCGTGCGGATTCGCGCGGCCGGCGCGCTTCGTCGACATGGGCGGGGTAGGCTTCGAAATCGAAGCCCGCGTGACGGAGGATTTCCGCGCGCCGCGGGGACTTCGAGGCGAGAACCAGTTTCGCGCGGGAAAAGCGGAGGTTGAACATCATGTTCTAGCCATTCGCAAGAGACTAGAAACATTACCACACGGAGGCGCAGCAAAACTCGCCCCAGGGCTAACGATGTACCCTTCCGATTCCACATCCCCGGCACCATGTTGCGCCACGATAGTAATGTCCCCTTTTCTCCAAAATAGAAATGTCCCCCTAATACGACTTCCGAAAGGAGGTCGGATTGGGGCGGACAGAGATGAGCCAGGAGGAACTGCGGAGAGTGGAAGTGCTGGCGCGAGTGCGCAGCAACCAACTGCGGATGATCGACGCGAGTCAGTTGATGCGCCTGAGTTATCGGCAGGCCAAGCGGTTGTGGAAGCGCTATCGCGAAGAAGGCCCTGCGGGCCTGAAGCATCGGGGCGCAGGGCGAACATCCAACTGCGCCTACCCGCCGAAGTTTCGGCAGCGGGTGCTCGATCTGGTGCGGGAAAAGTATGGCGGGCCCGTGGGGGAACGTTTCGGGCCGACGTTGGCCGCCGAGCATTTGTTTTCCGAAGACAAGCTGCGGGTGAATGCCGAGACGCTGCGGCTCTGGATGCTGGAAACGGGGCTGTGGAGCCGGGAACGGAAGCGGCGGAAGCACCGGCGGCGGCGCGAGCGCAAAGAACACTTTGGAGAGTTGGTGCAGATGGACGGCAGCTTTCACCCGTGGCTAGAGGAGCGCGGACCGGAAGGGTGCTTGATCGACATGGCCGACGATGCCACGAACACGACGTGGGCGCAGTTGGGCGAGCAGGAAACGATCTGGGCCGTGGCGGATGCGCTGCGGGTGTGGATCGAGCTCTACGGTGTGCCGTTGGCGCTGTATGTGGACTGGAAGAACTTGTACAAGCGGCCGGCCACGCCGAAGGAGCAGTTACGCGGAGAAGAGCCGATCACGCAGTTTGGTCGCATGTGCTCGAAATTAGGGATCGCGATCATAGCGGCGAATTCGGCCCAAGCGAAGGGGCGAATCGAACGCATTCACGGGACGCACCAGGACCGCTTGGTGAAGAAACTGCGGCGAAAGCAGATCGCCAGTCACGAAGTGGCCAATGTGTACCTGCGCAGAGAGTATCTGCCGGAGCACAACCGACGGTTCGCTCGCGCGGCTGCCCGGCCGGAAGACTACCACCGGCGCGCGCCGCGGGCTGCGGAGTTGGATCGGATTTTTCGGTTGGAGAGCGAGCGGGTGGTCAGCGAGGACTGGGTAGTTCGCTACGCGAATCGCTATTTTCAGCTCCAACCGCAGAGCCGCCGTGCGTCGGCAGGAAGCAAGGTGCTGGTCTATGAAGGACGGCATGGAGGCATTGCCATCGAGTATCGGGGGCAGGTGCAACGCTGGCAGGAAATTCCAGCTCCTTCCAAGCCACAGGTCGAAAGTGAGCGCCCGCGAGGCCCGGTTTCGGTGGTGCGACGCAAGTGGGTACCACCGGCGGATCATCCTTGGCGCGAAGCGGCGCGTCGCGCAGCGCAGCAGAAAGCACTGCGAGAGTCGAGGAGGGGGCCGGCGTTGGCTTGTCCCTCCGCTTCGCCCTAACCGCTCCGCCCTTCGGGCTCCGCAGGGCTTCGCTCCGGCCCATGCCAACGGATCGAACCCCCGGGATGCTAGGGGTCGACCGAGACCCGCATGTTC
>DASPVZ010000055.1:0-51635 GCA_035622135.1 Candidatus Cybelea sp. | reverse complement strand
CGACTCAGGGCTAAAAAGAGATTCCGAAATCAGACCTTTATGACGCACCACGTTAGCTTGGCAAAAGGGGACCCAGGCCATCATCGACAAGTCTGGCCGCGCGGAAGTACGCTTCGCCCACGCAGACTGCCACTAGTGATTGTCCGCGCCCTTCACGGTATTGGAGGTGAGATAAATTATCCGGAACTCTAGAAACTATTTTGAATCTCTTCCCACTCCTCATTTTCGCCGTGCGATTCGATGAGATAGGTCACGATGTTGTCGAGAACCTGTTGAACATGCTCGCTCGCGACTGTGAGCCAGCCAAAATCGTATTCATAGCGTTCGCCGCCTTGCCGGGGGTATCGAAACGCAAAACCTTTCTTGTCCCGCTCATCAAACTCTAAAATGCATTTTTCGACAAACAAAATATCGTAGGAGTCCCAGGTCTGTTGGTCTATTTTCGGTTTGGCATCGCGAAGAACCCACTCCCATAGCGTCTTCAAGTCATGTATGTTTGCCACCAACTCCACGTCCTCTCGCGCATTCTCGGATGGGCTAATCAAATATCGTCCCCGAACGACAATCCGCTTCAGCATGAGCTCAAGGTAATGCCGGAACAGAAACATCGCTGCAATCCCTTCGATGTCCGGATGACCTTCGCCAATGGCAAGACCCTGAAAAAGGAGTTCCGTCGCTCGATAAAAACTTTCGGTGTAGTCAATCCACGACTTCTCGTCAGGCAAGACTGAAATAAACGGCTGATATTCCCATTTTTGAAAGGCGTTATATCCATCGTCGCCCCGCCGCTCGGGGAACTCGGTTTCCATGTCAACCTCGCTTCTTGACGCTGTTCTCGGGATTGTACGATGCAATTAGCTGCCTGACCCTCGAATGTCCCGGTAAGAGTAAAATAGCTGCACGGACCCTGTGTTGGAATCGTACAAGCAAAATCGCAGACAGTCCCTGCATTACAAAAGATATTAAATGACTCCGCCTCTGACCCAGCTGAGATGAAACTAAAGCCGGGTCCGCTGGCACTCATGTCTTTACAATCGTCTGAGACGCATGCCGTTCCGGTGATCGGAGTTGAATCGGCACGCGCCGTTTGCAATCCTCCGGTGAGGACGACGATCAATAACAGCGCAGAGGACAGCAACCAGTGTCGCAGAGTAGGAAAAGTCATAATCCATCCCTCCCGTATTGCGACGGGCCGGGACACCCCCGGTCGTCGGCTAGCAAGCGAAATGACGGGATTGCTGCTGCTGCAAGAAATACAGCGTACGTCGAGAGCGAGGCATAGCTGTCAAGCGGAGCAGTTTTCACGCGCCAAATCCATTGAGCGAAGATGGGGGCGTCGCGGATTTCGCGAGCGACCACGTCGGGTTGCGGCATGGAGTATTGCCGCTTGGTTCTCCGCCAAACCTCGTAGCGTTCGTTCAGAGGCACTTACGGGCGCGTGTCGAGCGGGGTTCTTGGCCGATACGCACCGCGACCGACAGCAAGCGACGAAAACCTGGTAAGCGGCCTCGGCGTCAATTCGTATCTGTGAATAGCCTAAATTAGGCGCATATTGGTAGTCGTGCAGGGATACCAAGCAAAAAATGTGGATGCCATACGCGCCCAGCGAATCGTTTGCATGGTTCGCGCAGGAGAACTCCGCGTAAAGGCCTTCCAGATTGTTTTTCACAAAGACGGCAGCTTCTTCATTTCGTTCCCGTATTTTCGTCATCGTACGGGGTTACTCTCCATCTCGTCCATACCTGCGAATGGTTCTCGAGAATCGCAGGTCAACCTTGAACACGACGGGAAGGTCACTTCGCACCTCGTCAAGTATTCGCATCACGTTGATGGACGCGCGCACTTCTCGCAGGACGGAAAGATATTTACCGCGATCAAGCGGCAATCGATCGCTCTCGACAAACAGTATGGACACATCTTTTCCCTATTGATTCAGGGATTAGCTGCTCTCGACCCCGCAAAGTACGAGCTCCAATCCACCAAGCGGGCCGCTATCGAATTTGCGATGGAACCACCGGAGGCGATCAAATTCGTGGGGAGATGGTTCGACGTAAATGCTATGCAGTTCAGCAATCCCGTGCCGACGATTGGTCCTGTGGTGTCCGGCCTTGATCCCGATGGGAACCGCACCGATCAAATCTTTACAGCAAGCCCTTACGCGAATGCTTGTCACGTGCTCGCCATAAGTTGTGTTCCCATCGGGTCGCTCGGCCCCGAGCCTGAGATTTTTCTGTTCTGCGGCGGATTTTCACCCCGGAGCATCATGACGGATCCTAACAAGGAAGCAGGCTTTCTTGCCTTCATATATCCGGTCGTGGACGTTGAGAAATTGCGCCAGCGTCTCGGCAGCGTAGACTTTGTTTCGAAGTAACGCGTAGGTTCCAGGCCAGTAGAAGCCGCTGCCGCTTACATTTAGCTCAAAGAGCAGACGAGGAGGATGAACTCAGCCCATCCGTGACCATTTCACGCGGACGCCGATAAATCGCCAGCGAGCAAACCCTCATGTCCATCGCGGGGCACCTCAGCCGGAAGATGCTCGAGCACTACTCCCATATCCGCATGGCCGCCAAGAGAGCGGCACTCGAAGCCATCGTCAAACCCGTTTTTGACGCGGGTGGGGCACAAAATTGGGCACAGTCGCCGTCCGGCGAGAAAACCACCGTCGCTAACTGATTGAAAAGAATGGTGGGCCTGGGTTGACTTGAACAACCGACCTCACCCTTATCAGGGGTGCGCTCTAGCCACCTGAGCTACAGGCCCAGCTTGGACTGTCGATGCTCACATGATACGGTCGGCATCTGCATGGGTCAAGGCGATCGGGGGCGATCGGCGCGCTTGTGCCCCACCCGACGCATCGCGGAGTCAAGAACTCGAGGCACACATGCAACTGAAGATCGTGCAAGTCGGCGAACCGGTGCTGAGGCGGCGTGCGCGACCGATCTCGTCCGAGGAAATCCGTAGCAACGCCATTCGTACATTGATCGAGGACATGCGCGAAACAATGTACGCCGCTCCAGGTGTGGGCCTGGCGGCTCCGCAGGTCGGCGTACCGCTGCAGCTCGCGGTTATCGAAGATCGCGAAGAATGGCTGAAGACGCTTCCAGCCGAACAGCTCGTCGAGCGCGAAAGGCGGGCGGTGCCCTTTCACGCCATCATCAATCCGGTAATCGCAAGATCGTCGGATGAGGAAGTCGAATTCTTCGAAGGGTGTCTGAGCCTCCCAGGATTCTCCGCGCTGGTACCGCGAGCGCGTCTTGTCCGCGTCGAATGTCTCGACCAGCACGCTCGGCCGCAAGTGATCGAAGCCGCAGGCTGGTACGCTCGGATCCTGCAGCATGAGATCGATCATCTCCTCGGAAACATCTACGTTGATCGCATGCGCAGCCGCACCTTTACATCGCTCGACAACTTCAACCAATTCTGGAACCAAAAACCAATCAACGCCATTCGCGAGGAATTGAGTTCGCGAGAAAACAGCCGGTCCTAGCGCCTGAGCGCCGGACATCTAGAATCCCGAGGGGTCTCCGCCACGAGTCGGTTTCCCGGGCCCAGACGGGGTTGACGTTGTCGGCGGCGATGGGGCAGGTGTTTTTGGCGGCGGAGCGGTGGGTGGTTTCGGGGGCTGGGGCTGCTTCACGACCGGCGCAACCACCGGGGCTGGTGAGGCTGGTTTCGCTCCGGGAAGGGTTGGCGGGACTGGTGCAGGCTTCACCTCAGGCGCAAGGGGAGCCGTCGGTTGACTCAGACCTTGCTCGGCGGCGTCGGCCGGTGGCGCGGTGTCGGGCGTATCGACGGCAATTTGGCCTGCACCGGCCAGTTTCTCGAGTGGGGTCACGTTCGGGAAGTCCTCGACCGGGATCCCGCGCACTGCCCCCTGCATGAACTCAAGCCAAATCGGAAGGGCAGCCCGCGCGCCCGTTTCTTTCTTCCCAAGCGAAATGCGCTTGTCGTCGTTCCCCACCCACACGCCTCCGGTGAGCTGGGGAGTGAATCCCAAGTACCAAGCGTCCGTAAAATCGTTCGTGGTGCCGGTCTTGCCACCTGACGGCCGGCCGAGTTCCTTGGCGCGCACGCCCGTGCCGAATTGCACCACCTCTTCGAGCATTGCCGTCATGGTGCGGGCAACATCGGGCGCCATTACATCCGTAACTTGCGGCCGATACTCCTCAAGCACCGCGCCGTCGTAGGAGGTGACTCGCCGAATGTAATGCGGCTCGATGTGAATCCCGTCATCGGGAAAAACTGTAAATGCGGAGGTGTGCTCGAGCAGACTCAAATCAGCTGCACCGAGTGCGAGCGGCAGATAGGGAGGAAGCGGTGCCGTGATACCGCATTTGCGTGCCGTATCAATGACGTTCTGAATCCCGACTTTATCAAGCAAACGCACCGCAGGGACATTGCGCGAATCGGCCAAGGCACGCCGCAATGTGATGCGCCCTTCGAACGTCTCGTCATAGTTATGCGGGGAATAGATCAGGCCGCCACTACGGAATGAAACGGGCTCGTCCACAATCGTATCGAAGGGCGACATCCCTTGTTCGAGTGCGGTCGCGTAGACATAGACCTTGAACGAGCTGCCCGTTTGACGCACGGCTTGCGTTGCGCGGTTGAACTTTGATTCACCGAAATCGTAACCGCCGACCATGGCTTTGATCTCTCCGGTCGGGTTGTCAATGGCCAGCAGCGCCGCCTGCGCGACCGGATGCTGCTCGAGTTGCACCAGGGCCGTGATCCCCGAAATCTCCTTGATGAAGACGATCACCAGGTCACCCACACTCAAAATCTCGGGAGCTGACTTATGGCCGGTCCAGGCGAAATCGGCGGGGGTCAGCATGGCGCGATAGGGACCGATCCTGATGAGCGCAAATGTCGGCTTCACCTGGGTAACCAGGCCGGTCACGTAGTCGCCTTTTTCGATCGAGTTGCGCCAATCGTCGCTCTGATATTTGTCGAGCGTGCCCAGGTGCTCGTGAAGGATATTGGGGAGGTTGCCCCGCCAGCCATGCCGCCGATCGTACGCATGCAGCCCGTCGCGCACGGCGCGATCGGCGGCCCTCTGCATGGTCACATTAAGCGTCGTGTAAACGCGCAGGCCCTGTTCGTGAACGGCGGCCGTACCGTAGGTGTGTTCCAAATACTGCCGCACTTCCTCCACGAAATAGGGCGCCAGATCGGTTCGCCCAGTCGAGATGTGCAACCCGAGCGGCCGCCGAGCGGCTGCCTGCGCCTGCGCCGCCGTTACCTTGTGATCGTGCAACATGAGCGACAGCACGAGGTCTCGACGCGCGAGCGCGCGATCGGGATGCGTGATGGGCGAATAAATTGGTCCGCGGATGATGGCGGCGAGAGTGGACGCTTCCGCCAAGCCTAGTTGTGACACGGGTTTGCTGAAGTAGTATTCCGACGCCGCTTCGAACCCGTAATTCCCTGCACCGAGATAAATCTGGTTACAGTACATCGTGAAGATCTGTTCTTTTGTGTAATGGCGCTCGATTTGAACGGCAAGAATCGTCTCTTCGATTTTGCGTCGGAAGCTGCGGTCGGAACGGTTGAGGAACAGACCGCCGGCGAGCTGCATGGTGAGCGTACTTGCGCCTTCTCGGATTTGATGGCGACGCAAATCGTGCCAGGCGGCCTGAAGCACACGTGGAAAATCTACTCCCCAGTGCTCTTCGAAATGTTGATCTTCGGTGGTAAGAATCGCCTCCCGCAGAATCTTGGGAATCTGCCCGTAGGTGAGCATGATGCGCCGCTGCAGGGCGAACGTGCCGATGGACTGGCCGTCATCGGAATAAAGTTCAGTCACCACGTCGGGTCGGTAATTCTCGAGCGCACGGATCTCGGGCAAATCGCTGGCATAAACGAATAGCAGCCCGACCGCGGTGCCAAAAGCCACTGCGCAAAGAAGCAGGAAGGAAAACGCAAGCCGTCCGAACAAGCCACCGCCGGCAATGTAAACCGCTGAGCGCCAGGTTTCTTGGCGGTCGGGAGTCTGCTTGTGGCCGGCGGGTTCGGTGTTTTCGCTGTTTTCCATGCGTGAGGCTATTGTATCGCACGGGAGGACGCACTGCCGGAATCAAGCGAGGCGATGTTTACCCCGGGCGCCTGCTGAGCAGGGCTGGAAGGGTGGCGCGAAGAAACGGTGGAAGACCTAGATGGGAAAGGTGATGGAGACCGGACGCGCTGATTCTGCGGCCTCGTAGATGGCCTCCATTACGGCCACGTCGCGAAGACCGCTGACACCATCCGGCGCGGGTCTGCGATTGGTACGAATGCATTCGGCCAGGTGGTCGAGTTCAAGGTGAAATTCTTCGACGGCTCCATAAACCTTGCCAAACCACTTCTGGCCAATCTGTCCAAACAGGCGCCGCTCTTCGTTATAAGCGAAGGCGGGATCGAGTGCCGCCCAGCCTCTCTCCCCATGGATCTGCAGAAAGGAAGCCTTCGCCGCTGCAAAGCTGCTCGATGCTTGTACGTACAGCCCGCCGGGAAACGTGAGTTGAAACGCGATGCTCTCGTCGACGTCTTTGAAGCGCTCGGGCTCGGCTGCCCAGGAATGCCCCGTCGCCTCCACGGGCTCAAGACCGGTCAGCCAGCGAATGGTGTTGATCGGGTAGATTCCGACGTCCCACAGCGAGCCACCCCCAGCCAGCTCCCGGCTGAGATGCCACACCTGCTGGGGGGGAAGATTGAACGTGAAGGCCGAGTGGATCAGCTTGAGCCGGCCGAGCTTCCCGCCATCAATCAGCTTTTTCAGGGCCACGCACGACGGTTCGAAATACTTCCGGTATGCGGTCATCAGCTTGACCCGATGTCTTCGGCACGCCTCGACCATCTGCCGGCACTCCTCGACCGTGTTCGCCAGAGGCTTTTCACAGAGCACATGTTTCCCCGCGGCGGCCGCGCGGAGCGTCCACCCGGCATGGGTGCTGTTGTTGGTCGAGATGTAAACAGCCTCGATTTCGGGGTTTCGCATGCAATCTTGGAAACGATCATAGGTCGAGTACTGAGAGGCGCGGAATTTCTTGGCGAGCCGTTTCGCCTTGCCAGCGTCGCCGCTGACCACGGCAATCAGCCTGGATTTTCTGGCTTCACGAAAGGCAGGCAGAACGGCATGTTCGGCGATGCGCCCGAGCCCCACAACGGCGTATCCAACGCGTTTCGTTTCTGCCATGTCCCTAGTTCGGCGGAAGGGTCGAGCGTCGGCCGCCTGCGCCGAGCGAAACCCGAGACCCTAACCACAGTCGCTGACTCCCGCATGAATATACGGAACTGCGCTGGAATCAACAACTGCTTCACGGCATCCCTTTCGAATCGTTGCTGGGCTCGAAGGCTGGGACTTAACTGGCGAGTTACGTAGTCGCTGGAGCTCGCTCGAGCTTGCTGCGAATCGATTGCGAAGGCCGTCGAAACGGTTTACTATTTAGATGCGCTGTAGGGGTTTCTGCATTGCACGATCTAGCCCAGCATAACCAGCGGTAAACGAATCGACCTTTAGCTGAGGCAAACACATGAAGACAGCCCTTCCGGGGGGCAGGCGCACGGGAACGCTGCTCCTTTTGTTGCCCCTTAGTCTAATCCTGATTTTCTTGCCGCCAGCGCAAAGCTACCGAGCGGCGCAGCCCAGTTCGAAGGCCGCCGTGTTTCATCGTTTCCGGGATTGGAGTACAAGGCATCTGCTTTATCCCCATACTGGGTCGCTCAGCGCGCTGAATGCCGTGGAGAGAGATCCGCGCGCCCAGTTTGCGTGGCGGGACTGGGACAGGCTCGAGGGTCGCAATTCCGCTTCATTTCGGCTGCGCCGCCTCGCCACGGGGGCAGCCCGCGGGCAGCGGACCATGGGCCGCGACTGGAGCATCTCCCTGGGAGGCGGGAGCACGGCGCCTGCGCAGTCTCCTGCCGAGTTCACGTCGAGCGACGACACGCCCGATTGCACAAAGGACTATGCCGCGTTCCCGGTGGATGTTGCCGGCAGTGCGGCACAGCCCAACATCGTCGCCTTCAATAATCTCTATAGCGGCACGATCGGTACCTCGAACGGACCCTGCAATCGCACGCCCTCCAGCTCGGACACGGGAGTTGCAGGTACGGTATTCTGGTCTTACAACGTCGATGGTTACTTCCCTGCGGTCAGCGGGTCGGTGGCAACCTCCCCGGTTACTTCGCTCGATGGAACAAGGATAGCGTTTGTCGAGTCCGCCGCCGGAAAACCCGCGCATTTTCACGTGCTGGCATGGAAGAGCGGGCAGGGCCAAAACGTGGCAAACCTGCAGAGTGTTACGACACCCGCACAGATCACGACGTTTTCCGCAACCGCTCCAGCCGCGGGCAGCGGAGCGGCCACCGACCTGGCTCTCGGTGCAGCGGCAGCGGACACAGATACAAACTCATCGCCGTTCGTTGATTACAATACGGATCAAGCCTATGTGGGCAATAACGCAGGCATTCTCTATCGCATTAACCATGTTTTCTGTCCGCAAGGCGGGTGTGCGGCACCCAGTCTGGATACGACTTGGGGGACGGCGGGCGCGCTTACCGTGGGATGCGGGACGACTTTGACGGGGCCGGTGCTTGACTTTGTCACCGGCAACGTCTTTGTGGGCTGCGCCGACGGTGTGCTTTATGGATTCACTTCGACGGGTGCGGCCCTCGCCTTTGGCCCTACTACGGTCGGCAACGGCTCGGCCGATGGCGGCATCGTCGATCCTCCACTGGTGGACGGCATCGACTCGCTGGTCTATGCCGTGAGCGGGACGGGAGCGGCGCCCCACGCGACCCATGCGGTTGTTGACCAAGTTACCACGCTCCTGCGCAGCCCGTGTGGCGGTACGGCGTGCATTGCAACGGTTGGAGCGGACGGCGAGTTCCCGGCGCACGATCCGGATTTCAATAATGCCTTTTATTCCGGTGCCGCGCCCACCTCGTGGATTCTTTATATGGGCGGTTTTACCGCCGCAGGTCGTCCGAGGATTTTCGGTATTACCTTCGACACCGTGGTCACGGAGTCGGCCACGGCGATGACCACAGGCACGCCGACTGACGTGTTCACCCTGACGACAACCGTTGGTCCACTCTCGCCGTTCACCGAATTCTTGAACGGCACCACGGATTTACTATTCTTCGGCAGTGTTTCGATTCCGGCTACGGGAGACTTCAACGTGGGTTCTCTCACCATTACCACCACTTTTCCCACCGGAACGACGTCCACGGCGGTCGAGGGGGGCGGGCCGAGCGCTATCGTCGTGGACAACGACAACACGACAGTTGTCGAGGGGGCCAACATCTATTTTGGTACGCAGAGTTGCGGGACGACTCCGACCTGTACCAACGGCAACTCAGCGGTCAAGTTGACGCAAGTCGGATTTCACTAGGGGGCTGGCAGTGACAGATCGCAATGCACAGCTGCACACGGGCACGGAAGCGACGGAACCTGCGCGCAAGCCTTACCAGAAACCGGAGTTTGAATGCGAGCGCGTCTTCGAGACCATGGCTCTGGTTTGCGGCAAAGCGCACCCCCGCGAACAGCCTTGCCGTGTGAATCGCAAAAACTCTTAGCGGCGCGACGGGCCTCTGGAACTCGAAGGCAGCCAAACGCCGGTCACTGACCACCGCACACACGATGGATTCGGAACGCGATGAAATCCGCCTCGAACTGGCGGCAGAAGTGATTCGCTCCATGGGCGAGCTAAGGCTTTCTGTGCGTGGCTCGAGCATGGTCCCGTCCCTGCTTCCCGGCGACGTGCTGACCATTCGACGAGCGGATGTGAGGGAGATGGGCGAAGGGGAGATCGTCCTTTCCCTCCGCGGCAATCGGTTCGTGATCCACCGCCTCCTCGGCCGTGCCGAATCAGGTGCTGGGCCGCGTTGGATCACCCGGGGCGACGCGCTCACGGAAAACGATCCGCCCGTCGGTCGGGATGATGTTCTTGGCCGTGTCGTGCGAATCCAGCGGAGCGGAAGGAGCTGGAAGCCGGCCAAGCCTTCGTCTTTTGCGCGCCTTGTGCAGTGGCTCGTTCGGCACTCGGGCGTCTTGATGAAGTTCCTCCTGTGGTGGCACTGCATCGGCCAACCGTCCGCGAAGCGAAGTTCCGGCGCACCGTTATCGGCGCGAGTGTGCTCCTAAGATGCCGAGCGGGACAGCCCCATACGCGCGTCTGCGACAGCCTGCCAGAGGGGATCGGGCCCGCCTTCTCACGCTGAAAATCGGAGAGATCTCGATTGCACTCAGAACCGATGACGCTTCCTTTCATCGCATGCTCGAGGACCGCTATCGTCAATTTGTGGCCCGGATCCGAGAGCCAGGCTTTCGATTTGATGTGACGCTCGCGCCTCCGAACCCTGCGCGCGCCGATCAAGATGTTCGCGTCGCCCGCGAAGGGATGCGATGGCGCGCGGAACGCGGAGACTTTACGGCCAGTTGGGACGCTACCTCCGGCCGGGGCTGGATTCGGCAATCGATGAATCCGTACTCGGCTGATACGCTGCTGCGCATCGTGCATTCGATCGCGTTGGCGCAAACCGGAGGTTTCCTGCTACACGCGGCGAGTGCGGTTCGCAACGGCCGGGCCTTCCTGTTCCCGGGAGTTTCCGGTGCCGGAAAAACCACGCTGTCGCGGCTGGCGCCGCCGGATGCGCGGCTGCTGACGGACGAAATCTCCTACGTGACGAAGCACGGAGCGGGCTATCGCGCCTGCGGTACGCCGTTTGCCGGCGAACTGGCGCGCCTCGGCGAAAACATCTCGGCTCCGATCGCGGGTCTTTTCTTTCTCGAAAAATCCAGCCACAATCAACTGACCACTATGGAACCGGGCGTGGCGCTTCGCAAACTATTGCGGAATATTCTCTTCCTCGCGAACGACGAGGATCTCGTCTCGCGGGTTTTTCAGGCCGCGATGGAATTCGTTTGCCTTGTGCCGGTCCGCTCGATGCAATTCACCCCCGACGCCCGGGCTTGGGGGCTCGTCCGATGAGCGAAAAGTACATATCGCGCAGCCCGGCCATCGCGGCTCGGCTGCTCGGCGACGAGATGATGATCATGTCGGCGACCGACTCGACCCTCTTCAGTCTTAATCCAGTGGCCAGCTGCATTTGGCAAGCGGCGGACGGGAGCACGCCGCTTTCGGAGATTGTCAAGAGCCGCGTGTGCGCGGAATTCGACGTGGACCCCGAGACGGCCTTTCGCGACGCCGAGGAATTTGTCGATCGGCTCGCGCAGCATGGCATTTTGAAGGTTTCAAACGAGCCCGAACCAAACGCGGCTGCGCAAGGCGGCACCGCATGAGCCTGATGGAACAGCTCAATTCGCGCGCGCTTTCGTTGCGCATTCCCCTGAGTGCCCATCTCGACCTCACCTACCGGTGCAACGAGCGATGCGAGCACTGTTATCTCGAGCACGACGATAAAGGCGAAATGACCACGACGGAAATCCGCCGGCTCCTCGATCAGCTGGCGGAAGCCGGGGTCTTTTTCCTGACACTCAGCGGTGGCGAGCCGTTTCTTCGCCGGGATTGCTTTGAGATCATCGAGTACGCGCGCGGACTGCTTTTCAATGTGAAGCTGAAAACGAACGCGGTCATGATTCGCGAGAGAGAGGCGGCGCGCTTGCGCGCGCTGGGCATCGAGCAAATACAGATCAGCGTGTACTCGCACCGGTCGGAAGTTCATGACGCGATAACGAAATTGCCGGGCTCGCTCAAGCGAACCTTGGCGGCCATCCGCTTTCTCACAGCGCAGGGACTCAAGGTGACCATGGCAAACATCTTGATGCGCGGCAACTTCGCGGACGGACCCGGTGTCCAGCGGCTGGCCAAAGAGCTCGGCGTGCACTACACGGTTGATCCGACGATCACGCCGATGATGAGCGGCGACCGCGGAATCCTGCGCTTGCGCATTCCAGGCAGCGACCTGAGGCAGGTATTTCAAAATGCGGAACTGGTCGGCAACGCAGCGGAATTTTGCTCGCCTCCCCCTCCGGTTGATGACCACGTTATGGATGATTTGCCCTGCAGCGCCGGCCATACGTCCTGTTACATCTCGCCCTATGGCGATGTGTACCCGTGCGTTCAATTCCCTTTGCCATGCGGAAACGTGCGGCGCGAAAAGTTCCTCGATGTGTGGCGGCACTCGGCAGCCCTTGCCGAGGTGCGCTCGATTCACGCACGTGATCTGCCGGTCTGCTCGTCGTGCGCGCACGTGGGGACCTGCACGCGCTGCCCGGGGCTGGCCTACATGGAAGGCAACATGCGCGGCCCCTCGATCGCCGATTGCGAGAAATCGTTTGTTCGCACCGGAATCGCGACGGCGAATATGAAGGCTCGCGGACTCGCTTACCCCGCGTTGATTCAGATCGAGGCCTGCCCTTCCCGCCCAGCCGTTTAACGGACTGGGGCGGAACTCCACAAACCTTGCTCACGGGCTAGGAGAGCCCTTGCCCGCCGTCAACGGACGCGACAACCGGTTCAGCCGGTTCGCCGCGGCACTAGACACCGTTTCGGGAAGCCTCTAAGCTACCCCCGTAGGCGGCCTCGGGAGACAACCGATACCCATGAAGTGCAAAAGCATTTTGGAGACGATGTTCAGCACGCCGCTGATCCGGTTGAACCGGGTGACCAAGGACCTGGCTGCGGAAGTGTACGTGAAAGCCGATTACCTGAATCCGGGCGGGTCGGTGAAGGACCGCATCGGAGTCTGGATGATCGACGACGCCGAGCGGCGCGGCCTGCTGAAACCGGGCGGCACAATCATCGAAGGAACCTCGGGCAACACCGGCATGGGCCTGGCTCTGGTCGCCTGCGTGCGCGGATACAAGGTTGTCTTTACCATTACCGACAAGCAGTCGCGCGAAAAAATCGATCTCCTCAAGGCCTTTGGCGCGGAGGTGATCGTCTGCCCGACGGCGGTCGAACCGGACGACCCCCGGAGCTACTACTCGGTTGCTAAGAAACTCGCGCGGGAGATTCCCAACGCCTTCTATCCGAACCAGTACGAAAACCAGATGAACCCAGAAGCCCATTACCACACGACCGGCCCTGAAATCTGGAAGGATACCGAAGGCAAAATCACGCACTTCGTTTGCGGCATGGGAACGGGCGGAACGATCAGCGGCGTCGGCCGCTACCTGAAGGAACAGAACCCAAACATCAAGATCATTGGCGTTGACCCATACGGCTCGCTTTACTACGAATACTTCAAGACGGGGCGGGTGGGCAAGGCGAAGACCTATGTGGTCGAAGGGATCGGGGAGGATATCTTTCCGACGACCATGCACTTCAACGTCCTCGACGACGTCATGCAGATCCACGACGAAGAGTCTTTCGTTTGGGCGCGCCGGCTGGCAAAGCTGGAGGCGATTTTCACCGGGGGTTCGGGAGGCGGATGTGTCTCCGCGGCGCTCAAAGTCGCGCGCGAGTCAAGGAGGGGCGATCTGATTGTGGCCTTCCTGCCCGACTCGGGCAGCCGTTATCTGAGCAAGATTTACAGCGATAGCTGGATGCGCGAGCACGGATATACCGAAGCCGAGCTCACCCTGACCGCGGCGGATGTGGTTCGCGTGAAGCGGCAGGACGGAAAGCCGCGCGAACTCGTGGTTGCCCGCCCCTATCAGACGGTCTTTCACGCGCTGCATACCATGCAGCAGCAGGATATTTCGCAGCTGCCGGTGTTTGAGGAACAGAACCTGATCGGCACAGTTTTTGAGGACCAAATCCTGAACATGGCGCTGCAGGGCAAGGACCTGCGAAAGCTCGTGATTCGTGAGGTGATGGGCCAGCCTCTGCCGCAGATCCCGGCCAACGCGCCGGTCGAACGGGTTACCCACATTCTTAGCCACGATAGCCCCGCGGTGTTTGTCGAATTGGACCACGGCAAGCTGGAAATCCTCACCAAAGCGGACCTGATGACCACCGTCGCCGGGCTGGCCGGCCAAAAGCGATAGCTCGAGCCGCGGACCGTCCTTCCGTTGTTCAGATCCTTACCGAGACGTTTGTGGGCGGGTCAGCTCGGCCATGAGTGCGTCGCGCACGCGCTCCTGATGCGCGGTCGTGAGCTTGGCGCCGCCGGCGGTGAGGTAGAAGACGTCGATGGCGGTCTGGCCTTCCGTTTCGATGATGGCGATTTCGATGTTGCAATTCTCGCGCGAGAAGATCGAGCTGATGCCGTGGAGGAACCCGGGGCGGTCCTGCCCGATCACTTCGATCAGGGTGCTTTGCGTCGAGCAGGCGTCATCGATTTCGACGCGCGGTTCGACTTCGACCTTGGGAGCCGCGGTTCTCCCCGAACGCATGCGGTCGTGCAACATCTTCTCGAGATCCGCTTTGCCGGTGAGAACGTCATGGATCGAGGATTTGAATCGTTCCCATTCCGGAAGATTCAGTTCGAGGGTGCGGAACCGATCGGTGAAATAAAATGTGTCCACGACAATTCGGGCCTGGTTGGAAAACGCGGCCGCTTTGACGATGTTCATGCCCCATGCAGCCAGCACGCCGGCGAGTGTGGCGAACAGGAACGGCCGATCTCGAGTGACCAGGGTGAGCTCGTACAAATGGCGGCCGCGCGACAATGCGATCTGCACTCGATCGTCCGCAAGACGGTCGGCCATCCCAATGTGGCCGATGATTTCGCTGGCGGCGTGCGTTCTGAGATAGCGCCGAGGAAGCCCTTCGAGAAAACTCTCGAGCTTGTGCCCCGCGGCGGGAGCCAGGGTCAGCAAATGTGCCATCACTTCATCGTCCATGCTGGCGTGAAAACGGTCATCGACAGTGCGAATGAAGTAATTAGCGGTTCCGATATAGAGCTGCCATATGTCCTCCGCTTTCCAGGGTGTAAGCGCTTCCGGGCTGACCGCTTTGATATCCGCGTAGGTGAGCAGACAAAGCATCTTCAGCCGCTCAGGCGTTTCCACGCGTTCCGCCAGTTGGCGGACGGTATCCGGATCGAAGATGTCGCGACGTAAACAGGCGCTCAATTCGAGATGGTGCGCAATCAGGAAGAGAACTGTTTCACGGTCGGGCTCGTCGAGTTCGAGCCGGTCCAGGCACGTCTCGGCGATGGCAACGCTGGCTTGAACGTGGTTGTCGCTCTTCGCGCCTTTGCCGACGTCATGTAGCAGTAGGGCCAGGTAGAGCAGGTCCGGCTGTTCAATTTCCTCCAACAGCTCGGCATAGCGCTGGTCCCATTTTGAGCGCGACTGGCGGAGCTCGTGCAGGTTCTCGATGGCCACGAACGTATGCTCGTCGACCGTAAAGCGATGCGAGTAATCCCGCACCACGAGCGCATCGATTTGCCCCATCTCAGGAAGAACGACGGTCAAGAACCCAAGCAGGTGCATTTCCCGAAGCGCGGCGCCGGCATGCGGCGCGATCAGAATCTCCTGAAGATGGTGCCACAGTTCGATTCCGCGCGGCGGATCGGCACAGACCAGCGGAAGGGCTTGTTCGATCTGCGATTCGAACGCTGAACTGAGCCGCAAATCATGGCGAGCCAGGAACCGAAAGGCGCGCAGGATCACTTCCGGCTCGCGCACCCCTTCCGAGCCTTGCCAAGCGATGCGGCCATCGACGACCAGAAATTCTGGATTCGAGACGCGCGAACGCATGTGCTGAAACTGGCGGTACAGGGAACGCCCCGCGGCGGGAATCTCGTCGAGCAGCCGAACGCACATACGGTGAATCGTTCGCGCATGACCGAAATAGACGCGCATCCAATCCGAGGCGCTCAGCGCCGTGGGGCCGGCCATGCCGACATGCAGAGCGGCGGCTTCGTTCTGCGCCTCCCAGGCGAGCGTGTTGTCGTCGCGGGAATGGCGGAAGTGCAGAAAGCACCGCAAGGACATCAGGAAGGACAACGCGGGATCGTACTGCTTGCGGACGGAGGCCGGCAAAAGCGAGGCTTCATCGGGCCAGCAAGCATGTTTCCCAAGGTGCGAAATCAGTTCGATCCAGGAGACCAGGTTGCAATCGCGCAAGCCGCCGGGACCGTCTTTCACATTTGTCTCCAGATGGAAGACAGTGTCGCCGAATTTCGCGTAACGCTCGCGGGCCAGTTCCGCAAGGCGCTCGAGGAGCGAACGCGACTCTCGTTCGACGAGCTTCGGAATGACCCTCTCGTGCAAATGGGAGAACAGCCGTCGATCTCCGGCGAGGTAGCGGCCATCCAGCAGGGAGATCGAGAATTCTGCGTTGTTTGGATCAAAGCGAGCACACTCGGAGAGCGTGCGAGCCGCGGGGCTCAATTTGACGCGCAGGTCCCAGAGCTCCTGAGAGAACCGGCGGACGGCGTCCTTGAACTCTCTCTCCGTATCCCCCGCCGCGTGAAGAAACAGCAGGTCGACGTCGGAATAGGGGAAAAGCCAGCGCCGCCCGAATCCGCCCAGCGCGACCAGCGCGAAATCGTGAGGACCGCCCGAGTCGGGAGAAACGAGCTCGCGCCACAGCCGCAGGGCAATGGATTCGACCAGGGCGGTGCGGGCCGCGAGCGCTTCCGGCCCCCGCCCATTGGCCTGGAATGCGTCGCGTACGCGTGCGGACTCTCCGGAATAGAGAGCGCGCAGTTCATGACTTAGTGGGGCAGCCATTCACGTGCCAGGGGGGCGGTTTCGGCAAGGCTCTCGTGCCGAGAAGGCACCCAGCTTTCTTCAGAGGGCACTTTCGCCGCGGTCGTCATTGCGAATCCGGATCGCGTCCGAAACCCGAGTGAGGAAGATCTTGCCATCACCAATCTTTCCCGTTCGCGCCGCAACTTTGATCGCTTCCACGGCCCTCTCAACCATCTCGTCGGAGAGCACCATTTCAATCTTGATCTTGGGGATCAGATCCACGGTGTACTCGCGCCCGCGGTAGACTTCCGTATGGCCCTTTTGACGTCCATGGCCGCGGGCCTCGAGGACGGTCATGCCCTCGACCCCAATTTCGTGCAGGGCGTCCTTCACTGCGTCGAGCTTCGCTGTTTGAATTACGGCTTCAACCTTGGTCATTGTTTGCCGCCTCGAATCGCCGGGCTCGCAAGCTGGCTTGCGTCACCCCGCAGGATGACCGCTAAGCGGAAGGCTCCCAGTAATACCCCTCTTCACCATGCTGCGAAACATCGAGACCCTGAATCTCGTGCTCTTCGGAAACGCGCAGACCGATCAGCCTGTCCACCACGAACAAAAGGACCAGAGTGCCCACCGCGGCCAGAGCCCAGGCAATGGCAATCCCCACGCATTGATTGAGCAATTGGTGCGTGTTTCCTTCCAGGAGACCGGAGGGAAGCACTTTGCCGCTGCGCGTCTTGAAGATGGGATTGATCATACTGGAAGCGAAAATGCCCGTGAGGAAGGCGCCCAGGGTGCCGCCCGCTCCATGCACGCCAAAGGCGTCGAGCGAATCGTCATAGCTAAACCGCGATTTGACGGCGGTGACCATCCAGAAGCAGAACGCGCCGGCCAGGAAACCAATTACCAGCGCGGACATCGGCGAGACGAAACCGGCCGCGGGCGTAATCGCGACAAGCCCAGCCACGCAACCAGAGATGGCCCCTAGTGCGCTCGGTTTCCCTTTTTGGAGCCATTCCGCCACGCTCCAACCAATGGCCGCCGCGGCGGCCCCGAAATGCGTCGCAACGAACGCGCTGGTAGCGAGCCCTCCGGCCGCCAGGGCGCTCCCCGCGTTGAAACCGAACCAACCGACCCATAACAGGCAGGCGCCGATGAAGCTCAGCACGACGCTGTGCGGCGGCATCGGTATCTTTGGGTACCCGACTCTCTTACCGAGATACAGCGCACAGACCAGCGCGGAGACGCCGGAGGTGATATGTACGACCGTGCCGCCGGCAAAATCGAGCGTGGGGAATGCTCCGCCAAGTGAGGCGTTGAGCAGGCCGCCCTTGCCCCACACCATGTGCGCCATCGGGTCATAGACGAAAATCGACCACAGCCCAAGAAAGATGACCATGGCGCTGAATTTCATTCGCTCCGCGAACGCTCCGGTGATCAGGGCGGGTGTGATGATTGCGAACATCAACTGGTAGATCATGAACGTTTCAACGGGAATGGTCGCGGCATAGTCCGCGTCCGGCGCGAGACCTACGCCACGCAGAAAAACGTTGTGAAAGCTGCCAACGAAGCCATTTCCCGACCCGAAGGCGAGGCTGTAGCCGAACACGGCCCAAATCACGGTGACGATACCCATCATTGCAAAGCTCTGCATCATCGTGCCGAGAACGTTCTTTTTGCGCACGAGCCCGCCGTAAAACAGCGCCAGGCCCGGCCCGGTCATCAACAAAACGAGCGCGGCGCTGGCCAGCATCCAAGCGTTGTCCGCGGAGGCTTTTGCGTCGGCGACGCCCAACTCAAGCGCGGTGACCCGCGCGTTCTCGCTGTCGCCGCGGCCAGCCGGAACGGCTTGCGAGGTCTCTTGGTGACTCCCCTTCGACGGCTGAGCGGCGACCGTCAGGAGAAGCACGACGCCGCATAGAACGAGCAGCACCAACCTGTGTGACCGTAAGGCGGGCCCCACGATCCGCGTATTTTTCATGCGCCCCTCGAGATCTCGGTCGATCGCTTCGAACTAAAAACCGCATACTGTACACGCTGGGACGCCCGATGGTAATCCAAATTCGCGATGGCCAGCATCAAGAATTGTTATGCGCTCCAGGGTTCCCTAAATCCAAGGGCGAAGGACAAGAACGAGACTTGAAAACGGATCGGAACCTCGTCAAAAATTCGGCTCACCTCCGCGGTTTGGTTGTAGGCTATGGGGTGCGGGATTCGATTGTTTCCTGGCGTGTCCAGCCGACTGAAGCCGTTCCGAGGCGATACCATGGCCAATGTGACCACACTGAACGTAAACGGAAGCACTCGTGCAATCAATGCGGATGCGCAGACCAGCCTGCTTTCGGTTCTGCGCGATCAGCTCGACTTGACAGGGAGCAAGTATGGCTGTGGCGAGGGCCAGTGCGGGGCGTGCACCGTGTTGATCGACGAAAATCCGCGGCACTCGTGCATCACGCCGGTGGGCACGGTGGGAAACAGGCGGATCACAACCATCGAGGGCTTGGAAGTCAATGGACGCTTGCATCCGGTTCAGGAAGCCTTCCTGGCCGAGGAAGCCATGCAGTGTGCATATTGCACGTCCGGGATGATCATGACGGCCGCCGCGCTGCTGAGGTCCAATCCTCGTCCAACCGCTGAGCAGGTCGCGCAGTATATGCAGGGGAACATCTGCCGCTGCGGAACCTATCCGCGGATTGTCGCCGCCGTGCTTCGAGCCGCGAAGGAGGCACGGGCATGAGCGCGGAATTCAGCGTGACCCCCCAGATTGAGCCGGAACGTTACGAGCTTCGCGCTCCGTCGCCCTATCATTTCGAATTGCGGCGGCGGGATTTCTTCAGGACCCTGGGCGCCGGCCTCCTGGTCGCCTGTGTCCTCAAGGACGCATTCGCGCTCCAGGAATCCGGGGGCGGGCGACGCCCGATGGGCGACGAACTGCCCCGCGAAATCAGCGCTTGGCTGCACATTGGCGAAAACGGAGGGGTCACCACCTACACGGGCAAGGTCGAGATCGGGCAAAACATCCGCACGTCCTTGAGCCAGGCGGTCGCCGAGGAGTTGCGTTTCCCGCTGGCGCGGATCGAGATGGTGATGGGCGACACCAGGCTCACACCCTATGACATGGGCACCTTCGGCAGCCGCACCACACCGACCATGAATCTTCATCTCCGGCAAGTTGCGGCCGCGGCGCGGGACGTATTGATTGATCTGGCCGCCAAGCAATGGAATGCCGATCGAAGCGTTTTACTTGCAAGGGACGGAAGAATCACCGATCCGTCCACAAAGCGAACCATTGAATACGTCGAGCTTCTCAGGGGCCAGCAGCTTACAGAACTCGTCCCGGCTGAAGATCCGCTCGAACCCCCCGCGGAGTGGACGGTCGAAGGGAAGCCGGTGCCGAAGGTCGATGGCCGCGATTTCGTCACCGGCAAGCACAAGTATCCGTCGGATCAGGTGTTACCGGGCATGCTGCATGGCAAGGTTTTGCGGCCACCATCGTTCGGTGCCACCCTCGCCTCGGTCGAGACGCCGGACCTAACCGCTCTGAGCGGCGTGACGTTCGTCCATGACGGCAATTTTGTCGGCGTGGCGGGGCCTTCGGAAGAAACCGCAATCCGAGCGCTGAAGTCCGTTCGCGCCGAATGGAGGGAGACCCCGGACGAAGTCTCGAGCAAGAACGTCTACGACTATCTGAAAGAGAACCCGGCAAAGGTCGGCGGCGAGCTTGGCGAGCGCTCGTCGGATTACGAACTCGGAGCGGTGGACCGCGCACTCGCCGCGGCCGACCACCGGATCGAACAGACCTACACAGTCGCCTACATCGCGCATGCGCCTCTGGAGCCCCGCGCTGCTTTGGCCGAATGGTCCGGCGACAGCTTGACGGTGTGGACAGGCACGCAGAGACCGTTCGGCGTGCGCAGCGAACTTGCGCGCACCTTTAACCTTCCCGAAGAGAACGTGCACGTGCTCATGCCGGACATGGGCTCGGCCTACGGCGGTAAACACACGGGGGAATCGGCGATCGAAGCGGCTCGGCTGGCGCGTGCCGCAAATCGCCCGGTCAGAGTCGTGTGGACGCGCGAAGAGGAGTTTACGTGGGCTTACTTTCGCCCGGCGGGCGCGATGGAAATCAAAGGGGGAGTACAGAACGACGGATCCATCGTTGCCTGGGAATTTCACAACTACAATTCGGGCGGCTCGGGCATTCGCACATTCTATGAAATCCCCAATCAGCGAATCCTGTTCCATCCGACCGAATACCCTCTGCGCCAGGGCTCCTACCGCGCCCTGGCGGCTACGGCGAACCATTTTGCGCGCGAATCGTTCATGGATGAGCTTGCACACGAAGTGAAGATGGACCCGCTCGCGTTTCGCCTGAAGAATTTAAAGAACGAGCGGCTGCGCGCTGTTTTTGAAGCGGCCGGTGCGAAGTTCGATTGGAGCCGCCCGAAGCAGCCTGGGCACGGGTTTGGAATCGGCGGCGGGTTCGAGAAGGGCGGGAACGTGGCCACCTGTGCGGAGGTGACGGTTGATCAAGCGAGCGGTGAAGTGCACGTGGTGCGGGTCGTGACGGCGTTCGAATGCGGCGCCATTGTGAATCCGGACAACCTCCGGAATCAGATCGAAGGCGGGAATATCATGGGGCTCGGCGGAGCGCTTTTCGAGGCCATCCAATTTGAGAACGGCAAGATTCTGAATCCGCTTTTTTCGAGGTATCGCGTTCCGCGTTTCAGCGACATTCCCGTATTCGAAACTGTGCTGATCGATCGCAAGGACATTCCCTCGGCGGGTGCCGGCGAGTCCCCGCTGATGGGCGTTGCTCCGGCCATCGGCAATGCCATTTTCGACGCCAAGGGAGTCCGGCTGCGCTCAATGCCCATGGTGCCTGAGCAGTTGAACGTAGCCTGATGTGCGCTTCTTCGGCGGTTCCCCGCACGCCGAGTACGCCACCCTCAGCTCGTGACTGAACCAGAAATCACGACCCGCAAGAGACGACCCGGCGCGTCGGTCCGAGCTACCCTAGCCTCGTCTTCACTGAGTTAGAACGCCGCATAACCGTGCGGATGGCGCTGCTTCCACTCCCAAGCGGATCGCACAATCGATTGCAAATCCCGGGCGGGGACCCATCCGAGCACCCGGCCCACCCTTTCCGCATCCGCGACGAGCCTGGCTGGGTCGCCGGCCCGTCGAGTTTCAAACCTCGCGGGAATGGGATGGCCAGTAATCTTCCTGGCAGCTTGAATGACTTCGAGAACGGAATGACCGTGGCCGGTGCCGAGATTCAGGAAATCGGAGGGGCCGCCCTTGCGCAGATGCTCGAGCGCTCGGATGTGGGCGTCGGCGAGGTCAACCACGTGAACATAGTCGCGGATTGCCGTCCCGTCGGGCGTCGGATAATCGCTTCCAAAGACCGCAATGTCGGCGGTTTCGCCCGCCGCCGCTTTGAGGACGTTCGGGATCAGGTGCGTTTCCGGATCGTGGTCTTCGCCGCAGCGAGAGGTTGCGCCTGCGGCATTGAAGTAGCGCAGCGAGACGAACTTCATCCCGTATGCGCGCTCATAGCTTGAGAGCAGGCGCTCGAGAAACAGCTTGGACCAGCCGTAGGGATTGGTGGGCCATTGCGCATCCTGCTCGGTGATGGGAATGCGCGCGGGCTCGCCGTAAGTGGCGGCCGTCGAAGAAAAGACAACGCGTCGGACGCCTGCGTCGCGGAGCGCACCGAAGAAGGCGACGCCCTGCTCCACATTGTTCTCGAAATAGAGGCCGGGATTTTCGACCGACTCCCCAACGGAAGCGAATGCGGCGAAGTGAATGCAAGAATCGAGCTCGTGTTCGCTCGCGATTCGGGCCACGAGCGCCCGATCGCCGACTTTTCCCTGATAGAACGGCAGGCCAGGGCTGATCGACTCGCCGTGACCGCGCTGGAGATCGTCCAGGACGACCACCGACTCCCCTTTCGCAGAAAGGAGTTCAACGGTTACGCTTCCGATATAGCCTGCGCCACCTGTCACTAAAATTGCCATGCCTTCCCCTCCTGCTGTACGCGCGCAAACAGCCCATAAGATTTGGGCAGGGTCACCGGTCGGGAACGCTGCGCAATCGTTCGGCGGCTTGCTCGGCCGTCATGTCGCGCTGCGGGGTTGCGAGCATTTCGAATCCAACCATGAATTTCCTTACTGTGGCCGAGCGAAGCAACGGCGGATAATAGTGGGCGTGAAAATGCCACTCCGGATGCGGAGCCTTGTCCGTGGGGCTCGCGTGGAACCCCATCGAGTAGGGAAACGGAGCGCGGAATAAATTTTCATAGCGCGTGGTGAGTTGCTTCATTGCGCCGGCCAGGCCGTCGCGCTCTTCCGGGGAGAGATCATCGAACGAGCCGACGTGCCGCTTGGCAAGGACAAGCGCTTCAAACGGCCAGGTCGCCCAAAAGGGAACGACAACCGCGAAGAACTCGTTCTCATTCACCAGACGAACGCGAGAGTTCTGCTCCTGCCCAAGGTAATCGCAAACCAGGCATGCCTTGCGCTCGCGATGGTAGGCGAGAAAGCTCTCAAGTTCCCTGGCCGGCTCGTTGGGGAGACTCGATGTGGCCCAAATCTGGCCATGCGGATGAGGGTTGCTCGCTCCCATCATGGCTCCGCGATTTTCGAAAATCTGCACGTGTCGGATCTGTTCGAGCGCGCCGAGCCGGGCGTGCTCTTCCGCCCAGACGTCCACCACCCCCCGGATGGCTCGGGCATCCATGCGCGACAGGGTAAGATCGTGGCGCGGCGAGAAGCAAACGACACGACAGATTCCGGACTCGCTTTCCGCGAGCAGCAATCCCTGCCCGAATGACTCTTTCGGCGTGTTTGGGCGCAGCGCCGGAAAATCATTGTCGAAAACAAAATGGCTCGTATAATCGGGATTCTTCGCGCCATTGGCGCGCACGTTGCGGGGGCACATGTAGCAGCTGGGATCGTAGGCCGCTGTGCTCTCTGGCTGAAGCGGCTCGACTTGCCCCTGCCAAGGGCGCTCCGTGCGACGGGGCGAAACGAGCACCCAGGTTCGCGTTAGGGGATTGAACCTTCTGTGAGCGTGCTCGGCGAGATCGAAGGCCATAGGCTCGTGCGTTGAACCCGATTTTACCTACTCAACCCGCGTCACTCCGTTCGCGGCATTGCAGATGAAAATGTCAGGGGCCAGGCCGGTGCGCTTCTGATAGCCCGCCGAAACGCCATCGCGAAAGGCGTCGACAGCATGCGCCTCGACGAGGTTGATCGTGCATCCGCCAAAGCCCGCCCCGGTCATGCGCGAACCGTGCACGCCTTTTTGGCGGGCCGCGAGGTCAACGAGCAAATCGAGCTCCGCGCAGCTCACCTCGTAGTCGTCGCGAAGGCTGGCGTGCGATTCGGCCATGGCGCGCGCCAGATCGTCGAGACGATGGCGGTCGAGTGCGTCAGCGGCGAAAAGAACGCGCTGGTTTTCCCTCACCACGTGCCGACAGCGCTTGTAGACATTTGGAGGCATCGTCGCACGGCAACTCTCGAGCTGATCGAACGTAACGTCGCGCAACGCACGGACCCCCGGAAACCTTTGCGCGAGAATGCACACGCCCAGCTCACATTCGGCGCGGCGCGTGTTGTAGGCGCTCGAGGCGAGTTCACGCTTCACCATTGTGTTGCAGATCACCAGGCGAAGTTCGCTGGGCACGCGCACCATCCGAAATTCGAGCGAGCGGCAATCGAGCAGCAGTGCATGATCTTGCGTCGAGCAAGCGGAGGCCAGCTGGTCCATAATGCCGCACCGTGTGCCGACAAAATCGTTCTCGGCCCGCTGGCAGAGCTGCGCCAGCTTGCGGCAGGGGATGCGCGCGCCGGCATTGGCGAGCAGGGCGTACCCCACGGCGACTTCCAGGGCGGCCGACGAGCTCACGCCGGCGCCGATCGGAACTTCGCCTTGAATGAGGACGTTCGCGCCGCGGAGAGCGTGTCCGTTCTGTTCGAGCGCTTGAGCAACTCCAGAAACATACCGGCTCCAGGGCTCTTTCGGAAGCAGCCCGAGCGCGACCGAGTCGACGCCGAACTCAACCGATTCGTGGACGTTCTCCGAGCGCACGCGAATCGCTTTGTCTGGATTCGGGGCAATCGCAATCCAGGTAAACAGATCGATCGCTGCGGGAAACACGTAACCATCGTTGTAGTCGGTATGTTCGCCGATCAGATTCACGCGGCCCGGCGCGCGATAGAGCTCGGGCTCTTGCCCATAAATCTCACGGAACCGAGGCCTCAGCTTCTCTCCTGTCGTTGTTTGGAGTTCGGAATATCCCATCGACCCGCCGAAACCGCGCCCAGCGACCATCCTTTAGGAAACCGAAAGTCAGCGTTGCAGGAAGGCACGCGGTTGTCCTACAAATGCCCTCTCGGAGGAGCCATCATACATGAGAACAAACGGACTTCTGATCTTACTTATGACTTATATGTTTGCATCATGGTTCGGCCTGCCCAGAACGGCACGCGCTCAAGCCTCGGGAATCACCGTGTTCTTTGAAGAGGGTTTCCCGGCGGCCGATACCGCCCCGCCGACCGAGGCCGCCCTGACGGGACTCTTGCCCGGGGCGCGTTTGGTCTCTCTTAGCCGGCTGCACGATGCCCTCTCCGATCCCTCGACTCATCTCCTGATCCTGGCGTACGGATCGGCTTTTCCCGAATCAGCCTGGCCTGACATCTACGCGTTCCTCGAGCGCGGCGGGAATTTGCTCGTTCTCGGCGGGCGGCCATTTACGCGGGCCGCCTTCCGCGATCCCTCCGGGTGGCACCTGCGCGCGTACAGCATTGGGCATTCGCGCGAACTGCTCATCGATCAGTACGAGGAGACTCCGGGCTCGGAGGGTTTTCTATTCGAACCCAATCCGAACGTCGTCACGCAGCTACCGCGTTTTTCCTGGCGACGCGCGTTCAGTCCGACCATCCATCTCGCTTCATCCGACGTGTACAATCGCGAGGGATCCGCGGGAACTTTGGATGGCCGTCTCGATGCGCTTGCCTGGGGCAGTAAGGGAGGTCGACGCATGTCCGCGCCCGCGATTCAAATCGACCACGTGCGGAACCGGTTCCGAGGCGGGCGTTGGGTATTCGTCAATGCCGAGCTCGCGCCGGATTTCCTGGCCGCGCAAGCCAAGCAGATTGTGCCGGCCCTGGCCTTTTCGGCACTGCGGGGCGCTGAGGAATGGATCGTTCGCCCAACTCTCCCGCTCTATCTGCCGGGTGAGCCTATCGAATTCGAGGTAAATTGGACCTCGGCGTTGCCCACGCCGTCGAATTTGACCGCTCGGATTACTGTCTTATCCGAGCAAACGCATTCGGCGAAAATCGTGCAGACGGTGAAGCTTCCCTTGTCGATGCCGGTCGTGATTCCTCCGCCGAAAACCGGCGGATTCTACTCGGTTAGCGCCGAACTGCTGGAGGGCAGCGAAATCCGTGCGATCTATCATTCCGGATTCTGGATCCGCGATCTGGATTACCTGCGCGCGGGACCGCGGCTCAGTGTCAACGCGAATTACTTCGAGCTCGACGGGCGACCCTTTCCCGTCGTGGGAACGACCTATATGGCCAGCGACGTCCAGCGGCTCTATTTCGAGTATCCGAACGTCTATGTCTGGGACACAGACCTTGCGCAAATCCGCTCGGCCGGCCTGAATATGCTTCGCACCGGCTGGTGGACCGGCTGGGATAAATTCTGCGATGAGGAGGGCCGTCCCAACGAACGTACGCTGCGGACGCTCGAAGCCTTCCTTATGACCGCGCGTCGCCACGGCCTTCCGGTGCAATTTGAGTTCTTCGCCTTCCTGCCCGACGTGCTCGGCGGCGCAAATGCCTATGTCGATCCCGAGGCGCTGCGGCGGCAGACTACGCTAATCTCCTCGGTCGTCGGACGGTTTCACGACGTTCCGTTTCTGGCCTGGGATCTGATCAACGAGCCGAGCTTCTCCTCCCATCTCTGGGAAATGCGCGCGAATGGCGACTCGTTCGAGCTAGCGGAATGGAATCGCTGGCTGGCCAAACGCTATCCCGACCGTGCGGTTCTGGCGGCGGCCTGGAACCTGCCGTTCATCGCAGCGGATCAGACGCTCCCGGTTCCCGACGAGGCCGAATTCGAGCCGCGCGGGATGTACTCGGGCAGGAATTCCCTGAAACTCTACGATTTTTTCGAGTTCGCCCAGGAGACGTTTGCCAACTGGGTCGAGAACCTGCGCGCCGCGATTCGTGCCACGGGATCCGAGCAACTGATCACCGTCGGCCAGGACGAAGGGGGATTCGACGACCGTCTATCGCCCGCATTCTTCGGTGCCTACACCGACTTCACCACGAATCATTCCTGGTGGAACAACGACGCGTTGCTGTGGGACTCACTGGTGGCCAAGCAGCCTGGCCAGCCCATGCTGATCCAGGAAACGGGGCTGCAGCAGGAACTGACGCTCGATCAGACCCAGCGGCGCACGCCCGAGAGCAACGCTGCCCTGCTCGAGCGAAAGATCGCGCTTTCCTTTGTCGAAGGCTCCGGCGCAATTGAGTGGCTGTGGAACACGAACGACTACATGACGGCGGACGCCGAGGTACCGATTGGCGCCCTGCGCGCCGACGGGACCGAGAAGCCGGAAGCGGCGGTGATGCGCGACATGGCCCGGTTTGCACATGAGATGGCCGACAGGCTCGTCGGGCCCGAGCCTCCCCTTGTCGCGATCATTACATCGCAAGCCTCGCAATTCTCCGCGATTCGCGAGTTCGAGATCGACGCGCAGAGAAAGGCCGTGCGCGCCGCGGCCTACGTCGCCCAAATGCCCGTTTATGTTGTCGCCGAAAACCAGATCGCAAAATTGGGTGCGCCGAAGCTGGCCATCCTTCCTTCCGCCCAGGCACTCGACGAGCCTACTTGGCAGGCTTTGCTTCGCTACGCGAAAGCCGGGGGCAATCTCCTGGTCACCGGACCGATCGATCGTGACCCGCACGGGCATCGCACGGACCGCTCAGCAGCGATTGACCTCGATGCGACGGTCGAGCCATTGACCATTCACAACGCCGCGATGACCGTAGGGAGCGAGACGGTTCAACTTTCATTCGATCAAAACGCGCAGAGCTGGCTCGAAATGCTCGCGTTCAAGGACGGCCCGCAGCTCAAGGAGATTGCCTACGGAAGTGGGCGACTGTTTTGGGCACCGTATCCGATTGAGCTGGCGGAGGGCACCGGTGCGGCGGCCACGTTGTACTCGGCCGTTTTTGGAGAGATTGGACTCCGGGCCCCGTGTGAGGTGAAATCCACGCCCTCGCCAGGCGTGCTGATTTACCCGACGATCTTGCAGAACTCCGTGCTGTACGTGATGGTTTCGGAAACCGACCAGGATTCGGATTTAGACTTGACCGACAGAACGACGGGCGCCGAACTGAAGCTGCGCCTGCCCGCGCAGCGCGCAGCAATAGCGCTGCTAGGAAAACCGAGCGGCGCCGTGATCGCTAAGTACGGCTTCTGAACTCAAGGATATTCCGCATGGCCTAGTCGATTCCGTGTAGGACTATTCTTGTATAACGATTCTCTCGCCTGCGTGTCGAATTTCCACGCGCTATGCCCTCCACGAACTCCTCGCATGTTCCGCAACTTGTTGCTTCTTACGAGCTTCCGTTTTTCCCGAGCCATCTGGCACCGAGGATGCACCTCTGCAACAGGTGACACATTCACCGCAGGAGTGCTGTATGAAAACACGACTATCGCAACTCGAGGCCGGCCTGGCGCTCTTCGCTCTTTGCACTTCTCTTTGCCTCGCCTCGCCCGCCGTCGCGCAATCCGCTCCCGCACAAAGCGCACAAGATAACGGCTCTATCCAGGCCGGCCGGATCAACACCGCAGGAGTCGCCAGCTTCCGTCAGTTCCTCGACAGCCATCCTGAGATCGCCGAGCAGCTTCGCCGGGATCCTTCGCTCGTCGATAACAGAGAGTTTCTCGAGCACCACCCCGATCTCAACAAATACCTCGACGAGCATCCCGGCATTGCGCAGGACATCAGACAACAGCCCAACGCTTTCATGCAAGAGGAAGATCGCTTGGGTCGTCGCCCCGACATCAACCCCGCAGGAGTCGCCAGCTTCCGTCAGTTCCTCGACAGCCATCCTGAGATCGCCGAACAGCTTCGCCGGGATCCTTCGCTCGTCGATAACCGAGAGTTTCTCGAGCATCACCCCGATCTCAACAAATATCTCGACGAGCACCCCGGCATTGCGCAGGAGATCAGACAACAGCCCGACGCTTTCATGCGGGACGAGCAGGGCTTGGGTCGTCGCCCGGATATCAACCCCGCAGGAGTAGCGAGTTTCCGTCAGTTCCTCGACAGCCATCCCGAAATCGCCCAGCAGCTTCGCCGGGATCCTTCGCTCGTCGATAACCGAGAGTTTCTCGAGCATCACCCCGATCTCAACAAATACCTCGACGAGCATCCCGGCATTGCGCGGGAGATCAGACAACAGCCCGACGCTTTCATGGTTGACGAAGAGCGCTTCGATCGCGGCCGAGATGATCGCGACCGCGGTTCCGGCTTCGACACCGACACCCAGCACCGCTACTTCGGCCAATTTCTGGGCGCCCATGCGGACATCGCGCAGCAACTCGCCCGGAATCCCTCCGAGGTCAGAGACCAGGAATTCTTGCAGAGCCATCCCGAACTTCAGGAATTCCTGAACCAAAATCCCGATGTGCGCCAGGAACTCATGGCCAACCCCGACGCCTTCGTCAAATCTTCCCAGCAGTTCACGAACACCGACGGCCAAACCGGGACGCCCATGGGCAAGCCCAAGACAAATCAGTAGACCGGGTTGGCCACCTTATCGACAGGACCGGCGCACCACGAGATGGGAAGGCCGCCGGCTAGCGGCCTTCCTCTCTGTGGCCAATTCGCGTTCCTTCCCGATCGGAGGCATCATGAAAGCCAAAGTCACGAATTTACTCGTCCTGTCCTTCATCTTGGCTGCCGCACTCCCCGCCCATGCCGACAAGAAGAGGAAAACGCAAGCCGACCGCGCCATGATCGAAAAGATGGACGCCGTTCCATGCGGCGCGAAGCAAAAAGGTGTGACCGGCCTCGGCAGCATCTGGGCATCGGTGGGTATCACCCACATGAGCTCGGATGAAAAACTGTGCCCGCGCTACTTATTGCTCAGCGACAACATCGAGTACGAAATCCAGCCCACCAACAACAGGCATCCTGCAGTCTTGCCCGTCGGCCAGGAGGTCATCTTCAGAATCAAGAAAGATCACATGACCGTCAAATGCCCCGAGGGGGATAGAAAATCCCGCACCTATGAGGTGGTGGCGATGAAGCCCACAGAAAAACCAACCGACGCGGAAAGCCAAAGTCCGCCCGCCAAGCCCGAGAACCCGTAGGCCAGGCTCGTCCGCTCCGACAGACTAATTGCCAGCTTGCTCGGCCGAGGCGTGCGGATAATCCACGCGCACAGAAACGATCTCGTAGGGGTGCACGGGAACGCTGACCTGATTGTTCCTGACCGAGAGCTCGGAACCCTCCGGCTGCTCCATCAGGTTCGTCAACGTGGCGGACGTTGCGCCGGAAGGAACGTCGATCCGAACGTCGCCGCTCGATCCAGCCCACTCGTAGAATCGGAAGATGAGCCCGTTTGCGTCTTCGGCCTTCTTTACGGCGGTAAGCACGACGTTGGGATTGCTCACGCCGACGAAGGAGTACTCCGCGGGGCGGCTGCCCGTATGCGCTTCGAGCTCGATCGACTGCAGGCGATAATCGAATTCGTATGCGCGCCGCACGGTCATGGCCTGCCTCCAGTTGCCGGGGTGCGGGTAGAGGGAATAACGGAAGCGCTGGCGCCCGCGATCCGCGTTCGGATCCGGCCAGACGGGCGAGCGCAACAGGGAAAGCCGCAGCACGTTCCCCTTCGCGTCGTAGCCGTATTTCGAGTCATTGATCAGGCTGAATCCGTGCTGAGCATCGCCCAGGTCCGCCCAGCGCAGGGCGGGAACTTCGAATTTTGCCTGCTCAACCTTACTGTTGCGCGTGGTTGGGCGCTCGATCGACCCGTAGGGAATCTCGAAGGTTGCTGCACCGCTCGAAGCGGCGAGCGGAAAGGCGGCTTTGAGCAGGATGTGCGTCTCGTGCCAATCGATATCATTCGCGACGTCGACGCGGTCGAGTCCCGCATACAGCGAGATATCCTGCACGAACTTCGACTTCTGCCAAGTGCGCGTGACGCGAATCGTCGCGCGCAGCGGGCCTTGTTCGGTGAGCTCGACCGAATCCGCTTTATCCAGATTGGAGAACACCTTCTCGAAGTCTGCGTCGATGTTCCAGGCGTCGTAATCTTTGGGAGTGTCTTTGAACGCGACGAGTTCATTCCCGCACCCGCCCGCGGCGATGGCCTCGAACTTCGATTTCTTATCGTACAGGCTGCTGATGCAGCCGGAATGCGGATCGACGGTGACTCGCAAGAAGTCATTCTCAAGGGTCAACCCGCTGGCCCGGAGATCGGTGGGCACGTCGCGCTTTTCGGGAACGGCATGCAGAATTTCGTAGCCCATGGAGGGTACGTTTTGGGCTTCGACCAGCAGCTCGTAGCTGTTCGTTGCCGGAACGGCGTGCAGCACCTGCACAGGCAGAACCTTGCCTTTCGCATCGACGATGGAGATGCCATTCTTTGCCGGGCCGGGCATCTCGACGTCAATTGAAACCAAGTCGGTTCGATCCCAGGCCAAGGGGTTCCAGACCATCACCGGCACTCCGGAAGCCGCACTCGTATCGATTTCGCTGGCGATTCTGTGGAAGGCGCGCGTGCCGGCGTCCTCGGCTGTCCAGCGCACGACATCGTAGTCGCGGCTGGCGTCCTGGTAGATCACCGGGATGCCTGAACCCGCCGCCAAATCGTGGAATTGATTGAAGAGCACCTTCTTCCACGCCTCGGTCAGCGGGCCCCCGGGATAGGGCGCGCCATCAACCCAGGCGAGAGATGAAATCTTTTCTGCGTTCAACATCTGCTCTTCCGCTTCGCGCATGTGCCGCTTCTGTGCGGCCTGGGTGGTGAAGACGCCGCGGTGGTATTCCAGATACAGTTCATCATTCCATACCGGGAGGCTGATTTTGCCGGCGGGAGCGGCGGGCAACTTGGCCTCACCGGCGGCCAGTGTCTTGTAATTCCAGACAGGCGCATCGGCGGTGTCCAATTTCCCTTCGATATCGGAAAAGAAACCTTGTGCCAAGCCCCACTTCATGGGTGGCGCAACCATTTTCGGATCGCTCCATTCGACGCCGCTATCAAGCATGCTGCGAGTCGGGCCGCCGCCGTGGTCGCCGACGCCATAGAGATGCATCATTTCCGTTACGCCGG
Source organism: Candidatus Cybelea sp. (assembly GCA_035622135.1). Classification (GTDB taxonomy): domain Bacteria; phylum Acidobacteriota; class Terriglobia; order Acidiferrales; family UBA7541; genus Palsa-295. Next base: position 19,736 of record DASPVZ010000055.1, on the reverse strand, counting down.
GATTGAGCTCGCGCGCTCGGGCCACGTCGCTTGAAATTTTCACGGGATCGATCTCGTTCACATAGTCGTGCGGGAAATAGGTGAGCACTCGGGTTCCGTCGGGCGATTGCCACCAGAAAAGCTTTAGCGGCAATTGCGTCATATCGTTCCAGGCCATCTTCTGGGTGACGAAGTAATCGACACCGGACTTCTTGTAGATCTGCGGCAGTTGCCAGTTGTAGCCGAACGAGTCGGGATTCCAGCCGATGCGGACATCGACCCCAAATTGTTGCTTGAAATATCGCTTCCCGACTAGCAACTGGCGCACGAGCGATTCTCCATCCGGCATGTTCAGGTCGGGCTCGACCCACATTCCGCCGACCATTTCCCAGCGGTCCTGGCGGACGCGCTCCTGAATCTGCTTGTTCTCGTCCGGATATTTTTGGGCGATCCATTCGCTGTAGGCAGCTGCCGACTGCGTGTAGGTGTATTGCGGGTATTCGTCCATCAACTGCAGGGCCGTTCCAAACGTCCTGCGCACAACATCCACCGTTTCGGTCCAGGGCCAAAGCCAGGCTGCGTCAATATGCGAATTGCCGGTCAGGCGCACGGTCGTATCGGGGAGCTCCGGCTTCATGGCCTCGAGCGCGGCCTGCGTCTTCCGAAGCGAAGCATCAAACGCGCCCTGATTCCCCGCCCGCAAGGCCGCGACATCCACGTCATTGACTGCGGAATCGAACTGTTGTTTAAGCGAGGGCGAACTGTTCCACTGGTCACGCGTGAGGATCGCGACGGATTCGATCTCGTCAAGAACATCGAACGGGTTGGGCCGCGACTCGGAGAAATCGATCTTCAGGCTGGCGCCCGCAAAGAACTTCTGGTCGACGGTATGAAGAAGCTTCACAGCCACAACCGTTCGGTCGCCCGGCTTGGCATCGTCGAATAGCACGATGGGCTCGAGGTCGTCGCCCATGGCCACGCGGCGCCCATTGAAATAGATGATCTCCGGCATCGGACCATTGGCATAGGCTACGAACTGGAACCAGATTCGCGTGCCGGTTAGGTCATAGCCATTCAGGTTGCGGGGAACCTCGATCGTACGGCGGTACCAAACCGCCTCCGTGGGCCCTCGGCTGTTCGCGTGAACCACCTGCCAGCTCGAATCGTCGAGACTGGCCGCCTCTCCGTGAGGAACGTCCCCAGCGCGCATCCTCCATTCATCCGCTGGCAAGTTGCTCAGCTTCTTTAGATTCAGCAGCACGCCGTCACGCCGCGATTGCTCGGCCGGTCTGCGGATGAGAACGGTCGGGATTTTTTCGGCCTCGCGCGTCAAGCTGCCGTTCACGGTATTCCCGCTCGGAGAGAGTGTTCCTTCATAGCCGAACGGCCCGACGTTGAATTTCAACGTACCGTTTACGAAGGAGATGGAATTCACGGCATTGTCAAAATCGAGTTCGTCCGGGAGATCGAGCACGGCTTTCAGTGTGTCGCCCTGCCTCGAGATGTGAAGCACGAAACGGTGTTCGGTTCCCTGGTCCTCGACAGAACCTTGCCAGTCACCCTCAATGCTTTGAGCGCGAACCTCGGTCGCCAAGGCAAGGCTTGCCATGAGGCACAGCAGCGCAATTTTCATTCCTGTCTCTCCTGTTTCGTCCGGGCCCACAACCGGCGTGCTGCGCACGTTCGCCTCACTGCCGGACCTTCGCGCGGGCAGAGCTGCGCATTATAGACCTTCCCGAATCGGTGACTTTGGCCAAATTTTGACCGAGAGCTCATCGCGCCGCCGGCAAGGGGAACAGCCTTTTAGGTCCGGCCCGGGGCCTCTGCTCGTTGGTTACCAAGTACTACCGTTTCGTGTATAGTGCTTGCGAATCGCCATCGAAATTCGCATGCCAATCGGCACGGGTATTCGCTCGACCAGAAGCAGCCGCGGGAAGACCGATTCGACAGGCGGGATGCCGCCCGATGTCGATACGCCCACCTCATGAGCTCGGCTCCGTACACGATAGGGGTCGATCTCGGCGGCACGAACCTGCGCGTGGCGGCCTACTCGCACCCGGCAGGAATTCTCGAACAAATTCAGCTGCCCACACGGCTTCGGGACGGCCGCGACGCCGTCGTTCGCGACATGTCGGGAGCCATCGAGCAATTGATTCGAGAGCACTCGCAGCGCGGTCTAGTCGGCATCGGGGTCGGATCGCCGGGCCCCATCGAATTGCCCGAGGGGCGGCTTCGTCATCTTCCAAATCTTCCGGGCTGGGACGGGTTCGAGCTGCGGGCCACGATCGAGCGAATGCTGGGGATGAGTGTAATCGTCGAAAATGACGCGAACCTGGCGGCGCTGGCTGAATGTCGGCTGGGCAGAGGGAAATCGCTTGCCGTCGATTCCCTGTGCATGCTCACGCTGGGGACGGGTGTCGGCAACGGAATCATCCTGAACGGCAACATTTGGGACGGTATGAACGGCATGGCCGGCGAAGCGGGACACGCAACAATCTGGCCGGACGGTCATGTGTGCGGCTGCGGCAGCCATGGATGCCTCGAGCAGTATGCCTCGGCCACGGCCGTCTGCCGCATGGCGCGCGAGGCGGTCGACCGCGGGAACGCGCCCGGGTTGGCAGCCTTGGAGAGACAGAATGGCGAATTCAGTTCGCGCCAGCTTGCCGAAGCCGCCCGCGCCGGCGATCCGGACGCGCGGGAGGTTTTTGAGATGGTCGGCCGCTCGCTCGGAATCGGCCTGGCCGGTTTGGTGAACACTCTGAACCTTCCTCTGTACGTTGTGGGTGGAGGCGTGGCGCAAGCCTGGGATCTGTTCTCCGCGAAAATGTTTGCGGAGTTGAGGCACCGAAGTTATGTTTATCGCCTCACAGATGGGGAGGTCGATGCCTTTGGGCATCGATCGGCGAAGACATACGTCGAGCTGGCTGAACTCGGAGCCGAATCTGGAATTCTCGGCGCGTGCCTTTTGCCGATTACCTCTGAGCGCAGCCTAACAACCGAGCAGGCACAGGCCAAACCATGAACTTCTCCGCAGCGACGAAGACAATGCCCTCTCCGGGAAAGAGCGCAAGACTGGGTCCCATGCTCATCAAAGCCACGATGGTTGGCGCTTTGGGGGGGCTGCTGTTCGGATTTGATACGGCGGTCATTGCCGGCACTCTGCATTCGCTCACCCTTGTCTACCAGCTCACGCCTTGGACGACCGGCGTCACCGTGTTTATCGCTCTGTTCGGGACTGTGATTGGCGCGATGTCGGCCGGCGTAGTCGGCCAACGGTTCGGCAGCCGCGAAACGCTCAGGCTCTTGGCCATCCTTTATTTGGTTTCCGCTCTGGGCTGCGCGTTCGCGGCAAACTGGCAGATGCTAGTCGTCGCCCGATTCATCGGCGGCCTGGGCATCGGGGGATCGTCCGTTCTCGGCCCCGTTTATATCGCGGAAGTCTCTCCGGCAAAGTGGCGCGGAAGATTGGTCGGGATGTTCCAGGTCAACATCGTGGCGGGCATTCTGCTTGCCTACCTTTCGAACTACATCGTCGCGCGGTTTGTCTCCGGCTCGGGCGACTGGCGGTGGATGTTTGGTGTGGCTGCGATTCCCGCTCTACTGTTCCTGATTTTCTTGTTTGGCATTCCACAAAGCCCGCGCTGGCTGGCCACGCGGAATCGCGTCGAAGAGGCGCGCTCCGCCCTCCGAACGATCGGCTCTCCCGATCCAGACGCCGAGCTTCGCGAAATCGTCAAGTCCATTCACCTCGAGCGCGCGCAAGCCTCCGAGTCGCTCTTCTCCTGGAAATACCGGTTCCCGATTTTTATTGCGGTGACCATGGGATTGTTCAATCAGCTGGCCGGCATCAACGCGATCCTCTATTACCTCAACAGCATTTTCGCCTATGCGGGATTCAGCCGAGTTTCCGGTGATTTGCAGGCCGTGGCCGTGGGCGGGATGAATTTCCTGGCCACCTTTCTCGGCATGGCCCTGATCGATAAGCTCGGGCGAAGGACGCTTCTGCTCATCGGATCGGCGGGAATGGTGGGATGTCTCGCGGGAGTAGCGGCCGTATTTCTGACCAACACGCATCAACGCGACCTGCTTTGGCTTTTAATCGCTTACATCGGGTTTTTCGCCGTCTCGCAGGGCGCGGTCATCTGGGTTTATATCGGCGAGGTTTTTCCGAATCAGGTGCGGGCCAAAGGGCAAAGCTTGGGCAGTTCCGCGCATTGGATTATGAACGCGCTGATTTCGCTCACCTTTCCGCGGCTCGCGGCATCTTCCCACGGATATCCGTTCGTCTTCTTCGCGGTAATGACGGCCGTCCAATTCCTGGTCGTGTTCTTCGTCTATCCGGAGACGAAGGGGATTACGCTCGAGCAGATGCAGCACGCGCTCGGGATCGAATGAAGGGCGCCATGCACCCGCCGGTGATCCGAGGGAGCTCCACATGCCGCATTTCACGCGTCGCGATCTGCTGAAGGGCTGCATCGCCGCGTCAGCGGAAGCCGTCATGCCCCTACCGCCCGCGGCCGGCGCTGAACGGTCGGGAACAACAACGGGCGCGCGGGCGGGCCGGGCCGCGCAGAGCCAGCCATCCGGAACGTCCCAGCGCGAACGGTTTCTGCTCGATTTCGGCTGGCACTTTCATCTTGGCCACGCGGATAATCCTGCGAAGGATTTCGAGTTCGGGGCTATGGGCAATGAGTTGCTCTACGCGAAGTCGGATTTGGATCTGCACGTCGCAGAACCGACTTTCGACGACAGCGCCTGGCGCAGCGTCGATCTGCCCCATGATTGGGCTGTCGAGCTGCCATTTCGGGATGTGCACGACCTCGCAAGTCACGGTGGCCATCCGCTTGGACGCAATTTCCCGGAGACGAGCGTCGGCTGGTATCGACGGGTCTTTGAGCTGGCCGCCTCCGACGCGGGCAAGCGCCTTTCGATCGATTTCGATGGCGTGTTCCGCGACGCGGTGGTGATCTTCAATAATCACTATATGGGACGGAACTTTAGCGGATATGCGCCCTTTCACTCGGATGTAACCGACTTCGCCGAGTACGGAGGCAGGAACGTCCTTCTCGTGCGCGTCGACGCAACTTTGGGCGAAGGATGGTTTTACGAGGGCGCGGGAATCTATCGCCACGTCTGGCTGACGAAAACCAATCCCGTGCACGTCGCCCAGTGGGGCAACTACGTGCGCTCGGAAATCCAAGGATCATCGGCGACACTCGTCCTAAGCACGGAGATCGAGAACGAGTCGGATCGGAGCGCGACGTGCCGAGCCGTTTCGCGAATTGTGGACGGTCAAGGCAAAACGGTCGCCACCGCCCGATCCGAACCCGCCGAGCTTGCCCCGTGGGAAAAGCGGGAGCTCAAATCCGAGGCCCGCCTGGATAATGCGCTGCTTTGGTCGCTTGAAGAGCGGCACCTCTACCGCGCCGTGACCACGATCGAAAGCAACGGCGCGCCAACCGATCAGGACGAAACGACATTCGGCATTCGGAGCATCCGTTTCGACCCGAACCAAGGATTCTTCCTCAACGGCAAGCCGGTGAAAATCAAAGGCACCTGCAATCACCAGGATCACGCGGGAGTCGGCGCGGCACTTCCCGATCGTTTGCAGTATTACCGGATCGAGCGCCTGATCGAAATGGGCTCGAACGGATATCGCACGTCGCATAATCCCCCGACTCCCGAATTGCTCGATGCATGCGATCGCCTCGGAATGCTGGTGCTGGACGAGACGCGCATGATGTCGTCCAGCGAGGAAGGACTCGGCCAGCTCGAGCGCATGATTCGCCGCGACCGCAATCATCCGAGCATCGTGATGTGGTCGCTCGGCAACGAGGAGCCGGACCAGGGCTCGCCTCTCGGCGTGCGCATGGTCTCGGTCATGAAACGCCTGGCGCACGAGCTCGATCCCAGCCGGCCGGTGACCGCCGCGATGAACGGCAGCTGGGGCCGGGGCATCTCCGCTGTAGTGGATGTGCAGGGCTTTAATTACGGTGATGGCTTGGGCTCGGAGATGGGCGCACATATTGACGCCTTCCATGCCAAATTCACCCAGCAGCCCACCCTCGGCACCGAAACGGCCAGCGACGTGGCGACGCGCGGGATTTATGCAAATGATAAGGCCCGGGGTTACGTGAGCGCTTACGACGTGAACTATCCGAGCTATACGGTGAGTGCCGAAGATTGGTGGAAGGTTTATGCGCAGCGGCCGTTCCTTTCCGGGGCTTTTGCCTGGACGGGCTTCGACTATCGCGGAGAGCCGAGCCCGTACGACTGGCCCTGCATCAGTTCGCATTTCGGCATCATGGACACGTGCGGATTCCCCAAGGATACCTTTTACTACTATCAATCGTGGTGGGGTTCGCAGCCCGTCGTGCACCTGTTCCCGCATTGGAACTGGGCCGGCAAGGAGGGCCAGGAGATCGATGTTTGGTGCTTCACGAACCTCGACCGCGTCGAGCTTTTCCTGAATGGGGCAAGCCTGGGAGCGAAACAGGTCGAGCCCAATTCGCACCTCGAATGGAAAGTGAGCTACGCGCCGGGGGTCTTGGAGGCGCGCGCGTCGAAAAATGGCCAAGTCGTTCTGGTCGATAAGCGAGAAACTACCGGTGCCCCCTCAAAACTCAGTTTGCGTGCGGATCGTCAGAAGATCCGCGGTGACGGCGAAGATGTGTCCGTCATCGCGGTCGAGGTCCGGGACAGAGCGGGCCGCGTCGTGCCGACGGCAATGAACGAAGTGCGATTCAGGGTGAGCGGCGCGGGGAGGCTGATTGGCGTCGGCAACGGCGACCCAAGCTGTCATGAATCCGACAGAGGGGACCGGCGCAGCGCCTTTAACGGGCTCTGCATGGCGCTGGTGCAGGCGCTCAAACAGTCGGGCGAAATTCAGGTGGAAGCAAGCGCTGATGGGCTGGAAGCAGCCTCGCTCGCTCTCGAAGCGGAACCAGCGGCTCCACGCCCCGCGGTCGCCTGATCCCGCCTAGCCCACTTCGCCGAGCCCTTCAAATCAACCCGCACGCGGCCCAGGCACCGCTCTGCCGAGGTAGAACCGGCCAATCGCTCCTCCGGGGTTTTTCATTCATTCCGGAGGGCGACCACGGGATCGACGCGCAGAGCGCGACGTGCGGGAACCAAGCACGCGGCGACGGCGACGCCCAGAAGCACGACGGGGGCGGCGAGGAAAGTGAAGGGATCGGCTGAACGGACACCATAGAGCAGGCTCGATAGGAAGCGCGTGAGGCTCAGAGCGCCCGCCGTGCCGATCGCCGCTCCGAGCAGCGCCAGCACAAACCCTTCCCCGATCACGAGACGCAGGACCTGACTCCTTCCCGCCCCGAGCGCGATCCGAATGCCGAGCTCGTAGGTGCGGCGCGCCACGGTGTAGGAGATTACGCCGTAAATTCCGATGGAGGCCAGCAGCACGGCCAGCGCTGCAAAGGCGCCCAGCAAAATCATGCTCGAGCGCTCAATCACGATGGTTTCCGAAGCCAGCTGGTCCATGGTCTCAACAAACGAGATGGCTTGCTCTTTGTCGACCGCCCAAATCGCGCTCTGGACAGCCTTGGCAACGCTTAGCGGATCGCCCGCCGTGCGAATGACATAGCCGAGTAAGGGAGTAGGCGACTGCTCGTAGGGAAAGTAAACCTCCGACGTCAGCTCTGGGCTGCCTCCGTTCGGCTGAATGCCGACACCGAGGTGATAGACGTCGCCCACAATCCCTACGACTTTGCACGGATTCTTAAGCCCGTCGACGCTCACTTGCTTTCCGATGGGATCCTCGTTCGGCCACAACTGCCGCGCAAGGGACGAGCTGAGAATTGCCACGGCCGGGGTTGAGGCGTCGTCTGTGCGGGAGAAGAAACGGCCTTTCAGCAAGGGAATGCGCATCACGCGGAAATAGTCGGGCGTGATCGCGCTCCACACCGGCTGCGGAACCTTCTGGGCCGGATCGGGGGGATGCCCAAGCGCGGAGACTTGACGCGTTCCCCACCACATACTGAGCGGGATGAAGGTAACGCTGGCGGCTGCGCCCACTCCCGGAACGGACTGAACACGGCTAAGCGTTTCGCGGCTGAAGGCGGCCCTCTGCGTATCGGTCTTGTACTTATACTCGGGCAGCAGCACGCGCAGGCTCAGGACGTGGTTCGGGCGGAACCCGAGGTTGGCGCCGACGAGATGGAAAAAGCTTTTGATCATGAGGGCTGCTGAAGCGAGCAGCATGAGCGAAAACGCTACTTCCGACACCACAAGAACGTTCCTCAGCCGGCGGCCTTGCGCACCGCCACTGCCCGTACGCCCGGATTCCCTCAACGAATCGCCGGGACTCGACCGGCCAGCTCCGAGCGCTGGTGCCAGACCAAACAGGATTCCGGTCGTAAGGGAAGCGAGGAGCGCAAACCCCAGCACCCAGCGGTCCATGGGAATGCTATCGATGCGGGGGATGCTGAGATTTTGAATCGTCTTCGGGAACATGGCGACCAATGCGCTCGCTCCCCCGTAGGCGATCAACCATCCGAGCGCGCCGCCCACCAGCCCCAACAGAACACTTTCGGTCAAGAACTGCCGAATCATACGAGCGCGGCTGGCTCCCAGGGCGGCACGAATGGCAATTTCCCTTTGACGCGCGACGGCCCGCGATACGAGCAGGTTCGCAACATTCGCGCACGCGATCAGCAACACAAGGCCAGCCGAGCACAGAAGCACGAGCAGCGCCGGGCGCACATCGCCGGAGATCAATTGGCGCAAAGTTACTAGATTCACGTCGTAACCTTCGTTCGTCTTTGGATATGCACTGCGCAGCCGCGCGGCGATGGTTCCCATCTCCATGCGGGCTTCCGGCAGGGTTACACCGGGCTTCATGCGCGCCATCACGCGCAGAAAACGGCTGCCGCGATCCCTCGTGTCATTTGCATCGACCGTGAGGGGCGTCCACAAATCGGTTCCCTGCGGATATTGAAAGCTGGGTGGCATTACACCGATGACGGTATAGGGCTGGCCGTCCAGGGTGATGCTCCTGCCAATTACGCTTCGATCGCCGCCAAACTGCCCGCCCCAGAGGTGATAGCTGAGGACGACAACGCGGTCCTTACCTGGCTCGTCTTCGTCGGCGGCAAAGGTGCGCCCGATCAGCGGCGGCACGCCGAGCACGCCAAAGAAGTCGGGCGAGAACTCGTACCCGATGATCGACTCGGGTTCGCCCGCGCCCGTGAGCGTGAACATTTCATCGGTAGACGCCCCCATGGATTCGAACACGCGATTTTGCGATTTCCAGTCCAGGTAATCGAGATCGGAAACGAGGTCATATCTCTGCCCCTTATTCACTCCCCAGATGGTCACCAGCCGCTCCGCCTGTCGGTAGGGCAGGGGCTCGAGCAGGACCGTGTTCACCGCGCTGAAAATGGCTGTGGTCGCGCCAATGCCGAGCGCGAGCGTGAGAACGGCGATGAGTGTGAACCCCGGATTCTTGGCCATCACCCGAAGGGCAAAACGGACGTCCCGCCCGAACGTCTCGATCATCACTTCCCATCCGACGTCGCGAACCTCCTCTTTGACCGATTCCAGGCTGCCGGTCTCCAGGTGCGCCGAGCGCACGGCTTCGTCGCGAGTCATGCCCCGGCGAACCTTCTCGGCCACGGCCGCGTCGAGGTAATCGCGGAGCTCGGAATCGAGGTCCTCATCGGCTTTCCGTCGCCCGAACAATGCCCCCAGGCCTACGGCGAGCCTGCTGATCAGCGACATGGCAGTCCTCCTCGCATAACCTTCCGGCCTAGGCTTTGGCCTCAAGAATTCTTGCAATGGCGGCGGTTTGCCGGCCCCATTCCTTCGTTTCGGCATCCAGCTTTCTCCGGCCGAAGCTGGTCAACCTGTAATACTTCGCTCGGCGGTTATTCGTCGTCGCGCGCCACTCCCCTTCGACCAACCCGTCCCGCTCGAGGCGACGAAAGGCGGGAAACAAGGACCCCGCGTTCACTTGAAAGACGCCGCGACTGATTTGCTCGATGCGCTGCGCGATGCCGAAGCCGTGCTGAGGCTCGAGCGCAAGAGTTTTGAGAATCAGCATATCGAGCGTGCCCTGAACGAGCGGGGTCGGGTTATCGATCATTGCATGCCCCCTCCTCTGGAGAATCAGGAGGAGGAGAATACTCACTTACAGTAGACTGTCAAGAGGAGAAAAGGAAAGCGGATTCGCCGGCTCGAGCATGTCTCAAGAAGCCCAGACCCGGGTGGGCCCTCGGCAGTGGCTCCCTGGTCGGCAGTTGGCAAGCGCCGCAGTAGAAGTGAGGCGGTGTCAGCGATGCGCGCTACTTCAGGACGCGCCACAAACTGCTGTAGTTGTCGGTCCAGAGCTCGACCTCGCGGCCGCTCGCGGGGAGGACCTCCCCAGCCTTTTCGATTGTCGACCGCGCGAGAAAACCTCTCGAGCTGCCGACCACAACCCACGAGGAGGCGTACACGCCCTTACTGTTGTCGATCTCGCGGTTTACGAGCACAGCCTCGTTGCCCCGCGAGCTTGCCGCGCCCGCAACCACGGGTGCGAGATCAAGATACTGATTCGAGATGTGCACAGCGACCAGGCCATCCGGCTTGAGATGCCGGAAGTAGAGCTCGAAGGCTTCCCGCGTCAACAAATGCACAGGAATCGAATCGCCGGAAAACGCGTCGATCACCAGAACGTCAAACGCTTGCGGACTCTGGCTTTCCAGAGACAAGCGCCCGTCCCCCGCCACGATGCGGAGGCCCGCCCGCGAATCGCGAAGAAACGTGAATTCCTGGTCTGCGATCTCGACCACCAGCGGATTGATTTCGTAAAAGGTGTAGGAATCGCCCGGTCTGCCATAGGTCGCGAGCGTGCCGGCGCCGAGTCCAATCACGCCCACGCGCAACGCTCGTTCCCTGCCGGCGGCTTCGAGCGCAATGCCCACCCCCGATTTCCGCCCGTAGTAGGTGGTCGGCTCGCGGCGGCGCGCGGGAGCGAGAAATTGCAGGCCGTGGTCGATCGTCCCGTTCATCAGCTTGCGGTAGTGCGGGTCGGCATCGAGCGCCTCCGCGCGTTGACCTTCGACGAGCACGACATTCGGCTCCGTCGCGTCGATTACCCGCAAGACGCCGTAAAAATTCCGCTTCATCAGGCGCGTGCCAGCCCCTTGTTCGCGCGCCGTAACCGACAGGCTCAGGACCACGGCCGCCACAAGCCCCGCCATGACCAGCCACGCTCGATTGTGCACACCGCCATAAAACCGGCTCGATCGATCGCGGTAATGAACGACGAGCACGAGGATCGCGCACAGTGCAAGAGCGACGTGCAGCTCGTAGTAGCCGGAGAATATGCGCGGCGCGACGACGGCAACAAATACTGCGCCGAGCACTGCCCCGAGCGCAATCAGGAGATAAAAGGAGGTCAGGTATTCGCTCGCTGGCTTCAGCCGGACGAGTTCACCCTGGCAGAACATGCAGCAAATGAAGAAACCGAAACAGTACAACAGGATGAGCACCTTCCACGGCAGACCCGCGAAGGAGGGCGCGAGCGCGTAGGTCATGCCGCCGATGGCGATCCCCAACGTGCGCAGAAAGAAATCGCGCCGGTACCAGCCGCGCATGTCGAAGCAAAGAACAAAACTCAACAAGTACAAGCTGAGCGGCAGAATCCAGAGGAACGGAACCGAGGCGATGTTCTGCGAAATGTGGTTGGTCACCGCAAGCAGAAGCGCCGAACTCGCTGCGGCGAGCGCCACCCAAATGATTCGCACGCCCACATCGGGCGGCGGGGAGGGCGGCGACGATCGGTTCGATGTCTTCGACGCGGATGCGCGAGCAAGCAAAGCAATGATGACCGATAGCGCCGCGACCGCCGCATAGCCAACGGACCAGCCAAGCGCCTGGCGGGAGAGGGCGATGGACGGCTCGAACAGAGCCGGATAACTCAACAGTGCCGATAACGAGCCCGCGTTCGAGAGCGCATACAGCCGGTAGGGTTCAGCCCTCGCATCGGCTTGGGCGTACCAGACCCCGAGCAGCGGGCTGGCGGTCGAGAGCAGAAAATAGGGCAGGCCGACCGTCGCGCTTAGAAGAAGCAGGATATGGAGCGCCGGATGCTCGGGACCGGCCGGCTTCCACGCCGTCCGCGGAACGATTCGCAGCACGAGCAAGCTGATCACCAGCAGCAAAGCATGGATCCATCCCTGCGCGCGGGGCCGTAACCGGCTGGTCACTACGTGCGCATACAGGTATCCGAGCAACAGCACGATTTGGAAGAACAGCAGGCAGACTGTCCACACCGCCGCTACGCCGCCGAACCACGGAAGGATGAGCTTCGCGATGATCGGCTCGATCTCAAAGAGCAGGAATGCGCTGGCGAAAATGAGGAACGCGCACAGCCCCTGATATGTGCGGAGCGGTTCGTGCGCCGCGCGAGGGGCGTCCGTCGGAATTTCCCCGACCGCACTCGTCGACCTGCCTTGAACGTTTGACCCCGCGGCCACATCCGTACTGTGCCACAACTTCGAGAGACTCCGCGTCGCAATCTAGAATCCGCGACAGCCTCTTAGTGGGTGGCCGCGGCAGGTGGGGTTGCCCCGGCGCTGGCCTGGACCAGGGCTTCGACCGCCGGGGCGATCGCGATGAACAGATTCGCCATCGGCTGGTTCGTTTGCTCGATCATCGAAAGCGTCTGCGTCCGCCAAGCGTCCGGCGCCTTTTCGCCCTTATCGAGGTAATCGAGCGCTTGGAGACCCGCCGCACCGAGGGACGCCAAAGCCTGGGAGACCGGGCCGAGATCAGCGAGCAGCGCAGAATCTCCGAGCTGCGTCTCGAGCACGGCATCATTGTCGCGCCACAGGATGAGGCGGTCGCGGATCTCCGATTCCGCCGCCGCGTTCTTGAAGCCGCTGGCCGCGAGCGCGTTCACGAGGGTCGTAAAATCATCAGCAGATTCACTCTCCGGCGGCGCGACATCGGTAAGGTGATTGAGTGGCGTAGCGCTCGTGTAGGTTAGGCCGGCCGCTCTGGCCAGCTGTTCGCGGATGCCCAGGCCAACCGGACGGACGGCGTCGGCAAGGACACGAAGCCTGGCCACATCGCCTGTGTCACTCATGCGCCCAAGCGAGGCCAGGAGATTCGATTTGTGGGTCAGTCCGAGGAATTCGAGCCGCCAGCTCACAGCGGCCAGTCGGCGGTACATGCCCGGAACATCCTGCGTTTGCTCGGGCGACCACAGGCGTTCAGCAATCGCCGCCGCACGGGGCCAGAGGCGCGAATCAAAGTTCTGCGGCGTCAGGAATTCCGCCCACGCGCAGGTTTCGCCACCCAGAATGCGCGCCTTCTCGTCGTTGCTGAGACTCGCCGCGTCGCCGGACGTCGGATCGACTCCGTAGTGTTGTGCCGCGGACAACATGGCATCGAGATAGTAGCCGCTCGAAAGCAAGCCGCTGTAGCCTTGTTTCGCGGCGGCAGCCAGTGACGCTTGCCCCCGCCACGATTGAATGACGATATCCTTCGACATGCCAGGACTGAGGATCTCGTCCCAACCGACCATGATCTTGTGGTGCCTGGCGATGATCCTCTGGACGCGTTCGGTGAAGTACTGCTGGAGCTCATGGTTGTTCTTGATCTCGTGGGCGCGCATGAACGCTTGTATGTTGGGGTTTGCGTTCCACTGCGTACCGTTCACCTCGTCGCCGCCGATGTGGAAGTAACGGTCGGGGAAGAGATCAGACATCTCGCCGATGAACTTATCGAGGAACTTGTAGGTTTCTTCGCGTGTTGGATCCATGGTCGGATCGAAGACGCCCCACTTGCGTTCGACCGCATAAGGTCCGCGACCACTGGAAAGCTCCGGGTACCCGACAAACCACGCGCTGGTGTGTCCGGGCATGTCAAACTCGGGCACGACGCGTATTCCGCGATCGGCGGCATAGTCAATCAAATCGCGAATTTGGTCCTGGGTAAAATAAAGGCCGTCGGAACCGAACTCCTGCAGTTTTGGGAATTTCTTGCTTTGGACGCGAAACCCCTGATCGTCGGACAAATGCAGATGCAGCACATTCAGTTTTACCGCGGCCATGGCGTCGATGTTGCGCCGGATGACATCGAGCGGAATGAGATGGCGGCTCACGTCGATCATCAATCCGCGCCAGGCGAAGCGAGGCTCGTCCTCGATGTGAACGGCCGGCGCGGCGAAACCATCGGGCGTCGCTTCGACGAGCTCGAGCAACGTTTCGAGCCCGTGAAGCACACCGAGTCCATCGGGAGCCGTCAGGGTCGCGCCGGAGGGCGTGACGTCGAGCGTGTAGCCCTCCGCTTCGCCGAATTCCGGCACGGTTTGGGCCGTGCGATCGGCCTGAACGGTGAGCGTCGCAGGCTGAGAACGTGTGCCAGCCGGGTCGAAAGGAATCCCCGTCTGGCGGGAGAGGTTGGTTAGGAATCTCTCGACAGCGCGCTCGAGGCGGGCGTCTTTCGCGCCCCCGACCGCCACGGAGAACGAGTGGTCGATAAGCAGGCGCCCTGTGCCGAGCTGAACCTTGGCGGGCAACGGCATGACGTTAACCTGCGGCTCGCCAGCCGCCTCTTGCGATTGGGCTTCCACCAGAACGGGAAACATGAGAAACAACAAGAGAGTCAAACTAAGCCGCATGGTAATCCTTCCTTGCTCTACACGGTTGGTGAGAATAATACCAATTCTTGGCCGCGCACAAACGGTTTCGGCCGCGCACGCAACTCTGTGCTACAATGCGCCCGCTTCCGTCGCACTTCGAGCCCGCCAGAAGAGCGCGGTTCGAACGGTCACCCAAGAGAGACAATCCGACCATGAAGAAGGCAGGCGATCTGCTCGGACGCGTCGCGCGCAAACTGAATCGGCCAGAAGCGGCGCTCGCCTGGCTTTCGAGTTCCTGGCCGCAGATCGTCGGCAAGACGCTGGCCGGTCACACGCGTCCCCTGCACTGCGAAAAGGGTCGGCTCGAAATTGCGGCGGATGCAAAATGGCACCATCAGATCGAGCACATGACCCGCGATTTCTGCGTGCGCATCAACGAAGCTTGGGGCGGCACGTTGATCCGTGAAATCAAATTCACCGCCACCAAGCGCGGTGTGGCATCCGCTGAGCACGGCCGTGCCCATCGCGGCGGTGCCAACAACCATCGGGAGACCAGGCCCGCAAGACTTCCCTACGAACTCGACAACGAACACACCCCTTTCATCCGCCGACCGAAATAGTCAGGAATCCCGCCGCAGCGCCAGCCGAGCTAACCTGAGCAGACGGCGGGGATGAGGGGTGAGCTGGGCGAGTTAAACCTCGAACTCCTCGACCTGATGGCAGCGGGTAACCGCATTCGGCTGCCCGCTAGGAAAGGGCGGGAGGGAGACAGCAAGACTGGCGCAGCCGCGGCAGTGACAGCCCCATCCGGCCCAGGGATCTCGTCAAGCACGGCCAAGACCGTCGAAATCCGAGCGGGCCCGCCGCTTAGGGCTCACGTTGACCATGACACCGGGCTGCCCGCGGTCCAATCACCAGTACCACTGGGGGATACCTCGGGAACAACTTTCTGTTATGCTGGGAACATCGTAGGCAGGGCGGTGTCCAATGTCTCTAGGGACACGGCCTGGAGGCGCGGCGCGAGGCATGTCCGATCTGGCACAAACTTTATCTTGGGGACGCGACGAAGCCGAACTTGTCACCGAGCTGCAAGCCGGTTCCGACGCGGCCTTCGATTTCCTGGTCACGTATTATCATTCGGGTGTTTATAATCTAGTATATGGCATCTTGGCGGACCCCGCGGACGCAGCGGATGTAACCCAAGAGGTTTTCCTCCGTGCCTTTCGCGGCATACGGGGATTCCGCCGCGGCAGTTCGCTGAAAACTTGGCTGTATCGCATTTCGGTCCGCCAGGCGCTGAACCATCGGCGCTGGTGCTGGCGTCATCACCGGCAGCAGATTTCGATCGACGCCCAAGAGGATGGTACGGCGCTCGAGCTGAGGGACGGAGAGGCGACGCCGTTCGAACGGTTTGCCTCACAGGAAATGCAAGGGAAGGTCCGCCAAGCTCTCGGCGAGGTTCCCGCGGTTTTTCGCAGCGCCGTGATTCTGAGAGACCTAGAAGGCCTGTCGTACGAGGAGATCGCGGAAGTGCTCGAGGTCTCCATGGGTACTGTCAAATCTCGCATTCTTCGCGGGCGTCGCATGCTGAAGGGAATCCTCGATCCGCTGCTGCGCGGGGCGGAAGTTGAGTCACCCGACAGCCGTGCCCGAGCGTTCGGCACAGGGATAGGGGCGGACCTCGTGCATGACACGACATCGACTTCGCACGAGGCGGGCTGCTCGGAATATGCTGTGTAGACAATAGGAAGGGCGCACGGAGAAGCTGTATGAACTGCCGCCAGGCACAATCGTTCTTACCAGGCTATTTGGACGGGATTCGCTCGCGCGAACACGTCCGCGTGAGCGAGCATCTGGATTCCTGCGCGGGTTGCCGGGAACAACTTGAGCGCTTTCGCCGCTTGGCAATCTGTTTGGCCCACGTACAGCCGGTGGCCCCTCCAGCCGACTTGGCCACAAGAATTCGGGTCGAGGTTTCCCAGGCTGGGACCTTTGGGGACACCGTGCAGCGCTGGAGCACGAGCGCCAAGTTCGTGTTTAAGAACATTCTGGAGCCCCTGGCCGTTCCGGCCGCCGGCGGCATTGTCACCGCTCTCGTCGTGTTTGTGCTCGTGGTGCAGAACACGCTGGGCGGTGTGCCCATGGGAATTGTTCCCAATGATCTGCCGCTCAACATCGACCAGCCCGCGTATGTCGAGAGTCTTGCTCCCTTTGCCGTGCCCGGAATCCTGACCGACGAAGCCGATCGCGCCGGGGCCATGACCATCGAAGCCACGCTGAACGCGCAGGGCGACGTGGTTTCCTACCGTATTCTCTCTGGACCGAACGATGCGGCCGTCCGGCGCCAGATCGATCAGGTCTTGTTGTTCTCCCGGTTCCGTCCGCGCTTGAGTTTCGGCCGACCGGCCGACGGCGGGCACGTGATGATTGGCTTCAGTGAAGTCCGCGTCCGCGGCTGATTACCGACCTACAATCCGCGCCCATTCTCGGGGAGGACTCAGGTGTGGGCAGACTGACCCCAGGATCGAAAGCTGGCCAGGGCGTCGTCTTCATCTTCAAAGGTTGGAATGCTGTCGAGCAAACGCATCACACGCAGCGCAGTCAGCACACGACCGCGCGGACGGAGTAGCTTCAAACTGCCCCCCTGTCGGCCGAGGCTAACAAACGTGCCCGCTATGGTGCCAATGCTCGAGCTGTCCACCTGGGTTAGATCGACCAGGTTCAGCAAGAGCTTGCGAGCGCCGCCAGCGATCAAGTTTCGCAGATTGCTGCTGAGCAGGTCGTTATCCGGTCCGATCGTCGCCCTCCCCTCTAGGTCCACGATGGTGACGTCAGCGGATTCCCGAACTGAGACTTGAATGCTCACAGTGTCTCTCTTTACGCTCGAAAGCAGGCCCGGCGCGAGCCACCTGGAATCGGATGCAATAGTATATACCGCAGCCGCAAGGACTTGTTACTTGGCATAACGTCACGGAGTCTAACCAACAACTACCCCATAGCAAAAACTCTGGATCGAAGCCAAGATCTTTTCCTGCTTTTACGCAGGTACTTCCTGGCTCCCGACGGATGTGGGCAGGGAGGCACGCACAGCTGCCGCAGCCATCAGCCTCGCCGGTCCGGCAGCATCCGAAGGGAAAGACCGGACGATCCCCCCGGTTTCACTCGCAGTCGTGCGTCTAATACATGTCCTGTCTGGGCTGTAGTTCCGAGTGTCGCAGCTTCAGTGTTTCCGTTGAACAAGTTGGATGGGATTGCCATCCGGATCAGCAATCCAAGCAGCGCGCAGCTGGCCGTCGAGGAAGTCATGGGCAGGAGAGAGAAGAGGGGCGCCCTTTCGAACTAAGGCATTTGATGCGGCGTCCGTGTCGTCGGTCCAAAGGACGATTTCGATCCAGCGCCCTTCTCCCCCCGGTCGAAGGCTGTGGTGCTCTTTGGCTGCCTCCGTTGTCGCGATTCCAAGCCTGAACCCATCCAATGTGAGTTCGATATGGACCGGTTCGCCCGACGCCGGGGTGCGAAAAGTCTCCACAAAGCCGAGTTCGGAATAAAATGCCGCGGCCCGCGGCAGATCGCGTGAGTAGAGATTTATCATCGGAGCTCTAAAGGTGGGCATTGTTGTCCTCAATGATCATTCAACCGAGCATCGCACGGCAACGTATGCTCGAGCAGGAGCTCCCCCTCCTTTACCATCGTTTGGTACAACGCCACATCCTGAGGATTGTCGATTTCACCCCATTGGCCATCCGTCGCGAAAGTGTCGATGGGGAGCTCCTTCCCGATCAGCAGTCGGCGCAGCAATCCCGTCACATCGAGGCGATCACGGCTCCGGGCGTCAAGGGTACCCAGCAGTACTTCGACGACGCTCCATGCCGGCGGGGTGAATTTCAGCAGGCCCATATATTGCCCCTGGATATCATCGATCCGCGTTGTCTTGCCGCCGATTTCCAGTAATTGCCCAGCAGCATCGATCCGAAAGGTTTCAGCGTCGGCCAAAGGATCGGCGAAACGCCGCGTCCAAAGGCGGCGCCAGGCGCGGTCGTAACTGATGACCAACTGGCCCGGAGCGCCGGCCAGACCACGCACCAACTCGCCGCGGTAGAAGATGTCAGCGTAGCTGACAATGACCGGCCCCGAACGCAGCCAGGAAGCAGCCGCGGCGAGCGACATCACCATATTGGTTTCGGCCCACCGCTCGTTGGCGAAAAAGGAAAGGCCGGGAAAATTGATCATCTCGGCGCGATAGCCGCGGACGATTCCTATCTCCTCCATCCCACCGCGTCGAAGTGCTGCAATCTGGCGCTCGATCAACGGCTTACCTTCGAGTTCAACCAGACATTTTGGGCGGTTGTCGCCGAGCTCCCCCATGCGGCTTCCGCGGCCGGCTGCGAGAATGATTGCGCGCATCATTCCCCGGCGAACACCTGGCGGAAAAGTGCCATGTCGCCAGGCGAGAAGGGGTCGAACCGTTCCGGGTGCCACATAATCCCCGTTATCGGCTGGGCCGAATGGCGAATGGCCTTGACTACCCCGTCGTCGGCGACCGCCCAGACATCGAGTGGCGGCCGGGAGTCGAAGGCAGCGAAGCGATGATAGCTGTTGACCTCTTTTGGCTCGCCGCAGATCTGAATTACCTGGCGTCGTGTCACATGGCCCTCGACGCGGCGCAACTGGACTCGGCACCGCTGCTGGATCATCTGCATCCCACGACACACCCCGAGCACGGGCAGTTTGCGCCGCTCTGCCAGATCGAGCAGGGCATTTTCGACAGCGTCCCGTTCGGGGGCGTCGCCGCCCAACGTCGCAAGATCATTACCTCCGGTCAACACCAACCCGGACACGTCTCCAGCCGCGCAGAGCGCCAGGGCTACCTCAAGCACGTTTGGAAGCGCAAGGGGCAGTAGTCCGCACGCTGCCAGGAATCGTGACCAGGCCTGATCGAGACAATCACGGCGCTCGCCATATTCCCGCACGATGGAAACCCGCTGGGTGATGGCAACTTTTTTCATGCGACGGTGAAAATCTTCTGTATCAGGAGATGACCATGACCCTTTGGTTTGAGCAATCCAGGCAAAGCTTGTGCGCCCTCTGCCACTGCCGGAACAGGCCTTCGCCGGCACCGATTACCGCAGGTATGCCGAGCTCTCCGGCGCGAATCGCCATGTGTGAA
>DASPVZ010000054.1:0-15732 GCA_035622135.1 Candidatus Cybelea sp. | reverse complement strand
CGCGAACTCGTGCGCGTCAATCAGCCCGCAGCTCGTCTTGTCATAGGTGTATGCCGGCAAGCGATAGCCCGCGTAAAACTTCCCGCTGGCGCTAACCGTTTCCCCAAATCCGCGCACCAGCCGATGCACCTTTTCCTGTGTGGGCTTTGACCCGCTCACCGCATAGGCGCGGGCGAGACCCGACAAGTATTGACCGAAGCTGTGCCCGGGAATGAAGCCGTGAAAGCTGTGGGCCGGATTGAAATCGTCGGAATTGTCATACCAGCCGCCCATGTCCGGCCCGGGCGCCGGCAACCCCTCGCGCTGCCGGAACGGCTTGAGCAGCGCATCCTCATCGAGGCCGAGGAACAGCTGGTGATTGTGGTCGAATTGCTCGCGGAAGATTCCATCGAGCAGTTCTACCTGCGCGTAGGAGAGCTGCGCGAGCGGCAGCGAGACCGCGAGTTGCGGCGAACCCAGGCTTCGACTCGCCGCACCGGCCGCCCTCGAGGAGCTGGGACCCGACAGGGCCCGGGCGGCATTCGCCCCGACCGCAGGTGACACGAGAGTCGTCCCCAGAGCCGCACCACTCACCTTTAGAAACTGCCTTCGCGAGGTCCTCTTCATGTCCATCCTCCTCTCGGATCCGACGTTTCCCCGTGGAAGATCCGGTTTCTCGTCCTCACTCGATGCCTCGACGTTAGCTGACAGACCCCCTCACTTCTGCCAGCCTTTGTTCGGCACAACACCTGCGCCTTCTTCAATCGTGACCAGCTGATTTGCCCGAATGCCCTTCAGTTCTTCTCGATGACCGCTGGGCCAATGGATTTCAATGTCGGCAGTCGTCTCCGGCCCCAGGCCAAAATGCAGCCGAGGGTCATTCGAGGAATAGAAACTCGCTTGGCTCGTGACGCACTGGGCTTGCACTTTCTTCCCATAGCGAACCAGAACTCGCGCGCCTATGGCGCTGCGATTCGACTTGGTCCCGACGAGCTTCGTCTTCAGCCAATGGTGTCCGCCAGTCAAGTCGTTCCTAAGCAGTGACGGCGGCTCATTGAGGTTCACAATCAGAATGTCCATGTCGCCGTCGTTGTCGAAGTCTCCGAAAGCACACCCTCGGCTGGAATGCAGGGCGGAAAGGGCAGGCCCCGCGGAAAGTTCCTCAAACGTCCCGTTTCCCAAATTCCGAAACAGCATACGCGGACATCGGTTCGGGTATTGCGGGAGCGTCTGCTCGAGTCCAGGATAGACGCTTCCGGCCACGGCAAAAATGTCCGGGAAACCGTCGTTGTCCAGATCGACGATTCCAGCGCCCCAGCAGGTGAACCGGGTCTCTACACCCAGGCGCGCGGCATAGGTCACGTCATCAAAATTGCCCTGGCCGTCATTTTTGTAAAGGACGTTTGTGTCATCGGCGAAGTGTGTCTTATAGAGGTCCAGATGGCCGTCAAGGTTGTAGTCGCCGATCCCAATGCCCATGCCGGCCTGTTCCATGCCGTCCTCGTTAAGGGCCACACCGCGAAGCACCCCCTCTTCGCGAAAGGTGCCGTTGCGATTGTTCATGAACAGGAGGCTCGGAGATGAATCGCACGCAACATAGAGATCCGTCCAGCCGTCCTCATCGAGGTCAGCCGCAACCACGGTCATGCCGTAGCTCGCTCGCGACCCCGATATACCGGCTTCCTCGCTCGCTTCCCTGAACGTTCCGTCACCGTTATTCCTGTACAGGTGATGCGTAGGGAAAGGCAGGCCACGCGGCCCGCATTCGACCGGCACCCCCTTCCAGTTGCAGTTGATGTTCGCACCGGGCTTCGGCACGTGCTCGAAATCAAATCGCACGTAATTCGAAACAAACAGGTCGAGATGCCCGTCGCGGTTGTAGTCAACAAACGAACACCCCGCTCCCCACCTGGTCGGGCCGTCAGTCCACAAACCAGCTTGTTTGGTCACGTCGCTAAAGGTGCCGTCTCCGTTGTTGCGATACAGCACGTTTTGGCCCCAGTAGGTGCAGAACAAGTCTTCGAAGCCGTCGTTGTTGTAGTCGCCGACCGATACCCCAGAAGCCCAGCCGACCTTGGCGAGCCCGGCCCGCTCGGTCACATCCGTAAACGTCCCGTCCCGATTGTTTTTGTAAAGCCGATTTGTGGCTCCAGGCGGATCGCTGCCAACGTGCGTGCCGCTCAGAACGAAGATGTCCATCCACCCGTCGTTGTCGTAATCGATAAACGCGCAACCACAGCCCGTCGCTTCCAAAATGTAGTCGCAATGATCCGGGCTCCCGTAGATGACCGGCGCGATGAGACCGGCTTGCTCGGCAATATCGGTGAAATGAGCGTCGAAGGGGCGGCCCGATGCGGGCATTCTCGCCTGGGGCCTAACATTGCGGGTCGACACTCCTTGGGGGAATGCCTTCGATCCAGCGAGCAGGCCGGGGACCGCGCTCAATAGTTGTCGCCGGGTGATCTTCATGCGACCGCGGCAATTCTACGACTCGGTTCAGAGATCGATTTCGCCAATCGGACCTTTCCTCGACTCGTCCGCCTGGCCGAGCCGATTGCCTTGACAACTTCGAAAGGAGCGATTATACCTGGATTTCCCGCGAAAACGTTTTCAACTGGGCTCGGTTTTTCGGGTTACAACGACTCAATTGGCACTCGGCGGCGCACTCCAGACTTTGCACCGAAAGACTCTCCGCCCTCGACTCGCCATTCTCGGCCTTTTCATCTTTGCTTTTTCCGCCTACGGCGCCCAGACGTCGACGAACGTGGCGAGTTCGATCGGGGCGGCACTCCGCGCAAAGGACTATGGGCAGGCGCTCGAGCTCGCCAGATCATCTCTTGAGCAGTCTCCGAATGACCCCAAAATCTTGACCTTGGAAGGCCTCGCTCTCTCGGGACTCGGCAAAGCCCACGACGCGCTCGGGGCCTACGAGGCCGCGCTCAAAGTCTCCCCGGACTATCTACCCGCCCTCGAGGGGGCTGCGGAGATCGAGTACAACTCAGGAGACAATCATGCCGCTCCCCTGCTTGAGCGCATACTCAAAATCCGTCCCGATGATCCGACGACCCATGCCATGCTCGCCGTCCTCTCCTACAAGAAGCACGATTGCCAGCAAGCCGTCGAGCATTTTCGCTCGAGCGGGCAGCTCGCTTTCTCCGAGAGCGCAGCGCTCGAAGAGTACGGCTTCTGCTTGATCAGCCTAGGTCGCGTCAAGGAGGCCATTCCGCTCTACGAGGCCCTCGAAGCCGGGCAGCCGAAAGATGAAAGCGCGATTTTTCGTCTGGCCGACGCTCAGCTTTTGGCCGACGAGCCCAGTCAGGCGATTTCGACGCTCGGGCCGCTTCTCGCCAAGCCGGACGTCGGATCGGACGTGCTCGATCTGGCCTCGGCGGCATACGAAAAATCGGGTGACACACCTCGAGCTGTCGAGCTGCTGCGCACAGCCATCATCCGTTCGCCCGACAACCCGCGACTGTATCTCGATTTTTCAACGTTGTGTTTTGATCATTCATCGTTTGATGTCGGTATCGATATGCTCAGCGTTGGTTTGAGCCGCCTTCCGCGTTCGGCGCCGCTGCACTTGGCCCGAGGAATTCTCTACATCCAGCTTGCCAACTACGACAAAGGACAGGCCGATTTTGAAGCCGCCGAGCGTTTGGATCCCCGCCAAACGTTCAGCTCAGAATCCGAGAGCCTGGCCACAATAGAAGAAAATCGGCAGGGAGACGCCCTCGAGGCGGTGCGTTCTCGCCTCAAGGCGCACCCGAGCGATCCTGTCCTGCTGTATCTGCTTGCCGACGCCCTCATGCGCGGAGGAGCACAGCCGGGCAGCCCTGAATTCAAAGAAGCGTTCAGCGCGGCGAGCCGAGCCGTCGAGCTTAAACCCGATCTGATGTTGGCGCGGGATCTGCTGAGCAGCCTCTATTTCAAACAAGGAGACATGGGCAAAGCGATCGAGCAATCAAGAGCCGCCCTGCGCTCGGATCCGAAGGATCAGGAAGCCCTGTATCGGCTCACGCAGGCCTTGCGCAGAACCGGCAAAACGGCGGAAATTCCCGCATTGCTTAAACGACTGGCTGACCTCCAGCAGCAAGACCGCACCGAGGAAGAATCACGAAGCCGCTATAAACTTGTTGAGCCTTCTCCGGCGACTGGATCCCGAGCAAGTCAAAGGTAGCCGACCGTCCGCGATTTCAGGGCCACCGGCCGCCCCGGGGAGCGCACGACGTCCCCGTGCGTTCAATCGTTTTTCTTGTTCTTCTGGTCCTACGCCGTTTTGTGATCTTCGTCACCATCTTTTTTATTTTCCTCGTTTTTCCCTTGACAATTCCTCTTCGCTGGAATATATCTGCGTCACCGGGTAAACGTTTTCTTGGATCGCTATATTTCGGTGGAGGGGGTATGTCGAGAATTCTGCTTCGTGCCGTAGCTGTCCTCGCTTTCCTCGGTCTGGCTGCAGGTGCTTCACAGGCGCAGTTCAGCGGAAACGTTCAAGGCATCGTCATGGATCCGTCCGGCGCAGTTGTGGCCGGGGCGTCGGTCGAGTTGCACAACCTCGACAACGGCCTCACTCAGAACACGACGACGAATGCTTCGGGCAATTACAGCTTCAACAACCTTCAGCCCGGCAGTTATATGCTTCGGGTCACGGCCAAGGGCTTTAAGAACGAGGAAGTGAGCGTGACCCTGAGCACCGCCCAGCTCGAAGGAATCAACGTTACGCTGTCGGTGGCCTCGGTTGCCGCGGTTACCACCGTCACCTCCGAAGCCCCTGCTGTCGACACCTCGGACACGCGCCTCCAGACCACCCTTGACAGCCAGATGACCCGGGACTTGCCGACGGTGAACCGCAACTTGTGGGATGTTCTCGCCGTGCAGCCCGGGGTTGTGGGGCTAGGAACGCGCGGCTCCGGCGAATCGCCGGGCGGCTTGCCTGACAACTTCGGAACACAGACTCCGCAGATCAGCGCCAACGGCCGCAGTTACACAGGAAACGTCGTTTTTGTAGACGGCATGAACGTCACGAGCCCCATTCAAAACGGAAACATCATCCTGGCGCCGATCCCCGACGCGGTGCAGGAATCCTCCCTGCAGACCAATACATTCGACGCCGAAGACAATCTGGGCAGCTCAGTCCTGATCCAGGTCACCACCAAGTCAGGCACCAACCAGTATCACGGAACGGGCGACCTGTTCTTTACCAATCAGGATTTGCAGGGGAGGCCGGATTTCGCGGCCGGCATCTCGCCATTCTCGCGCAAAGATCTGGTCGGCACTCTCGGCGGTCCCGTGGTCAAGAACAAGCTCTTTTTCTTTGCCGATGTCGAGAAGCTCTGGGCAAAGAATCCCGAAGAGGCAGGGACGGCCACTTGGGACGACCCGGCCTTTGACAGCTGGGCGAACACGAATTTTCCTTCGGGCGTAGGAACAGAGGCCATCGAAAAGTATCCGGCCACCTATCTCCACTCAACGGGACTAGCAACCGTCAACATCAGCCCGTCAGGCACTCCCGATCTCGTGCCGGCGACGGCTCAGAACTACATCACCTCGCTGAATCCGTCGGTGCCGGCGGCCTGTACGGGGGGCATGGTGACCTACACGGCGTCGAATAACGCTGGCCTTACGGCGAGTGCCCCCTGCGGCATGTCCGTTCTCGACACGGGGTCGTTTGTATTCAGCCCCTATTACAACGCGCTTCAGTACAACTTCCGGGTCGACTACTACCCGTCGACGAATGACCGCATCTACCTGAGTTACTACAACGATTCCTTCAACCAGCAGCAGCCCTCGCCTCGCGCCAACCTGCAATCGGTCGACATCATGCGCAACCGCTATGGGCAGACGGACTATACCCACACCTTTAACGCCAATCTGCTTCTGGAAGGGTCGTTTGCCTTCGCCAGCGTGGGCGGAGCAAACGGCCAATCCGTGCCAGGCCAAAACCTGTCCGTGCCGTGGATCAACGTCAACGATGGCAGCACGGGATATAACATCGGCGGCGGGTGGGGCCCGGGCGAGTACCGCGGGCCGAACTACAACTGGCGGGCCGTGCTGAGCTGGGTTCGTGGCGCGCATACCTTCAAGTTTGGCTACCAGGGAGACCACGCCATCGAGCACGGCGATTTCAGCCCCGACAACGTCCGGCCAATCTTCACCTTTAACAACCTGTTTGATCTTGTGCTGGATAACCCCGTCAATGAGTCTGTCGGAGCGTACAACCCCCTCACGGGCGACGCCGGCTATGTGCTTTTCGGTGGGCAAACGAATCCGTTCGGGTTTTACGCGGAAGACAGCTGGAAAATGAGCCCGAAGTTGACTCTTACGGTGGCTCTGCGCTGGGATGATTTCACAAACCACACGCCGTGGGGCGGAGTTGGCTGCGGGGCCCCGGCAAACGAGTGCTTCCGCTTCAGCGACGTCTTCCTCGCACCCGGATCGACTATCGAGCAACAGATTGCGGGAGCTTCGGTCAGACAGCGACCCGATGGACTATTCACGAGCAGCCAGTCCAATTACTGGAGCCCCCGCATCGGCGTTGCCTGGGATCCCACCGGACACGCCAACTGGGTGATCCGTGCAGGGATTGGCGTCTATCGCGATTGGGTGGTGCTCGGCCAAAGCGTCGATGAGATGCGCAACAATCCCCCGAGCGTATTAAGTGAGAGCTTCATCGCCAACGGCTTCGCCGGCGCTACGGCCGTGCAGCCTAACTTTGCCTTTGCGCCAAACGCCGGCTATCCGTTCGATTTCCCCCTGCCCCCTATTCCTGCACTGACCTTGAATGCCCAGGGAGGCTACAACTCAAACGGCGTGCCGTTGCCCACGGGCATCGATTCGCTGGCACCCAATCTCGTACCGCCCCTCGCGGTCAACTACGTGATCGGTGTTGAACATCAGCTGCCGGGGAGGTTCGTTGCCTCGGCTAGTTACTCCGGCTCGCGCTCCTATGACGGGCTTACCGGTTCGGATTGGAACCGCTGTGCAGGCTGTGGAGGCGATCGGCCGAACCCGGACTTCGGCTCAATGACCTACGTGACCAACTGGAATCGTTCGACCTACAACGCCATGATCCTCGCTGTGCGACGAAACGCCGCCAAGCGGGGCTCTTTCCAGGCCTCCTATACCGTCTCTCGCGCCCAGGATTTCCCTGAGGCGGGAACGCGCTTCGATCAGGACGGCGGACTTGGCATCCCCGATCCCACCGCCTATTTCACCTACTGGGGCGACGCGGATTGGGATGTTCGTCAGCGCTTCTCTTTCTCCGGTCTATACAACATACCGGGCATGAAAGAGGGCATTGGCCGGGTGCTTACGGATGGATGGGAAATATCGAGCCTTGCGGCGATCCAGTCGGGCACTCCCTTCTGGGTGGCTTGCGAAGCTGCTTCCTGCGACTACAACGACGATTTGACTTTCTACGACATTCCGGACACGCCGAGCCAGGCTCTCGCGAGCTCTTACAGTCGAACGCAATACAGGAACGGGATATTTGCGTCCTCCGACTTCCCTGCTCCTCCACCCGGCACGGAAGGAGATCTCGCGCGCAACATCTATCGCAATCCCGGCTATTTCCAGGTGGACGCGAGCGTGATCAAGAACACGCACGTGCCCTGGCTGGGAGAGGCAGGCAATTTCCAGCTGCGCTTCGAGTTCCTCAATTTGTTCAACGTCGCGAACCTCGGGCCGGTGGACCCAAACCTGGCGGATCTGACGACGTTCGGAAAATCAACCTCGGCGTTGCCCGCGCGGGAAATCGAACTCGGAGCGCGCATTGCCTTTTAGCCTTTCGGGCGAGCCGGGCCACGGTTGTGAGGTGTAATCCGGCTCGCTCTTGTTTCGAACTCGCGGGCGCGGCTAGAATGCTCACTCGCGCGACGAGCGCTTCTTTGCTTGCGCAGAGTCGGCAACACGTAATGCAATTCCTCGAAGGCCGCTTTTCATGAGGTGCGGCAAGAGTTTGCCCTGGGTCGCCGGGCTCGCTCTGTCCGCGGGCGCAACGCTGGGCCTTGCCGCCACGCAAACCAAGATTAATCCCCGCCCCCGCTACCCGGATGAAGATATCGGCGTCGACACCCTCGCCGCTCGCCAGAAGGCTCAAATTGCGACGGAAAACCAGTTCAAGGTCTTCTACAACTTCAAGTTTACCGACCGGCGTAAAGAGAGCGGCATCACCTTCCGCTATCATGCCGTCGATGACGTGACGCGCCACTTTCGCGCCGACCACTACGATCACGGCAGCGGCATAGCCGTGGCGGATGTGGACGGCGACGGGCTCTATGACATCTACTTTGTGAACCAGGCGGGCGAGAACGAACTTTGGAAGAATCTAGGCGGGGGAAAATTCAAGAACATCACCCAGGAAGCGGGCGTGGGCTTGCCCGGCAGGATCAGCGTTGGCGCGGCCTTTGCGGATGTGAACAACACGGGCAGGCCGGACCTGTTTGTGACAACCGTTCGGGACGGCAACGTGCTATTCCGGAACGATGGGCAAGGCCATTTCACCGATATCACGAAGGAAGCGGGACTGGGCCTGGTGGCTCATTCTTCGGGAGCCTTTTTCTTCGATTACGACAATGACGGACTCGTTGACCTCCTGGTCTGCAACGTCGGCAAGTACACAACGGAGGAAACGGGCCCCGACGGCGAATTCGTCGGAGTGAAGGATGGGTTCTACGGACATCTTCACCCAGAACGGTTCGAGTACCCCGTCCTGTACAAGAATCTGGGCAACTACCATTTCAAGGACGTTACCGCCGAGGTCGGACTGCGCCCGCACGGCTGGTGCGGCGACGCCGGCTTCGCGGACGTGAACGGTGACGGTTGGCCCGACGTCTACATTCTGAACATGCAGGGCGCGAACTCCTATTGGGAAAACCAGGGCGGGAAGAGATTCGTCGACAAAACCGCCGAATACTTTCCCCAAACGCCCTGGGGTGCGATGGGAATCAAGTTCTTCGATTATGACAACGACGGACGCGTCGACCTCCTGGTGACCGATATGCACTCCGACATGAGCCACGGCGTCGAGCCCGAGGAGGAGAAACTGAAATCCACGGTTACCTGGCCGGACTCCTACATCGCCGGCAAGAAATCGGATTTCATCTTCGGGAATGCCCTCTACCACCATCTGCCGGATGGCAAGTTCGAAGAAGTATCGGACAAGATGGGAGTTGAGAACTATTGGCCCTGGGGTGTTAGCGTTGGCGATCTGAATGCGGACGGCTGGGACGACATCTTCATCGCCTCGGGTATGAGCTTCCCGTATCGCTACGGCATCAACTCGCTGCTGCTGAACAACCGCGGCCAAAACTTTCTGGATGCCGAATTCATTCTGGGCATTGAGCCCCGCAAGGATCCCTATACGCCCTGGTTTGAAATTGACTGCTCGAGCGATGCAGACGCCCTCGAGGGCGTCAATCGGGGCGTCTGCAACGGGCAATCCGGAAAAGTGACGGCCATGTCGCCTCGCTCAAGCCGCTCCTCGGTGATTTTCGACCTGGATAATGACGGTGACCTCGACATCGTCACCAACGATTTCAATTCCGAGCCGCAGGTCTTTGTAAGTGACCTGGCCGAGCGCAAGCCCATCCATTGGCTCAAAGTGATTCTTGTGGGTACCGAATCGAACCGAGAAGGCCTGGGCGCCGTTGTCCGCGTTCATGCCGGCGGCGAGACCTACACGAAATGGAATGACGGGAAATCTGGATACCTCTCACAGAGCGATTTACCCCTTTATTTTGGGTTGGGCGACGCGAGCAAGATTGACAGCGTTGAGGTCACTTGGCCTTCCCGGCGCAAGCAAATCGTCACTTCCGGCCTAGCGGAGAACCGGACGCTTCAAATCACCGAGCCGAAGTAAAGCTTTGCTCCTAAAAACGGATCTTCCAAGGCCGGAAGTGGCCATCACGTCGCTTCTCGGGCCTTAGGGATCAGCGGATCAGGGAGCTTCTACTGCTCGTCTGTCAAATCACCTGCGTGGCTCGGTATAATTGCCCCGCGTCGCGCAATCTTCGCTACGGAGCCTCTCGGAAGCATGCTGCGTTCCGTTCTCATTTTCACCGCGATCGCCTCTTCAGTTCTCGGCGCCCAGCTGCCCTCTCAAACTCCGCCACCGGTAGCCGTTCACCACGAGGCCAACTTCGAATCCGAGCGGAAGCAGGCTGACGACCTCTTCCTCGCTCAAAAACCGCTAGAGGCTCTCCCTCTCTATGAGGATCTATGCCGCCAAGATCCGACTGTCGCGGTTTTTGCTGAGCGTCACGGTGCAGGCCTTCTAGCCAAGGAAGCTACACTCTCCGATCCTGCTGAGCGTATGAAGGTTCATCTGCAGGCTATCGAGGAGATCAAACGGGCGCAGGCTCTCGGAGACAACAGTTCGTACGTTCGCGCAATTCTCAATGCAGACTCGAAGACCTACGCGGGCGCCGTCCTAGCCGGCATCTCACTCACTGTTGGTTACACCTACCACGGTAAGCCCGAGGCGCGGGCTGTTTTCGAGGAAGCCGAAGCTGCCTTCGGGCGATCGGATTGGACTGCCGCTGCCAAACTCTACACACAAGCTTCAACCCTTGACCCTGGCTGGTACGATCCTGTCCTGTACGCAGGAGACTCCTTCTTCCGGTTGAAGGACGCATCGAACGCCAGCATCTGGTTCGCCAAGGCAATTGCCATCGATCCCGACCGCGAAACGGCATACCGCTACTGGGGCGACGCACTGTTCCAGGCAGGCGACCAGATCGGCGCGAGAGAGAAGTTCGTTGAAGCCGTTGTCGCTGAGCCCTATGGCAACCCGCCATTTTACGAGCTCGCTCGGTGGGCCCAACGCAACGGCCATCAACTCGTCAAGCCCGCGATTACGCGGCCGGAGTTCTCGACCCCGGACGGCGCTCTGCGCATCGATCCTGAGCTTACAGCGTCCCTAGAGGATGGGCGTTCCTCATGGATTATTTACCAGCAGTACCGCGTCGCTCATGGCGCTCGCACACTCAACCAGATTATGGTTGCCGGCGGTACGGACGCGAACGCTGTAGTGACCCCCAGCGGGTATCGACACACCATCGCCGAAGAACACGCCGCCCTGCGCGCCATGCTCGCGGACATCGACGACAAACTCAAATCCGGCACGCTCATCGAGGCGAACCTTGATCCGTCGATCCGCAATATCCGAAATCTCGAAAAAGCGAACTTCCTCGGCGCTTGGATCGCCATCAACGCTGCGGACGCAGGCATCCGCTCAGACTATCCCGACTATCGCGGCCATCACCGCCAACATCTTACGAGCTACGTCGACACCTACCTGATCCGCTAGTTCCCTGCCCCGCATCAGCTTGACCCGTGACAGCCCGATCCGTAGCGAGAAGTCGGGCCCACGATTGGCGAGCTATCTCGCGTAGGGCAGGAATCATTGCGTCTTCTCTGGCGCTAGATTATTTGTACGGGGTTTGTGCAAACCGAGGTCTTTTGAGGCAGAATGCGGCTGTGTTCGAGCGTCTGACTCAACGCGACGAATGGAAGTTTTTCGCCGCCCTGCCGAAGGCCGCGCCGGGGCTTGCCCTGGCTTGGTGGTCTGCCCTTTTGCTCAGAGGGGCGCTGCCGGCGGCGTTCGCCATTGCCATGGGTGTTCTTGTTGGCGCCGTGCAGCGCGGCCAGCCCCTGGCCGTTCCGCTCTCCCTCGTTGGCGCAATTTTCATCCTCCTTCAAGTACTCAGCCCGATCCATCAAGCGCTGAGCGCTAATCTGGGCGACCGCACAGCAGCATGGCTCTACGACCGGCTCACGGAGGCCTGCGTGCGCCCGCCCGGCATGGGTCACCTCGAAGACCCGAAGTTGGCGACCGACTTGACCGTGGCGCGCGACTTCGATCTGGGGATGACGGGCCCGCCGTTGACCATTTCCATGGACTTCATCGCCAGCGGGATGGTCGAGATGGTCGGCGGCATCGCGTGTGCCGTGATTCTGGCTGGATATGCATGGTGGGCTCCGATCGTCCTGGCCGGCCCTTGGGCCGCAACGCATTGGCTTCTGCGCGAGAGCGCCGTCTGGCGCGACCGTAACACCGAAGAGGTTCGCGGCGCGCAGCGTGACGCGGACTACGCTTATCGGCTCGCGGTAGATCCACCCGCGAGCAAGGAGCTGCGGCTGTTCGGACTTGTCGGGTGGACCATCGAGCGCTTCATCGCGAGACGGACTCGTTTGCACGAACTCCAGTACGCAGCCACGCGATTGCGCGAGCGGCCGTTGATCTGGAGCCTGCTTTTGGTGGTGGGCGCGAATATCGCCGTGTTCTGGGCGCTGGCAAGCGGGGCGGCAAACGGAAGAATCACTCTCGGAGAAGCCGTGGTCTATATGCAGAGCGCCGTCGGTGTTTCGATGATCGCCTTCGGCGGGTTCAGTTGGGCGCTCGACGGATCTGCTGCGCCGGTCGCTGCGGTGCTGCGTCTTGAGTCGGCGATGCGTCCCGCTGGCGCTTTGCTCTCGGGCAGCCGTACGGTCAACGCGAAACGCACCCACGAGATTTGCCTGCGCGACGTTACCTTTGCCTACCCCACGGGAGCGGGTGCGCCCGTTCTGAAGCACTTCGATCTCACGATTCCCGCTGGCTCGTCGCTCGCCATTGTCGGCCAAAACGGCGCGGGCAAAACGACCATCGCGAAGTTACTCTGCCGCCTGTACGATCCCGAGTCCGGTCGGATTGAGATTGACGGCGTGGATCTTCGCGAATTCGATCTCGCGTCGTGGCGCTCCCGCATCGCGGCCGTGTTTCAGGATTTCATCCGACTCGAATTGCCTTTGCGCGACAATGTGGCGCCAGCGGGCGCGACAGATGACATCGTGTGCGCTGCCCTGGAATCCGCCGGCGCTGCAAACCTGGCTTCGCTAGACACGATACTTGCGCGCGGATATGACGGCGGCACAGACCTCTCCGGCGGACAATGGCAGCGCGTGGCGCTGGCGCGAGCGCTGTCAGCAGTGAAACTAGGCGCCGGTTTAGTGCTGCTCGACGAGCCAACTGCGCAGCTCGACGTGCGCGGAGAAGCCGAAATTTTCGACCGTCTGCTCGCCGCGACCCGCCTCTGCACAACCATTCTGATCTCCCATCGGTTTTCTACCGTCCGGCACGCAGACCGTATCTGCGTGCTCGAACACGGCCGCGTGATCGAGCTTGGCACACACGACGAGCTCATGGCAGTTGGCGGGCGCTACCGAACGATGTTTGATCTGCAGGCCGAGCGCTTCACCCTTCCGGCGGACGAGGAGGGCGCGACATATGACGTCCTCTCCTAGTCTTCCTAAACCAGACCAGACGATCACGCCTCTTCCTCCCGCGCTTTCCTCCATGTGGCGGTTATGCAAGCTGGGGTACCGGCACGAGCCACGACTCATGTTGGCTTCGCTCGTGCTCTCGCAGCTCGCGGCTCTGCCCGATGCGCTTCTGGCCCTGTGGTTGATGCTGCTTGCCGAAGGTGTCCTGAAGCACCGTCCCGGGCTCGTGGTGGGATCCGCGATTGGACTCGGTGTATCCGCAGCAGCAACCTGGTTTCTCCGCACCGTCAGCACCCGCATGCAGCGGCGATTTCGCGACAAGGTGACCATTGCGCTCGAGTCGCACGTCGCCGAATTGCAGGCATCCATCGCGACCATCGAGCACCAGGAGCGTCCCGAATATCTCGATCGCTTATCCATGCTGCGCAATCAGGTCTTCGTTCTCGACCACATGTACATGGCCGTGTTCTCCATGCTCGGCTGGATTTTGCGGCTGGCGGTGACCCTGGTGTTGCTCGGGTCCGTTCACCCGGCACTTCTGCTCCTCGCCGTGTTTGCAATCCCAACCGTCTGGACCTCGACGTGGCGGCCCGAGGTCGAGCGGTCCGCACAGGAGGGTGGGGCGCAAGCGATCCGCCTGGCGCGCCATCTGTTTAACTTAGCCACGACGGCTTCTCCGGGAAAAGAAGTTCGCGTCACCGGCATCGGAGACCGCCTGGCCACGAGGCGCAGAGCGGCGTGGGAATATTGGTACAGCCGGGTGGCTCCTGCTCGCTGGGGATCAGCGTTTTGGCACGCGGCCGCCTGGGCGATTTTCGGATCAGCGTACGTTGGCGCGATCGTGTTCGTGTCTTACGGGATTCACGCGTCGGCGAGTCAAGTGCTTCTGGTGCTCGCGGCCGGCGCGCGGCTTTCAGCGTACATCGGTGCGACAGTGGGCGAGCTAGGATTCCTGCGAGGATTTTGGATGGATGGCTCGCGGCGGCTTGCCTGGCTTGAGGACTACGCCGCTGCCGTCGCAGCATCGGGCGACCAGCCGGTTCCCATTGCGTTGCGAAAAGGGATTCAAGTAGAGCATGTGTCGTTCTCCTATCCCGGAACCTCTCGTGTTGTGCTCGACGATGTATCGGTAAGACTGCCGGCAGGCTCGGTGGTGGCGATTGTCGGCGAGAACGGCGCCGGCAAGACCACGCTCGTCAAGCTGCTCGCGAAAATGTACGAGCCCACGTCCGGTTCCATCTTCCTCGACGAGACTCCGCTTGCGCGCGTGCCGGCCAGCGACTGGCGTAAGCGCCTGGCCGGCGCGTTCCAAGACTTTTTCCGCTTCGAATTTCGCGCACGCCACACGGTTGGTCTGGGCGACGTGCCTCGACTGGACGACGAGCCGGCGGTGGTGGTTGCTGTCGATCGCGCCGGCGCTGCCGATGTCGTTTCGCGCCTAAACGCCGGCCTAGAAACGCAGCTCGGTCCGACGTGGCCGGGTGGCACTGAACTATCGTTCGGGCAATGGCAAAAACTGGCTCTGGCGCGCGGCTTCATGCGCGACGAGCCGCTCCTGCTCATCCTGGATGAACCGACCGCGGCGCTGGATGCCGAGACGGAACACGCGCTGTTCGAACGTTATGCTGCTGCCGCACACACCCACGGCGAAAACAACGCCGGCCGCATCACCATCCTCGTTTCGCACCGCTTCTCGACCGTGCGCATGGCCGATCTCATCCTCGTTCTCGATGGTGCCCGCCTCGTGGAAATGGGCACACACGATGGGCTCATGGCAGCGAAAGGTCATTACGCGGAGCTGTATAGCATCCAAGCGGCTGCCTATCGTTAACCCCTCGTCGCTGGGCAGTTGTTGCGGTCGGGCCAGAACGCTGTAAGCTGTGCGAATGAATTTACCCGCTCGTCGCCACGCGATTCTGGTGTACCTCTTCCTCACCTGGACCGTCAGCTCCCTGTTCTATTTCCTCATCATCAAATCCGCAGGCACCGATGCCGCGAACGGCGCCTACACCTCCGGACTGATGTGGTTCGCCGCCGTAGGAGCCTAGATCACCCAGAAGTATCTCGGTCGCCCTATCGCCAGCCTCGGTTGGCAGTTGGGCCAGACCCGTCACCAGGTACAGAGCTACCTTATCCCGAAAAATCGGGAGGAGCACAGCGGGGTGGCGATCGCAGGCTCGCCCCGAAAGTCGTGAGGATGCCGACAGCCTCGCCGGATGGCCTCGAGCGCCCCCAAGGAATGAGCCTCGGCCCGCGCAT
Source organism: Candidatus Cybelea sp. (assembly GCA_035622135.1). Classification (GTDB taxonomy): domain Bacteria; phylum Acidobacteriota; class Terriglobia; order Acidiferrales; family UBA7541; genus Palsa-295. Next base: position 231 of record DASPVZ010000054.1, on the reverse strand, counting down.
CTACTTGCCAAGCTTGCAGTTAATCGCGATTGCAGGCGATTACAGCGCTGCCTCGCGTGAAGAGCGGATAAATCCTTGCACAAACGCGGCGATCTGATCTGCCGCCGTGTCTAATGCGAAATGGCCTCCGTCGACGATGTGAACCTCAGCATTCGGCACGTCTGTGCGATAGCGTTCCGGCTCGCTCGGGTCGAACGAAAGCTCATATTTGCCCCATATCACCAGCAGCCG
>DASPVZ010000053.1:0-94996 GCA_035622135.1 Candidatus Cybelea sp. | reverse complement strand
AGAAAGAATTCACATATGCCGTAGCTATAGCCAAGCACCGAGGCCGTCTTGTTGTCGATGATGTATTCGGCGGAGATATCTCCACCGAAGGACGTCTCCGTTGACGGCGTGGCAACCAGATCGATCGTCGCGCCCGGTGCCACAGCGCCCGACCACTCGACGTCCACGTCTGCTTCCGACTCATTACAGTCGGTCTCACAGTTTGGCCCGCCATTTACGCCCGCCGCGCCATTCGGATGGGTAATGGTCAGAGTTCCGGATGGCAACCCGAACGAGGAACGGAAGTTCGAGAAGTCCGCTTGGTTGATGTCGCTGTCGGAAACGATGCCAATCGTTTCACCCGAGCCTTTGATATTCGCATTCCACAATGGCAAAACGTTGTAAACGGTCGCGAAATCGTACGGGGTCACCGCGTAACAGGCGACGCCGGTGTCCCCCTGGCAACCCGCCGCGGAGGTAAACTGCGGGGACGCCGAGCGCTTGAGTTTGCCCGTTTGATCCCGATAGAAGGCCCCGCTGATCCGGCTTGTCGCCTTGCGCGGGAAATTATTCAGGGAAACGACCCCGGCTACGGCGGGCGTCAGGGCGACGGGAATCGCCGGATCGCTCGCGTTTGCCACGTAGCGCTTGCCATGAATCTCATAATTGTGCATCGAGGTGTGAAAAGCCGCCTGGACCTCGGCCGCGTTGCCGGAGAAGCGGATCAGATTGCGGCCGTTGGCCACGTTGTTGATGGTGAATCCGAACGACTTGAGCCAGGCCGTAATCTTCTGAATATCCGTTTCCGACGTTCCAAACTGGGAACCGAATTCTTGCGGCGTCAGCCACTTGTGGTAATTCGCCGAAGCGGGGTCCTGCTGCTCAGCGAGCAAGTCATTGAGCTCCGCTCCCTGCTCGGGAGTGCTCTTGAGCAGCAGCATGATCTGTTGCATGGGGAGCGTTCCCGCCACTGGACCGCGGTCGAACGCCGGGCGGGCCATGGGATGTGTATTTCCCTTGAGAACGAAGAGCTTTGTATTATCGATCGGCTGCGTGATCTGTTGCCGCTGGGAACCGGCTCGACCGGCAGCAAATAAAATGACGGCTGCACCCGCAAAAAGAGCCACAGCTTTTGCTGTTTTCATGTTTTCGGCACCTGTGGATTTCTCACAAGCTTCCCCACGCACCTGTGTTTAACGGCTATTCAGATGCGAGAACCACCTTGAAGGATGGACCCCTCTTCTCGACGTGTTAACCGTTGCGTTCATCGGGACCGTTCCGACCGGGCCGCGGAAAAGTTCCAGAGTTTCGGGTGTGCATACCCAAGCGAACACTGCTCGACGAGAAAAGTTGCTGAGTTTCGGCTGCACCACCCAAGCGAACACTGTTTCAAGTTTAGCACCCCTAAGGCGTCACCCTTCGGGCCCGCGTCAAGCGATGTATTCTTGAAGTTACGCATCTCCTCGCCCGTTTCGCTCCGTGCACTTGGCCCTTCTTCGCCAGCCTTTCGCCGCTGCGCTCGAGCGCAGGGTGCGTCTGCTATACTCGTTCGTTTGCCGAGCCGCGGCCGCGCAGCCCAGGATGCGCTCGCCCGGCGCGTGAGCCGAACTGACCGAGCCATGCCGACCCAAAACGGAAAGCGGCTATTCTTGATCGATGCTATGGGCTACATCTTTCGCGCGTTCTATGCCCCCATGCCTCAGCGTCTGCGCAACCAGAAGGGCGTGCCCACGAACGTCCCGTATCTGTTCGCGAACATGGTACGCAAGCTGCTCAAAGACTGGAAACCTGACTACCTAGCCGTGGTGCTCGATTCTTCATCGCCCACCTTTCGGGACAAGCTGTTCAGCGCCTATAAGGCGCAGCGCACCCCCATGCCGGAGGATTTATCGATTCAGGTTCCCTATGTGCGGCGCTACTGCCAAGCCATGCGCCTACCGATGATCGAGTGTCCCGGCTATGAGGCCGACGACGTGATCGGCACGCTGGCAAGAAAGGCGAGCGATGGGACGCTTGACGTTTTTATCGTCACCAGCGACAAGGACCTCATGCAGCTCGTAGGCGGGAATGTGCGACTGCTCAATCCCATGAAAGGCGATCTGCTGATTGACGCGAAGAAAGTCGAAGAGATCATGGGCGTGCCGCCCGAGAAGGTGGTTGAGGTAATGGCCCTCATGGGCGATGCGATCGACAACATACCCGGCGCGCGGGATCCTCTCGAGCAGCCCGCGCCGGGCGAGCGCCGCAAAGCGGGGATCGGAGAAGTCGGCGCGCGCACCTTGATTCAGCAATACGGCACCGCCGAGGAGGCGCTCGAACACGCCGCGGAGGTGAAGCGGGCAAACTATCGCGAGGCGCTCGAGAAATACGGCGAGTTCGTGAGATTGAGCAAGCAGCTGGCCACGATTCCCACCGATGCGCCCGTGCCGCTCGACCTCCCATCGCTACGGATTAGCGAACCCGATCTCCCCAGTCTTCGCGAGCTGTACGTCGAGCTCGGTTTCACCTCACTGCTGCGCGATTTCGCACCGCTCGCTGATCGGGAGAAAACCGATTATTCGGCTCTCGACTCTCCTCGCGCGCTCTCGGCCTACCTCGAGGCCGTTCCTCGCGGCGATCTAACCGCGATCTGGCTGTGCCTCGATACGGAAGACCCCGACGAAGAGGGCTTTGGCACCGGCGTCGTCGGCATCGAAGCATCCTCGAGGCCTGGCAGCGCTCGCGTTGTCGCGAATGATCTCGAAGACAAGACGCTCACCGCAATCGAGGGCTGGCTCGGCGACGGGAAACGGTCGAAAGCCGTGCACGATCCCAAGCTGTTTCATTTGCTGGCCGCGCGCGGCGATGCCGCAGGGATTTCCGGCATACGCCACGCGACCATCCTGTACTCCTATCTGCTGCGGCCGACGACGGCAAACCATGCGTTCGCCGAACTCGTTCTGCGGCACCTCAATCGAACGCTCTCCGGCGCGCCCGGCGAACGCGCCGATTTTCTGCTGCGCCTGGCGCCCATCCTGCGCGAGGAGGTCGAAAAGCAGGGCCTGGCCGACCTCTACGAAAGGATCGATTTGCCGCTTGCGAGTGTCCTGGCGCGCATGGAAGCGGCAGGAGTGCGAATCGACAAGAACGAGCTCGGCGTGATTTCCTCGAAAACACAGGGGGAGCTGCGCACGCTCGAAAAAGCAATCTTCGATCTTGCCGGGTTCGAGTTCAACATCAACTCGCCCCAGCAGCTTGCCGAAGTACTGTTCGACAGGCTGAACCTGCCCGGCCCCCGGCAAGGGCGGGGGCGCCCCCGCTCGCGATCGACCGCCGCGGACGTCCTCGAACAGTTGGCCCTGACTCATGAATTGCCGAAGAAGGTTCTCGAATACCGCGAGCTTTCCAAGCTGAAATCGACCTACGCGGACGTTCTGCCGCGCCTCGTTCATCCCGCAACCGGCCGCGTGCACACGCGCTTCAGTCAAACAGGCACAGCGACCGGCCGGCTCAGTTCATCGAATCCGAATCTGCAAAATATCCCGGTTCGCACCGACCTCGGACGCGAGATTCGCGCCGCGTTTGTGGCTGCGCCGGGTCATCTGCTTCTGTCCGCCGATTATTCGCAAATCGAATTGCGCATCCTCGCGCACCTCTCCGAGGATCCGATCCTTATGGACGCCTTCCGCCGCGGCGAAGACATCCATGGCCGCACGGCGCAGGAGGTTTTCGGCACTCCGCCCCTCCTGCAGACGCGCGAACACCGGCGCGTGGCCAAAGTCATCAATTTCGGCGTGATTTACGGTTTGTCGCCCTTCGGACTGGCCCAGAATCTCTCCATTGACCAGCGCGAAGCCGCCCGCTTCATTGCCGCATACTTCGAACGCTACAGCGGAGTGAAAAAATATATCGACCAGCAAGTGGCGGAAGTGCGCAGAACATGCGTCAGCAGAACCATGTTCGGGCGCGTTCGCCCGATTCCTGAAATCAACTCACCGCAGCTGCCCATCCGCAGTTTTGCTGAGCGCACGGCCATGAACACCCCCATGCAGGGCGCTGCCGCCGATCTGATCAAGCTCGCCATGATCGAGCTCGATCGACGACTCCTCGCCCGTTTCAAGGCGCGAATGATTCTGCAGGTCCACGACGAACTGCTGTTCGAGGCTCCTCAGGAGGAAATCACCTCGCTGGCCAAGGTGGTCAAGGAAGTCATGGAAGGCGCGCACAAGTTCCGCGTCCCTATCGTCGTCGAAACCAAAGTGGGCGCAAACTGGCGCGACCTGAACTGAGGTATCCAGCGCGAGCGGCGCCTATTTCGCCTTCCGCGGGATGAAGAGAGGTACGGGAGGGGTGATCTTGTATTTCTTCGAGAAATCGCGTTCGTTCAGCGCCACGCCAACCCGCCCGCGCGAATCGATGAAAAGCAACGGCTCGCCGACGGGCACGTCCATGAACGTCCGCGTATACGGCAGCGTGTAAAAGCCCTTGTCGATCTTGATCCCCACCTTGTCCCCGGGAGAGTAGCCGAGCCTTTTGAAGTCGTCGCCGGAAATGTCCGTGATCAGGTTCCCGTACGGATCATCGAGCCCCACGACGGCACCCGAGATCCCACTTTGATCGATCGTGGCCGTGCGCGGGCTGAGCCGCACGAGATCCCTGATTTCCGCGCCTGCGAGCGTCCAGTCCTCGCCGGCCGCCAGGTGCGCGGCAGCCGGCGAAAAGACGTCGCGGCCATGAAAGGTGGACGAAATGCTGTTTCCGATCATCCACGCCGGATTCGTAATTTCCCTCGCGCTCGCGACGCCGTCGCGGTCCGCCACCGGGGTGATGAGCCCGTTATCGGGCAGCACGAAGAACTGATCCTTCGCCGTTCGAACGATCACGGCCTTGCGTGAGGTTCCCACTCCCGGATCAATGACGGCGAGAAAAATGGTTTCCGCCGGATAGTAGGGCGTAACGCCGGCCAGGAATCGGGCGCCCTCTTCGATCGAGTAGGGAGTAACCTGATGGGTAATATCCATGATCTGCGCGTCGGGGACGATACCCAGAATGACCGCTTTGCAGATGGCGACGGAATCGTTGGCGGTCCCAAAGTCAGAAAGAAACACAATCGTCGGGCGCGACGAGTCCCGTTTTGCGACTTCCTGAGGCGGACGGTCCGCGCATCCGGCGAGCAAAATCGATACCGCAACGAGGATGAGTAGTCGGCGCGAAGGCGCGGCCGGGCACCGCATGGAACCCCCGCGGTCAGAATACTATGCGCGGGCGGGGGCTCGGCAGGAATTCCGGGTCAGGATTTTCAGAAGAGACACTGCAGGCGGTCGAGCGGGTTGACGGCGAGGGCCCTTAGAACTGCTCGAGCATCAGCCCGGTTCCGACACGATTCGTATCCATATCAACCATGAGCACGGTGTTTCCGTCGACCGCGTAAAAGGCGACGAGAATCGAGGTACCGTCGGAGGCGACGAAGGTGGCCGTGCCGCGACCGTCGGAATCGGTCAGCGAATTGATCATGCTCTTGCTGCTCACCACGCTCAATCCTCCCGACGTCGACCCCGTGCCGAAATTATTGATGTCCATGGTCCCGGTAATCGTCTCTGCGCTCATTCCAAGCTGCGCCAGGAAATCCTGCTCCTCGCCGCTCGTCGGGGCGGTGAGGTTAAAGGCGAAGCTGCCGTTCGGCTGGCTCGTCGTGGATTGCTGGTAAGCGGTGCCGCTGGCCGTGGCGGTCGTATCCGTTTCGAGCATCAGGACACGGACCGAGGTCACGTTGGTCGGGTCGATCGGCGCCGTGACGTACCCGACCCAATCGATTGATCCATGCTTGGTTGCCGTTGATGCGGAGACACGCCCGGTTGTGGGATCGACAGTGTAGCTGCTCGAAGTTATTGTCTCATCGATTTGCTGGCTCTGGCCGCCGTTGTTGTTGTCGAACTCCCCTCCGGTTAGGCTGCCGCTCGTTGTGGTCGGTGACGCTCCTCCGCCGTTTGAAATGAACACACCGCCGGCGGCGTACGCGTTCTCCGTCTCTCCGCGCATCGTGAAGGCGAAATTTGACTTTGGCAGAACCGCAGCGGCGTAGCCGCTTCCGCCGGGCGGCGGAGCCAAGAAGACGTCGCCGGCCGTGAATCCCTTTCCATCCGTTTCGATCAAGTGGACCTGGCGCGGAGTCACCACATAGTAGTCGAATGTGACCGTGGTGCCGCCGGTCGGCGTGGAGAACGCATCGCCGGTCAAGGAAAGCGTCTGCGGGCTCGTACTGAACGTCCCGGTCAAGCTCGTGTCATCGGTCGAAACAGCCCGATTGTCGCTGACGTCAAACACGTTGCCGGTGGGCGCTATGGCCCCGTTTCCGAAACTCTCGAAACTGCCCGCGACGCCAACGATCAGCCCGTTCATGTCGACGCCCGAAAGCTGGAATACGTAGCGGCCCGTCGGGAGCACCTGCGTAGTGTTCTGCTGGTCGATCGTGCCACTTCCCGTCGCCTTGAACGTACTCCCATTCGATCCATCGTTGAAGTTGATCATCACGGCATGCTGGTTGGAGGCCAGCGCGATCTGCCAGTAGAACGGAGTCGCCGAACTCCCGCTCCCCGTCAGGTTCACCGTGCCTCGGCCGTCGGGTCCAATCGAAAACGTTCCGGTGAACTCCGACTGCGTGGCCACCACCCCGCTCTCGTCCACGATATCTTCGATTCCACTGATCGTTCCTGCCGGATTGGCGGTGAACTGGCCAACCACGGCCAAAAATTCGGGCCCTTTCTTTCCTTCATCCGTTCCCGTGTAGGAGAAAGCGTAATTGCCATCGAGCGACGCGTTCGAGAATACGATGGTTACCGTCGAGGTTCCCGAGTTGCCGCCCACCACGGCTGTGATCACCGTGGACCCGCCCGGCGGCGGCGCGAGCGGCGCGGAGTACGCGCCGTTGTTGTCAATCGTTCCATGGACTCCGTCGCCGCCTTCTGTGCCGTTCACTTCCCAGGCGACCCCGGTCGCCTGTGTGCCGTTAACCGTGGCCGTGAACGTCGTGGTGCTTCCTGCCGGGATGGCTGCTATCGCCGGGCTCACGGTGACGCCTTGGGCGACGGTGACCGTCACAACCGCGGTCGCGGTCAAGGTGCCTGACGTTGCCGTGATGGCCACCTGCGCCGGATTGGGCACCGTAGCGGGCGCCGTATAAACCCCGGCGCCCGTAATCGACCCGTTACCTGAACCCGCGACTGACCAGGTCACCGTCGAATTCGGGTTGCTTGGCACATATCCCGCAAACATAGCCTGCGCGCCCACGGGGACGCTGGCGCTCGACGGATAGATCAATAAGCCGCTTGCCGTGGGTGTCGGGCGGGGCGAGGTAGGTGCACTCGACGTGCTGCAGCCGGCTAGTGCAACGAGCCCCGCCACTGCTGGAGCGAGGAGGCCGGCGTGGCGGCGGATCTTCATCCTCGAAGCGTCTCCCGCGCCGATCGTCCGACCAGATTCCCGCCCAGGCAGCCAAATAACGTATCCGCGGAGGAATTCCTGCGCGGTGTGGCGCGGACGGGTATACCGCGCTCGTTGCGCAGCACGAAAATATGATTCGGGGTTGTCAAGATTCGTGCCACGAGCTCCCTCGTCGTTCCCTTCCCTTGCATCATGCCGATCGCGGTCACATTCTGCCCCGGCGCGATGCGCAGGTAGGTTGGGTTGCTCTCCGCGCCGAATCCCAGCTGCACGTCGACGTCGCCGCCAGCGGTTTTGATGAAGATGTGCGTTCCCGCCGATTCGTTGGTTCCAAAGGCGTCAATCTTGCGGATGGTTCCTCGGATTTTCACTTCCTTCGTCACATCGTACCCGGGAACCGTGACGCTGCTTTTCGCCTCCTCCGTCGCGCCGCTCTTCGCCCGGGATTGTTCATGCCCCCGAGCGGCGTGCCATGCCCATGTCCCAAGTAGGAGGAGGGCCGCCCCAAAGACTTTCCACCTTCGAATCATCTTCTTCTCCGAGTCGTCCTTCGACTTCCGGGATACGTGCCGGTCCGCGGGGCGTGGGGGCAACCGAAACCATCGTGCCGCAAGCTCGATCCGAACTCGCCGATCCCGAACCAAGCGCAGCAATCGAGTGCCAGCGTTTGTCTGCCGGGGAAAGCGATTCCGAAAACACGGCCCTAGGTCAACAAGAACCGAACCCCACCCCAGAGAGATGCCCCCTATTGGACTTCCTCAATAGGATCGTGGTTTCCGCAAATCTTGGAGCACAGTCTCAGCCGAAAAGTTGCCCGGCGCGGCTGGCTTCGGCCAAGGTCTTCGGGCCCGGGGCGTCAATTCCGCAGGGGCTTGCCGGTCTTGAGTGTATGCGCAATGCGTTCCTGGGTTTTGCGCTCGCCGCACAGGCTGACAAAAGCCTCGCGCTCGAGATCGAGCAGGTATTGTTCGGGAACCGCTTGCGGCAGGGTGACGCCGCCGCCGGCCAGAATATAGGCGAGCTTCCGCGCCACCACGGCATCATGCTCGGTTGCGTATTCGCCGCGCACCATCATGTGAACCCCGAGCTTCGCCGCGGCCAGGAATTCCTGGCCCAGAACACGGACCTCGGCTGGCGCCGGCGGATGATACCCCGCGCGCACGAGGGCGAGCGCCGTCTGCTTGGCGTCGGCCACTTGCCGCTCGCGATTCATCGAGATCAAATCCGACGGGCGCAGATACCCAAGCGCGCGCGCCTCCTCCGCGCTCCGGGACACCTTGGCCATGGCCATGGTCTCGAAGATCGGTCTGAGCGCATGGAAGAGATCCAGGTCCGCGCCGCCCGCAGCGTGCTCGTTTGCGCGAATCAGCATTTCCTTCGTGCCACCGCCGGCAGGAATCAGCCCGACGCCCGTTTCAACCAGCCCCAGGTACGTCTCCGCTGCCGCGTGAATGCGCGCGCCGTGCAGGCAAATTTCGCATCCGCCGCCGAGCGCCATGCCTTGCGGAGCGACGACCACGGGCCCCGGCGCGTACTTGATGGCCATGTTGCAGCGCTGAAATTGCCGCACGGCGAGGTGAATATCGTCCCATTCGCCTTCCTGCGCGCCGATCAGCAGAAGCATCAAATTCGCGCCAACGGAGAAATTCGGCGCCTGGTTGGCAACGACCATCGCGTCGAATTCCACGCCCAGCCGGCTGACGCCGGCGTGGATCATGGCCACGATATCCCCGCCGATTGCGTTCATCTTCGCGTGAAATTCGCAGCACACGACGCCGTCGCCCAAATCGACCAGGCTTGCCCCGGGATTCGCCTGGACCACGCGCGTGCGCTCTTTCTCTGATTTCAGGATCAGGATCCCGCGAGGCTCTTCGACCAGCTTCCGCGCGCCGCTGGCCAGGTCGAAGTAGCTCGTTCGGCCCTTCTCGCTCTCGTAGAAGGATTTTTTTGGCGAGGCCAGCACCCTCTCGACCAACTCCGGCATGGACTTGCCCTCCCGCTCGAGCGCCTTGGCCATTCGTTCGACGCCAATCGCGTCCCAGACCTCGAAGGGCCCGAGCTCCCAGGCAAATCCCCAGCGCATGGCGCGGTCCACGCCGACAATGGAATCTGCGATTTCCGGCAGGCGCCGAGCGGCATACAAGCAGGTTTCACTCATGGCCGACCACAGCAGCCGATTCGCCTTATCGCCGCCGCGGGCGTCGATCGCCGGCCCCACCAGCATGCGCAAACGCTCGCGCGTATCCTCGACGGCTTTGCCCGCTTCGATCGAGCTGAATTTCGCCTTCTGCCGCGGCCGGTACTCGAGCGCGTGCCAGTCGAGTGCCAAAATTTCCGATTGGCCGCCCTTTTCGAGGCGCTCGTAGAAGCCTCGGCCGCTTTTCTCCCCCAGCCATCCCCGCTTCAGCATTTCCTCAAGGAATGGCGGCACGCAGTACATGTCCCTCGATTCGTCGTGCGGCACGTTTTCATAAATGTTGCGCACCACGTGAACCAGCACGTCCAGTCCAACGATGTCCGCCGTGCGGAACGTTGCCGATTTCGGTTGTCCGATGGCCGGTCCGGTGCACGCATCGATCTCTTCGACCGTCATATCGAGCGCTTGCATCTGGCGCAGAACGTTCAGCAGCGAAAACGTCCCGATACGGTTGGCGATGAAATTGGGCGTGTCCTTGGCAACGACGACGCCCTTGCCGAGCCGCACATCGCAAATCTCATCGAGCGCGTCGAGCACCTCGGGCCGCGTTTTCGGGCCCGGAATCAACTCGACGAGCTTCAAATACCGCGGGGGATTGAAGAAGTGCGTACCGGCCCAGTACTGCTCGAAATCCTCCGAGCGCCCTTGGGCAATCAAGCGAATCGGTAAACCCGACGTATTGGACGTAACGATGGTTCCCGGTCTGCGCACGCCCTCGAGCCGTTCGAGAAGCTTCCTCTTAATGTCGAGGTTTTCGGCGACGGCCTCGATAATCCAGTCCGCTTCGGCGCACCAGCCGAGATTGTCGTCGAAATTGCCGGGCGTAATTAAACGCGCGACTTCGGGCGTGAAAAACGCGGCAGGCTTCGATTTTTTCGCTGCTTCGAGCCCGGCAAGCACGATTCGATCGCGCACCGCCCGATCCTGAAGAGCGAGGCCCTTACGTTTTTCCTCTGCGCTGAGCTCCGCGGGAGGAATATCGAGCAGAAAACACGGGATGCCCGCGTTTGCCAGGTGCGCCGAGATGCGCGCGCCCATGGTTCCCGCGCCCAGCACGGCCGCCGTCTTGATTCGGGCTTTCATGGATTTGTCCAGGGATTCGAAATGCCGCCGCCAGCCTAGGTTGAAGAGGCAGGCGCCGGGCTGCGCTTTTCTCTGCCGGCCACCGATGGCCCTTGGCGGCTCATGGTTACAAAACTACGCCCCGAGGTCAACTCGCCCGCCAAATTTACCTTCCTCGGGCCCCCGGCCATCTCTGCCGAATGAGCAGCGATATCCCGTATTGTCAGTGATTTACCCTTGGGATAACCCACCGTACTATCGACGGGCGCAACAGACGGCGCTATGAGTCTTGGGGGGCCGCTTTAGAGCTCGGCCCCACGGTAGATCGACGCAACTGTAAGCGCCTCAAAGTGTTCTAATAGTTGAGGGTGGGTATGAGTACCGTTCTCAGGTTGATGCGTGAGGCGGTCGAAGGGCTTCGTTCGTTCGCCTACGCAGGCGAAGGGGAGCGTCCTCGTGTTGGTCTCGCGCTGGGGGGCGGGTTCGCCCGCGGCATTGCCCATCTCGGTGTGCTGCGTGCCCTCAGTGATGCCCAGATCCCCATCGATTACATTGCGGGGACCAGTGTCGGAGCGCTGATTGCGGCGGGTTACGCGAGCGGGTGCAGCGTTGAAGAGATGGAGCGTCAGGGCTCGGCCACGCGGTTTCGTGATTTTGGGCGTTGGACCATTTCACGCATGGGGATGGCATCGAACGAACGGCTCGAAGATTTTCTGCGCAAATTCACTCTGTTGCGCCGCTTCGAAGAAATGCAGATTCCCCTTGGCATCGTGGCCACCGATCTGATGTCGGGCGAATCGATGCATTTCACGAAAGGCGATATTTGTCCAGCTCTGCGTGCTTCCTGCGCCTATCCCGGCTTGTTTTTGCCCGTCGAGCACGAAGGCCGCATCTTGGTCGACGGCTTTCTGAGCGAAGCCGTTCCCGCTGTCTGCGTCCGTCAAATGGGTGCCGACATCGTCATCTCCGTCCATCTCGATCCCGGCCCGCTCGCGGCGCGGCCGCGCAACACGATCGAAGTCATCAGCCGCTCGTTTTCCATTATGCAATCGGCCGTGCACCAGCCGTGGCGCGAGGCCACCGATGTTCTGATCGAACCGAACGTTAACAACGTCCTGTGGGACGAGTTCGTGCGAACGCCTGTGCTGGTTGCCGCGGGCGCCGCGGCGACAAAAACCGCCCTGCGGGAGATCCACGCCGTGCTCGAAAGCCACCGCCGGCGGGACCACCGGCCCGCGAGCGTTGCCTTTCCTAATCCCCTGCCGACCTCGGCTGACGGCAATGGGCTTCACGCCCATACGACGGCGGCCTCGCCAGCCCGCAATCCCGATCGGCCGCCTCCGCCGGAGCGGACTCGGGAGTTCGGGTCCCCCCGGCACCCTCCTACCCCGGACGAACTGACGCGTTAGGCGCCGCAGCACCGTTTGCCGGGCAGCAGAAAAAGAGATAGCTTTTATCTTGGTCAACCTGAATCGCGTAGCGCAACTTGCGAGGCGCGCCCCTATGACCAAGACCATCATCGAGCCGTTCCGCATCAAAAGCGTTGAGCCCATTCGCCAAACGACGCGCGAGCAGCGCGAGGCGCTGCTCGAGGCCGCCGGCTACAACCTCTTCCTGGTCGCCTCCGACGATATCCTGATCGATCTGCTCACCGATTCCGGCACAAACGCCATGTCGACCGAGCAGTGGGCCGCCATGATGCGCGGCGACGAATCCTACGCTGGCTCGCCAAGCTTCCTTCGCTTCCGCCACGCCGTCGAGTCGATCATGGGGTTCAAGCACGTGATCCCGACCCACCAGGGGCGCGCGGCCGAACGAATCCTCTTCAGCGTCATGTGCAAGAAGGGCGACATCGTCCCCAACAACACACATTTCGACACCACGCGCGCAAACTGCGAGTTTGTTGGCGCCGAGGCGCTCGATTTGCCCTCGCCAGAATCCCTCGAGACCTCGCGGCAGCACCCCTTTAAAGGGAATATGGACACGCGGTGTCTGGCGGAATTGATCGACCGTGTGGGTGCCGAGCGCATTCCTCTCGTCATGCTGACGGTCACGAACAATTCCGGGGGCGGCCAGCCCGTTTCCATGGCAAACATCAAAGCGGTCAAGCAGATATGCGCGCGCCACAGGATTCCGCTCTACGTGGACGCCTGCCGCTTTGCCGAAAACGCCTACTTCATCAAGCTGCGCGAGCCGGGTTACGCCGAGAAAACGCCGCGCGAAATCGCCCGCGAGATGTTTTCCTTCGCCGACGGCTGCACCATGTCGGCGAAGAAAGACGCCATCGTCAATATCGGCGGATTTCTCTGCACGAACGACGACACCGTCGCGCAAGCGGAAAAGAATCTGCTCATACTCACGGAGGGTTTTCCAACCTACGGCGGACTCGCGGGACGCGATCTGGAAGCCATTGCCGTCGGGCTCAACGAGGCGCTCGAGGAGGATTACCTCCAGTACCGGATTGTCTCAACCGCCTATCTCGGAAATCACATCGCCGCGGAGGGCGTGCCCATCGTTCAGCCACCGGGCGGCCATGCCGTTTACATTGACGCGCGCGCCTTTCTTCCCGACGTTCCGCCCGCGCAATTCCCGGGCGTGGCGCTCGCCGCCGAGCTGTACGTCGCGGGCGGAATTCGTTCGGTCGAGATCGGGACACTGATGTTCGGCAAACGCGACGAACACGGCGCCGAGCACGCCGCTCCCATGGACTTGCTGCGGCTGGCCATTCCGCGGCGTGTCTACACGCAGTCGCACATCGACTACGTCGTCGAAATCATCCTCGAAGTGTGGCGCCGGCGCGATCGGATTCGCGGCCTCGAACTCACCTATCAGGCGCCGTTCCTTCGCCATTTCACGGCGCGCTTCCGCCAAGTCTCGCCATGAATCCCGGCGCTAGGAGCCGCGCATGAGATGTCCGAGCTGCGGCATCGAACTTGTCGAACGCAGTCGCGCCGCCCTGCTCCTCGCAAGTGCTGCCATGCTCATGGCCGCCGCCACAGCCCTTTTTCTCTACCCCGTCTTGTGGATCATCGCGGCCCTCTTCTTGGTGATCGCCGTTTATCTGATCACCTGGAGCACGGTCGGCAAAGGACTCTGGTGCACGCGCTGCAAGAACTTTCCCGTGAGACGCTAGCCCGATGCCCGGTCGGATCAGCGCAAAGCGGTCCTGGCCGACCCCGGTTCATGGGCACTTCCTACCGGTCTTGCTATAATCGCGCGGCCGTGGCTGTCGTCAAATTCAAGACGCCGCGTTACATCGCCGTTGAGGGCCCCATTCGGGTCGGCAAATCTACCTTGGCCCGAGCCCTTGCCGAGAACTTCCACGCACGCCGCATTTTCGACTGCGAAGACAATCCATTCCTGTGCGACTTTTACGACGAAAAGCCGGGCTCGGCCTTCCGCGCACAGATGTACTTTCTCTACGAACGCCACCGCCGCCTGATCGAGGCCCGCCCGGAGGACTGCGCCACACCCCTGGTAGCCGATTTTTTGTTCCAGAAGGACAAGATCTTCGCCTACATCAATCTCGACAACGAAGAGCTGAGAATCTACGAGAAGTACTTCGACATGCTGGCGCCCTCGGTGGCCCCACCCGACCTTGTCATCTACTTGCAAGCTAAGCCGGACGTGCTGTGCAAGCGCCTGGCCAAGAAGGCGGATCCCGCCGAGACCCGGATTTCACTCGAGTACGTCGAGGCGGTGGCCAACGCCTACGAACACTTTTTCTTCCGCTACGCCGGCTCAAACTTGCTCGTCGTCGACACCTCAGACATCGATTTTGTCGAGCGCAATCAAGACCTGCAGGAACTGCTTCGGCGACTGCGCCAGCCGGTCAAGGGTACGCAGTATTTCCTGCCCCTCGGCCAGTAGACCGGGTTCGTACTACTAGAACCCCTTCCTTGAACGGTCAGCATATCCAGGGAAAGTCTTTGCACATCTCCTAAAAAGCGAGTATGCTCCGCCCTTCAAACGGGAAAACTTTTGCCGGTCGGTCGCTCTAATACCAGCAAACGAGTAAGGGACTGCTGGTAGCAGGATTGCACACTTTGTTGTAGCCAGGCAGGGCACCCCTCTCGCCCAGCTCAGCCTGTGCGCACGAGGGGATCTGTTGATGGGGCGGTACAGAAAGTCTTCCGGCGATTCTCGGGCCCGACCGGGTTCCTGCGGGTTGATTGAGTTCCTCCTCCTTCTTGCAGCCGCTCTTCCCCTGCTCCTCTGCGCTTGGAACTGGCCACGGTCGCTCGCAACCCATCCGGCTCGAGCGCGGGCACCTCTGTCTCTGACGGCGTCCTCGAGCGAGCAGGAAGTTCGCCTCTCGGGCGAGTTCCGAAACCGACAGCTCTTCCCTTACTCGGTGATTCCGGGTGGTGCCAGAGATGCCCGGGAACTCGCAAATGCGCTCAGGAATGACCCAGTCGTGGCCCGACATTACGCCGACTTCGACGTCGAAAAGGCACGCGTGGTACGTTTGGATCGGGATGAGGCGGTGTACGTATCCTACCGTCTGAACGACAGAATCTATTGGACTTCAAGAAGACTCGCGCTGCTTAAAGGCGAAGCCATTCTCACCGATGGTGAGCACGAAGCAAGAACCCGCTGCGGAAATCGCATCTCTGCTGCGCCGGAGAGCCCCATCTCCCAGAGACAACCTGGGCCTGCTGCCTTTGAATCCCCCGTCCCAGATCCGATCGGACCCGACCTCCCCTACTTGGCCTCTCTCGCAAATGACTCAACTCCGGGAATGGCCGAACTCGTGCCGTCCGACACATCCACTCCCACAGGATGGTTTTTTATTCCGCCAATCGTTCCGCTTTGGGGTACGTCCAGAACGCCCTCGACTCCGATTACGCCGGTGATCCCGCCGCCCGTGCGAACACCGGAGCCCGAAGCCCTCCTGCTGCTGATGTCCGGGATATCGGTCGTGGCTTACCTGCGCCTGAAACGGGCCTGGTAGCGGCCGGGCGCCCTCTTGTCGCGGGCCCTCGGGGGGGCCCTGAGCACAAGCCTCAAGCGGCTTTGGACGGGCCGTTGAGCCGGTGCCGCCATCGACCGAGCGTACGATTCAGTGGATGGCTGCGGTGGAGGAAACGCAGGATTGGCTCCCGGCGCAGTCCGATTCTTTCAAGTGCCCGCCGAATCCGAAAATCGCGGCCCGCGGAAACCATCCCCTTTTCCAATGTGGCAACGGCCTCGGCCATACGTCCAGCCTTCAGATACACCTCGGCCAGGTTCAAGTAGAGCTGGGCGTGATTGTGTTTCATGCCGACTGCCTCTCGGCAAAGAGTCTCCGCGTCCCCGTAACGCCTCTCCGCCAGAGCTGCCAGAAGGCCCGTATAGGAAAGATAAAACGGATTCTTAGGGGCTACGCCCAGGGCTCGTCGCGCATGCAACAGGGCTTCATCGGCGTGGCCGTCTCGAAGTTGTTTCAGGCATTCCTTGAAATCGGACATTCCGGCGTCGGTCGGGGAAGTCGTTCCAATCCAGTGGGACATAGGGCTCCTCCTCAGCCTGCCGTTGAGGACAACCTTCCGGAGGCCGATGTAAAACACACCGTATATCGGGCGCCGTGGCTGTGAAATAGGACGGCAGGCCAGATTTCGTTCCAGTCCAGGACCCTGTACGGGCTGACAGGCGAAAGGATAGCGGAGGGCGATTCCGCGCGGTTCCGGCCCCCAGGCTGCCCAAGGGTTGGGCTCGGCAGACCGAACGACCCCAGCGGCCTTCCGCCTAATGAGCAGGCGAATAAAAACCGATACTCGATCGAGCCATAGTTATGTCGAGGCTGGCCGCCTCGACGACCAGCCGGTTCCTGAAAAATTCAACTTCATCCTGGCCGTGTTTCCCCAAGTCGGGCCCGAGCTTCAACCGAGCGAGTCAATCGGCCTGAAGGTAGCGGTTGAACCAGGCGATAGTGCGCTGCAGGACATCGCGCGTATGGGCGGGATTGCGGAAGCTGTGGCCTTCGTTCGGGTAGACGACCAGCTGGGTAGGAACGCCCAGCGTCTTCAGGGCGTGCCAAAACTCGAACGATTGGGGAGCGGGGCATTCGCCGTCGCGGTCGCCAACGACGATCAGCGTGGGCGTTTTGGCCTGCCGGATGTAATTGATGGGCGAGCTTTTGGCGTAGACGCCGGGATCGTCGTATACGGAAGCGCCAAAATAGGGGATCATCCACTCGTCGATTTTGTTCTCACCGTAATAGCTGAGCCAATCAGACAGACCGGCACCCACCACGGCGGCTCGAAAGCGATGTGTTTGCGTGACGCCCCACATGGTCATGAACCCGCCGTAGCTCCAGCCCGTGATGCCCAGTCGATGCGGGTCAACCGGCGCCGACTGGATGGCCTGGTCGACCCCGGCGAGAATGTCAACCCAATCGCCATACCCGAAATCCTTCACGTTAGCCCGGGTGAATTCCTCGCCTTCGCCATAGCTGCCGCGCGGATTCGGGAAGAGCAGGAAATAGCCCTGCGATGGAAGCGTCATGTAGTAGGCTCGGCTGGGCCAAGAAGGAATGGTCGCCGACGCCGGCCCGCCGTGAACCACAACAACGAGCGGGTATTTTTTCCCGGGATCGAAATTCGCGGGATACAGAAGCCAACCCTGCACGGTTCCGATTGGGGTCGTCCATTTGAGGCTTTCCGCTTTGCCCCAGGCCGGAGCCAGCCCCGCGTTCGCCCGCGTGATCTGCTTCCAGTCTCCGATTACGCCGGCCCAGACCTCCGGCGGCTGCGCGTACGATTGACGAATCACAGCGGAGGTTGTCCGGTCGCGCGCCAGGGAAATCTGCCCGCCGAACTCGCTGCCCGAAAGTCTTTCCGCGCCCTTCCACAAGATGGAAATCCCTCCGTCGGGAACGCCGAGCCGACCGATCACGGTTTCGCCGCTTGAAATTCCGCTGAACAGGATGGCCCGCGAATCCGCCGCCCAATCGAGCGCGGACACACTCTCCTTGATTCCCGGCGTCAGGTCGCCGGACTGGCCACCGGCCGCACTGACCGCATACAGGTCTCCGCCGATCACGCCCTGGTCGCTCATGAGCCCGCCAATGAAGGCGATCTGGCGACCATCGGGAGACCAGCGCGGCTCGGCAATTTGCATCGCGGGTTTGTCTAGGATGACCCTGGTCGCGCCGGATGCGGCCTCGATTGCATACAGCCCGGCGACCCACCAATTATCGTCGCCGTTGCCATGCGCGGCAGTGATGACCAGCCGGCCGCCATCGGGCGACCAATCAAATTCGTAGACGTACATGTCGGCGGGAGAAATCGTGCGTGCGCTGCCGGTACGGGTGTCCACCAGCGTCAGGCGTTGTTCATCGAACTTATCTTCAATCACTCCCTCGTCGGGTGTTTCAGCAACGAGCGGGCCTGCCGCGCGGGTGGCGTTCTCGATGAAGAGCAGGCCGACTGTTTTTCCGTCCGGGGACCAGCGCGGACTGGAGAGGAATCCTCTGAGCTTGGTAAGTTGTCTCGGCGCTGGCACGCCCGCGCTCAGATCGGCCACATAAAGCTCGAGCTGGCCGGGCGCTGCCGCGTCGGAGAGGAACGCAATGCGATGGCCGTCCGGGGACCAGGCGACTTCGCGCTCGTCGGGCGGCATAGACCGGGCGCGGGCATTCGCCTCCCGGCGAACCCGGCTCGCGCCGATGTGGGTGGCCCCGGCCGGTGCGCTTACGCTCGCCACGTAAATTGCGCTACTTGAAGATGGCGCGCCGTCCGGGCCAGGCAGCGCCTCAACCCACGCCACGCGTTGTCCGTCCGGCGAGACGGAGGCCTGGCGGAACGTGTGCGTGTCGAACATCGCGTGTACCGCATCGGGAGCCTCGCTCGCCGACGGGCGGGTCTGCGCGGATACAACCGATGCACTGATGAGCACCACCCATGCGGCGCAAATGCGAACTCGCCTCGTCTGCATTTCCCTCTCCGATCGCCCGCGTCGAGCAGAGTTTACTGCCAGGTGTGCCTCTGGCGCATCCCGGCGCGAGATATTGTAGCCTGGCCGAGGTAAAATCAAGCCCGAGCGAAGCGGCGTATGATGGAGATCGTTGCGAGGATTTGGGACACGCAGGTTTCAATCGCGAAGCATAAGCGGGAGGGGAAATGGCAGACGCGGCAGGCCTACGGTGGGTGCGGGCCTCGATCGGCGGAATCGGGGCGGAGTTATCGCTCTTCGCGATCGTCTTTCCGGCGCACTATCTGTTTGGGCAGCGCGCTTTTCTGGCTTCCATTTTGATTGGATCGGCGCTCATGCCGTTCCTCTTTGCCCTGTGGGTCGGCAGGGCGGTCGAGTCTCACTTCCTGCTGCACGGGGCGCTCGTGGGCATTGTGGCGATCCTGTTCTATCTCGCCCTGGCGCGCGGGCAACCCGAGCCGCTACTGTACAAAATCGCTCACGCCCTGAAGGTTCTAGGTGGCATGCTCGGCGGCGTGGTCGCCGGGCGGCGGAATTTGGCCCAGAGGATCGCCGCCCGGGCCTAAGGCTGGCCGGTCAAACCCGCCTGCAGTAGAACCTCTTGTGCCTTATCGACTCTCCTTCACCAGCCGGCCGTCGAGCGGCTGAACGGGCCGCACGTCGTTCGGATACAACTTCGAAAACGCCTCGATCTGCTCTCGGGAAAGTTCGACTGGATTCCTGAGCACGAACCATTCGACGCCCTCCGTGCAGGGCGGGGCAGTGAGGGATCCCAGGTACATGTAGTAGCCGAGATCCCGCGGCAGGAGTCCGGCAGGGTCGACGCGCACCCCGGGAACGTCCACTTCTTTGCCCTCGCTCGGTGGCATGTGTTCCCAAAGCCCTTGTACGGTCGCGTTCGAAGCGCCGGCCTTTAGAAAAACGGTGACCCCAGCAATTTCTCCGTCGCTCGCCTGGTGCATCAGGTGGGCTTCCATGTCGTATGGCCTACCGCGGATATATTCTTCGCTCGGATGATGAAAGTGAAATTGCGTCAGGTGATAGCGCTTGGCCCCCACCATCAGAAAATTTCCAGCTCCGGGGGCATCGTGGTAGTTCACGCGGATCGTGTATCCGTTGTTGAGGAGGTATTCGAGCGGTGCGCTTTTATATTCGAAGCGCAGGGTTGGGAGCGGTTCCTTTTCCGCGTCACGAATATCAATCGGAGACTGCTCCTTGCCCGCTTTGCAGGCGACATAGTCCGGATCGAGGTCGCCCCAATGTTCCGGCCCAGCCGGCCCCTCGTACGCCCAGCGCGTCTTCCATTGCCCCCGCGGGCCCCGAGGCGCGGACATCGACGCCAGACCGACCAACACAAACGCCGTCCAAGCTGTTCTCACTTTGCGCCTCGCTTTCCCCACTTGAGGTTCACAAGCTTCTGAGTTGCCGCAGATAAACGCTTGGTCGGCAAACAAAACGTGATCGTCCTTCTTTGCGCTCGACCGCTTTGCACGGGGGGTGCCTGCTGAGCACATCGCCGAACCGGGGCGGCACACCCGAGCTGTGCTTCCTGCTATTCTCGCCCCGTGATCGCTCTCTTCTATCTGCTCGTCCTGCTCGAAATTGGGATGGGAGTCCATTCCCTTTGGGACGGCTTCCGCTGGCATGGCCTGGTTCGCAAGCGGCTTGGCTCGCATTCCGGGTTTTACGCTCCCCTGGCGGCGGTCATTTGCCCGTGCAAGGGCACCGAACCGGGGCTTGAAGAAAATCTTTCCGCGCTCGCGCGCTTCGACTATCCGAGTTACGAGATCTATTTCTCGCTCGCCACCAGCCTCGATCCCGCCCTTAAAATTATCGAGCGCATCAAGTCGAAGACCGACCGTCCAATTCACATCGTCATCGCCGGACCGCCGGACGGTTGCTCGGAAAAAGTTTACAACCTTCGTCGCGCCATCGCCGCCGTGCCCGCCGACAAATTTGAGGTCATCGTGTTTACCGATTCCGACGCGCGTCTGCCCCATACCTGGCTGCGCAAGCTGATTGCCCCGTTGGCGGATGTGCGCGTCGGCGCGACGACGGGCTACCGCTGGATCATTCCGAGCCGCAGGATCGGCGAGGGGGGATTCGCGAGCGCGCTCGCTTCGGCTTGGAACGCGGCGGTTGCCACGCTCCTCGGCGACGGGCAGGATAATTTCTGCTGGGGTGGGGGCACGGCGATCCGCCGCAAGACGTTTGATGAGGCGCAGGTTCTCGAACACTGGAACGGCGCGGCGAGCGACGATTTCGCGCTCACGCGCGCCCTCGGCCAAGCCGACAAGCCGATCGTCTTCTGCCCGGAATGCATGGCCGCGACGCTCCATCCCTGGACCGGTCACGAACTGATCGAATTCACCACGCGCCAGATGGTGATTACGAAGGTTTATTCACATCGGCGCTGGCTGCTCGGCTTGCTTTCGCATGTCGGATACTGCCTGACACTCCTCTACGCGCTCGTGGTTATTCTGGCTTCGATCGCCAACGGCGATCCGTGGAGCCAGCTCGCGCTGCTCGCGCTCTCGATCCCGCTGCTGGCCGCCTTGAAAGGCGCCGTTCGGACCGCGGCCGTTGGCGATCTATTGCCGGAATGGAAGGGCAAGCTCCAGGAGTGGAATTGGGTGTGGACCGCCCTTGCGCCGGTAGTTCCTTTTCTTTTTGCCTGGAATTTTCTTTCCTCTCTAGCCACCAAGCGCATCCGCTGGCGCGGAATTCGCTACGAACTGGTCTCCCCGAGCGTCACGCACGTCCTCAGACATTAGCGCCTGCCTGCTCGGGTGCGAAGGCCCGCTCGATTCGGCACAGGAGATAGGCGGTCGCCGCTCCGGCCGGCAGGGCCAGCCACCAGCCAACATCCAGCACCGTCTTGGGCCCCCAGGTGAGCAGGCCGAGCAGCCGCGCGGCCAGGGGCGAGAAGGTCTCGACGCGCCGTCCCAAAATCCCGAGCGCCGCAACGAGCGCGGGCGACAATAGGGCTCCGACCATCGCCCACTCGAAGGGGGTCCGCGACTTGAGCGCTGTCGTGATTGCACGCAGCAGGAACGCGCCGATCAGCGCGGCCAGTGCTCCGAACAGCAGCGCGTAGAAATAGAAGAACAGCAGCCCGAAGGCGGATCGGCTGAGCGGAAGGTCGAAGCGAGCCGCGGAGATATTCGCGGCCCACACGAGCAGGCTCATGAAGAAGCAGCCGACGATCCACGCCGAGAGGTAAAACACGAGGCTGCCGCGTCGCGTCATATGCGCCGCGCGACGTTCGGGAAATCGACCCAGACTTTCACCCCGCAGAAATGCGAGCCCTCCGTGCAGATGGGAGTCGAAATGCCGGCGCGGAGATAGCAGGGAGGGCCGATGTAGCGTCCGAGCTCAGGCAATGCCGTACGCACCTGCTCGACTTCCTCGATGGAGGCCTGATAAATCTCTTCCTGCGCGTTGAAGCAGGTGCGCATGGTCCATTTGTGCAGCAAATCGAGCAGCGACCCCGATTCGACGAGCCGGATGGCCTTGGCATTCGGCAGGATGTACAGGGCCAGCTCGCACGGAACACCGCGGTCCAGCAATTCGTTCTTCGCCTGCCAAGCCTCTTCGATGGCCCGCTCGTAGATTTCCCGAGCGCGGCGATTCTGGCGAATCAGCATGGGCGTGACGTAGTCGGGCGAACGCGTGTCGGCCAGGGTGAGCAGCGGACGCGAGCCCGGCACCATCCTGTGCCGTTGATCCTGACTGTCCGCCGTGTGGCTGATTCTCTTGGCGAAGGTGAAATTCGCGTGCTCGAGCGGCCGCATCATCGGCGCATGCACGCCAATCTCTAGCGTTTCCCGGCGGTACGGATTGCGCGCCGGATTGAGCATGCGATCGAGCGCTTCGCTGTCGGAACAGTTGGCCTCGGCAAGGCCCATCACCGCGCGGTAGGCTCGGGCCATGGCTTCGACGGCTCGGGGCGAGTAATCGATGAGCCGCGAGGTGCGGGGGCCCAGCTGTCGATCGAATTCGCGTGCGAACGCTTCGCCGTCGCGCTCGGGCTCGCGCCATTCCGGCAAATCGCGGGCCGGCGGATTGTCGAAACGATCGAAGAACTGCGCGTCCACCTCGCGCACGCGCGCAACCATTTGCCCGATGACGTCCCTGGCCTCTGACGGCGTGTCGTTGGCCGCCTGCATCCGCCACAGGCGGTGCAGCACAATTCCCGAAACGGTGTGCACCAGGGTGGTAAAGGCGGCCACCGGCAAAACGTACCGCGCGACTTCGATGGCCCGCTTCTCCGATTGCCGGGCGACCTTCTCCACGCGCTTCGGGTGCGACATCTCGCTCACGTGCCAGATGTCTTCAAGAATCTCCCGCGCCGGGGGCCGAAGCACTTCGGTCAACTCGCGATAGTGCCCCCAGGCCCGCGCAATCGCGCTCTCGAAAATCGAGCGCTCGGCGGGCCCGAAATCCGGCCCTTCCGGGGGGACGTAGGCCTGCGCGCGGTCCAGCCGCACATAGCGCTGGCTCTGCTGCTCGGAGTTGTAGAACGGGTGGGCGTGCAGAAAGGACCACACGAACTGCCGGCTCACGTTCTCCAGCCCAAACTCGAAATGCGCGTGCTGGTAGACGGTGTGATGCCCGCCGTAGTAGGTTGCCGAACCGATCGTCAGGCGCTGCTTCTCGGTGATCTCTCCCGGGCCGATGAGGCGCGGGGAGTAGCAGGTGCGCGCCGCGGCCATTGCCGAATCGAAGGGATGCGCAAACGAGTTTCGCAGCGTGACACGCGCTGGCCCCGTTTCGATCCGAGATTGCGAATCCGGCGCAGGAAACAATTGCGTGGCCATCTTCGGGGCCATTGTACACTGTCTCTCCCGCAAGTCGCGATGCTCCCTCCTGTGCCGTCGTCCGCGATCGCCGGCGGCGGGTTGGCGCCCGAGTGGCGCTTCGGTAAGATGGAGCGCGCAGTCGAACCAAGCAGGTCTTCAGGCGTTCATGGAAAAAAAGAAGGGCACGGCCAACCCGGAAACCGCCCGGACCAAGGCAGTTCGCGATCCGTGGCGCGAGGCACTCGAGCGGATCGTTCGCGGCGAGGAGTCCGATCCGTTTCAAGTTCTCGGGCCACACTGGATCGAAAGGGAGGGCAAGCGCGTTCTGGCCATCCGGGCTTTCCGGCCCGGGGCCAGCGAGGCAAGCATCCTGTGGAACGCGGGAACCGTTTCCCCGGCGGCAAGCATTCGCTCCGAGGGCCTGTTTGAGGCCGTGATCCCGCCCGACCCGGTTCACCTGACCGGCACGGAACCCGTTTCGCCCTACGCGTATCGCATTCAATTTCGCTTCCCGGACGGCAGCACCCTCGAACTGCTCGACCCCTACGCGTTTCCCCCGCTGCTCAGTGATTACGACCTGTACCTGATGGGCGAGGGCACGCATTACCTCAAATACGAGCGCCTCGGGGCACACGTCAACGAAGTCGAGGGCGTGCGCGGCGTGCATTTCGCCGTGTGGGCGCCGAATGCGCAGCGTGTCAGCGTGGTCGGAGACTTCAATCTCTGGGACGGGCGCGTAAACGCGATGCGCAATCGGGGCTCGAGCGGCATCTGGGAAATCTTCATGCCCGGCCTGGACGAAGGCGCGCTGTACAAATTCGAGATTCTCTCCCGCGTCAACCATGTGCTCGGACTCAAGTCCGATCCCTACGGGTTCGCCGCGGAACTGCGTCCCAAGAGCGCTTCGATTGTTGCGAACATCGAGGGTTACCGGTGGGGGGATGGGGCTTGGCTCGAAGAGCGCGCGAGAAGGGACTGGATGCACGCGCCAATGTCGATTTATGAGGTGCACGCCGGTTCCTGGCGCCGGAGAGCGGACCAGGGCCATGGCTGGCTGACCTATGCCGAGCTCGCCTACGAGCTCATTCCCTACGTGAAGCGCATGGGGTACACGCATATCGAGTTCATGCCCCTCATGGAGCATCCCCTCGACGCCTCGTGGGGTTATCAGACGGTCGGTTATTTTGCAGTGACCAGCCGATACGGAAAGCCGCAAGACTTCATGCACTTCGTTGACCGCTGCCACCAGGAAGGGATCGGCGTGCTGCTCGATTGGACCCCTGCGCATTTTCCGCGCGACGCCCACGGCCTCGGGTTTTTCGACGGCACGCACCTCTACGAGCACGAAGACCCGCGCAAGGGCGCACATCCCGACTGGGGCACCCTCGTCTTCAACTACGGCCGGAACGAAGTGCAGAATTTCTTGCTCTCGAACGCGCTCTTCTGGCTCGACAAGTACCACGTCGACGGCCTGCGCGTGGATGCCGTGGCCTCCATGCTCTACCTCGACTATTCCCGGGCCGCGGGCGAATGGATTCCGAATGCGTTCGGCGGGCGTGAGAACCTCGAAGCGATTGCCTTCCTCAAGCGCCTGAACGAAGTGCTGCATCAGCGTCATCCTGGGGCATTGATGGTCGCCGAGGAATCGACGGCCTGGCCGGCCGTTTCACGGCCCACCTATCTCGGTGGGCTGGGCTTCGATTTGAAATGGAACATGGGCTGGATGAACGACACCCTGCGCTATTTCTCGCTCGATCCGATTCATCGCCAGTACCACCACAACGAGCTCACCTTTTCGATGATCTATGCCTTCCACGAAAATTTCGTTCTGCCGCTTTCGCACGACGAAGTGGTCCACGGTAAACGGGCGCTCATCGAGAAAATGCCCGGCGATGACTGGCAGAAGTTCGCCAATCTCCGCTTGCTCTTCGCCTACATGTTCGCGCATCCCGGGAAGAAGTTGCTCTTCATGGGAAGCGAGCTCGGACAGCGATCGGAGTTTTGGGAGGCGGGATCGGTTGAGTGGAGTCTCGAGAGTTCCCCTCCGCACGTCGGGATCGAGAGGCTGGTACACGATCTAAACGAGCTGCACCGCAGCGAGCGCGCCCTCTATGAAATCGACTTCGAAGGCGCGGGATTTGAATGGATCGATGCGAATGACGCGGCGTCGAGCGTGCTCTCCTTCATGCGCCGCAGCCGAAACGCCGACGACACGGTGGTGGTCGTGTGCAATTTCACGCCCGTCCTGCGCGAGACCTACCGGGTGGGCGTACCGCGCGCGGGCTTCTATCGTGAAATCCTGAATACGGATTCGCGCTACTACGAAGGCGGCGACGTCGGAAACGGTGGCGGGGTCCGTGCCGAGCCCCTTCCCTGGAATGACCGCCCCTATTCCCTGAGACTCCGCCTTCCGCCGCTGTGCGCCCTGTATTTCAGGCTTCAGGGGCAGTGAAGAAGTCACCTTGGTCTCGAGCCGAGGAGCTATTGACGCGCGGACTCGATTTCCCCGACCACGCGGTCCAAGTGGTAGACCCGGCGCAAACCCTCGAGGAGCGCGCGGCTGTCGACGGCCACCGCGCGGTTCCGCTCCGCGTCGTAGCCATAATCGCCGCCCAGGGAGAAGATATTCCCGTCGAAAATTAGCCCGACGATTTCGGCGTCTTGGTTGACGAGCGGACTGCCCGAATTGCCGCCGATGATGTCGTTGGTGGTTGAAAGGTTCAGGGGTGTCGACAAATCCAGCTGGGGCTTGGCGCGAAGCCAGCTTTCCGGCAGCGCGAAAGGAGGCCCGCCAGTCGCCCGCTCGAACAGACCTCCGATCGTCGTGTACGGCGGGACCGTCCGCCCCTCGGCGTCGAGGAAGCCCTTCACCGTCCCGTAGCTCAGCCGCAGTGTGAATGTGGCGTCGGGATAAACGCTGGTCCCATAAATTGCGAACCGTGCCTTGGCAATTCGCTCCGCCGCGGCCCGCGTGGGCGCACTCACGCGAGCCTCGTACTCCTTGCGGACCTTAAGCAAGTCAGGATCGATGGAGCGCACAAAGACGATCATCGGATCACTCGAGGCCGCGATGGCCGGCTGACCGCCTTGATACAAGGCCTGGCGGACACTCGCCTCATCGAGATGTGTTCCGGCCACCAGACGCTTGGCCAGCGCTTCGGGCGATTCCTTGCCGAGCATTTTCTGAACCAAGCCATCGTCCGGGCCAAGGTCCCTCCGAAGGGAAGAGAGAATCCAGCCGAGCCTCATCTCTTCGAGGTCCTTATAAACCGGGATGGGCGCGGAAATTTCTCTTTCGAGACCGACCAGGGCTTGATCGGTGTACTCGGGCAGTCGCTCGCTATTCGGCTTGGCCCGTTCGGCGGCCGCTTCGACGAGCGTGATGGCATAGCTCAGAAGGGCGGATTCGCGAAAGAAGATGGTTGACTCTCGTTTGTTCCAAAGGCCGGCGCGCACGCGCTCGATCTCCGCCATGTCGCTCCAGGCCGATTTGTCCGGGGCGAGCTTCGGATCGCTATCAACCCCCTGCCGAAGCCGCTCCTCTTCGTGCACCTTCATGGCAAAGAATTCCGGATCGAGAAGCGCTTGCTCGCGGCCGAATTCAGCCTTGAACGAGTTCTCGTCGAAGAACAGGTCTTCCTTCGCCTCGCGCGCCCGTTCCGGACTCTCGGCCACAAAACGTTCGAGCAGCCCGCGGTACTCCGCAATGTCGGGGATGACGCTCGGCAGGACTGTGTCGCGATCGAATTCAAGCTGGGAGACGGTCAGGTCTCGACTGGTGCCGCCCGGATTGCCGGACACAAACACGACTTGGCCCTCTCTTGACCCCTCGGCACTCCACTTCAGATAGTTGGGACTCTCTACGGGATGGCCGCCTTCGTAGGCGCGCACCAGGCCAATGTCGAAATCGAAGCGCGGAAAATTGAAGTTGTCCGGGTCGCCGCCAAACTGGGCGACGGACATCTCGGGTGCAAAGACCAGCCGCACATCGCTGTACCGCTTGTAGCGGTACAGGTTGTAAATGCCGCCTTCGTAGAGCGAGACGACCTCGCAAAGCGTGCTCGGATCGGCGCCGCAGCTTTGCTCGAGCTCGGCCTCCTCCCGATTCAATGCTGCAACGGCAGCATCGCCCGTCTTTCCTTCTAGGGCTGCGTCCACGTTTCGCGTGACGTCGCGAATCTCGACGAGCTGATCGAGTTCAAAGGCGGGACATTTCCGTTCGTCGGCAGCGGTCGAGGCCGAGTAGCCGGTTTCGACCAGGTTCTGCTGGGCCGTCGAAAGCTGCTCGACGCACTCGAGCACGCAGTGATGATTGGTCATCACCAAACCTTGCGCAGAAATAAACGAGGCAGAACACCCCTCGGCAATCCGCAGGGAAGAGAGGCGCAGGTGATCGAGCCATGCAGACGAAGGCTGGAAGCGGTATTTTGCCTCGACCACGCGCGATGGGAAGTTGTTGAACGTCCACATGCCCTCGTCGGCGCGCAGCAGCAGTGGTGAAACAAGGCACAGGAGCAGTACAGCGAGCAGCAGCTCCCCTCTGGAATTGGTCGTCATTCGGAGATCCCTTCTGAGGACTGCCGGAGATTCCTTTGGCCGGCGGCCCGATTTTACACCCGACTCGGCTACCCCATCCACCCGACGGCCTCGATCGAACCCCTTTTTGCGGGCGAGAATGCCTCGCCGCGTTCCGTTGCGAACAGCCGCCATCGTGCTGCGCGTTGCAAACGGAGCCAAGATCTCGGGCCGGGGCCTTCAGGCGCTTTCTGTCGCACAAATACAGAGAATGCTGTAGAGCCTCGCCGTGAATTCCTGTGTTATGAACCCTGGGTGTGCGATTTTCCCCGTGAGGGATTCGACCCGCTAGCCAGGTCTGGCAGCGGGGCCTCGTAGGAGAAAGCCGGCAGCATCGCAAATCTCGAGAGATTACCGCCCGCCCCGACGTGTCCGCCTCCCCTCCGGGACAGGCATCTCCCTAGGAGACCAATATGAAGAGAAGCCGCACGGCGGAGCCGCCCGCCGAGCCTTTGAAGGGTAATGGCGTAGGGGCAGTCGCCGTCTCGGCCGCGGCCCTGGCGCGGGCGAGCGACAGCGAACACGTTGCTCTGCCGATCCTTCTCGCCGCCCTGCAATCGATGCGCGACGGGGACTTCTCGGTTCGCCTTCCGGGCTCCTGGACCGGGCTCTCTGGAAAGATTGCCGACACGTTCAACGACATCGCCGCCGCAAACCAGCAAATGGCTTGCGAAATGAAGCGGATGGTGCAAGTCGTCGGCAAAGAAGGCCGAACTCGCGAGCGGGCCAGATTCCGCGAGTCGCGTGGTGCCTGGGGCGAGATGGAAACTTCGGTCAGCTCGCTCACGGAGGATTTGCTTCGTCCAACGACCGAAGTGACGCGGGCAATCGCGGCCGTGGCGCAGGGCAATCTGACGCAGCAGGTACGGCTGGACGTCGATGGCCGGCCGCTCGAAGGTGAATTCCTGCGCTCGGCGAGCATCGTGAACACGATGATCCAGCAGCTCGCCGTGTTCACCTCGGAAGTAATCCGTGTGGCTCGCGAAGTCGGCACGGACGGGAAGCTCGGCGGCCAGGCCGTGGTGCCGGGCGTGGCCGGAACCTGGAAGGATTTGACGGATTCGGTCAACCTGATGGCCAGCAACCTGACCGGCCAGGTCCGCAACATTGCCGAAGTCGCTACGGCCGTCGCGAGCGGCGACCTCTCGCGCAAGATCACCGTCGACGTCCGCGGCGAAATTCTGCAGCTCAAAGAAGCGATCAACACCATGGTCGACCAGCTGCGCTCCTTCGCCTCGGAGGTCACCCGCGTAGCCCGCGAAGTCGGCACGGACGAGATTCGGCGCATGCTCGAAGAAACCCAGGAGCGGCTGGTTCTCGCGCAGCACGCGGCGAACTGCGGAACGTTCGACTATGACGTGCGCACGCGCGTGAATTTCTGGTCCGACGAATTGCAGCGGCTGTACGGGTTCGTTCCCGGAGGTTTCCCGCGGACCTACGAGGGCTGGCTCGACTGTGTGCTGCCCGAGGACCGCGAAATCGCCCGAGCGCCCGAACAGGCGTCGCCATGCAGGTTTTTCGACACCGAATTCCGCATCCGGCGGCGCGACAACGGCGAAATCCGCTGGATGAACTCCCGCGGGCGCATCCAACGCGACGGCTCGGGCAAGGCCATTCGTGTGGTCGGACTCAACATCGATATCACGCGCACGAAACGCGTCGAGGAAGATCTTAAGCGGGCCCACGAAGAACTCAAGGGCGCACACGAGGAGCTGGAAGTCCGGGTGCAGGACCGCACGGCCGAACTCAGAACCGCCCAGGATCGCCTGCGGAAGCTCACCGGCAGGCTGATGCGAAGCCAGGACGAAGAAAGGCGCCGCATCGCTCGCGAACTGCACGACGGCCTGGGCCAGTATCTGGTCGCCGTCAAAATGAATCTGGACGTTTTGGCCATGAGCGCGCCGGCGAGGAGCGGGCTGCTTGAAAACTTGACCGACGCCATCAAACAGATCGAGAACGCCATCGCGGAAGTCCGCACGATGTCGCATCTGCTACACCCGCCTCTGCTCGACGAAGTGGGTCTCGAATTGGCGCTCGTATGGTATGCCGAGGGGTTCGCCAAGCGCAGCGGGATCGACGTTGAAGTCGATATTTCACCCGCGCTCGGCCGTCTCGATACCGAAGCGGAAACGGCGCTGTTTCGCGTCGTTCAGGAATGCTTGACGAACGTTCATCGCCATTCGGGTAGCGCGACGGCCAGCGTCCGGCTCTCCCGCGAGAACGGCGGATTGAGGCTCGAGGTGTGCGACGAAGGGCGGGGAATGCCGACTTTGCCGAGCGAGGAGGTCTCCTCGCTGGCCCCTGGTGTCGGTCTGCAGGGCATCCGCGAACGCGTTCTCCAGCTTCGCGGCAAAGTCGACATTACGTCGAGCGAAGGCGAGGGCACAACCGTAACGGTCACCATACCGGATACGCCTCAGACGGGGGTCGCCGGCCCCGCCCCTTTCGAACGGACTTGCGCCGCGCTGACCTCGGAACGCCCGCTTAGGTAGCCGGGGGGTCAGACCAACCCGCCCGAGCCCCCTCACGCTCGACGCGCGGGCTGGGGAACCTTATGCCAGCCGCAACAGCGAGCATCACCGCCGGATCGACGGGCAAACTGTATCGCGGCAGAACCACCGTCAGGTAGTACGCCCACGGCAGCACCGCCAGGAACACCACGAGCGGGAACCAGCACGCGTTCTTGCTTCTGACCAAGACGATGATGCCCATGGCACCGCCCCCGGCAACGACCAGGTTGAAGAGAAGAACGAAACGGAACCAAGCGGATCGCGCGCGAAGGAAATCGGTGATCGGCCGCGGGCTCCCCCCGGACCAGAATTCAAGGAAGCGATGCCAGATGAGGTTCGCTTCGCGCCCCGGATGCGTTGCCATGTAACGCATCGCCTTCTGCTCGGCGTCCCTCATGTACCTCACCTCGCCGAGGTCGACGTACTTCTGCCGTTCCGCCCCATCGTGGATGGGGTGTTGCGTGCCCAGCCAAATCTCCTGGGCCTGCGGATTGTTTCCCACCCACAATTGCAGCCCCAGAATCGACCGCAGCGGAATGAAGGCGTGAAACACCTCATAATTGCGCGCCGCCCAAGGGAGGCAACAAAGTGCCGCGACGGCCATGGCAAGCACGGGCCTCAGAAGCCACCCGAGAGCGAGCCTGTGCCGGCGATAGACCATCCATGCGAGGAGAAAGGGCAATAGTCCGCCGAGCGTCGCGGTGGTCATCAGCGCGCTTCCCCAGAGAAGGCCGTAGCCGACCCACGGCCCTAAGCCGGTGCCTTTCGATTCGGCGAGTACCAGGGTGGCCCACAGAATGGTTGCTGCCAGGAGCGCGGCAATCGACGCGTCCCACAGGCTCGTCGACGGAATCTCGATCGCGTTCGGAAAAACGGCCCAAAGCCACGCCGCGCCCGCGGCCGTGCCCGCGCCTCCGATCCGCTTCCCCGCCGCGTAGATGGGAATCGATGCAAGCGTGGTCGCAAGAATGTTGACCATGGCTGCGGCGAGAAACGCCGAAAACGTGTAGGCCCCGAACAGGCGAAAGATTCCGGCCAGAATCAGCGGATAAACGGGCGTCATCCAGGCCGTTGGCCCCGTGTCCACGCGGAAAGGCG
Source organism: Candidatus Cybelea sp. (assembly GCA_035622135.1). Classification (GTDB taxonomy): domain Bacteria; phylum Acidobacteriota; class Terriglobia; order Acidiferrales; family UBA7541; genus Palsa-295. The sequence continues at coordinate 63,440 of DASPVZ010000053.1, read as the reverse complement.
AGCTGAATCCGTGTCCCGTCACGAGCGAGTAGGCAATGTTTCCCGCTTCAAAGAGAAAGGGGACCGTGCCGAGGGCCTGCTTTGGATTATGCGCCGCGAAATTCCATAGGAAGGCCACGCGCAGACCGAATGCCACCAGCAGGATCAAGGGGAGCGATGTGCCGGCCGCTCGAAATGTTCGCCGCATCGAGCGCACAGTTTGACACAGGTTCGCTGCCGCCTGCGCCGCGGGATCGGAGGAGTCCGCTCTACAGGCCGTCCCGCAGGGCTCGGCGAGCCGCCAAATGCCCGCACAGCCCGTGCACGCCGCCCCCCGGCGGCGTCGAGGCGGAGCAGAGATAGAGGCCGCGCTCGGGCGTTCGATACAGCCGCCACGTGGGACGCAAAAAGAGCTGGCTGATTTCGGCCGAGCCGCCGCCAATGTCTCCGCCGACGATGTTCGGATCGTGCGCTTCCATGTCGTCGCTCAACATCACGCTGCGCTTGAGAATGATGCTGCCGAAGCCGGGGGCGAATCGTTCAATCTGCCGCTCGATGCGGTCCGAGACGTCGACGGACGACCCTTGCGGAACGTGGCAGTAGGCCCAGGCAATGTGCTTCCCCTGAGGCGCGCGCGTCGGATCGAACAGCGTCGGCTGCGCGAGCAGCACAAAGGGCCGTTCGGCATGCTGGCCATTCCACGGTGCACGTTCCGCGCTCAAAATCTCACCGAGAGTGCCGCCCAAGTGCACGGTCCCCGCCAGGCGGCATTCCCCGGCCGTCCAGGGGATGGGCCGATCGAGGGCCCAATCGACCTTGCAAATTCCCGGGCCATACCGGAAAGTTGAAAGTTCGCGGCGGAAACCCTTCGGCAAGCGCCCCCCCGCCATGGCCAGCAGTTGTCGCGGCGTAACGTCGCAGAGAATCGCGCGCGCGCGGGGCAGTTCATCGACAGAGCTGACCATTTGACCCGTCACGATTTCGCCGCCGAGAGTCGCCAGATAGGCCGCAAGCGCGTTCGCAATCCTCTGTGATCCTCCGCGCGCAATCGGCCAGCCGACCACATGGGCGGTGACCGCGAAGACGAGCCCAAAGGCAGCGGTGACCACGCGCTCAAGCGGCAGAATGGCGTGGGCGGCGAGCCCTGCGAATAAGGCCCGCGCGCGCGCGCCCTGAAACGTCGAACGAGCGAAACCCTCGGCAGAGCGAAGGGCGTACCAGGCGAAACGGGCTGCGGCAACGGGATGGCTCGGAAGTCGTGACATCCCAAGCACAAGCGATTCAATACGCGGCCAGTCGGAGACCATTCCTCCAACCACCCGCTTCCAGGCGTGTCCGTCTTCGCCGAGCCCGGCTGCCGTCTCTCCCACCGATCGCAGCGCGACAGCGGCGGTACCGTCATCGAGCGGATGCGCTACCGGGATCGGCGGCTCGACCCAGGTCAAGCCGTACTGTTCAAGCGGCAGGCTGCGGAAGAAAGGGGAGATGGCGGCCATCGGGTGCACGGCCGAGCATACGTCGTGCGTAAAGCCCGGCAGCGTTAGCTCGGCGGACCGGGTTCCGCCGCCGATCGTCTGCTTGCCTTCAAGGACCAGAACCGAGCGGCCTGCTTCGGCCAGGGTGATGGCGGCGGCAAGGCCATTCGGTCCGGATCCGATTATGATCGCGTCGCGTTCGGGCGGGGCGTGCAGCGGGAGCTCCCGGGCAGGATGATACCGTGCTTTCGCCTGCGGAGACTCGGTTTCGGGTGCAATCATGCATCCGAGCCCTCGCCCCCTAGGCGGCTTCTTGTTTTACACCGCGTACATCCTACCCGTGGTCTAGCGAACCTAAGAATCTGGGGATCGCGGTCAAGCACTCAGGGAAGCACCGAAAGGCCGGCCGGGGGCATGTGCTAAGGCCCGCGGCGGGGAGAGTCAATGCCAATTCGAAATTCGACGAAACGCTTCCCGTGGTCCCCTACGTCTAAATCGTGGGTTGAAGTCCGGGCCATGGGGGAAGATGCGTTCGCCGCACACAATTCGGATTTCGTTTTTTGCCGCAACCATCGCTCTCGGATCGGTGGCCTGCCAATCGAGCGCGCTCGCTCAAGCGCCCACCCAAAACACATCTGTCAAACAGGTGGGAACCATCAAGGCCATTGCCGGTGACTCAATCACGCTGGCCACCGATTCAGGGACAGAAGTCACCGTCCAGATTGGCAACGCGACGCGCATGGCTCGCGTGGCGCCCGGCCAGACCGACCTAAAAGGCGCAACCGTCATTCACCCCCAGGACTTGCAAGTGGGCGACCGCATCCTGCTTCGCGGCACCTCCTCGGAGGACGGGAAAACGATTGCGGCGGCCGTGGTCATCGTCATGAAGGCCTCCGACGTCCAGGCACGTCAGGACGCAGAGCGCCTGGAATGGCAGAGGCACGGCATCGGCGGGCTGGTCAGTGCCGTCGATCCTGCGACAGGCACGGTGACCATTTCCTTCACGGCGGCGGGCGGTAAAAAGTCGGTGCTGATCCACACAACCAGCACGACCATGTTTCGCCGATATGCGCCCGACTCGGTGCGGTTTGACGACGCACAACCGAGCTCGATCGAGGCCGTTCACGCGGGAGATCAGCTGAGGGCTCGCGGAACGCGCAGCGCGGACGGCTCCGAGTTTGCCGCGGCCGAAGTCGTTGCCGGCACGTTCCGCAATATCGCCGGCACGATCACCTCGATCGATCCTGCGACAAACACCCTGGTCGTAAGGGATCTCGCCTCGAAGAAGGATGTAGCGGTCAAGATCGCAGCCGATTCCGAACTCCGCAAGCTGCCCGCACCCGTGGCCCAGATGATCGCCATGCGGTTCAAAGCCAGCGGTTCAGGCGGCAGCTCGAACCCCAACCCCTCGGCGACACCGTCGGGCGATGGAAGGCCAGCGTCCCAAAACAGCTGGCAGGGTAGCCGGGGTCAAGCGAGCGGTGGTGGGGGCGGTCGCGGAGCCGCAGACTTTCAACAAATCGTGAACAGAACCCCTCCGGCGCAGATCAGCGATCTCGCGAAGGGGGATGCGGTGATGATCGTTTCGACCGAGGGCTCGGCGTCCGGCGCGGCGACGGCCATCACGCTCGTCGCCGGGGTTGAGCCAATCCTACAAGCTTCCCCCGGCGGCCAGATGATGACACTCTCGCCGTGGAGCCTGGGTGCGTCCTCGGGCGGCGAGGAAACCGGAGGCGGTGAAACGCCGCAGCAATAAACGACTCCGGCTCGAGAACGGTTACTCTCAGGAGAGAAAATTGATACGCCCGAATTTCACACCCCTGTACCGGGCAGCAGCGATTCTGCTGCTGAGCCTTTTTCTCGCTGCTTCCTCGTTTTCGCAGAGCGGGAAAGGCACGATCCGCGGCCAGGTCAAAGATCCGTCCGGAGCTGCCATCATCGACGCGACGGTTACGGCCACTGGTCCCGACGGCCAAACGCTCGCCGCAACCACGGACCATGACGGAAACTATGAAATCAAGGGATTGACTCCGGGGAAGTATAAGGTCCAAGCCTTCGCCAAGGGCTTCGCCGTTTTTGAGAACGACAACGTGCAGGTCGCGGCAGGTCAGGCTCAAACGCTCAGCATCCCTTTGCTGATCGAAACCCAGCAGCAGCAAGTCACCGTCACCGGCGAGTCGGCCCAAATCGATGTGGCTCCCGAAAATAATGCGGGAGCCATCGTCATTTCGGGAAAGGAACTCGATGCGCTTTCCGATGATCCCGATGAGCTGCAGAACGATCTCGAGGCCCTTGCCGGACCCTCGGCCGGCCCGAATGGCGGGCAGATGTACATCGACGGTTTCACGGCCGGTCAGCTCCCGCCCAAGTCCTCGATTCGCGAGATCCGCATCAACCAGAATCCCTTTTCGACCGAGTACGACAAACTCGGCTATGGCCGCATCGAGATCTTCACCAAGCCCGGAACGGACCAGTGGCATGGCCAAGCCATGGTCATGGGCAATGATTCGGGCTTCAACACGCACAACCCGTTTCTCGGCCCGACGGAAGAGCCCGGCTACTACTCGACGATGTACAACGGCAGCGCGGGCGGACCGCTCAGCCACAGCGCTTCTTTCTTCATTAGCGCCCAGCGCCGCGACATCAACGACGTTCAGGTAGTCGACGCGCAGCCGTACAATCCGACCACGCAGTCGTTCGCCGAGTTCACCCAGGCCATTCCTGAGAACAAGACGCGAACCAATATCAGCCCGCGCGTCGATTACCAACTGGGCAAAAACGATACGCTCACCTTCCGCTATCAGTACTGGCGCGACAACGAGCAGAACCAGGGTATCGGGGCGCTCACGCTCGCCAGCCAAGCCTACAACGCACTGGAAACCGAGCAGACCGTGCAGGCCGGCGATACGCACTTGTTCGGCGGGAACATCGTGAACGAAACCAGGTTCCAATTCCTGCACGACGTAACCAATCAGCTTCCCTTCAGCACCCAGCCCACCATCAACGTCGAGTCGTATTTCGACGGCGGAGGGAACAGCCAGGGTATGCAGCTTGACGACCAGAATCACTACGAACTGCAGAACTACACATCGGTTGTGCACGGCAAGCACATCATCAAGTTTGGAGCTCGCCTGCGCGAGACGACCGACGTGAACAGCACCACCTCGCAATTTAACAGCACTTATATTTTCGAGACGGGCACGGCCTACCAGATCACTCTCGCCAATATCGCTGCGGGTCTCGCTCCCAACGCGAATGGGGGAGGTGCCTATGAGTACCTGCTCACCACCGGAATCCCGAGTGCAACCGTGTCCCTGTTTGATGCCGGGGCGTTTATCCAGGACGACTGGCGCGTTCGCCCGAACATCACGCTGAGCGCCGGGCTGCGCTTTGAAAGCCAGAACGACATTCCCGACCGCGCGGACTGGGCTCCGCGGTTCGCTCTTGCCTGGGGGCTGGCGCGCGGAAAGAACACTCCGAAGACCGTGCTGCGTGCCGGGTGGGGCGTATTCTACGATCGCTTCCAGGAGCAGTATCTGATCCAGAACGCGCACCTGAACGGGATCGCGCAGACCTCCTACGTGCTCTATGCCCCTGCGTTCTTCGACCCGAATGCCCCGGTAACGAACTTGCCGTCAACGGCCAGCGCGCTGCCCACGGTCTATAGGCTGGCGCCCAATCTGAAGGCCCCGCAAACGATACAGACGGCGGTCAGCCTCGAGCGGCAGCTCAGCAAAACGATGAACGTTTCCCTCACCTATATGAATTCAAGGGGCGTTCATCAGTTGTTGACCAACAACGTCAACACGCCGCTCCCCGGCACGTTTCCAAACGACCCCGTATATCCCAACGGGGCTCCGGGCAACATTTTCGAGTACGAATCGGAGGGGATTTTCAAGCAGAACCAGTTCATCGTGAACTACAACGTGCGCGCCGGCCAGAAGGTGACCCTGTTCACCTATTACACGCTCAACTATGCGAACAGCGACACCTCGGGGGCCAATTCTTTTCCGTCCAATCCGTACAATCTGCTTGCCGACTATGGCCCGTCGGCCTTCGATGTGCGCAATCACGCCTTCGTTGGCGGAACCTTTGGACTGCCCTATGGATTTTCCCTGAGCCCCTTCATGATTGCGACCTCCGGCACTCCCTATAGCGTGGTGCTGAGCCAGGATTTCGTGGGCTCGACGGTCCTGAATCAACGGCCCGCTTTGGCCACGAACCCGCTGAACCCCAATTATGTCGTGGATACGCCACTCGGCAACTTCGACACGAACCTGGCCGATCTGGGCCCCGGGGAGACGATTATGCCCATCAACGCCTTCGTTGGCCCTCCCCACTTCAGTCTCAATCTGCGCCTCAGCAAAGTGTTTGGATTCGGCAAAATCTCGGAAGGTCCAAGCGGCGGGGGCAACAATGGCGGCGGGGGTGACGGGCATTACCACGGGCGTGGACCCGGCGGACCGTTTGGCGGCGGAGGACCGATGATGGGCGGTGAGAGCACCCGCCACCGATATAACCTCACCTTCAGCGTCCAGGCGCGCAACATTACAAATTACATCAATCTGGCGCAGCCCAATGGCACACTCGACGTTCCTGACCCCTCGGTTTGCGTCCCCGCAAACGACTGCAACGTGCCGCCCCATTTTTTTGGCCGGTCGAATAGCCTGTCGCTGGGGCCCTTTTCATCGAACGGGGCACCGCGGCTGTTCTACTTGCAGACGAGCTTTTCCTTTTAGATGGCGGCCAAGCGGAAGAAGCTGCGTGTCGGAAAAGAAGCGCGCCGCCGCGCGCGGCTGGGAATCGGGCTTCCCCGGCCCGAACGCGTCATCCCTGACAAACGCTTGAAACCTCCCAAGCACAGGAAAGCGCTCAGCGAAGACGGCACCTCGTAGCGCAACGATGGGTTTGGGCCCCGACCGAGCCTCAGTTCCGTGATCCTCAACCCGGCTTGTAATCGGGGACGACTTCTCCGGGGCGAAACAGCGGTTTCACTTCCTGGCCCGTCGCGCGCGCTGCCTCGGCGGAGATCTTCTCTAGGTCTGCTTTAGAGAATCCAACCGAACTGATCGCGATTCTTCCGTCGGGCCTGATCCAAAACAAGCTCGGCACGTTCGTGAGGCCATACTCGTTCGAGACCGGATAGCCGCGCTCATCCATGACGACCGGGAACTTGGTTCCGAATTCCGCGACGAACTCGCGCGTATCCGCCGCTCCGTCCTGCGAGACGCCGAGGAAGGTGATGTTGCCTCCGGCACAGTTTTCATACATCCGCTCGAGAAACGGGAAGGTGAACTGGCAGGTCGGGCAACTCACCTTGAAGAAGGCGACCAGCGCTGGCCCCTTTTCGAGCGCTGCAGCCAAAGTAGCCGTTTTTCCTTCCGGGTCCTTCAAGGAAATATCCGGCGCGGTCGTACCGGACGTGAGAGCCCCCATGCGTTTGCCTCCGACGAACTGCTGAAGTGAGCGTTTCAGGCTCATTCAGTTTAACCCTAAAGAATCAGATGCGCCGCGCGAGGGCAGGATTCCGCCGCGCAAGATTCAACCCGGCCCGGGAAGCCGGGCAGTATACCGCCGCTGCTGCCCATCCCGGGGGCCTACCGCCCCGTTTCAGTGAATGTGACGGGTCTTCTTGCTGAGGTAATCCATCAGCAGGTACTGGCCGAGTGTGTAGGGAGTCGTGAAATAGGCTTTGCCGCGGCACAGCTCGGTCACCTTCTCGACGAAGTGCACCAGGCTGTAGTCGCTGGCGAGCATGAAGGTGTTGATCAGGATCCCCGAGCGCTTGCATTTTCCGACTTCTTCGAGCGTCTGGGTCACGACCAGCGGATCGAGGCCGTAAGCATTCTTATAAATCCGGCCATCCTCGAGCGTCAGGGCCGAGGGCTTGCCGTCGGTGATCATCACGATCTGCCGCATGTCCTTTTTTTGTCGGGACAGAATGCGCTGCGCGAGCCGCAAGCCTTCGCGCGTATTCGTGTAATACGGCCCGACCTGCACGCGCGCTAGGCTGCCCAGGGGGATTTCCTCGGCGCTGTCGTGGAAGAGCACGCAGTGGAGCGAATCGCCCGGATACTGGGTGCGAATGAGGTGCGAAAGCGCCAAGGCCACACGCTTGGCCGGCGTGAAACGGTCCTCGCCGTAGAGAATCATGCTGTGGCTGCAGTCCAGCATGAGCACGGTCGCGCACGAGCTCTGATACTCGCACTGGTGCACCATCAGATCGGGATAATCGAGCTCGATGGGGACGCGCGCGCCGTTCCGCTCGACGGCGTTGAAGAGGGTTGCGCTGATATCGAGGTTCAGCGTGTCGCCGAACTCATAGGCCTTCGAGATCCCGCCCGACTCGACGCCGGTCGACAAATCGCGCGTGTCGTGGCGGCCGAAGCTGCTCTTGCCGAGCGAGGCCAGCAGGTCCTTCAGGGTCTTGAATCCAAGAAAATCGAGGGCCTTGTCGGTTATCTCGAATCTCGCTTCGACGCGCGGCTGTTCGGGTCCGATCCGGCCTCCCGGGGTCGAAGACGGCGGGGGAGTGACATGGGCCGACTCCCGCTGTGTGATGTATCCCTCCTCCTGCATGCGCTTGATGAGCTGGTCGATCAGCTCACGCAGCTCTTCGTTTTGTGAAACGTCCGGATTCTCGAGCAGGCGCTCCATCATCTCGGGCGGCACCAGATCGCCTTCCTCGAGCGCCCGCAAGATGGCTTCGCGCAGGGCGTCCAGGTACTCTTCACGCGAGCGCTCCCGATCGAGTTCGTAGATGCCGTAGGGGGATTCAAATCCGCTCTGCAGGAAAAAATCCGACAGGCGGCTTATCAGGTCTTCCAGGTCGACGTCCTCCGCCGCTTCCGGCGAGTACTTCGAGTAGCGGACGTATTTCATGGCCTTGGCTGACTCCCGTCAATTGAACTGCCGGCGCGGCAGCCGGCTGCTCGATGGTTCGCGCGGCTCGGGCGGCTTGCGAATTTCTGCGAAGAACCCGCGCTCCTCGCTTCGGCTGATTCTCTTGTGCGCCCAGAGACCTTCCAAAATGAATTCCGCGGCGCTCACTTGCAATCCCGAATCGTCTCGGGACTTGAGTCCCAGGGCCTCCAGGTGATCGAACAGCCCGTGGATCCGCTTGAGCTGCTGAAGGGTGTCGCCATTGGAGGCATTCGCCGGAATCTTGAGCTCGCCGCCCGCCTCAAACCACTGCACGAGGGGCTGGAAATTCGCGTTCACAAAGCGCCGGCTGAAGGCCTTCCCTACGGCCGCGCGAATCAGCTCTCGCGCGATGTTTTCCGCGCCGCGTATTTCGCCCTCGTACTCCAGCTCGAATTTTCCGGTCATGGCCGGAATCGCCGAGTAGACATCGGCCACGCGCGCTACCACCGAGGAATCCCGGCTGCGAACCGCGCGCTGTTCGGCGCTGCTCAACACGTTCTCGAGGGCGCTGATGGGCAGCCGCTGGCTGACCCCCGAGCGGCGGTCCACGCGCTTGTCGTCCCGCGCCTGGAAGGCGACCTCCTCCACAATCTCGCGAATGTAGTCGGGAAGCTCGAGCCGCCGCTTATTGTCGCGCGTGATCCAGGATTCCTGGGCCGTGATCGACATTCCCTCGCCGACGCTCATCGGATAATGCGTGCGGATCTCCGAACCGATGCGATCCTTGAGCGGGGTGATGATCTTTCCGCGCGCCGTGTAGTCCTCGGGATTGGCCGTGAAGACCAAAAGAACGTCCAGGGCCAGGCGAAGCGGATAGCCCTTAATCTGGATGTCCCCTTCCTGCATGATGTTGAACAGGCCAACCTGGATCTTTCCGGCCAGGTCGGGCAGCTCATTGATGGCGAAAATGCCGCGATTGGCGCGTGGGAGCAGGCCGTAATGAATGGTCAATTCGTCCGAGAGGTTCCGGCCCCCGCGCGCGGCCTTGATCGGATCGATATCGCCGATCATGTCGGCAATGGTCACATCGGGGGTGGCCAGTTTTTCGACGTAGCGATGTTCGCGCGAGAGCCAAGTAATCGGAGTCTCCTCGCCCTCCGAGGCGATTCGCTCGCGGCAGGACCGGCACAGCGGGAGGAACGGATTGTCGTGAATCTCACAGCCGGCGACGACGGGGATTTCCGGATCGAGGAAGCCCACCAGCGCGCGAAGAATTCGCGACTTGGCCTGCCCGCGCAAGCCGAGCAGGATGAAGTGATGGCGGGAGAGAATCGCGTTGATAATCTGCGGGATGACCGTGTCGTCGTAGCCGTGCAGGCCCGAGAAAAGGCTTTCGCCCCGCTCCATCTTGCAGAGCAGGTTCTCGCGCATCTCCTGTCGAACCGTTCTCTCTGCGATTCGTTGCTCGGAGAGTTGCCTTCGAAGGGCTCCGAGATTCTGTGCTTGCGAACTCATGGACTTTACAGCTCCCCTGCCCCCGGCTGATCGATCCCGTGAACGCGGCCCGCTCCCCCGCGCACGGCACAGCCTCCATTATAGTGCCAATGCCTGGGGCGAACCCACCTCCTTCGAAAGATGCTGGGGGCCGGGAACTTGTTGGCTGAAAGCGCGAAGGAAAAAACAGGCTGTCGCGGGCTAGTGAATGCCGTGGCCGGAACCGGCCGAAGTCTGCCGGGCGATCTGCCGCTGGGCCAGGCGGGGAAGCAGCTCGTTCGTGTAGCGAAACAGGAACTCGCGACGCTCGGCCTCGCTGCGCTGCTCGAGCACCCTCTGGCGCTGCCGGGAATCCAGGGGCAGGCGAGCGGCAAACCGATAGGCCAGGGGCACCCAGTCGTGCGGCTCGGCGCCCGGCCAAACGTGGCCGAAAAGCATGATGTGACACTGCTGAAAGATGTCGGTCAGCTCCTGTTCGCGGCGGGGATCCTGAGGCGTGGCATCTTCGGGCAGGTAGTCCACGATCCCCTCGTAATACTCCTTTTCGTCGTGCATTTCGATCAGCCGGAATATGGCGCGGCCCTCGACCAGAATGTCCATTCGCCCGTCGGCGTAATCCTTGATTTTCCGGGTGATTTCGGCCGTGCAGCCGATGGCCGCCGGAGACCGCTCCTGAGCCAGCACCAGGCCGAATTCGAGGCGCTCGCGCAGGCATCGCGCGATCATGGTTTTATACCGCGGCTCGAAAATATGCAGCGGGATAGGCATGCCTGGCAGGAGGGCCAGCTCGAGGGGAAACAGCGGGATGCGCGCAGGTCTCATGATTGGCGGTCCGTCCGGTCCAGAGCTCTCTTCAACGCAACGAGTTCAGAGCCGACTGCATTTCGTCACGCGCGTGCATGTCGCCCGCTTTTTGCGCGACGACGATGCCGTCGGAAAGTAATTTGCGGGCTCGATCCAGCTCGCCGAGGCGCGCAAGCAGTTGCCCGAACTGGAAGTAGCCCGCCACATATTCGGGGCTGCTCTCCAAAAGCCTCTCGAAATTGGCGGAAGCAGCCTGGTGGTCGCCCTGCTTGGCGCACTCGAGGGCGAGGCCATATCGCGCAAAGGCGTCGTTCGGCTTCTCGGTCAAGAAACGTTCGAGGGCCTGCCGGCGCGACCTCTGCGGTTGGGTCATGGTCCTAAAACGCGTATTATAGCGGGCCGGAGGAAGCCCGCCAAGCGGGCGGGGAAGTGCGCGCCGGGCAAGGGATGGAGATGCCGAAAGATCGGAAGTCACGACCGGGCCCGACACCTCGAGCTCGACAGACCGGGGCCGCTCGAAAACCGGTCAGTGCCTCCCGTTCCGAAATGGTTGAAGCCGTTCTGCCCAATGACGCCAATCCGCTGGGAGCCATGCTCGGCGGGCGCGTGATGCATCTGATCGACATTGCCGGAGCGCTCGCCGCGCATCGTCACTCGAACAGCCATGTCGTCACGGCATCGGTCGATTACCTCGATTTTCGGTTCCCCATACGAGTGGGAGAATTCATCGTGCTCAAATCGAGCGTGAACCGCGTATTTCACACTTCCATGGAAGTCGGCGTGAAGGTTTTCTCGGAGAATATCCTGACCGGAGAACGAAAGCATACCAGCAGCGCCTATGTGACTTTTGTAGCCATTGATCTCGCCGGACAACCCCGGGCGGTTCCAGCGCTCGTGCTCGAGACCGACGAAGATCGGCGGCGATATCATGAGGCGGGCGAACGCCGCCGCGTGCGACTAGCTATGCGGCACAAAGAATCGTTTGCGCGGGAATGAAAACCGAGACTTCGACCAGAGCAGAAATCCATAAACGGGAATTCTCAAACCAAGGAGCAGTCATGACCGGACTTCGCGTTTTCGCCGTAACACTCCTGGCCGCGGCGGCGCTGCCGTCTGCCGCACAAGGGCCGCAGCTTTCCGATGTCTACACCCAGATCCGCCTCGAGGAAACGAACCATTCAAAGATCATGTGGGTCATCCACGAGGTGGCCGATGTGTACGGTCCGCGGCTGACCGGCACGCCCAACCTGAAGGCCGCCGACGATTGGGCGCTCCGCACGATGGCCTCCTGGGGCCTGGTCAACACGCATCTGGAGCCCTGGACGTTTCAGCCGCCCAGTGCAGCCAAACCAGTGCCCGGCTGGGAAAATATGGAATTATCGGCCGTGGCCATTGCGCCATTCCATGGGCCGCTCATGGTTGAACCGCTCGCCTGGACCCCGAGCACCAAGGGCCCGCTCACCGCGCAGGTGGTCGTGATCGACCCGCCGGGAATGGCGCCCCTCGCCGGGTTTAACCCCTTTGCGCCCCCCGCACCGGCCGCCTCTCAGCCGAGCCAGACGCCGCCACCCATGCCCCCGGGACCCGCCGCAAAATCATCCGAGCAGCCCACAGAGGCCGAACTTGACGCCTATCTGAACTCGGTAAGAGAGAAGGTCCGCGGGGCCATCGTTTTGGTCGGTGCGCATGTGGAAGTCAAGGAGAATTTCACGCCGGCCCCCCTGCGGCGCCCCGATGAGGAGTGGAAGTCGCGATTTGATTCGACGAATCCACGGCCGTTCAATTTTCCGACTCCTCCGGCGCTTGGGAAGGGGCAGCTTTCGCGCGCGGAGGTGAATCGCGTGGTGGATCAGTTCCTGGTCGACAACGGCGCGCTCGTGCGGATTAACGACGCGGGGCGCGAGCACGGCGTTATCATCGCGCAGCAGAACAGCACGTATGATTCCTCGCGCGCGGTTCCCACGCTCGTCATGCGCAACGAGGATTACGGCCGCATTTCCCGTTTGATCGCCGAGGGAACCCGGGTGACCCTGCGCGTGAACATCCAAAACCGGGAGTATGCCAACGGCACAACCGTCTATAACGCCATTGGCGAGATCGCCGGCTCGGACAAGAAGGATGAAATCGTGATGTTGGGCGGCCACTACGATTCCTGGCACGACGCGACGGGCGCCACCGACAACGGCATCGGGGCCTCCATGATGCTCGAAGCCATGCGCCTGCTGGCCGCGGTGAAAGTCCAGCCCCGGCGAACGATTCGCGTCGCGCTGTGGAGCGGTGAAGAAGAGGGACTACTCGGCTCGCTGGCCTATGTCCAGCAGCACTTTGGCAGCGTCGAGAATCCCAAGCCCGAGTTCTCGAATCTCGATGCCTATTTCAATATCGATTCGGGTACAGGGAAACCGCGCGGGGCGACGGTGTTTGGCCCTGCGGCCGCCGCCGACATGATCCGCCAGGCATTCGCGCCGTTCGCCGATTGGGGGTTCACGGGCGCAACCCCGACCGGCAGCCGCCGTACGGGCGGCACGGACAGCACGTCGTTCAACAACGCGGGATTGGCCGGCATCGGCCTGGCCCAGGATCCGTTCGATTACGGCACATTCACGCACCACACGAATTTGGACACTTACGAGCGCATCTACGAAGAGGACGTTCGTGAGGGGGCGGTCGAAATTGCCTCGGCCGTGTACGCGGTAGCCGTGGCCGACCAGATGGTCCCGCGGTTCGCCGCGGCAGATATGCCGAAACCCGCGCCGGAGCCCGGCCCGGGCGCCGAGGCCACGGTCCCCTATCACGTACCGAGCCAAGAGGGATCGAAGTAGGTTACGGCCCGCTCAGGTGCGCCGACGGGCATAAGCGTCGGCCGCTTCGGCGGTACGGAAGGCCTGCTCAACGCATTTCCCGATCGCCGGCCCCTCGAGGTAGTTGCCGGCAAAGTACACGCCGGGAACCCGTTCTTGGGCCTCGCGAAGCTCGCGAACGATGTGGCCGTGACCAAGATTGTATTGGGGCAGAGCCTTCGGATGCCTCCACGTCAAAGAGACGACCGGCAAGCCCTCGATGGCCGAGATTCGCCGGTTCTCTTTGTTAGCCAGGGCCGCAATTTCTTCATCGGGTTTTTCGACCACCTCCGGATCGGTCGCCCCCCCGAGAAAACTCGTGATCGTGACGCAACCGGCCGGTGCTCGACCGGCGAACAGTGAGGAGTTCCAAACCGTGCCGAGCGTACGAAGGCCTTCGCTTCGGGGAACCAAAAAGCCGAATCCATTCGGAGTCTCGGCGAATTGTCTCGCGTAATATCCGGCGGCGGCCACCGCAACAGGGGCATAGGGAATGCCGGAGAGTGTCTGCGCAAGAGAGGGCGAAACCGGCCGAATGAGCCGTGCTGCAACGTAAGCGGGCGTGGCCAGAACGGCGGCAGAAGCGGCGATCGTTTCGTTCCGGCCATTGCCCGACACATCGACGTCGTACCCTCGCTCGCCCTGCCGACGAGGACTGAGGCTTGCGACACACGATCCGGTTTCAAGTGAATCGCCCAGGCTCTTCCCGAGCGCGCGCACGAGCGTCCGCAGGCCGCCTCGAAACGAACACAGGGACGCGGCCCGCCCTCCCTCACCGCTTGCCGGGCGCGCCTTGATGGCCCCGCGCACAATGCTGCCGAACTGGCGCTCCCACTCATCGAGCGTGGGGAATGCCGCGCGGAGGCTGAGCTTTTCGGGGTCTCCCGCGTAGACGCCGGAAACAAACGGCGACACGAGATATTCGAGTATTTCTTGCCCGAATTTGCGTCGGACGAAATCAGCGACCGACTCTTCGCCGCTCGGGGGCTTGCTGTGGCGAAAGGGTTCCGAGACAATCCTCCACCGCGACCCGACTCCGAGCAGCGAGGAGCGAACCAGGGCGGGCGGCGACATGGGGATCTTCTCGAGCCGTCCCGAGCGAAGCACATACCGCGGGGCCCGCGGGTCTGCCTCGACCAGCTCGCCCTCGATGCCGAGCTCCCCGACGAGCCCCAGCAGAGCAGGCGTGCCCTGGAAACTCTGCGGCCCGGACTCGAACAGGAAGCCGTCGCGGTCGACCGTTGCGATAAGTCCGCCCGCTTGGCCGGAGGATTCTAGCAGCGTAACGCGGGCCCCCAGGCACTTGAGCCGGTAGGCACAGGCCAGGCCGGAAATCCCGGCGCCGATCACCACGATATGGGTCGCTTCCGGCATGCCCAGACCCTTTCAGAGCGTTTTCGAGAAGAGCGGTCGCTTGTCCATTTGCTGCTCGCGCAGGTAGCGGTCGAACGTCATGGCCACGTTACGAATGAAGATCCGCCCGAGCGGCGTGACACGGATCTGGTCGGCCGACAGGTGGACGAGACCCTCGGCCCGCGGTTGTTCGAGCTCGGCGAGTTCCGGCGCGAAGTATTCGTCGAAATGAATCGAGTATTGGCGCTCGATTTCGTCCTTCACGATCACTGTGTGGCAAAGCAAGCGGCCAATCACATCGCGGCGCAGCGCGTCGTCTGCCGAAAGCCGATAACCGCGCATCGTAGCGATTCCCCGGGAAGCGACGGCGCCCTGGTATGCCGCGACTTCCCGGCAATTCTGCCCGTAGGCGTCCCCAATCGAGCTGATCGCGCTCACCCCCATGCCGTACAGATCGGCGCCGGCCTTCGTCGTGTAGCCCTGAAAGTTGCGGTGCAATGTGCGATCCCGCTGGGCCACGGCCAGCTCGTCCTCCGGGCGGGCGAAGTGGTCCATGCCGATGTACAGATAGCCGGCAGCGAGAAAGCCTTCCAGGCCCGCGCGGAAAATTCGGAACTTCTCCATTCCCTCGGGCAAGTGTGCCGCGAAAGCTCCCTGCTGCTTCTTGAGCCAGGGGACGTGCGCGTAGCTGAACATGGCCACGCGATCGGGCGAAAGCGTCAGGACCCGCTCAATCGTCGAGCGAAAACTGTCCGCCGTCTGATAGGGGAGTCCGTAGATCAGGTCGACGTTCACGCTGTCAAAACCGAGCTGCCGCGCCGAGTCAATGAGGTCGCGCGTCATTTCGTACGGCTGCACACGATGGATTGCTTGCTGAACGCGCGCCTGGAAATCCTGGATGCCCATACTCAAGCGGTTAAAGCCGAGACGCCGCAGCGTTTCAAGGTGTTCCCGGCTGGTCACCCGCGGATCGATTTCCACGCCGATCTCCGCCTCATCGGCAAAAGAAAACCGCTCGCGTGTCGCGCCAAACAAATCCTCCATCTGGGCCGGGGCCAGATAGGTCGGAGTGCCGCCGCCCCAGTGAAACTGAACGACGCGGCGGCCGCTCGAAACTCTTTGGCCGACGTAATCGATTTCGCGCTTGAGCGCTTCGAGATAGCCCAGCGCAACACGCTTGTCCTTCTCGATCGAAACGTTGCAGGCGCAGAACAGGCACAGGCTTTCACAGAAGGGAATATGCATGTAGAGCGAGACAGGCGTGCCGCGCTCATCGGCGCCCGCAAAACACTTGTCGAGATCGTCGGGACCAAATTCGTCCTTCCAAACAGGGGCGGTTGGATAGCTCGTGTAGCGAGGTCCGGCACGATTGTATTTGTCGAGAAAAGCCTCGGAAATCTGCCCGATCTCGAGCCGTTCGGTCCTGGCTCGATCTTCCATCACTCGCCTCGATTCTCCCTAAGCAGGCTCATTCGGTCATCCGATTCCGAGGTGCGCCGTGACCGGTGCCGCTTGTCCGGCTGCCACAAAAGCCTGGGCGTTCGGAACGGGCGTCGCGGGCAGAATCCCATGGCCCAGATTCAGGATGTGACCCGTTCCCGCCGTCTTTTCGACCGCTTGGGCCACGGCGCGGCGGATCCCCTCAACCGGCCCGAGCAGAACCGCCGGGTCAACGTTGCCTTGCAGCGCGATTTGCGGACCCAAATCACGCCGGGCCTCGGCCAGATCCGTCCCCGAGTCAACGCTCAGCACGTCGGCTCCGCTCTTTGCCATCGGCCCTAAGATAGGCTTCGACCCCTTGGCGAACAAGATGCGCGGGACACCGGAACCGGCGAGCGAATCGAAAATCGACTGAATCGAGGGCAGCTCCGTTTCCCCGTACTCGTGCGGCGTCAGCTCACCTGCCCAGGTGTCAAACAGCTGGACCGCCGCAGCCCCAGCCGCAACTTGCGCTTTGAGATAATCCGCGGTCACCCGCGCGATGCGACCCATCAGCTCTCCGACCAGCCGCGGCTCTTCGGCCAGCATTTGCTTGGCCCTCGAGACGTTCCCGCGCGTTTGCCCCTCGATCATGTAGCAGGCCAGCGTCCAGGGGGCCGCAGCAAATCCAATCACTGGCACGCGCGGACCCGCCGCCTTGCGAATCGCTCGAATCGCGTCTCCGACGAACCGCGTCTCGCGTTCCGGGTCAAAATCGCGGAGCGCAGAGACGGCAGGCCCGTCGCGAATCGGATCCGCCAGGACAGGCCCGGAATCGGGCACCGCGAGTCCCATTCCCATGGCTTCGGCGACAACCAGGATATCGGAAAAGAGGATGACCGCATCGACGCCCAGCACGCGAAAGGGCTGGAGAGAAACCTCCGCGGCAAGTTCGGGGGTTTTGCAGATTTCAAGAAATGAATGATGGGCTCGAACCTCCTGGTATTCCGGCAAATAGCGCCCCGCCTGACGCATGATCCACACCGGCACGCGTTCGACCGGTTCGGAGCGGCAGGCCCGCAGAAAAAGTTCCTTCCGGTTTTCGTTGTTGACCGCCATGGCGAGTAGGCCCCGGTCATCATAACAGATGGACAGATTTCGCACCCGCCGGGCACTTCTTCTCACCCTTTCGCAGCTCGGGTGGGCTTCGCCCGCGGGCAGTGCCCATTCTGCCCCAAGGACAGAGGCCCTGTTTGTGACGCCCATCACAGGTAAAAGTCGGTTCGGCTGTATAATTCGGGGTTCAGCCCGAGGAGAACCAAGCTGCCATGAGCCGCGAACTCGCCGATCTCGCCGTTGCCCTTTATGCGGCGAGCTGCGCCTGCTACGTTTGGCTCCTGTATTCGCCCCATAACTGGCTGGGCCGGGCGGCCACACTGCTTCTCTCCGCCGGCATCGTTTCCGAGTATTTTGCCTTACTCGAGCGTTCCCACGGGATTCATTCGGTGCCCTACGGCGATCTGTACGGCTCGATGTCGCTTTTCGCCTGGCTGCTCGCCGTCACCTACCTGGGCCTTGAGATGCTGCATCGCCAGAGGTCGGTAGGGGCTTTCGTTACACTCTTGCTCACCATTTGGACCGTGGGAACCCTTCTGGCCGTGCCGCAGGGGGAGCCGGCTACGCTGTCCGCGAGAGGTGCGCTTTTTGCCCTGCACGTGACCCTGGACACTTGGGCTTATGCGGCCTTCGCGTTATCTTTCGTGCTCAGCCTGATCTATCTGGTTCAGAATTGGGTGCTGCGCACGCGCAAGCCGACGGCGACTTTCTGGCGGTTTCCCGCCCTGGACGTGCTCGACCGCATGGCGCGCAGCAGCGTCTCGGTCGGCCTGCTGACGCTTGTCTGCGGCGTCATTATGGGCCTCATCTGGCGGCATCGCTTGAGCGGGACCTACTCCTGGGGCGATCCGAAGGTGATTGTCACCCTGGCCATTTTTGCGGTGTACATCGCCTATCTGGCGCTCGCGCGGAGCGCGGGCTGGCGCGGCGCGCGTGCCGCGGTCATTTGTGCCTCGAATTTTCTCGTCGTGCTTTTCAGCTATACGTTTGTGAATCTTTATTTAACGGACTTTCACCGCTTCTACTGATGGCTGCTTCGACCAACTCGCCCCGTCCAGCAGTCGAGCGCGTTCAAGTCGCTCTCGTTGGGTGTAACCACCGTACAGCGCCTGTCGAGCTGCGGGAGCGGATGGCGTTTACGGCCGATCAAGCCTTGCGCGCCGTCGATCAATTGCGCACGAGTGGCATCGTGGAAGAAGCGGTCGTGCTCTCGACGTGCAATCGCAGCGAGCTCTACGGCGTGCCGGCCGCCTTGGGTTCGGAAGCCGTGGACGCCATGGAGGCGTTCTTCACCTCCTTTCACGGCATCCCGCGGGCTGAATTGAACGGCCGGCTCTATCGCTCGACGGGCTCCGATGCCCTGCGGCACTTGTTCCGCGTCGCCGCGGGACTGGATTCCATGATGCTCGGCGAAGCGGAAATTCTGGGGCAGCTCCGCAACGCCTACGCCAAGGCCCTCGAGCACGGCGCCACCGGACCCATCCTCAACAAGGCTTTTCAGAGCGCCCTCGAGGTCGGCAAGCGCGTTCGCGCGGAAACGGAAGTTGGCGCCCGCCCGATGTCGGTGGCCTTGGCCGGCGTGCGGCTCGCCGAACAGGTCTTCGGCAATCTAAAAGGTCACACCGCTCTGATCGTGGGCGCCGGGGCGGTCGCCGAGCAGGTTGTCGAGCATCTGCGCAACCACGGAATCGGCACCCTTCGCGTTACGAACCGCTCGTCGGACCGCGCCGAGGAGCTCGCTCGGCGTTTTGGAGGAGAAGCCCTGGCCTGGGACTCTCTCGGACGCACACTCAGCCAGCCCGACATTGTGGTGGCCTCCGCCGGCGGCTCCGGGCCCGTCGTCACGCGCGAGTCGCTCGAAGCTGCGATTGCCGGGCGCAACGGCCGGCCGATTTTTGTCGTCGATCTGGGGGTTCCGCGCAACGTCGCTCCCGAGGCTGCGGGTCTTTACAACCTATACCTGTACGATATCGATGACCTAGGCGAAATCGTCGAGCAGAACAAGAAGGCGCGGGAATCGGAAATTCCGCGGGCGGAAGCCATCGTCGCCGAGCAAATCGCAAAATTTGAGGGCTGGCGGGCGGCTCTCGAGTCCAGTTCGATTGCCGACGATCTCCGCAATCGTTTCCATCTCGAGCGCGAGGCCTTGCTCCGCGAGAAGCTCGGGGATAGGCTTGACGTCTCTCCCGCCGAGCGCGAGCGGATTGCCCACATCACCGAAGAGTTGATCGAGCGCGTACTCGACCACCCTACCCGGTGCCTTCGCCACGGAGGCGGAATGCGCGGACGTTTGGCAGCCGTGGAAGCCCTGCGCCACCTGTTCGGTCTCGACGAGGAGAAACCCGGCCGGGAAGAAGAGGAAAATTGAAGCCCCTTCGCATCGGCACGCGCTCGAGCCCGCTGGCGGTCTGGCAGGCCAACCATGTTCGCGATCGTCTGATCGAATTGCGCGGCATCGAATGCGAACTCGTGCGCATCCGCACCTCCGGTGACCAGTTTCAGACGGGCTCCGTCACATTCACCGGAACCAAGGGGGTGTTCATTAAAGAGCTCGAAGAGGCCCTCCTCGGCGGAAAAATCGACCTCGCCGTGCACAGCATGAAGGACGTTCCCACGGAAATTCCCTCCGGCCTCGATTTCCGAGCCATCACGAAAAGGGAAGATCCGCGCGACTGCCTGATCTCCCGCGGCGGCCAGCCCCTTCGCGATCTTCCCGCCGGAGCGCGCGTCGGCACGAGCAGCCTTCGCCGCCAGGCGCAGCTGCGGTATTTTCGTCCGGACCTGCGCCCGGCCGATCTGCGCGGCAATGTCGACACGCGGATCAAGAAACTACTCTCCGGCGAATTCGACGCGGTCATACTTGCCCTGGCCGGGGTCAGGCGGCTGGGCGCGGAAGACCAGGTCACCGAGGTGCTGTCGACTGACGTGATGCTGCCGGCGGCTGGACAAGGCGCACTCGGAATCGAAACGCGCAGGGATGATGTAGAAGCCGGATCGCCGGTGGCTGCGCTCGATGATGCGGCGACGCGCGCCTGCGTGACCGCTGAACGCGCTCTCTTGCGCGAACTCGAGGGCGGCTGCCAGTTGCCCCTGGGCGCCTACGCCCGCATCCCTCTTGCGGCCGGCCAGAGCCAGGAACCCGATTCAGCCGCAATCGAAATCGAGGCCGCCGTCTTTGCGCCAAACGGCCGCGATTTCGTGCGCCTCGACGCTCGCGGTTCCCTCGACGCCCCGGCAGAACTCGGCAGGCGGCTCGGCCAAGCCCTCCTTGAGGCGGGCGCTGATCGCATCCTTCGACTGGCAGGACGCTCGGTTGGCCACAGTTGACAATCGCGCACGACCGCGGCCCCAGAGGTCAGGGGGGAGACTCGCGCTCCTGCTTCTTGCGGCCATCCTTGTTGCCCAATCGGGCTCGATGCCGCTCCGCTCCGCGCAGCCGATCGTAGAGTCGCTCAAGGTGACGAGTTCGACTTTTCCTAACGGAGCGATTCCGGACCGCTCTACCTGTCACGGCCAGGACATTTCGCCGGAACTGGCCTGGACACCACCTCCTGAGCGCGCACACAGCTTGGCCTTGATTGTGACCGATCCGGATTCCTCTCCGCCCGACTTCGTTCATTGGGTGCTGTACGACTTGCCGCCGGGAACCCATGAACTAGCCGAAGGCGTGCCGCCCAACGAGCGGCTCGCCGATGACTCGCGTCAAGGCCGAAACGATTTTGATACGATCGGCTATCGGGGCCCCTGCCCACCGGGAGATTCGCCTCACCGGTACGTGTTCACCGTGTATGCCCTGGACTTGAAGATGGACGTTCCGCCGGGTGCAACAAAAGACCACATCGTCCGGGCCATGCGCGGACACATTCTGGCCAGGGGCGAACTCCTAGGCCGCTATCCCGGGTAGCTCAACATGCGCGGCAAGAGCCCTCTGTCCGGCAAAGCGGTTGTCCTGACCCGTGCCTACGACCAGGCCTCCGAGCTCGTTTCGGCGATCGAAGCCGAGGGCGCCCGCGTATTGCTGTTTCCGCTGGTCGGCTTTGCCCCGCCCGCGGACTGGGGGCCGCTTGATACGCAATTGGCCCGCCTCGATTCCTTCGGGGCGATTCTCTTCCTCAGCAAGAATGCAGTACGATATGTCGCGGAACGCTCGCGCACCCTCGGGATCGGGTGGGACTTTCCGCCCGCGCGCCGGCCGCTCCTGGCGGCGGTCGGCCGAGGCACCGAACAAACGGCTCGGCGCGAGGGAATGTGGATGGATTACGTGGCCCAAAAGCCCAGTGCGGCATCTCTGGTACGCGAGCTCGGACCTTCGCTGGCCGGCCGCCACGTGCTTGTGCCTCGAAGCGACCGCGGAGACGAGGTCCTGCCGCGTGCTCTCGAGGAATTGGGCGCGGAAGTGACGCAAGTTATCGCCTATCGCACGACTGCGCCGGAGCATCCCGATCGTCGTGTTCTCAGGCGCATTCGCCGCGCCGAAGTCGATGCCCTGCTCTTTTCGAGCCCGTCAGCGTTTCAGAATCTCTGCGCTCTGATTCCGCTGCGTGACGTCGTTAGACTCTCCTCGAAAATCGGCTTCGCCGCGATTGGTGGGACGACGGCTCGAGCCATGCGCGAGGCTGGCGTGAGGGTGGAAATCGAAGCGCGCGAACCCTCCGCGGCCGGGGTGGCCAGCGCGCTGGCCCGTTACTATCGATCGCCAGCCGTGCGGAGGCGCACATGAGCTTTCCGGCCCATCGCCCTCGCCGTCTGCGCCGCACCGAGGCGCTGCGCGGGCTCGTCCGCGAAACCGAGCTTTCAACCCGCGGGCTCGTATATCCCATGTTCGCCTGTCCGGGGACGAAGGTGCGCAGGGAAGTCACCTCCATG
Organism: Candidatus Cybelea sp.; assembly: GCA_035622135.1. Lineage (GTDB taxonomy): Bacteria > Acidobacteriota > Terriglobia > Acidiferrales > UBA7541 > Palsa-295. The sequence goes on along the minus strand of DASPVZ010000053.1, from coordinate 41,230 downwards.
CCCGGCATTTTCCAACAGTCCGCCGATCAGATCGTCGAGGAATGCCGCGAAGTCTCGGAACTCGGGATTCCAGCTGTGATCCTGTTCGGCTTGCCCGAGCATAAGGACGAGATGGGCTCGGAAGCGGCCGAGGCGGACGGCGCGGTGCAGCTTTCGATCGAGGCCATTCGCAGGGCGAAGCTGGACCTCGTCCTTATCACCGACGTGTGCCTGTGCGAGTACACGAGCCACGGGCATTGTGGCGTGATCGAAAATGGGGAAGTGGCCAATGACCGAACCATCGAAATCCTGGCGAGGGCGGCGCTGTCGCACGCCCGCGCGGGAGCGGACATCGTCGCACCCTCGGACATGATGGACGGCCGCGTGGCAGCGATTCGCCGCACCCTGGACGCGAACCGATTTGAAAACGTTGGGATCCTTTCCTATGCGGCGAAATACTGTTCGGGGTTCTACGGTCCGTTCCGCGAGGCGGCGCAGTCCGCCCCGCAGTTTGGCGACCGCCGCGGCTACCAGATGGATCCTGCCAACGCCCGCGAGGCCTTGCGCGAAGTCGCGCTGGACATTGAAGAAGGCGCGGACATGGTCATGGTCAAACCAGCGCTGCCCTACCTCGATGTGATCCAGCGCGTGCGCGAGCGCTTTGATGTTCCGGTCGGCGCATACAACGTGAGCGGTGAGTACGCCATGGTGAAGGCAGCCGTCGGCAATGGCTGGCTAGACGAAAAGCGCGTCGTTACGGAAATTCTGACAGCCATCCGGCGGGCGGGCGCCAGCATAATCCTGACCTATCACGCCAAACAGGCCGCCCGTTGGCTGAAACAGTGCTAGCGACTTCACCGTCTTCGTTGGCGTGGATGGATCCGAACCGAAATGTCGAGTAGCACAAAACGAACCGTCCAGGCCGGGGCGCAAGTCGCGCGACCTCGCTCGGCGGGACTTTTCGCGCGCGCCGAGAAGATCCTGGTCGGCGGAGTGAATAGCCCGGTGCGCGCCTTTCGTGCAGTGGGCGGGACACCGCTGGTCATGGACCGCGCCCGTGGCTCGCGCATCTGGGATGTAGACGGGCAGGAGTACATCGATTTCGTTTGCTCCTGGGGCGCATTGATTCTCGGCCATGCCGATGGGGATGTCCTTGCCGGGATCAGCCAGCAAGCCCTGCGGGGCACGAGCTACGGCATGACCTCGCCGCTCGAGATCGAGCTCGGGGAGCAGATCGCCCGGGCGCTGCCGTCGATCGAGCGCATCCGCTTCGTCAGCTCCGGCACGGAGGCCACCATGTCGGCCATCCGCGCCGCGCGGGGGTTCACCCGCCGGGACCTCGTCCTGAAGTTTGAAGGCGGCTATCACGGGCACTCGGACAGTTTCCTGGTCGAAGCCGGATCGGGCCTGGCTACCCTGCGCATCTGCTCGTCTCCGGGCGTTCCCGACGAATTGGCCAGGCTCACGCTCAATGCGCCGTACAACGATCTGGGCGCGATCGAAAGAATCTTTCGCGAACACAAGCAAAAAATCGCGGCCGTGATCATTGAGCCCGTTGCGGCGAACATGGGCGTCGTGCCGCCGAGCGACGGATTTCTCCCAGGCCTTCGTGAAATCACCCGCCGCGAGGGCGCGCTCTTGATTTTCGATGAAGTGATCACCGGGTTTCGAGTGGCCCACGGCGGCGCTCAAACCTTGTTCCACCTCGCGCCGGACATGACCACGCTCGGTAAAATCATCGGTGGCGGCTTGCCCGTTGCGGCTTATGGCGGGCGCCGCGAGATCATGGAGTGTATTGCGCCGCTTGGGCCCATCTACCAGGCGGGGACGCTCTCGGGCAATCCGCTGGCCATGCGCGCCGGCCTGGCAACCTTGGCCAAGCTCGAAGCTCCCGGTTTTTATGCCGCCCTCGAGCGTAAGGCGCAGCGTCTCGCCGAGGGCTTGCGCTCGGCGCTAGAAGATTCGCACGTCGAAGGACAGGTTAACGTATCGGGATCGCTCCTGACGCTTTTCTTCACCTCGCGGCCCGTTCGCGATTACGCAAGCGCGAAACAATCCGATACCCGCCGCTTCGCGGCGTTCTTCCGGGAAATGCTGGGCCACGGCGTTTTCTTGCCCCCCTCGCAATTCGAAGCGCTGTTCGTTTCCGCGGCGCATACCGACGCAGACATTGATGCGGCCATCGCCGCGGCTCGCGCCTCCCTGGCCGCCATCGCTTAGCTCTGACTGCTAATACCCGAGGTGATGGAGAAAGGTGATAGCGCCGGCGGCGAGCAGGCAATAGATGCCGAAGATGTACCAGCGGCCGGTTTCAAGCCAACGGCTGAGCCACCGGAGGGCCAGCAAGCCGGCCAAAAACGCGAGCAATGCGCCCAGAATGCTCGGCGCGACTGCGCTGGCCAGCTGAGCCGTCTGATCGAAGTGGCGCATTTCAACCAGCCTCCAGACCTCCCGCGCGTCAACAAGCGGAGTGAGCACGACAGCCAGCGCGAAACTGAAGTCTTCGGAAAGCGTCTTTTGCACCCCTGACAGCATTCCCGTCGAGATCGTCGCTCCGGAACGGGAAAACCCTCGGAAAGGTCCGACCAACCCCTGCACGGCGCCAATCCAGCCATACTGTTTGGGCGTCATCTGAGCGACGTTCGAGACCCTCTCCCCCTGCGGGCGGCTCTCCGCCAGGCCCGCAACCAGGATCAGTAAGCCCACCGCGGCCAGGGCCGGAGCAATCAGGTCGAGGCGTCCGAAAAACTGCTCGACCCATGCGTGGGGCTCACCGCGCAAGTAGATTTTTTCGATCCCTTCGACGAGCAAACCGCCCACCACCACGGTCAAAGCGGTGGCCACGACCACGGCCCAGACGAAGGTTCGCAAACCGGTTTCACTCTGCAAGAATGCGCGCCGCCATCGCCGCCAAAAATAAACGATCACCGCAATCATCGTGCCCGTGTGCAGCATGACCAGCAGCAGGGTCATCTCCGGAGCCGTCGGGTTCATGCCCATCAGTTTTTCGGCCACAATCACGTGCGCCGAACTTGACACCGGCAGCAATTCCGCGAGTCCTTGTACAATCGAAAGGATGATTACATGCCAAAGCGTCATATTCCGTTCCCGTCCTCCTTTGAAACCTGCCGCTCCCTGCCGGAAGCAAGTCTAATGCAGAACCTACCGAGGGTGTGCGATTCGAACAAGGAGAAGTTTCCGAGGGGAAAACCACCGGCTACGATCGAGATCCGAGGAACCCGAAGTCGAGGCCGACTTTCCAGGCAACTGCTTCTAGCGGGAGTTGGCCACGCCGAAATTGTGCACACCGGCGAAAATGTAGATGCCTGCACTCAGCGATTGCGGAAGCCACCACACGCGGTGGACCAGCCCGTTTTCACTTCGCAGCATGCGCCGGCCGACAAGGTCCAGCACGGCCGGTGAAATTTGCGAAATGGCGTAGATCGACGGCGAATGGGCAAACGGGCGCATCAGAGGATCTTCTTCCACCGCTCCGTGGCCGACCGCGTAACGCGTCGAGTAGGCATCGAAAGCCGCCGCGCCATGCTGCGCAATGCCGAGCAAAAACCAAGCGCGCCGCGGATAGCTCTCGGCGGCTCTTACGTTCGAGGGCTTGGCGGACTTTTCCGGAACGTGAATGGTCGCTAGCGACCCACTGCCCGAGGTCGGACCGTCGTTGAGGGATACGGTCTTGAAGCTCGTCGAATCCTGGTGGTCAAAGTTTAAATTCGTCAGCCTAATGTAGCTCAAGTTCGGACGATCGGGCTGTGGGGGAACCCCGGAAGGCTCTACGGCCGTAACCTGGGCGGGAGGTTCGGCAGGGTGCGGATTCGGCGGCTCGCTCGGAACAAAGCTTGAAAACTGCAGCAGCAGCGCACCGGCAACCATCAACATGACAGCCACCTCCCCTCGATTACCCGCGCCCAAAAAGCACGGAGGGGGCCAAGGGGGGACACAGCCAGTGCCACGGAAATAAAGAAGATAGACGCGGCTCTCGGCGCGAGCATCTGGCCCCGGACGCAGATTGCGAGGCCAGAAGGGAAATCATTTTCCAATGCTTGGCGGCGTTTTTCCCTGTGCGAGTGCTCTTGATGCGCTGTGCTGAACGAATCGAAGCTTCGGAGGGAAGCGGCGGGTCGGGACAGCGAGATCAAGAAATTAGCCTCGACGGGGCACAGGCGAGACAATCCTCGAGCAAGTAGAATGATGGGGCGGGAGGTTCTATGGCTATGGCGACTAGGCCCTGCTGCCGGGAGTGGGGGTTCTTCGTCGGCGGCGAATGGCGGCGCGAAGGCGAGGCGATCGAAATTCGCTCGCCCTATGACGGATCCCCTGCCGGTGTTATCCATCGTCCCGAGGGCTCCGACGCCGAGCAAGCGGTTCGTGCCGCACAGAGTGCGTTTGAGACAACACGAAAGATGCCCGCCTACGAGCGTCAGCGCATACTGCGGGAAATCTCCTTGGCAATTGAGGCCAGCGGCGAGGAATTCGCGCAGCTTATGGCACTCGAAGCGGGCAAGCCCATCCGCGCGGCGCGCGCGGAGGTGGACCGCGCGGTCTTCACCTTTGCCGTCGCCGCAGAAGAAGCGACGCGCATCACGGGCGAATGGCTCCCCTTCGATTCGCGGCCCTCAACCGCTCGACGCGCAGGAATCGTTCGTCGGTTTCCACTCGGACCGATCCTGGCCATTACGCCCTTCAATTTCCCGCTCAATCTGGTGTCGCACAAAGTCGCGCCGGCCATTGCCGCCGGGTCGAGCGTCGTACTGAAGCCAGCGCCTCAAACTCCGCTCTGCGCTTTGCGGCTGGCCGAAATTGCCGCGAAGGCCGGCCTGCCTGCGGGCGCGCTAAACGTGGTTCCTCTCGGAAACCAGGACGCGGAGAGGCTCGTCGCGGATGACCGTTTGAGGCTACTATCGTTTACCGGCAGCGCCGCAGTCGGATGGGCGCTCAAAGCGAAGGCCGGCAAGAAGAAGGTGGTCCTCGAACTTGGCGGAAACGCCGCCGTGATCGTCCACTCGGATGCGGACGCGGAAGATGCGGCGCGGAAATGCGTCCTCGGGGGATTCTCCTACGCGGGCCAAAGCTGCATTTCCGTGCAGCGGATTTTCGTGCATCGAGCCGTCGAGCAGAAGTTCACCGCCTGCCTCGTTCGTGGCGCGTTAGGGCTCAAGACCGGCAATCCACTCGATGAGGCCACCGACCTTGGACCCATGATCAGCGAGGATGCCACCCGCCGCGCAGCGGACTCGATTGAGGAGGCGGTGGCCGGCGGAGCGACCATCCTGTGTGGGGGCAAACGAGAGGGCTCGGTTCTCCAACCGACTGTCCTTGCCCACACGAACCGCGACATGAAGGTGAACTGCCGGGAACTGTTCGCTCCGGTCGTAGTGGTCGACCCCTACGATGACTTCGACGAGGCCATCGAACGCGTGAATGATTCACCGTACGGATTGCAGGCAGGAGTCTTCACCGGCCAGACCCAACTCTTGTTCCGCGCCTTCGAGCGGCTCGAAGTCGGCGGAGTGATCGCGAACGACACGTCATCGTTCCGGATCGACAGCATGCCCTACGGAGGCGTCAAGGAATCGGGCCTCGGCCGGGAAGGCCTGCGCTACGCAATGGAGGACATGTCCGAGCCCCGGCTCTTGGTCTTGAATCTCGACTAACATGGGCGTCCCATCTTTCACCTTCCTCGTGATGGAGGGTGAAAGAAGAATAGGCTGGGTTCTTTGCTTGCGGTTTTTTTCGCGAGCACTGGCCAATTCGCTTTTCCGAGCATTCCCGGCAAGAAGGATTGCGGATCAGGAGAAAAACGAGGAGCGCTTCGCCGCCGCTTTCTGTACAATCCCGCGGAACGGCGAAAACGGACATGAACTCCGGCCTGAAGATTCGCGCCGAAGGTGCGCTTGATTTTCTCTCGCTCGGCGCGCTGGTTTATCGTCTCGATCCGGGCATCATCCCCTTCCGAAAAGCGACCGAATGCAAGGTGCATGTCAGTGGAGGCGAGTTTAACTGCGCGGCGAACTTGGCCGACTGCTTCGCTTTGCGTACGGCCATCGCAACCGCCATGGTGGACTATCCGATCGGACATCTCATCGCGGAACGGGTTCGGGCCATGGGCGTACAGGGGTTTTATAAACAGTTCAAGCACGACGGCGTGCGCGGCCCGAATATGGCGACCGTGTACAGCGATCGCGGATTTGGCGTGCGGGCCCCGGTGGTTTTCTACAACCGCGCGAATGAGGCCGGCGCCCTGCTCAAGCCCGGTGATTTCAATTGGCCGGAAATCTTCCATGCCGGCGTGCGCTGGTTTCACACAGGCGGAATTTTTGCCGCACTCTCCCCCACGACGGCGGAGCTGATCGTTGAAGCCGTCGAGGCAGCGAAGGCGGCGGGTGCTGTGGTTTCCTTCGACCTGAACTACCGGCCCAAGCTGTGGGCCGTTTCGGGCGGAGAGGGGCGCGCCGTCTCCGTGCTCGACCGCATCGTCAAGCACGTGGATGTTCTGGTAGGCAACGAAGAGGACCTGCAGAAAGGGCTGGGCATGCCCGGCCCCGAGGTTGGCGGACGCTCGAAGCTCGATACCAGCGCTTTCTTCGCCCTGATCGACCGCGTAACGGAGAAGTACCGGAACATCCGGATCGTGGCCACAACCCTGCGAGACGTCTACTCCGCCTCCAGGCACAGTTGGAGCGCCGTCGCCTGGGTCGACGGTAAAACCCTCTCCGCTCCGGTCCTGGAGCTCGACATCTACGACCGCGTTGGCGGGGGCGACGGCTTTGCCTCGGGATTCTTCTACGGCCTGCTCACGAATAAGCCTCTCGAAGAGGCCATGAAGCTCGGCTGGGCCCACGGCGCGCTGCTCATGACCTTCCCGGGCGACACGACCATGGCCACGCTCGAGCAGGTCCGCGCTCTCGCCCAGGGTGGCTCGGCGCGAATCGAGCGGTAAGCGAAGTCCGCAGGCCAGGTTCACTTGCGGCGTCTCTGTTTTGCGGATTATCATCTGGCCTATGGCAGGAAGCCAGGACCTCAGACACGGCAGACACTGTGTCTTTGCAATGCACGTTCATCTGGTCTTCCTGACCAAACACCGCAGGTGCATCCTGGATGACCAGGCCATCGAACAGTTGCGGCATATCTTCTCGAAAGTCTGCAGAGACTTTGAATCCGAACTCGTGCACTTGGACGGCCGAGGCAATCACGTTCATTTGCTCGTGAACTACCCGCCGAAGGTGTCCGTATCTTCGCTCGTGAATTCCTTGAAAGGTGCATCCAGCTATGTGCTCCGTCGCCGTTTGCCTCGCATGGCAAAATGCTATTGGAAAAATGTCCTGTGGTCGCCGTCCTACTTCGCTGCATCGTGCGGTGGTGCGCCGCTCGAAGTAATCAAGCGTTATATCGAACAAGAGGCGCCCTCGTGATGATCACTCGAGCGCCGAAGCCAGCCGTTCGTCGCGGTCGCCTTGTGGCGCGTCTTGTTCGAGACGGTAGAGGATTTCGCCGGCGCGCGGGACGACCAGGATGCCGTCGGCTTCCCGGGACCGCCACTCATCCATCGAGATCGTCGAAGGATCGAGATAGCCGAGATTGATCGAGCGGCAAACCGGTTCGGGAATCTTTGTGGCCAGCGTCACGCGGATGCGCGGCGTCTCGACACCGCTAGACGCGTCGTAGCGACCGAGGCCTTTCACGTGGGTTGAGTGGGCCAGGATGGCACCGGGGTAATTCTTGAACCGGTCCCACTGCTTCAGGAAGTAATCGCGACAGTGATAACCGATCTCGGCGATGAGCTTGCCATGCGTGTAACTGATCTCGGCTAAGTGCGGGCCGTAGATGACCACTTCACCGCCGTCAGCAACAGCCGGTTCGATTTTGTACATCCCTTTACCTGCCGTCCATAGATCTCGGTACATCTCGGGAATGATCGAGAGGACTCGCCGGAACGGCTTGTCTACATAGACGATGTGCTTCTGCGCGGAGAGGCGCGAGGCCGCCTCCCAAGCCAGCCGAGGGGGCCCGAAAAAGATTCCCGCAACTCCTTCCTGGGTTACCACGGGCGCCCAGCAGGCCGTGGGCCGGGGAATCAATGAGGCGGCGCGGTCAATCACCGCGCGGACCGGGGTGTAGCCGCTGCCGATGATTTCGAAGTTGGTGATGAGCGCGCCAAGCCAGTGCGTGAAATTGATGATTTCCGGGCTGGCGATCCCGGGAAAGAAATATTTGTTGCCGCCCGAGAATCCAACCACTTCGTGAGGGAAAACCGGGCCGCAGACGAAAATCTGGTCGTAGTCGAGGATCAGCTTGTTCAGACCGACCGGCACGTCCTCCGCCATCATGCCGCGCGTCAATTCGCGAATCTCTGTGGCGGGAATGACACCCAACCGGACAAAGGTATCGGGTTTTTCCCAGTGATGATTGAAGACGTGAGTCTCGCCGGCCATCTCGTCGACGACAGGCTGTCCGACAAGCTTCGTGAGCTGCGCGTCGGTCATCAGCGGATGAGTGCCGAGCGCCACGAGGTAATCGAGAGCCTTGACCCTTGGGCGAAGCAATTGCTGGAAGAGACCGAACATCGCCGGCATGGGCATGGTGCGCGTGCCGTCGGGAATGATCATGAGCACGCGCTGTCCGTCCGCAGCCGCTGATGCGACGCCTTCGGCGACGATGGAGCGCATCTCGCCTGAGCTGAGGCTCCGCTCGGACGATCCCCGCCCGATCACCTGTGTCGCTCCCATTTCAACTCCAATATACGGTGGATGTGGGCCAGAGTCGACAGAAACGGCCCTCGGTCTTGGCCGGCACAGATTAAGTCCGAGGATGGCTCGGACCTGGGCGCAAATACCGAGAAGATCGCGAAGGGGAAAGATCCCGCCGGAGTCGTTTGTCGCCTCTCGTTCGAGCGCGCCCAAGGGCGGGTTTTCAGGATGTGTTCGACCGAGGGGGTTTCACCCGCGCTTCAGGCCTCTGCGCCGTGGCGCAGAGGGTCGCTGCGGGAAATGCCGTTTCCGCCGAGAACGTCACGGACTTTTCTTGCGAGCTCGTCTGGGCTGAACGGCTTCTCAATGAAGGCTGTGCCAGGGCTGAGAATGCCGATACTAATTGCGTCATCCTCGGTGTAGGCGGACATATACAGCACTTTGAGACCCGGATGGATGGGAGTGAGCTGCTCGACGAGCTCGCGCCCTTTCATGCCGGGCATGACCACGTCGGTAAGCACGAGATCGACGGCTCCCTGGTTGCCCTCCATCCAGTGAATGGCTTCGGCGGCGCTTCTGGCTTCGACCACTGCGTAGCCCTTGATCTTCAGGAACTCGCTCGTCATGCGGCGCACGGCGTCGTCATCCTCGACCAGAAGAACCCTATCTTCGCCCTCGAGGGGCTGAGCGACTGGCTTGGGCGGCTCGATCAGCTCGACTGGTTCTCGAACCTGGGGAAGGTAAATCTGAAACGTCGTGCCCCGACCCAATTTGCTCGAGACGGTGACGCAACCTCCGCTCTGGTTCACCGTGCCATACACGGTAGCCAGTCCGAGGCCCGTGCCTTTGCTGGTGTCCTTGGTAGTAAAGAAGGGCTCGAAGATATGAGACTGCGTCGCCTCATCCATTCCGTGTCCGGTGTCGCCAACGGCGAGCATGACGTGGGGCCCGGCGTTGACACCGGGGTGAGTCAAAGTCCAGGCCTCATCGAGGACGCAATTGGCCGTTTGGATCGTTAACTGGCCTCCAAGAGGCATGGCGTCACGTGCATTAAACACCAGATTCATAAGGACTTGCTCGAGTTGTGCCGAATCGGCCCGGACGTGGCCGAGCTCGGCGTCGAGATCCATATCGAGTTCGATGTCCTCTCCCAGCACGGAGGGAAGTATTTCTGCTACTTGGCTGACCAGGGCATTCAGATCCAGGACACGAGGCTGAAGCATTTGCCTGCGCCCGAAGGCCAGCAGCTGCCTTGTGAGCGAGGAGGCGCGATCGGCAGCTTTCACGATTTCGCCGAGTTCGCGGCGAGCCGTGGCGTCCAGATCCATGTTGTTGAGCGAGAGGGTGGCCTGCCCGCGGATGACCATCAGCAGGTTGTTAAAGTCGTGGGCCACGCCACCAGCGAGACGGCCTATCGCCTCCATCTTCTGTGCATGGCGCAGGGCTTCTTCGGCTTGCTCGCGGCCGGCGATCTGTTTTTTCAGTTCGCGGTTCGTGGCGGCCAGTTTCTTGACGTTGAGCTGCGCCGTCTCGGCCTGGTAAACAGCAAAGCCGAGTACCAAAGCCATCAGAATGCCGCCGCCAAACACGAGTGTCGGCAGGGGAGTTTTTGTGTAAGGGACCGCACCGGCCTTGGGCCAGACCACCGCTCGCCACGGCAAGTGCTCGAATTCTATTCCTGCTTCCTGAACGTAGCGGGCGGCGGGCGGCGGGTCCTCCACCGTGCGGCTGTAGATGCGTTCGGTGTCGTCGTAGATGGCAACCCAATAGTCGGGAGCGACGTCGCCGAGGATGGTGGAAAGCACGTCCTGATACCGGAAAACGCCGACAAGAAAACCGTTCATGTCCTTGCCTTCGACCGGCACACAGATCAGGAAACCCCGACCGCCTTGCCGCAGGCTAATGCGGGGTGCAATGATGGTGCTCGAGCTGCGCGTGGCGCGCCCGAGAGCGGCTCTAAGCCCCGGTACAATGCCCAAGTCGCTGCCGACGTCGGCTTGGTTTCCTCGCTGCGGGACTACCCAGCGCACGTGGTAGGAAGGATCCGCCCACTCGATCGCCTGGTAGGCCGGATACCCACTCATCACCAGGCTGGCATCAGATTCCATCTCATTCTGATCAGCGCGATCGCGTACGGCCCAGCGACCGGCCAAGCGTTCGAGGGGCAGGGTGCGTGCTCTCAATTCTGATTCTGTCTTGGCCTTGACCAGCATGGCTTGATCGTGCGTGGCAGCCTGAATCTCGACCCGCCGGTGCAGGATGAGCAACTGCCAGAGGACCAAAGCGGCGATAATCGTGGTCAGGCCAAAAATGGCTGGCAGCAAAAGGCGATCGATGAACTTTGTCCGCATCCTGGCGACGACGAGTCTTCACTTACCGCGGTCCCGCGGCTTGCCGAGAATAAGAGCAGGTGGAAACCTGGAGACCTAAAGGCTAGCTTTGCTTGTACGTCAGCCATGCCCCAGTGTCAAGCTCAAGTATCGTGACAACCGAATCAATGCTCCCCCGCGACGGCTTCGGAAACGCAGATCCCGGGAAGAATCGTGAACACAAGCGCTCGACTATCGAGCGCTATGATTGCGCAGGAGCAGTCGACTCACAAGCATATCGTTTTCCCCTGCGGTGAATGGGTTTGCCCCCGAGGCTGGGATATCGATCCTCTTCGGAACGCGCCCGACCCAGAAACAAGACCCCGATCGAAAACCGCGAAAAAAAAAGGTCCGCGCTTGAAACCGGGATGTTGCGTGGTACTCTACCACCGCCGTTAACGTACACGGGACCGGTCCATCGAGAACCGGTTCAGGGAACGGGCTGGCCGCCGTCTCGGGAGAACTGTTTGTGGGTTCGCTGGCGGCACATCGCTCAAAGATGTTGCGGATTTCGCCTCCCTGTCGCAAAGGGCGGATTTTCTTGGCCGGGGAACTAAGGGCATGAATTCTTGCGTGATGGGCATCGACGTGGGAACCGGCGGCACGCGCGTTGTGGTGGTCGACACGCGCGGAAAGATCATCACGTCGGCAACCGAGGAGCACGAACCGTTCGCGTCGATCGAGGCCGGGTGGGCCGAACAGCGCCCCGAGGATTGGTGGCGCGCAGCACGGATCGCCATCCGGAAGGCGCTTCAAGACTCGAGGGCGCGCGCCGATCAGATTTCCTGCCTGGGATTCTCCGGCCAGATGCACGGCGCCGTGATGCTCGACCGGGCAGGCCAGGTGGTCCGTCCGGCGCTGATCTGGTGCGACGTCCGGACCCAGAAGCAAGCGGACGATCTCACCGCGCTGCTCGGAAGCCAGCGCGTGATCGAGCTCACCTCGAATCCCGCGTTGACCAACTTTACGCTGACGAAACTCCTCTGGACACGCGAGCACGAACCAGGAAACTGGCAGCGCGTGCGATCCGTGATGCTGCCCAAGGACTACGTTCGATTCCGGCTGACCGGGCTAGTAGCCACCGATGTCGCCGATGCCTCCGGCACGTTGATGCTGGATGTAAAACATCGCAGGTGGTCGAAGGAAATGATGAAGGCCGCCGAGATCGACGATTCGGTGCTCCCGGCGCTTTACGAGTCGCCCGAAGTGTGCGGCAAGATTTCTGCCGAGGGAGCGGAGGCGAGCGGGCTTGCCATGGGAACGCGCGTGGTGGCCGGCGCGGGCGATCAAGCAGCAGGAGCCGTGGGCCTGGGCATCGTGACCCCGGGCACCGTGAGCGCGACGATCGGAACGTCGGGGGTGGTATTCGCGGCGACCGACGAGCCGGTCACCGACGCCGGGGGCCGCTTGCACACCTTCTGCCACGCGATGCCGAACCGCTGGCACGTGATGGGGGTTACACAGGCTGCCGGCCTTTCCCTCGAATGGTTGCGGGACGCATTTTTCAAGGACTGCGCGAGCACTTCGAATAACGAGTACGAGCAGATGGTCCACGAGGCGGAGGCCGTTCCGCCCGGCGCCGACGGGCTGCTTTGGGCGCCGTACCTCATGGGAGAACGAACGCCCCATCTCGACCCGAGCGTGCGCGGCGCCCTGGTGGGATTGACCGCTTCGCACAGTCGGGGACACCTGACGCGCGCCGTTCTGGAGGGGGTGGCCTTCAGCCTGAAGGACACATTCACAATTTTCGAAGAGATGCGCGTGCCCATCGCGCGCGTGCGACTCGGAGGGGGAGGGGCGCGATCGGCCTTGTGGAGGCGGGTCCAGGCGGACGTCTACGGGCGAGAAGTTGAAATCGCGGAGGCGGAGGAGGGGGCTGCGTACGGTGCGGCCATTCTCGCCGGCGTGGGAGCAGAATTCTGGCCCTCCGTCGAGGCCGCGTGCGAATCAGTTGTACGCATCGCCAGCCGCGTCGAGCCGAATCCGGATAGTGTCGCGCTGCTCGACACCCAGTACAGGAATTATCGGCGCATTTACCCGGCGATGAAATCGATCTATCCGTCTGGAAGGGCCATGCCGGGAGGAGAGCCTCGATGAAGTCGACTCGAGGTATCAACCCAGGCCGGAGCGCAAATTTTCCTTCGGCCTATGGACCGTGGGAAACCGCGGAGGTGATCCTTTTGGCGATTTCGTTCGCCTCGCCCTTACGCCTGCCGAGATCGTTTCGATGCTGGCAGACGTAGGCGCGTCGGGCTAAATCTGCGCTTACAGATCATCTCTCGACGTTGATTGCCTTTGATCTCGCTCTCCTCGCTTCGCGTTCTCTCGCCGAGTTTCAGAATCCGACAACTCTTGTGCTCTGGTTGACAGCCCAACCGAGGGCCATTAGTCTGCTCGGCGATTCTCGGGCCCATTTTGGCGAAACTGCACCGCGCTTCGCACACCATAAGGAGAAGATATGAACTCGTCGGGAAAGCGCACGCTCGGGACCCTCACCGCCTGCCTTGCCCTCATAGCCTGCGCCGTGAATGCGCAGGACGGTGCGAAACTGCCTTACCTCGATCCCAACCTGTCACCCGAGCAGCGCGCGGCTGACCTGGTCGACCGCCTGACGCTCGAGGAGAAGGCGTCGCAGCTCGTCAATCAATCTCGCGCCATTCCGCGCCTGGGTGTGCCGGCCTACGATTGGTGGAGCGAGGCCCTGCACGGCGTCGCCGTAAACGGAACCACGGAATTTCCCGAGCCCATCGGCCTTGCGGCGACCTTCGACACGACGCGCATTTACGAGATGGCCACGGCCATCAGCATCGAAGGGCGGATCAAGCACGCCCTGGACGAACGCGCCGGGCACTCGAACATCTTTGAGGGCCTCGACTTCTGGGCCCCCAACGTAAACATCTTCCGCGATCCACGCTGGGGCCGAGGCCAGGAAACCTACGGCGAAGACCCCTTCCTCAGCGCGCGCATGGCGGTCGCCTTCGTCACTGGGATGCAGGGCAGTGATCCCCGCTATTACCGCGTCATTTCTACGCCCAAACACTTTGCCGTGCACAGCGGACCCGAGCCTACCCGTCACTTCGGCGACGTCGATATCAGCAAGCACGACGAGGAAGACACCTACCTGCCGGCGTTCCGCGCCGCCGTCGTCGAGGGGCATGCCGGCTCGGTGATGTGCGCCTACAACGCCATCAACGGGGAGCCTGCGTGCGCGAACCGGTTCCTGCTCGAGCACACGCTGCGTGGTGCGTGGCAGTTCCAGGGCTATGTGGTCTCCGATTGTGGCGCCGTCCGCGACATTTTTGCCGGCCACCGCTATCGCCCGACCCAACCGCAGGCGTCGGCGATCTCGCTGGTACGCGGCATGGATAATGAATGTGTCGATTATTTGACGAAGGTCGAAGACGACCACGACTATAAGCCGTACATCGAAGCTGTGCAGCAGGGCTATCTCCCTCTGAGCGCGATCAACACCGCCCTCGTTCGCCTCTTCACCGCGCGTATCCGTCTTGGCATGTTCGATCCGCCATCGGCGGTGCCGTATGCGAAAATCGACGAGAACCAGCTCGACAGTCCTGCCCATCGCGAGCTGGCCCGCCGCCTGGCCGAGGAATCCATGGTGCTGCTAAAGAATGACGGAGTGCTGCCCCTTCGATCGGCGAAACGCATCGCCGTTGTCGGCCCGCTCGCTGACCAGACCTCCGTCCTACTGGGCAATTACAACGGCATTCCCACCCATACCGTAAGTGTGCTGGAGGGCATGAAAACCGAATTTCCGAACGCCAGAATCACTTATGTCCCCGGTATCCAGTTCCTCTCCAACCGAGGGAATCCCGTACCCACGTCTGTGCTCACTACGCTTAGCGGTAAGCCCGGCCTTGAGGCCAACTACCGTTCCGGTCTGAGCGCCAGCGATAAGCCCAATCCCATCACTTCGCGTGTTGAACCCACCGTGGACATCAGCGAGGAGAACCTTCCAGGCGAGCTGAGGAACTCCGCGCTCGACGTCGAGTGGACCGGGTTCCTCACGGCCCCTGAGACTCGAGACTATCTGCTCGGCATGAAGGCCGACGGGTTCGCCCGCGTTTCGCTGGACGACCGAGAGGTCGTCGAGATGGATAGCGAGGGTTCTTCGCACATCGTCCCGGTCGAGCTCGGCCAAGTCCATTTGGAGAAGGGACAGCCTGTGAAGCTCGATGTGATTTACGCCCAGATGAAGGGCCGCAAGCCTGCGGCAGAGCTCCTGTGGGCTCCCGTGAACGACGCGCCCGATTCGGCCGCGATTGCCGCCGCCAGGGAAGCAGACGTGGTCGTGGCTGTGGTCGGCATCACCAGCCGTCTGGAAGGCGAGGAGATGCCGGTTGACCGCCCGGGCTTCCTCGGTGGAGACCGCACCAGTCTCGACATGCCCAGACCAGAGGATGATCTCGTCCAAGCCGTGGCGAGTACTGGCAAGCCATTGGTTATCGTGCTGATGAACGGCAGCGCGCTGGGCGTGAACTGGGAGAAGGCGCACGCCAACGCCATCGTGGAAGCCTGGTATGCGGGCGAGGAAGGCGGAGCGGCCATTGCCGAAACCCTCGCCGGACGGAACAATCCCGGCGGGCGTCTCCCGGTGACCTTCTACAAGAACGTACGCGAGCTACCCCACTTCGAGGACTACTCGATGAAGGGCCGCACCTACCGCTACTTCGAAGGCGAACCGCTCTGGCCGTTTGGCTACGGCCTCAGCTACACGACGTTCAACTATAGCGGTCTTACTCTGCCGAACGCACCAATCCGTGCCGGCGATCCGCTGGATGTTTCGGTGACGGTGACGAATACGGGGAAGCTCGCCGGGGACGAGGTGGTACAGCTCTATTTGAAATTTCCTGATGTTCCGGGCGCGCCCATCCGGGCCCTCCGCGGATTTGAGCGCATTCATCTCGGGCCCGGCGGCAGCCAGGAAGTCAAATTTCACCTGAAGGACCGCGACCTCAGCATGGTCACCGACATCGGAAACATCATTGTCGCCCAAGGGCGGTACACCATGTCGATCGGCGGCGGGCAACCAGGAAGCGGGGCTCCGTCGGTCAGCGGCAACTTCGAGGTCAACGGGCAGATTACACTGCCGGAATAATTCACGAGCTGCATACCGTGGTCTCACGCGCCATCCCCCAGGCAGGAGCCCGGGCGCCCTCTCTTCCTCCGCCCCTAACGCCTACTGCTGAGCCGGATCAGCAGAACATGATGAATCAACTGGGATCCGCGCCTTTCGCACCGGACCGAGCGGGGATACTCGAAGGCAAGCTTGCCTGGCGTCAACACGACGGCGGCCACAGGCCTGTCATCGCAGTCTCTCACCATCAAAGAAACGGCTGAAAGACGTTTACGGTGACCGTACACGGCGCGCTCTCGCGCTCGAAGCGAGGTAGGAGAAAGGTCCGCGTTGGGAATAAGATGAGGCCGGCTGCGGATATCGAACATGCTCAAGGAGCATCGCGGAATCCAGTTAATCGCGCACATGGCGAACGTGTCGATTGGCACGGTCGACCGGGCCCTGCACGGCCGCGGCGGGATCAACGAGAAAACGCGTGAGCGGATCTTGCAGATCGCGCGGCAAATTGGTTACACACCGAATCTGGCGGCACGCGCCCTGTCGATCGCCAGGGCCGGGGCCCGCATTGGCGTCTGCATACCGCGGGAAATTCGTTTCTTCTATGACCAGCTCTGGAGTGGCGTGCTCGAAGAGGCGAAGCAGGTCTCCCAGCTCGGCATTGATTTTGTGCATCGGCCGGTTCATGCGTTGGGCGAGGGAGATACGAAGGCGTTCACGGAACTAGTGGACGAGGGCGTCAACGGCATCGTCTTGACGGCGGGGAACCCGAGGGAGCTCAAGTCGCTGATCGACGATGCCGAAACAAAGGGAATCCGCGTCCTCTGCGTCTCGGCGGACGCACCGGAAAGCCGCCGTTCCAGCGTTGTCTGCGTCGAACCGTACGGGAATGGCTGCTTGGCGGGTGAATTGATGGGCAAGTTCCTTCCGCTGGGCTCAAAAGTGGCGATTGTAGCGGGCAGGCTGACCGCCGAAGACCACCGCAAGAAGACAGACGGTTTCTCCGAGGCGTTTCCAAAACACTGCCTCGGCGGGAAAATCGCGGCCGTGACCGAGGGGCATGAAGACGAAGACGAGAGTTTTCAAAAGACATTCGATTTGCTTCGCCGCATTCCCGAGCTGGCTGGTATCTACGTCAACACTGCGAACTGCTTGCCCGTCTGCCGAGCCCTCGGCGCACGCAACCTCAGCGGGAAGGTAAAGCTCATCACCAGCGGCCTGTTCCTTGCGATGTCACCGTATTTTAAAAGGGGAACGATCGCCGCCTCCATCTACCAGCATCCCCATCGTCAGGGCCGGATTGCGGTCCGTTTGATGGCCGACCACCTGACCGGGAAGGTGAGCTTCCCGCCCGCCGTGCACCTCAGTCCCGGAGTGGTTATGTCATCCAACTTGCACCTTTTTAGAGAGATCAGACTTACCGACACAAAACTGCCCGAAGCGGTTGTGCGCAACGTCGGGGCGGGCTAGCCGTTTCGGGCTGTGTCGAGCGGCCGCGGAAGGGATGCGGCTGGCGCCCGGAAGATCCTCCCAACCCAAGGTTCTGAGTCCCAAAAATCTCAAACTTGGCCCCCACAGCCCGGCGAGCGATCAGATGCGGGCGATGCAGAACGAACTCACCAAGGTGCCTACCCAAACTGTTTCGTCCCCGGCCGTGACCTGTTCTCGTTCTCCAGGGCGTTCATGTGGGTGCTAGACTGCCAGGGTGAAAACAACCGCAGTTGCTGGCAGCCGACGCGTAAGCCAATGTCAAAAACCGACAGGATGGTTGGGTCGATTGGTTTTGTGGAACATGAATTCGCGGCACGGGAAGGTGACAGACTGGGGTTTGAGCCACATTGTTATCGAGAAGCACTACACGATTCTCGATGTGGGCTGTGGCGGTGGCCGCACGCTCAATAAGCTTGCGGAAAGCGCTTCACAGGGAAAGGCCTACGGCGTTGATCACTCTGAGGAGAGCGTGGCCGCAAGCAGAAGAACAAATGCGCACTGGATCGATTTGGGCCGCGCCGAGGTCCGACACGGCTCAGTGTCCGCGCTCCCCTTTCCGGACGGGATGTTCGATCTCGTGACCGCCATCGAAACGCACTTCTGGTGGTCCAACTTGCCGGCGGACATGCGCGAAATCTTCAGAGTCCTCAAGGCCGGCGGCAAGCTGACGGTGATCGCGGAAATCTATAGAGGAGCGAACACCAGGGTCGCCAAGCTGGCCGAAAGATATGCCCCACGAACCGGCATGACGCTTCTGGACGTTGGTGAACATCGCGAACTCTTTGCCAAAACGGGCTATTCGGATGTTCAAATCATCGAAGAACGCGACAGAGGATGGATTTGCGGGATCGGCAGAAAAAACCCTGACGGGTCACGGTAGCCGGATTCTTAGAGGGCATTAAGGTGTACATTCGGAGGCCGGCATGAATACTCTCGTAGAGGACCTTCGTTACGAAATCCGCATGCTCGGCCAATCTCCGGGATTCGCCGCCGTGGCAATTCTTACGCTCGCGCTCGGCATCGGCGCGAACACCGCGATCTTCAGCCTCATCGACGGCATTATGCTCCGCGCGCTCCCCGTGCGCGATGCGGCGGGCCTCGTCGTGCTGAAATGGAGCGCGCGCAAGGCGCCGGACATTCACGACAGCAGCAGTTACGGCGATTGTGCGGAGGATTGGTCGGACGGGAACGCGTCTTCGAGTTGCTCGTTTTCCGAGCCGTTCTTTCGCGACCTCGTTTCACAGACGAAAGCCTTCTCCGGCGTGGCCGCCTTTGCAGATGGAGGACAGCTTGACCTCAGCGGGAACGGCACGGCAAGCGTGCTAAGGGCCGAAGCGGTCTCCGGCGGTTTTTTCCCGGTGCTGGGCGTTCGCGCTGCGGCGGGCCGGCTGATCGGGCCGAGCGACGATTCCGCTTCGGCGGCGCCGGTGGTGGTGCTGACATACGGCTACTGGAAAAGAGAGTTCGGCGGCTCTCCCGCGGCCGTTGGCCGGACCATTCGGCTCAACAACGTGCCCTTCACGATCATCGGCGTGGCCGGCAGAGACTTCGACAGCCTGAGCCCCGGCGAGCTTACCGAAGTGTGGGTACCGCTTTCCACGCTTTCGCGACTCGATTCCCGTCCGTTTATGAACGACCGCCCTACCGACGTTTACAACTGGTGGCTCGTGATTATTGGGCGACTCAGGCCGGGTATCACGCGGACCGAGGTGCAGGCCGAGGTATCCACTCTCTTCCGCAACGAGATGCTGCACGGTCGAAAGCCTCTTTCGAAGCCCCAGGATGATCCGAAAGTTGCCGCGCTGCCCGCGCAGTCCGGGCTCACAGGTGAGACGACGGACCTCTCGACGGAACTGTACGCGCTAATGATGGCCGTAGGAATCGTGCTGCTGATTGCCTGCGCGAACGTTGCCGGGCTGCTGCTCTCCCGCGCAACTGCGCGGCAAAAGGAAATTGCAGTGCGGCTGGCCCTGGGCGCGGGCCGCGGGCGAATTGTGCAGCAACTGCTGACGGAAAGCGTTTTTCTTTCGCTGGTTGGAGGCGCGCTGGGGATTCTGTTTGCGCTGTGGGGAACGCACGCGATCGTCGGCCTCTTCACCAGCGGTTCGGACCGGCCGTTTGGCTTCCATCCCGGCATCGACGGGCGCGTGCTGACCTTCACGTTGACCGCTTCGGTGCTGACGGGGGTTATTTTCGGACTGGCGCCGGCATTTCGCGGCATGCGCGTGGACTTAACGCCGGCGCTGAAGGAGAGCACGGGGGGTTCCGCGGCGACAGGGCGCGCGAGGGGGCGGTGGCTCAGCCTCGGCAGCGGCCTGGTGGTTGCCCAGGTCGCGCTGGCCGTGGTGGTGCTGGTAGGCGCGGGGCTTTTGGTGCGCACGCTCGAAAATCTGCGAAACGTGGATCCGGGGTTCGACACACGCAATTTGCTGACGTTTGGCCTGGACCCCGTGCTGATCGGATACAAGACGCCACAAATCGACGCGTGCTATCGCACGCTGCAGGAACGGCTCGCGGGGCTGCCCGGTGTTGAATCTGTGAGTTACTCGAGCACTGCGCTCCTGAGCGGCAGCCTGTGGAGAACGGGTTTCCATCTGCCGGGCACGCCAAAGGACAAGCACGAGGAGACGGATTATCTCGGGGTCGGGGCGGATTTCTTCTCAACCATGCACATGCAGCTGCTCGAGGGACGCAGCTTCACGGCGGCGGATTTTGCGCAGGAGCAAATCGCGTACGAAAAGCAGCGGGAGCGCGACGCAGCCGAGGAGGCCAAGGACGCCGGACTCGCCCCTCCGAACCCCGCAGCGACGAGCGGAGAAAAGGCAGCGGGAAAAACGAACAACTCGCCGGCTTCTTCGGAAAGCGCAACGACCGAAGCACCCGTAGCCGTGATTGTGAACAAGAGTTTCGTGCAGGCATTTTTCCCGAATGTGAATCCGCTCGGGCAGCAATTTGACTCGAACGGCACCCAGCGCGTCATCGTTGGCGTGGTGAACGACGCGAAATACCAAGGCTTGCGCAGAGCGATGGAGCCGACCATGTATGCGCCAACGAGCGGCCTCGGCGTAAGTTTCGAGCTCCGCACACGCACGAATCCCGTGGCGCTTGTTCCCGCCGTGCGCAGCGTGGTGAGCGAGATGGACAGCAACCTCCCGGTATTCGACGTGCGCACACAGACCGAAATCATTGACCGGCTTCTGCGCGAGGAGCGCATGATTGCGAAGCTGTCGGGATTCTTTGGCATTCTGGCGCTGGTGCTCGCGTCGATTGGACTGTACGGGCTGCTGTCATACGAAGTGTCGCGGCGGACGCGAGAAATTGGAATTCGCATGGCGCTCGGCGCACAGCAGCACGAGGTGCTGCGTTTGGTGATTGGCCAGGGAATCGCGCTGGCCGTTGCAGGAACGGCCGCGGGCATCGGAGTTGCGCTGGGAGTGACGCGGTATTTGAAGAGCATGTTTTACGACGTGCGTGCCGGCGATCCGGCAACGATGATTGCGGTAGCGACTCTGCTGGCGCTCGTTGCGCTGGCGGCATGCTGCGTTCCGGCGCGGCGCGCCATGCGTGTGGATCCGATGGTGGCGTTGAGGTACGAATGAAACGAAGTGGTCAGCCTCGGACCGGGGTAAAGGAGGACCTCTGGAGAATCGCTTCCCCACGACGGCTCGCCGCGGGAAAAGTCCCGACACCTATCGCTCGGCCGTTTCACCGTGTCCCTGGGCTTCCTCGCTCGAAGCAATTCGTGCAGCAGCCACAACCTCACGGATCGTCCGAACGACCAGCTCGGGGCGGTCAAGATGAAGCCAGTGTCCGCAATCGGTCCCGGCCAGCTGTCGCCCCCGCGAAGAGAGCTGCGCCATGTCGCGTTGCCAATCGGTGTACCGCGACACGCGATGGTCGGCCGAGAGTACGACGAGCGGTAAATCCCCGAGCGAGGTCAGCCGCGCCGCTTGCCGAGCGCTGACCGGCAAGGCGGCAAGGTACCGTCCCAGAGTCAGGAAATTCTTGGGCTGCGACCATAGCGCGCGCACGATGGGCAGGCTTCGAGGGGGCAACTTCCGAACCTCGCCCGCGATGCGTTCGACGGCCAAGGCCGCACCAGGGCCGAACGCGTTCGCTCCGGCCCGGGCCAGCCCGGATGAGCCCCGCAGCGCCAGCGCGAGGCACAACCGCACGAAACCCAGACGTGTGAGCCACGCGGCAATCCGGGCGTAGCGCAAGCCATCTTCGATCATCTTCCGTTGCTCTGGCGTCGGGCTCTCCCATTCGGCGTGGTGAATCGCGTCTACCAGCACCATGCCAGCCAATTCGCCCGGATACAGGTGCGCGAAAGCCATGTTCACATAGCCGCCGAAGGAGTGCCCAACCAAAACGTACGGCCCCGGCACGCCGGCTCGATCCAGCAGTTCGTGCAGCTCCCTTGCGACGTGCTGCGCCGTGCGGGGCTCGCGCGAGGGATCACTCCAGCCGTGTCCCGCCCGATCGTAACTCACGGCTCGAGTAAACTGCGCCACATCCGGCTGAATCTCGGCCCAACTCAACGAGGATGCACCCATGCCCGATTCGAAGACTACCGCTGGTGTGCCGCCCCCTGTTGTGCAGATATGCATCGACCGCTCGCCCCAGCGAATCAGACGTCCAGGAGGCGGGAAGTGCCGGCGGTCGTGCCGAGTCCCCGCGGCTTGGTACACGACCCCGGCCAAAAGCAAGAAAGCGAAGGCGGCGAGGAATGCCGCGAGCGTCAAAAGCGCCGTGTGCATCGGGTGTCCCGCATAGCCAAGAATACTGCCCCATCCGTCCAAGCGCCTGGGCCACTTCCCGTCTAGACAGGGAGTACAGGTCGATTATCAGCTAGCAGCACCTTCAGAAGCGAGAACGCCCCGCCGGCGCCGAGCTGTCAGGACTCCGTGACCCGACGCGCTAAATCGTATTCTCTTGGTTATCGGTAGGGGCCGGTTAGAGAATTTTGTACCTCGTTCTCAATGGAATTGAGCCGGGCTAGTGCGGCCTCAACCGCCGGCGCACCCTCCGCTTGCGCCGTCCTGGCACGAGCAAGCGCACGATCCACCACGGTGACCGCTTCGCCAAGAATACCTTTGATCTCTCTATCCAGTTTTCTTCGGCTTTCGCGCACGCGTTCATCAACGTCGCTCTGAACTCTTGAACTGTTGACTTCAAGCAATTGCGCAAGAAATTCTCGCCCATCCCTGTTGATCTTTCCCCGCAATCCCAACGCACCCAGAACAAGGTCAGACACAAGTAACAAAGGGGACGCAGGCGAGGCGACTCGCTCAATCACGTGAAAACGGAACTGCGACCCAGCACCGAGCCCTTGCTCGCAGTTGACCTCCTCCGGCAGTTCTTCCAGGCCCGGAATGCCGGCCTCGCTCAGGCGGCGTAGGAAATCGTTCCCGAGTTCGGTGAACCGTGAAGCCGTTTTGCGAAACTCGTCTCGCGCGTACCTGGCTTCTTCTTCGAGCCAGGGACCGAGTTGCTCGCGGGCAATATCCTGTGCCAGGTGGTTGATCTCGCGTCGATACGATGGTCCATTCCGATGGCCCGACAATAGGCAGCAGCGCTCAGTTAACTCCTTCGAAGCCTTCCCTTGCGCTCGCTTTAGGAACAGATCGCGCCGCCCTGCGAGCGCTTTCGACAAGCGTTGCTGTTCGGCAGTGAGCAGTACTCCAAGGTCTCGAATGGACCCTTCGGCTTCTCCCAACGTCTGCCGCAATTTCGAGATGCGCCGTTCGGTCTCCTCTATGGGCCGCAGCAGGGCCTCGCGCTCCTCCTCGACTACCGCAAGCAATTGATGGGATACACGGCGGATGCCTCTCTCGGTAGCGTCGCGCACCAGCGAGCGGGCCGAGTTCCGGATGAGGGTTTGAAGGGCCTCCACAAAGAGGTCCCAATCTCGGCTCGGACCGCGATCTTCCAAGCGTTCAAGAGCGCTGACCTCAAAGACCGTCGCAGCTTCGCGCCCAAGACGCTGCCCCAAAACGTTGCGGGCAAACTCGACTGAAACCCTGCGCTCCTCCTGAGTCGCGCGATCTGCTTTATTGAGCACAAACAGGAGGTCATCGACTTGTTCGGCCACGGTTTGCACAAGCTCGAGTTCCTCGCCGGACAATGGGGGATCTGCCCCAATGACGACGACAGCCGCGTCCACGTGGGGCAGGAAAGCGCGAGTTGCCGCAGTGTTTCCCGAAAAAACAGACCCAAGCCCCGGTGTGTCCACCAAACACATTCCGCTTTCGAGCAGGACGTTCGGAACGAAGATCTCCAGCCCCGCAACTCTCTTTGTATTTTCCGCATTCTTTTCCTCGGAGACGTAATCTGCAATGGCACTCACCGGTATCTCGGTCCACGCGGCGGTTCCGAATCGAACGCGAGCGACGAGACGCCTTCCGTACCGGATGATGGTAGGCACCGCTGTGACCGGAACGACACCAGTCGGAAGAATGGCTTCCCGGACAAGCGCGTTCAAAAGAGTTGATTTACCCCGCTTGAACTGGCCGACACAGGCCACGTAGAAAAGTCCCGCGGAAACACGTTCGGCGGTAGTGCGGGCCACGGCGGCTATGTGTTCGGCGCCAAAATCGCTGGCCAGCTCAGCCAGACGGTACAGGGTGGCTTCGCGCACGCCGGACTGCAAAACACCTTGGCGATCAGAAGCTTGGGTCATGGCAGGACAGTATTTGCTGGCTGGGTAGTCGAAGGATCTGACCGTATCAGATAATCGACGTGCACAAGCTTGGCTTTGATGCGGTCCCCAGAGTGATATCTCGCGTCTGCGGCCAACTCACACATCCTCACAATCGAGCCGGGGAGACGGCCGCTTAACAGGAGGATTTCCTCGCGAAAATCTGTCAGATCGAGTGAGCCCAGGCTACAGCTGCGGATACAAAGTTCCAATAGATCTCTCGCCTCTCGGCCACTCAACGGGCCCACGCGAAGTCGCAGTGTGTCGTGCCAGTACAAACTCCAGGCGTATCCGATCGCGTCCTGTGAAAAGCCGCGCGCAATCAGATACAACGGCGTTTCGCATCGGTACATAATCTCTTTCATGAGTCGAGCCATACTGTGAGTAGCGGCAGGAAAATGGTCCAGGAAGAGACGGTACTGGCCTTGTCGTAGAGCAGTGAACAGAATACCGCGCAGACGTAGGCTCGTTTGCTTACCGAGCCACTGGCCGAGCGGTGGCCCTTCGGCTCCATCCGCGTAGATCTTCTTCCGCACGAAGGGGTCACCCAGCGCAAATAGTTGGGCGACAAAGTGCGACAGCAAATGTCTTCCGCTCGCGGGGCCTGTCCAGAAGACACACCTGCGCCGCTCCCTGTCTGACAGTTGCGAAACCGCTTTCTCGATGAGAGCGGTCTTACCTGAATCCATTGGCCCCCAAACAAGCCGGCTTTCGCCTCGCGGAATCGCATGGCAGAGCGCCCCCAGTTCATCCTTTCGACCAACCCAGAGTTCGGACTTGGGCGACTTCATCCCATCCTTTCATGTGCTTCCGTCGAGCTCTTTCGCGACCTCCTCCGGTCGCGGCGATGAAACCCTCAGCTCCGACAACCGGAAGCACTCGTTCATGACAATGATTGCGATTCTCCCCTCTTCGTCTGAGGAACGAGCGGCGGCACCTCTCGACTCCCCTCTCTCTGAGCATCCCCATCATCGGCACGAATCGTCTCCGCTCCCAAGAGCCTCAAACTCTCGCGAACGGCACGGAGCTCTTCCTCCGTCAGATCCTTTAGGGAAACTGACCGCTCAGCTTGTGCCCGGTATCCTTCGGCATACGTTTCGAACCTCCGCAGAAGGTGAGTGGTAACGACTCTCGTCCATTCCCGCAAGACACCGGAGTAAGTGCCGAGTGATTGTCGTAGGCTTTCATCCAGTCTGTGCCGCAGCTTTTTCGCCAAGCGCCCTTCCGCAGACCGCCTCCCCAACAGGCCGGCCAAGACTGGGCGTGATACCGATATGCCAACCGGGCCTCCATCGAACAAGGGTGCGCCACGAACGAGAGATTGGAACTCATCCTCCGACGGCATGTCGGCAATCCCAACTTCTCCGGCACTCGCCCGGAGCACGTCACGGAGTTCGACGGCCAGAGCCTCTAGCGATTCGTGGAGCTTGCGCACTTTCTGTTGTACGACTTCGACGACGGACTCTTGAACCAACCTCTCGCGCTTGGGAGCCCGAGTCTTTGACCAACGGTCCATCAGAAGCGCCGCTGTTTCGCGTAGAATTTCGGAGGCGTCAACGGCCATCCTCTCAAGATCTTCTTCCCACGCAGAACTTGTTTGTTGTATCAGCCCGGTTGCGCGCCGCAACCGTGCTTCCGTCGCGCGAATCTGCTCCTTTGTCCCTGAGGCAGATGACTTGCGACGCTCAAGATCAAGGCGAAGGGAGGCGATCACCGACTCCGAGAGCGCGCCGATTTTCCGGCGGAGAGACGCAGCCCTGAGATCTTGGGAACGGCTATAGAGCGGGAGAATATGCTCGGAAAACCAGCCATCCAGCAGCTCCCTGTGGGAGGCACGCACACTCACGGGACGGACGGGCAATTCCAGATTGCACTCGGAAGCGAGGTGTTGTCGAACATACCGGATGATCTTCTCGCGATCTTCTAGACTGAGGAGATCGGCTTTGCTGAGCAACACGTTGATCGGAATCGCCGCTTCCTGCAGCAAGAGAATGACCTGCAAGTCCTCGTTCGTAAGCGTGGACCCTGCATCAAGCAAGACCACGCCGAGATCACACTTGGGCAGGTAGGCGAGTGTTTCGGCAGCGCCGCTGGTGGCGAGTGACCCGAGGCCTGGGGTGTCCACGAAGATAACGCCGTCACGCAGGCGCGCCGACGGTAACGTCACAACGATGCGCGTTACGCGCTTCGTATTCCCGGGGTTGCGTTCCTCGGTTGCAAAGTCTGCCAGGTCTGAGGCTTCCATGGTCTTGGAGGGAGCTTCCGCGAAAGAGACCTTCATGGAAGCCTTTTCGCCATACGCTATCCGCGTTGGGACAGCTGTAATGGGCGTGACACCAACAGGCAAAACATCGGCGTCAAGGATGGTATTTAGCAGCGAGGACTTCCCCGAACTGACACGACCGAACAGGGCGATCTCGAACGTCTTGTCCTCGGCCCGTTCCACAATCGAGGCGATTGAGCTACGGAATTCGACCATGCCGCGCTCGGCCACGACCTGCTCAATTCTGGAAAGCAAGCAAAGGTCGTGGCTCCTCTCTTCGAGGCGCAGCAGACGCGCTTTGAGGTCTTGCCCCGAGCCCTCCGCTAAGTAACGATCAAGCCTCGAGACCAAGCCGCTCAACTCGCCTACGATCCCGTTCAACTCGGTCGCCGCCGCCTCGGGAAGATCACCATATCCACGCATGTAATGAGGCTTCAACTCTTCGACCGCAATATCGACTGCGCCCAACGCGACGTGGATGGCACGCGAAGCAGGAATCGAGGGGTTTTCTCTCGCAATTCCCTGGCCATCCAGGACGCGGACCAGTTGCGCTCGCAGGCGCGCGATATAGTCCGCAATCGTGCGTCGCTGCGTTGGAGCAACATCGGGTATGAAACGCGGAAACGCCGCTTTCGAAGCGGCCGCATGCACAATTTCCTCGACTTCGCCCAGAAGCTTGTCGATGTACTCGCAAGTGACACGCAACCGTCGCGCCTGAAAGTCGTTCAGCAGGGCCTCACGTTTCGGAGAATTGAGTTTGTCTTCCGTCACTTCACCACCATAACCGGGCAATGGGCATAGCGAAGCACTTTCTCGGCCGTGGACCCCACCAGCATTTTCTCGAATCGCGACTTGCCTCGACGTCCGAGTACGATCAAGTCGACGCGCTCGGACTCCGCACGGTGCACGATTTGTTCGACAGGATGTCCGACAGCAATATCGGTCTCCAGTTCAACGCCCAACTCTTTGGCACGCTGAAGGATTCTTTTGAACTGCTCCTCGAAATGCTCGCGCGCATCATCGAGCATCGCGTCCACTTCGACCATCGTCGCGGGCTCGGGTGGTCGGGCGACCGCAAAAAGCAGGACTTTTGCGTCGAGCGATTGCGCGAGCGCGAGAGCGCTCTCTATCGCCTTATCGGCTTGGGCAGAACCGTCGTAACCGACGAGAACCCTTTTGAATTGCGAATGTCGACGACCCATCATCGCGACACCTCCTCAGTTCGTGCTAACGGCGCTGATTCCCTTCGCAGTTGATTCCTGCTCTTGTTTTGGCAAGAGATGTCGCGGCATGAACCACGCGTTTGCAAACATTGTCGGAACGACGGCACTCCCAATAACCGTCGCCACGAGATAGGAATATTGAGCCTGATTAATGACGCCATGGCTCAGGCCGAACAGGGACGAAATCGTCCCGAACGTCAATCCTGTGGACATCATGAGCGTGTAATACAAGCCTTCCTCGCGCTGGTATTTAAAGGACTTCACGGTTGGATATAGCCCGACCATTTTTGAAATCATCTTCGCTCCGAATAGAGCGAGAAAGACGACGGGCGCGGCGATCAGCGCAGGAACGGAAACAAATGAGCCGGCCCGCAGGAAATAAAACGGCGTGAGCAGGCCGAACGTCAGGGTGCGTAAACGACGAATGAGAACGTGATCCTTTCCGACGGTCCCGGCTAAGACCATCCCGATGATGTATGCGGGAAGAACAGGTTCGCTGCCAGACCATAGAGCCAATCCGCCCATGCCAAACAACAGGAAGAGAAGATACTTTGCCTCCAGCTCGGATACCCGACCACCATAGCGCTTGAAGAAACGCGGTGTCAGGAAGGGCAGAATGAAGAACACCGCGACGCTCACCGTGACGAAGATGAGGGTCCGCATCGTGAACGGGGAGAAAATCAGGCCCAGGGCGATGACCGTCCCAAGGTCATTGATGAAACAGGCTGCGAGAATTGCCTTTCCGAACTCCGTCTGGTTGAACCCCAGTTCGAGCATCACCGCATATACGACGGCTACGGACGTCGTAGACAGCGCTACGCCTGCCAACCAGCTCGACCTCGCTGACCAATGCAAAAGGTAGTGGGCAATCGCGGTGCAGCCTAGAAACGGCCCCATGAAGCCCACCAATCCAACGACCATTGCTTCTTTCCATTTAACCCGGAAGATGGTCGGATCGAGTTCCGCACCGGCAAGAAACGTCAGGACAATCGCACCTGTCCCCGCAAGGAATGTAATCCACTCTGTCTTCGCCGCTAGCCCAGTCGGGGCAGCGATGGCTACGATAATAAACTGTGCGACGGTCCCGACGACGATTTCGGTCAGAGCGGTCGAAATCTTGAACCAGATGGCGAGCAGCGTTGCAACCAGTGCTAATCCGACCCACAACGAAGCCAGTACCCAGACATTTTGCATGTCAATTCTCGCTTCTATCTCAGTTGTGGGATCGTTGCCGGGGACATGACTCCGCGACAAGATCCTTGTCAGGAGTCATCATCTGTCCCGGCTTTCGAGGGACAGCGGTTAAGAGGGCGAACTCCTTCGCCACCAGCTTTTATGATACTTTGCTTCGGCCAGAAGTCAACGACACGATATCCTTAGAATCTCAGCGGGCATCTGGAGCGGAGAGAGTACTCCTCACCAATGGATGGGCCATTCGATGTCGGACGAGTGGCCCACCCAGATTTTTCCTGGATTCATTGAGCGGGCAGGACCTGATCGTCCCCGCAACGCTCCTATTTGTTTGGCAAGGGATTTGAAGGATGGCCCACGCTACCGCCGCCGGCAGAGCCGCCACCGCCGCCCCCGCCGGAGCTGCTACCACCGCCGCCAGGGGATCCGCCGTCACCAGAGGAACTGCCGCCGCCGCTGGAACTTCCAGTTCCGCCACTTCCTGTTTGGCCATCGCCGGGCGATCCGTTGGACGCTCCCGAACCGCCGCCCCCACCACTGCCGCTAGCGCCCGCCACGGCGCTGCCCGCGGAACTGTACCCTTGGTTGGTCGCTTTACCCATCTGGTAGAGGGCCGCGACCAACACCAGGACGACGAAAGCGGTCAGAAGAGCATACTCAACGGTGTCGTCACCCGATTGCTGGCCCCACAGACGTCTGAGTGCAGCTAACACCCCACACCTCGTGTTACAAAGAGTACCTCCTTCTTGCGCCGATGACAAGTGTATACAAGGGCAGGGGAGGGCAGGCCGCAGGGTAAGTTCCGGCGTCCGTCAGGGTTCGGCTCGGAGCACGGAAGATGTCGCCTGTCACGCCTTCATCTCAAGGCGTTCCGCGATCGGTGCCCGCTAAGTCGTTCACGGGATAGCCATTAGTAGGCCGGCGCTTACGCCGGCCGATCGCTCATGTCCCTGCCCGAAGTTGTATTCATAGCCGGATTCCAATCCAGACGAGTCTATGCCGCGCCGAGGGCGAGAGAGTCCAGGGCTTCTTGAATAGAGGAATCACTGCGAAAAGTCCGAATTTCATCGCCCCAACTCTGCTTGGCACTTTTGATCGCGCGCCACGTGTGCGCGCTGTTGCGCCGTCGGCAGCACAAAGACATCCAAAACCCGGGGGTCGGAGACCCACCTCTTAAGATTTGCTTTGCGGTGCCCGTTGCCCGAGACTATGCAGAGAATGAGGGAACAGCTGCAGTTGGCCATGGGCGCACTTTAAGCGAAGGTTGTGGCCTTCTGATTTACGAGCAGCAGGAGAGCAGAGGAATCGGACTGGCGCACCTAACGGAAAGGAGGACGCAATGGCACCGTTAGCACCCGACCAGGACCCGAAAACTCCGCACGGGAGCGGCGAGTTGGCAAGTGACAGTGACACTGCGCCGGTGGAAAAGCGAGCACCGCCCCTGCTCGGAGGAAACGCGCTCGGCCGATTGGCGGGCATTGGCGTTCTGCTTTTGGGTGTCGTGGGTGCGTTTCTTTATTTGGGAGGGTGGCTCAGCCCGCGCAAGCTAACGCCTGGGCGGTTCGTCGATGAATTTGAGCGGGTGAACGGCGAGTACTCGGGTTTCCGTCGCAATCACGCGAAAGGCGTGTGCGTCAGAGGTTATTTCGATAGTAACGGCCAGGGGAGGCGCCTTTCGAAGGCCGTTGTGTTCCGGACCGGCCGTGTGCCGGTGATCGGTCGCTTTTCTCTGGGCGGTGGCGATCCCTATGCCGGCGACGAACTAAGCACTGTCCGTGGCTTGGGGCTTCAGTTTTCTCTGTCCGACGGCGAAGAGTGGCGGACGGCGATGATCAATCTGCCGGTATTCCCGTTCAAGGACCCGCAAGCCTTCTACGACAACCTGGTTGCATCGCAACCCGATCCCAAGACACATCAGCCCGATCCGGCGAAACTGGCGGCGTTCCTCGCGAACAATCCGGAAACTGCGCGGGCGCTGGGAATCATTAAGAGCCACGCGCCGTCATCAGGATTCGACAACAGCACCTTCTACGGACTCAATGTGTTCCGTTTCACCGATGCGGAAGGCACATCGATGCCCGTACGCTGGGCACTGCTGCCGGTGCAGCCTTTTGAAGCTGCGGGTGCAACCTCGGCAACCCACGACAAAAATTTCCTCTTTGACGCGCTGATTGCGAGCATCCTGCAGCATCCATTGCAATGGCATTTGATCATCACAGCGGGACAGCCGGGTGATCCAACCGACGACGCAACGATCCCGTGGCCCGAAGGGAGGGAGCAGGTGGACGTGGGAACCCTGACGCTCGATTCCGTTGAAAGCGAGGAAACCAGTCCCGCGCGCGACATCAATTTCGATCCGCTGGTTTTGCCCGCCGGCATGGCGCCCTCCGATGATCCCTTGCTGAGCGCTCGATCGGCCATCTATTCACAATCGTTTACAAGGCGGGCGGGCGAGACGAAAGAGCCGAGCGCGATCAGGCCCGCAGAGGTAGGAAAGTGAGCGCCAAGGTGACGACCGACGGGCAGCAATTCCCGGGTCTTATGCAGTTTTTGCATTGGCTGATGGCGGCAATGGTGCTGACCATGCTCGGCATCGGCGTCGCGATGGTGGCATCACTCGGCGACTATCACCGTCTGGTATCACTCCACCGCCCGCTGGGGATCTCGATCCTGATTTTGGTGGTGATCCGGTTCGTGAACCGGCGCTTGAGCAGTTTGCCGCCGTTTCCCGCCACGATGTCTTCCCAAGAGCGCTTCGTCGCGCACGCGTCGGAAGCCCTGCTGTACACCTTGCTTTTTGTCGAGCCCCTGGTGGGTTGGGGAATGCTATCGGCAGCGCGCTATCCCATCGCGATTTTTGGATCGGTGCATCTTTTCCCCATCCTTCCACGCAGCGTGATGTTGTACGCGGCATTGCGAAGGACGCACACACTTCTCGCCTATCTGTTATTTCTCACGTTCATCGCGCATTTCGGAGCCATTCTGTTTCACACGCTGATCGTGCGGGACGGGATGCTTGGCCGCATGTTGCCGTGGCGGGTACGCGCGCGCTAGCCACCACCCCCGCGCCGGTGCGACGGACCCACGCTGTTACGCGACAGGCGACAAGAGCGAGTCCCCCTAGCTGCCGGTTAAACCGGTGCGGTTGCACAGCCTTTCTGGAATCTATATACGAACCGGGGTGAAGGCGAATTCGGTTCAGGACCGATTGCGCGGCTGAGATCGGCTTGCATTCTCGTCCCACGATTGCTCATCTCATAAACTGAAGCGCCGACTCATTGGATCAGAATCCCGCCCCTAAGAACGAAGCGCGCTAGTTCTGCTTGTGGCGCCAGTCCCAATACTCCTTCTGCTCTTCGGCGCTGCGCTTATCGAACTCGCGGTGTTCTCTGCGGGTTTCGGTTTCCCACCGCTGATAGTAACCCACCTCGTTGTGATCCCAGTCGTGATAATCGTGGTAGTACGGATCGTAAACGCGCGTATGTTCCGCGCAGCCCGAGATCACCACCGGTCCAGCAAGTACTCCAGCCATCAGAAGTGTCACTAGCCACTTGGGCGCTCTGTACATTAAATGAATTCCTCCGTTGAAATCAGATGTCGCGCGCCGAGATACCTTACCAGAAGACGATCGTCTGTGCCTCGCCAAACTTTGGCCGACCTGAAATCAATGTCATGGCGGCGGCTCGCCACCTCGATCGCGAGTTCGCGGGATCCAGCCGACGATGTCGGAAGTCGCTGCCTTCCCGCTATAGTCTACGAACCGAAACGCTCATTCTGAGAGCAAGGGTCTACGAGAGAGCCCAAAGTGACTTTGGACGCGAAACGCCATAATGTCCTCACCCGCTTTGGAGTGATCTAGGCACCGGGGCCTGGTTATCAGAGGATCTAGGCCAAGCATGATTTTCTTCAAGCGCCAACGCACGCTTCCCTCCTGCCATTACTACAATCCACCCCGACCCTATTGTGCCGATCACCGAATGACACGAGGCTGAGCTCCCAGCCCCCTGCCATAAGAAGCGGTGTCCGTTCTTACCAGTCGAGGCTCAAACCAAGCTGCAGACGGCGTGGAGAATTGCCCTGCAGGTTTCCGCCGCAACCTAGCACGCACTTCCGTGTTTCCGTCGCCACACCCGGACCGCCACAAGGCTTCCTTCTTCAGGGCTCGATGAGCGCCTTGGACTGATTACACCACTTGTGGTCTTGCGCCCCCTCCGTCGCGGTACAATTCGAACCGGGTCACCGAGATGCAAAGAATGAAAATTACTGCAATGGCCGCAATCGGAACCCTGGCGATCCATCTCGCCAATGCAGCTGTGGCAGCAAAGCATCGCGCGATATCTTTCAAGGCAAATAAACATGAACAATCTGGATTCTATGTTAGAACGTAACAAAGACTTTGCTGCTCAGCAGTCTGCTGCGGGCGCACTGATGCCCTCGCTTCCGCGGGCGTTGCCGAATGTAAAGGCGGTCATCATCGGTTGCGCTGATATGCGTGTGGATCCGGCTCATGTACTTGGAATTAAACCGGGCGAGGCCGTTGTGATGCGTAACATCGGCGGTCGAGTCACCCCGGGGTTGCTCGAGCAGTTGGCTCTACTCGGGCGAATCGGTGAGGTTGCCAGAGAGATTCCTGGAGGCGGCGGGGAGTTTCACATCATCGTACTTCAGCACACCGATTGCGGCATCACTCGCCTCGCGGGCGACCCCGCCATGCTGACGCACTATTTTCAAATACAGGAAGGGGAAATTAAGAAAAAAGCGATCACCGATCCGCGCGCGGCGGTTGCCGTCGACGTTGCTTCGCTGCGGGCGGTTCCCGCATTGCCGGGCGAGTGGCTGGTCTCCGGCCTCGTCTATGACGTGGCGACCGGACTGGTTGAGATCGTCGTACCGCCAGCGCCGATTCGTATTGGGTAAAGGATTGCATGGGAGAGCTGGCCGCCGACTACCACGCGGAAAACTAGTCCTTCTTTTCGTGCACGCGGGCGGTCGAGTACTATGGGGACAAGGAGAGGTTAAGACGACGGCAAGGTATCAAATCTAACTGAGTTCGGGCGAGAGCCGCTGCTTTCCTTGTCAGGTTTCAACTACGCGAGGGGCAACTTCCTGGATGCACGGCGAAGAAGACTTTACCGCCTTCGGTTTGCCCCGAGACGAATAGCCAGCCTGGCCTGGAAAATCCCTCCGAGGAACCTCTGTGAATGACACATGACTTGACTCCAATGATTCGGCGCGAGTACACATAACGGCGTTGTTGTGTATGGGCGAGGCCTTGTGGCGGCGAGTCACAACTCGACAGCGATGCCCAGCCTGTGGCATCCGCTTCGGAACCGAACGTTTCGAAATCTTCTTTTGGCAGATGTGGTTTCCGACATCGGCACATTCATGCAAAACGTAGGTGCCGCGTGGCTCATGGTTTCGTTCAACGCCGGACCTCTTTACATCGCGCTTGTCCAGACGGCCAGCGCATTGCCCTTCTTCGTGTTCGTACTTCCTGCTGGCGCTCTCGGAGATATCGTTGATCGACGCAAGTTGATTCTCGTTACAGAAGTATGGATGACGGTTATTGCCGCGCTCTTGGCCGTTTTGACTTTCGGCCGATTGGCTTCACCATTGTTGCTGCTGGCTTTGACCTTTGCCCTTTCCGCAGGGGATGCGGTTGAGACTCCTGCCTGGCGCGCTATTCTGCCGGAACTTGTTGCGAACGAGGATCTCGCACCAGCGGCCGCGCTCAATGGAATCGAATTCAACTTTGCCCGGGCTGTGGGTCCGGCGCTAGCCGGTCTCCTGATCGCGATGGCTGGCGTGGGGACCGCTTTCGCAATCAACGCGGTGTCATTTCTCGGTGTTATTTTTGTGATTGCCCGCTGGCGTCGTCCCATGAGCGTGCGAAGGGGTGCTGCCGAACGAATCGGCCAAGCGACTATAGCCGCTATCCGTTACGTTTGGTACTCACCCGGAGTTCGAGTGGTTCCGATGCGCTCCGGCACAACGATGTTTTTCGCAAGCGGCCTAATGGCCTTGCTGCCCTCTGTCGCTCGCAACATCAATGGTAGCCCGATGACCTACGGAGCACTGGTTGGATGTTTCGGAGCGGGAGCGGTGATTGGTGCCGTCCTGATGCGTCAGCTAAAGCAGCATGCTTCTTCGGAGCAGATAGTTTCGGGCGCGGTAATTCTCTTTGGCCTAAATACAATTGCCATGGGACTCTTCCACAACCTGTGGGTGCTCTGTCTAAGTGTGTTCCTTGCCGGAGCTGGCTGGATCGTATTCATTTCCCTCTTCAGTGTCCTTCTGTTGACCAATTCACCGACGTGGATGCGTGCGCGCGTTATGGCAGTTGCGATGCTTGCGTTTTTCGGGGGCGTCGCGGCGGGGAGTGCCGTTTGGGGTGCAATGGCAACGAAGATGGGACTTCAGCCCGCGCTGGTCTGCTCAGGGGCAGGCGCGGTCTTTAGCACAGCTCTCGGATTGTTCCTGCAGCTCCCAGGTGACGCAATCGATCTCACCCCATGGGTTCACTGGAGAGCGGCCGCCAACGAGGGCGGAGATTTAGCGGCCTCGGACTCGGGACCTGCTCTCGTTACCGTGGAATATGAGGTCTCACCCGAGCACGAAGAGCAGTTTTTGAAAGCGATGCGAAACTATGAGCGTATTCGCCGCCGCGACGGCGCCTATCGATGGGGGATTTTTCGGGATTTAGAAGCCCCAATGCGCTACGTCGAAGTGTTCCTCGTAGCATCCTGGGGAGAACACCTCCGGCAGCACGACCGAGTCACACGAGCCGACCAGGTGGTCGTGGACCAAGTTCGGCTTCTCTCCCGAAAGCCACCGACGATTCGTCATCTTATCAGTCCAGAACGGAATTCATAAGGTCCAAGGAGGACGAGGATGGGCGACGTGACGGCCGCAATTCTTGAATTGACCAAACCGAATCTGAAAAAAACGGCCTTTGGTGGCTCTTAATTATCCGATCAAGCCGGCCGGATTTGCCGCAACTTGTACTACGATTTCACTACGGTTGCGGCTGCCTCAATGTGGACGACCAATAACGGGTTCAACTCGAGACCCTGAGGATTGGGATTCCGACCAGGTCACACTCTGTGACCGCATGTGCAGGTATGGAAACTTGAAGTCGCAATTTGTGATTTCAAGATGAGGTGCCAATTGGGACCTCAAGAAAATAAGGGATGATGACCAAGACGCAAGCTATCGTACTGGCTGAAACAATCGAATCGCGCATTTTCTTGATTCGTGGCCACAAAGTAATGCTGAGCACACATCTGGCGGCGCTCTAGGGCGTCGAACCGCGCGCCCTGGTTCAAGCCGTCAAACGGAACCGCGAGCGCTTCCCCGCAGATTTCATGTTCCAACTTAGCGCGAAGGAATTCTCGAACTTGAAATCACAAATTGTGATTTCAAGTTGGGGCGGCGCGCGACGGGCCGCTCCCTATGCCTTCACCGAACAAGGCGTGGCCATGCTTTCCAGCGTATTGCGAAGCAAGCGCGCCGTACTGGTGAACATTCAGATCATGCGGGCGTTCGTAAAGCTACGCGAGATGCTCGCCACGCATCGTGCACTGGCTCGCAGGCTGGCCGAACTAGAGAAGCGAATCGAAGGCCACGACGAGGAGATCACCGCCATCTTTGAGGCGATTCGGCAGTTGATGGGACCACCCGATAAGCCGACCAAGCGGATCGGTTTCCAAGGCTAGGAGGCGGAGGGTTTGAAATAACAGTCTACGACTGT
Source organism: Candidatus Cybelea sp. (assembly GCA_035622135.1). GTDB lineage: Bacteria > Acidobacteriota > Terriglobia > Acidiferrales > UBA7541 > Palsa-295. The sequence goes on along the minus strand of DASPVZ010000053.1, from coordinate 4,470 downwards.
GGCGTCTAACGAAAGCAACTCTTTCTGGAACACACAATCCGTTTGGTTCTCGCTATCTGAATTCAATGGTTTGCGAGCACCAATTTGAAGGGGTTTTTAGAACGCCGCGGGAAAGGAAAAAATCGGCAACTCGATTTGTTGATTGTCGGGAGCTCAGCAATCACACGACGTAAATGACCCAGACGGCTTCATTTCGACGGCGTAATATCTGCAACTGGGTACAGCTGACGGTCCGGTAGGGCGGCTCGCCATTTCCAGCCGAGCCGTTAGAAATGCGCCGGCGTGAGTCAATCAGTCAAACACTGGGCGACGTTCTAGTGGAATGGTCTACGACTTCACAACTCTGTTGCCAGGTGAATCTGAAAACTGCACGGCCCAAAAACGAGTCGCTTTCGAGCGAACCATAAAATAGATACGTTGAGTACATCAGGCAAGTGGCCGCGTCGCTCAAGGACGGCGAAACGGCGGCCCCATTCACAAACGCAAGGTCGAGGTCAGCTCTAGCGTTTTCGCGCAAAAGCGTACTCCTTGACATTTAACGGAAAGCAGTATACCATTGGCTCGTGATCCGGTCCTTCCGGTGCGCGGATACCGAGCGCCTCTTCCGCCGTGAGTCGGTGCGCCGGTTCAAGGCGATTGAGCGACAGGCGCTTCGGAAGCTGGATTTACTCGACGCGGCGGCGGACCTGAGAACACTTTCGAAGCTCCCAGGAAATCGGCTGGAGAAATTGAAAGGCGGCCGTGAGGGGCAGCACAGCATTCGCATCAATGGCCAATGGCGTATTTGCTTTGTGTGGCGCGAAGGACACGCCTACGAGGCTGAGATTGTGGACTACCACTAGGAGAGAAAGATGGGGAAGAAACTAAAGCCAGTGCATCCCGGCGAGATTCTGCACGAGGAATTCATGAAGCCTTTGGGCCTCAGCATGAACAAGCTGGCTCTGGACCTGCGCGTGCCGGTCACGCGGATCGCCGACATCGTGGGCGAACGCCGGGGTATCACCGCAGACACTGCTCTGAGGCTGGCCCGCTACTTTAAGAACACGCCCGTTTTCTGGATGAATCTCCAGACGCGCTACGACCTAGAAGTTGCTCAGGACGAACTCGCGACCAAAGTCGAGCGTGACGTGCAACCGCTGGAAACGGCGTCAAGCCGCTAAAGCGGTTGGAGGGCTTGTGATCGAGATCCAGGAACTGGGAGCTTGAGTCAGCCGGACCGCCTACGCGCTCTGCCGAAGAGCACCTACTGACAGAGCAGGTGCTCATTTGTGGCGATTCGTGAGAGCAATCTATTAGAATCATAGAGTTACGGTGGGCGTGTAGCTCAGCTGGGAGAGCACCTGCTTTGCAAGGAAGCAGGCAAAATCACACAAGTGCCGCATCTGGTGTCGCTTACACCGAACCACGCGGTGCAACCAACCTCTTGAATTGGACTGACGTGGGACCGAAAGCCTTGAAGGACTGTATGTGACGTGGTCCCTGCACGTCTGAGTTTCTTCCCGTTCTGGGCTAACCCGGACTCGGCAACATTCGAAAAAGCTTGTTCTTTCCCCAGCGATAGATAGCGAAATCTTGATCCAGTGTCAGTATATCTCCCGTCCCAAACTCGTCCGCCAGACGAATCAGGCACGCATCGGCAAGATCAATGTTACGGTCGCGGTACTTTCGCAGCACATGCTTTACACCAGCACTCTCTCGCGAAAGCTGGAAAGGAATCTGAAAAATCCCAGCGGCAATGTTTTCGATCACCGCTTCTGGCGCACCCGACAAGTTGCGCAACAGGTAGCAGCTCTCTGCGATCACGGCTTCGCAAGTGATCAGGGGCGCCTTCAATTCTCCTACCGTCCCGGCGCACGCCCCGTGCAGACTCTCACTACGATCCAGGAGGGCAACGATAACGCCCGTGTCGAGCAGGACCGGCTTCACCGCCCAAAATCCCTCAAGTGTTTCTTGCTCGATCCCAGGTCCCGCACGCGGGACTCGAACTTACCGAGGCCGATGATGCCGTGCTTCCTGCGCCGCAAATAGCTGGCTTCTAGAACACGCAGCCCCTCGCGGACCACCTGCGAAGGAGTCCAACCCAATTCTCTTACAAGAGCCGCGAGTCTCCTTCGCGATCGATCATCCAGTCTCGCTTGAATCGCAGATCTCATGCCTGTATTGTACTACACATTGCCATCTGTATGACATAGGAGACTTCGGAGCCATTCGGAGCCAGGAGTTTTCTGACCCGAATCCCCAAAAACGGCGTGCAGAAGTATATTGGCGATGGATGGGAATGGACGGAAAATCGAAATTCGGCCTGCTCATGGCGAATTACTGAATTGGGTCAAAGTTAGATGTTTTTTTCGGGTTTTGATACCTGTGCCTCGCCAAAACTGCAGCCGACTTTGGAATCAATAACATAGCTGCTGTCGTCTCTCGCAGTGTTCTGCTATAACTCTCAGCCATGTTTCGTTTCGTTAGACTCTGTTTCGGAACGCTGGTTCGCCTGTTTCGCTCGCACCAAAGTCTTCTCCTCGAGAATCTGGCACTTCGTCAACAACTTGTCGTGCTCAAACGGCGCCATCCGCGCCCAAAGCTAGATTTGTTCGACAAACTCTTCTGGCTGCTCGTTCGTCGATGCTGGTCAGGCTGGAAACAAGCACTCCTCGTCGTCACGGCCGAAACCGTCGTCCGATGGCACCACGCCGGATTCCGTTGGTACTGGAGGGCGATTTCGAAGGTCAGAAAGCCCATCGGTAGAAGACAGACATCGAAAGAAGTTCGGGATCTAATCTTCCAGATGTTGGCCGAGAACCCCAGCTGGGGAGCTCCCATGGTACGCATACCGCGGACAGAAAAATCAAAGAGGTTCTGTATGCCATTGAGAGGATGACGCTTGCACCACAAGGAGGAAAACGTCTAAGCCCCACGCCGCCGCTTGTGGTTCCTTGGACTCGCTGCTTAGGTTGCGGGGTGAACCCAAGTTGTTCATGCAGAAGAGGTTTAAGTTGCGGGGGCCCGATACGTACCGAATTTAGACACTTTGTGCATTCCATTCCGCAGCGAACTGATCCCTTGCGTGGCGTAAGCCTATTATTTTCCACACTCCCAGACACCGGTCGGCGAATACATCCCCTATTCCATTAGGAACTGTTTGGTCCAACTCTTATTCCCGGAAGCGCCCAACTAACTTCCATTCGGAAGCGACCCGCCCCCTTGGAATCGCAGGCTCGCGGAAAAATATTTGGCTCCTCATTCGACATTTTGATATATTGCAATCCCATATATGGACACCATACCATCACAAATGGAGTGGAAAAGAGGCAGCGCTGAGATGTTGATTCTCTCACTCATCGAAGCACGCCCGCGTCACGGCTATGAAATTAGTAAGCTCATTGAGCAACGCTCTAGCGGAGCGGTTCGTTTCCATGTCGCTTCACTCTACCCGCTCCTGTACCGCCTCGAACGGCGCGGCTTGATACAGGGGCGCTGGGTCGAAAAAAGCGACCAGCGACGACGCCGGTATTATCGGCTCACGCGGCAGGGCCGCAAAATTCTGGCTGCGCAGCTTCGCGGGTGGCGCGAATTTGTCGCTGGCATCAATCGCATCACGGAGGCAGAAAATGCCTGATTGGAAACCGGAAATTCTCCGCCGTCTTGCTTCGCTGAAGCTCTCCCCGGCGCGCGAGGGAGAAATTGCCGAAGAACTCGCGCAGCATCTCGACGATCGCTATCAGGACCTTCTCGCTGCGGGCAGCTCGGCAGACTCAGCTTTTCGCGCCGCTCTCGACGAACTGAGGGAGGACGATTTCCTCGCTCGCAGCCTTCGTCCTGTCGGGAGGGATTTGCATCGCGAGCCGATTTCGCCGGGAAAGGACGACGGCAATTGTTTATCCGGTGTGTTGCAGGATATTCGCTACGCAGTTCATATGCTCCGCAAATCCCCCGGCTTTGCCGCCATCGCAATCCTCACGCTCGCGCTCGGAATCGGCGCCAACACGGCAATTTTCACGATTCTCAATTCAGCCGCGCTGCGTCTTCTGCCCGTGCCGGACGCGGATCAGCTCGTCACGGTCGGGCAGAACGTTCACTCTGCAAATGGCGGCCCTCTTCACCGCAATATTCAAGATGACGATTCGTTCGTTTCGTATTCTGAATACCGCGCTTATGCGAAAGAGAATCGCGTGTTCTCCGGATTGCTGGCTTATTCCGCGTTTACTGAAACGACCCTCGTCCACAACAAACCAGAACCCATCATGGGAACTCTCGCTTCTTGCAATTATTTCGACGTGCTTGAAATTAGGCCGGAGCGCGGGCGCTTTTTTGCAGATTCGGATTGCGCTGGGTCCGGCGAAAGCGCTGTAGTAATCCTCAGCGATTCAGCATGGCATTCGACATTTGCCGGAGATCCTGCGATCGTCGGAAAAAACATCACCTTGAACCGCACCCCATTTCGTGTCATCGGCGTCGCCCCGCCGGGATTTG
>DASPVZ010000052.1:0-197879 GCA_035622135.1 Candidatus Cybelea sp. | reverse complement strand
TAACACTCGCCGGCTGCAACGTTACGAAAACAAACAATATGACCTCCAATATGACTTTCTTGGAGGTCGCGATGAGTCCTGAATTGAACTAAAACCGCATTTGCGCTGCCGTGTTGGCCGAGTTCGAGAAGATGCAGACGGAGTTTGCGCCGATTCCGCGCCAACCGGCTGAGGACGATGTTCCGTTTTGATTTTTCTGTGCGGAGCCGTGGGGCGTGAGTGCGAGCAACGTCGGAATCACAGACCAGACGACTCGGGACCTATACGGCATTCACGGCTCCGCTCCAGCTTTCGCGCCCTTCATGCCCGGCAGGGATGCAAAGCGTCTGTGCCGCCGAAGCGAGCAACGCGAGCGAAGGCGGAATTGTTGCGATCAGGCTCTCGCGGGAGCCGCTGGATGGGGTTGGGTCCCATTTACTTGAGACAGGAGGATAACTGTTTTGGCGGGCGTTCAAAACTCGCCGCTGTGGGACGTTGATCCCGACCTGTTTGTGCCTCCGTCAGAGCCCGCCCGTAAGCGGTGGGACGATCACTCGCCTGAGTATGACGCGCAATATCGGCAGCGGCACGCGAGCCGGCGATCGTTGTTTGCACGCATAGAGAACGAAGCGGTTGCAGACCCCGAAGAGATTTCGAGCCAGGCACGACGTGACGCCGAAGCCCGGAAACGATATTTCGCCGGTAAGGACGGGAAACAAACGCGGCGCGGTGATCCCCGGCTCGTGCTCCCTGAATGCTGCGATCTTCGGGCGCTCGCAGATACGTTTGGCGCTTTACCGGAACGTCTTGCGCAAGCGCAATCAATGGACGCGGGCGGACTGCGAGCAAAGGCGAAGCGGCTCACGCTCTGCGGGCGAATCGGCCATCGTGTGAACTGCTCCGAAAATTCAGAGCACCGTTTTCTAGTCCCCTATCTCTGCCGGACGCGCTACTGCGAAATCTGCGGGCCACATTGGTTCCGTCAAAAGTTTTCAGATTCTATTGCCGCACTTGAGCCGGTTGTCGAACATCTGCGAGATGAGGCACGCAAGCGCGGGCGCGGTTTGGTAATAGCCAAGCTCGATTTCACCGTACCGAATACCGGAACGATGCCAGCGTCCGGAAAAATCCGCGAGTTTCATCGCGACATGCACAATTTGTGGCGAATGGCTGAGCGTGCCTTCGGCATCGCGCGGAATGAATATGGGCACGCGGGTTGCGATGAATTCGGCGGCTCGAACACTAATTTACATCGGCACTCTGTCTACGTCGGCCCGTGGCTCCCGCAGCGGCGACGGAAAGAATTGAGTGCGCTTTGGTCTATTGCTGGTTTGCGTGGCGGGCGGCGTCACGAGATGCTGCGGTTCATTCGCGAACATGGGTTGCGCAACGCATGGCACGCACTCGCTCCCCATGAGCGGCGATTTGTTTCGATCAAGCCGGCTCGCAGTTTCCGCGCGGCTCTCGCGCACGCTCTCAAGTACCCGGAGAAATTCCTGTCGCATTCGACGCCGGAACGCCTCGCCGAGCTTGAGATCGCATTTCATCGAACGCGCCGATTTTCGACAGGCGCCGCGTTCTACCGGATCAAGCCGATCCGTGAACCGGGCGAGGATTCGCCGATTGGTTCTTGCCCGATCTGTGGGGGGCGGCTCTGCGAAATAGTCGAGCCGTGGGTACCGCTCTTTACGCTGGAATCGGAGAGCCGTCGCGACGTTGAGGAGGTGCGCCGCGAGATTGCACGCGCGAAAATTTTTTCGGAAGGCGGACCGTGATGCGCGGGCCGAAACAAGTCGCGGGTGGCGCGCTCCCGGACGCGGGCAGCAGCGGCGAAGTTTGCGCGGGCGGGTCGCTTGAGCCGATTTCACGTGAAAATCTCGTGATTGGAGACCGGCAGAGCTGTAATTCAGGCTCGCCATGTGTTCCGGGTCATGCCGATGCGTCTCTTTCTAGCCCTCTCTATAGCGGCAACTGTGCTCAGGAATTTTTCTCGGTCGCCGGCGTTGCCGTGGGCCCGGCACGTTTCGGTCCCGTCAAGAAGCCCTTGCACCAGCCTGCACGCGCGCCTATGATCGCGCGCGAAGCGCAGCCGTTTGGCGGGCAAGGGAGAGACTCCTTGGCTCGCAGACGGTATCAGGAAGGGAGCTTGTATCTTCGAAAAGGGAAGCGTCGTACGGTTTGGGTTGGTCGCTGGCTTGAGGATGTGATCGAAGATGGTCGCGTCCGGAGGGTTCACCGCAAGGAAGTTCTCGGCACTATCGAGGACTTTCCTACGGAAAAATTGGCGCGGCGTGAGCTGGATGCACGGCTCGCGCCGGTCAATGCCGTGGGTTATCGCCCGCGTCCAGCAGCAACCTTTGCCGAATTTGCTTCCCGGTGGGAAATCACGGTGTTAACGCAGCACAAGCCGTCCACTCAAGCAACGATTCGAAGTCAAATCCGAAAATATTTCCGGCCGTCCTTCGGAGCGTACCAGATGCGTGCTATTCAGGCAGAGGACTTGCAGCGGCTCTTGTCTGGCGTGCGTCTGAATCCTAAGACGGTGCGGAATCTTTTCACGACGTTTCAGATGATGTGGAAGTCGGCTCGTGCGTGGCGTTACGCAGCCCATGACGTCACTCTCGGGATTGTGCTTCCCAAGAGGCGTCGTCCGCGAAACTCGTTCTTCTCGCTCGAGGAGGTCCAGCGGATCATCGCAGCGGCGGACGGTCCATATCGCGCGTTTTATTGGATCGCCGCAGAAGCGGGGCTTCGGAGGGGTGAGTTGTGCGGTCTTCGGGTGGATGATCTTGACTTGCAAGCAGGCCGATTAGAGGTGCGGCAGAGTGTTTGGCACGGTCGCATTCAAAGTCCGAAGTCCGAGAATGCGTATCGTTCGCTCAGTTTGTCTCCTGAGTTGGTCGAGCATCTGAGGGGCTTCATTCTCAAGTGGCAACCGAACGAGCGGCGATTGCTCTTCGCCACTAGGAACGGGACGCCGTGGGACGGGAATTTGGTGGTGAGGCGGAAGTTGCGTCCCTTGCTTTCCTCGCTTGGTATCGAGGCGCGAGGGCTTCACGCTTTCCGGCACGCCAACACCACTATGATGGACAGGTGGAACGTGCCGCTCAAGGTTCGGCAAGAAAGGCTTGGGCAAAGCGATCCGCGTCTTACGCTCGGCGTGTACACGCACGTTGCGAGCGAGGATGAAGTGCGAACCGCGTCGAAGCTTGGAAAGGCTATTTCAGGGAGAATTCTTTGCCCAGATTTGCCCAATTAAAAGGGAAGTGGTTGCGGGGGTTGGATTTGAACCAACGACCTCCGGGTTATGAGCCCGACGAGCTACCAGGCTGCTCCACCCCGCGAACAGATCATATCCAATCGCTTCCCCTCGGTCAAATGGGCTAAGCGCCAACGGGCAACGCTATGAGGTTCGGTCACGCCGCTGACCAAGCTGAAGCGGACCGGACGATCGAGACGGTCCTGACTCGAAGACCGCCGGGGAGGGGCGACAATCACCAGGAGCTGTACGCGGTACCTTCGAACGGGGAAACGACGTCGGAGGCAGAGTGCACGTCGCAGATGCCGCCGGCCGATTGGTCGGGGTCCAGCACCATGTCGCACTGGTCGACATTCCAGTCTGGCTGCCCGGTCATGGGGTCGTTTGGGACTCGGGCAATGTATTGTGCGCTGACCAGATCGTCAAGCGAGGTAGGAGCTGCTTCCTTGTCGCGCGTAAAATCCTGAATGGCCTCGCGCATGTCTCTTAGGTCCGTCTTGAGGGCGGCTTCCCTACTTCGCTCAACGGTCTTCTGGTAGCGCACGACCCCGATCGTTGCCAGGACGATGATAATGGCCATGACCACCATCAGCTCCAGCAGTGTGAACCCGCGGCTCGACGCGGGGCAGCCCTGCTCTTGCCGAACTTCCGGAGCCCGCGGCGGCTGATCAAAAACATTCCGGCTCATCATCTGAACTCACCAGTCTGAATACTTGGTCCCGTCAAGGGCGGTGCTGGTCGAGCGGCTAAACACGTCGAAGACGTCCGTGCCACCCCACTCGGTCGACGTCGGATCGTCCTGAACCGAGCGCATGCCCCAATCTGCCTTGCCGGTCATGGGGTCGATCGGGACCTTTCGAAGGAAATGAATCTGCTTGTTCTGCACCCCGTTCAGCGGAACGCCGTTGACCAGCGTATCGAGATCGGGTGGATATCCCTCTGTTCCGGCCTGCACTTGGATTTTGTTTTGGTCCGCAGCGTCCTTGTAACGGTCGATCGCATCGCGCATCTGCTGGAGATCGTAGCGAAGCAGCGCCTCTTTATGGCGGATGACCGCGACGCGAGCCAGCGGCAACGCTGTAGTCGCCAAAATCATAAGAATCGCGCACGCCAGGATCAGTTCGATCAGGGTGAGTCCGGCCGTCGGGCCGAGCCTACGGCCGCGCTGGTGTGTTGGCGCGGGCGGGTAGCGTTTCAGCCAGCTATCCTCGGAATGGTGACCCGCCTCGCGCATGGCCTCACTGCACCTGGACGCTAGCCTCACCGGAGACAAGCGCAATCGATTGTTGCTTCGAATTGCGCGCGTTGACCTGAAGAATCTGGATGGGCGAGGTTCCCGGCGCGACGGCATGCACAACGATTCCGAACAGCGTGCCCGTGCCGTTGACCCCGGGCGTATTGGGATTTCGCGTGGTGGAAACGACCGCCTCTCCGCGCTCGGAATCGATGCGCTGCACGATGGCGATTTCCTGCGTACCGCCGGAGAGGAATCCGCCGTTGCGGATCTCTTGAATCTGTATCACCGCCGGATTGTAGTGGATCAGCAAAGGGATCGAGTACAGGTCGGTGACGTTCGCCACCCGCAGGTTCAGTGTCACGTTGTCGCCCTGCTTCAGGGTGGCGTCGGGCGGATCGAATTGCAATTGCGCGGCAGCGGCATTCTCCGCCGACTCCGAACTCGTCGCGCGGATCCCGTTCACTTGCGCGGAGGCTGGCGGTTGCGGCGCGGGGACCAGCCCTTCATCCGCCTTGGTTGGGGCCGCCAAAGCCTCGTCCGCTTCGCGATAAACGCGCACGTTTCGGTCTGATCCCGTGTCGAGCGAGCGCAGGTCTTCGGCCGTGATGTTCGGAAAGCGAATGATGTGCGGTGTTAGAACAATCAAGACTTCCTGGTCCTGGACTTCCTTGCTGTTGTCGGAGAAGAAGTAACGCATCAGCGGGATCTGGGCCAGGCCGGGAATGCCGTTGACGTTTACGTTCTCGGTGCGCGAAATCAACCCGCCCAGAACGCTGGCCTCCCCGTCCTTCAGCCGGATTTCATGCTCAATCTTGTTCTGAGCGATGATGGGCTGATTGATGCCGCCAATACTTTCACTGCCGGCCAGGGAGGAAATGTCGACGGTCAACTTCATGCTGATCTCATCGTCCGGATGGACGCGCGGCTGTACATCGACCGTAACGCCGACGTCCTGATAGGTGAATTGCGTGTTCACCAAGGGATTCACGACGCCCGCTCCGCCGACCGCACCGACGCCCACGCCGGCCTGGAAGCTGCCGGTGGCGATCGGAACCTTCTCGCCGATGGTGAGCTTGGCGTGCTCGCCGTCGGTGACGCGCACCTCGGGATCCTGGATAATGCGGGTCTTGTCGTCGGTAAGGATGGCGTTGGCTGTGACGCCGGGAAGTGTCGCGCTCCAATCCGCGGCGCCCAAACTGTGCAAATTGTTGAGTGCCACCTGCGCGACGCTCGAGGTGGAGGTCGTGGTGGTACTACTGCTGCTCGAACTGCTACTCGACGTAGAGCTGCTCTGGGGCTGAAGCGCCGGACGCGGGTTGAAGGTCACGGCTACGCTCTGTCCGGGCAGAATTCCGAGGTCGCGCAGGCGGTCCCGATTGGCGGACAACACCTGCACGTGAACCAGCACTTCTGGTTTGGCCTTGTCGATCGAGTCGATGATCTTCTGAGCGGCCGCAACCTGGCTGGGAGTGGCACGGATGACGATCGCGTTTTGCGCGTTCACCGCCGCGATCTTCTGGATGTTGAGCATTTGGCGAAGGCCGGTGACAATCTCAGTCAGTTCCTGTGTTTGCAGCGTGTTCGCGATGTAGAAGGTCTTCACGATTTCGTCTTCCATGTCTGTGCGCTTCTGGGGATTGTCCGGTGCGACATAGATCACGTCGCTCGTCAGCGGCTTCCAGAAGGCTTTCGACTCGAGCGCGACGGCGTCCAGCGCCTGTTCGATCGTGATCTTCGGAAGCTCAATCGAAATCCTTTGCGCGCGGAACTCTGGATCGAAAATCACGCTCACGCCAGCGAGCTTGGCAATGGTCTCGAACACCACGTTGCTCTGGTTGGTCATTTTCAATCCATCGAGCTCGTGGATCATCGGCTTCAGTTCGGGAGGGGCGGCCAGCAGCTCCTCACCTTCGGGAGTCGCGCTCACGTTCTTCTTGCCCGCGCCCTTTTCCTCAACCATCTCCATGACCTTGGCGATTTCCTGCTGAACGGCCATGTTCGAGGGATCGACGCCGCGGGCCTTCTCGAACTCGGCCATGGCCATCTCCAAATTGCCCTCTTTCAAGAGCTTTTCACCCTGCTGGAGATGGAATTGGCCGTCCATTTCATGCATGCGCATGGCACGCAGTTTGTACTCGGCGTTCGAGGGATCCTGGCGAAGCGCGCGCTCGTAATCGACGAGCGCGGTGTCGTAGTCCTGCACGGCCTCGGCCTTCCGCCCCGCGTCAAAATCGTTGTTGTTCTTCGGGCAACCGGCCAGGACAATTCCCGCCAGCAACACTACGGGCAGGGATACTTTTCGAAACAAAACAGTCTCCAATCAACCTTCTAAGTGAGGTTAAAGTTTAGCAGATCGCCGGGAAACCCCAAACCGACGTTCGCTCCCGAGAGCAACGCGCGAATAGCGGTGAGACCGCCGTCCGTCCCGGAATCGTCGGCCGGGCTTCGGGCTATCCACATACACGCGGTTCCCACCAGGGAAGCAGCGATTTCGCGCAATCGGAAAGCACCGGCCTTTTAGGATGCAAACGGGAAGGCGGCTGTTGCCGCAGCCCGTCGGCGCTTAATCCCCACTTCTTTTGACGTAATCATTATGGCGGATGTTAGGGCCATCTGCGGGCCCCTGTGCGGAAAGGTCCAACAGCGTTTTGTTCTACGGCTCCCGAGTCCGGACCATGCCGGTCGGTAGCCCGTTGCAAGCGATTACCGAGAACGCGAAGCCATCCTCTCACACACCAACTGTCGCGCGTGACCGACGTTCCTGCTGCCGCACAGCTACGAGCTATCGTCGGGTTCGGGCCCGACGGCTTTCTGGCCCTGCTCGCCGGCGAGCATCACGACAAGTCGCGCAACTTCCTCCGCCTCCATGGCGGTGCTGTCGACGACGACGGCATCAGCGGCGCGAACGAGCGGCGAGGACGTACGTTCCTGGTCGCGCTGGTCGCGTTCGCGAATCTCTTTCAGGGTGCGCCGGAAGTCGATCGCTTCACCTTTCTGCTGATGCTCGAGCCAACGGCGTTCCGCGCGGATTTCCGGCGAGGCCGTCAGAAAGATCTTGAGTTGGGCGTCGGGAAAAACGACGCTGCCGATGTCGCGCCCTTCTATCACAACGCCGCCCTGGCGTCCGGCGCGGCGCTGCTCGGCGACAAGCACTTGCCGCACGCCCGGGATCACGGCGATCTTCGACGCGGCCTGCGCGACATCCGGAGTGCGAACGGCACTCGTCACATCTTGGCCATCGAGGAAGACCTGCTGGCGTCCGTCGAGCGCCCGCAAATCGATTCGTGTGTCGCGGGCGAGCACCTCGAGCGGACCGGAATTCTCAGGATCGATGGCCATCCCGCCTCGCAGCGCCTTCAAGGCCACCGCCCGATACATGGCCCCCGTGTCGATGTAGACGTAACCCATCATCTCCGCAACGCGGCGCGCCAGGGTGCTCTTTCCCGATCCCACCGGCCCATCAATCGCAATGATCAGCCTGGTCAAGCGCCCTCCAGCGGTTCACTCCTCGAGACAGATCGGCTCGCGCCGTCAATGCTCTCCCTGCGTGTCAACATCGGGCAACCAGGCGACGGGAAAGAAACCTGCAAACCGGCCCATGCGGCTGCCAGGCTGCGACAGCAGGGCTTGGGGCCCTTCACCACGTGATTCCGTCCCAGGTAGGCGCACGCCGTTCAAATTCTCTTGAACGCGCGCTCGATCTCCCGGAGCGAGTAGCGCAGCACCACCGGCCTGCCGTGCGGGCAGCTCATCGGGTATTCGGTCCTGGCCAGCTCGCTGAGCAACCATTCCATTTTCGTCTGCTCGAGCGGCGTATTCACCTTGATGGCGGCGTGACAGGCGGTCGATGCGGCGATTTTCGACTGTAGCATGTCGATCGAGATAGCCTGATCCTCGCGCGCGATGCCATCCAGAATCTCGTAAAGTAACTTTTCCGCGTCGCTGCTCGAAATGCCCGCCGGCGCGGCTTGAATGGCCACGCTTCGCCCGCCCATAAGCTCCGCTTCGAAGCCGTTCGCGCGCAGTTCATCTGCGATCCGCTCGAATGTTGCCAGCTGTCGAGGGCTGAGCTCCACCACAATGGGCGCTAGCATGCGCTGGCCGCCCAGTTCCCCATCGCGACGCGCACGCAAGTGCCGCTCGAACAGCACACGCTCGTGCGCGACATGCTGATCGATGAGCCACAAGCCTTCGCCGTTCACGGCCACGATAAAGCTGCTATTCACCTGCCCCAGTGGTTTCAAGTCGAGAATTTCGTCGGGCCGGGGCAAACTGGCGGGCGCCGAGGCCGATGGCTGGGCTGCCCCGCCCGCTTCCGCATCTCGCGCGGGAAGCGGAAAATTCTCTCCGCCTTCCGAGCCAAAGGGAAATTTCTGCGGCTGAAACCGATCTGCGCCGCCGCGGAGCTCGAGAACGTCGGCCGTCTCCGCCGTGGCGGCCAGATCTGGAATGTTTGCGCGCGGAGGGACGGAAAATGCGCTCCCGTTCGGCCTTGGCGCATAGCCGGCCAGCCCGCTCATGCCGCCGGACACGGGGGCGCCGGGGCCAACGCCCGACATCGAAACAGCCGCTCGAGCGCGCCCGGCCGGAAACCCTGGGATCGGCCGGGCCGCCGCGAGCGCACCTCGGAGCGAGTCGCGGGTAAAATCGTGAACGAACTGTGCATGCCGGAAGCGCACCTCGATTTTTGCCGGGTGAACATTCACGTCAACCTGCGGGTAGGGCAAATCGAGAAAGAGCAGCAGCACGGGGAAAGCGCCCGGGGGCATAATGTTGCGATAGGCCTCGCCGATTGCGTGGAGCAGCAGGCGATCACGGACCAGCCGCCGATTGACGAAAATGTAGATCCCGTTGCGATTGGCGCGCTGCACCTCGGGACGCGACGTAAACCCGCTCACGCGCAATGTCGCGGCCTCTTCCCCTTCCTCCGCTTCCCGCTCGCCACCTGGAGGCGAGAGCGCGGTTTGCTGGACGGGAATCTCTACCAGCTCATCAAGCGCCTGCCGTCCGAACATCTGATACACACGGTCGGCAAGCTTCTCGACCGGGGTGCAGTGGAGAATCTCTTGGGAGGGCGTCCTGAGCAGGAACTGGCATTCCGGATGTGCCAGGGCGTAATGGGTCACAAGCGATGCGATGTGCCCGAGCTCGGTGGGCTCAGATTTCAAGAATTTTCGACGGGCCGGCATCGAATAGAAAATGTCGCCGACGCCGATCGACGTTCCTGCCGGCACGCCGGCCGGTTTGACTGTAACAAGCTTGCCGCCAGCAAATTCAACGCGGGTTCCCTGCTCAGCTTCCGCGGTGCGCGTTTCGAGCACAAGCCGCGAAACGGCGGCAATCGAGGGCAGCGCCTCGCCGCGAAAGCCGAGCGTCGTGATCGAGAGCAGGTCGTCGGCAGTGCGCAGTTTCGACGTGGCATGCCGCTCGAACGCGAGCAGCGCGTCATCCTGATTCATGCCGCAGCCGTCATCGACGACGCGAATCAGGCGTTTCCCGCCCGATTCCGTCTCGATGCGAATCGATCGCGCCCCAGCGTCCAGCGCGTTCTCGAGCAGTTCCTTCACAACGGAAGCTGGGCGCTCGATCACTTCGCCCGCCGCAATTTTGTTCGCCACACTTTCCGGAAGAATACGTATCCGCGACATCCGCCATTCCCCGAGCCTATGTAACCACAGATCCCCCAAACCGGGGGACCGATAAAGACGGGCAACTCGCTCCTAGCATGCGGTTTGCTGGTCGCCCGAGTGCACGGCAATTTCCCCGCTACCGCCCGACACGCGAGAAAGACCCCGGTAGGGGCGGTCAAACCTTGAAAGAAGGGTCCGTCGTCACCGGTAGACATCGAAAGAATTGGGGTGGCCGTTTCCCGGCCGCTGCCTTTAACGCTCCGCAGACATTCTTGCCCATGCCTACTGTTTCGGCCTCGGTTGCTGTGCGGGGCGCGGGCGGCTGGCCGGCGGAATGATACCGTTCATGCGCAGGTACTCGACCATTTGGCCGTAGTGGTCCATGGGATGCCAGGTAGCGATGTCGGCAATCGCCAGCCGCGTCGAGAGAAAGGGAAACACGGGCTTGGGCAGCGGGGTGACCAGGTTCTCGGCCGTGAAGGTAGCCATCGCGCGATGCCCCAGCGCAAACGAGTCCTTCAAATACTGGAGGATTTCTGCTTTGGTCTTGATCGATTCCGGGCCGTTCACTTCCGCCTCGATGTGTTGGACATCGAAAGTTTCGCCGACCAGCGGACCGAAATAGAGGTGATTCGCAAAAGCGATGTGTTTCACCTCTTCGGCAAAGGTGCGCACGCCTTTAAATTCACCGTTTGTCGGCGCGAACGAGTACTTGTCTTCCGGCATGGCCTCCGCAGCAGAAACAACTTCCTGTTCCACGGCTCCGTAGTTGGCTTCAAGGATCGAGGCAAACGTAGGCGCCTTCTGTTGGCCACTTGACGCGCGCTGCGCGCGAGCAGTCGGAGTTGTCAGCACAGCGCATAGCAGGGCGACGAGCAGGGACGCGACTCGCATGGATTCTCCTTGTTTCGTATCGGCGGTTGGTGCGCCTGCATCTTACGCTTTTCCCCGCCAAAAAGTCACTTGCCGCTTCCCACTTCGACGAGTGGAAATGAGCGGGGCGAACAATTTCGTCGCCTGCCAAACTCGACCGGCAGTAGAATGCTGGGGATGGCATTTTCGATGCGTCCGGGAGGGAGCCTGGTCTGACGTGGGCGGGTCGTAGGTTGTTTTCGGCGTCAACCTGGGGGCAGGCATTGCCGGCGCGGCCTTTACCTGTAAAGCGACCTCGAGGAGCAAACCATGACTCGCAAACTCCTATCCCTCGTGTCGGCCGCTATTCTGGGCGGAATCACGTTCGTGTCGGCGAACGCCGCCCAGAGTGACTCATCGAAGTCTTCTCCCCTGAAGGTGGCCGCCCAGATTTTGCCGGATGCTGGCTGCCGTTCTGGCAGCGCGATCAATGCGCAACTGGACTATACCGGCGCCCAACCGCTGCGCGGATACTTGGTCGTGTTGGCGGTTGCTGATGGCGTAACTGCAGAGCCTCTCGGGACAAAAATCATGGAAGAGACTCGCGACTCGCGCGAGCCGATTACGAGCGGCGCGGGCTGGACGCGCAGCACCTGCGCGACCGAGAAGATGGTCACGGGCGATCCGGCGAGGGTCACGGCCTGGGTCGACGTGTTGAAATTCTCGAGCGGTTCGATTTGGGGGCCCCACGACCGCCGGGAGTCTAGCCTGCTGATCGGCGCGATTGACGGTATGGACTTCAGCGTTAAGAACAGCGATCTCAAGCGATTTGTGTCGCCGATCTTGCCGGAGCGAGGGCCCTTCCCCGCCGAAAGCATCCAGACGAAAACGATTGGTCCACTAAGGATCGAGTCGGGCGTCTGGCGCGACCGACGAGGCAAGGAATGGCTCGCTGCAGATGTGACGAACGACAGCGAGACTCCCGTTCGTGGCTTTCTTCTCAAAGTTTCCTTCTTTGATCCCGCGACCGGTGAACGGATCCACCGCGTTTCGACCAAGGAGCTCGACACGAGCGGGGACCCGTCCGGCTACCTGGCGCCGGGACAGACGTGGATTGCGGACCCGCGGAAGTTCTCGCATCTTGCCGACGGCAGCCTTGCGGCTTACGAAATCGGGGTGGACCTGGTCGTTTTCGCCGACGGCTCGACGTTTGGCCCCAAGCAGTCGAGCGAGTCGGACGAGGTTCTGGGCATGATTTGCGGCATCGACCTGGCCAACCGGTCCGGGGACCTAAGCCCGGACCGCGAGGAGCGATAATATCCCCATTCACCTCCCCGAGCCCCGACGCCTACGATCGGCAAGTCGAACCCAGGCCATCACCGCGAGCGCACCCCGACCTTGACCTTGAATCGCCAAACTAAGCGAACGACAGGGATCCGTTCCGAGCTCGCCGCGCTCGGCGAGTCAGCGGAAACGGAGAGATCCCGGCCGCAGGATGATTTTGTGCCCCAGCCGCTGCTGCGGAACGCGCATTTGATGACCATCGCGGCGAATTTTTGGCCGCGCCGTTTTCCCCGTCTGCCGAGCGGGGTGTCACGAATCTTCGCCGTCGAATCGGGATCCTGCGTGCGCGGCGAATGTCACTGGCAGCAGCGCCCGCGCGAAGGTCCGACCCTGGTTCTGCTGCACGGGCTCGAGGGTTCGTGCGAATCCGGCTACATGCTCGGAACGGCAGAGAAGGGGTACGCGGCGGGGTTCAACGTGGTTCGTTTGAATCAGCGGAACTGCGGCGGTACCGAGGAGCTGACGCCGACGCTTTATCACTCAGGACTGAGCAGCGATATTCGCACGGTGTTGCTTGAACTGCTGGCCGCTAATCATCTGCCCGAAATCTTTGCCGTGGGTTTTTCGATGGGCGGAAACCTGGTCCTGAAAATGGCCGGAGAATTCCGCGATGCTGCGCCGCCTGAAATCGCGGCGTTTGTTGCGGTCGCACCGGCCTTTGATCTGGCGGCGTGCGCGGAAGCCCTGGAAGCGCCCCGGAATTTTCTCTACGAACATCATTTCGTCACGCGGCTCAAACGCCAGATGCGGCGCAAGGCGCGCCTGTTTCCCGAGCGATATCCGATCGACGGGATGCGGCGCATCCGCAGCGTGCGCGAATTCGACGAGGCGATTACGGCGCGGTTCTGCGGTTTTCGGGACGCCGATGATTATTACGCGCGTTCGAGCGCGCTGCCGATCGTCGGCCAGATTCGGCGGCCGACGCTGATCCTGACCGCCAAGGACGATCCGTTCGTGCCGTTGCTGTCGTTTTCCGACCCAGGGATTTCTGCGAACCCCCATATCGAATTCGTGGCCACCGAACGCGGTGGGCATTGTGCATTTATCTCGCGCGAGCCGGGCGACGGACGATTCTGGGCCGAGGGTCGAATCGTGCACTACTGTCGAGAGCGATCGAAGATCCTTCTCCGCGAGGAAACTTCGCACCCGAACCAGGACTGAGGGGAGGGCTCGCCCGCTGCCGCGGGACCTGCGGTTTCACTCACCGGGCGGCGAGACGGGCGCGGGCTCGGTGACGCGGCCCTTCCCCGTGATTGCGGCGATGATTTCCTTGCCGTGGAAGCGGCCGTTCTCGATGAAGATATCGGAGGTGTTTCGGCCGCCAACAACCACTCCGGCGAGGTAGATGCCCGGAACGTTGGTTTCCAGAGTCTCCGGATTGCAGTCGGGCCGCATGGTCACCGGATCAAGGTGAATGCCCTGCTTGGTCAGAAACTCAAAATCAGGATGATAGCCGGTCAGGGCAAACACCTGAACGGCAGGCAGCATGTTTTCCTCTCGGCCTCGACCTTCGCTGCCGTCGCTGCCCGCGGCGCCACAACTCTCCACGTAGACGCGGCCCGGTTCGAATCGGGTCACCCGATGGTTGAACAGCGCTGCAATTTCACGGGCGCGGATGCGGTTTTCGATGTCGGGCTTGACCCAGTATTTTAAATTCTTGCCTACCGCCGATCCGCGGTGGACCAGCGTGACGCGGGCGCCCGCGCGGAAGAGTTCGAGCGCCGCCTCGGCCGCCGAATTCTTGGCTCCGACAACCACCACGTCCTCGTTCCAGTAGGGATGCGGATCGGTGAAGTAGTGTGAGATGTGCGGGAGATCCTCGCCGGGCACGTCCAGTCGATTCGGCATGTCGTAGTAACCGGTGGCAATGATGACTTTCCCCCCGGAATACTTGTGCCGCTCGCCGTATTCGTCCGAGGTAAAGATTTCGAACGAACCGTTGCAGCCGGCAATCCCCAGCACGCGCTCGTAGAGTCGCGTCTCGAGTCGATAGTGGTCGGCGGCCCGGCGGTAATATTTCAGGGCTTCCGCACGGGTCGGCTTGCTGTCGGCGGTAGTCATGGGCAGGTCGCCGATCTCCATGCGCTCAGCCGTGGTGAAGAAGTGCATGTTGGTCGGGTAGTGATAGAGCGAATTGCAGAGACAACCCTTGTCGATGACAACCGGATACAACCCCGCGCGCTTCGCCTCGATGGCGCAAGCCAAGCCCGTAGGACCGGCCCCGATGCAGATCACGTCATAAGAATTGGTTGAGGTCATTCGATCGAGGGAACACCTGGTTCCCGTCTCCCCTCTGCTTGGCAATCATACCGCACGACCGGCCGCCAGGATTGCGGGGCTCAACTGAAACCGCGTGATTGGATGCAGAGAGGGGCGGTTTGGAAGCAGCCCGACCTGGCGCCGATGAAGGCATTCGGTTACTCTGTTCCATCCGAGCGTTTCCGCGGCCGCCCAGCGACACGGGTGTAGAATTGCGCAGGGCGAGCAACATCATGGAGCGGCGAAGACAATTTCTTCCGCGAACGGATCGCCCCCGGGCGCTTCTGGCCCTGCCGCCGCGCCGGGCAACCGAGAGACTCGCACCTTGCCTCGTCCTGGGCCTCCTGCTATGCGTCTCTCGAGCAAGCGCCCAAGGGCAAGCCCCCAGGGAAACCGCCTTGCCCGTGGGGTCCACCATCTACGCCGCGCTCGACAAAACAATCGACGCCAAAAAAGCCAAGCCAGGAGATGCCATCGTCGCCCGAGTCACCTTCCCTGTTTTGGCGCACGGCAAAATCCTCATTGAGAACGGCGCCAGGATCCTGGGTCACGTTACGGTCGCCAGAGCCCGTTCGCAGGACAGCCCGAATTCACAGCTGGGCATCGTGTTCGACCGGGCAACGCTTCGAGGAGGCGAAGAGTTGCCGCTCAACTTGACCGTGCAGGCGATCGGGTTCGAAGGCCCCCTGCCGGCGGAGGCAGCGCCGGCGGAGTCCAATCCATTTCCGGCCAGTTCCAGCAGTGCGCAGACGGCCGTGCGACATAACCCCACCGGGCTCCCGCCGCCCCCACAGCCGAGCAGCACGCAGGAACAAGAACCATCCAGGAATGAAACGGCCCATTCGGCGCTCGACGCCGGCAGCAAGGGGGCCGTGAACCTGCCCGGGCTGACACTGACTGAGGGCGCAGACCCCCGCCAAGCCTCGCTCGTGAGCTCGGATTCCAAGAACGTGAAGCTCGAGCGCGGTTACGCCCTTGTGCTGCGCGTGATCCCGAGCGAAGCGCGACCCCAGCGTGAGCACTGAGCGTGTCGTTGTCTTCTTGCGGCAGGTGAAATAGAATTCCGAGGTATGAAGGGAAAAGCAAAAGTCATCTCCGAACTGAATACTGCGCTTCGGGAAGAACTGACCGCCATCAGCCAGTACTTCTTGCACGCCGAGATGTGTGAAAACTGGAAATACGACAAGTTGGGCGATTACATCAAGAAACAGTCGATCGATGAAATGAAACACGCCGAAGCCATCATCGAGCGCATTTTGTTCCTCGACGGTACGCCCATCTTGACCGAGCTGCTGCACATCAACATCGGCAGGAACGTGAAGGAGCAAATCTCGAGCGACCTCAAGCTCGAACTCCAGGCCGTCGAGATGTACAACTCCGCCATTCGCGTCGCGCGCGAAGAAGGCGATAATGCATCACGCGAGCTGTTCGAAAAGCTCTTGAAAGACGAAGAAGATCACGTCGATTGGCTCGAAGCCCAGTTGCACCAGATGGAAGAAATGGGCTACGAGCGATACTTGAGCCAGCAGATTGGGGAGGACGACTAGCCGGCCGGGGAGCATAGGGGCTCCGGTTCCATCCCTCTCGGCGAACCTGGCGGTTCTGCCTACAGTTTGAACAATTCGCGCAAGCGCTTGGTTTGCCCCCGCGAGACGGGGATCTCGGTCTGCCGTTTGTCATTCATCTTGAGCATATAACTCGATTTGAACCAGGGAACCACTTCCTTGATGTGATTGATGTTCACTAAATAGGAGCGGTGCGGGCGCCAGAAAACATCCGCGTCAAGCGCCGCGGCAAGTTCTTCGATGGTACGGTAGTTGGACATCCCTTCCGCCTCTCGGGCGAAAACCGTGATCGTGCCATCCTCGGTCGAAACATAGATGATGTCGTCGGCATCGACGAGAACCATCCGCGATTGCGATTTGACCAGGATTTTCGTGCGCGCCGGTTTCGTCGCGGGCGCAGCCAGCTGACCCACAAGATTCTCCAGCCGCTCGACGGCCGACGTGCTGGTTTCCAGCATCTTCTTCGTCCGCTGAATGGCTTTGGCGATCCTGGCTTTGTCGAACGGCTTGAGCACATAATCCACCGCGTTCACCTCAAAGGCCTGTAAGGCGTAGTGGTCATAGGCCGTGGCGAAGACGATTTGGGGCACGCGCAGTTTGCGCTCGGCGAGCTTCTTGATCACGCCAAAACCATCGAGCCCCGGCATCTGCACGTCGAGGAAGACCAGATCGGGACTGTGTTCCTTAATCAGTGAAACGGCTTCGAGGCCGTTCTTTCCCTGGGCGACGAGGTTAATGTCCGGGAATCCCTTCAGCAGATACACAAGTTCGTCGCGGGCCGGACGTTCGTCGTCGACGATGATTGTGTTGATGGGCACCGGAGGATCGCAAAAGTATAACGCAGCGGGCAACGCGACCGAAAGCGGCGCAAGGGGGCGGAGGAGAGAGAGGCTCGGGGCGCGATGGTCGATCCCCGGACGCGGGACTCGCGATAGAATCAACCCTCCATACCTCTGGGAGGATATCTTGAGAAAGACGAAAACAGCGGCGCGCATCCTGGGGAGCGAAACGCTCTACGAGGGGCGAGTGTTCGGCGTGCGTCGGGACCGCGTGGTCGAGCCCGAGGGAGTTGAGGCGACACGCGAGATTGTGACCCACCCGGGTTCGGTCGTGGTCCTGCCGGTCCTCGACGACGGCCGGATTTTGCTGATCCGCCAGTATCGCCACGCCGCCGGGGAACACTTATGGGAACTGGTTGCCGGAGGCAAGGAAGACGGCGAAAGCTTCGAGCAGGGCGCCCGACGTGAACTCGAGGAAGAGACCGGATACGGCGCGAAGAAGCTCACCCAGATTCTCGATATCCTTCCGACTCCGGGATTCGTCACCGAACACATGGTCATCTTCGTCGCGGAAGGACTGAGGAAAGGCCGCGCTCGTCCGGAAGACGACGAAAAGATCACGCGCCGAATTCTGAGCCTCAAGGAGGCTGAGCGGTGGATCTGCACGGGAAGGATTCGCGACGCGAAAAGCATTTCGGGAATCCTCTATTACGCGCGATTCGTCGCGAAGAAAACCCGCTAGGCCGACTCGGCCCGGTCATTCCTCCAGAGAAACCGAGCCGAACACCGACTTGCCCGCTGTCGAGGAGTAAAAGGCAGCGAGGGCGATGGCCAAGAGAAGCGAGAAAACGAATAGGGTAGGTTCGGCGTACCAGGCCGACAAATGCGCGGTCAAGGGAAAGGCTCCCAACGCGTTCTGCAATGTGAACGTCACGATCAGGGCCAGCAGTCCAAAGCGAATCAGCACCAGCATGGCCATGCCGCTGACGAGCAGGCTTTCAACCGTGTTGATGACCGGGTGTGCACCAAAAGCGGGCGCCAGCGAGATGACCGCAGCCATCAGTGCGCCGGCCACCCACTCGCGCCGAGTGAGCATGCGCAAAAGAAAGAAACCAAAGAAAAATGTCAGGGCGAAAAACACGAAAATGGTGACATTCAGAAGCAGGTCGGCGAGCACCGTGCGGATTCCGCCGCCCAGCTGAATCATATCGAGCGTGGTGAGTGGAGCCGCGGGCGCCTTCCCCATCCACCCGGGCGCGAGAAACGCTGCACGATCGCAAACCGCCCAGACGACTCCCGCGGCCATTCCCAGGAGCAAGTCTCGGCCGACGATCGGATCGCGCAGCTGGCCAGACAACAGGCGGGTCCAAGAAATCAGCGAATTTGGCCAACGCCGTCGCACGTGGGGCTCGAGCGCGATATAGAGCAGCCAGACGAAGGATCCGAACAGCAGAGCCCAGCCAGTGATAATGCAGAAAATCATGACCTCATGGAAACTTGGGACGTGATGCGCAAAAAGACAGATGGCGACCCAGGTCATCAGAAAGACCACCAGAGCAATACGAAAAGCGCCCGCGCGGTCACCCCGGCCGGCGCGAAGGTTTCGGCGAGCCAGGCGGATTCCCGCAAACAGTGCCGCCGCAAACATTACGAGGAACACAGAGTTTGAGACGTTGTTGGACATGCTTGATTTCTGGGGCCGCATACGATCGGGTTTCGTCCACGGCCAGACCATTTCGAAATAAACGGGAATGCCGCGAAACGCGCCTGCCTCGACCCGCAGCGGGATTTCAGGATGTCCGGGGCCGTTGCCTGCCCAAGCCGCCCGCACATCGGCTTCCACGAGCTCGTTCCACTCGGGCGGAACAGGATGGAACAGACCGGCATCGAGTCCGGCGGCGGCAAACAGCGGCGCCCAGTCTGGCGGAGAAGCGCGACTGGTCGAGCTTTCAAATTGCGGAGGCACGCACTCAAATTCAACCAGATGCCCGAGCGTGTCGAAGAAGATCTGGCACATGCCCGATATCGTGTTCGGCGGATCGTTGGGAACGGCCAGGGGGGACCAACTGAACTCGCGCACATCCAGTAATCGAGGGCTTTCGCGATACCAAAGCACAAGAACGGGAGGCGTCCCCGCAGACAGGTTTTTCCAGCGGTCGACCGATTCATCGTGTGTTTCGACATAATCCAAATAGCCCAACCAATTGCCCATGCCATAGCTCGTATCCGCAGGAGGCGCCACATAGCCGATCTGCCGGGCAAAATCTCGGGCCTTTGCTGACAGAACCTCTGTCGAGATGGGCAGGGGCACGGCGCCCACAACGGTTGCCTTGTTTGCCAGGAGCGCGACGGCCGCGAGTCCGACAATCACGACGAGCAGAAGAGCCCAGGCAATCCCCGGCCGCAGACCTTCCTTTTCCCCCGCGCGAGCCACCATCTCGGGCGAGGGCGTTTCGCCGGCAGCCAGTGCGGCGGCGAGAGGATCGCCTCCGGGAAGCGCGGCGGAGACTTGCAAGGCAGTTGCCGGGCGCTTGGCGGGGTCCTTTTCAAGGCAGCGCACGATGACGCGCTCGACCAGCGGATCGATATCCCGCACGAGGGAGGAAATGCTTGTCGGTGAGCTGTGCTCGCGCAAACGCACGAGTTCCGGCAGGGTAGCGGCTTCAAAGGCCCTCTTGCCCGTGAACACCTCGTAGAGAACCAGCCCGAGCGAATAGATGTCGCTTCGAACGCTCACCTCGGTCCCGGCCAGCTGCTCGGGCGCCATGTAGGAAGGAGTGCCGGCGCGAAGTTCCTCGGCCCCTAAACTTCCGCCCAGAGCGGCGAGGCCAAAGTCGGTGATGCGGACACGACCGCGTCCGTCGAGCATGATGTTTCCGGGCTTCAGATCGCGGTGCAGGACCCCGTGATCGTGAGCTGCAGCGAGGCCGGCGCACAACTGCCGTGCGATGTCCAGGCCTTTGCTCTGGGGCAACTGCCCGATGCGTCGAAGCAGGGAGGCCAGGTCCTCGCCGTCGATGTACTCCATGGTCAGGAACAGCCGGCCGTCCGCCTCGCCGATATCGAAAACGCGGCACACGTTGGGGTGCGCAATTTCGCGCGACAGCCGAACTTCCTGGTGAAACCGCGTGCGCGCGGCTTCGTCCTCGAGCATCGAATCGGGCAGGAATTTGAGCGCAACGGTCTGCCCGAGCCGAAGGTCCTCGGCTCGATACACCTCACCCATGCCGCCCTTCCCGAGTAACGCGACGATGCGATATCGTTCGGCAAGCGTCGTGCCGGCAACGTAATGCCCTTCATAGCCGACAGTTGACAGAGACGCGTGGCTGCTCGGGCTTCGCTTGCTCTTCGGGTCGCTCAGGGGGGACGTCCCCGGGCGCACAGCCGAGGTGGTCATGGTCGGTTCATCGCCCCATGCGAGGTTCGTTCCGCAGGCGGGACAGCGCGACACCCCCGGCGGAAGACTGGAGTTGCAAAGGGGACAGTCCATCGTGACGGGCTAGTGTACCATCGAGGGAGGGGATGCCTCGCCGCACGATCTAAAATATCGAGAGCGCGCCGGGCAAAGAGCGAAGTGCCTCGCGATTACAAAATAACCTAGGCTACCTAGCGGATCGGTTGCGCAACAAGCAGACAGCGGACCACGGCCGAGCCCCTTGCACCCCATTCGACTCGGGCAGGAGCGAGAGAAACCGCATCCACAGATTGAGCCGCTTCAATTGCGCCCCCGTCTTGAGCGTGGAGTGGACTTCTAGCGGCGTCCAGCCGTGCGCCGTGAAAAACCCTGGTCCTTCCTTGGGCGCGAACCTCAATTCCGCATTTCCTTGCTTGATCTGCTGGCCCATGCCCTTTTGGAGCATGGCAAGTAGTCCGGGCGACACCACGTCGACCGCCCAATGCCGCAAAGCCTCGACCGCCGCCAAGTCCCGAGCGAGGGCGGCCACCGCATCGGGGTCGAAATAAATCAGCAGACCTTCGCTGATCACTAGACAGTTCGACGCTTCTCGGCCGAGGCGCGTGAAAAATTCTCGCCGGGCCGCAACCTCCGCCAAATCCATGCGGACCCGCTCGAGCGAGCAGCCAGGCTTTTGATCGCGCAGGATTTCTTCCTTGTAAGCCAGGATTTCCGGCAGGTCGACTTCGAACCATTTCAGCGAGGCGGGCAACTCCATCCGATAGGGACGCACGTCGAGGCCAGCCGCCAAATTCACCACCGCCTCCGTGCCCAGAGAAATCTGTTCCCGGATGATCCGATCATAGGCGTACGTGCGCGCCACCCAAGCCCATGTCGCCCGTTCGCTGAACGGGATGGACTTCGCGATTTGATCGCCGCGTTCGCCCGCCAAACGGCCTGCGAAGGGATCGCGAAAAACGGCGTCGGATCTTTCCGTTTCGCGAGCCCGGTAAATCGCGGCGAGAAGCGCCGTGTCCGAGATATGCCGAATCAACCGTTCCTTCGCCTCCACCCTCTCCCTCACTCAGGTACTTGACGCGTGGGTACCGCGAATATACATGGCGATAAACCACGTATGGCCAAACGCGTCGGCTACGCCCGCCTGCGATCGCCGTATAGCTGATCGGCAGCATGGGCTGATACGGCCCCTGCGCCTCGTCTATCTCGAGGACCGAATCCCGTTGGGGAGCGTAGCTCTCGCCCCCGTGCCTCGTCATGTACGAGAAATTGCCGGCCGGGATCCTTCACCCTCGGGCTGCCCTCCCCCGTATTCCTGATCCCAGGGCTCCTCGATCGAAACGGCCCCGGCTGCGAGCGCTCTCCGTAGGCTCTGTCGGTGTCTTCGATGCAAACGCGCAAGACAGTTCTCTTCGGCACGATCATGGTGTGGGCCGCTCCGTCTCCCCGGTCGCCGATGACCCTGGGCAGCCGTGTGATTGCGCGAGCAGAGGGGGCTTCTTTGCGCGAACAAAGGCGCTAAAGAATTTCCCTTCTACGTGCGGCGCGAGGGCGTTCACATCCATGTTGCTGGCCCTGAGAAACTGGCCAGCGTCCTCGCCGCCATAGAATCGGGTGGGCTCGACCTCAATCTCCACGAATCCGGCGGCGGCGAGCTTTGCCCGGTAATCGGCCTCTTCAAGCGCACCAGCCAGGCACCCGATCCATAGTTCGAGGCTGCGGCGCATCTTCCGGGGCACCGGCCCGCGCACGACAATGTCGGAGACGGCGAACCGTCCGCCCGGGCGGAGTACCCGGAACGCCTCGCCGAGAACGCGATCTTTGTCTGCGGAGAGATTGATCACGCAGTTCGACATCACCACATCGACCGAATTCTCCGCGAGCGGGATGTTTTCGATTTCACCCTTCAGGAACTCGGCGTTCGTGATTCTCGCTTTGCTCTGATTCTCGCGCGCGAGCGCGAGCATTTCCTCCGTCATATCCAAGCCGTACACTTTTCCGTTCGGGCCCACCCGTTGCGCCGCAAGCAAAACGTCGATTCCCCCACCGGAGCCGAGATCGAGGACTCGCTCTCCGGCGCCGAGCTCGGCGAGCGCCCCGGGATTGCCGCACCCGAGGGATGCGGCTGTTGCCGTTTCCGGGAGCGTTAGGACCTCAATCGCCGAGTACAAGTTCGACGTGACCGGGTCCGACGACGATAACTCCGGACGCGCACAGCACGCGGCCGCCCTGCCCTGGGCTGCCACGCGCGCCGCCTCGGCGTATTTCGCCCGTATTGCGTCCTTCCGCTTCTTCCTGCTCAATCTTCCCCTCCCGCTTAGAACGTCGATCAACCGCATGGCGCGACCTCGCTAGGCCCATCGCGCAGGTCAGAGATTCAGGATGCGACGCGCCGCGACGGGGAACTCCGCCAGGCATTTGCGGTTCAGGCGGTAAAACATAAACGTACCCCGCCGCTCCGCTAGGACGAAGCGCGCGTCGAGTAAAATCTTCAGGTGGTGCGATATCGTCGGCTGGCCAAGCGGAAAATGGTCGACGATATGGCAAACGCAAACCGGCCCGTCGTTCGCGGCCAGAAGATTAAGGATGCCGATGCGCGTCGGATCGGCGAGCGCCTTGAACCAACCGGCGTATTCGCCTGCCGTGCCAGGATCGAGTTTCGGTCTCCGCGAAGCGGGGCAGAGCTCCGCAACACCGGCCCTCGACCGGCGGCCTCGTCCTTCGCTCTGGCCATTTCGCACCGCAGGGACAGCATGCCCCTATTCATCGATAAATGTCAATGAATGAGAAACCGGTCAGCGCGCTTTCGCGCTTGACGACCCCCTTGCCGGGGATCTAGGTAGCCTTTTCAAGTGATCCCCTCGCCGGGGAAAAGGAGTTGCCGGAAATGGCCGAAACGAAAAACTCCATCGATACCGTGCTTCTGTTTCTCGACGCGATCAATCAGCGCAACCCGCAGAAACTCGCCGAGCTCATGACCGAGGACCACCTGTTCGTTGACTCCCTTGGCCGATCTGTGCGCGGGCGCGATACGATGCGGGCGGCATGGCAGAGCTATTACGCCTTGTGTCCTGACTACTGGGTATCGCACGAAGAAATCATGCAGAATGGAAACATGGTCGCCGTGTTCGGAGCGGCGGGCGGGACGATCGCGCAGAACGGAAAGCTCGAAGCAAAAAACACGTGGAGAACGCCGGCCGCCTGGCTGGCCGCAACCGAAAACGGGCAGCTAAAGGAATGGCGCGTTTACGCCGACAACAAGCCCGTGTATGACATTTTGTCCAGGTCCCAATCCGAGCCGCGACCATAGTTGGCTCCTCGGAACCCTTGACTGCGCTCGGCGGCAGCGAGTCGCTCTCTCTGCCGGCTACTTGCAGCAGTTTCCGACTTACTGCGAGAGCGCGGCCGACCGGTACGCGGCCTGTTCTAGGGCCTGAACGAGATCCGGGGGTGCTCGGACAGCACTTCGATCGAGTCCCGTCCAGTTTGTTGGCCGAGCGCCTGCCCATCCTGCTGTAGCTCCGCTGTGATTCTGGGGAGCAGGGTAATAACCTTCTTGCCGAGAGCGGTCGAGTAGAAGTTCACGAGCCCCTTGATCTCCTCGTCGGAGAGGTTCTCGTCATAGCGGGAAACAGCGAGATCAACAAGGCGTTTGCTGTCGAGTTTCGAACGGAGCTTCTGAAAGATATGGGCTCCTGCGCAGCGCACCACGAACGAACCCGCGTCGACTGGCCCTGCGCGCAGCGCGAATCCCGCGCTCGGACAGCCCCATTCGCAAATCGCGAGAGCGATGTGGTATAGAAGTATGTTCAACGAGGTCTGACGATTTTGCCGGTCATCGAGGTCGAGAACCTGCAGAAAAGCTACGGCCCGGTCGAGGCCCTGCGGGGCGTAAGCTTTGCGGTCGAGCAAGGCGAAGTGTTTGGCCTTCTGGGGCCGAATGGCGCGGGGAAAACGACGACCATCGAGACCCTCGAAGGGATGCGCACGCCGGACGCGGGCCGGGTGCGGGTTTGCGGGCTCGATCCTGAGCGCAGCGGTGGAAAATTCAAGGAAAGGATTGGCGCTGTCCTGCAGTCCACCTCCCTACCCGACAAGATTCGCGTCTCAGAAGCCATCGAGCTGTTCGCCAATTTCTACCATGATCGCGCCGACCCCGGCAGTCTGCTGAAGCGATTCCAGCTCGAGGAGAAGGCGAATGCCTTCTATAACCAACTCTCTGGCGGGCAAAAGCAGCGCCTGGCGCTGGCCATGGCGCTCGTCAACAATCCGCAGGTGGTTTTTCTCGATGAACCCACCGCCGGGCTTGACCCCCAGGTGCGCCGTGAGATTTATGACATCGTCGAGGAGCTCAAACGCGAGAGGAAGACCGTTCTACTCACCACGCACTATATCGAGGAAGCGGAACGGCTTTGCGATCGCGTTGCCATCGTCGATTACGGCAAGGTGATTGCCATGGGAACGCCGCGCGAGCTCAAGCAGCGGTCCGCGGGAACCACGCGAATCGAGGTGCGCCTGGAGCGCCCGCTAACCGATGGCGTTCTCGGCCGACTAGAAGGCGTACGAGATTCGCGCGAGTTCGACGGCACCTACGTGCTGCACTCCTCGCGCCCGCCGCAGACGATTGTGGCGCTCGTCAAGCAGCTCGAATCGGACAACAACGAGCTGCAAAGCCTGGAAATGTTTTCGCCCTCGCTCGAGGACGTCTTCATCGAGCTGACCGGGCGGAGGCTCCGCGAATGATCAACGCGGAAATGGGACGGAGGCGGTGAGCACGATTTGGAGCTTGACAACCATGCGCATCCGCCTGGCGCTGCGGAATCGCGCATTCTTTTTCTTCACCTTCCTCATGCCGCTCGTATTTCTCTTCGGAGCGATCGCCTTCTTTGGCAACGGTTCGAGCACTTCGATTGCCTATCTGCTTGGCGCGATCCTGACCATCACCGTGATGGGCAGCTTCTGGGGACTCAGCGTGCAGCTGGTCACTTTTCGCGAGCAGGGCATCTTGCGGCGGTTTCGCCTCGCGCCGGTTCCTGCCAGCGCCATGCTCGCTTCGAGTATCGTTTCGAACTACATCCTCACCCTGCCCATCGTGGTGATCGAGATCCTGCTTTGCCGCTACCTCTTCCACCTGCGTTCCTGGGGGAATCTGTGGCAGATTTTCTTGCTCATCACACTTGGCTCGGCGGCCTTTGCGGCTTTCGGTTTGATTGTGGCCAGCGTGACGAACACCATGCAGGAAACCCAGATGATCAATAATCTCCTGTGGACCGGTTTCCTCTTCCTCTCCGGTGCGACCATTCCGCTCGCCAAATTCCCGGGATGGCTCCAGCGCTGCGCCCTGTTTATCCCCGCCACCTACCTCGCTCGCGGCCTGGAATCGGCCGCCAACAATTTGGCCACGCGCGCAGAAATCGCGACGGAGTTCATCGCGCTCGCAATCGGCCTGGGCGTCGCCTTCGAAATTTCCCGCCAGATCTTCCGCTGGGAACCCGAGGCCAAGCTCCCCGGGCGCGCCAAGCTCTGGGTCGTGGCCGCCCTGGTTCCGTTTCTCTTTTTCGGGGTTTACGAGAACTTGCACAGCGACATGCTCAGCCACGTGCACCAGGAGTTCGAGTTCATCTATGGTCGCGCCCCGGCCCCGCCCAGCTCCCCCTAGCCGTCTCCATCCAGGATTTGGCCAACCTACGGAATTGCCGCGATTTAATTCGCCACCTGATTCTTTCTCGCGGCCGGCCAGGTCCGCCCGGGGATCCCTGAATCCGATAAACAAGCTGGGGCCACCGAATTTCGGCCGGAAGAACTCACCTCCAAGCTGCACCTGTCGCTGCCGCGGGTGGCCCGCGGGAGATTTGCCCCGTGCGGCGCAGGTTCTAGCAAAAACGCAGGGCGGTGCCTGCTCCGCCGACCTGCAGGAAGGGTTCGGTAATTCTCTGGTACCGAGGCCTTCGAAAACGGCGGAATCGTGGAATCCTTTTCACACCAGCAGCCAAGCGTGCGAGAATAGGCCAGAAGTTCCCACGAACTCCTTGAAACGCCCCGCCATGTATTTTCGTCCAATGCTCAGCGCCCTAAATGGAGCGGCTGGAGATTTCTGTACGCTGATCAATAGATGAACATGACCACTACCACAGTAAGGCCCGACGCCCACGATTCCGGGCAGGAGCCGTTCAGGCCCTCACCGAGCCCACACACAAGGCGCCGCGGTTGGGTCTGGCTGATCGTTATCGTTGTGGTTTGCGGAGCCACCTATTGGATGTATCGCCAGTACGAGGCCTCCCAAGCCGCGCGGCGAGCCAAGCTGGCGGCCATGCAGATCAAGGCCGTTCCCATCACCACGGGAGCCGTCAAGAAGGGCGACATTGGCGTCTACCTGGAAGGAATTGGAACCGTCACGCCCGTGTACACCGTGCAGGTCGTCAGCCGCGTGCAAGGGCAAATCACTGCGATTCACTATACGGAGGGGCAGATGGTCCGCGAGGGCGATCCCCTGATCGATATCGACCCGCGGCCCTATGAAGCGGCCCTCACGCAGGCGCAGGGGCAACTGGCGCGCGATGAGGCCTCGCTAGCGCAAGCGCGGATTGACCTCGATCGCTACCGGGCGGCGTTGGCAAGGAATGCGGTTGCGCAACAGCAGGTTTACGACCAGGAGCAACTCGTCAAGCAGTATGAGGGCGTGGTCACGAATGACCAGGGCGTGGTGGACAATGCGAAGGTCAATTTGGTGTATTGCCACATCACCTCGCCGATTGCCGGACGCGTGGGGCTTCGCCTGGTGGATCTCGGCAATATGGTTCAGGCCAACGGAACATCCCCGCTCGTTGTGGTCACCCAACTACAGCCGATCACCATAATTTTCACTCTCGACCAAGGCTACTTACCTCAGATCCAGCAGCGCCTGCGGACCGGTCACCCGATGGCTGTGTACGCACTGGACCGCACAGACGAGACGCAGATCGCGACTGGGTCGCTGCTCACTCTGGACAACGAGGTTGATCCCACGACGGGCACGGTGAAGCTGCGCGCGATTTTCCCGAACAAAGACAATGTCCTGTTTCCGAATCAGTTCGTCAACGCCAAGCTGCTCGTGGATACCGAGCGCGGTGTCAACTTGGTTCCCACCCAGGCGATCCAGCGGAACGGTCAGGGAGCATTTGTGTACCTGGTTGAGCCCGATGACACGGCCCACATCCAGAATGTCACCGTGGGCACTACAGACGGCAATGTCGCGGCCGTCGAAGGTATCGAAGCGGGTCAGAACATCGCTTTGAATGGATTCGACAAGCTCCAGGACGGCATCAAGGTGGTGATCCGCGGGAACCGTGGAGCCGGCCAAACGGCGGCGAGCGCCCCCACGGCAGGTGGCAGCGGGGCGACTACGCCGGCCGCCAAGACAACGGGGGCACCCGGAAGCGGTTCGGCGAATCGAGGCAGGCAAGCTCCTTGAGTCCATCCCGCCCGTTTATTCTTCGCCCGATTGCTACCTCGCTTTTGATGGCCGCAATCTTGCTCGCGGGGATTGTGGCCTTCCTCCAACTTCCTGTCTCCGCCCTCCCGGAGGTTGATTACCCAACCATTCAGGTCGTCACCTTTTATCCGGGCGCCAGCCCCGAGGTGGTGGCGTCGGCCGTGACTGCCCCCCTTGAACGGCAGTTCGGGCAAATGCCCGGCCTGCAGCAGATGACTTCGACGAGCTCAGATACGAGCTCGATTATCGTCCTGCAGTTTGCCCTGAATTTGAGCATTGATGTCGGCGAACAAGAGGTACAGGCCGCCATCAACGCGGCGCAAACCTATCTTCCCTCGGATTTGCCGGTGCCGCCGATTTACAGCAAGACGAACCCGGCCGATGCCCCGGTTTTGACCCTGGCGCTCTCCTCCAACACCATGCCGCTCACGCAGGTGGAGGATTTGGCCGACACCCGTCTGTCGCCCAAGATCTCGCAGTTGCCGGGCGTGGGCCTGGTGACCATAACGGGCGGGCAAAAGCCGTCTGTGCGAATCCAGGTGAACCCGACCGCGCTATCCTCCTACGGCATCAATCTCGAGGATGTGCGCACGGCCCTCCAGCAGACGAGCGTAGACCTGGCCAAGGGGAACTTCGACGGGCCGCATCAGGACTACCAAATCGATGCGAACGATCAGCTGCTGAGCGCCTCCGATTTTGCGCCCATCGTTATCGCCTACCGCAATGGCGCGCCAGTGAAGCTTTCCGACGTCGCCAAGATCGTGAGTGCTCCGGAAAATCTGTACGAAGCGGCCTGGATGAATACGACTCCGGCCGTCATCGTCAACATCCAGCGCCAGCCGGGCGCGAATATCATCCAGGTGGTCGATCGCATCAAGGCTCTTCTGCCCTACCTGCAGGGCAATCTGCCCGCCTCGGTCAATGTTCAGATTCTGACCGACCGTACGACCACCATTCGTGCCTCGGTGAGGGACGTTGAGTTCGAGTTGATGCTTACGGTCGCGCTCGTGGTCATGGTCATCTTCCTTTTCCTGCGGAACATTCCGGCCACCATTATCCCGAGCGTGGCGGTTCCTCTTTCACTCATCGGCACTTTCGGTGTGATGTACTTCGCCGGCTACAGCCTCAACAACCTCACCCTGATGGCCCTCACCATTTCGACCGGCTTCGTCGTCGACGACGCCATCGTCATGATCGAGAACATCGTGCGCTTCCTCGAAGAGGGCGATACGCCCTTGCAGGCCGCGCTCAAAGGTTCCGAGCAAATCGGCTTCACCATCATTTCGCTGACTGTCTCGCTGATTGCCGTGCTGATTCCGTTGCTGTTCATGGGGGATATCGTCGGGCGACTGTTCCGTGAATTTGCGGTCACCCTGGCGGTGACCATCCTTGTATCGGCCGTTGTTTCCCTGACGCTGACGCCCATGATGTGCTCGAAAATTCTGCACCGCACATCGGCTTCCGAACAGGGCCGCTTCTACCGCGCCTCGGAGCGCGCCTTTGACCGGATTATCGAGTTCTACGGGCGCACCCTTCAGTGGGTGCTCGGGCACCAGACGGAAACGTTGCTGGTTGCCGTCGGCACTCTGGTTCTGACCATCTGGCTCTACATCATCGTTCCCAAAGGCTTCTTCCCGGTCCAAGACACCGGAATCATCATGGGCATCTCGGAAGCCCCGCCCTCGATTTCCTTTTCCGCCATGTCGGAACAGCAGCAGGAACTGGCCAAAGTCATCTTGAAGGACCCGGCGGTTGAGAACCTTTCCTCGTTCATCGGAATCGACGGAATCAACACCACGCTCAACACCGGCCGCATCATGATCGACCTCAAACCGCTCGAGGAGCGCAAGATTAGCGCCTCGGACGTGATCCGACGCCTCGAACCCGAACTCGAGAAAGTCGAAGGCATTACTCTCTACATGCAGCCCGTGCAGGATCTCACCGTCGAAGACCGCGTCAGCCGCACGCAATATCAATACACGCTGGAAGATCCGGACGTGAACGAACTCACACACTGGACGAACCGGCTGATGGCCAAGCTAAGGGAGGTGCCCGAACTCCACGATCTGGCGACCGATCAGCAGAACGGCGCTTTACGCGAAAATCTGGTCGTTGACCGCGTGACCGCTTCGCGCCTGGGCATTACCCCGGAAATGATCGACGAAACGCTCTACGACGCGTTCGGTCAGCGCCAGATCTCTACGATGTATACGCAACTCAACCAGTACCACATCGTGCTCGAAACCTTGCCCCAGTTCCAGAGCAGTCCGAGCAAGCTGAACGACATTTACATTCGCTCCGCGCTCGCTCCGACATCTTCGGGCACGGCGGTCGGCGCGAACTCGAATGGCGTCGTTACGGCTAGCTCCTCAGGAACCACCTCGAGTGGCGCAAATGGCCCCGCTGGCCCAGGCGGAAGCCCCACGAGCGGGACCATAAACCCGCCGGCCGTGACCAGCACGGCCGGAGCGGCCGTTCCGCTCAGCACCTTCGCGCACTTCGAACAGACCGTCGGCCCGCTCACCATCAATCATCAGGGGCAGTTTCCGGTAGTGACCATCTCCTTCAATCTGGCCCCCGATGCGTCCCTGGGTACCGCCACGGACGCCATCGAGGCAGCCCAGAAGTCCCTCAACATGCCCCTTAGCATTCAGGCCGCGTTTCAAGGGACGGCTGCATCGTTCCGGAATTCGCTGGCCAACGAGCCGCTCCTGATTCTGGCCGCCATTGTCACCGTTTACATCGTGCTCGGCGTACTCTACGAAAGCTACATCCACCCGATTACGATTCTCTCGACGCTGCCGTCGGCCGGGGTTGGAGCGATTCTGGCACTGATCATCTGCCGCTCGGAATTGAGCATTGTGGCCTTGATCGGCATCATCCTGCTGATCGGCATTGTGAAGAAGAACGCCATCATGATGATCGATTTTGCGCTCGAGGCGGAGCGCAAGGAGGGCAAGAATTCGGTCGACGCGATCTACCAGGCCTGCTTGCTCCGTTTTCGCCCCATCATGATGACCACCATGGCCGCTCTTCTCGGGGCCCTTCCGCTTGCGCTCGGCACGGGAATCGGTTCGGAATTGCGCCGCCCGTTGGGCATTTCGATCGTGGGCGGACTGCTGATCAGCCAGGTCCTCACTTTGTACACGACACCAGTGGTCTATATCTACTTTGACCGGCTCGCCCAGAGGTTCGCCAGGCGCCGGGCCACGGACGAAGGCCCCGAGCCGGTCCCGGCGGACTGAGCCATGAGCCTTTCCTCCCCGTTCATACGGCGCCCGGTAGCCACAACGCTGCTGACCACCGCCGTTGCCCTTGCCGGCGCGGTGGCCTTCCGGCAACTGCCTGTTTCGCCGCTCCCGCAAGTTGACTTCCCCACCATCACGGTCGGCGCATCGTTGCCCGGCGCGAGTCCGGAGATCATGGCGTCGTCGATCGCGACGCCGCTTGAGCGGCAGTTCTCGAGGATTTCCGGCATTACCGAAATGACCTCGTCAAGCACTCTCGGCACGACCGGGATCACGCTCCAGTTCGATCTAAACCGCGACATTAACGGGGCGGCGCGGGATGTTCAGGCGGCCATAAACGCGGCGCGCAGCTACCTTCCTGCGAATCTGCCCTCGAACCCGACCTACAGAAAAGTGAATCCCTCCGACTCCCCCATCATGATCATCGCCGTCACCTCCAACGTGTATACAAAGGGCAAGATGTACGATGCCGCGTCGACGATCATGGAGCAGCGCCTGTCGCAGATTGAAGGCGTGGGTCAAGTGACCGTAGGCGGCAGTTCCCTTCCCGCCGTGCGCGTGGACATTAACCCCACGCAGCTGAATAGTTTTGGCCTCGGGCTGCAGGACGTCGCGTCCATGCTCTCGAACCAGAACGCCAATTTGCCCAAGGGCCAGATCCTCGAAGGCGATCGACTGATAGATATCGAGTCCAACGACCAACTGATGCTGGCCGACCAATACAAGAACTTGGTCGTCGGGTATCACAACGGCGCGGCCATCAAGCTATCGGACATCGCCACGGTCACGGATGACGTGCAGAACATCCGGGCGGCCGGCTTTACCAACGGGCAGCCCAGCATCCTGGTCATCGTCTTCAAGGCCCCGGGCGCCAATATCATTGATACCGTTGACCGCATTTATGACGCCCTTCCTTCGCTCAAGGCTTCCATCCCCGCGGCCATGAAGCTTACCGTCGTCCTCGACCGTACGATCACGATTCGAGCCTCCGTTCGAGATGTCGAGATCACGCTAGGGGTTTCCGTGATCCTCGTTATCCTGGTCGTCTTCGTCTTCCTCAGAAACCTTCGCGCCACCCTCATTCCCAGCGTCGCCGTTCCTGTGTCGCTCATCGGCACCTTCGGCGCGATGTACCTGCTCGGCTACAGCATCGATAATCTGTCGCTCATGGCCCTTACCATTTCGACCGGCTTTGTGGTCGACGACGCCATCGTGGTGATTGAGAACATCACCCGTTATCTCGAGATGGGCATGTCGCCCATGAACGCGGCCTACGAGGGCGCGAAGGAAATCGGATTTACGGTCCTTTCTATCAGCCTATCGCTCGTCGCCGTGTTTATACCCATCCTGCTGATGGGCGGGATCGTGGGCCGCCTGTTTCGGGAATTCGCGGTGACTCTCTCGGTGGCTATTCTAGTCTCTCTGCTTGTCTCGCTAACCACGACGCCCATGATGTGCTCGCGCCTGCTCAAGCACGATCAGCCTGAAACACATGGCCGCGCATATCGTGCGAGCGAGAAGTTCTTCAGTTGGTTGCTGCGCACCTATGACGAATCGCTTAAGTGGGTGCTCGAACATCCGGCTCTTACCCTGTTCGTGCTTCTTCTGACCATCGGCGTGAATATCTTCCTGCTCGTGATCGTGCCCAAGGGCTTCTTTCCGGAACAGGACACCGGCCTTATCTACGGCGGAATTCAGGGGGCCCAGGACGCATCATTCCAGTCCATGCAGGACATTACGCAGAGGTTCGTCGAGATCATCAAGACTGACCCCGCCGTCTCGAACGTGATGGCCTTCACCGGAGGCCAGGGCTCAACAAACGGCGGTTTCATTTTCATGGGCCTCAAGCCACTCAGCCAGCGCAAGCTTACCTCCAGCCAGGTCGTCAACCGCCTCCGGCCCAAGCTGAATACCGTACCCGGCGCGGCCGTTTTCTTGCAGCCGGGCCAGGACCTGCGCATCGGTGGGCGACAGAGCAATGCGCAGTATCAGTACACGATTCAAAGTCAGAATGTCGATGACCTTGTGGAATGGGGCCCGATTTTATTGCAGAAGATGCGTGCGTTGCCCGGGTTCACGGAAGTCAACAGCGACCAGATGAACAACGGCCTGCAGGCCCATCTGACCTATGATCGGCCGACGGCATCGCGCCTCGGGCTCAATCCACAAAGCATTGACCAGACGCTCTATCAGGCCTTCGGCCAAGCGCTGGTTTCCGTGATGTATACCTCGCTCAACCAGTACTACGTGGTGATGGAGGTTGCACCGCAATTCTGGCAAAGCCCGGCCGGATTGAATTACGTCTACGTTCATCCGCAAAACGGCGGCGAGGTCCCGCTGAGCACCATCACCAAATACGATGCAACAACCGCGCCGCTCGCGGTGAACCACCAGGGTCTGTTCCCCTCCGTGACCGTCTCGTTCAATCTGGCGCCCGGCGTCGCGCTCAGCCAGGCCGCGGCCCAAATCCAAGACCTCGAACAAAGCATGGGCATGCCCCAAACGATTCACGGGATGTTTTCCGGCACTCTGCAGGAATTTCAAAAGTCTTTGGCTACCGAGCCGATGCTCATTATCACCGCGTTGCTCGCCGTCTACATCGTGCTGGGCATGCTTTATGAGAGCGTCATTCACCCGGTCACGATTCTCTCGACGATTCCTTCGGCGGGAGTCGGTGCCGTCCTTGCGCTCATGTTCACGGGGACCGACCTGAGCGTTATCGCCATTATCGGTATCATCCTGCTGATCGGCATCGTCAAGAAAAACGCCATTCTCATGATCGATTTCGCTCTGGCTGCGGAACGAAACGAGGGTAAGAGCTCGAAAGAAGCGATTTATACCGCCTGCTTGCTGCGCTTCCGCCCCATTCTGATGACCACCATGGCCGCCCTGCTGGGCGCACTTCCGCTCGCGATCGGCATGGGCGTTGGCGCGGAACTCCGGCGACCCCTCGGAATCACGATTGTGGGCGGATTGATTTTCAGCCAGATGCTGACCCTGTTCACTACGCCGGTTGTTTATCTCTATATGGACCGGCTGTCGCTGTGGCGCCGTGCTCGCCGCGACGTGGTGCGCACGGCGGGTCAGGAAGCCGATTGACAGCTTCCGAGAAAGGAAGGAGGACGGCCAACCCATGACGGAAAAATTTGCGCCTGTATTGTCCATCGCCGAGGCAATCCTAGCCAGCACACTGCTTGCCGGATGCGTGATCGGCCCGAAATACCACACGCCTACGGCAACCGTCCCGCCCGCCTACAAGGAAGTCACGCCCCAAGACATGAAGGAAGTTGATAACTGGAAGGTCGCCCAGCCGAGCGACACCACTATACGCGGCAAGTGGTGGGAAATGTTCAACGATCCCGAGCTCAATCAGCTCGAGGAGCAGGCCGATGCGGCGAATCAAAGCATCGCTTCGGCCTATGCCAGTTTCCTCGCCTCTCGCGCGCTGGTGCGAGAGGCACGCTCGCAACTGTTTCCTTCCTTGACCACCAGCCCTTCCATTACCAAGGAGCACCAGTCCCCAAACCTTGTGTTAGGCCAGGCAGCATCGTCCTCGACGACCAGCATCTCGTCGACCTTCGCCGAATACATACTGCCCTTTGACGCAACCTGGGTGCCGGATCTCTGGGGTCGGCTGCGACAAACGCTGCGCAGCAATGTCTATAACGCGCAGGCCAGCGCCGCCGATCTAGAAAACGTCCGCTTGACGATCCAGGCTGAAGTCGCTTCCGATTATCTTCAGCTTCGTGACCAAGACTCCCTCAAACAACTGTTTGACTCGACGGTGGTCGCTTACCGGCAGTCGCTTGACCTCACTCAGGCCCTCTACGAAACGGGCATCGATTCCGAGGAATCCGTGGCCCAGGCGCAAACCGTGCTCGACACCGCCCTGGCCCAGGACACCAATATCGGCATCGCGCGCGCACAGTTCGAGCACGCCCTGGCCATGCTTACCGGGCAGCCAGCCTCCACCTTTGCCGTGTCGCAAAAGCCGCTGAACTACGCTCCGCCACCCGTTCCGTTGAGTGTCCCCTCGCAAATTCTCGAACGTCGGCCCGATGTCGCCGCGGGCGAACGGCTGGTGGCCGCGGCCAACGCGCAAATCGGGATTGCCCAGTCGGCCTATTTCCCGACCCTGACGCTCACCGCCGCCGGCGGCTTTGAAAGTTCCAGCTTCTCGAACTGGCTGAGCTGGCCCAGCCGGTTTTGGTCGATTGGCGCTGCCGGAGCAGAGACCATCTTCGACGCGGGACTCCGTCACGCCACGGTCATGCAATTCCGAGCACAGTACGATGAGACCGTCGCGAATTATCGGCAGGCGGTCCTGACCGCCTTTCAGCAGGTCGAAGACGAGCTGGCCTCCCTGCGCATCCTTTCAAAGCAAATCGCGCAGCAGGATGCCGCGGTACAGGCCGCTCAACACAATCTCGATCTTGCCACCGAACGCTACAAGCTCGGCATCGACCCCTACCTCAACGTGACCGCGGCACAGACCATCTTGCTCACGAACCAACAAACGGCCGTCACTCTGCGCGGCCAAGAAATGGTGGCCACCGTCGGGCTCGTCGAAGATCTTGGCGGAGGCTGGAATCGTTCGCTCTTGCCCACCGGCAACCAGCTTGTTGCCGGCCAGTCGCCAACCGTCGGGCCTCCGCCCTCTCCCGGCGCTTCCACGAACCGACCCGCTCAGACCACAGCAACGGCCGCACCTGCTTCTCCGGCCGCGACAACTCTCTCCGCGGCAGCTTCCCATCCGACGCCGCAGAAATAGCACTGGGCCCAGCCCGCCCGTACCGCCCAACAAGATGGGCAAACGCAGACGTAGTCGAGCGGGTGGCCACTCCCAACTTTTCGACATGCGGGCTTCAGCGGCAATCTTCGTCGTGGTGGCGATGAAGCACAGTTAGGGACGCTGGTTGATCATCAGGTGGGCCCAAGGTGTACCAGCCCACATGATCCAAGTTCCAGTCTGCTTTGGCGTGGTTGGCAGCCCGCTCGACTTCGGATCAAAGGGCCACATGATCATCCAGTGCGGCGGCTCTTTGATCGGTGTGCCAGAGGTGGCGAATGGGTCGGTGCCGCTCCAATCGGTACCTCCCGCCATCATATAGATCACGCCCGGCTCTCTGTTCGTCGGCTTGGGCTTGTGCGACATAAGGTCGTTCAGCCATTGCATCGACGCTCCATCGGCGCACATCGCAACGTCCCCGACCACTCCGGGATGCCCCGGAATACAAGTGAAGCCATTCGTTCCCTCGCGCAGGACTGTCATCTTACCTTGGTTGTCGATGTCGACGACCTTCGCCGCTTTGGCGATCCCCGGCGGCGCGGCTGACAGTGCACGCTGGATCTTCTCTTGCTTGGTTTCCGCAGCGTACGACAGCAGGACATGCGAGAAAACGGCGGCCAATACAAAGCCGAACCAGTAGCGTTTCATGCGTCCTCCGTTAACGTTTCGAGTCGAGGACAGAGTAATCGGACAGAGATTCGGAGGCAAGACGAATGACGAAATCATTGCTTCGCGCGGATTCTGTCTAAGGCCGTCACATCTGGATTGGTGCTTGCGCGCTGCGCTCGACGTACCAGCAAGGAGCATCTCCCAGATGGGGAAATATCGAGTGCACGCAGATCACCGTCTGCTTTGGGCCGAATACGAATTCGGCGCGGCCGTCCTTGTGCGGGATTTCGTAGGTCGTACGGATTTCTACGGTGTCGACCGGATCGCTCGAAGTCTTTCTCGACAAGCGATAACGGAAATGAAGGTAATCGCCCAGATAGAGCACGGCGGCGGCGCAAAGAGCCGCGACCGCCGTCCAAATGGCTAATCGTGGGACAAGGCTCATCGTTTCAGTGTGCTACAACCCTTCGCCGCTATTATAGTGGCAGCCGTCAAGGGTAGGGGCATTTTGGCATCGAAGGTGCTCTGAAACGTATCCGTCGCACCAATCAGCAGCCTGGTATACACTATAGGGACGGCCCAAGCCCCCCTCTTCGCCATCTCGCCGGAAAAGGAGGGTGCGCCGACTGCGGTTATGTATAAGAGATTCTTCGGCCTCCGGGCCAACCCCTTTAATCCCAACCCCGATCCCCGCTTCCTGTTCCTGACGAATGCGGCAACGGAAGCCTTGGCCAGCCTGGCCTATGGCATCCGCAATCGCAAAGGGTTCCTTCTGCTCACGGGTGAAGTGGGAACCGGAAAGACCACCCTGCTCAACCGTCTGCTTGAGTGGCTGAGCGAGGAACACGTGGCCACGGCCTTCGTCTTTAATTCGCGCCTGAACGAGCGGGAATTCTTCGATTTCGTATTGAACGATTTCGGCATCTCATGCAGTTCGCCTGACAAGAGCCAACGACTGCTAAAGCTGAATGAATGGCTGGTCCAGCGCTATCGTGAGCGACGCACGGCAGCCCTCATCATCGACGAGTCGCAGAACCTCTCCCCCGAAGTGCTCGAGGAAGTCCGTCTGCTCACCAATATGGAAACCACCCAGGAAAAGCTCCTGCAGATCGTTCTTTCCGGGCAGCCAGAACTCGAGGACAAACTGCGCAACCCCTCGCTGCGGCAGTTGCGCCAACGTATCACCATCCGTTGCAATACCTGCCCGCTAAGTCGCGAGGAGCTGCAGGCTTATGTAGCCGAACGATTGAGGATTGCCGGTGCCAATGGGACACCGATCTTCTCGACAGAGGCCATCGACGCCATTTACCGGCGTTCGCAAGGCATTCCGCGCGTCGTCAACCTACTCTGCGAACACTCGCTCATCAACTCCTTTGTCGACCAAACTCGACCGATCCCCGCCCGCATCGTCGAGGATGTGGCGCGCGAGTTCGAACTCCAGAAACCCGATCTGATTGCCAAGGCCGTCTCGACCAACGGGGGACACTCCCCGGAAGTGATCGAGACCCTCATCCGCAGCCTGCAGGTTCTACTGCAGGAGGTCGAAAAGTCCCGCCAGACGAATCCACCTCCCCCCGATCCCAGCCTGAGCGCGGATGGCGGGACCTAGTTCAACTGCCCGCGGCATAGCCTTCTCTGTTTCGTCCCGCCTCCATCTACCCGGTCAGGAAGCTCGAGCGGGAAACCTCGGAAGCCGACACTTAGACGCCTCGCAAGGCGAGCGAGAGCTTGTTCGTCCCAGCGGCGCGAGGGGCTAGACAAATAGCCGCGCAATTCTCGACGATCCAGTCGGCGCCTGCTCCCCGAAGTTCTTCACCGCTGGCCATGGTGGTCATGCCGATCACCTTCGCTCCTGCGGCCTTGCCCGAGCGGACGCCCGCCGGCGCATCTTCGACCACGATACAATCGGCGGACGCGAAGCCCAAAGCCTGGGCGGCCCTGCGATATGGGTCCGGTGCGGGCTTGCCGTTCAGGATGTCATTCGAGGTGATGAACGCGAGCGGATGCGGCAAGCCCGCGGCCTGCCAGCGTACTTCGGCAAGCGGCCGGGTGCAGGAGGTAACGATCGCCCAGCGTTTGTGCGGAAGCGATTCGAGCAATTCCATGGCGCCGGGGAGCGGAACGATTCCTTCCGTATCCGCGATTTCACGGCGCTCAACCTCGCGATTTTCCGCTGGATGATCGCCGTTCGGGAGATAGTCGCGCACAGTGAGCAGGCTGGGACGGCCGTGCGCCGCGCGAACGACCTCCTCGGGATCAAATCCGTGTTCGACCGCCCAGCTCGACCACACGCGGGCAATCGCCGGCATCGAGTCAATCAGCACGCCGTCCATATCGAACAGCAACGCCTCACAGCGGATTTCTGGCATGCGCAAGTCTAACATTAAGGTTCGGAACGAAGTACGGCGGAACCATGTTTAGCGGGCTCGAGCGCCGAGCAAGGGAGGGAGATCCGGCCGGGTCGCTCGCCAAGAAGACAAGTGGCCCGCCTGCCGCGCGACGCTACCAATCCGCATTTCGAGGAACAGCGCGTCAATAAAGCGAGAGGATGCTCGATACGAACACACCCTCTCCTCGATGTCTTGCTCCGCCCACCGGCTCAGCGCTCGAGCACGCGCTCGGCCACGAGCAAGGGGCCGCTCGCTGTGTTAAACAGCAGACCGCCAGCGGAAACTGTGTCTCCGCTCGAGAGCGCGCCGACGCCCGTTAGGTTCTCGAAGTCGGTCCCCGCAACTGTCTCCACATCAATCTGGGTAATGGCTGGTGTTGCGTTGGTGAATAAGGGCGGCAAGCCATTCAAGGTGAATGTGGACGATGAGTTCACCGCTTCGACCGTGGCCGTAACTTCGGACGACTCGAGTCGCACGTTGCTGGCCGTAAACGTGATTTGAATTGTCGGAGGAGTGCCCGTAACGTCGAGCGATGAAATGACCGGCTGAAGAGCAAACGCTTGGCCGACGATCATGTCGTTGATGCCCCCGAAGCTCAGGCCGCTTGGGAGAGTTATGCCGTCGGCATCGATACTGAAGGTGGTCGAGCTTGAGAACCCGACAGTCAGCGGCAGTCCACAGACCATTCCTCCGCCGGCCAGGT
Source organism: Candidatus Cybelea sp. (assembly GCA_035622135.1). Lineage (GTDB taxonomy): Bacteria > Acidobacteriota > Terriglobia > Acidiferrales > UBA7541 > Palsa-295. Next base: position 158,353 of record DASPVZ010000052.1, on the reverse strand, counting down.
GCCCCTGGGCATCATCCTGAAAATCCATCAGCACGAGTTGAACCTCGTTCTGCGCGCTATTGACTCCGATCACCACTCCCTCCAGTGCCGGCTGGCCTTGCGGGGCGATCAACTCAACCCTGCTAGCAACAAGCATGCCGCCGGGCATGCCGCTTAGCCCTACGCGGACGACTTCTCCCTTGACCAGGCAAGTGAAGTTGTCGGCCGTGCATGCACTTCCAAACTCATATTGGGTGCTCGAGTTAGCGGTTATGGCCAAAGACAAATGGCCAAAGCCCGTTTGCAGCGTGAAGCTCGACGTAGTGCTGTCGACACCCGTGATGCGGCCCTCGACATGAAACTGCTCAAGCGCCCCGCTCGGAAGTGGCGGGAGTTCCTTAAGGCTAATGGTGGGCGAAACGGACAGATCCTCGTCGACGGAGGCGTTCACATCGAAATGCATCAGAAAGGCCACCGCAGAAGCGCTGGACACCGTTATGGGAAACGGCGCCGCACTATCCGTCACCGTCGATTGATTGAGCGTCGGTGTGAGCGTGCAAACCTGATTTGCCGCGCACGTCTGGCTACCCACTGTTAGCGTCGCATTGCTGCGGTTGAGAATCGTCATTTGAGGGTTGGCGAAGCTGGCGGTCAGGCTCGTGTATTCCCCGGTGGGAACATTGAAATTGGAGAGCAGGGCGGACTCGCTTTGGAGGTGTTCTAGTTCGACCGTGACGGGCGCGCTCAACATGGATACGGCCGTTTGGCTGCTATTGCTCGGCTCGAGGGACGCTGAGGTAACCTGAATCTGAAACCGCAAAATACTCACGCCTGCAGGTGGCGTGTCGCTGATATTGAGACTCGCCGGGATGGCCTGCGCCGAAGGCCCGATCGGAGCCGTGGACATGGTGCGATTAGTGTTGCTACAACCTGCAATGACGACCACGAAGAGAACGGCAGGAATGCCAGAGCGGAAATCGAGCGTTGATTGTTTCATTTCTCCTCCACCTTTGGGGACGATGAAGGCTAATTGTGTTCACTTCCCTTCTGATTATCAGATCTTGTACGTACTGCCTTAGGACGGGTTGTATAGATGTCCTGAGCCCGGGGAGGGTTGCATAGCCGACCGGGAAGTCCGGCGCGACCAACTTCGGCTAGGGCCATACCGAGATAGGTGTGCGCTAGGGAGTAACTTCGGCGTTCTCTGAGACGGTTTGCTCTTTGGCGATTCGGATTAGCGAGGGAAGGACGTCGCCCAAGCCACCGGGCGCTCCCGGGCGGCCGAAATCAAAATAGAGGCGCTTGTACAAAGCGTACAGCTGGTCGTATACCTTCTGGGCCTCGGGCTCGGGCTTATAGACGACGTGCGGAGGGCAAACTTGGCGCTGCGCCTCCTCGATCGTGCCGAAGGTGCCCGCAGCGAGAAACGCAAAAATCGCCGAACCGAGGCTGGTGACCTTACGGCTGGGCACGAGCACCGGCCGGCCAAGCACGTTCGCGTAAATCTGATTCAGCGCCAGGTTGGTTTGCGGGATCCCTCCCGTATTGATCACCCGTTCGATCTTCGTGCCGTACTCAGCCATACGATCGAGAATGACACGCGTGTGAAACGCGGTGCCCTCAATGGCCGCGAAGAGCTCATCCTTCGGCGTGTGCTGCAGATTCCAGCCGAGCGTGATGCCGCGGAGATTCGCGTTGACCAGCACGGTGCGATCGCCATTGTCCCAGGTCATGCGCAGCAAGCCCGTTTGGCCGGCCCGATAGTTCTCGAGCCCCGCGCTCAGCGCGGTGACCGTCGTGCCCGCACGCGTCGCGATGGCGTGGAAAATATCACCGGTTGCGGAAAGCCCGGCCTCGATGCCCGTGTATTTCGGGTGTACGCTTCCCTTCACCACGCCGCATACACCAGGCACCAGTCGGGCTTGGCTTGAGATTCCGATGATACAGGTTGAAGTCCCGATGACGTTGGCCACGTCCCTTTCCTGGGTGCCCGCCCCGATAGCGTCCCAATGCGCGTCGAAGGCGCCCACGGGAATGGGGATCCCTGCGCGCAGCCCGAGTGTCTCCGCCCAGAATGGCGAAAGTGTGCCCGCAATCTCGTCCGACGTCTCGTAGGGTCCTTGAAGCTTTCCGCGCACGCCGGCCAGCAGCGGATCGACTTTGACCAGGAATTCTTCCGGCGGCAGGCCGCCCAAATCGGGATGCCACATCCATTTGTGGCCCATGGCGCAGACGCTGCGCTTCGCTTTGTGCTCGTCGCGGATGCCGCACAGCGTCGCGGCAATCATGTCGCAATGCTCGAAGGCGCTGGCCAGCTGGCCGCGCTTGGACGGATTGTGGCGGAGCCAATGCAGCAGTTTTGCAAAGCCCCATTCCGAGGAATAGATTCCGCCGCACCACTCGATGGCCTCGAGCTTTTCCCGGTGTGCGAGCTCGGTGATTTCGGCAGCTTCGGCTTTTGCGCGGTGGTCGCACCAGAGGTAATACTCATCAAGCGGTACCATCCCCGCCCCGACGGGAATGACCGAAGAACCCGTGGTGTCGAGCGCAATGGCTTCGACTTTGTCCCCAGAGAGGCCGGCTTGCTCGAGAGCGTCGCGCATCGCAGCCCCCAGGGCGCGCAGGTGATCTTCATGCGACTGCGTGGCGTATTCGGGATCGTCGCGCCGGCGGTGGAGCGGATAGTCGCCGACTGCCGAGCCCAGCATGCCCTTCGCGCTGTCCACTATCGACACGCGCACGCTCAGCGTCCCGAAATCGACTCCGGCTACGACGCCCATAACTCTCCCCTCTCCTCCCGCCGGGTCAAGGAACGCGAAATCGCAGGCGAACGCTTAACACCCTTGCTGGCGGTCATGCGCGTACATCTGCCAGCCGAGATAGCGGCTGGCCGCCTCGTGAACCCCGCCGGCCACGGTTGAGAAGTTCGCTGCGACGTGATGCTCGAATCCGTTCTCGCAGATGTAGCGCAGCAGCTGCTGCATACGCGGAATCTCGACCACTCCGACGCCCCCGAAGGTTTCGAGCGGGTCGTCGGTAAACCGCCCGGTGCCGACGTAGCCCCGCATGCGGCCCGCCGTGTCGTCGGTCGAAAAGCGGGCGAAGGTCATGGCACCGGGCCTGACCAGCCCTTCACACGTTCCGAAGGTGTTCTCTCGTCCGACGCTGCCCGCGATGATCGCCTGATAGTTCATCCTCACGTTCTTGAAGAAATGCTTGGGCAGATTGCTGCAATGGAAGCACACAGCTTTGTCCGGATCCTGGCCGTAATTGTTGTTCCAATCGAGCAGCGCGCTGGGAGTTCCCGAGGCCAGGCGCAGCACATGCATGGCCAGCACGCCGCAGATGTCGACTTCACAAGCGCTCGACATCAGCTCCTCGCTCATCATGCTCATTACCGTGCAGGGAACAACCCCCAGATTCTCCTCGATCGACGTCCAGCATTGCACCGCGCTGATCGAAACGCTGGTGCTCTTCATCCACTGGTCAATTACGGCTCCAAGCTTGGCCATCTTCAGGAGCGCTGGTTTCGGCACATCACTCGTTGAAACGTACCTGCCGATCGCTGCGAGCTTCGCCTGTACCAGCTCGTCGCTATCCTTCATCCGCTCGATGCGGCCGAGCACCTCAGAAAGATCGAGAGTCTCAACGGAAATGCCTTGCGACTCGAGCAGTTTCTCGCTGTATCGCACGGTGTTGAACGCCGCCGGGCGCGCACCGATACTCCCGATGCGGAGATTCTTGAGCCCCTTTACCACCCGGCAGGTTGCGCCAAACCAGGACAGGTCTTGCGCGAACTCCGGCGCTGAGGGGCTGACCGTGTGCAGCGTCGTGAGCGAATAGGGAATACCGTACTGCCGAAGATTGTTGCAGGCCGACATCTTGCCGCAAAAGCTATCGCGTCGGTGCGACACGCTCATCCTCGACGGCGTGTCGGGCGTAGCCTGAACCAGCACAGGGACGCGGAGGCCGGAGAGCCGGATCGTGTCGGCAATCGCGCGCTCATCGCCGAAATTCGGCAGCGTGACGATGATCCCGTCGATCCGCTCGCTCTGGCGACGAAACAGCTCGGCGCAGCGCTTGGCTTCTTCGTAGGTCTCGACCGCGCCGTAGCGGGTCTCGGAGGTCCCCAGAGCCACCGCGCTCATTCCCGCCGTTTCGAGGGCCTGGATCATTTCCTCGCGGCCGCTCTCGGCCAAATGGCCCGGAAAGAACCCGCGGTTGCCGACGATCAGGCCCATGCTCATCTTTTCATGACTGTTGTTCATACAGAGTCCCCGGAGCGCCAGAGTGCGCTGATCAACTCGTCATCGGCGAATCTCATTTCTTGCCCAACGCCTGCCCGTAGTAGGCCGTGCTCCCGTGCTTGCGCAAGAAATGCTTCTCCTCGAGGGCGCGCGGTAGCGGAGCGGCGTCTCGGGCCAAAACCATTGTGAAGTACGCCATGCGGGCCACCGATTCAAGGACCACCGCGTGGTGGGCGGCCGCTCGGGCGTCCGCGCCCCAGCAGAACGGCCCGTGCCCGCGCACTAGCACGGCGGGAACCGTTTCCGGGTCCGTATCACGCAAGGCGCGGCGAATCGCCACGCCGGTGTTCTTCTCGTAGTCGGTCCGGATTTCTCCCTCGCTCAGATGCTCGGTGACGGGAACCGGCCCATGAAAATAGTCCGCGTGCGTCGTGCCGAGACACGGAATCGGGCGCCCGGCTTGGGCCCAGGAAGTCGCAAACTCCGAGTGCGTGTGGGCCACGCCGCCCAGGGAGGGAAACTGTTTGTACAGCAGGAGATGTGTCGGAAGATCGGAGGACGGGCGAAGATCGCCGTCGACGATCGTGCCATCGAGATCGGCAATCACGATATCGCCAGGCGTAAGCCGATCATAAGCGACGCCGCTCGGCTTGATGGCCACCAGCCCCTGGTCGCGCGCAATGCCGCTAGCGTTGCCGAAGGTATAGAGAACAAGGCCCTTACGGACAAGTTCGAGATTGGCTTCGATGACCTCTTCGCGCAGTTGCGCAAGCAACATGGCAGACCCTGGCTCCGTCGGTGTGCCTTTTTCAGCAAACGTTTACTTGAACCTTCGACGATACTGCCGCGGCGCCCCAGCGTCAATCAAAATCCCGTGCCCGGCGCCGCTCGGAACCCTCTTCTGGCGCGCTGCTGCCCTTCTCCCGGCCGGCCGCGTGCGGGGCGATGGCCGTTGAGTCGCGCAACACGAGCGAGGTACTGAGGGTGTACTCGGTGCCCGTCGGGACCGGCGCCTTGCGCTGAACTTCTGCCAGCAGGGCATGGAAGGCGAGCCGCGCAATTTCTGTCTGCGACATTCTCACCGTCGTCAAGGGCGGTGTCACGAACTGGGCCAGGCGAATATCATCGAAGCCGATGACGGATAGATCCCGAGGGATGCGCACGCCCTGTTCGTAGCTTTCCCGCATGGCTCCGATGGCGGTCATATCATTCGAGCAGATCACCGCGGTCGGACGTTTCGGCAGGGCCAACAGCGTCTTCATGGCCGCGATCCCGCCGTCCATGGTGTGATTGCCTTCGATCAGGCACCGTCGATCAACGCTGAGTCCCAGCTCCTCAATCGATCGCAAGAAGGCATGCTGGCGCGCCGCCGCAGATTTCAGCGCCAGCGGACCGGAAATGAAGGCGATCCGTTCATGGCCGAAAGCGGCCAGATGTTGCACAGCCTGCCGAATGCCATGGAGATAATCAATCCGAATATTGCTGATTCTCGGCAGAGGCGGTCCCACGTCGATGAAAACCAGCGGCACGTTGCGCGCTTTCAGGTCCTCGAACAGTGCCTCTTCCATTCCGAAGGTGACCACAGCGACCCCTTCCACTTGCCGCTCGATCATGCGCCGCACCGAGTGCGCCATGCGCTTGGAGTCGTGCACGGTGGAGGTGAGCAGGACCTCGTAATTGTGCTGCACGGCCATGTCCTCAAACCCCTGCACGATTTCGGGGAAAAATGGGTTCGTGATTTCCGAGACGATCAAGCCGAAGATTCGGCTGCGGCCGGAAACCAGCGCTCGCGCCTGCGTATTCGGATAATAGCCGAGTTCTGCAATCACCTTCCACACGCGCCGCGAGAGATGCGGATCCACGGTGGGAACGCCGTTGATGGTGCGGGATACCGTGGCGATGGAAACCTTGGCGCGCTTGGCCACTTCATGAATGCTCATAGGTGCACCGACCGGCCGCTTCCTCTGGGGATCGCGCAGAGCCTTGGCGGCCGGTTCGAAGGGAGCAAACCGCTTGCTCTCGCGCAAATTGTGAAGACGCCGAGTCACCTTGTCAACCGCTCGAGGCGCGTTTGCCGCTTAGTTTCGCCACGGGCGAAACCGGTAGCAATAAATCGCGCCCAGGACAAGCAGCAATGCGCCCCACCACACGGGCGCATGCAGATCGGCCAACACCGTGGCCGGCGGGCTCGACCATTCCGCGAGACCGCTGGCCAGGATCAGGCACCCGTAGACCAGGAACATCAGTCCCACGAAGAACCAGACTTGAACGATGTGATGTTTCTCGCTCACCGATCACCAGAAGACGATCTGCAGGGCCACGAGTAAGGCCATGGCCACGATTCCCCAGACCAGCGGACGACCGAGCCAGCTCGTGTGCTGCTCACGCGGGACCTCGGTCAAACTGTAAACCAGCCCCCGCAATTCCTCGTCCGGCCGCGGCTTGGTCACCATGGTGACCAGGATCGTCACCACCGTGCAGGTCACGCACGACCATAGCGCCTGATACATATCCTGGGCGAGCGGCTTGGCCAGGGGGGACATGGCGAATACGCGCACCCACTGCCCGGGATCGAGTTTCATCAAGGCGAACATTCCGACCGAGGAGAGCGTTCCGGCCAGCAGCCCCAAAAATCCCGCCGCGCGCGTGACCCGCTTCCACAGCATTCCGAGCAACACAGTGCCGAACAGCGGCGCTATGAAGAATCCGAACAGAGCCTGCACGTAATCCATGATGCTCGCAAAGCTCATCACCAGGTAGGCCGTTCCGATGCTCACGATCAAACCGATGAGCGTGCACCAGCGCCCCATGGAAACGTAGTGCTGATCCGGCGCGTTCTTGCGCACGAAGGGCCGATAGATATCGTAGGTCCAGACCGTCGCAAATGCGCTGACGTTGCCGGCCATCCCGGCCATGAATCCCGCGACCAGCGCGGTGATTCCGAGGCCGAGCAAGCCCGGACCGCAGTAACGCGCCAGCATCAGCGGCAGCACCTCGTTATAGCTGTGCTGTCCGGCTCCCGCCTGGCTGGCGGGAACCAGATGCATGGGGAGCACGGCCAGCCCGAGCAGGCCCGGCAAGATGACGATCAGCGGCACGGCCATCTTGAAGAACGAGCCGATGATGGGTGCCATTTTTGCGGAGCGAATGTCCTTGGCGGAAAGCACGCGCTGTACAACCAGAAAATCCGTCGTCCAATAGCCCATCGACTGCACTGCTCCGAGCCCGAACACAATGCCCACCCAATTAATGCCCATGGGATTGGCGGAAAACGAGCCGAGCGGACTCCACAGGTGGGTGAAATCCTGGCCTGGAAAATTCTGCTGAATGCGCCCGACCATACCGCTCCATCCGCCTGTCTCGACCATGCCCAGGATGGGGATCAGCAGCGCGCCGAACCAGATCAGGAAGAACTGCAAAACTTCGTTAAAGATTGCGGAGAACAGCCCGCCGGCGGCAACGTACACGCCCACGGTAAGCGAGGAAACCCAGATGCTGAAGTTGATGTTCCAGCCAAGCACCACCTTCATCACCACGGCCATGGCGTACATGTTCACGCCCGACATCAAAATCGTCATCACCGCGAACGTGATGCCGCTCAGACCGCTTGCCTCCGGGCCGTAACGCAACTGCAGATACCCGGGCACCGAGTGCGTTTTGGAAATGTAATAGAACGGCATCATGACCAAGCCGAGAAACACCATGGCCGGGATGGCGCCCACCCAATACCAGTGGGCGGCCAAAATCCCGTATTGATAGGCGGCTCCGGCCCACCCCATCAGCTCGAGAGATCCAAGGTTGGCGGAAACGAAAGCCAGTCCCGCAACCCAGGCGGTCATTTCCCGGCCGGCCAGGAAAAAATCTTCGCCCGTATTGGCGAACCGTTTCAGATAAAAACCGATGATCAGGACCAGGGCGAAGTAGAAGGCAACGATGGCAAGATCGACAGGCGCCAGCCGCACAATACGGGGCGCCGCGACGAAGGCTAGAGTGGTGAGCATCTATGGTTTAGGCGTTTCGCGTACGCATCCCCCCGTGCGTTCCCCCCGCTCAAACCGCGCCCGAGGGAACCCCGGGCAGCAAATCATTCGCGCGCATTCTATCAGCAAACGTTTTCCACACCAGCGGCTTTTTCAAACCGGCGTCGCCTTTTTCGAAACGGCAAAGGGCGCATAGCCCGATTCGAAACCGTGGGCCGAGCGAACAGTTGGCCAATCGGCCGCAGATAAGTTACATTTACTCGCCGCATGAACCCGCAGACGCAAGCCGCCACGCGCGAAACCTCCCCCGCCGCAAAGGCGACCACCTTTGCCCGGGGCCTTGGCCTGTTTGACTCCGTGATGGTCGTGGTCGGCGTGATGATCGGCTCGGGAATCTTCATCGTTTCCGCGGACATGACGCGCGCGATCGGCAGCGCCGGCTGGCTGCTGGTGGCCTGGGGAATCGCCGGCGTGTTGACGATCGCGGCGGCGCTTTCCTACGGCGAGCTCGCCGCGATGATGCCGCACGCCGGAGGCATGTACATTTATCTGCGCGAAGCGTTCTCGCCGCTCTGGGGATTCTTGTACGGCTGGACGCTCTGCACCGTGATTCAGACCGGGACCATTGCTGCCGTGGCCATCGCCTTCGCGCGATTTTCGGGAATCCTCTTTCCCTGGATCTCGGAAGACCATTACTTGATCGCGCCGTTCCACGTCTCGTCCAGCTACGCGTTTTCCCTTTCGACGGCTCAGCTCGTGGGCATCGTCTTGATCGCCGTGCTCGCCTGGACCAACAGCCGCGGCCTCGAGTACGGGAGAATCGTGCAGAACACTTTCACCGTGGCGAAAGTGGCCGGGCTCGTCGGTCTGATCGTGCTGGGGCTGACCTTGGGATGGAATCGATCGGCGGTCCACGACAATTTCGCGCACGCCTGGACCGCGCGCGGCGTCACCCCACTTGTCCCTGGCCTCACGGCGACCACCCTGTTCGGCCTCTTCGCCGCGCTCTGCGTGGCCCAAACCGGGTCGCTCTTTGCCGCCGACGCCTGGCACGACATTACCTTCACTGCCGGCGAAGTCAGGAATCCCCGCCGCAATTTGCCGCTCTCGCTGGCCATTGGTACGAGCCTGGTCATCACGCTGTACCTGCTGGCCAACCTCGCTTACGTCGTAACGCTGCCTCTTTCCGCCATCCAGCATGCCCCCGCCGACCGGGTCGCCACCGCTACGCTCGAGCGAATCTTTCCGACGCTCGGCGCACCGATGATGGCCATTGCCATTATGATTTCGACCGTGGGATGCGTGAACGCGTTGACCCTGGCCGGCGCGCGCAGCTTCTACGCCATGTCCCGCGACGGCTTGTTCTTTCCGGCCGCCGGCCGGCTCAATCGGGCCCGCGTTCCGGCGCGTTCCCTGCTCATTCAAGGATTGTGGGCGGCGTTTCTGGTCTTGCCGCGCACCTATGATCCCGCCACCAAGACCTACGGCAATGTCTACAGCAATCTGCTCGACTACATCATCTCCGCCGAATTGATTTTTTATATTCTGACCATTGCCGGCGTGTTCCGCTTGCGCATCAAAAAACCGGACGCGCCTCGCCCCTACCGCGCCTTTGGCTACCCCTGGCTGCCCATTCTCTACATGGCCGGCGCCGCAGTGATTATGGTCATGCTCTTCATGTACCGCCGGGAAACCACCTGGCCCGGCCTGGTCATCGTGGCCATCGGAATTCCCGTGTATTTGGTTTTGCTCCGCGGCCCAGCCCGCGACCGCGCCTTGGAGCGCGAATTTTCCGAAGAAGAACCGGCCGAGTGACTAGGCTCCCGTTCCGAAGGACTGCAAAAGCACTCAGGATGACATACCTTGCGGGCGTTGCTGAGGTAAGGCGTCCGGCAGCCAAACACTTGGCAGCAGGGTTTCTTTTGGCGGCTTCCGCCGAACAGGCCGCCTGCCTAAGGACAGCAGAGTGCAATTTTCCCGGATGATTACCGCGGTTGACGCCCACGCTTCGGGCGAGCCGGGTCGCGTCATCGTTGGCGGCGTGCTCGACGTGCCGGGCAGTACCATGTTCGAAAAGAAAACGTATCTGGAAACGCGCGCCGACAGCCTTCGCAAGCTCATGCTGCGCGAGCCGCGCGGCTATCCCGCGGCGAACTGCAATTTGATCCTGCCCCCGACCCGCCCGGAAGCCGACGCCGGTTTCGTCATTATGGAGCAGGTTGAGTACCCGCCCATGTCAGGCACGAACACGATTTGCGTGGTGACCGTTCTGCTCGAAACAGGCATGGTCCCGATTCGCGGCCGCACCACGCAACTGAAGCTCGATACCCCCGCGGGGCTGGTTGAAGTCGAAGCCGAAATCGAAGATGGAAAAGTCATCCGCGTCACCTTCGAGAACGTGCCGGCGTTTGCCACCCATCTCGACACGCCCATCGAGGTGCGCCATCTCGGCACAGTCGCCGTTGACGTTGCCTGGGGAGGGATGTTCTACGTCATTGCCGACGCCGAGCCGCTCGGCCTGAGGCTTTCGCCCGACGAAGGGCGCGACATCGTTCGCATCGGGGAAATGATCAAAGCTGCCGCGCGGGAACAGCTCCCTGTCACGCATCCCGAGAATCCAGCCATTTCCGGGATCACCATCGCGCAACTCTCCGCGCCCTCGACAACCGCGGGGGTCCATCGCCGCAACGCGGTGATCGTATCAACCGGACAGCTCGACTGGAACCGCCCCTCCTCATGGACCGGCGCACTCGACCGCTCGCCTTGCGGCACGGGAACCTGCGCAAAAATGGCGGCGCTGCACGCCAAGGGCCGACTGCCGCTCAACGAGGATTTTGTGCACGAAGGAATTCTCGGTACCCGGTTCACGGGCCGGCTCGTGCGCGAAACGCGCGTCGGCTCGCGAAACGCCGTGGTGCCCACCCTGAGCGGCCGCGCCTGGATTACCAGCTTCAGCCAGTACGTGCTCGACCCAAGCGACCCCTTCCCGGAGGGTTTCACCGTGGCCGACATCTGGGGCGCGTGTTAGTTTGCTGATCGCCCGGCTCTATCAGCTCACGAGGGCGACCGGACGGCCTCACTTTTCACTCTCGGTTCGCCGCGTCTGCCCTGTTTCTGCGGCCACGATGGGCGTCACACCACGCTCGGCTAGCGAGCGATTGAAGGCAGTTAGATCTTTCTCGAGGACCTGGTTGTAATCCGCTCTGGCCGTATCGAGATCCTTTTCGATCGAGGCCAGCACCGTCAAATCCGCATCGGTCGGACGCCAATCCGCCCCGCCGGCCACGTCGCCGGCGCCCGTCCCGATCTCGCCGTTCAGCCAGATCAGATTAAGATAGACCTTATAGGGCTCGACGTAATACTTGTCGTCGCTGTTCAGATCGGACTGGGCCACGAGCTGATATTCGACCGACTGCAGTTTGCCTTTCATGTCGCCGACCGACTTCAGCAGCTCGGCCTGATTTCCCTTGTCGCCCTTGCTGTTCTCCTTGTTCTGCGCCTCCTCCGATTTCAGCATGTCCTCGACCACGGCGAGTTGCTTGCGCATCCATTCGATCTGGTTCACCATCCCGGACGCTTGGTTGATGTCGTCGCGGATGCGCAGCTGCGTTTTAAACGTCGCCTCGAGATCGGCATCCGAGCCCGGCGCGTGTGGGTCCTTCAGAAGGGTGACCGGCTGCGTGTAGCTTTGGCCGTCGACGGTCAGCTTGACCGTGTATTTGCCCGGCGCAGCGAAGGGTCCGGTCTCCGCTTCTTCAATTCCCCAATGCGTGATGGGACGCGATTCGGCGCCGCGGAAGCGACTCTCTTCCCAGATGTGCGGATTCTGCGGAGCCGGCGTGCGCAATGCAACCCACGTCGGCGGATCGTAATGAAGATCCCACTCCACGCGGCTCAACCCCTCCTTGGCCGGCCCGTGTAGCTTCCGCACCAGAGTTCCCTGCCCGTCCAGAATATCGATCTCGACCTCCTTGTCCTTCGCCGCCGATTTGAGCGAATAGGTGACGAACACGCCGCCGCGCAGGAACCTGTAGCTCGTGCGAGGCGCAAAGAGCCGTGCATTCGCCTCTGTCCTCTCCTGGGCCATCTGCTCGAGCGGCGAAATGTCGTCCAGGATGTAAATCCCTCGGCCGTAGGTTGAGACCACCAGATCATGGAACTCCTTCTGCACCACGGCCCAGGAAACCACGGTGTGCGGCAGGCCCTCGTCGAACGCGGTCCAATGACCGCCCTCGTCGAGCGAGTAGTACAGGTCGTTGCCGGTCCCGGCAAAGAGCAAGCCTTTCGAGTTGGGGTCCTCGGCAACCGTGCGAACGTAGCCCAGCTCTCCCTTGGGCAAACCGCCGCTGATCAATTTCCAGCTCTTGCCAAAGTCCGTCGTCCTGTAGAGGTAGGGATCGCGATTGTCCATCAGATGCAAATCCACTGCGACGTAGGCGGTTCCCGCGTCAAAGTGCGACGGCTCAATCTTGGTTATGGCTCCCCAGGCCGGCATGCCCGCCACATTCTTCGTGACGTTGGTCCAGTTCCCGCCGCCGTCCCGTGTGTACCAGATTTGGCCGTCATTGGTTCCCGCCCAAATCAAACCCTTCTCGATCTCCGACGGCGCAATGGCGAAAACCACTTCCCCATAAAACTGGCCTAGGTTGTCGCCCACCAGTCCGCCGGATGAAATAATCCGGCTCGGGTCCTTGGTCGAAAGATCAGGACTGATCACGCTCCAGCTCTGCCCTCCGTCCGAGGTCCGGAAGATCACCTGGCAGCCGTAATAGACGGTGTTGTGATCGAACGGATCAATGGCCAGTGGCGGCGTCCAGTGGCAGCGGTATTTGATCTTGTCCGGCGGCGAGTCGAGCGTGTGCGACCAAGGACTGATCGAGCGTGCGCTCTTAGCCTTGGCGTCCCAACGCGTGACTTCGTCGCCATAGCAGGTCGCCCAAACGACGTCGGGATTGGTCAAGTCCGGAAGCGTGAAACCTGACTCGCACCCTCCCATCGCATGGTCCCATCCAATCTCCGCGAAGCGCCCGAATCCAAACCCTGCAAACGACGTGCTCGGCCCGCGCATGTTCCCGTCGTCCTGCATGTTCGTATAGAAGTAGTAGGGGACCTGATTGTCGACGGCGACGTGATACATCTGACCGATGGGGAGGGAGACGCGGTTGAATCCGCGTCCGTGCACGGTCGTGATATTCAAGCCCCCGTCGTCGGTAACCACGAAACGATCGGGATTGGTCGGATCGATCCAGATGTCGTGATTGTCACCTCCCCAGGGCACCTCGTGAAACGTCTCGCCGCCGTCGAGGGACTCGAAGAACGAGCTGTTCGAGATGTACACCTCGTTCTCGCTCGCGGGTGAAACGGCCAGCCGAATGTAATATCCGGCGCGGCCGATGAGCGTGCGGTCGTAGTTCACCGCCGACCAGTTTTCGCCGCCGTCCTCGGAACGCCACAGGGACCCTTGGTCCGCCGTCTGAATCAGCGCGTAGACGCGGCTTGCATTCCTGGGTGCAATGGCAACATCGATCTTGCCGACGGGCGACTTGGGCATCCCGTGACCTTCGATGCGCGTCCATTTTGTCCCGCCGTCGTGCGACACGTACACGCCGCTTCCCGGCCCGCCGCTCAACTCCGCGTAGGTGTGCATTTCCGCCTGCCACATTCCGGCGAAGAGGGTTCGCGGATTGCGCGGGTCCATGGCCAGACCCGAACATCCCGTCTTCTCGTCCACAAACAGCACGCGATCCCAGTGCGCACCTCCGTCCGTCGTGCGGTAGACGCCGCGCTCCTGCTGCGGACCGGTGAGCCGACCCAGCGCACAGACGAACACGGTATCCTCATTCTGCTGGTCCACCACAATGCGGCCGATTCTGCCGGTTTGATCGAGCCCCATGTGTGTCCACGTCTGGCCCGCGTTGGTCGACTTGTACACACCGTCGCCCATCACGTCGCTGTCGCGAATGGCCCAAGCCTCGCCCGTACCCGCCCAGACGACGGTCGCATCTGAAGGCGCCACAGCCAAGGCCCCGATCGCCTGCACTGGCTCCTTGTCGAAGATCGGGAGCCAGCGATTGCCGCCGTCGGTCGATTTCCATACCCCACCCGACGCGGCTCCCGCGTAGTACGTTGACGGATCACCAGCGATTCCGGCGATCGCTGAGACGCGGTTGCCATTGACAGGCCCGACAAAGCGAAAATGCATGGCGTTCTGCTCAGGCCCGCCGAACCGCCGCTGCGCAGATCCGGGCGCGGCCCACAGGACGATGGTCAACAAAAACAGAACCAGCTTCGACGAGTTATTCCTCATGGCGTTTGGCCCTCCCTCCCGACGAAAGGTTCCCCCGGCGATGAAAGTGGCAACTATAGTGCATCGGATAAAATATGCAAGCAGCACAGCGCACTCGGAGGGTCGAGCGTCCGCAAGCAACCGAGGCGGACCGGCGGTCAATTCTGCGGGCTACGCGCTAGCCAGCGTGAGAGGGCGCGGGCGGCGGCCGTCAACGTCGGTGACGCCGAACTCAAGGGCTAGTTCGGCCGCGATGAGAACCTGGCCCGAGCGGCCGATGACCTGAGGGTCACGGCTGAGCGCTAGGATCACGCGGCCGCTGAATTCGGGGCTCTCGCTGTTTGAGAGATCGAGCAAGCCGGCGTCGGCAGCGCGCAGGACGGCTTCGGTCCGCACGAGGCCCGGATAGAGCGAAACGACAGCGACGTGATGGGGACGAAGCTCGTGCGCCATGTCCCGGGTCATTTTGTCCGTGGCCGCTTTGGCCATGCCATAAATCGCGTTTCCGAGGTGTTTTTGCGCGGCCCAGTAGCTGAGGTTTACGATGAGGCCCCGGCGTCGCGGCACCATCATGCGCGCCGCATGGGAGGCGCACATGAATGCCGTGCGCACTCCGCCGTCCATCATGCTTTGCCAGCGATGGGCCGGCTGCTCCCAAAACGGCAACGTCCAGGTGAATACACCCTTCTCCGTCATTCTCTCGTAGCCCCCCCAGGCCGCGTTGACGACCAACTCGAGCCCGGCGCCCTCCTTCGCAACCTCGGCAAAAACGCCCGCGGTCTCCTCCTCGCGCGTGTGGTCGCATGGAATTCGGCGGATTCCTCCGGGCAGATTCGCGCTCGCGATCGAACGCCCGGTAGCAAAGACTCTAAATCCGCCCTCCGCCAGAGCCGTCGCGACACCCTTGCCGACTCCGCGGCTGGCGCCCGTGACGAGAGCGGTTAGGGGGTTGCTGGGGGGCATTCGCTATTTCTTCGCTCCCGGTCCATCATAGCCGAGGGCAGGACAAATCAGGAAGACCGATGGGAGCAGGGCGGGCGTCACAGCGTACGGGAGGAGGCCGCACTGGCCGCCACGTGGCGCGCACGAACGCGCAGAACCTTGCGTTGATTGGCTTCGAGGACTTCGTAGCGCAGGCCGTCGGACTCGATAATCTCGCCCGTCCGTGGCACGTGGCCGGCCAGACGATTCAGCAGGCCGGCCACCGTCGCGGCGTTCGCCTGCTCAGCCGCCGATCCCAGAGAGACGCCGAAAAGTTCGCTGATCTTGTCGACCGGGACGCTGCCCCGCAAAATCATGGCGCCGTTCGCTTCGCGCACCACATCGGGGACTGGAGGGCGGTCCTCCTCCCCGATTTCCCCGACAATTTCTTCGACCAGATCCTCGACCGTGACCAGCCCAGCCATTAATCCGTATTCATCGATCACGATGGCCATCTGTTGGCTTTTGCGTTGCATTTCTTTGAGCAAAGCGGAGCCAAACTTCGTTTCCGGAACGAACAGGGCGGGCCGCATCAGCTCGTGGACCTGGCGGTGCGGGCGGTCGCGGTCGGGAACTTCGAGCATGTCGCGGGCGAATACGATACCGCAGATGTCATCGAGCGATTTTTCGTAAACGGGAACACGCGAGAATTTCGTTTCGACGATGAGCTTGCGCAAATCCTCCAAGCTGGCGCTCGACTGGATGGCCACGACATCCGGGCGCGGGGTCATCACATCCCGCACGCGCTTTTCCCCGAATTCAACGACCTGCTCGATCAGCCGGGCCTCGTCCTGCTCGATGATCCCCTCTTCCGTCGCGGCGTCCACCAGAGCCTCGATCGATTGCTCCTCGCCCGGTGCCGCGGGCTCCTCTTCCGAGAGATGCAGGACGGACACCAAACCTTCGAGCACCGCTTCGACGGGATAAATGGCCCACAAGCACCCGCGCAGAAGGGGAACGAACGGAGACACCCAATCCCCGGGCACGCCAGCCAGAAGCAGCGCGGGAAGAAACTGCATCAGAATCACGACTTCCGCACCCAGGAACAGAACCATCTCGGCTGCCGCCTGCCAGGTGGTAGGCGCGAAAAAGATCACGCCCCGCGCCGTAAAGGCGGCCACGACGACCAGCCAGAGTCTGGCTAAGAGGTTAAAGGAGAGCGCCAGGCGTCGCCGGTTGGTCTTGAACCGCGGCTCAATTTCGGCCTCGAACGTCTCGAGGTGGTCGTGAACGCGCCCGGTCGGTATGGTGGGAAGCTCCCGATAGACACGGTCGAGGTAAGCGAAGAGGGGCAGACCGAGCGTCAGGAGAAGAACGGCCAGCGTGTAGACCACCATCTTCCAGGTCATGGCTCAGCTCAATCCCAGCTCGCTTCGCAGGCGCTTTTCACGGCGCTCCATTTGGCCCGTGTCGGTTTCGTGGTCGTAACCCACGAGATGAAGGATGCCGTGAAGAATGAGCACGCGCAACTCGTGATCGAGGCGGCCGCCGGCGCGAAGGGCATTCTTGCGGGCGACCGCCGGCGCGATGGCAATGTCTCCCAGATAGCAGACAGGGAAAGTACGGAACCGGAACTTCCTTGGGCGATTTCGTCCGCGCTTGAATCGCGGCTCGTGTTTCTCGCCTTCGATCGGAAACGACAGTACATCCGTGGGTCCCTTTTTACCACGGAAGTCCCGGTTCCAGCGCGCGATTTGGGAGTTGCTGACCAGACAAACGGTAAGCGCGCCGCGGGGAATCCTGAGCTTGCGCTGCGCGCGCGAAAGAAAGCCATTCAAATCGCGAATGGACAGGCGAACGGCGCGCTGGCGATTGAGCACCATGAGTCGGGAGCGAATCAATCGCGGCGCAAGCGCTCCGGCGCGGCCGGGCTCGCCACGGAATCGCGCGCAGGGGCCCCCTCTGCGCGAGGCGCGGAGGAACGTGCACCATTGGCGGCTTGCGGCGCCCGCTCGTCGTAAGCCTTGATAATCTGCTGCACCAGGCTGTGGCGCACGACGTCCCTCTCGTCAAAGTAAATGAAGTCGATGCCTTCGATCTTGCCGACCACGTCGATCGCCTCGATCAAGCCCGAGCGACGATCGTTCGGCAGGTCGATTTGGGTGATGTCGCCGGTGATCACGGCCTTGGAATTGAACCCCAGGCGCGTCAGAAACATCTTCATCTGCTCGCTCGTGGTGTTCTGTGCTTCGTCGAGGATCACGAAGGAGTCGTTGAGCGTGCGGCCGCGCATGAACGCGAGCGGCGCGACCTCGATGATGTCCTTCTCGAGAAAGCTTTCGAGCTTGTCGGCCTCGAGCAGGTCGTGCAGCGCGTCATACAGCGGCCGCATGTAGGGATCGACTTTTTCCTGCAGCGTGCCGGGAAGAAAACCGAGCCGCTCGCCCGCTTCGACGGCCGGCCGCGCAAGAATGATCCGGTTGACCTGCTTGGTGAGAAGGGAGGCGACGGCCATGGCCACGGCAAGATAGGTCTTGCCCGTGCCCCCGGGACCGATGGCGAAGACCATGTCGTGCGCTTCGATGGCTTCGATATAGGCGCGCTGGTTCGAGCTGCGCGGGGTAATGCTCTTACGACCGACATGACGCGAACGCGTCGAGGAAAATGCGCCGTGCAGTTTCCCCGCAGGCTCGTCGGCCGCGACACGGAGCAGGGCCTTCACCTCTTGACTGCTGGGGACACGCCCTTCGCGAACGCGCTGGTTGAATTCGCTAACGATTTTTGCCGCTCGCTCGACCTGGGCAGCTTCGCCTTCGATTTCCAAGTCGTCGCGATCTTTGAGGTGCGTAGTGACCTCGAGGGAGGATTCGAAGAGTTTCAGATTCTCGTCAAGCGTGCCAAAAAACTCGCTCACGCCCCCAACGATTCGAACCGTTTGTCTCATTCAGTCGTGGCGGCCGGGATTGCGGCACGCCGGTCCAAGCTCCTTCGGGTAGCCTAGCGCGCAGGGCGGGGACGGTCAAGTTGGGCGGCTCAGAATTCACCGAAGAGTAACAGCGGTTCTGGACGGCTTGGAGGGTCAACTGCCGCCCCGGCACCTGGACCTCATCTCGCACCCCACCCCCTCCCCGGGGACCCTTCCCCCTACGCCTCTCGAAACCCCGTAAGCGACTCAGAATAGAGGGCATTTGAATTTTCGAGCGGCTCGAGGACAGGGCCGTCCATCCCGTGTTGTACCTGTACCGTTCTTGGTCTTTCAGGCAGTTTTATTCGGGCACCGATGACCCTACGCTTGGCGAGAGGAGTGCCCGATGAATGACATCATCGACTTCATCCAGAACTATTGGTTTGAGCTGGCGAGCTTGACCGCACAATTTTCGATTTTGGCCGTCCTCACTTGGTACGCGCGGGCAAGGCTTCGTATGGCGGCGCGATCTGAGCCAGAGGCTCGGCGAGCGGCCAGGCCGGCGGTGGCTGTCGCCTTCCCAACGCCAATGGATTCCGAGCTGGCCGAAGACGAGGCCTTCACTGGCCTCGAGTCCCGAGGGCCTCAACTTGCGGCGTACCCGAGCAGCCCCGTAAGTCAGAGTCGCGGAGGTCCGCTGCGTGGGCTGATCGACTGGCTTCAGGCCCCGGTGAGCATACGAGAGGCAAAACGGCGCCATGCGTCTGGTCCCGCCACCGAGTCACAGGCCCCGGGACACGGCGGCGTTGGACGCATGCTTTCGCCGCTCCCTCAGGCGCCTCTCGATGAGAGCGAGGCTGTCATCGAACCTTCGCCCGAGCGCGCCGGCCTCCTGCGCGGGATGATCCGATGGCTCCGGGCGCCGATGTACACGCGGACCGCCCCGCGGCAAGTGACCCGGCAAATATGATATCTGCGCTTGTTTCGCAAGCCTCGACGGAACCCTGCCCTCAGGGTTTCGCCGCGGGAAAGGCGACCTTGGGCACTTCGCGCGAAGCTTCACTGGCTTCGAAGTAGGCGTTGTTGCGCTCAAAGCCTGCCCAGCGCGCAAACACGCTGTTCGGAAACTGCCCGATGTAGGTGTTGTAGGTTTGCAGCGAGTCGTTGTAGCGCTTGCGCGCGACGGCAATGCGATTCTCCGTTCCAGCCAGTTCGTCCTGAAGACGCAGGAAGTTCTCGTTCGATTTCAGCTGCGGGTAATTCTCCACAATGAGAAGCAGGCGGCCGAGCGCCCCGTCGAGCTGATTGTTGGCAGCGATTTTCGCCTGTGGAGTCGGCGCGCTCAGCAGGGAGGCGCGAGCCTTCGCGATGTCACCGAAAACTGTTTGCTCCTGCGCGGCATAGCCCTTCACGGTCTCAACCAGGTTTGGAATCAAGTCAGCTCGGCGCTGGAGGTTGACGTCGACCTCCGACCAGCTCGATTTCACTTGTTCATTGAGCGCGACCATTTGATTGCGATGACTGAAGTACATGCCGCCCAGCATCACGGCCCCCAGCACCAGGAAGATCACAATGGCCGCCAACACTCCGGCTAGAGCTTTCATCGAATTCCTCCACCTTCCGTATCGACGTCCTTACCCTCGCTGGACCACCCGATTCTCGGAGAGCCCGCAGAGCGGAACGCGCGTACCGTCCGCCTGCGCTCAGGGTGCGTCGAGGCGGCGATCGACTTCGTTCGCCACGAGTTCCACTAGTTCCAGGTACGCGTGAAGCGTCTCCTCAATATCAATCTGGCGCGGCTTGCGCTTCCCTTCCCGCAACTCAAGGATCGCGCGGAACGCGGCCGGGTTGCCGCCGGTCAGCGAGGCAACGCCATCGATGGCCTCGCGTTTGTTGCCGGGCATTTGGCTGGTGAGCGCCCAAAGCGCGTGGCGAAACAACGTGCAGAAACCAGCGAAAGAGCCGAGCATGATCGCGAGTTGCGCCTTCTTCTTGCGGGGCGCGGCCAAAATCGCTTCGCGAAGACGAAGGCAATGGCTGCGCAGTTCGCGCTCGAGCTGTAAGGCGTGAAGCCGAAGCGGGACCTCCAGACGGTCGAAGAAGTCTTCACCAAGAAGCATGCGGTGATGCAGCTTGATATCGACAAGCTCGATGGCGTAGACGTCGGCAGCGCGCTCGAGCTCGTCGAGAGTGAAGACGAGCGGCGCCGGGTGTCCCTGGCGCATCCACCACTCGGCGGCCGGATGAAGCGCCTCAAGCTGGGCAGATCCGGCGTGGGTGACGATGCACAGCGTGTTCAGGTCGGAATGCCTCGAAACGAACTCGCCGGTCACGGCGGAGCCGTACAGCACCACGGCTTTCAAGTCTTCGCCTAACGCGGACTTGAGACGTGTCACGAATTCCGTGAGTTTTTCTTCCATCTGCAGACGGGGCGGATCGAAGCCGCCCTAGAAAACCCTCTCGTTTCGGGCCCGAGAAACATTACCAGCTTCCGCTCGCTCCACCGCCCCCAAACGAGCCTCCGCCGAACCCCCCGAATCCTCCTCCACCCCCGCCGCCTCCCAGCCCACCTCCCCAACCGGAGCCACCAAAGCCGCCGCCGCCCCAGCCGCCCATCATGGGGCCGATCCACCCGCCGCTCCCACGGTATCGCCGCCGCGGCGGGCCGAAGGTAAGCGTTCGCACGAAACGAAAAAGCAGGAAGAGAATGACGATCAGTGCGATCAGCGCGACGGGCGCATTCGGAGCCTCCTGATGCGAGCCCTCACTCGAGCTGATTGCGGGCGTTTTCGCCAAGGTGACCCCACGATCCCGGGCGATCACCTCGGCGACGCGCTCAGTCATCAGCAACAGAGCGGCATCGTAATTGTTTTCGCGAAGGAACGGAACCGCTTCCCGCCCGAAGCCCCCCACCTTGCCGTCGGGCAAGATTCCTTCCAGGCCGTAGCCAACCTCGAACCGATACTTGTGATCATCGGTGGCGACCAGGATCATCACGCCCGTGTCGTTCTTTTTTCCGCCCACTCCCCAGCGCGAGGCGAGATCAAGCGAGTAGTCCTCGATCGGCCGCCCGCCGAGCGAGCGGACCGTTACGACGGCGATCTGGGCGTGGGCCTTCTGGTCGACTTCGGCGCACAGCGCGGCGAGCTGATCCCGGGCCGACGGACTGAGCACCCCTGCGAAATCGCTGACCCAGCCTTGCGTCTTAAGCTGCGCGGTATCTTGCGCTGCGGCGACGGACGGCAACGCCGAGGAAAGCAGGAAGACGAGCGAAGCAAATCCTCGCACACGGGCCAGCATGAAGCCCTCCTTTCGAGGTCTAACGCCCCGGCCAGCAAGCCGAGCTGCACGCGGTCTCCCGACGGCACCAAAACTCATTCGGCCAGCTCCGACGGAGATGAACGGAGTCGCCCAGGCCAATCGTGAACACTCATCCTGCGCTCGTTTGCCGACGCACGCAAGCCGTAGGGCGTCTCGGGGGCTCAAGCCCGCGGCCCGCGGCATGCCTTCTGTGCCGAATCGAGTTGGCCGATCTCACGGGAGATTTGTAACCCGCGCCAGGTGGATGCTACACTCGCGCGCGCTAAGCCGTGTTCGCGTGCGCACGGAAGTGTCCGGGAACGAACAGTTCGAGTCTGCCAATTCCAATTTACTCTTCTGAATTGAGCAACATACGGTGGCCTCCGTTTTGCTGAAATATAAGCTTTACTGAAACAAATCGGCACCTCTGCGCGTTTCTACAACATGGGGGTCGGGCCGGAGCGTGGGGGGATTGGGGCCTTCTCGCCGATCGTTCCGCACGCGAAAAAGACGTTTCGTTCACATAGGCAATGGCGCGCATAAGCGCGACCTTTCTGGGGGGAAACAAGACGATGAAGCAAAGCTTATGGCGGGCGGCTCTGGTAGCGTGGATAGCCGGCTCGCTGGTTGTCTCGCCGTTGTACGGGCAGGCCCAACAGCAAAGCCAGAGTCCAGCCCAAACACAGAGCCCTTCCAGTTCCGCCGCTACTCCGTCGGCGAGTTCGCAGACGGGGCCGCGAGAAGCGATCAGCCTAAAACACCTCAGCCTCGGGCCGAACTACTCGCACGCGAGGCCGATGTTTCCTGATCTCTTCGGACCCTACTCCCCGCGAGCGGTCGAGCCGCCGTCGCTCACGAATACGCCGAAGGTCCAGCAGCTGATCGAAGACGGCAAAATGATGCTGAGCCTTGACGACGCCATTGCGCTCGCGCTTGAAAATAATCTCGACATTCGCGTGCAGCGCTACATTCCTTGGATCCAGGAGACGCAGATCCTAAAGGCCCAGGCTGGCCAGATACCGCAATCGACCAGCGCGCAATCGGTTGTTTTGGGCCTTCCTCCCTCCGTGTCCTTCGACCCTCAACTCCAGGTGGCGGCCAACGGGTCTCGCTCCGCGGTGCCCGTCAACAACATCTTTACGACAGGATTTGCGGCAGCGGCACCCGAGTTTATCTTCTATTCGGACAACTACAATTTCAGCTACACGCAAGGCTTTCATACGGGAACGGCGATCCAGCTGCAGTGGCAGAATAACCGCGGATCAACCAATTCGCCCGGGTACATTTTCAATCCGTTCGTGCAATCAACCCTGACGTTCAGCATCAGCCAGCCGCTGCTGCAGGGCTGCTGCAAGCTGCCGGGCACGCGGTTCATCCTCGAAGCCAATTACAGCCTAAAATCCTCTCTCGCCCAGTTCAACCAAGCCGTTATGGCGGATATAGCCACAACCGCCGATGATTACTGGGAGCTTGTATACGACCGGGGGTTTGTGCACATCGCAGAGCAGGCCGTAGCCGCTTCGCAGAAGCTGTACGAGGACAACAAAAAGGAACTGGACATCGGCACGGTGGCGCCCCTTGACGTGATTACCGCCGAATCACAGCTCGCGAACGACCAGCAGCAACTGGTCGCCGCGCGAACTACGCAACTGCTGCAGCAGGCGAAGTTGCTGAACGACATCACCAAGAACCCCTTGGACGCTTCTCTGGTGAACGTTGAGATCGTGCCCACGACCCCGGTCTTTACGCCGGAAGCTGTAGAAAACGCGGCACTGAACGACCTGCTGAACGAGGCGTGGCAGAAGCGTCCGGAAATGACGGTTGACCGCCTGACGCTCGAGAACGACAAGATCGAGGTGAAGGTTACGCGGAACTCCCTGTTGCCCTCCCTGTCGATCTTCGCCGAATATCAAGGAACCGGCCTTGCCGGCATCAATACCACCGCGGAAACTGGTGTTCCGGCCGGAGATGTAGTCAGCTCTCAAGCCGAGGACAGATTGCTCGCTCTCGAGGCGCTTCCCTCGGCTCCCCTGCCCAACGCCGCACCGCAGGCATTCCCTTCGCTTCCCATTCCCTACGCAACAACGCCCTCGGGCCCCGTGGTTACCGGCCTAGGCACAGCGCTGAACAACATGGTTAATTTCTCGAGTCCCACCTACGTGGGAGGAATCAACCTGTCCATGCCCATCCGAAACCGGTCGGCGCAGGCGGACAGCGCGCGGGCCCAGCTTACCGAGCGTCACGACGAAGTGGTCTACAAGGTGCTGCAAAACACGATCTTCGTCAACGTGAGGCAGGCACAGATCCAGCTCCAACAGTACCGCGCGCAAGTGGCGGCGACCGCAGAGGCAACGAAACTAGCCGAGCAAACCTATCAGGGCGAGCAAAAGAAATACCAGCTCGGCACGTCGAACAGCTATACAGTCGTCCAGCGGGAGAGAGACTTGACCCTGGCGGAAAATAACGAGCTACGCGCGCGCGTGAATTTGGTCGAAGCCGAGGTCGCCTTCAATCAGGCCATGGGACGTACGCTCGAGGCCAACAACATCACAGTGGCCGACGCCGTTCGGGGCAAAGTCTACCGCACGCCCAATATTCCGGGCGCGCTCGACGCGGACGACCCGCCGCCGGCACCTCACGATCCCTGGGCAGCGGGAAAGAAATAGCGCGTCGAAACTCGATCGGGACAGGCTTTACCGCGGCGGAGTAGAGTTCTAGCGCGTTTCCGTGCACCGGACGGACTCTGGCTTTTGTCTACCCAATCAAGCGGCGCGAAGCCCCAACCAATGACCGCCAGTGCCCTTGCGGCGGCCGAGCTCCCGAGCGACCTGGTGGCGGACGACGGGCTTACCGTGTGCTCTATTGCAGCGGTTGCCGCGATCGTGGGCGACGTACTCCATGAGGGTCTTGGCGACGGAGCGGTGGCCTTACTGAGCGGAGCGCACTCGGGCGTTTTGTCGACGGTCGCCTGGTCGAGCGCGTTTGATTCGCGGCTGGATGCGGCGGGCGGGACAGTCGTCAACCTCCTGGCCGGAGCAGCCTTTTGCCTTGCCCTGCGCAACGCGAAGTCTGCCGAAATACACCTGCGCCTGTTTCTGCTGCTCGCTTGTGCCTTCAATTTGTTCGCCGGGAGCGGTTATTTTCTCTTCTCAGGCCTATCGAATTTCGGTGACTGGGCAGAAGCGATCGCCGGGACCGAGTGGCATGGGCTATGGCGAACACTGCTCGTGCTGGTCGGTATCGGCGCTTACTACGGTGCCCTCCGGATCGTGGGGACGAGTTTTGTCCGGTATGTCGGGGTTCCCTTGAGGCCCGGCAGGCGCAGGGTGAAGCTGAGCTGGCTCGCCTATGGGACGGCGGTCGTGCTTGCCGCCCTCGCAGCCCTCGGCAACCCTCACGGAATCGGACTGCTGCTTGAGTCCGCCCTGCCTGCAAGCGCCGGAGGGGACTCCGGGCTTCTCTATTGGCAATACTACATTCCGAAGCGGACGACTCCCGAGCGGCCTCCGGATCCGCTCACGCGGAGCTATGTGTGGATCTCGACTGCGCTCGTCCTAGGCATTCCCTTTGTGGGCGTCCTTGGGCGCGGGATCACGCTCGCCCGCTGAGTATTTCCGGTATCCCTCCTGGGGAATGCCTTATTCACTTTACGCATTTGCCCTTCTTGCTGGCCCCGTCGGCTTGCCATAGAATCAAGGCATAGTGAGCGCGAACCGGCTTTAGGAGTTCTCGCCATGAGCCAAGAAACCGTGAAAGAACCGAAGACTCAGGCCACGCCGGAATCGATCGGCGAGCGAAAACCTTCCGTGGCGGAGCGCGCCTGGGAGGAGAAAACCCTGCGCCCGACCCTTGAGAAATCGCCGGAGCGTGCGCGCGAATTCACGACCGTTTCAGGCTACCCGATCCGCCGCCTCTACACAGAAGCCGACCTCGCCGATTGGAACGCGGAGCGCGACCTCGGCTATCCCGGCCAGCCTCCCTACACGCGCGGAATCCACCCGACCATGTACCGCGGGCGTCTGTGGACCATGCGGCAATTCGCCGGATTCGGGACTGCCGAAGACACGAACCGGCGTTTTCGTTATCTGCTTTCCGAGGGGCAAAACGGGCTTTCTGTAGCCTTTGATTTGCCCACCCTGATGGGATACGACTCCGATCATCCCCTCTCGGAGGGAGAAGTCGGCAAATGCGGAGTGGCCATCAGTTCACTCGCCGACATGGAGGTGCTCTTTAGCGGTATCCCGCTCGCCGACGTGACCACGTCGATGACCATCAATTCGCCGGCCGCGCCCATTTGGGCCATGTATCTGGCCGTCGCGGAGAAGCAGGGCGCCGATTGGCGGAAGATTTCCGGCACCATTCAGAACGACATCCTCAAGGAATACATCGCGCAGAAGGAATACATTTATCCCCCGGAGCCGTCCATGCGGCTCGTCATCGACACGTTCGAGTTTGGCGCCCAGCACACGCCGAAATTCAATTCCATCTCGATCAGCGGCTACCACATTCGCGAAGCGGGGTCGACGGCGATTCAGGAACTCGCCTTCACCCTGCGCGATGGGATTGAGTACGTCGAATGGGGCCTGCGGCGGGGACTCGATGTGGACGATTTTGCGCCGCGGCTATCGTTCTTCTTCAACGCGCACAATGATTTCTTCGAGGAGATTGCGAAATACCGCGCGGCGCGGCGCATCTGGCAGAAGACCATGCGCGAGCGTTTTGGCGCGAAGAATCCGCGGTCCTGGGCGCTGCGCTTCCACACGCAGACCGCCGGGTGTTCGCTCGCCGCCCAACAGCCGTATAACAACGTGGTTCGCACGGCCGTGCAGGCACTGGCCGCGGTCCTGGGCGGCACACAGTCCCTGCACACCAATTCGCTCGACGAGGCTTGGGCGCTGCCCACCGAATTTGCCGCCACTCTCGCGCTGCGCACGCAGCAGATCATCGCCTACGAAAGCGGCGTGACGAATACGGCGGATCCGCTGGGCGGGTCGTATTTCGTCGAGGCCCTCACGAATGAGGTCGAGCGCGGCGCCGTGGATTACATTGACAGAATCGATCGACTCGGCGGGATGGTGGCGGCGATCGAGCGCGCCTACCCGCAGCGCGAAATCGCCGAGGCGTCCTATCGATACCAAATGGCTGTTGATCGCAAGGAGAAGATCATCGTCGGAGTCAATGAGTATGTGGGCGAGGCAAAACCCATCGATATCCTGCAGATCGATGAGAGTGCGGCGCACCGCCAGGCCGAACGGCTCGGCAAGTTGCGGGCCGAGCGGTCGAATCAGGAAGTCGAGCGCCGGCTGGCGGCACTCGCTCGCGCGGCCACGGGCAGTGAAAACCTCATGCCCTATCTCTACGACGCCGTCAAAGCCTACGCGACTCTCGGTGAGATTTGCGATGCACTGCGCTCGGTTTTCGGCGTCTACGAAGAAGTCGCTATCACCTAGTCTCTTCCGCTCGCATACCGACCGAGCTCACTTGAAATCCCTTCGATTGCAGACCGGCGTCTCCCGGCGTACGCTGCGCCTAGCGAATGAACGCCTTGCGGCCCGTTTTTCCGGAGCCACGGCACAGGGGGGCCAGGATCTGCTATGAAACTCGCCGTTCTCAGCTCCGTGATCGGAATCCTAATGTGCGTCGGTGCTCAAGCCGCCGAGACCAAGGCCGCGCAGGGCGAAAAGAGCGGATTCGTCACGGCCTCGGACGGCGCCAAGATCCATTACATTGAGGCAGGGCAGCCCGGAGCAGTCGGAGGCTTTCAGGCGGGTGGCCAGCCTGCCCCCGGCGCAATCGCGAAAGGCAAGGTTTCGCTCTCGAATCTTCGCCGAGGGCCATCGATTCTGTTCGTTCCCGGTTGGACCATGCCGGCGTGGATCTGGCAGAGACAAATCGAGTATTTCTCGTCTCGATTTCGCGTCGTGGCCATGGACCCGCGCTGCCAAGGGGAATCCTCGCGCATTGCCGACGGCCTCTACCCCGCGCAGATGGCCCGCGACATCAAGTCTGTGATCGACGAGCTGCGCCTTGCCCGGGTGGTGCTGGTTGGCTGGTCCATGGCCGTGGTGGAGACGATGGCCTATGTCGATCAATTTGGCACGCACGATTTAGCTGGCTTGGTGCTCGTCGACGATATTGCTGGCGGACTCGGGCCCGGCGAAGCGGCCGAGGACATCGGGCTGATGAAGGGAGTCCTCGAAGATCGAAAGGGGACTGCCGACTTCTTCGTGCGCAAAATCCAGTTCCACAAACCGCAGCCTGAGGAGTACATTCGGCGCCTGATCGCCTCTTCCCTGAGCGTGCCCACCAATTCAGCTGTCGCGCTGCTCGTGGGCCGCTATGCCGCAGACTACAACGCCCTGCTGCCCAAGGTTGATCGGCCGACTCTGGTCTGCGCGGCCTCGAAGACCCCCTATTTTGATCGTATCCGGGCCATGCAGAAGCAGATCCCCGGCTCAAGACTTGAAGTCTTTGAGGGCGCCGGGCATGCCCTGTTCGTCGATGATCCCGACGAGTTCAATACGGCGCTCGGCAGTTTTCTTGACTCGCTCGAATAGGCGTAAAGTATCGAAGCAGGCGCAGAGAACGCAATGGCAGACAAAAAGATACGAGTGTTGATCGCAAAGCCGGGGCTTGACGGCCACGACCGCGGCGCCAAGGTAATCGCGCGCGCCCTGCGCGATGCCGGAATGGAAGTGATCTATACCGGGTTACGCCAGACCCCGGAGATGATCGCTTCTGCGGCGGCCCAAGAGGACGTCGACGTCATCGGGCTTTCCATTTTGTCGGGCGCCCACAATACGCTGTGCCCACGCCTGATGGAGCTGCTGCGCGAAAAGGGCATGGACGACGTGACGGTAATCATCGGAGGAATCATTCCGGACGCCGACATCCCCGCCCTGAAGAAGGGCGGCATCGCCGAGGTCTTCCTCCCCGGCACTCCCACCCAAGCGATCATCGATTTCATCCGCGAGCGGGTTTCTGGGGCACCGCGCGGGGCGTAAACGCGGTGACCACAAGCCTCGTATCCGCGGTCGAAGACGGCGTTCTTGTGCTCACCCTTGACCGCGATGACGGTCTGCCCCGGATCGACCGGCGCATGCTCGCTGAGATCGAAGCCGAGCTTTCTCGCCTGGCCCATGAACGGCGCCTCAAGGGCTGCGTTATCACGGGAACCGAGCGCGCCTTTGCTGTCGGCGCAAACATCGGAGAGATTTCCGAGCTCACCCCGGCCGAGGCGCAGGAGTTCTCCCTCGAGGGCCAGCGCACGTGCCTGGTCATCGAACGATCGACTGTGCCCGTCGTCGCTGCGATTCGAGGCTACTGTGTGGGTGGCGGGCTCGACCTCGCGCTCGCCTGTCAGGCTCGCATCGCCTCGCACGATGCGCTCTTTTCGCACCCGGGCGGCTCGCTCGGCATTCTCACTGGGTGGGGCGGAACGCAACGCCTGGCCCGGCTCATCGGCCGCGCGCGCGCCCTCGAAATGCTCACCACAGGGCGGAGGCTCTCGAGCGCAGAAGCTTCGAGCTGGGGCCTGGTTGACGCCCTTGTCGAGGGGAGAGATCTCATGCCCTTGGCCCGGGCAGGGGTCGAGCGCCGGACACTTAGGTCGTAGCTCTGACGGGACACTCGGGGCCTGGCCAACCGTCAAGTTTCAGCTCTGCACGAGTTTGGTGCGCGTGTATGCGACGCGAAACTCGAAGCGTTCATGATTGCGCTGCGAGACGCTCCCGGGCAACGTAATACCCTTGGCGAGATCGCAGCCCTGTTTTGCAGCCCAGTCGAGACGCGCGGCAAGCAAGGCGGTTTGCACGCCGCGGCCGCGAAACTCCGGGAGAGTGCTCGCACCGAACATTCCGGCAACGCCGTCAAAGGCGAACGCAGAAGCTCCTCCGGCCGCAACGCCGTCGACCAAGGCAAAAAACGAGCGGGTGTTCCGGCTGTGAAAGAATCCCGCCATCACGTCGAGAAGCGGCTGGGTAACGGGGGCTTGCTCGGCGAAACCTTGCGCGACCGTCCGCGTAAACAGCTGCTCATCCTCGGGCAAGGCCTCTCGCACGACCACGCCGCTTGCCGGCTGAGCGAACCGATCGCTTGCGCTCAGCTCGCGCACGAGAACGTTCGAAACCTCGACCAAACGATACGCCCGGCTGGCGAGAGCCTCATAGAGAGGAAGTCCTGCCAAGGGGCATAGCTCAATGGCCACCGGCGCACCTCGCGTGCGAAAGAAGCCCTCGAGCCGATCGAGCTCTGCTGAATCCACCGCGCCGTCCAGGCCGACGCCCAGGGCCTGGGTTACCGGCGAGTCGGCACCGGCATAAACGGCGATGCCCCCGGCAATCTCTTCAGCGGCGGCGCCGAGTTCCGGAGCGAGCCGCTGGGCGCCCTCCGCACAAGCCTTGCCCGACATCGCTGACGCCCGTTCCAGGCGCCGAGCAAGCGCCAAATCCATGTGTTTCATGTCGTTTTTCTCCTGGTGCGGCGCCCGTGCGAGCGCCGGATAGAGTATGGGGCGCGCCGTTCTACCGCAGCAGCCCTTATCCACGGGTCGATGAGAGACCGAGAGCGAGAGGTATCGGGACTCCAAGCAAGCGGTTTACAGCTGAGGCATGGAGGCGGACTCGCTCTTCCAGTGTGACTTGCCACGCATAGGCGCCTCCTCGGGACGGGATGGCCCCGAGTATACGCGACAGGGGAGCACGACTCAAAACGAATTTCGGATGATACAATCGGCGTTTGCGCGCAAACACTCAAGACGGCAAGAAATCCCGGACTCCGGCGCGAGGGGCCGAAGGGTCTCGCGGCACGGTCATCGGTAGTCCCGCCGACCCTACCTCCCCGGCGTTTGAGCGAAACAGCCGGCGCATGATTGACCGGCTAACGGAAATCAAAAACGAGGAAGAGCAGATTCGTCAAGGGGGCGGGGCGAGGGCCATCGAATCGCAGCACAAAAAGGGGCGCCTGACCGCGCGCGAACGAATTGCGAAGCTCGTTGATCCGAAGAGCGGCTTTTTCGAGCTCGGCCTCTACGCCGCATATGAAATGTACGAGGAATGGGGCGGCGCACCCGCGGCCGGCACGATTACCGGACTCGCCCAGGTTTGTGGGCGGCGCGTAATGATCATCGCGAATGATGCCACGGTAAAGGCCGGGGCCTTTTTCCCAATGACCGCCAAGAAAGTCATTCGCGCCCAAAACATCTCGATCGAAAATCACATCCCTACCATTTATCTCGTGGATTCAGCTGGCGTCTTCCTGCCACTGCAGGAGGATGTGTTCCCGGATACCGACGATTTCGGCCGCGTGTTCCGCAACAACGCCGTCATGAGCGCGCTCGGCATCCCCCAGCTCACGGCGATTATGGGAATGTGTGTCGCAGGCGGCGCGTATCTGCCGGTAATGTGCGATCACATCCTGATGACCGACGGCAGCGGACTGTTCCTGGCCGGCCCGGCGCTGGTGCAGGCGGCGATCGGGCAAAAAACCTCCGCCGAAGAGCTGGGGGGCGCCCGAATGCACGCGCAGATCAGCGGCACGGTCGATTTTCGCGAACCGGACGATTCGGCGTGCCTGGAACGGATCCGCTCGCTCGTCGATAAGATGGGCCATATGCCCTCGGCGCCGTTCGACCACAAACCCGCCCGGCCTCCCGCGCACGCTCGGGAGGAGATCTACGGAATTTTCTCGGGCGATGCCTCAAAGCAGTATGACATTCGCGAAGTCATCGCCCGTATCGTCGACGGGAGCGAGTTCGAGGAGTATCGCACCGAATATGGGGAGACGCTCGTCTGCGGATACGCGCGCATCGGCGGCTGGGCGGTTGGGATGGTGGCCAATCAGCGCCAGCACGTGACGGTTTCCGCGCCGGGAACGGGCGAGCGCAGACTGGAATTTGGCGGAGTCATCTATACGGAATCGGCGGACAAAGCCGCCCGCTTCATCCTCGATTGCAATCAGAATCTCGTCCCGCTCGTTTTTCTGCATGACGTGAACGGTTTCATGGTGGGCAAGGAGGCCGAATGGAGCGGGATCATTCGCGCGGGCGCAAAGATGGTCAACGCGGTGGCGAACAGCGTCGTGCCGAAGATTGCGGTGATTTGCGGGGGCAGCTTCGGCGCAGGCCATTACGCGATGTGCGGCAAGGCCTATGACCCGCGGTTTATCTTTGCCTGGCCTACGGCGCGATATGCGGTGATGAGCGGCGACTCGGCTGCGGGCACGCTGGTTGAGATAAAGATCAAGCAGCTTGAGCGCGAAGGACGGAAGCTCAGCGATCGGGAGAAGCAGGAACTTTACGAATCGATCCGCGCGACCTACGAACATCAGACCGACCCGCGTTATGCGGCTGCCAGGCTGTGGGTGGATGCGATCATTGACCCGGCGCGCACACGCGAGGCCCTAATCGAGGCTCTGGAATCGGCGGCGCTGAACCCCGAGGTGCGGGAGTTCAAAACCGGCGTACTGCAAACATGACGGGGATCGGGCAGAAGGGTGCCCGAGCGAGCCGCCCGGCTGGTTGCCGGCCGCCCCTCAGCGAAGACGAGGATGAGCGAAGGCGTAACCATCGTTGAGTGTCCGCGCGACGCCTGGCAGGGACTCGGGCGAATTATCCCCGCGGAGGAGAAGGTCAGATATCTTCGCTCGCTCGTTTCGCTTGGCTTCAGCCACATCGACGCGGTCAGCTTTGTGTCGCCAAAGCATGTGCCGCAGATGGCGGACAGCGAACAGGTGATGAAGGAATTGAGCGACGCAAAACTCCCTTCGGGCGCATCCCCGGAAATCATTGGCATCGTGGTGAACGCGCAGGGGCTTGAGCGCGCGCTCAGAGCTCCGGGCCTCTCGACCGTCGGCTATCCCTATTCCATTTCCGCCTATTTTCGGCGGGCCAATGCGAATATGTCGCGGGCTGAATCGCGCCAATTGGTCGAGAGGCTCGGACGAGAGACCAAGGCTGCCGGACGCAAGCTGGTCGTGTACATTTCCATGGCCTTTGGTAATCCCTACGATGAGCCATGGGGACCGGAAATCGTCGAGGACACGCTCGTCTGGCTGAAGGACACCGGCGTCGGAACCGTTTCCCTGGCCGACACAGTCGGAACGGCCTCACCCACCTCTGTCGCCGAGCTCTACCGGGCGGTGAAGGACAGCGTGGCGGGAGTTGAGATCGGCGTGCATCTGCACAGCCGTCCGGAGGGCGCGGCCGAGAAGGTGCTCGCTGCCTACGGGGCCGGCTGCCGGCGATTCGATGGCGCGTTGACCGGGCTGGGGGGCTGTCCGTTTGCGGGAGATGCCCTCGTCGGCAATCTTCCGACGGAAACCCTGCTCACAGCACTTGCCTCGCGCGGCGTCAGGACCGGAATCGACACGAAATCGCTGGCCGTGGCCTGCGCGATGACCCACGAATTGCGCGGCCTTTACGCGCACGCCGCCGACGCGGCAAAGCCGAACTAGAGGAGCATAAGGGAGGCGACCGGCACTGTCGCCCGCTGCCCGTAACGTCGAGCCGGCTGGCCGTCCCGGCAGTGAACGCGCCCATGAATTACGATACGCTGAGAATCGAGACAACCGACCTTGTCGCGACGGTCACGCTCGACCGGCCCGAAAAGCGCAACGCGATCTCACCTCGCATGGTCGTCGAGTTGCTGGCGGGGCTCGAGGAAATCGAGGCGGGGCCGACCCGCGTCGGCATCATTACCGGCGCGGGACGGGCGTTCTGCGCCGGAATGGATCTCGACGGTCTGCGCTCGATGGCCACGCAGTCGCCCCAGCAGAACATCGAGGACTCGCGTCGCATGGCAGAGATGTTCTACCGCGTCTACAGCTTTCCTAAACCCCTGATCGCCGCGGTCAACGGCCCGGCCATTGCCGGCGGCTGCGGCATCGCCACTCTGGCGGATTTCACTCTGGCCGCACCTGAAGCACGGCTGGGCTACACGGAAGTGAAGATCGGCTTTCTTCCCGCGCTGGTCTCGGTATTCTTGCGACGGCAAGTCGGCGAAAAGATTGCGCGCGACTTGCTCCTGAGCGGCCGGATTGTCGAGGCGCCGGAGGCCCTGCGGCTGGGACTTGTCACGGAGGTCGTTTCCGCCGACCGGCTTCTGGGGCGCGCGCGGGAGCTTGCCGGGACCCTGATGGCCTCGAGTCCCACGAGCATTCTTCGCACCAAGCGGCTGATGCTCCACAGCGAGCAAGCAGCCCTCCTGGCTGATATCGAGACTGCCATCCAGGAGAACGCCGCGATTCGATCCACCGCGGATTTTCGTGAGGGCCTCAGTTCGTTTCTCGAGAAACGCGCGCCCAAATGGACGGGACGTTAGGGGCAAGCGGTGAAGACATACGCTGACACGACCGTGCGCGTGCGCTACGCGGAAACCGATCAGATGGGCGTCGTCTATTACGCGAACTACTTCGCCTGGTTTGAAGTTGGCCGCGTCGAGCTTTGCCGACAACTCGGTTTCGAATACAAGCGAATGGAAAAGGAAGACGACAGCTTCATCGTGGTCGCCGAGGCGTCGTGCCGATACAAAAGGCCCGCGCGATTCGACGACCTGCTGACCATCCGCACACGGGTTACCGGAACACAGCGCCGGACGGTACGATTCGGGTACGAGATTTTCGACGATGCCGGCCAGCTGATTGCCACCGGCGAAACCCTGCACGTCGTCTGCGATCGAGCGGGCCGTCCCAAATCTTTGCCGGGAAAATATCGCAAGTATTTCGATCTTGCCCCTCAGGGCGCGCCGACTCAGCAGCCTCAAGGCGAGACACAGGCATGATGAGCATTCCAATCGACGGAGAACATCTGACGCTCGACCAGCTGTACCGCGTCTCGCTTGCGCGCGCGGAGGTGGAGCTTGCCGCTTCGGCGCGCGAGCGAATGGTGGCTTCCCGCGCCGCGGTGGATCGCCTGGTCGAGGCGGGCGCGGCCATCTATGGCGTCAATACGGGATTCGGCAAACTCGCCTCCGTGCGCATCTCCCGCGAGGAGATCCGTCAATTGCAAGTGAATCTGGTGCGCAGCCATGCCTGCGGAGTCGGCGCACCGCTCAGCGAGGCTGAAACGCGTGCCATGCTCTTGCTGCGGGCCAACGCCATCGCCAAAGGCTTTTCCGGGGTGCGGCCCGTCGTGGCCGACACGCTCTGCGCCATGCTGAATCGCGGCGTGCATCCCCTCATCCCCTCGCAGGGATCCGTGGGCGCCTCCGGGGACTTGGCGCCGCTCGCACATTTGGCGCAAGTTGCCATCGGTGAAGGCCAGGCCAGCCAGGGGGGGCAGCGGGTCCCGGGTGCCCATGCCATGCGGGAGGCGGGCATCTCGCCGCTCGAGCTCGAAGCGAAAGAAGGGCTGGCCCTGCTCAACGGCACGCAGGGGATGCTAGCCCTGCTCGCCCTCGCGCTGCGCGAGGCGCAGATCGCCGTGGACACCGCGGATGTGGCTGCGGCCCTTTCGCTCGACGCCCTCCGCGGAAGCCCTGCGGCGTTCGATCAGCGCATCGCGAGCGTGCGTCCCTTTCGAGGTCACGCCGTCAGCGCCGCAAATCTCGAGCGGCTCAATCGCGGAAGTCAAATCCGTGAATCTCACCGTTCTCCGGACGGAGACCCGCGCGTGCAGGATCCCTACAGCCTCCGCTGCATCCCACAGGTGCACGGCGCCGTACGGGATGCGCTCGCGCAAATCCGCTCGACGGTCGAGATCGAACTGAACAGCGCCACCGACAATCCCCTTGTCTTCGTCGATTCAGGCGAGGTGATCAGTGGCGGAAACTTTCATGGCCAGCCGCTGGCCATGGCCGCCGATCAGCTGGCCGTCGCGCTCGCCACGCTGGGCGGCATTGCCGAGCGGCGCGTTGAGCAGATGACGAACCCGCAATCGAGCCAGCTTCCTGCATTTCTGGCGCGTGAGGCTGGCGTCAATTCCGGGTTCATGATCCTGCAGATCGCCGCGGCGGCGCTCGTGAGTGAACTCAAGACGCTTGCGGTTCCTCATTCGGTCGACTCGATTCCGACCTCGGCGAATCAGGAGGATTACGTCTCGATGGGTATGGCCGGCGCGCGGCGGCTTGAGCGCATGCTCGGGAACCTGCGGAACATTCTGGCCATCGAACTGTTGGCGGCCTGCCAGGGCATCGATTTCCTCGCCCCACTCCGAACGGGAATCGAGGCACAGAAGGCATACGATCGGGTCCGTTCCCTTTCGAAACGAATGGACCGGGACCGCTCTCTGGCACCCGACATCGAAGCGGTCGCCGAAACGATTGCCCTGGGCACCTTCAGCGACATTCTCTCCGGCACTCCCCAATAGAATTCGGCTGGGGACCGGCTCGAGGTGGCTCTCGGAAATGCCAAGCGAGGGGTCAAGCGAGTGATTTGAGAAGGAACGTCCCGAACCTGAAACCGACCGCGTATTTGAAGGGCGCGGCACCCAAGGAATAGTGTCCGCAGGGAAGCTCGAGCGATTCGGCCTGTAACCCGTCGCGGCCCAGCTCGCCGAGAAAGGCCGCCGTGAACTCCGGCCAAAACGTCGGGTCGTAACGGCCGCTAATGGTGAGGATCCTCTTCCGACTTCCCTCGAGCTTCGCGACATAGGGAGAAGGGCTAATCGGCGACCAGAATCGCTCGAGCTCCCGGGCAGAGACATTCTGGGCGAGTGATTCCCAGACATTCGTGGTGGTAAGTCCATTTGCCACGACGTCGCCGAATTGACTCGAGACATGCAGGAACGCGCCAGCGCGCAGCAGCGGCTCGTGACACATGGTCACAAAGGCGATCGACGAACCGACGCTCGTGCCCACAATCCCGAGCGGCCCATAACCGGCCCGCGCCAGCCAAAGCAATGTCCGCCGCACGTCGAGAACGGCTTGGCGGTTGGCCTGCAGGGTCAACCCGATATTTGGGCCCACCAGGTGATCACCGCGCGGATGGCCTGGAATCGCGCGGCGATCGTGATACGGCAGGCTCATCTTGATGGCCGTCATGCCTAGACGATTCAGCCAGCGGCAAGTCTCCTGCTGCTCTTCCCATCGCGCGTTCCACTGAGCAAGCACCACAACCGCGGGGCCGCTCGGGCGTCGAGCGAAGATCTGGCCGTACACGCGATTGTTTTCCGCCCACGGCGAACGGATC
Organism: Candidatus Cybelea sp.; assembly: GCA_035622135.1. GTDB lineage: Bacteria > Acidobacteriota > Terriglobia > Acidiferrales > UBA7541 > Palsa-295. The sequence goes on along the minus strand of DASPVZ010000052.1, from coordinate 121,612 downwards.
TGGCTCGTAAACTCGAGCAGGTTGTCGCGCAGTTCGTAATCCGGAGCAGGCTGGACGGCGAACCAATCGTCGCTGTGCTCGAGCGTGCCCTGCACAAAGCGATCGAGGAACAGGCGAGGGCCCCGATCCTGGGCGTCACCCCCGATGTGGTCGAGCCCCCATCGAAACGGAAGCACGCGACGATTCCTCTCCTGGGCCCAGCGCATGTGCTCATAGCGACGGATTCGTTGTTCGAGCCACTGCATAGGGGGAAAGTTTACAATTGACCGTTTCCGGTCAACAGCGAAAATGAGGCGTCACTTCCGATTCCCTGCGCGCCGACCCGCCTTGCTCGAACGGCTGAGCAACAGCCAACCAGCCAGGGCGGCCTTCTTCTGGTCCTCGGCCCAGGGCGGGCCGAAATCGCCTCCGATAGCCGCCAGGCGCTTCTTGATCCCGGCGAGGCCCGAGCCGAATTCCCGCGTCGCGCAACCGAGCATGTCGCGCTCGCGCTCTCGCGCAACCGGAATACCGAGTTGGCTGCAGGCGTCCGCAAAAGCAGTGCGGAAAAACTCGCCCTCGGCCGTATGAATCATCGCGTGGGAAGCCAGGGTTTCCGCCAAGCCCGGCAACGGCCTCCCCGAGGAGGTCAGGATGGCACAACCGGCGACCTGGTAGCCGCTGCCGCGAAGGCGCTCGACCAGATCCGCCAAGCCGCCCGCGGCCAGCTCGCGCGACCTCTTCGCGCACGAGGCGAGGTGGCTCTGCGCGCCCTCGAGCGGAAGCTCTCGCGCGAAGTGATAGGGCTGAGCGGTTCCTTGCGCGCCCGGATCGACCACCGCCATTCGACGGCGATCGAGGATTACCGGGCTCGCTAGGTCTCCGGCAACGGCCACGACTGCCGCCCACCCCGAATGCGCTCGTATTCCGATTCCTGCGCGCTTCATCGCTTCTCCAGCTGGCCTTGGTTGCTGCCGTCGATTCTACCCCGGTCACTCGGGCGCTTGTCCCGGCGAGCCGAGGGGGGCGGTTCGGTTAGATGTCGGACACGATCGTCCGGGCCCGGCTTGAGAGCTCATCGGCGATATGAGAGATTCAATCCGTGCATAGAGAAGCGCTGACCGGCCCATTCGCTTTCCTTCTCGGTCTCGTCATCGGCAGTTTTCTGAACGTGTGCATTGTACGCATTCCCGAGCGCAAATCGGTTGTTCTTTCCCCCTCCGCCTGCCCGAAATGCGGCGCGTCGATTCGGCCGTACGACAACATTCCGGTTCTCAGTTATCTATTCCTTCGGGGCAGATGCCGGAAGTGTAAAGGGCGAATCTCGCCCTTATACCCGGCCGTCGAGCTTCTTACCGCGCTGCTTTTTTGGGGCTGCTATCTCGAGTTCGGGCCGACGCCGGAAGCAGCCAAATGGGCTGCTTTCTCCGCGCTCATGATCGTGCTGGTGTTCACCGACCTGCGCGAAAGGATCTTGCCGGACGTGGTGAATTACACCGGACTTGGGATCGGACTTGGGATCAGCCTGTTCACGCACCCGACCGACGGCACCGCACAATGGCTCTCGGGCCGCCTGTTTGCCTATCCTCCGCCAGAGCCCGCGTTGTCGCTTGCCGACGCCGTGCTTGGCGCGGCCTTTGGCAGCGGATTACTCTGGCTGGTTTCCGAAGCGTACTTCAGGTGGCGCGGGCGGGAAGGCATGGGCTTCGGTGACGTGAAGATGATGCTCATGGCTGGCGCATTTCTGGGTGCCAAGCGCGCTCTGCTCACGATTTTCGCCGGATCGGTTCTGGGCAGCATCCTGGGGCTTGCCTTCATTATGACGCGGCGCAAGTCATCGGATTACGAGTTGCCGTTCGGCAGCTTCTTAGGCATGGCCGCGCTCCTGGTTGTCTTTTTCGGGACGCCCGTCGTGAACTGGTACTCTTCGCTGCTTGCGGTGCGCTGAGATGATCGGCCCTGCCCTCGCCGCGATACTTCATTCGCCCTCCCTCCAGGTCTCGACCGCGCAGCTCGGTTATATCGCCGGCCTGCTCATCATCCTGCTGATCGCGGCGCTTGCGCTTGTCCTGCTTCTTCGCAAATCGATGCGCGGCAAATCCGGCCACGAGCAACAGCACTGGGCGGAGGAAAAGCCGAACGTCGAGAACCCCTCTTCGTTCGTGACCGCTTCGATGCAGGGTGTAATCGAAAAGCTCCGCGCGCAGGAGAAGGAACTGGCGCGCCTCCATCTGCTCGCCCAGCAACGCGCGCAGGAATCCGAGCGGCTCACCGAAGAAGTCACGCGCAACATGCCCACCGGGCTGCTGCTCGTGAGCGCAACCGGCACGATCAGCTCGGCCAATCCTGCCGCGGAATCGGCGCTGGGCATTCGTTCCCTGCGCTATCGCTCGTATAAGGAGGTCCTCGGCGCCGACTCGGCTCTGGCCCTCATGCTCGAAGCGTGTTTGCGCGGGGGACAGACATTCCATCGCGTGGAAATCGAGCACATGGCGCCGGAAGGCGACGCCCGCCGACTGGGCGTGACGATGTCGCCGATCCGTCGCCAGGCGAACAGCCCTCCGCGGCCGGCGGGGGCGCCCGCCCCCGACCCGCCGGCGGCCTCCAGTCGCACCGTTACAGGCGCCCTCTGCCTGATGAGCGATTTGACGGAACTGACGGCGCTGCAGAAACAGATGCAGTGGAAGGAAAATCTTGCTGCCCTCGGCGAAATGTCCGCCGGGATTGCGCACGAGTTCAAAAACGCCCTGGCCACAATCTCCGGCTACGCGCAGATGATTCGCAGCGAATCCAAGCCCGGTGAGGTGCGCGACTCGGCCGAACGCATCCTCGACCAGACGCGCGCTCTGACGCATGTGGTGACCGAATTCCTGCGTTTCGCCAAACCGCTCGAGCTCTCCTACGAAACCGTGGCCATGCCCGCCGTTGTCGAACGGGTCGCTGACGATCTGCGCGAGGCGGTTCCGGAATGCGAGGTGACCTGCGCCGGTCGGTTCGAAGAGTTGCCCGGAGACGAAGCCCTGCTGCGCCAGGCTCTCCTGAATCTGGCGCGAAACGGGGCCGAAGCCGCCAAAGGTTCCGGAATCGCTCCGCGCATCAGCATTTCCGGCAGCATCGAAGAATTGGCCGGAAAGAAATGGCAGCGCATCTCGGTCGCCGATAACGGCCCCGGAATTCCGGAAAACGAGCTGCCCAAGATCTTTCTTCCCTTCTACACCACGAAATCGAACGGAACCGGCCTCGGGCTTGCCGTCGTCCAAAAAGTGGCTTTGCAACATGGGGGCAGCATCGAAGCGCGCAACCGCCCGGGGGCCGGCGCCGAATTCTTCCTGTGGTTACCCTTGCGGCAGGAGCTCTCGCCAAGTCTATTCCCCTCCCCAGCCGCTCACATCTAAACTTAAGGGCGGCAAACTTCCTGGGGAGGTTACCTATGCGTCGAAGCATGGTCGTTCCTGCGGCGCTGCTCCTGCTTGGGGCGGCGGCCCCGAGCCGTCAGGACCAGCCCAGCCAATCGGCACCCGCCCGGCAGCAGTCCTCGGCCCCGCAAACCCAGAGCCCCGGCCCGGCATCCCCGACACAGCCGGACTCGCTCGCCGAGGCAGCACGCAAGGCTCGAGCGCAGAAGAAAGATGCGCCGAAGGCCACGAAAGTCTTCACCAACGACAACATTCCGACCGTCGGCGGCGTCTCGAGCGTCGGCGAAGAAACGGCCGAACAGGCTGGCCCCGCCGGGGCCAGCTCGACGGGCAAGGCCGATGATGAGAAAACCTGGCGCGAACGGTTTGCCACGCTCCACCGCAAACTCCAGCAAGACCAGGCCGAACTCGATGTCATGCAGCGCGAGCTCGGGGTTCTGAACCTGCAGTTTTACAACGACCCGGTGAAGGCGATGCAGCAACAGCTGAGCCGGGACGACGTCAACAAGAAGACGACGGCGATTGAAGCCAAGAAGAAGGACATCGAGGCGGATAAGCAGGCCATCTCGGACGCCGAGGACGACCTGCGCAAGGCCGGGGGCGATCCCGGCTGGGCCAATCCGCAATAGCAATGGAACCGGTTCTCCTCGTTGAGGACAAGGCTGAGCTGCGCGCTATGTTGCGCAAGGCTCTCGAGAAGGGCGGCTATTCGGTCGACGAGGCCCCGGATGGAAATTCGGCGATCGAGAAAGTCCTCCGCCGCCGCTACCAGGTGGTTCTTACCGATCTGAAGCTTCCCGGCAGTTCGGGGATCGACGTGCTTCGCCAGGCGCGCCGCGCCGAGCCTACTCTTCCCGTCATCCTGGTTACCGCCTACGGTTCGGTTGAAGAGGCGGTCACGGCAATGAAAGAGGGCGCCTTCGATTTTGTCCAGAAGCCGGTCGATCTCGATCATCTGAAGCTGCTTCTCGAGCGCGCATCCCGACAGCAGGAACTTCTGCGGGAGAACCTGCTCCTGCGGGAGGAATACTCGGCGCGCTATGGATTTCCGCGCATCGTCGGCGAACACGAGTCCATGAAACAGGCCAGCGAGATGGCTCAGCGCGTGGCCGCCGCCGATTCGACCGTCCTGCTGCTCGGGGAAAGCGGAACCGGCAAGGAGCTCTTCGCGCGCGCCATCCATCACCTCAGCCGGAGAGCCGAAGGGCCCTTTGTCGCGCTGAATTGCGCCGCCATTCCCGAAGGCCTGGTCGAAAACGAACTGTTCGGCCACGAGCGCGGGGCCTACACCGGCGCCGGCGCTCGCAAGATCGGCAAACTCGAACTCGCCCATCGCGGAACGCTGTTTCTCGACGAAATCGGCGAGCTTTCACCCGCCATCCAAACCAAGCTCCTGCGCGTGCTCGAGGAGAAACGGTTCGAGCGCGTGGGCGGCACACAGCAAATCGACGTGAACGTGCGCATTCTCACGGCGACGAACAAGGACCTGCGTTCGGCGGTCGCCGAGAAAGCGTTTCGTGAGGATCTGTACTTCCGCATTTCCGCCGTGCCCATCACCATCCCGCCGCTGCGCGACCGGGGCGAAGATGTTCTGCTTTTATCCGAGTACTTCCTCGAACGCTTCCGGCGTGAATTTCACAAGCCGAAACTCGCCTTCACCAAGGACGCCCGCGACGAGCTGCTCAGCTATTCCTGGCCGGGAAATGTCCGCGAATTGCAGAACGCCATCGAGCGCGCCGCCATCCTGGCGGGCAGCTCGGGCATCGACTCGGCCGCGCTGCAACTGCCCGCGGCCAGGCCCTCCGCTCGGGATCTGCCGCCGGGCATGCTCGAGGAGAAATTCCTATGGGAGGGGCCGCTCGAGGAAGTCTCGCAACGGGCCGCAGCACACGTCGAGCGTTTGAAGATTCAGAGTGCCCTCCGCGAGGCCAAATGGAACAAGACGCGGGCGGCGGCCAAGCTCGGCGTCTCCTATAAAACCTTGCTGCACAAGATCCGCTCACTTGGACTCGAAAACTGAGCTCGGCCGGCTTGCGCGGTAGAGGACGACGCCGCCGAAATGCAAGACGTCGTACTTCGCTCTGGCGAAACCGCATCTCTCGACCAGCCGAACGAGCTCCTCCCGGGAGGGAAACTTTCTGACTGACGCGGGCAAGTACGCGTAATCAGCCCGGCGCCCGGAGATGGCGCCGCCGATGCGCGGGAGGATGTTCCGGAAGTAGAACCGGAATAACGCCCCCAGAACTCCGCCAGCGGGATCAGAGAAATCCAGTATTCCCAGTTCGCCGCCCGGCTGCAAAACACGCGCCATCTCCCGCAATCCACTTTCATAATTCGCCAAATTGCGAAATCCGAACGCGCAGGTCACCAGATCGAAGCTGCCATCGGGAAAGGGCAGCGCGAGCGCATCGCCGCCGGTGAAGGTGACCCCTGCCCACCCGCTCAGGGCTTTCGCGCGCGCACGGGTGAGCATGGCCTCCACAAAATCCACGCCTACGATTTCGCAGTTTGAACCGTTTCTTGCGCGGACGAGCGCAAAGGCGAGATCGCCCGTCCCGCAGCATAGATCGAGGGCGCGCGCCCCCGGCCGCGCGAGTATATGAGCGAACCGTCGCGCGGTGCGCCGCCGCCAAACGCGGTCAAGCGAAAACGAAATCAGGTGATTCAGGAGGTCGTAGTGGGGCGCCAGGCGCGCAAACATCTCCTGTACCATGGTTGCGGCTTCGCGCTCACTCCGCGCCCCTTCCGGCCGCGTGCCGTCCAGTTTTTCTACGGGTTGCGGTTTGTGTTTGCCGCGAATTTCCCGATCTCCCTCGACTAGGCTGTTTCGACCGGCGCCGCTCTGCGGAGTTCGGCAAACGCCCGGGCGGCCACGGGCCAGCCGATCCCGACATCCCATTCCGGGCGGCCGATCCGGCGCACCAGAACCCACCCCGTGCGTCCTGCGCGGTTCTTCTTATCGCTCGCCACGATCCTCCGCAAGGTCCCGGTGCGGATTCCCCGCACGGCGGGCAACGGCCCGACCCGTGCGACCAAACGGATGATCCGCCGCGCGTCGGACTCTCGTGTGCGTCCTGTGGCCAGGCCCAGACGCGCCGCAGTCATCATTCCCCAGGCCACTGCCTCACCATGGCGAAACCGTCTGTAACCGGTAGCCGCTTCAAGGGCATGCCCCAGGGTGTGCCCGAAATTCAAGATCTTGCGCACGTTTGCTTCGCGCTCGTCACGGGTCACCACGCCCGCTTTGATCTGAATGCAGCGCGGAATCGTGAAGTCGAGAGCACCCGGATCGCGCCGAATCAAAGCATCCATGTGTCGTTCGAGGAACGCGAAAAGCCTCCTGTCAGCGATGATTCCGTACTTCACCACCTCATAGAGCCCCGACCTGTATTCGCGGTCCGGCAGGGTGCGGAGGGCATCCGGATCGACAATCACGAGCGCGGGAGGATAGAAGGAGCCCACGAGATTCTTGCCCTCCGGCAGATCGACACCGGTTTTCCCGCCGATCGCGCTGTCCACCTGGGCCACAAGCGTGGTCGGCACATGCACGATCGGCACCCCTCGCAAATACGTCGCGGCCACAAATCCCGCCACATCGCCGACGACCCCGCCGCCCAGGGCGACCAGCACACTACCGCGGTCCGCGCCGGCGCGCGTCAGTTTGCGCGCGATTCCTTCGACCGTCGCCAAACTCTTCGCCGATTCGCGATCATCGAACAGAATCGTCCGCTTTGAACTGACCTCGAGTGCGCGTCCGAGCGCCTGCCCGCAGGACCGCCAAACGCCCGGCGAGGAAATGAGGTACACACCCGTCCAGTCGCCCAGACTCGAGATTCGCCGTCGCGCCCGCCGGAGTGCGCCGCGCGCACAGTCGACCTCGTAGGTTCCCGCCGAGCTTTGAATCGAAATCGTGGCCATCAATGGGCAACGAATGTACCACGGGTCTTCGGGCGATTGGCCTATGGCTCGATGAAGGCGCACCAGCCAGATGGCCTGTTTGGGCCGGAACGCCGCGTTCAGACGGGCTGACCCTTCCGCTCGCTGCGATCTTAGTCGAATTTGCGCTCGAGCTCTTCGACGCTCTCGAGAATCACTTGACCCACGACGGCCAAGCTCTTCGGGCTGATCTTGTCGAGCGTGTCTTGCGGCGTGTGCCAGTACTTATAGCCGTCCAGATCGATGATGTCCACGGCGGGTACGCCGCGCTTGAGGAAAGGGCCGTGATCGTCGTCAATGGGCGTGGTTTCGCGCGACACGAACACATTGCCGTAACCGAGGCGGTCGGCTGTCTTCCAGACCAGATCGGCCAGCCACTTCGTCGAATTACGCTCGCGCGGGATTTCGAGGTCTTTTTGTCCGACCATGTCGGCCAAAATCAACGCGCGAATTCTCTTGAGATCACCGGAAACAGCCATGCGTGCGGCCAGTTCCCGGCTGCCGAAAACACTGTCCGTGTCGGTCCACTGCGCGACCCCGCCCACAACCTGCTGCGCCTCTTCCCCGTCGAGGAACGCCAGCCATATCGAGTTCGCCGGTTTCGATTTCCTCCCGCACAGCACGCGCGCCATTTCAAGCAGCAGGCCGGAGGAGGAACCGCCGTCGTCCGCGCCGACGAAATCGTCGAGCCGCAGCGTGTCATAGTGGGTCAGCAGCAAAATGATTCCCGGCCCGCTGCCGGGGATCTTGGCGATGATGTTTTTCATGGGTAGTTCGCCAATCGGTGTGGACGCATGGAAATCATCGGTATCGACGCTCGGGCAGAAGCCCTTTAACTCGCTGATCAGGTAGTCCTGCGTGCGATGAATGGCCTCCGAACCCGGCGGGCGGGGACCGAAGCTCACGAGTTTCGCCGTGTACTCGTAGGCCCTCTGGCCGTCAAAGCCGCCCGTTTCTGACCGAGGCGGCGCTTGATCCTGGGGCGGAATCGCCGCCTGGAGGTCTGCCGCGGCGGCCTGCGACGCGGCCGGCGAGGAGGGTGGGCCCGAGGCGACCTCTCGACCCGAGGTGTCGTTCGCGTGCCCACACCCGGCGGCAAGCAGAGCGGAGAGAACGACCAGCGGGAACCAGTGTTCTCGTATTCCCATCGTCTAATGCGCCTCGCCCGCGGCCAGAGCCCGCGCACGTTTGCGTCGCAACACCAGGTAGGAAACCAGCACGCCGATGAAATAAAGCAGAATCATCGGGGCCATGAAAATGAGCATGGTTGTGGCGTCGGGCGTCGGCGTAACCACCGCCGCCACGACGGTAATGAGCAGCATCGCGTAGCGGAAATTCTTCAGCAGGAATTTCGGCGTCACGATGCCGAAGAGCGACAGAATGAAGATCAGTACGGGCAGTTCGAAAATGATCCCCAAGCCCACCAGCACGATCAGAATGAAATCGAAATACTCGTTGACACTGATCAGCGGCTTCAAGGGCAGGTAGTTCGCGAAGCTGATCAGGAAACTCAGCACCTGCGGCAGCATGATGTAATAGCCAAACACCATCCCACACAGGAAAAGGAACATGGACGAAACGACGAAGCCCACGACCGCGCGCCGTTCATGCCGGTAGAGCCCCGGCGCCACAAATAACCAGATTTGGTAGAGCACGAACGGCATGGCGATCACGATCCCGATGTAGAGCCCCAGGTTGATGTACAGGCTGATCGGCGTCGCAGGGCTCGGGTAGTAGAGGCGGTCTTCCAGGTGATGTGCCCGAAGGGCCGCGAGCATCGGCTGAACGATGAAGGTGATGACGTGATTCGAGACCAGCAGACCGAGGACCATTCCGACGCCGATGGCGACCAGCGAATTGATCAATCGTTTGCGAAGCTCGACCAGGTGCTCGAAAAACGACATTCGGGCGCCCGCCTCTTCCTCGGCGACGGGCGACGGGGCGGGGTCAGGCAGGCGTGTGGCCATCAGTCAAGGTCTCGGAGTGATCTTCGCTGCGCACACTATCCGCCCGAGGCTCGGAAGGGGCGGAAGGATTTGAGCCCGCCGTCGACCCCTTCACGGATTCCAGGCCGTCGGTAGCCGTAGCATCTTCAACCTTCGGTTCGGCCTCACCGCTCGGGCCGGAACCCTCCGAACCTTGGAGCGGCAAATCGGGCTTCGGCCGCAGGGTCGGAGGCGCGGCGGCGGGCACTGTAGACGGGGGAGGAGCGGCGGGAATCTCTCGGGCTCGACCACCCCCAATGCGGCGCTCCTCCGCCTCTCGTTCAAGGTCTCGCAGGTGGTCCTCGAAGGTCGATCTCAGGTCCCCGGTGGCTCGCCTGAACTCGGCCATCACCTTGCCCAGGTTTCGGGCAAGCTCCGGCAGCTTTTCGGGTCCAAAAACGATGAGGGCCACGACGAAGATGATGATCAGATGGGGGATGCTCAGCATGCTTGTCTTTGCGAGCTTCGAGGCTTATCCCTCGCAGGCGGGCAAATCCCTCGACTCCTGTGGTTCCTCAAGTCTCGTTTTTGCATCATAGAAGAGGGTCACAGGCGTGTCAAACAGCGCTCTCTGGCCCGTATGTTATACTGGTTTTTTGGGGTGAGAGAGAAGCGAGGTCGAATGGAATCCAAGCAGAAATCGCACCGGGGAGTCGTTCTGTTCACTCTGGTGCTCGGGGCATCAGCATTAGTCGGAGGCCTGTATGGCCCAACCGTGCGCGCGACCGCATCCGGTGCGGGGGACGTACAAAATTCGGTAAAGAACTTCACGACCGTCCTTGCTGTGGTCGAGCACAATTACGCCGATCCCGTGGACGTCGACAAGGCCATTTACGACGGCGCGATTCCGGGCATGCTGCGCGTCCTCGATCCCCACTCGAATTTCTTCGATCCCCGGCAATACTCGCAATTTCGCGAGGAGCAGGAAGGAAGGTACTACGGTGTCGGCATGACCGTCGCGGCCCGCGAGAACCAAACCGTAGTCGTCGCGCCCTTTGTGGGCACGCCGGCCTTCAAGGCGGGGATCCGTCCCGGGGATGTGATTCTGAAGGTGGACGGCAAATCCTGCACGAATCTGACGACGAATGAAGTCGCGGACATGCTCAAGGGCCCCAAGGGTACCACCGTGCATATCACTCTGGGTCGCGAAGGCTGGCAGGAGCCGCTTGAAGTCACTGTCGTGCGGGACGAAATTCCGCGTCCCGGGGTCGAGTACTCGACGATGCTCAAGAACGGCATCGGGTATGTCCACGTCCAATCGTTTAATGAAACGACCGACAGCGATCTCGCCGACGCGCTCAAGCAGCTCGATTACCCGAAGCTGAACGGTCTGATCCTCGACCTGCGCAATAACGGCGGCGGGCTGCTCAACCAGGCGGTGGGCATGGGCGACATGTTCCTTGACCGGAACCAAATCGTCGTGTCGCATCGCGGCCGCTCTTCTCCCGAGCGCTCCTATTACGCGACGCGCGGTAACCAAGGAATCGACGTTCCGCTCATCATCTTGGTCAACGGGCAGACGGCGTCAGCCTCTGAAATCGTCTCGGGCGCGGTTCAGGACCACGATCGCGGCCTGATCGTAGGCGAAACAACCTTCGGAAAAGGGCTGGTGCAAACGCAGTATCCGCTGAGCGAGGACACGGCACTGCTGCTCACCACGGCCCGCTATTACACGCCGAGCGGCCGGCTGATCCAGCGGGACTACAAGAACGTCACGCTCTACGACTACCATTACAATCCGCAGCCGCCCAAGCAGCCGGAGGTGAAACTTACCGATAGCGGCCGGCAGGTTTACGGGGGTGGAGGCATCACGCCGGACGTTGTCGTTCCGGCCCCGAAGCTAGACGACTTCGAGGAATTGCTGATGGTCCGGGGCGTGTTTTACCCCTTGCCGATCAGCGTGGGCGATTTCGCGCGCTTCTATCTGGCCAGCAAGCCCGAGGTCACCAAGAATTTCCAGGCCGGCGACGCGGTGATTAGCGATTTCACGAAATATCTGGGCCAGCAGCATATCAAGTACACGGCCGCGGATATCCAGGCGAATCTTCCCTGGCTCAAGTGGGAAATCAAGCGCGAGGTGTTCACCTCCGTGTTCGGGCTGAACGAGGGCTACAAGGTTGAGCTCGAAAGCGATCCCCAACTCGACAAAGCCGAAACCCTGATCCCCCAGGCGCGTGCACTCTACCAGAACGCGCGGCGGATCGTGGCGCAGCGCGAAGCCTCGCAGGGTGACACAACCCCTCATTAATAGCCTGCCCTAGGAGCGCGACCAAGCGAGCGCGGCGGCCTCGACATCCCGCCAGGTTCGTACGAGCGGATCGCCCGCAGGGCTCGCTCCGCGTGCCTTCGTCTCTCCTCTTTCGCATCACGCCCTGCTGGTCATGAAATAGTAGATGGTCGGCGTGACGAACAGAGAAAGAATCATGGCAATGAGGAGTCCGCCGATCACGGCAACGGCGAGGGGCTGAAGCATTTCGGAACCGGAGCCGATCGCAAGCGCAAGCGGAAACATTCCGGCGACTGCGGCGAGGGCGGTCATCACGATGGGCCGCAGTCTCCGCCGGCCGGCCTGAAGGATCGATTCTGCCGCCGGAAAACCCGCTGCTCGGAATTTTTCGTCCGCGTCCAGCAGGAGTATGCCGTTCTTGGCGACGATGCCGATCACCATGATCAAGCCCATAAATGACGCCAAGTTGAAGGTGATGCCGGTAATGAAGAGGGCCACAAAGACCCCCGCTGTCGAGAGCACCGCAGAGACGAGGATCGAAATGGGCGCCGAGAAGTTGCGGAACTCAAACAGCAGCACGAGAAACACGAAGACGATGGCCAGGACCAGGACGAGCGTAAGGTCGCGGAAGGACTGCTGCGCGGTCTGGTATAAACCGGCGTACTCGACGCGAATGGAGGGCGGCATGTGCAGGTCGGCAAGGGCGGCCTTGACCGCAGCAATGCCATGGCCCATGTCGAGGCCCTCGAGTCGCGCGGTGACCGCGACGTAGCGCTGCCGGTTGTCCTCGAGGATCTCGGTCTGGCCGGGCAGCTCGGTCATCGAAGCGAGGGAGCCGAGGTTAGCCAATTGGCCGGTGGGGCTGACAAGCATGGTGTTGTTCATTGCGGAAAGCGACGAGCGTACCTCCGCCGGATAGCGGATGCGCACCGCGTAGGGGCGATCGTTGACGACAACCGGTTGGGCGGCCTGGATTCCGTCGAGCATGGCCTCTGCTTCGTTGGCCACGTCCTGCGGCGAAAATCCGGCGTGCGAGGCCGCCGCCATGTTCACCCCGTAGGAAATGGCGGGCCCGCTGGTTGTCGAGTCGATCCCGTTGTCAATATCAACGACCGGATGCGCTCCCCCGACCTCGATTTTCCCGATGGCCTCGGCTACGCGCGGCGCCCAATGGCCCAGCAGGTTCGCGTTGGGAGAGAACATCTCGATGTCGATCGGCTGCGGGGCGCTCGTGAGATCGCCGATCATGTCCTGAAGTTTTTGGGTGAACTGGATGTCGACGGCGGGCTCGGCCCGGAGAACCTTCTCGCGAATGTCATTCATGACCTCCCAAATATTGCGGCTTCGGTTGGTCCGGAGGTCAGCGGAAAGATCACCTGTGTTCGCCTCGGTGACGGCGGCCAGCCCGAGCTGAAGGCCGGTGCGGCGAGACGTGCTCGAAATTTCCGGCGCCGAACGAACGATCCCGAGGATGTCCGTAACCATGCGATTCGTCTCCTCGAGCGAGCTTCCTGGCGGCGTGATGTAGTCGAGAATGAAGCCCCCTTCGTCCATCTTGGGCAGCAGGTCCGAGCCGATCTGCCGGTAGCAAACCAAGGAGACAACCACCAGCGAGACTGCCAGGATGGGCACCCAGATCGGGCGTTTCAGGCTGCGACGGAACCAGCGCTCGTAGAAGCGGATCACGCGCCCGAAGTAGCCCTTCATCAACTGCTCTTCCTCGGCCCGTAAAAGAAGGGTCATCTCGGGCTTCTCGCCCTCCTCGGCAGAAACTTCTGCGGTCGGGCCGTCGGCCGATTCGAGGGCAGGCGCCGAGTTCGCTCGATGCGGAATTGCTGCCTCTTTCCCGAAGCTCGTTTGCTTGCGCAGCAGGTACAGGCACAGAGTGGGCGTCCAGGTCAAGGCAAGGCCGAGAGAGGTCAGCAGGGCGGCGCCAATCGTCACGGCCATGGCCCGAAAGAACACCCCGGTCACTCCGGTGATGGCAATGAGCGGGAGAAAAACGACGATCGGGGTGAGCGTAGAGCCGACCAAGGCGGCGGACAGTTCATCGAGCGTCAGTTGGACGGCGCGGAATCGGTCCTCGCCGGCTTCGCGGTGGAGCACCACATTTTCGAGCACGACGATGGCATCGTCGATGATGAGGCCGACCGCCGCGGCCATGCCCCCCAGAGTCATCAGGTTAAAGCTCTCACCCGAGACGCGCATGACGATGAAGGTCACCAGCAGGCTGATTGGGATCACCATTCCGGCGATGAAGGACGTGCCCCAGTCGCGCAAGAACAGCACGAGAACAGCCGAGGCCAGAAGTAGTCCAACCAGGATGGCGTCGCGAACACTTTTGATCGACTGTCCGACGATCCAGGATTGATCGTAGAAGATGCTGACGCGGACGCCCGGGGGAAGCGTCTTCTCGATCTCGGCCATCTCTGCCTTCACCCGATTGGCTACCTGCATGGTATTGCTGCCGCGCTGGCGATTGATGTTGACCAGGACAGCTGGCCTGTTGTCGGCGGTGACGATGGTGAAGTGCGGCTGGAAGGAGGGGGCCACGCTGGCGATGTCGCCGACAAAAACGGGGCTCCCGTCGGGCGAGTTCTTGATGAAGATACGCCCGAGGCCCTCGGCGTCTTCGGCCTGGCCAGTAATCAGGCCGAGGTACAGCTGGTGGTTTCTCGGAAAAAGTCCGGGCGACTCGATAATGTTCGATCGGTCGACGGCAGAGAGAATCTCGGACACGCTCACGGAGGTCGCACGAAGCTTGGCCGGTGCCGGCTCAATGTGAAATTCCGGCACCTGCCCGCCCTGCACGAGGATGGTTGACACTCCGGCCAGGCTTGCCAGACGCGGCTTGATCTCATAGGTGGCCATTTCCCACAGCTGTCGCTGCGACACCGTCTCCGAGGTCAGGCCATAACCCAGGATGGGAAAACTTGAAAATTCCAGGCGGTCGGTCGTGATTTTCGCGGCGGGGGGCAGCGTGCCCGCGACGCGTGCCAGGGCGGCGTTGACCCGTTCGAGAGTTTCGAACATGTCCACCCGCCAGCTGAAGAACAGGTCGATTTCGGCCGAGCCGCGGCTAGTAACGGATTTTACGTCCTCGATTCCCTCAACGCCGCTGACCGCTTCCTCGATCGGTCGGGTGATGGTCACGAGCATCTGGTCGATGGGCATGACGCCGTTGTCGACGCCGACGATGACGCGCGGGAAATCGGTGGTCGGAAAAACCGCGATGGGTATGCTGAACAGGAGATATGCGCCAACCAGTCCCAGCGCAGCGATGAGGAAGATGATCGACTTGTGTTCTCGAGCGAACCAAAAGGCCTTGGATTGCTGGCTCGCCTGTCGTGGGGTGACCTGAGTTTTGGAGTTCGGATTTGCCATGGATGCGTGCGGTCCCCCGCCGGGCTACTCGCTTTCCGCGCCAGCCGGTTCGGCAGCCTTTCGGACGACCACTTTGGCGCCATCCGGCAAACCGTAGGAGCCCACGGTCACAACCTGCTCACCCGGTTCGACGCCGCTCAAAACCTGCACCTGGCCCCGCTGCCGAATGCCGGTCTTGACCGCGGTCTGGTGGGCATGCTGATCCTTGCTGATCACCATCAGCGAAGTGGTCCCGTCGGGCGCGGTGAGAATCGAATCGGCGGGTACCACGATGGCGTCGTCGACCGTTTTGGCTACCATGTTGACGTTGACTGTCGATCCGGGCTTGAGCGCATCATGCGGATTGGACGCCTCAATCCAAACCTGTATGGCGGTGCTGTTCGGGTCGAGCGCCGGACTTACCACAATCACCCTGGCGCGGACCGCGGGTTCCCCCGCGCCAACGAGCGAGGCTTGATCCCCGACGTGCAATTCCGCAGCTTCCTCGGGCGAGATGTGGGCGCGGGCAACGACCGAAGACAGGTTCATTACGGTCAGAATGGGCACGCCGGCGGGCGGCGTATCGCCTACGTTGTAGGGGCGGTCGGTCACCACGCCGCTAATCGGACTGGTAATCCTGCTGTAGTCGACAGCCGCTTGCGCGCTCGCGGTTTTCCCTTTTGCCGCTGTGAGCTGCCCCTGCGCAATTTTCAGATTGTATTCGTTCTCGGCAAGCTCGTACTGATTGCGCGCCTGGGTGACCGCGATGCTGGCGTCCTGGACGTCCTTCGCAGACATGGCGCCCTGTTTGTAGAGGCTTTCTCGGCTGTCGTAGAGTTTTTGTGCGGCGTCGAGCTGCTGTTTGGCGATTTGTAAATCCTGTGGCGCGCTCTGCTCGGCATTCTTGTAGCTGGCTTCGGCTTGGTCGTATCCGCCCTGGTTCTCCGTCAGCGCGCCGAGCAAATCCTGGTTTTCGAGTTCGGCGAGCAACTCGCCCGCGTGGACTCTGCTCCCGCGCTGAACATAGAACTTCTTGATTGGTGCGCTGATCTTCGGGACGATGGCCGCCTGATCCCGCGGGTAAAGGATGGCGTCGGTCGTGATGTTGTCCTGAAGGGTCGAGCGTTCGACCGTGGCGGCCTCGACGGTGACGACCGGAGATGCCTCCTGTTCTTCTTTCGAGGAGCAACCGGCGGAGATCATGGCCGTGGCCAGGGCGAGGGCGGCAACCGCTAAGAGCAGCCGGGTTCGACGGGAGTTTGAAGCGAAGTGCATGACGCGCAGGATCGAGCCGAGTGTGGGGTGAAGCGCAAGCATGTTCGATCAAAAGCTCCCTGTCACGGTCTCGAGTGTCGAGATCGCTACGCGGTAGCGGATTTCTGCCTCCGCGTATGCATTGCGCGCCGCAGTCGCCGTGTTCTCGGCTGTGACCACATCGAGCGCCGAGGCCGCCCCGGCTTGATAGCGCAAGGTGATCAGACGCAGACTTTCGGCCGCCAAGTCCGCGGTCGTGCGCGACTGGCCCACGGCGGCGCGGGCCACACTGGCTTCGTTGTATGAGCTATACAGATTATTGAGCACCTGGCGCTGCGCCTCGCTGAATTCGATGCGAGCCTGCTCGCGCTTCGATTCCGCCTCACGGAGCTTGCTGCGCAGCGTGCCCCAATCCCACACGGGCACGTTCACACCGACGGTAATGAAGTAGCCCAGGTTCGGCAGCACGCCGGCCTTTGGCTCCTCGACGTTGACGCTGTGCAGGGCGAATGCATTGGCTTCGATACCGTACACGCTGTCGGTATAGAACGCCGGCAGAAACGCTCCTTTGGCCGAGGTCACGTCGAGATTCGCTTCGCGCAGAGACTCGATCGCCGCGGCCAGATCAGGATTGAGATGGCCGGCCATGCGCTGAGCCTCGGAGAAGGCAGGCAGCTCGACCGGCGAATCCAGATCGTCGACGATTGTGAAGTTTTCGTCCAGCTGGGGAGAGACGAGGACAGCCAGATCGAGCCGGGCGGATTCCATGACCAGCCTGGCTTCGTCGAAGGCCTGTTCCAGCTGCCGGTCTTGGATCTCGGCCTGCACAACGTCGCTGTGTGCGACTTGCCCCTCTCGTTCCGCATCCTGTGTGATCTGATAGAAATGCTCGGCCGTACGGAGAGCTGCCTGGGCCGTCGCGAAGGCGCGCTGGGCCCCAGCGAGGCCGTAGTAAAGCTTCGTTACCGTGACGGACAAGCCGCGTCTAGCGATTTCCGCCTGGGCATCGGCCAACGCCTCCCCGGCTAGGGCACGGTTGTAGGCGGTACCCAGATAATTGGCCGGCGAGAGGTCTTCGTGAAGCACGCCCCAGGAACGGTAGACGTGCACCCCGTCGTTCGTGACGAAGCGGCCGATCGTTGTTCTTCCGTTGCCCTGGGTTAACAGGGCCTCTGACCTGTAACTGATGGTGGGAAGGATGGCATTGCGGGCCGCGATGCGGTCTTGCTGGGCGATTTTCCGATTGCTGAGCGCAGCCTGAAACTGGCCATTGTATTTGCGCGCGCGCTCGATGGCATCCTGGAGTGTGATCGTGACAAGAGGGGCGGTCTGGTTCGGACCGGGCGGCTCGACGAGCTGAACTTGCGGCTCCTGCTCGTGCGCTTCGATCGATTGGCTCTCGCCGAGGGGCACAGTCGTTTGCGCGCGAGCTCGGGGCATCCAGGCGGCCAACAACAGAGCGGAAATCGCGAGAAGCGGACGAGAAGCTCTGGCTCGGGTTCCGTGTCCCGGATGACAACACGGCCGCGGATGCTCTGATGGCCCAGCTGACCGATTCATGCCATGCCTCCTCGGACCCGGCTGGCAGCACTCGATCCGGCCGCCAATCCCGAGCGTCGTCTCCGCCCGATGAAATACGCACATTAAGTTCAAAAGCTGAAATTTAACTGAAAAGTGGATCGGGCCGGAGTGCCAAGCAGAGCAAATGAACCGATTCGACGCCGCTCCCTTTTTTGAGAGCCCTGATAGCGGACGATACGAATAGAGGATTGTTCCCTATGGCCAGCCGCGGGCTTGCTGCCCGGCAGGCCCCTCGGAGCTGGATGCGCGGCTCGGAGCCTAAGTCAGAGGCCGTGTCGGCCCCAATTCCTTCAGTTCACTTCGGAACCGGCTGTCAGCAGGAGAGACGAACCGTTATTTGCGTTGGCTTGAAACGTTCTGTCCCAGTCAACTTGGTCGAGTTCCGTCTCCCGAACCGTGCCGTCTTCGAGCTCGTAGGCAAGCCGGTTGCCGTCCATATGCAAGCGCGTGGTGAGGTAGGCATCGCCGCTGCGGAGGACGAGCACTCGATCCTCCCCGCTCCGAGGCACTTCGGCTCGCGGATGAACCTCGCGCGCGGCAACAACTTCGACTCCCGTTCGCGTCGCTCCGCTCGCGGGATTTGACGGCTCGTGCGGCACATAGTTGCTCGGCACCCTGTAGTTCCGATTCGGAACGTATTCGGACGAGCGCCGTCCAAATCCGCCCAACGCAGAAAACGATTCGGCCGGAACCGCCACATCGTCCATGAGCCGGAGCATCAGCTGCTCCTCGCCCTTCAGGGTCGGTTGCGGGCCGCGAGCGGGCAAGGTCAGTACTTTCTCCGGCCACAGCGGCGGAATCATCCATTCGACCGCATCCCTCACCGCATGACCGTGTCCGATGATCTTCCCGCTGCGATCAACCTTGTAGCCTTTCGCGGAGATGATTTTGGCGGGAACGGGTATCTCGGCGTCGGGAAGCCCGATGCGGTCGAACTCGAGTTTGAGATAGCCTTTTCCGACGAAGTGTCCTGGCTGCTTATCTTCCTCCAAGTGTCCGCCGAGGTAGGCGCCGCGCGGAAATACGGCGTGGTCGAACAAAAGAAGCTGGTTCAAATGGCAAAGCACCGGATCGCCCACTTCGGCGGTCTTCGGAGAAAAGTTGGGCTCATCGAGCGTGCACCGCAACAGCGTTCCCGCTGGAACGATGACCTCATTTTGATCCTGCGCTGCGGCAGGGCTCGCGGAAAATACGGACGCAAAGAGAGCAAGAGTCAAACCCACGGCGTTCAGCCGGTTCATGTGGCCTCCTTCTGGCGCGTGCCGGGCAAGCAACGCTTTAGGAAGGGAAACTGCGCCCTAGCTTCAGTTGAAACTGCCCCCGCGTGGGAAGCGCCGCTCTCCCCGACGCTTCGACACCCCCAGCGAACCTAGCAGCCATCGGGGCGGGACACCATCCAGCGAATCCCGTAGGAGCCGGGCCGTCGGCAGCCCTTCGGCTTTCGCCGCCCGTTCGCCACCGGGATCAATCACTGGCGAGGAGACTCGGAGCACCGGCGCTCTGAGGGTAGTACCACACGTCTACGGCCCATGGTCACCTGTACTATTGGCCACAACCGTCGATCGTTCGAATATGCCAGCTGAGGTCAGCACCGCAGACTGCGGCAACCGACGAAGGCCGGCCGCACACATGGTGAAACTCGATGGATGGAGCTTACGCGTTATGGCTGGGACAGCCGGTCATTTTGCGCGTCGCTGCAGGGAATATTCGAGTTCCCCTTCGGGGACGTCTTATCTCCGAAACCACCGAGATGGTAAGGCTGCGAATCGCCGAAAGCTGGGACGTTGATATCTTCAAATCCATGATTCTGGCGATCGAGCACGACAACCCGGTCTACGTCTTGAATTAGGTGAGATGAGGGCCATCGCTGTGGCAGCAGCCCAAGGACACACAGACGAGGGGCGAGAGGCAGCCTGTCTTTCCCTCGAGCCGAGCCAGCCGGTCGGAGCGTGGGCCGGCGCCTTAGGCGCGACGATCGCGGTCTTGCTCGCGCAGATGGCCCTCCGCACGATGTTGCTGTTGCGACGATGGAACTACTGAGTTGCTGAAACGTTCGATTTCCTAAAACGGATTTCCGGCCCTACGCCCCTCTACCCCCAAAGCCCGGGTCTGGCTTCCCCCTCCAGACCCGGGCTTCAATCGCCCCGAACTTGTGAGCTAATATCCTCGGTAGCGGGTCGGTCTGCTCGATTCGCGTCGGAGTGATCCGTGCTCGACACCGTGCTGAAGCGCTTCGAAGAGCCTGACGAGGTCCAAACCTTCGAAAAAGGAAAGTTCGAAATCGTTCACATCGGCGGAATGACGATTGGCCGTGCGACCTACGAACCGGGCTGGAAGTGGTCTACTCACGTCGGTCCTCGCCTGGGAGCCTCGCGCTGCAACGTAGGACACTTGGGTCTGGTGCTCTCCGGCTGCGCAACGGCCGCAATGGAGGACGGCACGATCCACGAACTGCGCGCCGGGATGCTCTTTTACATTCCGCCCGGACCTCCCGGCCACGACAGCTGGGTCGTGGGCCAGGAGCCCTACGTTTCTCTCCACTTTATGGGCGCCGAGCACTACGCGCGAAAGCCCGAGTCGTGATGTGACCATGCGCAGTCCGTGGCACGACCTGAGTCCGGGCGATGAGTTGCCCAGGGAATTCGACACAGTCATTGAGATTCCCCTGGGCTCGAATGTGAAGCTCGAGCTCGACAAGAAGAGCGGGCTCCTGCGACTTGACCGCGTGCTGTACTCGGCTGTGTATTACCCGGCAAATTACGGGTTCATCCCGCAGACGCTCGCTGAGGACGACGATCCCCTCGACGTCTGGTGCTCTGCCAAGAAGCCGTACCGCCCCTCGCCATCGTGCATGCGCGCGTGATCGGGCTAATGACCATGCTCGACGCGGGAAAGAAGGATCACAGCAGGTCATCGCCGTCGCCACAGGCGACCCCGAATACAGCACCTATCGTCGCGCGCGGGATTTGCCACCGCACAAACTCGCCACGCTCCGCAGATTCTTTCAGGACTACAAACAGCTCGAAAAGAAGAAGGTCGAGGTGGAAAAGATCCTCTCCGCCTCCGAGGCCTACCCGGTGATCCGAGACGCACTCGAGCGTTACCGAAAGAAGTTCGGCGCGGGGTTGCGAGCGGACCAGCAGAAGGGTTTGTCGCAGCGTCAGCAGTGAGGGGGCGCAGATTCTGTGCGGGCCGACTTCGCCGGCACCGTCAAGAACCCCCGCACGGGGGTTGGTCCTGACTCAACCGCCGATCGTCTCTATTGCGCGCTATTGGCGGGAACAGTGCCCGCGAGGAACGTGGTCAGCATCCGTTCGTTGTCGTTGCCCGATCGCCGCTCGACCTTGATCAGCACGTCCTGGCCAGGCTTGAGCTTGCTCACCTCGCGGCGATAGTCCGCCAAGGAAGTAACCGGCACGCGATTGACTTCAGTGATGACGTCGCCGCGCGCAAAGCCAAGATCCTCGGCGAAACTGGCTGGCTCGACATCGGTCACGATCACACCGGTGACCTTGGGCATGCCGAGCTTTCGCGCCAGATCCGGCGTTAACTCCTCGACATGCGCGCCTACCTGGCTGGTTTCCGCGCCCTCTTGCTGCTGGTCATCCGCATTCTGAGCAATCTGCGGGAAGAGCTTCGAGCGGTCTGCGACGAGCACCGTCACTTCCTTCTCCTGCTTGTCGCGCACATAGCTGATGTGGACAGATTGCCCGAGGGGAGTCTGGGCCACGGGATTGACAAGGTCGGATCCTGAATGTACCGCCTGGCCGTTCACGTGCGTGATCACGTCGCCGGGCTTGAGACCTGCTTTATCGGCGGGGCTGCCCGGGGCAACATCCTCGACCACGATGCCGTACGGAGCGCCGAGCTCCTTCATCAGCACCGGATTCGCGCTGTTGTCTTCCTGGAAAGTGACACCAATCGAGCCGCGGACCACTCTGCCGGTGGTGATCAGCTGGTTGTAAACCCCGATCGCGACGTTGGAAGGTAAGGCGAAACCGACACCCTCGAAGCCGCGGCTGCCCGTATAAATGGCCGTGTTGATGCCGATGACTTCACCGGCCAAGTTGACGAGCGGACCTCCGGAATTGCCGGGATTAATTGCCGCGTCGGTTTGAATGAAGCGCTGAAACTGATGATCGGGGCCGCCCAAGTTCGCGCGATCCTTCGCGCTCACAATTCCCGCGGTGACCGTCGAATTCAACCCAAACGGGCTCCCAAACGCAAGCACCCAGTCACCCACCTGTACCCCGTCGGAATTACCCAGCTTGGCAACGGAAAGCTCGTGCGGCGAGTCGATTTTGATTATGGCCAGATCGGTGTCCTTGTCCGTTCCGATCACCTTGGCCGTGTAGTGCACGGGATCGCCATCGAGCTGCACCTGTATTTTAGTGGCTTGGTCGATGACATGATCGTTCGTGAGGATGAAACCCTTCTTGTCGACGATCACGCCCGAACCTAGGCTGCGCTCGGCATTGTCGCTGTCATCGGGCGAATCAAAGAAGCGGTCGAAGAAATCCCCGAACGGATCGTTCTGCAAATGGCGACGGTTGCCGCTCTTTGATTTCTCAAGAACCTGTGTGGTCGAGATGTTTACGACCGCCGGCTCAAGGCGCTTGCTGATACCGGCAAAGCCGTTCGAGAGCGTGACGGGATCCGGGATGGCCAGGAGCGCCGCCCCGCTGGGGGCGGTCTGATCACGCGTCGCAAGAGCGTGTCCCGAGATCACTGTGCCGATCAGGATTCCGACGCCGAGCGTCACAATGACCAGCAGAGATGCAAACACCTTCCGCCGCCGAGCCCAGCCGATGATTTCCCGGAATTGCACGCCCATTCGCATTGCTCCTTTTTGAGTTGCGGATTCCCTCAGCAGACCCTGAAATCAAAAACTCAGGGTCCGCAATGGAACCCCTGAAATGTGCACTCAGCGACAGCGACTTGCCCGACCAGTATAGCACCGGCGGCAGGGCCTGTTCCGATTTGACGGCTGCGCCTTGCCCATGTGAGCAAGATTACCCCTTAGATGACCTGCTCCCCCCTCCGAGATGCCGAAAAGTGCAGGTTCTCGTTTCTGATGGAGAAGCTCCGGCGAACGGTGAATGGCGGATCTCAGCCGGCTCTACCGGGGCCCGTTTACGACTGGGCGGCGGCACAGGGCCTTAGGCAGGAGGGCGCAGGTTCAGGCCGTTTTTGCCCCGCACAAAAGCTCTCGAACGAGCATCCCCGAAGGGCTCCCAGTGGTCACAGGGCGCCCACGCGGCAGAAGGAGAGCCCGCGAGCCTGCTCGACGGACTCTCCAAACCAGCTCTCCCGCAGATAGCTCTGTGCCCTAACTCAGAAATAGAACTTCGCCGCCAACTGCACTTCCCTCGGCAACCCCTGGATACCGGTGACCAGGCCAAACGAGGCAGGAGAGGCGAAATCGCCGCCCGGATTCGCAAACTGCGTGTGGTTGAATACGTTATAGAGTTCAGCTCGGAGCTCGAAGCGATACGACTCGGCAATGGGAATCTCTTTCGAAAGCTGGAAGTCCCACTCGTCGAGCCCGTAACCATGGAAGAAGTTCCTCCCCGCGTCTCCGCCGGTCGCGAGGTTGAAGGGAGTCTGTCCATACACGGGCTGCGAGAACAGCGAGGTATTGAACCCCATATTGCCAGCTGCGGTCAGGTTCGTGCGCGGGTTCAATTTGCTGACTGCGCCGCTAACATTCACCGTGTCCCAGCAGGACACCCCCACTGTTTCCATGGGGATTCCGGGACAGGTGAACGAGGACTCTCCGAACAGACCAAAAGCCTGGTCGTCGATGGTGACGGGAAGCCCGCTTTGGAACGCGGTGATTCCGGAAATGACCCACCCGTTAAGGGCGCGATCTAGGAAGCGATTGCCGGCCGTGCCTGGAATCTTCGGAACGTCATAGGTGTAGTCCAGCACGAGCCGTTGACGCGCATCGTATGCCGAGCTTCCGTAATACCGGGCGAAGTCAAACGGATCCATGCCCAGACCGTTGAAGGCATGGTCTTCGAAGCTCGACGAGTTGTCGAGTGCATGGCCATACGTGTAGGAAGCAAGGAAGGAAAGGCCATGCGAGAGATGCTTGTTCGCGCTGATCTGCAGTGAGTTGTAATTCGAGTTCCCGACCGATGCCATGGTGCCAATCGACCCGAAGATGGTCGAGTTATAGGCGTGATATTGCGGGTACTGGTAGGCGAAGAACGGGCCGTTGGCAACACAGGCGGGATCGGCAATACACTCCCCGGGGAGTCCTGGATTCCTTTCGTACCAGGTCTCGAGGTTGTGTCCCATGGACCCAACGTAAGCCACGGTCAGAATCGTCTGGCCGGGCAGCTCCCGCTCGATCGTCAAGTTGTAATTCTCCGCATAGGGAGGACGGAAATTCGGATCGATCGTGGCCAGACCGAACGGCTCGTAGAACGCCCAATTGACCGGGGCTCCGGGCTTCGGCACGACGAACGGATACTTGTTCGGAATCGATGCCGCAGCAATCGTGCTCGGTGTGGTTGTGGTTGTTGCACTGCTTCCGTTATACACCGTGTAGTTCACCGTATTGGGATTCACCGAGGTAAACGGTGTCGCGAAGCTGGGAGACCCGCCAACGTCACCCACCCCGGCATCGGTCAAACCGAACGGCGGATCGGTCAGGAACTGCAGCGTCAGCTCTTCTTCACCACGGTTGTAATAAAGGCCTGCCCCGGCGCGGATGGACATCTTGTCCGGGCCAGAGAGCCAGCCCCAATGCGGAGACCAGGCAAAGCCAAGTCGGGGAGCGAAATCGTTGTAATGCGTGCGGTAGCCAGAACTGCTGCAACCCGGGTCGCCGGGGAATAGCAGGCCCTGGGGGGCACTCGGGTAAACCGTTGATTGCCGGAACGGCGTAAAGCAATTGATGGCCAGCCCGCCATTCTCAAGGTCGCTCAATGGGGTGTTGATGTCCCATCCGATGCCGTAGGTCAAGGTGAAATTCGTTCTGATTTTCCACTGATCCTGCGCGAAGGAATAGTGCTCATACGCTCGCGCATTGATGGTATTGCCGCTGCTCTGCACATAACTATCCGGGAAACCGAGCAGGAAATCGGCGAAAGCGTTCCCCGTGCTGAACGTGCCCGTGCCGCCGAAGGAGAACGAGCCATTGTTGTTTGAGTAGAACGGATTATGAACCTCGAATCGGCGCCCCTCATATCCGAACTTCAATGTGTGATTGCCATAGACGTAGGAGAAGTTATCGCCGATCTGGTAGGTCTCATCGGTTCTGGGTTGGGGTCCGTAAACACTGAATCCCAACTCGAACGCCGCTCCGCCACCGGAAACGCTGACCGCCGGAGCGCCTGCCGAGACAGTGTCCTGGGGGATGATGCCAGCGAAACCGAGCGAGGTCGGCTGGGTAGGAATTTGAGGCTGTACAGCATCAAAATTCAGACGCTGATACCCGAGGTCGAGCTGATTCAGGATGTTGCCGGTGAAAGTGTGTTGCCAGGCCCCGGTAAACTCCTTGGTATGAGCTTGGGATTGGTCACCAAAGCCCGGCAGATCGGCACCCACAAAAGGCAACGTGTCGGCCGAAGGATCGCTTTCAAGCAACGAGTATTCCCAGATTTGATCGTGTGCGCCAAAGTTGTGGTCGACTCGAAACAGGTACTGATCGGTTTTTCCGGTCGTTACAGGGTTGAATGTGTATTCGTCTCCGGCCAAGTTCGGCGCTGGGAGGTAACCCTTAGCCAGGTTTGCCGAGACGCCATTGAAGTCTTGGCTCGGAATGATCCCCGTGCTGAAAAGGCCGTTGGTGAGCAGATTCCCGCTGTTGTCATAGGCCCGTCCATAGTAGGTCCCTGCCGGACAAGGTGCACCGCTTGAAACCGGACACGGAGACGCCGAATCGCCGAAGAGCGGAATCGGCGAAACCTTCGGGTTGGTTGGAGCGGCGCCCGGCATCGCGGGGGGCGCACCATTAAACGTGTTCACTGCGCTGAAGTTCCCACCCTGCTCTGCTGCGGTTCCAACGACCGGCACGCCGAATGCCTGGGGTTCGGTAAACCGGCTTCCCTGGTAAGAGAAAAAGAAGAACGTATGTTTCTTCCAGAGGGGCCCGCCCACAGTTCCACCAAACTCATTCTGGTGGTAAATCGAAGGTGCCGTTTGGAAATAGTCGCGGCCGTTCAGGCTGGTATCGCGGAAAAACTCAAACCCGTCGCCGTGAAACTGATCGGTGCCCGATTTGACGAGGGCGTTCAGGACCGCGCCAGAATTCCGACCGTATTCGGGGTTAATGGTGCTGGTGACGAGCCGGAATTCAGAGAGAGCGTCTGGGCTCGGGATTACTTGCGGCGTGTTCAAGGCGATGTCGGCCGAATCCATTCCATTAATCAAGTATGAGTTCTGCTGGGACTCGCTTCCATTCGTGGCGAAGTTCATTGTGAAGCGATCACTTGCCCCGACTACTCCGGGTTGCAGTTGCTGAAGCTCGACAAAATCACGGTTGACGAGCGGGGCATCGGCAATCTCTTGCCCGGTGATCACCTCACCCAATTGCATGTTCGTATTCTCGACCTGCACCGCGTTGGCCTCGACGGTGACCTCCTGGGTAACGGCGCCCAGCTGCAACCTGACGTTCATCACGTATACCTGGTTTACATCCAGATGGATCTTCGTAGCGGCAAAGCTGGCGAATCCGCTTTTATCCGCTCTCAACGTGTAGTCACCAATCTGTAATTGCAGAAATTCGTATGTTCCGTCCTTGGTTGACACGGCGGTTCGCGCAACGCCCGTGGTGACGCTGGTTGCCGTCAGTGTCACGTCCGGTAGGACAGCTCCTGACTGATCCGTAATGACGCCGCGGATGCTCCCGTACACATTCTGGCCCCTGGCAGGGCTCGCCAGCAGCAGTGCTACCGCCAATAGCGTCAGCAAACTAAAGACACACAGCTTTTGAAGCGCGTTGTCCACGATTCGCCTCCCAAGAAAACCTTGGTTCGATTGAATGAACTGAGAAAACTCTCCCCAAAGCCCCGTCGTGAACCAACCGGCACGTTTTGCGCCATATCCAAGCGAATTTGTACGACCATCGGTATCAATGAGATACGGTATACAGTGTTTACCTGGTACCGTTTTCCATATACGGAAATAGGAATGGCTCGTATTCGTCGCTACGCTTGTGGCGAACGGCGAAACGAATTTATTTGTCGGGGCGGGGCGGTGCGGGTCAGCACGCTAGTGGTGCGCGACCTTTTCTGTCAGGTGGTGGCAGCGCTAGAAGATTTTCAGCAGCAGCCGACCGATCAGTTCTCTTCCCCGCTTGGGCGACTACGCGTCAAACGAGCGTCTCGGGGCGGGGTACGGCAACTCGGCGAAGCAGACAAGACCCGCCTCCCGCGTACGAAAGCGTTCTGCGCTCGAGCGAACGCATCGCCCCTCTCACGGAGATTCCGGCCGATGACGTCTCTTTATATTAAGGTACAGAGAAGAATGGTAAATACCTAGTACGCGACGGCCTCACTCTACCTTCCGTCGACGTCAGAAGATGAATTTCCCAACGATCTGAAATTCTCGGTTGACGGTCGAGGTAGCGGTGTAGGTGTTGAAGAACGGTCCGTCGGCCAAATTGTTCAAGTACCCCCCAAGATTGGTGTGGTTCATCACGTTGTAGGCTTCCCAACGCAATAAGAGGCTCTTGCTTTCGGTGATTTTGATCTTCTTGTTGACGGCGATATCCCAGTCCGTGATTCCCGCCAGCCGCAGGTGATTTCGGCCACTTGTGCCAACCTGTTCGAGCAGTGGCTCGCTCACTACGGTCGTGGGATCAACGGGTTGGGTCTGGCCAATAGGCACGGGACGAAGCTGTTTCGCGTTTCCGTTCAGGACGTCGTTGCTGTCCCCGTCGAGCAATAGATCAGGAATGGCGTTCCCGTCCGGAAAAGTCACTGGCCCGGCATAAACGGTGGCCGGAAACCCAGACTGCGAGGAGAGGATTCCGCTCGTTCCCCAACCGTCGAGCAGGTACCTCTTGAACCCTTCTAGTCCTCGGGTGAACGGGATCTCGTAGTCGTAACTCGCGACGACCCGGCTGCGAATATCAAATTGCGAGTTGGAGCGCTGGAAGGACAGCGGCTCGGTGGGATCAATCAGACTGGCGCTGTCATTGATCAGAACACCCAGGGCGTCGGAGACATCATCGATGCTGTGCGCCCAGGTGTAGTTAGCATCGAAGGTAAGACCATTGTTGAAGTGCCGGATGGCCTCGAGTTCGAGCGCATCGTAGCTTGAAGTTCCCGTGCTCTGTACTTGATCGACGCTGTCAAATCGCGGGTCGAGCCGATTGTTTTCCGGGCCGAAGGCGCCGCCGGTTTCGTCGAGGTAGGTGGTGAGGAATTCTCCCTCGCGGGCATCTTGGTCAGCCACGCTCGTCGGCGCGGGCGGAATATTCGACGGTAGAACGTGGTTAATCGGCTGCGTCACCTGCAAGTGATCGTTGTGCGTCCCAATATAGGTGGCCTTGATCACCGTGCTCGCCGGCCCGGAATATTCGACTCCCAGATCCCATTGCTGGTTGCGCGGGTTCTGGAGGTTTTGGTCGACCGGCGAAAACGCCCCAAAGTCGACTTGGCTCGGATTGAACTTACCGATGGCGGCGGTCGCCGCTTGTTCTGCCGGTGCGCCTCCCGCTACCAGAGCCGGATACGTGTTTCCGCCTGTGAAACTCTGAACCGTGACGATATTCACGAAGGGCGGAGAGAATCGCAGGTTTGTGATGGGATTCTGGTAGATAAAATCGTAGGCAATGCCATATCCGCCGCGCAATACGAACTTGCCGAGCCCCGGGTTCCAGGCGAAGCCCAGACGAGGGGCCGGGTTCCAGTTGCGGTGAAAGGCATCTCCGCCGAGATCAACACCGCCCAGTGGTCCGGTTCCCAGCGCTCCGATGGGAGTGCGATTGTTCGTATCAAGATTCGAGAGCAGGTTATTCTCCTCCGACACTCCGCCCGACGATTCCAGCCGGAATCCGAGGTTCAGCGTGAGCGTGCTCTTCACGCGAAAGTCGTCTTGAAGGAATGAGAAGGCGTCCAGCGCAAAGTTGTGACGCGCCGTATTGCCGATATAGCGCTGGAAGGACTCCGGATCGCCCTGTTCGAACGCCGTCACGCTTGCAAACTGAATCACGCCCTGGGCCTCGGCTTCAAAGAAACTCGGCGCCTGGTAGCGATTGATATCGACTCCGAATTTGACGGTGTGACGCCCTCTGGTCCAGGACACCGTATCGGCGTACTGAAAGGTGTTCTGCGTGCGGCCCTGGGGAACAATATCCGCTTCCCCGAACGGAGCTAGTCCAGAGATCTCGATCATGGGACCAAACGGATAGGGCGAGTTGATCGGGAAGGTTGGGTTCGAGCGTCCAAAACCAAAACGGAAATCGTTCACGAGGCTCGAACTTAGGGTAGAGGTGTAGGCAACGGTCAGATCCTTGGGGTCGGAAGTTACCGACGCTCCGAATCCTGCCAGGTTCCCGAATACGAAGGTAAGGCCGGGATTGACCGAATAATCCGGGCTCTGACCGTACTTGACGAAAAGCGTATCCTTCCCCGCGCGCAGGTTCTGGTCGACGCGCGCGGTCCAAGTGTGGGCATTTGTCAAATTGGCGGAGGTCTGCGGCAGGGCGCCTGTCGCCGCGCTCGGAGAACCATCAGACTTGAATATGGCCGCACTGGTCGGATCAGTGATGGCCGCAGCTTGCGCCGGTGTCATGACGTTGGCGATGACCGAGGCACCCTGACCCCTGGTACGATCTTCTTCAAACGAGCCGTAGAAGAATGTGTGGTTCTTGTAAATGGGCCCACCGGCATTCCCGCCGCCCTGGTCCTGAACAATGGGACTCGCTTGCCCGGTCGTGTCGAAGTAATTGCGGGCATTGCCGAAGAACGTATTCTGGGCGTAGTCATAGGCCTCGCCGTGGAACTGATTCGTCCCGCTTTTGGTCAGCAGCTGAACTTGGGCACCCGAATTGCGGCCAAACTCGGCATCGAAGTTGTTCGTGATCACCTTCACTTCCTGAATGTCATCCTGCGTGAACGCGGCCCCGGACTCGCCCGTAGTTGAAATATCCGCGGCCGTGACTCCGTCGAGAGTAATGTTGTCCGCACGCCCGCGCGAGCCGTTCGAGTTGAAACTTCCCGGCCCCAGAAAAGGGTTGTCGGCGGTGACGGGCACAGTTCCCGGTGAAAGCGTAGCGAACACCACCGGGTCGCGCGCCTCATTCGGGAGATCCAGCACTTGTTGCGCGTTGAGCGAATCGCTGATTTGTGCGGTCGCGACGTCCAGGGTGGGCGTAGCGCTGGCTTCCACGGTCACCGTTGAGCCGACCGCGCCAATTTGGAGCTGCGCTTCGACGCGAGTCTTTTCGCCGTCCCTCACCACGGCGTTCTGCACGTAGCTCCTAAATCCCGCCTTTTCGATGGTGACTTGATAGGTGCCGATATCGAGCTGGGTGACCGAGTAGCCGCCGTACTGGTCTGTGGTGACCTCACGAAGAGCTCCCGTGCTCAGATTCTTGACCGTCACTCTTGCGCCGGAAACGACGGCACCGGTCGCGTCCTCAACCGTTCCCAGGATGTCGCCGGTAAGGCCCGCAAACGTTGAGATCGCAACCACGCAACCCACCAGAATGCTCAAAGTCCATCTGGGCAGGCGTTCAATCCTCATCCCTCTTCCCTTCGAGATCCCCGGAACGATTCGCATTTTGCACACGGCCTTCCTCCTCCTGACCTGTTGCTGTTTAGGCGGGTTCGCGCGGGCCCCCAAGCAGACAGCCCACTTGAAACGCGCTTGGGGCACGTACTCGGCCACCACGCTTGCACCCAGAAGCCTCACCACATCAATCGATTACAGGGATTTGTGCGCGGCAAATACGGGGCGATGTATACGCCGATTCGGACGCCAACGAATCTGCGTATCGAGGAGGCCATTTTGGCAGGCGAACACCATGCCGCAGGCGGGTCGAACGAGCGAGATCGTTGCGCTCGGAGACGAGGAGAGGGGCGTGACGGAATTAGGAAGCGAAAGTAGCCACGCCTGAGCGGAGGCCGATGGCCCGGAAGACAAGGTCGGCGAGGGCCCGGATCAAAAGCGGCGAATCGTCGAGCGCGGGCATGACGTGAAAGCTCTTGATGCCGGCCGCGTGCGCGTGCTCGCGCGCTTCGATATTGATTTCGTGCAGCGTTTCGATGTGCTCGGTGAGGAACGAAATTGGGATCACCAGCAGGCTTCTCGCGCCGCTGCTAGCGAGATGGTCAACGGTTTCAAGCAGCGACGGGCGCAGCCATTTCTGCGGGCCGACGCGACTCTGGAAACACAGCGTGTAGGGGTTTCGCCAGGAACCGAGCTGGCGAACGAGCTGAACGGTCGTTTGCACGTGCTGGGGATAGGGATCTCCCTTGGCCACCAGCGACAAGGGCAGGCCGTGGGCGCTGAAGACCAAGTGAACCTTTTCGCTCTTCGGCAACTGGCCCAAGACACCGTTGATCCGCTCGACAATCGCGGCCACGTAGTCGGGATGATCGAAGAAGTGCTCGATCACGTGGACGGGAACCTCTTCGCCTTCCCTCTCCGGTACGGCCAGCTTTCGATTGCTTGACGAGCCCGCAGGGCGCCGCAAGGCGAACAGGCGGTCCCACTCTTTGAGGCTGCTGCCCGTCGTGGCCAGGGAAAAGTGCGGATAGAGGGGCAGGAGGACCAGCTCGTCGTAAGGCTCGCTCTCCAAGGCATCGAGCGCTTCGTCGGTGTCCGGGTGCCAGTAGCGCATGGCGACAATCGTGCGCGCCGGAAGGTACTGGCTGAGCGCCGTTTGCAGCGCAGCTCCCTGCCGCTCGGTCAGGCGCCGGATCGGGGAACCGCCGCCAATCTGCGCGTAATGCTGGCGTACCGTCTTCGAGCGCGTGCGCGAAATCAGCCGCGCGAGGGCTTTCCGCGCAAGGAAGGCCCCGGGGAAATTGATGATGTCGGGATCGCAGAAAAGGTTATAGAGGAAGGGTTCGACAGCCTCCTGGCTGTCGGGACCGCCCAGCTGGAAAAGAACGACGGCGATGCGCTTCCGGCGAGACATCAAGCTTTCCGCTTTCAAGGTTAGCGCGACGGACTACAGAAACCAATTCAAAAAACAAATGCCGCGCGGCAAGCAACGAACGAAACCAAACGTCAGGAGCGACCGCCCCGTTCGCGCTTCAGTTCCTCGAGCTCCCGGCGCAATCCTGCCATACGCCGGGCAATCGAAAATTCATAGAGAAAAAATACGGCCCATACGAGCATCCAGGCCGCAAAGAGATTGTCGAAGTTTTTCATCCCTCTCCCCTCCTCGGATCCCGGGCGACGAGGCAACCCGGCCCGCCGCGGCCGAGCATTGCTATCGCTCGCTCGCCGCGCGAACGGGCGGCGACTCGCGAGGTTCGCGCTCGGCGTCCTGACGGAGCTCATTGATTTCATCCCGCAGCGATTCGAGCCGGTAGCGGTCAATCAGCACGAGCAGCATGAGGCACAGGACCGCAAAAATCGAAAGACCAAGCACCTTGCCCATGGTCGGATCGAGACCTGAGCCAGGTCCGCCGAATACGACCGGCTGCGGATGCTGGGTGCGCCACAGGCGGTTCGACAGATAGACAAGCGGCACATCGAGAAAAGCAAAGATTCCGAAGACAGCGGATAGAGTCGCGCGCCGCCCCGGCTCTTCGATCAGGCCTCGCAGCAATAGATAGGCGATGTAGAGCAGCCACAGAATGAACGTGGTCGTCAACCGCGCATCCCAGGTCCACCAGACGCCCCACACCGGCTTCGCCCAGAGCGGTCCGGTGATCAACCCGATCGTGCAGGCCACGACGCCGACTTCCGCGGCGGAGACGCCGAGCCAGTCCCATCGCGCGCGCCGGGTAACCAAGTACCCGATGTTAGCCAGAAAGGCGATGAAGAATGCCGTAAACGAGGCGCTCCAGCTGGGCACGTGAAAATAAAAGATACGTTGGATCTCGTGCATGGTGCGCTCATCGGGGGCCACAAACAGGGCGGCATAGCCAGCCGCGAACATGAGCAGCGCAACCAGAACCGTTCCGGGGATGCGAAGCTTCATCGTCATCTTATTCCTCTAGCAGAAAATCGCACACCAGCCAAGAGGCGGTCATAAAGACAATATCGAACGCGGCCAGGAAAGCCACCCAGGAGCGGTCGAGGGCGGGCGCATCGTTCAAGAGCGACGCGGTGGCTTCGACGGCGGCCACGAGGAGAGGTGCGAGCACGGGCAAAAGCAGCAGAGGCAGCATCAGTTCCCTCATTCGCGAATGTGCGGTAATGGCCGCAAATACCGTCCCGGCGACCACCAGGCCGGCCGTGCCCAGGGCCAGCACCAGAACGAGCCGCCCCGCCACCGAGGCCACGGGAAGATTGTAGAGCACGGCGAAGATGGGCACGAGAACCAGTTCCGCCGCGGCCAGAAAAATGAAATTGGCCGCCATCTTGCCCAGCAGGATCGCGAAATTCGAAATCGGTGCCAGCCGCAGCGCATCGAGCGTTTCGTTCGACTGCTCGCGAGCAAACGAGGGATGCAGCATGAGCGAGCCGGCGAACAGAAAGGCGATCCACAGAAGCCCAGGACCGTAGCGGCGGGATTCGGCGGAGGTGGGATCGAATGCATAGCTGAACATCACGATCACGATGAGCGCGAAGATCAACGTCGCGTTGAGCAGTTCGCGGGTGCGGAGTTCGAGCCGGAGCTCTTTCGCCAAGATGATCGATGCCGCCCGCGCCGTGGACATCAGTTCTCCGAGCGCAGCCGATCGAGCAAAGCGGCCAGCTTCCCGTCCGCGCCGGTGTCCTCGACAAGGCGGCCGCCAACCAGCACGACCGCGCGAGTGGCCAAGTCGAGCGACTCGCTGCGCGCGTGCGTGCTCATGATCACCGTCGAACCCTGGCCACGAAGCCCGCTCAGCCGCTCGGTGAGCCAAGCCAAACCCTGCCGGTCGAGCCCGGTGGCCGGCTCGTCGAGCAGCAGAAGCGAGGGATCGTGCAGCAGGGCGCGGGCGATGGCCAGCCGTTGCCGCATCCCGCGCGAAAACGTGCGCACCAAGGCGTTCGCGCGGGAGGGGAGCCCGCAGGCATCGAGCGCGGCGGATATGCGAGCGTCTCGATCCTCGAGCCCATAGAGTCGAGCGAACAGCCGCAAATTCTCCGACGCCGTCAGATCTTCGTAAAGCAGCGTGCTGTGCCCGATCACTCCGATCAATCGTTTGGCGGCTTCCTGAGGAATGC
Organism: Candidatus Cybelea sp.; assembly: GCA_035622135.1. GTDB lineage: Bacteria > Acidobacteriota > Terriglobia > Acidiferrales > UBA7541 > Palsa-295. The sequence continues at coordinate 87,578 of DASPVZ010000052.1, read as the reverse complement.
TATCCCCTGAACTCTGGGCATCGACGGATCGAGTCGCCGCAGAAAATCGCACCGTGCCTCGGGAAGGTGTGACGAGAAGGGCCGCCAAGCGCAGCAGAGTTGTTTTCCCGGCGCCGTTCGGCCCAAGCAAGACGACGAATTCACCCGCGCGGATGCGCAGGGTGACCCCGCGAAGGGCAAAGACGGGTCCGAAGCTTTTTTGAACGCCCTCGAAAGACACGCCGAGTGAGCAGAACGAGCCTGTGCTCGCGGCGCTCGAAACGGGAGCGCTGGCTTCGGCCGGCATCGACCCCCGGCTCAGCCGCGCACCAGGTCGCGGAGGAGTTGCTCGATGCGCTCGCGCTCGCGCCTGTAGTCGGAATCTGAGATCGTGCCAGCTTGCCGGCGCAGTTCGAGGCGGAAGAGGTTGTCCTTCAGTCGATCGAGGCTGCCGCTCACCTCACGGCTCAACTCCTCAAGGGCTGCGCCCGAGCTGTTTCCTGACTCGGGCGTTGTGGGGAGCCGCTTGGCCGACGCGCGCGCAGGCCCCGGGGCATTGCCCGCGGCCATAAATTGTGGCCGACGCCACAGGAAAACAAACCCCAAGGCGAAGATGGCCGCGAATCCGCCGACGATCACCCACTTTAAGCTATCGAGCCGGGCCGGAATCGTGGTAGCCGAGGCGCTCGTATCGGTTCCGCCCGGCGCGGCGCGCGAGTTTACCGACGGATTCTCGGAATCCTCCGCCCCGCCTGCTCCGCCTTGGCTTGAGGATGGCGCGGGAGCGGTGCCCGATATGGAAACACTCACCGGAGCATTTGCCGCGACCGGATCGTGCATGTACACGTTGAAGCCCTGATCGGGAGGCGCTGGGGAAAGCCCTTCGCCGGAAACTTGGACCCCCGGTGGCGCGAAGATGGCGAAGCGGGCGGCGGCATACGGTGAAACAAACGTGAGGTTCGCCGCATTGCCGGCATAAGGAAGTTTGTAGGAAATGCGCACACCGCTTTCGCCGGGACGAAACGGGTAGGCAATCGCTTCGAGATTCTTCCCTTTGTCGATGGTCCCTTGGGTGACCGGCATGCCGGATGAGCCCGAGGCGGAAACGTCGCCCAGCTGGGCACCCTCGGGCAGCGAGAACAGGAACGAACCATCCTGCTTGAAATAGGCCATCGGCGGCGCGGTCTTGTTCTGAATGCTGTAGATTTCGCCCACGCTCAGATCCGATCCGCTCGGCTGAAGAAGCACGGCATGCGCCGTGACGGCGAAGGCGTCCGACCTGCTCGTGGGCTCGAAGACCTGGATATCGACCGTCGTTTTTCCGGGCGGAGCGGGCTCGTGATAGTTCACGCCGTGATAGATGGCGCGAAGGAGCATGGGCGCTTGGCCAAGTGTGGGGTTGTCGAAGCGATAGCGGCCGGCCGAATCGGTTTTCGCGTTGGCCACTGCCTGCATGCCGCCTTCGAGCGCGATCAGTATGACATCGACCCCCGCCGCAGGCTTGTCCGTCGTTCCGTTGCGAACCGTCCCCGAAACTGTGCCGGCGGATACCACGCCGGGCAGGATCAGAGCCAGCAAGCTCAGGAGCGGAACCAGGGAGACTTTTACGCGCGACCTCATGAATGATGAACCCTCTGTGCCGCGGCTTGGCGCGTGGCCGGGGTGGGAGCGCCGCCGGTGAGGCGGTCCATATCCGCGACCACGCGAGCCGCTTCGATTTCGAGCGATTGCTTGATCTCTTCGTAGTCCTTCTCCGAGAATTTCCCGGCGCGGAATTCAAAGCGCAAATCCCGCAGGTTTTCGTAGATCGCATCGCGGCGCTCGATCAGGCGGTCCAGCTCGGTGCGGTGCGGCGCCAAATCAGAGGCCTCAGGCCCAACCCAGAAAATGAAGATAATGGCCGCGGCAGCCAGCAGCGCGCATGCAATCGCGATGGCAACGCCGCTCATAACTCGTCCTTTTCCGATTCGTGGCGCACGCGGGCCAGCATGTCGGGTGAAACGGTCGGCGCGGGGGCCGGATTCCGGCCGGCACGCCTCCGCCACTGCCGCAAGACCTCCCAGACAACGAAGAAGGCGACCAGCGGAACCAGGACGGGCATCACCCAGGCGGTCAGATCAAACCCCGACTTCGGCGGCTCGACCAGCACGGTCGGGCCATATTCGCCGACAAAGTCCTTCAGAATCGCATCGTCGGATTCGCCTCGCGCGATGCGCTGGTTGATCTCCTTGATCATGGCCAGCGCCGCTTCGCAGGGACCGGAAAAGGTGCCGCCCGAGTGATAACAAGCCCCGGCCGGATCATTGCACCCACCGCACATGCATTTGACGCGCAGAGAAAGCGCTTTGGCCCGCGGGCTCGACGCGGTTTCTTGAGCGAGCAGGCCGGGCAGGGCCAGGGCCAGCGCGGCCAAAAGCGAAGCGGTCACTCGGCAGGTCCTAGTCATGAGCGTCCGCCCCGCCCTCGATGGCGCCCACGGCAGCCGCACCGGATGGGGTCCCGATGGCTCGCCCCCACACCTTCTCCCTCGCCGGCGCCGGGACGATCGTCGGACGGCGGCTGGGCACGAGGGCCAGCAGCGTGCCGAGCACCACCACCAGACCGCCAAACCAAATCCATTTGATAAGCGGGTTCAGGTAAGCGTGAATGACCGGGTTACCGTCCTGGGGGCTCGTTCCCGCATAGACCACATAGAGATCGCGCAACGGCGAACTGCGCGTCGCCACGATCGTTTCCGTCTCGCCGCTCGCGGGGAAGAAACGCCGCTCGGGATACAGCATCATTTCCGACTTGCCGTTGCGGAAGACTTCCAAAGTGGCCCGCTGCGCCTGGTAGTTGTCGTTCGCGGTCGAGTCGAGGTTCTGGCACAGGATGGCGTATGGGCCGATGTAGAACCTCTGGCCCACGTTTAGCTCCGATTGCACGTCTTTGTTGAACGCCTGGCCGGAAATGCCGATGAAGATGAGCACGATGCCCAGATGGACCACGTAGCCGCCGTAACGCCGTGTGTTGCGCATGGCCAGCGACCCGGTGGCCGTCAGCAGGCTTGAGCCCTCGCGGCCAGCCAGGACTCGCGCGCCGCGGACGAACTCCGCCACAATGGTGAGTACCACGAACACGCTGAGAATCAGGCAGACCAGGGCGTAGAAGTGGCGAAACCCGAAAGCGAAGGCCAAGATGCCGGCGAGCACACCACCGACCAAGGGCCAGGCAAAATTCCTCCGCAAGGCATCGAGCGAGGTCTTTCGCCAGGCCAGGAGCGGCCCCACACCGGTGAGAAACAAGAGGAACAGCGCAATCGGCACATTCACTTTGTCGAAAAACGGCGCGCCGACACTGACTTTGCTTCCGACCACCCACTCAGAAAGCACCGGGAAGAGGGTGCCCCAAAGAACCGCAAAGCAAGCGGCCAGCAGAATCAGGTTGTTAAAAAGAAAACTCGATTCGCGCGAGGCGAGCGAATCGAGTTGGTTCTCGCTGCGCAGATAATCGCGGTTGCGCCAGTAGGCCAGAAAACAGACCACGAGCACGGTGGCCAGAAATCCCACGAACCAGCCCCCGATCGAAGATTGCGCGAAGGCATGAACCGAGTTGACGATCCCGGAACGCGTCAGCAGGGTGCCCAGGATGCACAGCATAAACGTGGTGAAGACCAGCCACACGTTCCAGACTTTCATCATGCCGCGCTTCTCCTGCATCATCACCGAATGCAGGAAGGCCGTTCCGGTGATCCAGGGCAGCAGGGAGGCATTTTCGACCGGGTCCCATTCCCAATAGCCGCCCCAGCCGAGCATGGCGTAAGCCCAGTGGGCGCCGAGCAGGATGCCCACGGTTTGAAAACACCAGGCGATCATGGTCCAGCGCCGCGTGATGTGAATCCATTTCTCGCCCGGATAGCGGCCAAGCAGAGCGCCCAGCGCGAAGGCAAAAGGGATGGTAAACCCCGTATAGCCGAGGTACAGCATGGGCGGGTGAATCACCATCTCCGGGTACTGGAGCAGAGGCGTAAGGCCGCGCCCGTCGGCGAGCGCGGCGAGCCGCAACACGCCGTGCGCGTCCCGAGCAGCGAGAATGGTGAACGGATTCGCCACGAAATTATTCAGGGTAAGAAAGAAAATCTGGACGCCGGCCACCACCACGCCCACGTAGGGCATCAGCTCGGGGTGCTTCCTGCGGTTCAGAAAAAGCGTGAAAAACGCGTAGGCCGAAAGCAGCCAGGACCACCAGAGCAGCGAGCCCTCCTGGCCGGCCCAGAGCGCAGCAAACTTGTAGAAGGCGGGCAAAGCGCGGTTGCTGTGCTCGGCAACGTAGGTGAGGGAAAAATTGTCGGTGAAGAATAGGTACTCAAGCGCGGCAGCAGCGGCGGTGATCAGGCCGAACAGGGCCATCCCGGCGTTCAGCGCGCTGCGTGCGAGGAGCAGCCGGCGCGTCAGGATGCCCGCAATTCCCGCCACAAAGGCGTACACAGCAACAACGAACGCCAGGAGTAACGCGAACGACCCTAGAATGTCCAAAAGTCCGCCCTCAACTCCCGCTTCCGTAGGAAGCAGGCGTTCGCGTAGAGGTTTGTCCGGGCTGAGAATCGGTAGGAACGGGAGCTGTCGGGCTGGACTGGTACTTCGAGGCGCATTTCGCCTGCACCTGCTCGGCGACAAACCGGCCGTCCGGTCCCAGCTTGCCTTCGACCAGCGCCTGTGCGCCGTCCTTGAAGGTATCCGGAAGCGGATCGGTGCCCACGTAGCTGATCGGCAGGGTCTTCCCTTCCTCTTCGAGCACGAAGTCGAGATGGCCGACCATACGGTGGATCGACCCCGGCTGAACGTCCCCGGAGACGCGCATGCGCTGGGCGAGAGCGGCCGGCTGAAGCCGGGAAAGTTCGGCGATCGTGTGGTAGTAGGTCTTGCTCTGCGTGTAACCGACGTAGGCGAGTGAGATCAGGGTAGCAATAATAATCAACGAACCTACAATGAATTTTCCTCGTGCTTTCATTGCGCAGTGCTCTCTTCGGCTTAAGGCACCGGAATTTTAGCACATTCTGCTTGGTGCAATGTGCTCTAGATCACAGGCTAGCGTGCTCCGGGGCCGGGCGGTTTACCTCGTATTCTCCTCAAAGGATGCGAGCAGACGGTCGGCAAGCGACTGCCCGGGAGGCACTTGACTCTCGCCCGTCGGAGCCATAAAGGGCGAGCCGTGATCGAGGAGCAGGCGGCCGCGCCACCCGGCTTGCTCGAGCGGCGCGATGAGTTCGCGCGTCGACCCGGAAATGAGCGCTACGTATTTCGGCTTATAGGAGGTCCCGACGCGCCGGAGGAGAGTCGGGGCCAAGCAGCGGATTCTGGAGAGCAGGACATCGGGACTCTCGACCGCACATTCCGCCGCGAAGGCAAGAAAAAATCCGCGCCGCTGAAATTCCGCGAGCACGCTCTCTCGCTCGAAAGCTCCGGCCGCCTGACCCGCCACCCGAGCTAGTTCATGGAAGTACGCTTGGCCGGCAGCGGAGCAATTCCCATGCGTGTCACCCACTTGGTAGAAGAAGTCGGCCCGGCGCAGGGGTGGAGCGGCATCAATCAACAGGACGCTGATGTGCACGGGCCGGAAGCGGGTCGAGAGTTCCAGCCGCTCGATGCGCTCCCTGAGGTGTGCTTCATCGGCCTCGGCACCGCAGCCATCACAGACAGGCACGAGCCCCCCTCCTTCTGTACGAGAAGGAAATCTTAGCGCAGCACAGCTCACCGGGAGAGGAATTGTTCGACCGATAGGCGGGCGCTAAGGGGGTCCCCCCCCCCAAAAAAAAAGCAAGGGCGCGAAGCGTCGCTCCGCGCCCCGAATCAAACGCCTTTCTGGCCTAAGTCAACTACCGCTCTCGCTCCGGCTTACGGTCAGGTTTTTCTGACTGGTTCTTGGGCCGAGATTCCCCTGCGCGACCATCGTTGCTGTGGGTCCGCGCATCCTGATTGCCTCCGTTTGAACGGTCGGCATGCGCCGGCGGATTGAAATGCGTCCCATTGTGCTCAGCCGCAACGGGTGCATGGGTGCCATTGTGCTCGGGCGCAGCGGCTGCATGGGTGCCATTGTGCTCGGGCGGAGTGAAGGAATGGAACGAATTGCCGTGTCCGGAGAACTCACCCGGTCGCGCAGTCGCCGCAACAGCAGGGCGTCCGTGATTTTCCGAGGCCAGGAATGCCCGGTTTGAACGGGCGCTGTCCTCATGGTGCACTTGTGCCGCTGTCGGCTGCACGTGGCGCTCGCGAGCGTAGGCCATTTCCTGGTGGGTGGGCCGTGCGTTGACGCCGCCGGGGCCACCGTTGAAAGCCACGTGATTCACGGTCACATTGCGAATCACTGTGTTGTCGACGTAGGTGTTATGGATGATTGTCGTGTTCACGTGCATGACGGCGGTGTTATATACGAACACGCCGTTATTCCATCGTCCACCGACGAAGCCCCCGCCAAAGTATCCGAATCCGTAGTTAATGCCGCCATAGAAACCAACGTGAGGTCCCCAATACCCTGCGTGCCACATGTACAAGCCGCCCGACCAGCCCCAGTAACCCGGCGTCCAGAGAAACCCGGGAGTGGGGGCCATGACCCACGTGCCAGGAACCCAATAGTATCCGTTCGGCCCGTAGGCCCAGTATCCGGGCGTCCAAAGATACCCGGGCGCCGGGCAAAGCGGCTGCGGATAGACCGGCAGCGCCGGGGGACCGATATGCACTGAGATTCCCACCGCAATTTGTGCCGGCGATGGAGCGGCAAGCACCAGAACCCCGGCAAACATCACGAGAACAGCCAATATGGTCTTGCGCATCGCTACCCCCTCAGAATTCACTGTCCTGCTCACTCACAACCTAAAAACACCGTATCCGGCCGGAAGTTGCGGCGGGCTCATTGGCCGAGCTTGCCCCGCAAGCAGCCCACCAGCTCGGGGGCCATTTCCGAGATGCACATGCCCTCGGAAACCAGGAATTTGCAGCTCAGGATGGGACGCGACTGGTCGTCATCGGAAAGCTGGCAACTCACGCGGCAGTATTGGCATTCCTGATTCCAACAAAACCTGCCGTACGGGATTGTCTCCGGGCTGATGAATTGGAAGGCGCGCAGGAGCGAATTCCGCTCCGGCACCAGAAATGTTTTGCCCAAAATCGTGATCTCGACAAGCTTCTCGTAAGGCCGAAAGATTTCTGTCATGGATAGTTCCTGGTCCCCCAGCATGACGCCCCCAGCCCTCGAAGCTACGGCATGATGGACGGCCGAGCAATCGAAACGGCGGCCTGGGGTGCTCAATGGTTAATACAGGAAATACGCTAAGAAGGCCTGGACAAGAACTCCTCGACGTGCCGCGAGCTTCGCTCCTCGGCTGGCGCCTGAGCACTCCCCAGGGCCGCGATCGATTGAGGAAAGCCCGGCACCGGGGCGCCCCAGCGGCCCGCGCCGCTTGCTTGTTATTTTGCTATCATGGTATATATGTACCAAGACGGAGAGGCAGGCATGCCGGAAGAAGCCAGGTTCTATGTGGAACGCGTGCAGACGGGCGTTCGAATCGAGAAACGCCTCTTGAAGGTTCTGAAGGCGCTCGCTGAGTATCACGACCTGACGCTCGGCGACCTGCTCGAAGGAATCGTTTTGCACGCCTTTGACGGCAAACTTCCCTTCAGCCAGGAAAATCTGCGGCGAATTAAGGACCTCAAGAAATTCTATGGCCTCGAGCTGGACTACCGCGCGAGCCACCGCCTGGCGGAGACCGCACCCAGCGACCCTACGCAAAAGGGGAAATCCGGTTTGACATGAACCCTCTCCCGAGAAAAATCGCGCTTCCCGGACTTCGCTGGGTTTTGGGCCTGGTGGTGGCGAGGGAATCGCTCACCTTCATGCTTTCCACCTCACAGGCGCGCCTCCTCGCGCACATGGGCCTTCCCGCCTGGGTCAGGCCTCTTCTCGGCGGCACGGAATTTCTCGCGGCGATACTTTTCCTGATTCCGCCGACCATGACCGTGGGCGGCTACTCGCTGCTTACCGTTTTGGGGCTAGCGATCGTGGTTCACCTCGTTCACGGCGAATACGCAGTCGACAGTCTGGCCGTATATTTCATGGCCGTGCTGGCCTCGATGGCCGAGGGCAACTGGACGAGGCCGCTCACAACACCATGACAGACGAGGAATGGATTCGGTTGTTCGAAGCTTGCGCCATACCCAATGCCGCCTTCCATCATGGAGAGCATGTGCGAACGGCGTTTTTGTATCTCTCCCGTTATCCCGCACCCGAAGCTCTTGAGCGATTCTCAACATCTCTGTTGCGGTTCGCCCGAGCCCATGGCAGGCCGGAGCGGTACAACGAAACGATCACTTGGGCGTATCTGTTCCTGATTCGCGAAAGGATGGCGCGTTCAGCCGGCCGACAGTCGTGGCCCGAGTTCGCCCGCGGAAACGGCGACCTACTCGACTGGACGGATAGCATTCTCACGAAGTATTACCGCCCGGAAACCCTGACGAGCGAACTGGCCAAGCGCGTCTTCCTGTTTCCAGACAAGTTCTAACCGCGCCAGCCCTCGTCGGGACCTAGCCGGTCGATCACTCACCGGTTGAACGGATAATCCTGAACCCAATGGAAGCCGCGGGTTTTGAGCAGAACCCTCGACTCATCCTGGCGATCGAGCTCGGCGTGGATTTTCTGGTTGTCCCACAGGCCATCGAGCGCCAAATGGTTCTCATCCGGCTGCCCATAGGAAAAGCTCCCCATCGAGGTCCCATCGCCGGATTTCGTAACCCTGAGTGTCTTCTCCGTCCGGTCGATCGTCACCGCATAGCGCTGGGCCCTGTCGGCCATGCTCCAGGTGGTCATCGAGGTCGGGCGATCGAATACCAGGCGCCGCCATCGCGTGCCGTCGGTTAGAAGCGGCGGCCGAGCCCGGCCGCCCAGGGTCAGCGTTTCGACATTCCACACGCCGTACAGAGGGGATTTGGGGCGGGCGGCACCGTAGACCTTGTAGGCGGAAGCCGCGCCATAAACATTGGCCGCGATGAGGGACATGCCGGCCAGGATCTGGAGGGCGAGCGCGAGCCGGTTCGCGCGGGCCCGGAGGAAAAGGGGAGAGTCCGAAGAGCCAGGTACGGCGCGGCCCAAGAAAAACAAGTTGATGAGGCGTCGCGAATCGGGCGCAACGAGGATGAGCGAGAGCAGGATCATATGCAGTGAAAGCAGTTTCACCGGAACGTCATAGGTCATGTTCAGTGTGAAGATTTCCGCGGCGTCGGCCAGGCAGATGAGCGAGCCGAGCATGGTCGTGCGCGGAAGAATCAGTAGAATTCCGCCCATCATTTCCGCGCAGCCGACGAAAATCTCGTAGGCGGGCGAAGCACCAATCGAGGCCCACAAGACACCCATCGGCGAGAGATTTCCGTAAGGCTCGATCAGGCGATCGAGGGAGGGAAACGGCATCTGCAGTGGGACGACTTTCACCATGCCGTAGGTGAACATGGTCGCGGCCAGGGCAAACCGCGCAAAAACACGAAACCACGCGTGCAGCTTCCCGTAGTTTCGGCGTTTGCGATCGAGGACCGACCAAAGCGCGGTCCCCAAGATGGCCAGGGCCAGAATGCAGAAAAGCTCGACCCAGTCGTATAGACGATCGCCGCTCCCGGTCTCGAAGGTAACCAGTGGACCTGACACACGGAAGACCCGAGCGGCCACCCAGACGATGGCTGCCTTGGCCGGGCGCGTCATGTCGAGTTCAAACGCCCCAGAGTCGTTGGTGGTGGCCAGCAGAAGGGACGTCAGCATCTGCGTCAGAACAATGTACAGGCCAAAGTAAACGACGCAGAAGCGAAAGGCGATTCGCTTTGCCGGGATCCAATCCGGGGCTGCCCGAGCGGGTTCCCTCCCGGGCGCCATGCAAGCTGCGGGCTGTTCGGCGATTGCCATTTCGCTCTACCCTTCCTGCTCAGGCCGACAAACGACTTCGCGGTGAGTCCCCCGTAAGAACGCCTTATACACCGGCGTCGTTTTGCCGTGAAGGAGAATGCGGGTTCGGGGCATCGGCTCGCCTCCGATTTGCGTCCTAGGCCCCTAGCGCGAGGCCCACCAAGCAATAAAAATGAAAAGCAGCTGCATGGGCGCGCGGAGCCAGAGCGGCGTCGGCGGCCTGCCGCGAAGGGTCAAGCCCGAGCGCGCCGCGCGGATATTGGCGGGAAATACCGCCACGAAGAAGGCAATCAGAACCAGTCCCGCCTCGCGTCTGGTTCGCGGAAACATGAGCCCAAGCGCGCCAGCGATCTCAGCTAGTCCGGTGAAGTACACGATCGCGCGGGGCCGGGGAATCCAGGGCGGCATCATGCGGACGAAATCCTCACGCATGCTCGTGAAATGCGTGGTCGCCGTGAACAAGAGCATGGTCGCGAGCGCGTAGGTCGCGGCGCTCTGCCAGGAGTTGAGCCCGTCGACGCCCAATCGTCCGGCGGCACGATAGGCGAGCATCGAGGCAAGAAGAACAATGAGCACGACCATGGATACCGGCGAGATTACCACACGAGGACGATCGACTGCCCGATCAGCCGGAGCGCAGCGCGTCGCCGGGACTGATGCGCAGTGCGCGCCGTGCCGGGAGGTAGCTTGAAAGCGCGGCCACGGCGACAAACACAATCGCGCTTAGGGCGAAGGTGGTCGGATCGGTCGAGCTCGTGTCAAACAGCACTGTCGCCATCAGACGAGTGAGCGCGTAGGACACGGCAAGCCCGACGGCCATTCCGGCAACCGCAAGCCTGAGTCCGTTGCCCACGATGAGCCGAAGAATATCGACGTGCGAAGCGCCCAGCGCCATGCGGATGCCCAGTTCCTGCTTGCGCTGCGCGACGGAGTAGGAAATCAGGCCGTAAATGCCGACCAGGGTGAGGACAAGCGCCGTCGCCGAAAACACCCCGATCAGGAACATCATCGAGCGCGTTGGCGCACTGCCCGATTCCAGGCGCTCCTCCATGGTCTCTACATCGGTGACCGGCTGTCCCTTGTTTACGGCCGCGATTTCGGTGCGCAGAGCCGAAGCCAAGTCGCGCGGATCGCTCGCCGCACGCAGGCTCAAATAGAGGAGCGGAAAAGGAAATTGTGGCAAGGAAAAGAACGCCTCGGGCTCGGTCGGGCTGGCGAGGGTATCGTTCTTGACGTCGCCCAGCACCCCCACAACACGGAAGGGAGGCAGGTCCCCGATCCAAATGAGTTTGCCGCTGGGATCCTCCTGAGGCCAGAAGCGCCGCACGGCCGCTTCGTTGACCATCGCCACGGGAGCCGCACTCGCGTTATCGCCGTCTTCGAAGGACCGGCCCCGAACCAGCCGGACGCCGATGGCGCGCGGATAATCGGGGCTGATCGACTCGATCAATATGATGGGGCGCCTGCCCAGCTCGACATCCGGCTGGCCCTCGAAGCGGACCGGCGCGGAGTGCGTCGGAACAACGGGCAAGGCCGTCGATATGGCTACCGATTCGACCCCTGGAATCGCCTGCAAACGCCGAAGCGCTTGCTCGTAAAAGGCGATGCGTTCAGGCGCTCCGGGATAAGTCGTTGGCGCAAGAAATGTCTGCGCGGTCAACGTATGGCTCGCCCGAAACCCGGGGTTCACCTCTCTGAGCCGCACGAAGCTGCGGATCAAGAGCCCGGAGCCGATCAACAGAACCATGGAAAGGGCCACTTGTGCTGTGACCAGCACGCTGCGCGCGCGATTCCGCCGACGCCCGGCCGCCGAGCCTCGCCCCTCCTCCGCGAACGTCGTGGCCAGGTCGGGCCGCGAGAGCTCGATCGACGGCGCAAGTCCAAAGGCGATTCCGCTCAGTACGGAAAGCGCGAACGTGAAAGCCAGCACCCGGGAATCCATGGGTATGTCCGCCAATTGCGGGAGATTGGACTCGGTGAAGGCGCCCAGAAATCTCGTTCCCAAGTAGCCGAGCAAAACACCCAGGACGCCGCTCAGCAAACCCATCAGCACACTCTCGGTAAGCAGCTGCCCAACCAGGACCGAGCGCGGCGCTCCGAGCGCACTGCGCAGAGCAAATTCCTTTCTGCGCCCGAGCGCGCGGAATAGCAGAAGACTGGCCACGTTCGCGCAGGCAATCAGCAACAGGAATCCCACCGCCGCCGATAGAATCAGCAGAGTTGGACGCACATTGGCAACCAGGTTGGACTCGAGATCGCTTACCGTCATGAACACGTCGGAGGTCGAGTCGAAATTGCCCGGCTTGTCGCGCTTGTAGTGGTCGAAGATGACCTCGGTCTCAACGCGCGCCTCCTGCGGGGTCACCCCGGGACGGAGCCGCCCAAGGGTTTCGTAATACATTCCGCCCCGAACGACTCGTGCGGGCGTTGTGAGGCTGAGATTGATAAGACGCGTCATCCAAATTTCAGCTTGCCTTCCGAGCAACTGCACCCCAAATTTCCGGGGCAGAACGCCGATGACGGTGTAGTCCTCCGCATTGACCGCCAGGTGCTGGCCGACCGCATTCCGTGGATTGCCGAACAGCCGGCCGGCCAATTCGTACCCGACCAGCAGCACGGGCTGGCCGGCGGGCTGGTCCTCAGCGGGCGTGAAAGCCCGCCCGGCTAGAGGCGCGACGCCCAGCACCTGGAAGAAGTTTCCGCTCACGCGTTCAGCCTCGACCCGCTCGACGTCGCTCGGGCCGACCACATTCGCCGCATCGTACTGGTATGCTGCTACCCCGGAGAAAGAATGGTTGGTGTCGGCGAGAAGCGTGACGTAGGGGAGCGAAAGGCAACAGCTGCCGTCGCGCTTGGTGCTGATGCGCACCAGGTGGCCGGGGTCTTTGTAGGCGAGTGGGCGCAGCAATACGGAGCTCGCCACGCTGAAGATCGCCGTATTCGCGCCAATTCCCAGCGCCAGCGTGACGATGGCCAGGGCCGAAAATGCCGGCGTCTTGGCCAGCGTGCGCAGGCCATAACGCAAATCTCGCACTGCGGTCTCCATCGGAGGTCCCCTCTTGACCAAAAACCATCCTACCCCACGCCCGGCGGGGAGCTCCAATTTGTACCCGTCACGGATTCGACACCTTTAGTTCCTATAAATTGGCGCCACCCCTTGGCTCGACGGCAAAACGGACCTGAAAATGTTGACGCTCGTACCTGAGTGGACCGAGTACGAGCTCGTTGATAGCGGCTCGGGCAAAAAGCTCGAGCGTTTCGGCGAGTTTACGCTCGTGCGCCCTGAGCCTCAGGCCCAATGGCCCCCTAGGCTTCCGCCCGAGCGCTGGCGCGCAGCCGACGGCGAGTTCTCCCAATCAAACGGCTCTCGCCGCGCCTGGCAATTCCGCGAGCGGGTCCCCGAGCGTTGGATTGTGCATCGGAGAAATCTCGCCTTCTTGGTCGAGCCCGCGCCCTCCGGCCATGTGGGAATTTTTCCCGATCAGGCGTGCCATTGGGACACCATCGCGGAGTTGATCAAGCGGGCGGCCCGGCCGGCCAAGCTGCTTTGCCTGTTCGGTCACACGGGTTTGGCAACCCTGTCTGCGGCCGCTGCGGGCGCCGAGGTGACCCACGTCGACGCATCGCGCAAAGCGATCAGGTTGGCACGCCAGAACCAGGCGCTGTCAGCGCTCAGCGACTGCCCCATCCGATGGATTGTGGAAGACGCGCTCACGTTTGTAGGTCGAGAGGTGCGGCGCGGGAATCGATACGATGCCCTGCTTCTCGACCCGCCCAGGTTCGGCCGAGGTCCGCACGGCCAGATTTGGAAACTGGACGACTCGCTTTCCGAACTGCTCGGCGAATGCCGACGCCTGCTCAGCGCTTCTCCCCTGTTCGTTTTGCTCAATATGTATGCGACGACCCTGACCCGAGGGCACACGGAACGGGAAGCGGAAGGGCTGCGCGTTTCGCTCGAAAAGATGCTGACCAACCTGCGGGCCGCGATTGTCGCCGGAGAGTTGGCCATCGAGGATCCCACCCGGCGACGCATCTCCCGGGCGGTGTTCGCCCGCGCAGGGTTCACGCCTCGGAGCGAGGGCGTGCCGCGGTGAGCGCGATCGCCACGAGAAGCATCAGAACCGGATCGATCGGCTGGCGATACCGCAAATAGGGTTCGGTCACGTAGTAGGTGAGCGGAAAGACGACCGGAAACACCGACAGAAGGAAGGCATAGCGCCTGTGCTTTCTCCACACCACGACCAATCCGACTGCCGTGCCCAGCGCGAGCAGAAAATTCGCGAGCAGCAGAGTTCGATCGCCAAGCGATTGAGCCTCGCGGAACCGCTCGAATGGCGAGTCGGTGCCGGCCCAAAAAGCCACAAAGCGCCGCCTGAAGAGATTCGCCTCAAGCGCGCGATGGGTTCGGATAAACTCGACCGCCTGGCGCCACCTCTCCTGCATGAAGGCCGTTTCGCCAAGCCGTTTGTAGTCCGCGTCCTGCTCGTAAGCGCTGATCCGAGTGTTCCACGGAGAGTGCGGGTCCCAAACCGGGTTATGGCCGAGCCATAGCGCGAAGGGGAAGGTCGAACGCAAAGGCACAAACCGGTGAAACGCACGGTAGTTGCGCACGGTCCATGGCGTGCAGCACAACGCCACCACGGAGAGTACGAGCCCGGCCAGGGCCAGCGCGCGACGCCTGCTGCGGCCCGGACGCCAGGCTGCCCATCCCAGAAGAAATGGCAGAAGCGGTGCGAGCGCCGGATTCGTCATCAAGGCAAGCCCCCACAAGAGGCCGTAGAGGCACCAGTCGCGCGCACGCTCCCGCTCGGCAACGCCGAGCGTCGATGAAAGGATGAGCGCCGCCAGCAGAGTCAAGAGGCACGTATCCCATATCCACTCGAAAGGAATCATGATCCCGTTGGGAAAGACAGCCCACAACCAGGCTGCTGTCGAGCCCACCCGAACGCCGCCGATCTTCCTGCCCGCCCGGAAAATCGGCACACATGTGGCCGTGGAGAAAAGGATGTTCAAGGCCACGGCCGCCGTAAACGACGCGGCAGTCGAGATTCCAAAAATGCGAAAGATGCCGGCCAGGATCAGCGGATACACCGGCGCAAGCCAAGCCGTCGGCCCGGTCCCTTGACGGAACAGATCGCTGAAGCCTTTGCCCAGCGCAAGAGATCGCGCGATGTTTCCCGTCTCCTGAAAAAAGGGGACGGTGGCCCGCGCTGCTTGGGACAGCTGCCGACCTTCGTGCCAAGCGAACCCTCCTCGTGCGACCAAGGCGACAATCACGACGAGCGGTAGAGAGATCAGCCATCTCTGCCAACGCGCGCGACACCTCGAAGTCAATTGCGTTCCCCCGCGCCTGGTTTGCGGTTTGAGCATGGGGTCTGAGTCTCTGCCGATTGCGTCCCTCGTCGATCCCGCGAATTACGGTTCGATGCTGGTAACGCGAAGGGCGCAAATCGGCTCCGCTCGCCGAAACCTCGACACCCCGCCCGCGCGAACAAGAAGGATTTCCACATTTTCAGGATTTCCACAATGAAAAATGTCGCAAGTGTGATTGACACCTTCTCGGTTCAGAGATACAACCGCGCTGTTCAAAGCACTTCCACTCCTCTGAGGCTTGGACGGCACGTGAAGCGAAAGCTTGACGAGCTATTCGGGAGATGACGGAGAGGAACGAACTTTGAAAAAGTTCCGAAGGATTCGGCATCGCGGCGAAGGCTCAGGGTATTCTTTCGTAGCCGGCTAGCGCTGCCCCGCCAGGCTAACGCTTGGTGAACGGCGTGACGCAAACGAGAGATTGACCCCGCAGTGCTTCTCGCGCCGAGCATCGCCCGCTAACGTGGGAGAGCGCCTCGGCAGCTGCTTCTGATTCGAGACTGAAGAGAAGGGGCGAGCAATCGCCCCTTTTCTTTTTCTGCCCGAGCTCACCCCGCAGGGCTCCTCGACAGGCGTTCGTATTCTTGAGCCGCTGGACCGGGGAGAAAAACCCACAGCGTGTAGATTCCGAGTGCGGTTCCAAACGGAAAACGCAGCAGCGCGACAATACCGACGATGAGGGCCAGCGTTCTGGCCCAAGGACGCCGCTCGACGAGGCCCCAAGCGGTCACAAGCTCAGCGACGGCAAAGGCACCCACCCAAAACCCGACCAACAGGAGTCCGCCGGAAATCAGCCGTCCAAGCTGAAGGCGGGGGAAGGGGCTGACACCGATCACGATGTTCTGAACCACCGACGGCAAAAATGTGCGTCCGACCAGGAGAATCCAGCCCATTTCCAGCAGACGAAGGAGGGCATAGACAAGCCAAAGCGCAGCGACCACTTTAATGTGGCGTTCGACGCGGCCGTCCGCTGGCCTCCCCCGAACCACCCGAGCCGGGGGCGGGCCGAGGGCCTTGCCACAAGCGGTGCAGAACTCCGCATCGTCTCTCAACTGTTGCCCGCAACGATCGCAAAACATTTTCGTCTTCCCTCTACTCAATCATACGACTGGAGGGCCATCGAAAGTTCCGCTGCGCAAAGATTCGGGCTGCCTTCTGACCGCGGTCCCTCGATCCCGAGCCACACGCCCTTCTCTCCAGCCGCCCGAAGCAACTCAACCAAACTCTACCGGAGGCCGTTCCTGCCGACCACCTCAAAACAGCTGCAAGGTCCACAAATCGTGAATGTGCACGACTCCTTCGAGCATGCCAGCGCGGTCCACGACGAGCACGGAGGTGATTTTCTTCTCCTCCATGAGCCGCAATGCGCTGGCCGCCAGCTCGGTGCCGGGCAGCGTGACGGGATTCCGCGTCATGCAATCGTTCGCGCACAGATCGAGAATATTTTCGCGCCGCGACTGCATGATGCGTCGAAGGTCGCCGTCGGTGATGATCCCGAGCAGCCGCCCATTGGCCTCGGCCACCGCGGCCATGCCCAATCCCTTGCGGCTCATCTCGTAGATTACGTCCGGCATCTTCGTTGACGGCAGCACACGCGGGACGTCCTCGCCCGCATGCATCAGGGCTTCGATGCGGCGTAGCTTTTTGCCCAGACGCCCGCCCGGATGCAGCGCCGCAAAATCCTCCGCCTGGAATCCACGACGGTCGAGCAGGGCGATGGCCAGCGCGTCGCCCATGCCCAGGGCTGCCGCGGTCGACGCCGTTGGTGCAAGATTCAGCGAGCACGCCTCTTCCTTGACCGCAATATCCAGGACCACGTCGCTCGCCGCTGCCAGGGTCGAGCGAGGCTCGGCCGTGAGCGTAATCAGAGGAATGCCCAGCCGCTTTACCGACTCGAGCAGGGCGACCAATTCCTCCGTCTCGCCGCTCTGTGAAATCGAGAGCAGAACGTCATCCGAGGTCAACACGCCAAGGTCGCCGTGCAGCGCTTCGGCGGCATGCAGAAACAGCGACGGCGTGCCTGTGCTCGCCAGGGTCGCCGAAATCTTCCGCCCGATGAGTCCTGACTTGCCGAGCCCGGTGACCACGACCCGCCCCGTGCAGGAAAACAGGATTTCGACGGCGCGTTCGAAATTCTGATCGAGCCGCTCGATCAAGCCTGCGATGGCATCCGCTTCGATCTGCAGCACGCGCTTTGCCGTGCCGAGGGCCGAATTGATCTTCCCGCTCGAATCGCTCATCTCGCGTCTCAGGCCGCTCACAACATCGCCCATTCGCGCGCCAGCGCCGATAGCTCGAGCACCTTGCGCATGAGCGGCCGAAAATCACTGAGCGGCAGCGCGTTGGTGGCATCGGAAAGAGCCTCGGCGGGATTGTCGTGCACCTCAAGAAAAATCCCGTCGATGCCGACCGCCGCGCCCGCCCGCGCCAGCGGCTCGATGAACTCCGGCTGACCGCCGCTCGAGCTCCCTTCCCCGCCCGGCAGCTGCACCGAATGCGTCACGTCGAACACGATCGGGTAGCCGAACCTGCGCATGATCGGGAACGAGCGCATATCTACGACCAGATTCTGATAGCCGAACGAGGTTCCTCGCTCGGTCAACAGAATTTTTTCGTTGCCCGTGCCGGCTACCTTCCCCGCGGCGTTGCCGATTTCGCGCGGCGACAGAAATTGACCCTTTTTTATATTCACGGCGCGGCCTGACCGTCCCGCGGCCACCAGCAAATCCGTCTGCCGCGAGAGAAACGCCGGAATCTGCAGCACATCGACGACCTCCGCGGCGGGCGCGACGTGGGCGACCTCGTGCACGTCGGTCAGAATGGGCAATCCCGTGCCCCTCTTGATGTTCGCCAGAATACGCAGCCCTTCGGTCAATCCCGGCCCGCGATAGGAGGATAGGGACGAGCGATTGGCCTTGTCGTAGGAAGCCTTAAAAACCAGCCCGACACCGAGCTCTTCAGCCGCCGCACCCAGCTTTTCGGCCATGCCCATGGCGTGCGCTTCACTCTCGATCACGCAGGGACCAGCGATCACAAACAGCGCCGCCTCCCCGCCCACCCGGGTTTTGCCAATCGTGAAGCTCCGTCCCATCATCGTGTCGATCCTACTCGCGCGCGTTGCTTGAGGCGACAAGCCTATGCACCTTCCCATCTATTTGCAATGGCAACGACATGCGAGGCCGCCGGGGCGGCAGACTGGCCGAATCCCCGATCGTCCTAGATGCCGGAATCTCAGTGGTCGGCGCCCTGTGCAAGCCAGGCCGGAGAGTGCTATTGATTAGCAATCGGGCGGGGGCAGCGTCTTCGGCTATTGAAAACAAGCCGCTTACCTTAATAGTCCGCAGCTGCAATCGCGCAAACCTTTCTTTCCCTCGCGCATCTAAGCGGATATGGCTAGAGAAAACAGAAACAAGCGACAAGGGGCCGGACGCTTAGTACCCACTCGTCCGACCGGTGTCGAGTACCGCGTTCAGTACGGGATGCAGACCGTCCCAGAGCCCAAGCAGCACGGCCGCGGAGCGCCCCCCCTTCAGTGGACCAAGTGCTCGGTAAAGTCGATGCATGCCCACCGAATTCCGCAAGGTCATTATTTTCTTCACGCGGATGAGGGTGGAGTGTATCAGGTGAAGTTTACCGGCGACAGCTGGGAATACCTCGCCGCTGCCTAAGCAGCACGCCTCCAGCCAGCGGATTAGCAGCGCAACAGGGGTGCGGGCGTACGCGTAGCGCGTTTTGCCGCCGCGATGTCGCATCAGACGGCGTCACTTTGGGGTGCCTGGCGCAAGCGCTGGTTCACCCGACTTTGCGGCGGGACTTCTTGGGGGTCTGCTCCTCGACAGGGGTCTGCGTTGCTTTCGGCACGACGCGCAGGAGATTTTTTCTTTCGACCGGTTGCTGCTTCTGCAGCAAGCTCTGTTTGAGCGCCGCCATCAAATCGACCGGCGCCGGCTGTGCGGCGGGCGCGACGGCGATGACATCCTGTCCCTTGGCCTTCGCTTCAATCAGCGTGCGCAGCGCTTCCTGATAGGTATCGTGATACTTGTCCGGCTGGAACGGTGCGGCCAGACTCTCGATGAGCTGCATGGCCAGCGCGCGCTCCTGGTCTCTGATTTCAAACTTCTCTGTTCCGGTTTCCGCGGCGGCACGAATCTCATTCGAGTAAAACATGGTGTGCAGGGTCAGCCCCTTGTTGTGCGGCCGGACGATCACGATGTACTCGCGATTGTGCATGGTGACTTTGGCAATGCCGGCATATCCGGTCTTCTGCATGGTCTCGCAAAGCAGCCGATAGGCCTTCGCGCCAGCCGGTTCTGGGCTCGCGTAAAAGGATGCGTCGTAATAGAGCGGATCGATTTCCTCGAGCTTGCAGAACTCGAGAATCTCCATCATGCGCGCGGATTCCGGCTCGATTTTTTCCAGCTCTTCCTCGGTGAAGAGCAGGTATTGGTCCTTCTCGTATTCGTAGCCCTTTTCCACCTCGTTGCGTTCGACCGTGCGATTGCACGTCGGGCAAAACAGCGGCTGACGCAGACGTGTGTGGCAGACCTTATGAAGCTGATTGAAGCTGATGCGTTCGGTGCGCGCCGCCGGAGAAAGCTGGATCGGAATCGAGACCAAGCCAAACGAAAGTGAGCCCTTCCAAGTCGCGGGCATTCCTCCCCCTTTTTCCCTTCTGATCCGAAAAATCACCCGGGCGCTGGCCCGGGGAGCGAATCCTACGGGTTTCGCCTAAGCTTCGCAACGGGTGTCCTCGGCAGATGTTCCATCCCTCATAGGCGAATATCAGGCGAAAGGTCGCCCGGGCCGAGCAAACCCGCACGAGGAGCAGTGTAACGCCTCACGCAGATCGCGAATCGAATTAAATGTACCTGCGGGCTCGCGAAAAAAGCGAGAGCCCCGGGGCGGCGGGGGTCTGTAGGTGCAGAATAGGGCAAGATAGGCGCACCTCAGCCCCCGACTCCCCGGACGGGCCAATATACTGTAGGAGTGGAGGGACGGCGAGCGGCGAACGCTCGGATCGGCCATGACTCTATTCCTTGGGGAGGACAATGTCGCGTGCCGCGTGCGGCGGAATTGGCCGGCGGCGTGTGCTTCGGGGTTCGCCTTTCTCGCCCTGTGCCTCCTCTGTCCGCGAGCCTCGGCCGACGTGGGCGTTGTGCTCAACGAATCGCTCGACACAAGCGTCGCACGCATCACCGGATCCGGCCACAGCGCGGTCTTTCTCTCCCGCGTCTGCCCGGAAACCCCCGTCAAGTTGCGGCTCTGCCGGCCGGGCGAAGAAGGGTCGGTGATCAGCAACTACACGACGCTCGGCGAGGACCAGCCTTTTGAATGGAACGTCGCCCCGCTCAGCATTTATCTCTACGGTGTTGAGGACGGGCGCCAGCGCCCGCTCTTCGCGTCGGAAAAAGTGAAGCATGCGCTCGAAGAGCGCTATCGCGAGAAATACCTGGCCGGCTACTGCGACACGGAATTCTGCCGCACAAGCAATAAAGCGGAATGGCGGGAGATGGTTGCCGCGACGATCTCGCGCAGTATCTACATCTTCGTGATCAAGACAACCGTTCAGCAGGACGAACAACTCATCGCGGAATTGAATCGAGAGGCCAATCGAAACCACTTCAATGGCGTGACGCGAAATTGCGCGACGTTCACCCGCCGCATCGTGAACACCTACTTCCCCGGGGCCACCAGCCCTGAGTACATCAACGATTTCGGCATGACCAGCCCGAAGGCCATCGCCCGGTCCTTCACCCATTATGCCCTGAAGCATCCTGGGAGCGGCTTCTACGTTCTGCACTTCGCGCAGGTTCCGGGCACCTACAAGAGAAGCAGCGAGTGCCGCGAGGGCACCGAACAGCTCTACCATTCAAAGAAGCTGCTCGTGCCCATGGCCATTTTTGCACCGCACGAGCTCGCGGTTGTTGCCGCATCCTACGCGCTGACCGGTCGGTTCAATCCGGAAAAGGAATCCGAGGAGTTTCCGACCGCCGATGCCGGCCAGCTCAACTATGAAATTAAGGCGGCCAAGGCGGAACACGAGACGAATGCGGTTCGCAATCTCACCGCCGAGGAGGACGAACAACGCGCCAGAGTGGCCGGGACGGCTTTCGAATGGGAGGTCTACCGCGCGGCCTTCGGAGACGTGGTCGAGGAAGCCGTGCGCGAGGAAGTGATCCCGAGCCGCGAGTATCTCGGGCGATTCTTCAAGCGTCTGGACGAGGAGGGCCAGCCGGTTCTCGATGAGGACGGCAGCCTGTGGATCGAGTTTCCATCCTCGGGCCACCCGTCGTCGCGGGTCGGGCTGAGCGCCAGCAATCTGCTGTCCGCCTCATCGGACTCGGGTCTCGCGGACCAATTCATCCTGGCGCGCGTCGATCATATTCTGAAGGCGCCCGGCCACAGCCGCGAAACGATGCGCGATTTTCGTGCGGATTGGGCGCGTCTTGATCGGGCACGGGCGGACCGCCAAATCCGGGTCGCTCGCGGCGCGACGCAAAGCGCGGGGTCGAGCGGCAATTCTGCCCCCGCTGAACCGAGCGGGGTGAGGCGCCCGGGTGCATGCCATTGATCTCCCCTAGTACCCTCGCGCCACCCGCCCGTAGGTAACCGTCATTCAGTACTTTAGTCCCTCGCTTTCTGCGAAACCTTTTGTCACTCTAAACCATCCTTTTTTGTATGAGTCTCGGATCCGCGAGCGTGACGAGGGCCTCGAGTTGCCTGGCCCTTCTTCTGCTCGGCAGTTATGCTTTCGGACAGGCAGCCCTTAAACGTCCCGCGGCAGACGCCGTCTCCTCCGAGTCCCCCGCGATCGTAATTGGTTTTGTGGGTGGATTCGTCCGTGGCGACAATGCTGTTCATGGCACGGTTCAGCTCGCCGCCCACCTACAGCGAGAGTACCCCTCGGGCGTCGCGGTGAAAGTCTTTGAGAACCGCCATGAAGATCAAGCGTACCGAGAAATTGTGCGCTTGCTCGATGGCGACCATGACGGGGAGGTTTCCCCTGCGGAGAAGCGAAACGCGCGCATCGTGATCTTCGGTCACAGCTGGGGAGCGTCGGAAGCCGTCGAACTCGCCCGGCAGCTCGAGAAGCAGAATATTCCCGTGCTGCTTACCGTTCAGGTGGACAGCATCCACAAATACGGCGAAGACGACGCCCGGATTCCGGCCAACGTCAGGGAGGCCGCCAACTTCTACCAATCTGACGGTTGGCTCCATGGACGGGCAAGGATCTACGCGGCGGATCCGGAACGCACCAGAATCATCGGAAACTTCAAATTCAACTACAAAGCGAGTTCGATCGGGTGTGAAGATCGATATCCCATGATCGACCGGGTATTTATGAAGGCCCATACGGAGATCGAGTGCGACCCGAAGGTGTGGAAGGAAGTCGAGTCGCTGATCAAGTCCAACCTGACCCGCCCCGGACACGGCTCATAGCCGGCCGGGAGCTCGCGGCACCCCCTTAACCCGCTTAGGAAACGCTTGACGCAGCCCGCGGGCGAGGTCTACTCTCGGCTGCACTTGAGCGCGCCGCCCCGGCGCGTCGAAATCAAAAGCTGTGACGGAGGTCAGACCATGATTTCGCGAATTATCACCTGCACGATTGATCCGGCCAAAGTCAACGAGTTCAAGACAGCGCTAAATGAACACCTACTGCCACGGATACAGGCCCAGCCCGGGTTTGTCGATAATCTCGAGTCCCTCGATCCGGCCACGGGCAAGTTTTGCTGCGTGACCGTATGGAGAAGCAAAGCTGACGTTGAGAACTACGACAACGGGCTTTTCAGGGAGGTTGCCGCGAACGTGGGTCCGCTCATGACCGACGGTCCAAACGTGCAAACCTTGCCCGTCGAAAATTCGTCGGTGCACAACGTCAAGGCGGGACAAGCCGCGGCGTAGGCCTTTTTTCAGCCGGTGCAAGGCTAGAAATCTTGCCCGCAGCCGTGACTGTCCGCTCTCGCCTTGAGCGGGGCTCGCTCTCTAGCGAATGGCTGCACGCGACCCGGGATATCCGCGTTTTCCGAGTGGCGGCAAAAGGTCGGCGGAAGCCCCACACGACGCGACTCGGCCCAGATCTGGCGCGCGCGGCATCGGCTACATGCCGCCGGTTCGCGCCGCCCCGGGGCCTCTCGTGCCGCGCGGAGAGCGCCTACTGCTTCCGAGGGCTACTCCCTAAGCGAGACCGGGTCCGATTCGTTCTTGGGCGACGTTTTATCAAGGAGCCCAATCAGTGCCCGCCCGGACGAGGGCACACCCACTTTGCCCTCGCGCACGATTTCTTTCGCCGTCAGCGAACGCCCGTAGAGCTTGCGATTCGCGCTGCCGTCGGATCGAAGCGTCGAACCCTCGAGTGATATCCCCGCAAACAGGCCGCGCGACCGCGAATAACTCAAAACCTCAGCCCTCATGACGATGTCCGTGTCCGCGGCTGCATCGCGCCCTTTTGGGCCCGCCGCGGCGGCGGCGTCCGCACCCAGCTTGACCTTGCTGACGAGGATCGAGTTGGCTCCCCTCGGATTCATCACCAGCAGAACGAAGTCGGTCGCCTGGCCACCCAACTGGAACCCGATGTTCGCGCCCTCGAGCGCGAACAGCGCCGGAGCGCTCCAGGGCCCCGTGAAATGCTCGCCCGTGCGGCAGGTTATTGCGCCTCGGCCGAAGTCCCCGCCGATGCCGATGGCAAACTTCAGCATGGAAGGAACCACGATGACGCATTCGGCCTTATTCAGCAGCTCCTTCGGAATGCCGTCGGGAATATCCAGAATCTCCTTGAGGACCTCACCGCAAGCATCCAGACGCTTTTGTTCTCGCGTTTCGTCGGCCATGGCCGAGCAAGCCATGACCAGCGCAACTGCCAGGCAAGCCAGTTTCTTCATTGCGCGGTCTCCTAGGAGGGCTAGGGCCTTCCATTTTCGCGTAGCAGGGGCCCAACGCGGAACCCTCGCCCGCGCCGGCTTGCCCTAATTGTTAACGGAATAGCCCGGCGCCTCGGGCAGGCGGCTTGCCTTCCGGCCGGTTCTGGTTGAATCTAGGCGCGATTCGCTCGGAGTGAGTCGTGAATAAACTCTGCTGGCTTCTGTTTGTCCTGCTGCTGGTGTCGCTCGGCGACCGAGGGCAAAGTCCCGCGGGCGTGGCTCATGATCGTCCGCGAGCCCGCGAGTTGGGCATTCGGCCGGGCGTCTACGATCCCGGGCCCCGAAATGCCATCACCGATGTAGCGGGCGTGCTGGTTGGGCAGGTCTCGATTGTCGAGGGCGAAGACGTTCGCACGGGAGTCACCGCCATTCTGCCGCATGCAGGCAATCTGTTTCAGGACAAGGTCGCCGGAGCGGTCTTCGTCTACAACGCGTTTGGGAAACTGGTCGGCTCGACGCAAGTGAACGAGCTCGGCGAGATCGAGACACCAATCGTGCTCACGAACACACTCGCCGTATGGGATGCAGCGGCCGCGCTGGCCAAACGGACGCTCAGCCAGCCCGGGAACGAGAAGGTGGGCAGCGTAAATCCGCTGGTCGGTGAAACCAACGACGGCTGGCTGAACGATATCCGCGGATTCCACGTGAGAGCGGAGGACGTCGAGCGCGCACTCGCCGCCGCAAGCGACGGGCCGGTCGAGGAAGGTGCGGTCGGCGCGGGCGAAGGCACGGTGGCCTTCGGATGGAAGGGTGGAATTGGCACAAGTTCGCGGCACCTGCCAGAAGTAGATGGTGGGTTCATGATTGGCGTTCTGGTGCAGACGAATTTCGGCGGGCGCTTGACGATCGCCGGAGTCCCCATTTGGAAGAACCTAGAACCAGCGCGCGAACACAGCGCTAAACCTAGCGAGCTGCGCGATCCAGCCGACGGTTCTTGCATGATCGTGGTCGCCACGGACGCCCCGCTCGATTCTCGCCAGCTCCAGCGGCTGGCTGCCCGAGCGGTTTTAGGCATGGCGCGCGCCGGATCGACGGGCAGTAACGGCAGCGGCGATTTCGCGATCGCGTTCTCGACGACAAATCGTATCCGGTTCGGTGCGCAACGCGGCCAGCCGATTTCGCTTCTGGGCCAGGATGCGCTTTCGCCGCTGTTTGAAGCCGTTGTTGATGCAACCGAAGAAGCGATCTACGACTCCCTCCTGAAGGCCGAAACCGTACGCGGCCGCGACGGGCACGTCGTCCAAGCCATTCCCGTCGAGCGGGTCCGCGAACTTCTGGCCGGTTCAGGCGTCCGGAACTAGCCAGCAGGCGCTGATCGTCAGTCGGGGCGGCCGAGCGAGTAGTACTCGAAACCGAGGGATTTCATCTGGGCCGGGGTGAGCAGGTTTCGGCCGTCCAGGATGAGCGGGCGGACCATCCGGTCGCGAATGCGATTCCAATCGAGGGCGCGGAACTCGGGCCATTCCGTCGCGATCAGAAGGGCTTCCGATCCTTGGGCAGCCGCGTAGGGATCGTTTGCGTATTCAATCTCAGAGAGAATGGCGCGGGCCTTCTCCATGGCCTGCGGATCGTAGGCCCGCACGCGCGCTCCTCCCTCGAGCAGCCGGCGAATCAAATCGATGGCCGGCGCGAAGCGGACATCGTCGGTATGGGGCTTGAAGGCCAGACCGAGGACGGCCACCTGTTTGTCCTTGATCACCCAAAGCGCGCGGAGAATTTTCTCGAAGAAGCGGTCGAGACGCCTGCGATTGATCTTCTCTGCCTCGCGGAGCATCTGAAAATCGACCCCGGAGCGCTCCGCCAGCCGCACGAAGGCCTGCAGATCCTTCGGAAGGCAGAATCCCCCAAAACCTAATCCGGGATTCAGGAACGCGCGGCCGATGCGGGGGTCCATGCCGACAGCGCGAACCACTTCCTCGACGTCTGCGCCGAGCTTTTCGGCCAGGTCCGCAATCAGATTGGCGTAGGAGATCTTCATGGCCAGAAATGAGTTCGAGGCATGCTTGATCAGCTCAGCGCCGCTGATCGTGGTCACCAGCCAGGCGGGCGCCGGGCCATCCGGGCAGGCGGGCGCGTGAATGGGGCAACTGAACGTCCGTTCAAGAACAGGTCGATAGATATCCTTCAACTGAGATTCGGCGGCCTGGTCCTCGACACCGACCACGATGCGGTCGGGATGCAGAAAATCCTCGACTGCGGTTCCCTCGCGGAGGAACTCGGGATTCGAAGCTACCCGAAAGCGGACCTCTTTCCTCCTTCCGTAGACGGAGAGAACGCGCTTCAGCTCTTCACCCGTGCGCGCGGGCACCGTGCTTTTTTCGATGACCAGTTTTGCCGAGCGGGCTTCGTTCGCCACAATCCTGGCCACGTTGTCGATGGCGCTCAAGTCGGCATCGCCACTAGCGAGCGGAGGCGTGCCCACGCAGATGAAGATGGCGTCGCCGGCTTCGACGGCGCCGGAGACGCCGGGTCGAAAACTCAGCCGACCTTGGCGCCGGGCCTTCGAGATGACTCGGTCAAGTCCCGGTTCGTAAATGGGCACTCGGCCGGACTCGAGAATCTCAAGTTTCGCGCGGTCGTTGTCGGTGCACACGACCTCGTGGCCGATTTCAGCCAGACAAGCCCCGGTCACCAGCCCGACGTAGCCCGTACCGATCACAGATATCCTCACAAACCTCTCCGTTCTATCCTCGCTCGGTCGAAAACGAGAAGGCTGATGTGATTCTCGTACACGCGGCGCCCGGAGCCAACCGATTCGCTCCCTCTGACGCCCTGCGAGATACGGGGACCGGGCTCAGGGCGCTCCGCGCAGGGCGGATGCGCAGGCCCATCCAAGCATTTGCCAACCCGAGCAGTTCGCGCAAGACCGCGTACGCGTCGCGCGTGTTCCGCCACCAATGATCGCGATCGAAGGGATCGTCTCGAGCCGCGCGCACCATGGCCTTTTCGCCGGGCTCGCCGACGAGCGCCCAGAGAGAGCGCACGCGGCGCGTGTGCTCGGGTGAGGTCACAACGATGACCCGGGACAGATGCGCGTCGTGCATTTCTCGCGCGACTTCGCGCAGTTCTTGCTCCGTGTCCACAATTTCGTCGGGCAAAATGTGAACGGCAGCAGCGTCAACGCCGCTGTGCACGAGGACTTCCCGATCGTACTGCTCCTCGCCGATGAAGCTGATGCCCAGGCGAGCCAGCCGGTCTGCCGGGCTCGCCGGATAAGTCAACCACACTTGGGGCGCGTAGCCGCCTCGATACACCGAGGCCGCTTCTTCGGCGCGGTAAGGGAGTCCGCCGCTCAGGACCACGATCGCATCCGCCTTCCCGAGTGGGTCCTCGCGCACGAGCCACCGGCCGAGACCTCGAAAACCCGCTACACCGGCCAAAACGACCGTGAGCACCAACAGCAGGGCCACGATCGGCACGCGCCGCGCCCGTCGTCCGTTGAGGTTTGCTCGAGAGGTCTCGGCGGGCATGTTCAGCCCTTGGTCAGCAGGAAACTGCCAGCGATGAGGGCGTCGGTTCCCGAGCAGTAGAAGCTACGCACGGCGTCACGGGGCGTAATCACGAGCGGCTCGCCAAAGAGGTTGAAGGAGGTGTTGACCAGAATGGGGGCCGGTCCCGTTTCGCCCGTCTTGCGCAGCAATTTCCAAAACAAGGGATTATCGCCGGATCGGACCACGTGCAGGCGAGCCAGGCCTCCGCTCACCAGTCCCGAGAGTCCGTCGAGCAGCTTCGCGCCTCTCTGGTTTGGAACGGCCATGGTGGTCATGAAGCGGGCATTCGCGGAAGTCTCGAAATACTCGTCGGAATTCTCGGCCGGAATCGACAGCGCAAAGGGCCGAAAGGCTTCGCGATGCTTGATGTAGTCGTTCAGATTCTCCTGCACGTAGGGCGCCCACGGATAGGCAAGCAGGCTGCGGTTGCCGAGCGCGCGAGGACCGAACTCAGCTCCGCCCTGAAACCAGGCCACGATCTTGCCGGAAGTCAGCAGGCGCAGGGCCTCGTCGATCTTATGGTCTTCGGAATCGCACCAGCGATACGGCGCCTTCGAGTTGTCGAGCACGGCCTTGATCTCCTCGTTCGAAAACGAGGGGCCAAAATAGAGATTCGATAACCGCTCGGCGCGGTTGTGCGCGGGTTCTTCATGCCAGGCGAGCCAGGCCGCGCCGAGCGCGGTTCCTTCGTTTCCGGACGCGGGCTGAACGAAAATCGCCTCAAAACCTGTTGCGTGTTCGATCGCCCGCACCAGAAGCGGATTCAGGAACAAGCCTCCGGCCAGACATAAAAACCGCTGTTTCGTTTTTGCGCGCAAGGATTCAAGCCAGTCGCTCAAGATCGTGCCCAGCGCTTTCTGCAGGCTTGCCGCAATATCGGCGCGCTCGGTCGAGCCGAGCTCCGGCCTGCCATTCTCGGGGTTCGCTCGGATTTCGAGCCGGCGGTAGAAATCGGGCGAGAAGCCGAGTTCGGTGCCAAATTCGTGCTCGAAAAATCTGGGGTTCAGATGAGGAGTTGCGGGCCCCTGGCGCCGGAGCATGTCGAGGAACAGATCCGCATAGACCGGCTTTCCCGACAGGCCGAGCCATTGCGTCTTATGTTCATCCCGACGAGGCCTAAAACCCAGAAGAAGCGTCACCTGGCTGAACAACCAGGCCAGGGAATGGGGCAGCGAAATCGAGCCGATTTCCGATATCTCGGTGCCTTGCCCGATGGCAACCAACCCTGCCCGGGCGTCACCGTGCTCGTCGTGCGTCACGATCAAGGCCCGATCGTAGCCGGAACCGTGGTAGGCGCTCGACGCATGGCAGAGGTGATGATCAAACTCACGGACAGTCGGAGAGCCCCCTCGACCGAACTCGCGAAGAATTCGCAGGTTGTTCAGCTCGCGGCCGAGCTCGCCGAGAGCCTTGTTCGTGAAATAGGCGCTCGAGAGCGGGGCGCGAAGCGCCCCTCGGGCCCGAAACAACGTCTCCCGCAAGCAGGTGCGAGCCGGACGGCTGGCAACGGCAACCAAGTCGACGTCGCGCCAGCTGATCTTGGGGCAACTGAGGCAGTAGGCGATGGCTGCGCGGGGGATCCCCTGGGCCGAGCGGGACCTCGAAAGCTTCCCTTCCTCCATGGCCCTGACCACTCGGCCATCGGCAAGCAGTGCCGCGGCCGAATCGTGAGCCATGCCCGAGATTCCGAGGACATACATGTCAGGCGCTTCTTATCATGCGAGGAAGAACGGATCAGTCGTCCGCCCTCGACCGTCCGCGCATGAGCAGCCCGCGAATTCCGAGCAGAACCAGCTTCGGTTGCCGCAGGCAAACGTGCCAGAGCATCTTCCAGGCGTCGTCGCGCGAGTACTGGCTGAGGGATTGCTTCGCGGGATCGTTGAGCAGGTCCACCAGACGGCTGTAGTCGGGCTGCTGGAAGTGACGCAGCGAGCGCCGGACGAGCAGGTGCGAATTCAGTTCGCGGCGCAAACGACGCAATTCGGCGCCCGCGCCGCTCAGAATGGCCTGCGCTACCCCGATCGCACCGCGAAAGCCGGTCACGATGCCGCCGACCGTGGTTACCTTGACCTGCCCCGCGGCGTCGCCGACCAGGTAGACGCGCCCCCCGCCGACCGTTCGCTCAAAGGGAACCCACGGAGAATAGACCGGAACGCGCGCGGCCTGAAATTCGATGGGGCTGAGGCCGCGCCTTTCGAGAAACTCTTCCAACCTCTTGGCGGTTCCCGGCCCGTGCTCGCCGATCAGGCCCAGCGCGCCTCGGCTCGCTGACTCAGGGATCAGCCAATAAAAGTAGGGCGTCTCGTGCGGGATGAACCAGATGCGCGCCGAATCCGGCGCCATGTCCTGGGGCAACGGAACAATGGCCTGCACGAGCGGAAGCGTCTCAAGAGGAGGCCAGCCCGCCTCCCGCGCGACGCGACTCGCAGCCCCGTCGGCTCCGACAACCGTTCGGGCGCGAACCAACTCCCGCCCTCCGCCGGCGGCGCGCTCAATTTCAACACCTATGCCCTTCTGGTCCGAGTGCAGGGCGTGAAAGCTCGAGCCAAGTTCAACGGACGCCCCGGCTTGTTCGGCCTCCTCGGCCAGGGCCTGGATCAAGGCGCGGCGTTCGATAATCAGGTCCGGTTGGTTGAGCGTGATCGTGGCGCAACGGCCGTCGGTGAAAAGCTCGAAACGGCGAATTTCGTTCACAACGCTCCGCTCGGCGGCGCGTCCGAGCAGTCCGCGCATTCGATTCGTGACGATCAGGGTCCTCGAGGCAGGTTCGAGCGTCTCGATGCGCTCGAAAACGCGCACACAACAGCCGCCCCGCGCGAGTAGCGACGCCGCAAAAAATCCCGCCGCCGACCCGCCCACAACCGCGATCGCCCCGTGATTCCGCTTGTCCAAAGCCACCTTGTTTGCGGCAGTACCTCTTCCCGAAACTGCCGAATATCGCTGTGCAACCGATTCGCACTCCGGAAGGACGGAAAAGTGCGACACCCCGCAATTTTTGTCGCAGAAGTATATCTCAGAGCAGTTGTTTAACCAAAAAAGAGAGCGGTCAAACGGCGGTAGAGGATTTGGGGATCTTGACTTGGCGTTCGTAGGGAACGCCCTCGAGCAGATAAACCGCGATGGCTACGACGATAACCAACAATGCGGCCACCAAGTACAGGATGGCCGCCCGGAAGCGCGACAATTCGACGGCCGTAGCACCTGAAAGGGCGGCCATCAAATAGAGCACGAGTACGGCGCCCCGCTGACCCAATCCCAAATTCGCCAGGCGGTGAGCGGTGTGGTCTTTACCCGGAGAGGTGAACGGTAGAAGGCCGCGGCGCGCCCTGGAGATCGAGACCAGCGTCGTATCGAAAATGGGCACCGCCAGGATCAGAACCGGCACAAGCCAGGTGACCGGGAAGCTGGCCCCCTCGGGACGAATCTTGAGACCCAGCGTGGCCATAAGAAACCCAAGGAACATGGCTCCCCCGTCACCCATGAAGATCTTCGCCGGATTGAAGTTCCAGCGCAGAAAGCCAAGGGCCGCTCCCAGCGCGGCCGCCGCCAAGGTCCGCACCAGCGTTTGACCGCTCAAGGTGGCCGCCAGCGTGAAAAATGCGGAGGCGACCGCAGCAATCCCGGCGCACAGGCCGTCCATGTGGTCAAGAATGCTGAACGCGGCGGTGATGCCGACCACCCAGAAAACCGTGAAGCAGGCGTCTAGAACAACTCCGGTCATCCCCGGGAGGAAGAGAGAAAACAGCTGTGCCCGGATTCCTGACGCCAGCAGGAAGAGGGCCGCGATGGGCATGCCTGCGAAAAGTTTGACCTGATGATGCAGCAGCCCGCCGTCATCGAGCACGCCCACCATGGCCACCAGCGTGGCCCCGGCGAGAATGCCCACGACCTGTTGCTGGGGAACGGCGCGAAGGGTCGAGAGAATCGCCAGCACGAATCCGAGGTAGATGGCAATTCCGCCGAGCAAGGGCATGGGATTCACGTGGACTTTGCGGGGGCCCGGGCAGTCTACCATTCCGTAATACAAGGCCAAGCGGCGCACGGGAATCGTGAGACCGAGCGAGGCAATCAAGGCCACGGAGAAAGCAATCAGGGTCGGCGGAACAGACATACCAACTCCTCGCTCAGCGAGTGGTCAGCATACTTTCGAGCGCTTCGCGAGCGTCTGCCTTTCCTCGTGTCGCGAAGTACCAATCCATCGTCTTCCGAACGCCCTCGCGGAACGGGACACTAGGCTGCCAGCCGAGAAGCTTCTGCGCCAGGCTGTGGTCGGCCACGCGATTCAGCGGGCCAGTCGGCATATCCCGCCGCAGGCGAAATTCCGGATTGTACCCGGCGTGTTCGGTGATCATCCTGGCTGCATCGAGCACACGCACGCGCTCCATCGTGCCGAGGTTCACGGCGGTGCCATCGTCGATCTTCTCGGCGGCCAAAATCGTGCCGCGCACGATGTCATCCACATAGGTCCAATTGCGAATTTGCGTGCCGTCTCCCCAGACTTCGAAGGGGTCCTGGTGCACAAAGGCTCGGGCGATCATGGCCATGACCGCGTGGTTTTCTACTCCTCGGGGACCGTACACGGTGAAGTAGCGGCACGATGCCGCACCGAGCTTGTGCTCCCGGTGATAGGCCTGCAGGGTCATCTCCGCCATCAGTTTGGCCCAACCGTACATGTTGTCGGCGTCATGCGGCGGCTTTACATCTTCTTCGCGGAGATACAGCTCCTTGTGCACGTCGGTCTGCATGTAGTTCGGGTACACGCATCCCGAGGAGGCGAACACAACCTTTCGAACACCCGCCCGGATTGCTTCCCAGAACACCAGGCCGTCGAGAAACAGATTCGAAGCCGGACCTGCCTGGTGCAGGTCCACGTAGCCGCGCCCGCCGTGGTCGGCGGCCAGATGAAAAACAACCTCGATACCTCCGAGGGCCGAACGCGTGACGCCCGGTTCGCGCAGGTCGGCTTCCGTGAAGGTGACTTGGCCGCTCTTTAGGTGCCCTTCAATGTTGCCGAGGCGCCCGCTCGTGAGATCGTCGACGACATGAACCTGAGCGCCGCGTTCGACGAGCGCGTCGACCAGATGCGAACCGATGAACGAAGTTCCGCCGGTAACGAGAACTTTCCTACGAGTCCAGATAACGGCCTCCATTCTGCGCTGGGGTTAATTCTTCGATGATCGCGAGAAAATTCTGCAGCTCCTTTACTCTAGCATAGTTTCGAGCTCGTTCACGCGCCCGGCGCCCCATCTCGGCGAGCCCCCGCGGATCGCTGCGCAGCGCGCGTATGGCGGCAGCCACGGACTCCGGATCGTCGGGATTAGCGACCCGTCCGCAGCGCGCTTCGCCGGCAATTCGCGCCGCGTCCGTCTTCTCCGATGCCACAACCAGGACCGGCCGCCCCGCCGCCAAAACCGAGTACAGCTTGCTCGGCACGACAACGCCTTCCAGGCCGCGCCGAATGGTCACCACATGCAGATCACCCGCCATCATCACATGCGGAATCTGCTCGGGCGGGCGAAAGGGGAGAAACCGCACGTTCTCTAAACCGCTCGCTTCGCGTTCGAGGGCCGCCCGGTTCGCTCCCTCTCCCACGAACAAGAGCCCCACGCCATCGCGGCGCAAAATCCTGGCCGCCCCGAGCAAGGTTGACCAGGCCCCGTAAAAACCCAGATTCCCCGCATGGAGAACCACGAATGGGAAGCCGCAGCGAATCTCCTGAACAACCGCATCGTCCGGACGGGGCATCGATGCGGGAAGCGAAGCGCCGTCGCGCACAACGCGAACCCGCTCGGGCGATACGCCTTTCGACAGGATGCGCTCGCGCATGTCTTCCCCAAGAACAATGACGCGTGCCGCATGCACGAGAGCCCGGCGATGCATCCGCTCCCAGCGCCCCGTCCAGGAATTCTCCTTCACAATTTGGCCCCCGACGGCCATATCGGGATACAGGTCACGTATGTTGTAGACGAATGGCCGCCCGGTCATCCCGGCAACGAAGCTGCCGGCGATCCCAGCCACGGGCGGGTCAGTCATAGCCAGCACTACGTCTGCCCGATGCGAGAGCGCGCGAGGCACCGCCAGCGCCAAGTAGGAGAGGTAGTTCGAGACGCGCTTGGTCATGTCCCGGCGCGGAAACGCCGTCGAACCCACACGTTCGACCACGACATTGTGGCGAATGTCCCGGCGCAGCAGCGCGTAAGCGTAGAATTCATCCGGATCGTAAGAGGGTCGTCCCGCCACGACGGTGACTCGGTGGTGCTCGGCGAGCGTTTCCGCAACTTGGGCAGCCATCTTCGCCGTCGCGGAAGTGTCCGGCGGATAATATTCGTTCAGTAGCAGGATATGCATGCTTCAGGCGGACCGGCCGGCAGACCCCTCGGCCCTTGCCGTCTCACCAGACACAAGTCGAGCGGCTTTCTTCTCCAGGAACAAATCCCCCAGAACCAAGACATCCATTTGGGTGCGCTTAAAACAATCCAGGGCCTCTTCCGGTGTGCAAACGATCGGCTCATTGTCGTTGAACGAGGTATTCAGGACGACGGGCACTCCGGTCAGATCGGCGAATTTCCGCAAAAGCTTCCAGTACAGCGGGTTCGCCGTGCGGCTGACGGTTTGCAGGCGAGCGGTTCCGTCCACGTGAGTCGGCGCAGGAATCGCCGAGCGTTTTCCAGCACGCACGGGATAGGCGAAGGTCATGAACGGGGAGGGATGCGTTTGCTCGAAATAATGGCCCGTCTCTTCTTCCAGTATGGAAGGCGCGAAGGGACGGAAACTCTCGCGGTGTTTGATGCGGCGGTTCAAAATATCCTTCATTTCCCCCCGCCGCGGGTCGGCCAGAATGCTGCGGTTGCCGAGCGCGCGCGGCCCCCATTCGGCTGCGCCCTGGTACCAGCCGACGATTTTTCCCGCCGCGATCTGGCGGGCCGTCGATTCAAGCAAGCCCTCTCCCTCAAGCTCGGCGATGTGCGTCTCGCCGGTCGAAATGCCGGACCGATCGAGCAGGGTGCGGGCATTCGAGAGGTTGTAGGCGGGGCCCCAGTAGGCATGCTCCATGATGAATTCGCGAGGGCGGCGAAGCAGGCTGTGCCAGACATGAAACGCCGCGCCAACCGAAAGTCCGGCATCGCCCGCGGCCGGCTGAACAAACACCCGGCTGAAGGGGGTGCGCGAGAGAATCTTTCCGTTCGCCACGCAATTGAATGCGACTCCCCCGGCCAGACACAGCGTCTTCTGCCGGGTCCGGTCAGCCAGGCTGCTGGAAAGGGAGATCATCACCTCTTCGAGCGCAGCCTGCATGCTCGCAGCAAGATTGTAGTGCCGCTCGCTGAGCGGCTCTCCTTCTTGGCGTGCGGGCCCCAGCCGCTTTTCCAGGTAGGGCGAGAATAGGCGCCCGAGTACAGGGGTGCGGTCCCTGTCTCGCCAAGTCATTTCCGGGCCCTCGCTCTGGTGCGAGAAGTAGTCAAGCCCCAAGCGGAACTCCATTCCCCTGGTGGCGTGCACGATGCGTCGAAACTCGTCAAGAAACTCGGGCTGCCCGTATGCAGCGAGGCCCATGACCTTGTATTCGTCGCCGAATTTCCAGAAACCCAGATACTGGGTCAGCGCCGTATAGAACATGCCCAGCGAATGCGGGAAGGTGACCTCGCCGAGCGCTTCGATCTGGCGGCCTTCGCCTGTGGCCCACATGGCACTGGCAAAATCGCCTAGTCCGTCGGCGGACAAAACTGCCGCCTTCTCGAATGGCGACACGAAGTATGCGCTGGCCATATGCGCCGTGTGGTGCTCGACGCGGTGGAAAGTCGCACGAATCGCTTTCTGGTCGAGGTCGAGCCCTCGGGCCAGCTCCTCGCCGATTCCGGAGAATCGGCGCGCGACGCGCAGGCGATCGACGGCAAACCGCGGCATGCGCAGGGCGAAGCGCAATTTCGTGCCCAGGCGTGCCCACGGGTCGCGCGGGATGGCGATATGGTCCACGTCGCCGAGCTTCGCGCCCGCCGCCTCGAGGCACCATGCGATCGCGCGCAGAGGCATCCCCGCAGCGTATTTGACACGATTCAGTCGTTCTTCCTCGACTGCGCCAACCAGACGGCCATCCACAAGAATGGCGGCGGAGGCGTTTGCGTGATACGCGTTGATCCCAAGGATTATCATCGACCGATCATCAAAAGCGTCTTGCGCCTTCGACCCGCCCTTCCCGGATGACCATCACCGGCGGACCTGTGCCGCACGCTGCGCTTCCCGAACGGGGCTTCGAGCGAATGCCTGCTTGGTCCATTCGTTCAGAACGTAGAGGCTCCAGGGACGCGACCATGTCGTGCGACCATTCAGGAAATCCTGCCAGACTCCTCGAGCGAAGTCCGCATCCACATGCATCGCAAGTTCCGGCGACCACTCCCTGAGACTTGCGCCAACGCGCTTGCCGAGGTCCCCGCGCAGCCACACGCTCCAGGGAAAGGTGAACGTGCGCTTGGCTTGGCTGGTCACTTCCTCCGGCAGCAGGTCGCGAACGGATTCGATTAACAGTGATTTCGGAGTACTCGCCTTGGCCTTCAGCGACTCCGGCAGTGACAGCACGTACTCGACCAGCGACAAGTCCAAGAAAGGGACGCGAACCTCGAGCGAATGGCTCATGCTCATCACATCCGTATCTCGCAGGAGCGTGTTCACCAGGTAGGAACGCAGCTCGAGCCAGGATACGGCCGTAAACGAATCGATCGACTGCAACTCCCTCACCGTCGAGGCGAGCGGAACGGACCAGGCCGGCGACGAATCGTCCTGGTCGCAACTCGAAAGGGCCCAGGTGATGGCGCCTGGCGTGAACAGTGTGCGCGTGAAGAAATAAGCGTGCGGAAGAACGTCCGGATCACGCCACGCGGCCAGAATCTTGCGCCGGGCATCAGGGGATTCCGGCGAGAAGTTTGCCTGTTCGATTCGCGCGCCGACATAGGAGCGCAATTTCCGCGGGACGAAACGCGCCGCCCTCTGCGCCCAGGCGACTTGCCGTGTCGCCCGAAACGTTCGGTAGCCGCCAAACAGCTCGTCACTGCCGAGGCCCGAGAGCGCGACCTTAAGGCCGGCTTGCCTGGCGGCCCAGGAGACAAAGTAGGTATTTACGGCGTCAGCCGTCGGCTGATCGAAGGCGGCGATGGCCTCCTCCAGGCGCGAAACCATCTGCTCGCCGGACACGGAAATCTCCGAGTGGCTTGTTCCCAGCCGTTTGGCGGTGCGCCGCGCGATCTCCGCTTCATTGAACTCTGCCTCGGGAAAGGCAACGGTAAACGTAT
Organism: Candidatus Cybelea sp.; assembly: GCA_035622135.1. GTDB lineage: Bacteria > Acidobacteriota > Terriglobia > Acidiferrales > UBA7541 > Palsa-295. The sequence goes on along the minus strand of DASPVZ010000052.1, from coordinate 50,618 downwards.
GGATGCCTCCGCGCGCGCGGCTCGCCAGCGCCGCGATCGCGGTTGAATCAATGCCGCTGCTCAGAAACACCCCGACCGGCACATCGGCCACAAGGTGCGCATCGACAGCCTTTTCAAGAATGGCTCGAACGCGCCCGGAGGGAGAGCTCGTTCCATTCGCCGCAAGCTTCCGGCGGCAGGCTTCGAAATTCCAGTACGGAGACGGCTTCACCTCGGGATTGGCGGGGTCGATCAAGACCCGGTGGCCGGGCGGTAGAGAAAGAACTCCCGCGATGATGGTCAGCGGCTCTAGAACCGAGCCAAACAGCAGGTAGGAGCGAATGGCCTCGGCCGAAATTCGCAGCGGAAGGCAACCGCTCGCGGTGAGTGCGCGCACTTCCGAGGCGAGATACACCTTTCCGGCAGCCACGGAATAATAGAGAGGTTTGATGCCCAGCCGATCGCGGGCAAGAAACACCTTTGCCGCCCGTCCGCGCGGCCCGCCGGCGAGCTCCACTACGGCGAATGCAAACATGCCCTCGAGGCGCTCGACACACTGGGCGCCCCAAGCCTCGTAGGCGTGAGCGATCACCTCCGTGTCCGAGGATGTGCGAAAGCGATGGCCGAGCGACTCGAGTTCACCTCGCAAGCCGCGGAAGTTATAGATTTCGCCGTTAAAGACAACCGCAACCGTCGAGTCCTCGTTCCAGATCGGCTGGCTGCCACCGGGCAGGTCGATGATACTCAGGCGCCTCGCACCAAGCGCCGCTCGCTCCACCACGACCCGCCCCTCTCCATCCGGGCCGCGATGAACCATCGACCCCAGCATCCGGCGAACGATGGCTTCGCCGTGCTCGTTTGATTCGCTGCCAATGACTCCACAGATTCCGCACATGGCTTCAACCCGAGGTGCTCATCGAAGGGCCGCTCCGCGCTGCTTCCTCAGACACCAGTTCCCGCGCCGCATGGCCGGGCAAACACGCCTCGTACAGACGTTCGCATTCTTCGATCGGCCGATCCCAGGAAAGGCGTTTGGCCATTTCCGAACAACCGCTTTGGCAGTGATTTCTGAACACCGCGTCATCCAGAACTCGCCCGAGCGCGTCTCGAAGTTCCTCTTTCTCTGGCCGCACGACGAGCCCTGCATCCCGAACCAAGGGCGCTATGCCGCAGCTGTCGGTGACAATCACGGGCGTGCCGCAGGCCGCCGACTCGCCGGCCGTGTTCCCGAAATTCTCGTTCTCTGAGGGAAGGACAAACACGTCCGCGTCCCGATAGGCCCTCCACTTCTCTTCCCCGTACAACGGGCCCGTGAAAATGACGTTCTGCGCAACGCCGAGCCGCACCGCCGCCGATTTCAAACGAGGCAGGAAGCCGTCGCCCTCGTCGGGCCCGGCGATCACCAGGATGCCGCCCCTCCAGCCGGCGAACGCCTCGAGCAGCAGATCAGGACGCTTCTTGGATATAACGCGGCCGAGAAAGAGAATCACTTTGGCCTCGTCGGGAATCTTCCACCGGCGTCGAAACTCGCCGCGCGCCGGAACGTCATCGGGTTGATCGACCCCATTTCGCCTGACCACGATCCGCGCCGTCTCGACGCCGGCACCGGCGAGCTCCTCTCGTTCCTGCTCGGAAGTGGCAATCAAAAATCGCGCCCCATCGGCCAGTCGTCTTCCGAAGAATCGGCGATACACCTTCTTAAGCGCGAGATTGCGAATGATGGGCTGGTACATCCCCATCGGTTCGAGGACGTAGGGAATTCCCTCGCGCCGACAAAAATAGCCGACCACCGGGCCGAGAAGATCGTAGACGCCGTAAACATGAACTACATCGAAGCGCCTGAGGGAAGCCCGGCAAAATGCTACCACACGCGGATTGATGGTGAGCGCGCGATAGCGAGCGATGGTGGGCAGAAACACCCCGTTCACGCCGTCTTCCGTCTGCTGCCAGCCCCATTCGCAGCGCTCAAACTGGGCGCCGGGTTTCGCGCGGCGGGCAATACCAAGGTCGGCCGTAAGCACGGTGATCTGGTGCCCTCGCCGGACGAGCGCGCCTGCGATGGCTCGCACCTTGAAGACGGTCCCGCCTCTCTCTTCGAAAGGGGAGTAAGACTGAACTATTTTTAGAACGCGCATGCGAGATCGGGACTCGCGCCCCAGCGCGAGTTGGTCGTCGGACGGGCGGGCTGGCACGCCTCATCGAAAGAAGCGCGTTCAGGATACTACCGGACTCAGGGTTATGCCAGACCGCAGTCGCCGAGCACACGCTCGAGGTCGGAACGGAAGGTATCGAAGCTGTAGCGCGAGCGAACCATCTGAGCGCCCGTGCGCCCCAGAGACAAGCGCAGCGATTCGCTCATCAGCAATCGCTCGAGCATGCCGATGAGCTCGTCGAGATCGCCCGCGGGAACCAGCAGTCCGTTTTGGCCGTGCTCGATTATGTCGCTCACCCCGCCCGCCGCGGCTCCAACCACCGGCTTGCCGAATGCCATGGCTTCAAGAAACACCAAACCGAAGCCCTCCCCGGTGCTGGGCAGGGCGAAGACGTCACAGCGCGAGTAACACGCCGCTGTCTCGGCGGTCGAAATGTTGTCGAAGAACTGGACCCTCGACGCGATCCCCAAACCGGTGGCGAGCCCTTGGTGACGCTCGAGGTCATCCCCGCGCCCCACAACGACGAGCTGCAAAGAGGGGTGCCGCGGCGCAAGCTGCGCCACGGCTCGAATGAGCTGGTCGACGCCCTTGTATCTTTCCTTGGTCACGAGTCGCGCCACAGCCAGAAGGATCAAGCCATCAGGGAATCGAGCGGGCACCGGCGGCAGCTCACCCCTTCGAGCCATTTCGAGCAAAATTGGATTAACCGGCCATGCCACTCGTCTCGTCTTTGCTGCCGCGATGTGGTGAACCTCAACGATTTTATCGACCGTATACCGGCTGGGCGCGAGGAAGAGATCGGCTCGGCGAAAAGCGAGTCGCCGCAAAACGGGCAGGCGCTTCCATACCTCGACGCCGTGTGAAACGACAATCACTTTCAGCTTCGGATTTAGAAGTTTAAGTTGCACGGCAGGGAGCGCAAGGTAGGGATGCCCGGCCAGGACGATCCGTGTCGGGTTGCGCGCTAGCCCGAGCGCGGATCGACTGAAGCGGACTTTCGCTCTTCCAAAGCCGCGAAACGAGATTTTTTCGAATGGGGACGGCAGCGCGTGGACTCCCGGCGGATCGTTCAGAGACAGGAAATCTGTCGACCAGTGGCGACAGGAGGCGATGTCGACCAGAGCCGCCGCCGTTAAGCGGCTCGCCTCCTGGACTCCGCCAACGCCCGCAAGTTCGGTAAAAAGCGCGACGAGACGTCTGCTTGAGTCACCGCGCTGGGGTCGCGCCGAATCTCGCGAGTTGCTCACGTTTCCCGCCGCCGCGGCGGCACCTTCAACTGGCGCGAAGGGGGAGCGATTTTCTGCAACTCCCGACGAACGGTCAGGAGCCGCCCAAATCATAGATGCACTTCGCTTCTTTAGCCAAGCTTCTTCCGCATGGCCAACCGGCAGATTGTCTCGACGCATCCGTGACCCCGGCCGCAGGCATGGGCGCATGCCTACTCTACCATCCTCCCCACCCGCATCCCGTCGACAGAGGGAGTACGGCTCGGCGCCATACCGAGTTGCCAGGCAACGTTGTCCGGCAGGTCTTCCGACTCAGATTCGAACGGGATCACCGTTCTTGGGTTGAAGCGGGAACCCGAGCCGCTTGCCGGCTTGGCCGATGCGGTGATCAAGGCTTGCCTGCCTGCTGTGGCCCTGGCCGGGCGGAATGAGCTCCGCGACCACTTCGCCGCGATCCGTCACGAGGACAGTCTCGCCGGAGCGAACATCCCGCACGTACTCGCTCAGCCGGTTCTTCAAATCCCGAGGGAAGCTACATTGTGGATCCGACTTTCACGCTTGCCGGACCACAGCGGCCTTCCCCTTCGCTGGGGTTTCGCAGGGCGAATTCGATCGGGCAACGTGGCGCAAAGACCGCTTGCGTGGACTACGCACGCGCAGTCTCCCTCGGGTCATGGAGGCTCGAATCAGCGGGCTGGTTAAGGTAATCTCCGATGGAATTTCGCATCCGAGGACTGGTTGACGGCAGACGAGGAGGGGTTCATGAAGGGATTCAGTCTCCTGTTGTGTTTTGCTCTGTTCCTAATTCCCGCACCTTCCACAGCGCAGGCTACCAAGCAAGTGACGGTGCCCGAGATACCCTACCGCTCGGTCCCGGATCTTCTGAAGTTGCCGCCAGAGTTGTATTTGGGAGAGGTTGCCGGGGTGGCCGTCAACTCCCGGGGACACATCTTCGTCTTTTCGCGCGGCAACACAAGCGGGCCTGCCTACGGCGCGGCAGCCGCACAATTGCTCGAGTTTGGCCCCGATGGACGCTTCCTTCGCGAGATTGGCCACAACCTGTATGCGTGGTCCTTCGCCCACACGGTGAAGGTCGACGCCGAAGACAACGTCTGGGTAACCGACAAGGGCTCGGACATGGTCATCAAGTTCGATCCAGCCGGACGCGTGGCCATGGTGCTCGGCCGCAAACAGGAGGCTTCCGACGAGGGCACCGAGCCGCTCAGACACATCCACCCACCCCTGCCTGCCGTCGACGGCATGTTTCGACAGGTGACCGACGTCGCCTGGGACTCGGCAGGAAACGCGTTTATCAGTGACGGCTACATCAACTCGCGCGTGGCCAAGGTGGATAAGAACGGCAATTGGCTGAAATCGTTCGGAGAACCGGGCAGCGGTCCCGGACAATTCAGCGTGCCGCACAGCATCGCTGTGGACGCCGAGGGGCACGTCTACGTAGCCGATCGCGGCAATCGCCGCATCCAGGTCTTTGATGGGGAGGGAAATTTTCTGCGCCAGTTCACCATCGACCTGCCCGTTGACCCGCGTGCGCGTCCGGCCATCGGCAACCAGCCCACCGCGACGACCGGAGCCATGGCGCCCGGCGCGCCTTGGGCGATCTGTATTACCCCGGGACCCCAACAGGTTCTCTATGCCTCCGATGCCTTCCCAGGGCGCATCTACAAGCTCACGCTCGAAGGCCGCATCCTCGGTGTTCTTGGTGAATCCGGCAAACAGCTCAAGCAATTCGGCTGGATACACGAAATGGCGTGCCCGTCGGAGAACGAGCTTTATGTGGCCGAATTGCTGAATTGGCGCGTGCAGAAACTGATTTTGATGAGCGACAACGCGACGCATTGACGACGGCGGTCGCGATGGTGATTCACCTTGGCCCCTGGGGCACCCTGGAGACGCCGGACAAGCTCTCGAGCAGCATCGCCGTGCTGATCAGGAACACCCACAGAGGGAAGATGAGTGCAGCCCACAGAACGACACCAACTGTTACCAATAGAAGCGCTCCAGAAGCGTAGCCGAGGAATGCCATCCAGCGCGGAACGATCCTGGTTCGCAGCAAAATGGTGGAGGTCGAAAACACGAAGACGCTGGCCATCTTGGTTCCGTACACGTTCATGGCTTGATAGACCTGCGCGCGACCCAGAGCGTAAGAGCCGGCCGGAAGGAGAATTTCCGGCACACCCTGCAAGATTCGGATCAGCCCACCCGCCAGTACGGCCGATGTGAAAATCAGCGCAATATAAAGCAACCCGCTCCCCAGGAACACCGTGGCGAAAAAGCGGTCCTCGAGCACTCCCAGGCGATTGCGCACCACGGCAATAAACCACAGGAACGCAATGCCCGCGAAGGGCAGCAGGTTCAGAGCGAGCGGAATTTCCTTCCCGTGGGTCATCACATCGAGCTCCGCTTGCGCGCGATTGGCCGGAATCGAAATCCAGACCAGCAACTGGCTGGCGATCAGGAGCAGCGAAAAGATCATGCCGGCAATGGCCGCGGCCCGAGGTGCCTTCAGTCTTTCATGGATCAGCGGATCATCTTGAGCCATGGTGAATTTTCCCACGCGGCCCCCATTATCTTTTTTCTCCTGTCCTCGCGGCGCTTGGACTGTCATTTTTGACAGTGCTCGAAGCGGGCGGAGCTTTTCTATTCTCAACTCGCTCTCGAAGGCTCAGCGCACGTGATCGGTGTTCTGTCAAAAGGCTTTGCCTCATCTCTCCGCCGTCGCGATGCCGGTCGACGATCAAACGGAAAAGAAATTGCACATGGCCGCAAGCCTTGCTGAAAGAGCACGCGCCCTGGGCAGCGCTTCGGCCTCGCCCTGGGCGGGCGATTCCCCAGTACTCGGCACGGGCCCCCATGACTTTTTCAGCTCGCCCCTCTGGCGGCGAACACGGAGAAAACAATGGAAGCAAGCAGGACGTCTCCCCTAGATTACGCGGAAACGAACGAGCAGAGGCGATTGAATGAGGCGCGCGAGACGAATGTCCCGTGGAAGAAGTGGGGACCTTATTTGAGCGAGAGACAGTGGGGCACGGTTCGCGAAGACTACAGCCAAGACGGAAATGCTTGGAACTACTTCACACATGATCAAGCTCGCTCACGCGCGTACCGATGGGGTGAAGACGGCCTGGCCGGCATCTCCGACGACCAGCAGCAACTCTGCTTTGCCATAGCCCTGTGGAACGGCCACGACCCCATCTTAAAGGAACGTTTGTTCGGCCTCACCAATAGCGAAGGCAACCACGGAGAAGACGTTAAGGAATACTACTTCTACCTCGACAGCACGCCGACGCATTCGTACATGAAGTATCTGTACAAATATCCGCAGAGGGAATACCCCTACCGCGACCTCGTTGAGACGAATCGTCGTCGCTCCCGGGACGAATTCGAGTATGAGCTCCTCGACACCGGCATTTTCGATGATGACCGATACTTCGATGTCTTCGTCGAATACGCCAAGGCCAGCCCGGAAGACCTGCTGGTCCGCATCACGGTTCACAACCGCGGTCCGCAGACGGCAGAGCTTCATCTTCTGCCCACCCTGTGGTTTCGCAACACCTGGTCTTGGGATAAGGGTGCGGCCAAACCGAATCTCCGGCAGATCGACAACGGAACAATTGGCGCTGCTCATCCCCAGCTGGGCGATCGAACGCTGGTTTGTGATGGCAACCCGGAGCTCCTCTTCACCGAGAATGAGTCCAACGCGAGCCGGCTTTGGAGTCAGCCAAACCCATCACCCTATGTGAAGGATGCCTTTCACGAATACCTGATCCTGCGCAAACGAGAAGCTGTCAACCCGTCGAAAAAAGGAACCAAAGCCGCTGCGCACTACAGCCTGGAAATCCCCGGCGGAGGCCACAAGGTCGTGCGACTGCGATTGACCCTCGACCCCTTGCCGGACCCTTTCCGAACTTTTGACGACACGGTGGCCATGCGCCTGGCCGATGCGGACGAGTTTTACAATCGGATAACGCCGCATTCCCTGGGCAAGGAGGAACGTCGCGTCCACCGGCAGGCGCTTGCTGGGATGCTGTGGAGCAAACAGTACTACTACTTCGACCTGGACCGCTGGCTCGACGAGCACGGCGCTCATCCCTTGATGGGCGACACGCATCGCACTGTGCGAAACAACCAGTGGTTCCATATGCTGAACAGCGACATCATTTCGATGCCGGACAAGTGGGAGTATCCCTGGTATGCGGCCTGGGACTTGGCCTTTCACACCCTGGCCCTTTCACTTGCGGACTTCGATTTCGCAAAGGAACAGCTCCTTTTGATGTTGCGAACTCTCTATTCGCATCCGAGCGGGCAGATTCCGGCCTACGAATGGAATTTCAGCGACGTGAATCCTCCCGTTCATGCTTGGGCCACGCTGTTTCTCTACAACATCGAAAAGGAACTCGGCCGGGCTGATCTACGTTTTCTCGAACGATCCTTTCAAAGCCTGATGCTGAACTTTAACTGGTGGGTGAATCGCAAAGATCCCGAGGGAAAGAACGTGTTCGCCGGAGGCTTTCTTGGCTTAGACAACATCGGCGTCTTTGATCGCAGTGCGGAACTCCCCACGGGCGGGCACCTCGATCAGGCCGACGGCACGGCGTGGATGGCCTTTTATTGCCAGAGCATGCTGGAAATGGCCACCATTCTTGTGGAGGCCGATCCCGTCTACGAAGAAATCGCGTATCGCTTCCTCGAACATTTTCTGTGGATCACCTACGCGATGGACCGGATCGGGGAGCACCGTGACCAAATGTGGGACCCCAAAGACGGCTTCTTCTATGATCTGCTGCACCTGCCCAACGGGGATACCAAGCGCTTAAGGGTTCGCTCCATGGTCGGGCTCCTGCCGCTCTGTGCCTCGACCGTTCTTGAACCCGGGCTCGCCGAACACCATCCCCGCATCCGAGAGCTCGTTGACTTGTTCAAGAAACGCCATCCCGAGTTGCTCGAGCATATTGCCCCGGCTGACAACAGGTTCATCGGGTATCGGGGGCGCAGGTTGATGGCCGTATGCAACAAAGAGAAGACCGAGCGGATACTCGCCTACATGCTCGATGAAAAGGAATTCCTCAGCCCCTATGGCATCCGTTCTTTGTCTCGTTACCACCTTGAGCACCCTTTCACCTTCGACATCGCCGGGCAGGAGTTCAAGGTCGAGTATCTGCCCGCGGAATCGAACACCGGGATGTTCGGCGGCAATTCGAACTGGAGGGGACCCATCTGGATGCCTGTAAACGGCCTGCTGATTCGGGCCTTGCTGAATCTCTATCAGTTCTATGGGAATGACTTCAAAGTCGAATGCCCCACCGGATCGGGGAAATATATGACCTTGTACGAAGTGGCGGAAGAGATCGGCCGCCGATTGTCCAGCATTTTTCTGCCCGATGCGAATGGCCGTCGCCCGGTTTACGGAGGAACCAAGAAGTTTCAGGAAGATCCGTACTGGAAAGATTACATCCTGTTCCACGAGTACTTCCATGGGGACAATGGCGCGGGCCTGGGGGCCAGCCATCAGACCGGATGGACGGGAGCCATTGCACGCTCGCTCGATCTGTTTGCTCGCAGTTCGGCGGCCACCTGGCTCCGCGAGGCTAAGGCAGACATTGCGGCCGAGATGACTCGCGCCGAGGTTGCCGGGTAGGCCGTGCCCGGCAAACGCAAACCGATTCGAACCGGTCCTCGTCGATTCCCCGCCTTCCCTCGTTCGGCGACCAGGACCCTGGTAGCGCTGATCTCACTTCTCGTGTTGGCCGCAGCGCTCGCCGCTGCGGCGGAACTCAAAGAGGATACCGTTGCGGCTTGGAACAGCTATGTTCGGCAGGTCGAGTCCGTGCTCGACCGCCGCGGCACCGGTGGAAGTGCATTCCTGTGGGTGGATGAATCGCCGGACCGCAAGCAAGGCGTGCTCGCGGGGGCTCTGCTGGCCGTCCCGCAGGATCTGCGCAGCGTGCCGCACGGACTGATCCACCACTGGATCGGCGCCATGTTCATTCCGGGGGCAACACTCGATGAGGTCAGGCGCGTGCTGGCTGACTACGGGCGCTATCCCGACTTCTACCGCCCCATGGTGGTGAATTCAAAACTGATCGAGCGGACTGAGGACTATGAGAGGGCAACGCTGCTCATGACAGAGAAGGCCTTCGCCGTTACCGCGGCAGTCCAGATCGATGAGGAGGCCCACGTCAGAAGGCTCGACGCGAACCGCATGTGCATGATGAGCCACTCGGTCCGCGTGCAGGAGATCACAAACTACGGAGAAGCGGACGAGCACATGTTTCCTGAGGGGCAAGGGCCGGGCTACGTATGGCGCACCCTGGGAATATCGCGGGTCGAACAGCGTGACGGCGGCGCCTACGTCGAGGTGGAAATGATCGACCTCAGCCGCAACATTCCCGCCGTGCTTCGCTGGATCGTCAAACCACTTACGCAGAAGGTCTCCCGCGGCATCGTTCTCGACGTGCTCAAGGACACCGAGGACGCTGTGCGTCGGGAAGTCCAGGCCGATGCGTCGGGAACCCCGAAAAAGTCTCGACCGGTTTCGCGAGCAGGGGCGTACGCTCCGGCAGCAACTTTCTAGCGCTGCCCGCACGGCGGAAGCGAAGCGGGGTTCAAGGCCCGGCGTGCTCGAGCAGCGGCTCGGAAAGTCGGATGGGAATTCCGAAATTTGACCCGCCAAAACCGCGCAGCACGGCATAGGTTACGCCGATGACCTTGCCTTGCTCGTTGAAGAGCGGCCCGCCCGATCCGCCAGAAGTGGTTTGCGCGTCGAAGAGAATTTTATCGGGCAGGATGTCCCCAATATGGCCCTGCGTGACGATGGGACGGATCAAATTGCGCCGCGCGAGCTCGTCGAGCATGTCGGAAACGTCGCCGCCGCTCGTATCGGCGATCCGCTCAACCGTAGCTTCGTCGGCACGAGCCAGAATGGCAGCCAGACCCGTCGCGTACCCCATCAAGACCACCGCTTCGCCGGGCACGGCGGCGCCCTTGCTTACATCCATGGCCAGGACAGGAAGTCTTAGCTCCTCCAGATCGACGCGCATGGTGGCCAGGTCGGCACCCTCGGAAATGTTCTCGATCTCGGCGCGAAAGGCGTGCGGATGGCCAGGGAAGTAAGCTCGAATCGTAGAAATTTCCGGCTGAAAGCCCTGCAGGGTCAAATCACCGAGCTGCTCATTCTTCCACCAGGGCTCGGCCACATGATGGTTTGTCACGACGCGCCCGTCCGCTCGGGCAAGAAAACCGGTGCCGAAAATGTCCGTCTTCACTTCCGGCCCGCGACCGTCGAGGGTAAGGACGGGGTTGCCCTCGCTGTCCCGGATCGGTTCTCCTTGCGCGTTTAGCCCCGCGTATCGCAGGCGCTGTCCGCTCTCCTTGTCGCGAAACGCCACCGAAACGTGCAGCAGGCAAACGCTCGTCACGTCCGCCGCAATCAGGTTCTCCGCAGCGTCCCCGCTCTGCTCGATCCGCTTCAGCCGCGCATTCGTATCCGCCAGCTCTTTCTCGAGCGTCGCAATTTCAGCCGAGTTCCTCTCCGCACCGGCCATGCGAGCCTTGAGATCGTCGGCCTGCCTCTCTAGTTCCGCGCGCCCGGCGGAATGCGCTTCGGTTCCTCCCTGTTTTTCGCGCAGCTCGCGCACTCGGGACACCAGATCATGCTGGCGAAAGGGGTCGCCACCCAGTTGTGCGATGATCGCATTCATATTTCTGGTTTGGTGCTGCGCGGTGCGCACGAACAGGAGATAGATGCCCACCATCACGACGACTGCCGCGAATGCCGCGCCTACACCAATCTTCAATTCGCGCCCGAGCGAGTAGGCATCACTCGCCATCTTTTCGGTAACGGCCAGGGCCTCGAACGCGGTGTGAGCGATCTGTTGACCTTCTTCCGCAATGCGCACTTTTTCGCGGAGATCGTGTTCCGTCCCACGCTTGCGCAGCTGGGCTCGCACCCGGGCCAAGAGTTCGCCATCGTCCCAGGGCACGGAGACCGCGTCGTCGGCGCCGAGATCGAGCGCCGCGGCGCGTTCCGTGGGCTTCTCGCCGACGAGAAGTACAACGCGCAGGCGCTCGCTCACTGGCAGATCACGAACGGTCGCCAGAATTTCGGGAATGGCTCTGCCGCTCGCTGTTGCATCCAGCACGAGAAGATCGGCGGCAGCTCGGCGGACCTCTTCGACCGCTTCGGCCCACGCTCGGAACTCGGCAACAACATAACCCTGAGTCTCCAGCGTTTGCTTGAGGCCGTCGCGAATTCCCGCTTGCTCCCCAACGACTACGACCTTGTGACCGGGTTCATCCATCGCTATTCTCTTTGACAGGGCCTGAACTTGCTTCCCCCGGCTTCGACGAATTTCAGCCGATCCGGGCTCCCAACCACACTTACGGCGCTCTGGTTGCCCTCTCCTGACCCGGAAATACGCGCACCTGGCGCCGCTTGGTCAAGAAAGCAATCCCCCATTCGAGCAGGACGAAGAATCGGTTTGCGAAGCCGATCAGAAAATAGATGTGCACGACGGCCCAGATAACCCAGGCCGGAAAACCGGTGAAGCGCAGAAAGCGCAGATCGGCGAGAGCGTACGTGCGCCCCACGATGGCCAAGTCGCCCTTATCCCAATACCGGAACGGCCCCGTCGGCGAGTGCCCGGCGACGCGTCGGCGGATCAGCCGCGCCACGTACTGACCTTCTTGAATCGCCGGCTGGGCAACGCCGGGCATGGTTATCGGCTGCTTCGATTTAAATCCGAGCAGGTTGCGCGACTCGGCCACCACGTGGGCCGTGTCGCCAATGGCAAAAATCTCGGGATGCCCGGGCACCGAAAGGTCCGCGCCAACGATGACCCTTCCCGAGCGGTCCATGGCCGCCCCCAGCCAGCGCCCGGCCGGCGAGGCCAGCACGCCTGCTCCCCACAGCACCGTTCCCGCCGCAACCCTCTGCCCGTTGGCCACGATTCCGCTCGAATCGACGGTCGTGACGCGGGTGTTGGTGTACACCTTGACGCCCAGATCCTCAAGATGCCGCTGGGCGCTGGCGGAGAGAACCGCAGGGAAGGTGGGAAGTATGCGCGGAGCCGCCTCGTACAGCAGGATCTCGGCCGACCCCGGATCAATGTGCCGGAAGTCGCGGCGTAGCGCGATACGCGACATTTCTGCCAGCGTGCCGGCCATCTCGACGCCCACCGTGCCCGCGCCGACCAGCACGAAGGTGAGCAACTGCCTGATCCCGGCGGCATTCGACCCATCGAGCGCGGCGATTTCCTCGGCGCGTTCAAACGCCGTCAGAACCTTGCCGCGAATCAGGTCCGCGTCATCGAGCGATTCCAGGCCAGGCGCCAGCGGGCGCCACTCATCATGACCGAAGTAGTTGTACTGAATGCCGGTGGCCAGGATAAGAAAATCGTAGGGAATTTCGTGCCCTCGCAGGTGAACGAGCCGCCTCGCCGTGTCTACCCCGGTAACTTCATCCTGCAGGACTTCGACATTACGCTGTCGGCTCAGGATCGAGCGTAGTGGCCCGGCTATCTCGTCGGCGGACAGCAGGCCGGTGGCCACCTGATACAGCATGGGACGAAACAGGTGGTAGTTCCGCCGGTCGATGAGCACCACGCGCACGGGCGCGCCGGCCAGGGCACGCGTCAGGAACAGCCCACCGAATCCACCACCGACGACGACGACTCGAGGCCCCAAGACTCCCACGACGAGCTCCCCATCCGCGATTGTAGCAGCGCGAAACGAAGCCCAGCAATTGACCGACTCGAGTCCGAGCCTCGCCCCATACCCGGAATGCTCGGCCTCGAGGGACGCTCGCTATCGCCAGGATGGAGAGTCGTGCCAGAGAATGAAAGGTGCCTCAAGGGGCACAAGCGCTCCGCTGTGCTGAGGAACTAGGCGCGGTGTGTAGTCGGCTGCCGGGCGAACCACGGGGATAGCAACGGTGTACATAAAACCGTTAGCCGAGCCGACCAGGCGCTGGCCACGAGTCAGCGCCTGTATGCTTGGGGCGCTGCCGTTCTGGCCCTCCGCATAGAGTTCGGCCTTGACCGCGTCGGGGTCGAGATCGTCAAGAAAGACCTGAACCTCAAACAGGTATTGCTCATCCCGCTTCTCAACCTGTGCGGAACCGAACCGCAACGTCGGCCAGTGTTTGGCGAGCTCGGCCTGCCAAACCACCAAATCGGCCCCGAGCGAACCTCCCCGCTCGGCTCGGCGGTGAAACGCCTCTGCGGCCGGTAAGTAGTACTCCTCCGTATATTGCCGCACGGCCCTGTTCGTCGAAAAGGTGGGCGTCAGACGGGCCATGCTTTCCCGCATGCGAGCGACCCAGCGGCGCGGAATCCCCTGCTGGTCGCGCGTGTAGAATTCCGGGACGACCTCGCTTTCGAGTAGCCGGTACAAGGTCTCGGCTTCGGTCGCATCCCAGGCGGGATCGTCGCCGTGTTCGCGCCCGTCGCCGATGGCCCAGCCTACCTCCGGCGAATACGCCTCCGCCCACCAGCCGTCGAGCTCGGAAAGGTTCAGTCCGCCGTTGACGAGAACCTTCATGCCGCTCGTGCCGCTTGCCTCCCAAGGGCGTCGCGGGGTATTCACCCAGAGATCGACCCCCTGCACCAGATGCTCGGCCATGAGCATGTCGTAATCGCTCAGGAACACCACATGCGATCGGGCCTCGGGCCGGCGAGCGAACTCAACCCACTGCCGGATCATGTCTTGCCCTGCGCCATCTTGCGGATGGGCCTTTCCGGCAATCACGAGTTGTACGGGGCGATCTCGATTAACCAGGATGCCGAGCAGACGTTGCGCATCGTGCAGAAGAAGGTTCGGGCGCTTGTAGGTTGCGAAGCGGCGTGCGAAACCGAGGGTCAATGTGTTGGTGTCCAGCGCCTGCGCGGCTTGCGCCAGCTCCTCCGGCAGAGCCCCGCGCCCGGCCACCTGCCGTACGTGCAGTTTGCGCACGTATGCAACGAGGGATTTTCGGTTATCGCCGCGAAGCTGCCAAAGATCGAAATCGCCTACCTCGCGGAAATGCTGACAGACCTCCTCCGTTGCTTCGCGCCAACGCTCCTTTCCGCAGGCCCCTTCCCACAAGCGGTCCGCTTCCATGGAATCCCAGGTAGGAGTGTTTACGCCGTTTGTGACGTAGCTCACCGGCACCTCCCCCTCAGGCCATCGAGCGAAAAGGGTCTCGAAGATCCGGCGGCTAACCTGACCGTGCAGCTTACTGACCGCGTTGACCGCGCCGCTGCCGCGAATCGCGAGATAAGCCATGTTAAATGGCTCCGAACCGTCTTTGCTGTTGCGCCGCCCTAGGGCTAAAAGATCCGAGAGCGAAATCGACAATTCTTCCTCTGCGTATTTTTTCAGATACCACTCGACGAGCCCCGGAGAGAAGCGGTCAAAACCGGCTTCTACGGGCGTGTGCGTCGTAAAAAGATTGCCGGCGCGCGTGATGGCAAGTGCTTGCTCGAACGGCTGCCGGTGATCCGCCCTATACGTACGCGCTCGCTCGAGCACGGCAAAGGCGGCGTGGCCCTCGTTGAGGTGACACACTTCGGGCTTGACTCCGAGAGCCTCGAGGAGCCGCCAGCCGGCAATCCCGAGGACCAACTCTTGCCGCAAGCGCATCTCCTGGCCGCCGCCATAGAGTTCGGTGGTGATGCCGCGGTAGGCGGGAATGTTGGCAGGATCGTTTGTGTCGAGCAGGTACAACCTGGCTCGGCCGATCTGCACCTGCCAGGTCCGGATCCAAAGCTTGGCGGCGGGGAAATCGATCGACAAACGGAGCCACTCGCCGTTTGGCTCACGCAACGGCCGGATCGGGAGTTGGCCGGGATCGTTGAACGGGTACAAGGCCTGCTGCTGGCCCTGGGCATCGATTTCCTGCCGAAAGTAGCCTTGTTGGTAAAGCAGGCCAACACCGATGACCGGAACAGAGAGATTGCTGGCCGTTTTAAGTTGATCGCCGGCCACATTCCCTAGCCCGCCGGAATAAATGGGCAGTGCCTCGCTGAGCATGAATTCCATCGAGAAATACGCGACAGCCGAGACCGCTGAGCGCGGATGCGCCTTCTCGAACCACCCCTCCGACTTTTCAGACCGGATCTTCTCGCGGTGAAGATCACCCAGCAGTTTCTGAAATCTCGGGTCGGCCGTGGCCGACCGCAATTTCTCCCGAGACGCCGTTTGCAGCACGACCCAGGGATTGTGGGTCAGTTCCCAGAGCTCGGCGTCCAGTTGTGCCCACAGCTCATCCGCCGAGTGGTTAAACGACCACCTCAGATCGAGCGCCAGGTCGGTGAGGGCCCCGGAAATGGAGGCATCCAAGGCTTGGCTGTCGAATGCCGGAGTGCTCATAAAACGCCCCCCTTCAGCTGCTACCCATCGCCGCTCGCGTGCTTTGCGCGAGGGCATCGGAAACAATACTCTGCGCTTCCTGTTCGATGCTTCGAAGATGATCTGGGCCGAGGAAACTTTCGGCGTAAATCTTGTAGATTTCTTCCGTGCCGGAAGGGCGCGCCGCAAACCAGCCGCTCTTAGCGATGACCTTGATGCCCCCGATGGGCTTGCCGTCGCCAGGAGCCGCACTCAGGATTTGCTCGACCTTCTCGCCGGCAAGCTCCGCGATCCGAATGTCGGCGGGGGACAATCTCTCGAGGGCCGATTTCTGTTCTGGCGTTGCAGGCGCGTCGAGGCGGTCGTAAACGGGATCACCCAAGTCGCGCGTGAGTTCACGATACACTTCGCCGGGATCTCGTCCCCCGCGCGCCGTGATTTCCGCCGCGAGCAGGCAAGGGATGATTCCGTCCTTGTCCGTGGTCCACACGCTGCCATCGCGCCGAAGAAACGAGCAGCCCGCGCTTTCCTCGCCGCCGAAACCCAGGCGGCCGGAGAGCAGGCCTTCGACGAACCATTTGAAGCCCACCGGCACCTCGTAGAGCCGGCGGCGGATTCGCGCGCTGACCCGGTCGATCATGCTGCTGCTTACGACGGTTTTCCCAACGGCCAGGTCTTGGCCCCATTCCTTGCGGTTTCCGAACAAATACTGGATACACACGGAAAGATAATGATTGGGCGGCAGCAAGCCGCTGCTGCGGGTCACAACTCCATGGCGGTCGTGATCGGTGTCGCTGGCAAAGGCGATGTCGAACTTGTCTTTGAGCCCGATCAATCTCTGCATGGCGTAAGGAGAAGAAGGATCCATGCGAATTCTGCCATCCCAGTCCACGGTCATGAAACGAAAGGTGGGATCCACGGCTTGGTTGACGACCGTGAGGTTGAGCCGATATCGCTCGGCAAGGAGAGGCCAGTAGGCGATGCCGGCACCCCCAAGCGGGTCGACGCCGAGCGCAATCCTCGAATCCCGGATGGCCCCGAGATCGACGACGGCCTCGAGATCGCCCACATAGGAACCGAGGTAGTCGTATTTGTGCGTTGTTCCTGCCCGCAAGGCCTTCGGGAGCGAAATTCGCTTGACGCCATCGAGCTTCGAGCGCAGCAATTCATTGGCCTTCGACTCGATCCACGCGGTCACCTTGGAGTCCGCTGGTCCGCCGTGCGGAGGATCGTATTTGAAGCCGCCATCATCGGGAGGATTGTGAGAAGGGGTAATCACGATGCCGTCGGCGAGCCCGGCCGCCCTTCCGCGGTTATATCCGAGAATGGCGTGCGAAACAGCGGGAGTGGGCGTGTAAGGAGTCCCTTCGGAGAGCATCACGTCGACACGATTGGCCGCGAGCACTTCCATGGCGCTCGCGAAGGCAGGCTCAGATAGCGCGTGAGTGTCCATGCCAAGAAAAAGCGGCCCTTCAATCCTCTCCGTTCGGCGGTAGTTGCAAATGGCCTGCGTGATGGCAAGAATATGCCACTCGTTAAAGGCTCCATCGAAGGCGGACCCGCGATGGCCGGAGGTGCCGAAGACAACCCGCTGGCTCGGATCGTCGGGATCTGGCTGGATCGAGTAGTAAGCGGTAATCAGCTTCGGGATGTTGATTAGCTTTGAGGGATCGGCCGGCTTTCCGGCAGCAGGATCGATTTTCATTTGTGACCTCGACGAGTCGCGCGGTTTGCCAGGATTGGTCGAGGCCGCCGGCCAGCGCGGAGGGCATGGGGAATGATTCGCCTCACAATACTCCGCAACCGGACCATGCAATCACGACCTCATCTGATTCTACGCTTCGATGGCTCCGCGGCAAGATCCCATCATCTTGTGCAGCAGTGCGGGGTTATGATGGTCTTGAATGTGAAGGCGACGCATTCTCGACTGTTCATTCGGCGGCGCGTACGGGCCAATCTTCCGATCGAGCGAGCGCTCGCCAAACCAGCGTTCGCCGTTCCCGGGTTCTTCGGAAGCATTCGATGAAAACTCCCGGTGACCAGGCTGCAATCGAGTGCGGTTTCGCCGTCACCCCCTGCCCGCGGGAGGCCCAACCCTGGGTTCTTCTTGTGGCCATCCTCGGGTCCAGCATGGCTTTCATTGACAGCACGGTCGTCAATGTGGCTCTGCCCGCGCTCCAAGCCAGCTTCGGCGGAAGCGTGATCGACCTTGAATGGGTCGTCGAATCCTATGCGTTGTTTCTGAGCGCCCTGGTCTTGGCAGGCGGCTCCCTGGGCGATCTGTTCGGCCGCCGGCGCACGTTTTTGGTTGGCGTCGTAGCCTTCGCCATTGCCTCCGCGGCTTGTGGTCTCGCCCCGAGCCTTCACGGGCTCGTGGTTGCGCGAGCAATCCAGGGAGCCGGAGCCGCGCTCCTTGTGCCCGGGAGTTTAGCCATCATCAGCGCATCCTTCGGCGAGCGGGACCGTGGTCGCGCGATCGGAATCTGGTCGGGCTCGACGGCCATCACGACGGCCATGGGTCCGATTCTGGGCGGCTGGCTCATCGAGCATGCCTCCTGGCGATGGGCGTTCTTCATCAATGTGCCCATGGCCGCTGCCGTGATCTGGTTTTCTCTCTGGCGCGTCCCGGAAAGCAGGGCCGACGGGAAGAAGAGAGTCGACTGGACTGGGGCCCTGGCTGTAATTGCCGGTTTGGCCGGGTTGACTTACGGTTTCATTGAATCGGCGAAATCGGGCTGGAGTAATCCTGCCGTGCGGGGCTCGTTCGTCGCCGGCTGTGCATGCCTAGTGGCCTTCTTCCTGCTGGAAGCCCACGCAAAGGAGCCTATGGTTCCCCTTGACCTGTTTCGCTCGCGCGATTTTACGGGGGCTAATGTGCTGACTCTGCTCCTCTATGCCGCGCTCGGAATTTTCTTCTTCTTGTTCCCCTTGAACCTCATCCAGGTGCAGCATTATTCGGCAACAGCTACGGGCGCGGCGGCGCTTCCCTTCATCCTGCTCATGTTCTTGCTGTCACCATGGTCGGGCGGACTGGTCGCTCGTTATGGAGCCAAACCACCGTTGATCATCGGTCCAGTCATTGCAGCCGCAGGGTTTCTTCTTTTCGCGGCACCATCGCTCGGTGATAGTTACTGGAGTACGTTTTTCCCCGCCTTTGTCGTGTTGGGGCTTGGAATGGCGGTGAGCGTGGCCCCCTTGACGACCGTGGTCATGAATGCGGTCGATCCAAACCATGCCGGCACGGCTTCGGGAATCAACAACGCCGTGGCGCGAGTCGCCGGCCTGCTGGCCATCGCTCTACTGGGGATCGCCATGGTAGGGGCATTCAGCCATGCGCTCGACCACAGACTAACGCAGCTAAATCTGCCAACCGATGTTGAGCGCGGCCTAAAGGCGAACGCGATCCGGCTCGCTCGACTACCCGTTCCCGCCGATGTCGATCCGTTTACGGCCGCTCGACTCCGGGTAGCCATCGACCGGTCCTTCCTGTTCGGTTTCCGGGTGATTATGCTGATTTGCGCGGGCCTGGCCATGACCGGTGCGGCGCTCAGTTGGGTCACCATCGAAGGCCGCCTCAAAGGCGTCGTGGGGCACCCCACGCGCCCTGGCCCGTAACGGGACTCACCGCCCCGTAGCCTTGGGGCCGCGAAGAACCATGCATGTCGACACCGCTTTGGCCACCAGCCGGGCCTCGTCATCCCTGATCTCGCACTCCACATAGCCGATGGTGCCCCCGCGCTGGACAACCGTCCCCTCCGCCCGAAGTCTGGCCTGCCAAACCGGGCGAAAGAAATTGATCTTCAATTCGACGGTGGCGAAGGATTCCTCGGGGCCCAACGTGCTGGCAAAGGCCATTCCCATGGCGGCGTCGGAAATGTCGCAGAGAACCCCGCCGTGGAGCGTGCCCATGGGATTTGCATGTTGCGGTCCGGCTGAGAGCGTCACGACAGCCCGTCCCTCGCCTATGTCTTTGGCCTCGAACCCGATCAGCCGTGCTATGGGAACATCATTCCTGCTGGCCCGCTCCCTGAAGTCCGGCGGACGGGGTTCTGCGTGGCTGTTCATGATCTAACTCCCTCCTTCGATCATCGCGGGTGAACCGCGCTCCTCGAACCGGCCGGATTGGATGAGGCCAACCCATCTCTCGTTGCAGGAATAGGCAGGGCCCGAGTTTCCTCCCCGACTGGACGAGAGCCGTGCTACCCCATGTCTTGACAATTGTCGTTATAACGACTATTATGGGGCCGTGAAAACGATGAAACGGTCCAGGGACGGGCGGCAGGCCGGGCGGGCCGAGGAGTCCGTGTTCCTTGACTTGCTGCGTACGGCGGATGTGCTGACCCGGCCCGTGGCAGGGGTCTTAAAGCCAGCCGACCTCTCTCCGACACAGTACAACGTGCTGCGGATCCTGCGGGGGGCGGGCGAGGGCCTGCCGTGCGGTGAAATCGCCAGCCGTATGATCACCCGGGACCCGGACATGACCCGCTTGCTTGACCGCATGGAAAAGCGGGGCCTCGTCGAGCGCCGCCGGGAAACCAAGGACCGGCGCAGGGTGCTCACGCGCGTCACCCCCGAGGGGCTCAAGACCCTCGCCCAGCTGGACCGGCCCGTGCGGGAGGCGCATCGCCGGCAACTGGGCCACCTGGGCCCGGAACGGCTGCGCCGGCTAACCGCGCTCTTGCGCGCCGCGCGCGGCGAGGCGGACTAGTTTTTTTTTGAGGCTATTAGTTGTTGCAACGAATGTCGTCTAGACGCATCTAATCTGGGAGAGAGGAGAGCAAAAATGAGCAGAACCGTGACTTCCCCCATCACGACCTGGAACATCGACCCAGCCCATTCCGTTGCGGAGTTCAAGGTCCGGCACATGATGATTTCGAACGTGAAGGGCCGCTTCAGCGGGATCCGCGGCTCGCTCGTGCTCGACGAGGCCGATCTGACCCGCTCCCGCGTGGAGGCTGCCATCGACGCCCGCTCGCTCGATACCCAGGAACCACAGCGCGACGCGCATCTGAGGAGTGCGGATTTTTTTGACGTCGAGAACTCCCCGACTCTATCCTTTCAATCGGGACGGATTACCCGTACAAGCGAGGGCACCTTGGCCGTGGAGGGTCAGCTGACCCTGCGCGGTGTGACGGGCAGGGTTGTCTTCGCCGTGGAAGGGCCTTCGGCGCCCGCCCAAGATCCCTGGGGCAATACCCGAGTGGGCCTGGCGGCCGCGACCAAGATCAATCGCCGGGATTTCGGCCTCACCTGGAACTCTGCGCTCGAAACCGGTGGGATTTTGGTCGGCGATGAGGTGACCATCAGTTTGGATGTTGAATTTGTGAAGGCGTGAGGGAAAAAATCAAGATCGGCGCGTCGTTTTGCGCAGGAGGAGAATTCGATGTCGCTCCGTCCAGTCAAGAAGATTATTGAGACCAAGCCTACGATCGAGGGAGCCGGGGTAAGGCTCGAGCGGGCCTTCGGGTTTGGCCAAACCAAGGATTTCGATCCTTTTCTCTTGCTCGATGATTTTCGCAACGATGACCCAAAGGATTATTTGGCCGGGTTTCCCTGGCACCCGCACCGCGGAATCGAGACCATCACCTATGTCCTGGCCGGTTCTGTCGAGCACGGCGACAGCCTCGGCAACAAGGGCAAAATGACAGCCGGAGACGTGCAATGGATGACGGCCGGCAGCGGCATACTGCACCAGGAGATGCCCAAGGGTGATTCCGAGGGCCGCATGCACGGCTTCCAGCTGTGGGCCAACCTGCCTGCGTCGCTCAAGATGACCGATCCGCGCTATCAGGACGTCCCCTCGAAGGCGATCCCGGAAGTCACCGAAGACGATGGCACCCGCGTGCGCGTGATTTGCGGACAATTCTGGGGCAAAAGGGGCCCGGTCGAAGGCGTGGCCGCCGATCCGAGCTACTTGGACGTTTTTGTGCCCGCCGGCAGGCGCAAGCAGCTGAAGATCGAGACCAATCGCAACGCCTTTGCCTATGTCTTTCAGGGCACGGGCACCTTCCGCGGCGCTTCCGATCCCCGGGCGGTGCTGACCGACCGCGTCGCGAACCCCGAGGCCGCGCCGGTTTACGACGCAAAGAACCACTCGCTCGTGCTGTTTGATCGCGGCGACGAAATCACCGTTCAGGCCGGCGACGCGGGCATTCGCTTTCTGCTCGTTTCCGGGAAACCAATCGAGGAGCCCGTGGCCTGGTACGGGCCGATTGTAATGAACACGCAGGAGGAATTGCGCCAGGCTATCGCCGAACTGAATACTGGCGGCTTCATCAAGCGTCGATGAGATCCTCATCGATGCTCGTGATCGCGGATCGGTATCCGGTCGCGCCGAACCCGTTCCGCAGAGGCGTTCGGTTCTGCTGCGCAGCGCAGTCAACCTCGTGTGCCGAGTGCCGTCCAGTGAGTCTTTTGCTAGCCGGAAAGCATCCATAACTCGACCGGAGACACTGCCGGCGGTCTCCGGGCTCAAGCCATGGCCGATACTCCCAAAAACATTCCCGAGGCGCAGGCGAGACCGCCGGGTGCTGCGTCGGCCTTCCCGGCCTGGCAGCCCAGATTCAATCCCTGGCTGATCGCGGTCACGGTTGCCCTGGCGGCTTTTATGGAGGTGCTCGACACGAGCATCGCCAATGTCGCCCTCCCTTACATGGCCGGCAGCCTCGGGGCCAGCAACGACCAAAGCACTTGGGTGCTGACTTCCTATCTTGTGTCGAATGCGATCGTGCTGCCCGTGAGCGGATGGTTTGCGAGCGCCCTCGGCCGTAAGCGCTTTTTCATGATCTGCCTCGGAATTTTCACGGTGAGCTCGCTGCTGTGTGGAATTGCACCAAGCCTCGGAGCCATCATCGTGTTTCGAATCGTGCAGGGCACGGGGGGTGGCGGTCTTCAGCCCATGGCTCAGGCGATCTTGGCGGACACCTTCCCTCCCGAGAAGCGCGGCTTGGCTTTCGCGCTGTATGGCGTCACCGCCATCATTGCGCCGACGATCGGGCCAACGCTCGGCGGCTGGATCACGGACAACTACTCTTGGCGCTGGATTTTTTTCATCAACCTGCCGGTGGGCATTCTGACCCTGCTGCTCGTCTTTCGTCTCGTCGAGGATCCGCCCTGGCTGAAACGTGCGCGCGGTGCGGGCATCCGATTTGATTACGTCGGCTTCGGTCTGCTGGCGCTGGGCATCGGCGCGCTACAGATCATGCTGGATAAAGGGCAGGAGGACGACTGGTTCGGATCGCATTTCATTCTAACGCTGGCCATTCTCGCGGCCGTAGGGCTGGTCTCCTGTGTGCTGTGGGAATGGTTTCACAAGCACCCCATCATTGATATGCGACTGTTCAAGAACCTCAACTTCCTCGAAGCCAGCGGCATGATGTTTGTGCTGGGCATCTTGCTGTTCTCGAGCCTAGTGATGATGCCTTTATTCTTGCAGTCTCTGATGGGTTACACGGCGGAGTCGGCCGGTCTAGTGCTTTCTGGCGGCGGTCTTCTGCTTTTGGTGCTGATGCCGGTAGTCGGAATACTTTCATCGAAAGTCGAGGCCCGTTACCTGGTGGCATTCGGTTGGCTAACGCTCTCGATTGGTATGTATATCTCCAGTCGCAGGATGGACCTTCAAATCAGCTTCGCCAGCGCCAGCCTGTTGCGTCTGGTCCAGGTGTTTGGGCTCGGATTTCTGTTCGTGCCCATCAACCTGGTCTCCTATGTCGGAATGCCCCTTGAGAAGAGCGGCAGTGTGGCCGGCTTGATTAACTTCATGCGGAACATCGGCAGCAGTGTAGGAACATCCATGGTGACGACACTGATTGCGCGTCGAGCTCAGTTCCATCAAGTGTACTTGACAGCGCACCTGTCACCGGGACAGCCCAGGGTGGGCGGCCTAGCCGCCGACCTGGGCACTCGCTTGGTTGCCTCAGGGGTGCAGGCCGAGCGGGCGGCGCGCGAAGCCTACGCGCTACTGTATCAGGCCCTCATTGGTCAAGCGACGGTGTTAGCCTACCTCGATACGTTCCTCGTTCTGGCCGCCGCTTCGGCAATTATGTTTGTGCTCTCCTTCGTGCTGAAAAAAAACCAGCCGGGCGGGAGGCGCGTTGTGATGGAATAGCTGCGAGCGGCGGGTAGAGCGGTAGACTCTTTCTGCTCCAGGGGTCGGCGGTTGCGAAAGTGAGCAGTCATGATCCGAGTGATCACGGTCGATCGCGAATACGGCAGCGGCGGAGCAGAAGTCGCGAGCGGTTTGGCCAGCCGCCTGGGCTGGAAATTATGGGACCAGTTGCTGACCAACGAAATCGCCCGCCTGATGGAGTGCGATTGCGGCGCAGTAGAAAAGCATGAGGAGAAACGAGACCCCTTGTACTACCGGCTGCTCAAGGGCTTCCTGCGGGGTAGTTACGAAGGGAGCGTTCATGCGCCCCATGCCAAGATCGTCGATACCGAGTGCATCCGCGAGGTAACCGAGCGCGTCGTAAAAAGTGCCGCGCAAGCTGGGAACTCGGTCATCGTAGGACGGGGCTCGGCTTACTACCTGCAAAACCGCCTCGATGCCTTTCACGTCTTCGTTTATGCACCGTTTGAAGACAAGGTTCGGCGGCTCCAGGCCGGAGGCAAGAGCAAGCAGGAAGCCGTAGAGCTTGCCGAAACGGTAGACCGAGACCGTGCCGCCTTCATCATGCAATATTTTGGCGTGGAGTGGCCGGATCGCCGCCGCTATCATCTCATGGTCAATTCGACCATCGGCAAGGAAACAGCCGTCGAAACCATCCTCGACAGCATCGCCTTCTTCGATAAGCGAGCAGCGGACGTTTCTCCGGCCGGGTGGCTCAGAACGCCGTAACCGGCCGTCGACCCGCCAGAACCATCGAGATGGACGCTGCCCTGGTGGCCACGGGCGCCAGGGCCACGCAGGAATTCGATTCCGAGCATCATCGTTCGCCCGGTTCGCTGAGCTGTCTCTCTCAGCCATCGAGGAACAGATCCCCGAGCCTCAAATCACGTTTCCACATGGGGGTTGCGCCGAGTTCGCACCGCCTCACAATCTCCTCGCTCGTGATGCAGGCGTCACGCAAGGCACCACTTGGCGGTTGTGCCGACGGTAAACCCGAAAATCCTCGTCTGTCGTGACGATGACGGGGTCGGCAAGTGTTTCGGACATGCGAACCAGGCAAGCATCAGCGAAACTCATCGGAATGTCGGAGTATTTCTCGATCAACTTCACGACTGGCTCAACGTTCTCGCCAAGCCTGAAGTTGACCAGCAGAGCGCGGCGGCGAAGTAGCTCACCGAGACTTGGGGCGCCGCGATGCCCTAGGAGGTGGAAGGCCTCGGATAGAACCGCTTCGCACGTGAGCCAAGGGGGAGGAAATTCGGCGGCATGGGTCACAGCCCATCGGTGATGAGCGTCTCGTTTACTGAGCAGAGCGACCACAAAACCCGCGTCAACGAGGGCGTTTCTGGCCATAGCCGGTGCCGCGCAGATATTCCTTCTTACGCGTGGTCAGGTCAATTGGCAGGCCATCCACTGACGCGATAAGGTCGGCGATGGCATCTAGCGAGGCAGTCCGACGACGGTGTCGACCAGAGCGCTCGAGCCGTTCGCGGACCACATCGGATTTCGAAATCTTGCGGCTGCGCGACTCTGCCTGTATCTCCGCAATGAGCGGCAGGGGCAGGCGTACGGTGAGGGTCTTCATAATCATAGTGTATTACAGATCTGGCAGTTGCGCAATACAATCGGCCAAGGTCGGGACAGCTGAAAGATGGAACCCGGCCTCAGGCCGCAACGGGCTCGCCATCGTCTCTGTCGCAGTTGATCGCGCAGAACCAGGGCAGCCCTGTATGGTTAGGCGAGAAGGGTTTTCACTTTCCGAAAACTAGGTTCCGCGGGGCCCTCTCTCAGGGAACCAGAACGATCTTGCCGTACGCACCTCGCTGCAAGACTTCGCTTTGGGCGCGGGGAGCATCAGCGAGCGGCAATTCCTTACCGACGACGGGACGCAAGGTACCGTTCTCCATCCCGGCAATCAGCCCGGCGTGGATCTGCTTCTCTTCGTTCTCGCTAACCGCCCACAACGTGAAGGCGCGAATTGAGCCCCGCCGCAACATAAGGTCGCGCGGCGTGATTGTAACGTCGCCGCGACTGCCGATCACGACGACGCGCCCCTCGGGAGCGAGAAGTTTCAGGTCCTGCGCCAGATTCACGTTGGCCAGCATTTCGAGGATCAAATCGACGCCTGCCCCGCCCGTTGCTTTCAGTATTTCGTCCAGGTATCCGGGTTGGGAGTGATCGAACGCGCGATGGGCGCCCTCGCGCTTGACCAGATCGAGACCCTTCTCCGTGCCGGCCGTGCCCAGAACCGTCAAGCCCTGGGCCCGCGCGATCTGCAGAGCCGCCGTCCCCACCCCGCCACTCGCGCCGTGAATCAGCACGGTTTCGCCCGCGCGGGCCAGGGCACACTGATATAGGGCATGATAAGCCGTGCCGTACGGCACCCACACACCTGCCCCTTGGGCGTAGCTGATCTTCGAAGGCAGTGGGTGAACCTGGGTCTCGAGCGTCAGGGCATACTCGGCATATGCGCCGGTCACCGTCTTGGCTGTATAGACTCGATCGCCCGGCTTAACCCTGCTTACGCCGTCCCCCACGGCCTCGATATCGCCGGCCCCGTCTGAGCCAGGCGTGTAAGGCAAGGGCGGCTTGACAGCGTAACTGCCGCTGCGCATGTACGTATCGTAAGGATTCACGCCGGCCGCGCGAATGCGCACGAGTACTTGGCCGGCCGCTGGGCGCGGAATGGGAACCTCTTCGAGTCGCAGAACTTCGGGCCCACCGAATTCGTGAACAACGATGGCTTTCATTCCTGTAACCTCGCCGGTAGGATTTTTTCGCAAACGGGCATGTCGATCGAGTCAAACCGCACATCGGTGACGACCTACCGCTAGCCGACCAGATGATCCAAGATACGTTGCACAACAAGACGTCGAGGTCAACCCGTCACACAAACTCTTGCCCCTCGACATGGGCAAGCATACCCGAGTAGATGCGAACCGACACGAATTCCTTGAGGAGAAGCTTCGACTGGCAGAACGAGGCAGCCAATGCCTGCTGCTGACAACTCCTGCGATCCATCCGAACGCGGTTCTTACCTAGATTTTACTCAGCGTTTACTTCCTTTGTGTCCGCCAGAGAGTCTAATCAAATCGAAGAGTGTGCGACCTTAGGCGGAAAGGTGCCTTACGGGCATGAAACACTGCGACTACTGTCACGCGTCAATCATCGAAGGCCAAAGGTGGGTGCGTCAGAAGATTTATGAACCCAATGTCGGCGACCGCATTCGAACCTACCGCTATTACCATGCGAGTCCCTTCGCCGGCCAGGCTGAAAGCTGTTGGGAAAAAGACCAAATTGAGCGGGAAATGGCTCAATCTGCCGCCTAGCCCGTCTGAGAGACGCAGATCGGGATCCGCCAGTCGTCGAGCACGACCACCCCACGCGACGCCCCGTCCGAGATCCAGCCAAAACAGTGCGATCAGATGAGAACGATTCCGTGGCGAATGCCGAGCATCACGGCTTCGGTCCGGCTGCCCGCACCGAGCTTTCCCATCACCGAGGCTACGTGGAACTTCGTCGTGTTTTCTGAGATTCCCAAGCGCGCAGCGATTTCCTTGTTCGCAAGACCATCCGCCATGGCGCGCAGCACCTCAATTTCGCGCGGCGTCAAAGATTCCGGAAGCTCGCCGGGGTTCTCATGAAAGGCTGGAAACGGGTTGAGGCCGCTCGGATCAAAAACGCCGAGTCCGGCAGTAACGGCTTCGATTGCGGCGGCAATCTGGGATGCCGCACTGCTGCGCGATAGGACTGCTCGGACATGGTGCCGGAAAGCATCAGGCGGAACCGCGGCAGGATCCTGGACCAGAAGGATCAAGGGCACACTGCTCTCAGAGCCGACAAGCGGTTCGTTCATGTTTTCGCCGTCGCCGGTTTCTGCCAGCACTACGTCCGGCAGAGAGTCCCTGACCGGCTCGTCCTGTGATCCGGGCTCGTCCGAGGCGGCGTCAACCACCTGAAACTGGGGATAGGAACGCAGCAGGGTTGCGAGTCCCGCCCTCGCCAGGGGTGACGAGGCCTTGATGAGCACACGGATCATGCGGCTACGCTTTGGAGCCCGAGCCGAACGGCAACGGTTCTGATGTTCGATCGGTCTCCTCGAACAAACTGGAGCCGCACGACTCGTTCGCCGAATCCTTCGAGAACCTGCTCGAGGTCCTCAATCGAATCGAGCGCGCGTCCCTCTGCGCCGACGAGAATATCGCCAACCATCAATGACGCTGCTTCGGCCGCGCTATTCTTGATTATCTCTAGAATTATGAGCCCGAACTGCCTTCTGGCCTGCGCAGCCATCTGAACTGGGCGGGTGACAACGCCGAGTGGAGCGCTCGAATGCGGTCCTCTCAACAGGCGTGATACCGTGTTGCTTGGGACGGCCAAGCCGACCCCTTCGGCGATCATGGTGTTGATTCCGACCACCCGTCCCCTCGCGTCAGCGAGCGGTCCTCCCGAGTTGCCGGGCGCGAGCTGCACATCCGCCTGTATCCATTTCATAGCACCCAGAGCAGGCAGGCGACCGATCGCATGAACCACGCCCGTAGTCAGCGCTCCGGTGAATCCCAGAGGATTCCCAACAGCGATGACGAGTTCTCCGACACGCAGCTGGCCTGAATCGCCGAGCGGCGCTGCGGGCAAGTCAGCCAGGGGCAGGCGAAGCAAAGCAATGTCGCGGATTGGGTCCCGCATGGACAGATCCGCCTGGGCATGCCTTCCGTCCCAGAGCTCTACCTCAATCGGTCTGAACGCTGCGACGTGTGCATTCGTGACGATAACTCCCTCAGGCCTTACGATAACTCCCGACCCGTGTCCGCGACGCCCGGCGGTGACGCGCACCGTAGAGCGCCTGAGCCTTTCGGCAATTTCTCCGAATCCAGGAATCTGCATGTTCAACCCCGCCTTGTCGGGCGCTCCCCTAGGACGAGCGCCGACTCCCTCAATGCCCCGCCACGAACATACTTGATCTCGACCGCCCGTCCGATCACGCCGGAATCCGAGCACTCCTGAAGCTCGTCGGTCCGCTCGATCAAAGTGTCGCCGAGGCTGGTCACAATATCGCCGATCAGGATCCCGGCCTCGGCGGCAGGGCCGCCCGGTTCTACGTTCAGGACAATCAGCCCACTGCGGTTCGGGATCAAAAGCTTCTTGCGCAAGTCTTCAGAAAGAGACACCTGCTGCACGCCAATGCCCAGGTATCCTCGCGGCACAAACCCTCGCTCCAGCAGTTTGGCGGCGACGCTGTCGATCGTGGCCACGGGAATCGCAATCCCCGCAATCCGCGAGAGCACCGAGGTGGCTATGCCAATGAGCTCGCCCCGAGCAGTTACGACCGCCGCTCCTGAGGACTGCGGGAACAACTTCGCGTCGAGCCTGATGTAGGCGTCTAGCTGACCACCACGCCAGGTTCGCCACTTCCCGGACTTTGCGCTGATGATCCCCAGGCTGGCGTTGACGCCGCTATCGGGCGAGCGACCTACAACCAGCGCGAGTTCTCCGGCCTCGGCCGCGCCAGCGCGGCGGATTTGTGCCGCGGACGATTCGACCTTCAGCACCGCCAAATCCGTTCCCGGATCACGACCGACGAGCGTCGCGCCAGCGGTTTTGCCGTCCGTCAATGTTACGGCGATGTCCTCCTCGCGCTCGATTGTGTGGTCGGCCGTGACGACCACATTCGGTCTCCAAAAAACGCCACTCGAAGGATAATGACGCCGGGCACGGACGCTCACCACGTGGGGCTCGACCTCTCGCACAATTCCGGCCAATTCGTTTGAGACATTCATCAGCATGCTTTCCATCTCTATCCTCCCAAGACCAAACTGCCATGCTCCTGGTTCTCTTACATCACCTAAACGGGTGGGTTCGTACCTGGCCGAAAGCATGGGCCTAGGCCCAATAGCTGCGGTCGGAGCAGGGAAAAGCCTGCCCCTCGATTCTGTGCTTTTACCCGCGGAGGCTCCCGATCAGCTATTCAACCCTTGGGGTCCGCCAGGCGGCGGGGGCGCAGCCGAAAGGAACAGCATGGAGGACGCCGCGTTGAAAGACTAGGACAAGGGCTTCGCTCGGAGAAGTACGACCTGCGGGGAGGCTTCGCCAGTGCCAGCCCGCGTGTGCCGTCGGGCGCTCGGAGTCACGATGTGTCGTGGTTCGAGGTCAGGGCCGACGAAGCAGAGTGGATCCGGCGAAACGGCGCTCGCCCTGTTCGGAGCGAAACTGCTCGTCAAGGGTTGAATGAAGAAGTCGAGCGGGACGGGATGCGGGGTGTCAGCGCACGCCTGACCCCACCGTTTCGCGTGCGCTGCCGCTTGCGATAGCGATATTCTCCGCTGTGCGGAATGTCGCTACGAGGAATTCAAGGGCCATCCGGACATAGAGGACCCACAGAAAGTATCCGATGATCGCAAGCAGCAGGACGGTCAGTCCCTGTGACTGAGATGTTTGGAAGCCGCTGAAGACCTGCCAGACTGCCACGATGAGACCCAGAAGAAGGTGCACCGCATACAGCACTTTCGCGTACTTCTCGGTCAAGAAGTGCTGGAAGGAAAAGTCCATCAGACGCTCAAAGAATCCCTTGTCCTCTGCCATTTCGATCACCCCTCTCGAGTTCCGACGATGTGTCCCTGCGAACGGAAGGCTCTAGGTATGTTCGCACCAAAAAAGCGACCCTGCGAAGGATGTTTCGACATGGCGTGCTGAACCTTGCACGGACTCCTAAGGAGCGGTCACGGACGTCGAGTCGTAAGTGAGTCGTTGTGGCAGGGACGATGCGAGTGCGCCTGGTGTGCGGGGTATTTCAGGTGCTCGCGCTGCGCGACGGCAGGCTATGGCTGACGCGCAGCGCGCAAGTGAAGTTCAGGCCTAGCTTGATCGCCTGCGGTACCCGGAAGCGTTACCTCTGGCCCGTGCCAAATCCTGGCAAGCCTTCCTCGCCGTGTCATGTTCCAGGCACCCCGTTTGTCAAGCTTACTTGGCCCTGGCAGCGGCCTTCTTCCTCCGCTCCGCCCAGCGTTTCTTCATGAGCTCGGATAGCCTTTTTCGACCGGCAGCAGTCAGGCCGCTCCTTCGCTTCCTTCCGGTTCTCCTCGTTGCGGAAATTCCCAGTCGGCCGTTGTATCGGGCGTTAGCACTCCCTCCCGCAAGGATCTTGCGCGCCGACGCGAGTCGCGCAATTTCCGCATCTAGTTCATGAACTATCTTAGCTGTATCCACGTAATCTCCTTAGACGCAAATTAAAAGCAAAGAAGCATGCCCAGCATACTACGTGCCAGGCGGTTTTCGATAGGGAGTGTATTGCGAGTAGAAGTGTATTCGAGCGAATAGCTCTAACCTAGGTCACACCACCGACCTAGCTGGGTAGCCGCTCCCCTACAGGCCATGAGTGCGGTCTACCGACCGTCTCACCGCGTCTAGCGTGGCTGCTCGGATGAGGACTTAGGAGGCACTTAGGCTCCTCACAAAGCAGCCAGAGCGGGAGAGCTGCTCAATGACCGCGCCCTTGTCAGCTGGCGTATCGCGCTTTCATCCTTAGACCGGTCAGTTCGGATCCAGAATTCATTCAGGTCTCGAGCTTGAAGCGCGTGGATGCCAGCCCGTACAGACGTCGCCATAGGAGTCGGTTGATGGTCACGACCATCGCCGCCATCACAATCGTTGCGGCGAGCACTACGCGAAAATTGTTTTGGTCCGACGCCTGGCTGATCACCGCGCCAAGGCCAAGGGTCGAAAAGGTTTGTCCCCGGAAGTGAAAATATTCTGCAACGATCGAGGCGTTCCAGGCGCCGCCGGAAGCGGTCACAAATCCGGTGACGAGGAATGGAAAGATTCCCGGCAGCAGAAAATCGCGCCACTTCTCGTAACTCGCGAAGTGAAAGACATCGCAGACTTCCCGGAGGTCGGTCGGAAGAGCCATGGCGCCCGCGATCACATTGAACAAGATGTACCACTGCGTTCCGAGCAGCAGCAGCGCGATCGATCCGATTCCCAATCCTCGTCCGAGGCGAACCAGCACGAGCAGAATGACGGGAAAGAGCGCCGTGGCGGGAATGGAGGCCGCCATTTGCACGAGGGGCTGCGCGATGGCGGAAAGTTTTGGGCGTAAGCCGATCCAAATGCCAACGGGTATCGTCCACAGACCGGCTAGCACAAGCGAAAACTCGACGCGCAGGAAGGTCGCCCCGGCGCCCGAGAAAATCGAGCGCATCTCGGCCGCCTCAAGCCCCAAGAGCAGCGCGCACATCTTGACCACGGCAAAGACGACTCCGGCCAATGCCGTAACGAAAAGCGTCCGCCTAATCCATTTTCGCCACGAGCTGGGGCGCGTCGGCCGCGCCTCCCCGCTCTGCTTTCGCGCAAAGTGCAGTGACAAGCGCTCGGCGGCCGGCCGCGTCAGATAGGAAGAAAAGGAACGGAGCACTCTTGAGTGACGCAGCCAATCAAGAACCGGTGAGCGCGAGATTTCCGCCGCTTCTACCTGCTCGAACTTGAACTTTTCGGCCCAGGCAATCACCGGACGCCAGACCAGCTGGTCGATCAGCACAATTACGCCGACCATGACCCCGACTCCCCAGGCGATTGCGCGCGTGTCACCGGCGTTGGCAGCGGTCTGCAAATACGACCCGAGGCCCGGCAGACGCAGGTCGCGGTCGTTGAGCACGAACATCTCGCAGGCCATAAGAAAAAACCACGCCCCCGCCACGGACATCATCGAGTTCCACACCAGCCCGATAGTGGCAAACGGCAGTTCCATTTGCGTGAACTTCTGCCAGGGGCTCCAGCCGTACACTTCGGCCACTTCGTGCATCTCGCGCGGGATGCTTTTGAGCGAGGCGTAAAAGCTGAAGGCCATGTTCCACACTTGTCCGGTAAAAATAAGCAGGATCGAGCCGAGCTCGATGCCCAGCTGGCGGGCGGGGAACAGGGCGACCATGGCCAGCATCACGGGAGGTAGAAAACTCAAGACGGGAATGGATTGCAGGGTGTCGAGCACCGGAATCATGATTCGTTCGACGCGCGCGCTGTAGGCCGCCGAATAGCCCGCCAGAATGGCCACGAAAAGGCTGATCAGATACGAGATGGCGATGCGCAGCAGCGAGTACATTGCGTACCTCGGCAGCGCGCTGGGCGCCAGGCTGATTTGCGCATGAACGTTCACGGGGGCAAGCCAATAGCGGGTCATGGAGAGCACGGCATAGAAAAGCGCGAGCACAGCCAACACGACGGGCGCATCGGCAAGAAACGAGGCGAGCCCCGGCGCAAAAACGCCCCAGCCCGGCCCTCCAGCGGACGGTTTCTCCGGTGGACTCTTCATGCTGGGGGAGTTTCCTGCCCCGCGGGCGAGTTCCCTTCACTGTCCGCATGGGGCAACGACGGCGAGTGCAAGGAGAGTGTGTCCGTCTCGGGATCGTAGCTGAAGATCTCCGCGTATCGCCCCCAATTGAGCGCGGTGTCGATTTGCGATTGCACGTCCTGCTGCGAGAAATGCTCGTCGAGCAGATCGCGAAAGAACTCAAGCGGCATCGAGTGGTCCGGCTTCTGGTGCAGCGCCGAATCGATGGTCGCCAGGAACGTTGGGCGGGAGAGGAGGGCCTGGCGGAAAAGGTCCTTCCGCCGCTGAATGTCCGCCTCGGCGAATTCCCTCCCTTGCGGCGTGATTTTCACGTCCCCCTCGCGCGTTTCGGCAAAGCCCAGCAGAACGGCAGCCTCGATGATAGGGAGCAAGTCGTCGAGTTCGAGAAGCAGGTCGTCGGCGACGTGGTACATGTCCTCCTCACCGCCACTCCCCAAGAGCAATTCGAGCAGACCGGCAATCCCGCCAGGCCGCGCATGCGGGAGCGGGGCCAGGGGAGGCCTTGCCGGGCGCCCCACGACCGCAGGCGGGGCCAGCTCGAGCTGTGGCTGGGTCATCACTTTGTAGACGTAATCGACATACAGCACAAACGTGGCGGACTTGCGATCACGCGGCTGGGGCAGCGCAACGCGAAAGTCCGCTCGAATGCGTGCTGGGCTTCTCCCGATGACAATAATGCGATCCGCAAGCAGGACGGCTTCTTCGATGTTATGCGTGACCATGAAAATGCCGCGGGTCGGAATTTTCTTCGCCAACCATAGTTCCATCAGCTCACCGCGAAGGTTTTCCGCCGTAAGCACGTCGAGGGCGGAAAATGGCTCGTCCATGAAGAGGACTTCCGGCTCGACCGCCAGCGCCCGTGCGAATCCAACGCGCTGCTTCATCCCGCCGGAAAGTTCCTTGGGATAAGCGTTCTCAAATCCTTTGAGCCCAACCGAATCGAGCGCGTGCAGGGCGCGTCCTTGGCGCTCGGTCGCCGGTACGGCCTGGGCGAGCAGTGGGGCCTCGACATTTTCAAGAACCGTTAACCAGGGAAAAAGGGCAAAGCTCTGAAAGACGATGGCCACACTCGGACGCGCGCTCGCAATGGCCCTGCCGTGCCACAGTACTTCCCCGCCCGTGGGCACGGCCAGTCCCGAAAGCATTCTGAGCAGTGTCGACTTGCCTGACCCAGACGGCCCGAGCAAGGCCGTGATCGAGTCCGGCTCAATCGAGAGATCGAGCGGAGCAATGACCTCGATCTCGTGCCCATCGGGTTGACGAAAGGTCTTTTCCACCTGGCGGGCCTGAACGATCGGCTCGATCGCAGCGGGGGCGACCACAGGCTTGGCCCGTCCCTCGAGGGCCGCCGTGCCTTGCTCGATGTGCCGCCCCGTCCCAAGTTCGTTCATCAAGTGCTGCCAGGCTTCTTCGGGCAGCGCGTCAAGGAAATGATCGAACTCAGAACGACTCATGCGGTCGATGACCGAACACATTTCGGGCACCGGCCTTGCGTGCAGCAGAACGTAGGCGTGAAAATACGGAAAACTTCCGACCAGTGCGGCAGCTAGATCGTCTGGAAGGTTTCGAAATGCCGCTACTTGCTCCTCGAATGGCAGCAGCATCAGCAAATCCGCAGCGTTCTGCGGGGTGAGACTCTTCAGCTGATCGGCGGCCGCTTGCCATCGCCGATTCGCGACATTTCGGCGCAGTTGTTCGTCTGTGCTCGGGCCCATAGCTCGGCCATCGATACGATATCATCAGGTTCGTCTCGCTCACGCATCAACATCCGGCGCGTGCGCTTCCCGGCCAGGTCAATCGAAACGGACCCTGCTCGGCGACGCGCGCCTGGTTGAGCGATGAATGTCGGCAGGCGAGATGGCGCGTGTTCGGTTCTAAGCGCTCGAGAGGCTCAATCCAGG
Organism: Candidatus Cybelea sp.; assembly: GCA_035622135.1. Lineage (GTDB taxonomy): Bacteria > Acidobacteriota > Terriglobia > Acidiferrales > UBA7541 > Palsa-295. The sequence goes on along the minus strand of DASPVZ010000052.1, from coordinate 15,567 downwards.
AACGGCACAGCGCGCTAGTCGCAGCCAAAACGTCCTGCCTAGGAAGCAGATTCCTTGGCTCTCGGTGACAGCTGACACGGCCAGCTGTGACCACGGCCACTGCTTCGCCGAGGCCCGACACGGAGGATGGGACTCAGAATACAACGGCTCCGACGGCGCGGAATTTGGCTCGTCTTTCTGCGACGCAGGTGGCCGGAAGGAAGGCGATGGACGAGAAATTGAACCGTTCATGGGGGCTCTTGCCGGTGATCGCCGTTGCGTGTCTGGGGCTCGCCGGATTCGGTCGGCAAGAACAGACTGCCAGGAAAACGGATGAGCAATCGATGCCATTGATTCGCTCCGTTGAAGGGCCGAACCTCTACCGCGCCTACTGCGCTCCCTGCCACGGCGTGGACGGGAAAGGCCGGGGCCCCGCTGCTCCGGCCTTGAAGGTTAAACCACCGGATCTAACTCTCCTGGCCCGAAACAATCGAGGACAATTTCCCCGGGCCTATGTCCGACAAGTGATTGCCGGTGATCAGGGTGTGACCGCGCACGGTTCGGGAGAGATGCCGGTTTGGGGGCCGGTTTTTCACCAGGTCGAGGAAGACGTCGACAGAGGAAACGTGAGGTTAGAAAACCTAGTCACTTACCTCGAATCGTTGCAGGCCGCTGGTCCGTTATTCCCGTCCGGTGCCGAACTCTACAGGACGCACTGCGCTTCCTGCCATGGAAATGATCTTAAGGGAAAGGCTCCCGCGCCCGACCTAACCCGGCTGGCCGAGCGCCATGGAGGCAAATTCCCGGACGCCTACGTCGTCGATCTGATGCGGTGTCGTGTGCTGTTGCCTGCGCATGGCCCCTCTGAAATGCCGGTCTGGGGCGCCGATTTCAGATCGAGCGAGCGGCTGAACGAACCCGAAGCGACATCGCGCATTACAAACCTCGTGAACTATATCAAATCGCTTCAGGCCAAGTAGCGAGGCCGAGGAAAACTTCAGCCAGGCCAGCCGGATGCTCCCTTTTCACTCTCGCCGATCAAGAGCACTTTCCAGATCCGCAAGCATGAGTTCTGCGCACCGTCTCACCACAAAATCAGCCTGCCGTCGCCGCACGCCGAAGGAGCCGCGAACTTTCCTCCAGCGCCGATCGCATAACCCGGTCGACTTCACACGGATCTGGCGGGCAGGCGATGTAGTCGGGGGCGTAGGATTACCCGCTTGGAAGACCGAGGCCTTGCTAGAACTCGAGGTCTTAGTCGATCCGATTCGAATGAGTGGCTAGGGGAATGACAGGAGCACGGGCAGCCTTGCTTGCCCTCGGAGGGTTATCCTGACCATCCACGCCCGTACCGACGAATCGTTGGCCCTCTAGAACTACCTCGATTGCGCTCAAAAGCTCGGAATCGACCTTGGCCTTGACGATATAGCCCGAGGCTCCCAGGGCCATGGCTTCCTGTACGATTTCCGAGGAACGCTCTTGCGTCACGAAAATTATTCTCGATCGCGGCGCAATGGCCCGCATTTGTCGGGCGGCTCTGATCCCATCCAGCTTCGGTAGACCTATATCGAGAAGGATTAGGTGGGGTTGCAGTCGCATCGCTTTCTGCACGGCTTCCACCCCGTCGGACGCTTCGGCGGCGATTTGCAACTCCGCCTTTCTTCGCAGCAACAAAGATACCGCCGCCCGAAAGGGCTGGAAATCGTCGACTAGCAGAATGCTAACGGGCGATTCATCCACGGCTCATACACCGTATAGGAATCTATTACGTACCCAGTCATAAAAGTCGACTATAGTATTGATTCTAAATGCCCGGAGCGAACCTGTCAGTTTTTACAGTGCCTGATGAGTATATACCTTACGAATAAACTAGCGCTCCGAGTGCGTCCCAATCGACGTCTTCGTCAGACCACTATACACCTGTCCTTTCAATGACTTGCGAGTGGTACTAAACTCCTCGCGCCGACCCAGGGGTAGCAGGGCTGCCATTCGGCCAGTGAGCCAATCCTAAAGGAAACAGCGTAGAACAACGATTTTGGGAGGTAAGGTTTCATCTGGTTCGGCCTTGCCGGCGACGGCACCCAGGATGAAAACTGAGCCCGCTCTCGCCCCAGATCGCCTGCAACCGTTCTCCGAGCCTCGCCTGCGTGGCGGGCCACACCAACGCACGCGCGACTCGGGAAACCTGATACAGCTGGGGGTTTCCCGTTGGTTTGGCTTTCGTGCACGAGCATGGTCCGGCCCAAACAAATCTGCCGCCGTTCGCTTTCACAAACTCTTCCGTGACCAGCCCAAGCGCTATGCCATGGTTCAGGAAAAAACTTCTTTAATTCAAAGATTCTGGTCAAAGGGCTGGAGGCGGAGACAATAAGTCGTATGGAGACAATCGGCTGAGAAGACACCTAAGCGCGTGCCTATGCGCGCCGCGCTGCCCACGCGCGAGTCAAATAAGTTGTTTCGATCGCTGGCAGACCCGAAACGCGCTTCTCCGTCCAATCGATAAACTTCCCGAAAAGCTCTGGACCTAATTGCACCTGTAGATCGTTCACCGAGCGCCACACGCCGATATACTGCTCTGGCGTCTGGCGCACGGAATGCCTGCCTTCCAAGTACAGCACCTCAGCGAATTGCGACTTGGCGCTCAACATTTCCGTCAGCCGTTCGGTGATGCCAGAACGGCCGGACGAGAGGCGCCGGACGTCGGGTTTGAGCCGCGTGATTTGCGCCTCAATTTCAGCCAGCAGAGGGTTCGCCTCGATGAGGCGTGGATTCCACAGGGCAACGAAGACACCACGCGGCCTCAGGATGCGGTGGAACTCGTCGCACGCTTTATCGAAGTCGGCCCAGTGGAATGACGAGGCCATCGTGACAAGATCGGCTGAGCCCTCCGGCAATCCAGTCGCTTCAGCCGAACCCTTGTACCAGACAATAGGCGTGCCGCGTGAGGTTTCGATTCCTTGCCCGCGCATGTCGTCGTTGGGTTCGACGGCGACAACAGAATGTAGGCCGCGGGCGGCGAGCATGCGTGTCCAAACACCCGTACCGGCTCCGATGTCAGCGGCATCGATTAGCGCCGAATCGCGTCCCACATAACCTAGGATCGCGGTTGCGATCTGTGCTGCATAGCCCGGTCGGAACTTAGCGTAGTTCGCTGCCAACCCCGTGAAATCCCCGTGTTTCATCATGACCGACAGACCATGACCCTCTCCGATCAAGGTTTCGACAGAAGCAGCATTTGGGAAGGGCTTCGGCGTCATCCAGTCGTCGACTGCCTGCCGGATGGCGGATCCTCGAGTTCTCCCTCCCTCACCGTGCCTCGCGATTATCGATTTCGTCCCACTGACCATCGCTGCCGAGAGTGCCGATGGCGGGATCTGTGAGAGCTTCGATAGCACTTCTTCGCTAGCAACGTGCTACCGCTGCATCTGTCTTTCTCGCACAAAAGCTGCCGTCGACAACCCGGATATGGTCCGTACGTCCTCTGACAAAAGGCGAGGCAGTGAAACGGGCATTGCCCTCGGCCGGGGAGGCCGACGGTCACAGGCCCGGGTTTACAATGCCGACCGGCAGATATCTGATCGCAAGCGGGAGGTGAAATAACCAATCACACTGCGCTCCGGACACCCCGCCACACACATCGACCAGATGCTGCTATCCACAAACCGGAAGCGCCCCGACCGGCGGCCGAGCGCACGATGGCCGCTTCCTGACCTACACTCGTCCTCGTGCCTAAGCCGTTGCGGCCTGGGCTTTTGCCGCAACCTCTGCGGTGTAAACCACGACCGCCTTTTTCCCGCCTTTCACGGCCATTGCGTGAATCGAGTTCAAGTTCACGCCCTTGGCCGCGAGTCTTTCCAGTGACTGCGCCAAAGCCCCAGGCTTGTTTGGCAGTTCATAGTGCTCAGCTTCCTTCTCTTGATAGGCAAGCTTCGCATCGTCTAGCGCCTTCTTGGCCCGCCTGGGATCCTCGACGATCAGATTCACGGTGCCCGTGGTTCCTTGGGCCGTTCCCAAAAGGGACAGAATGTTCACTTTCGCATTGCCAAGCGTTTTGACAACCTCGAGGACAGTACCCGGTTGGTTCTGAACAGAAATGCTGAACTGCTTTGCTTTCGCCATGGCGAGCCCCTCCTTGGTGACGGATTATACTCCGATTCAGGCTCGCGACACCGCCGGCCACCACCTCCTTCGGAGTTCGGTCGGCGCAGCTGCGCTACACTGCGTTGCTGACCCACCCAGGTATGAGGCTGTTGGCGAACCTTCGCTGCGAAGCTACGCGATGACCTCAGCAGGGCTCTCTGGTAAAAGGAAAGGGCGCGCAAGCCGGCCGGCACAAGCCAAGAAAAGCGCGCCCTTCGGTTTTGCCCATTCAATCTGCCGGAACGGCGGTGAGTGCCGGGCCGGCAGCCCTCTGCTGAGGTCACTCAGCGTCCGCAGCGCCGACTCGTCACCTCAGGTGAGTGATTCTGAGCGAGTTGTCGGCAAGGGGGACAGAGTGCGGGCTGTTTTGTCCGGCGCTTCTATGCGAACCTTGTCGCCCACTGCACCCTTAATCCACTGTTTGCGGCCGAGATATCTGTTACCTTTCCCTGTGTGAAAACGGCGTTGTACGGACGGATGGTCTTTGGCGCGTCGGCAGTGCTGTTCGGCGTCATGGCCCTGACGTGGCGCGACCCTGACACCTGGCAAAACTTGCAAGAGATCTGGCGCCTGCCTTTTGGCGCCCTCATCGGCGGGTGTCTCATGACCGCTCAAATTGCCGGTGGGATTGGCATGCAGTACCCGCGGACCGCGCGCCTAGCCTCGATCGTTCTCGGCGTTGTCTATTTGTGTTTCTCGCTAGCTTGTGTCCCTGGGACCATTGCCGCATCGACCATCTATGAGCGCTACGGGGGGAGCTTTTTCCTCTTCTTTTCCATGCTCTGCGGCGCGATCGCCCTGTACGCAGCGACTGAGGCGAACCCGGCAAGGGCGGTAGTGTTCGGCCGACTGGCGCGCCTTGGACTTGGAGTCTGCGCGATTTCCTTTACGCTGGGTCAGATACTCTTACCTCGTGATACGGCTGACCTGGTTCCAAAATGGATTCCGCCCAACCAGACGTTTTGGGCCATTCTCACGACGGCGGCGTTTGCACTCGCGGCGATTGCCATGCTCATCAATCGCCAGGCACAGGTTGCGACGGGTCTGATGACGCTCATGCTGGCACTCTTTGGCCTGCTGGTCTGGGTTCCGCGCCTGGTCGCTCACCCAAAGGCGCATTTCAACTGGTCCGAGTTCGCCCTGACTTTCCTTATTACAGGGGCTGCCTGGATGGTGGCGGACCTGAAGTCTTCCTGATTCTGGCTGTGTTTGCGTGCCGCTTCCACTCGCTAACCGACCGCGCGGTTTCTAGGTCACTGCGGGTGTGAACGGCAGACCGGGTAACCAGACATTGAGGTACTAGCAGGGGTATAAATCTCTTGTAACTATTGGCGGACATATACTCGCAGCTAGGGTCAATGAGGTCGTGCCGCACCCATCTTTCTGAGGGCTCCGATGACAACCCAAATCCAGGTTGAACAAGTGAAGCCAGCGTCAGGGATTCCACACTGGAGTATTGCCGCGCGAATCACCTTCCGTTTCGTCTTTGTGTATCTGGGACTTTTCATAGTCTACTTTTGTCCGCTGTGGCTCCAGGATCTGTTGTTTATCAAGAAACAATCCCATCTTGTCCTAGGTGGGATATGGCCGATGCGGCAGACCGTCTTCTGGGTTGGTACCCATATCTTCAGAATGACGGCTTCACCGGCCCCGGGCGTGGGGTACGACGGGAGTTTCTTCTGGCTGCAGGCGTTCTGCCTGCTAAGCATTTCGCTCGTGGCCTCAGGCATCTGGTCAGTTCTAGACCGCCGGCGCGAAAACTACGTCGCGCTGCATAAATGGTTCCGCCTGGTAATTCGTTTTGTATTGGCTGCGCTGATGTTTGCCTACGGAATGTTCAAAGTCATTCCGGCGCAAATGCCATACCCGAATTTATTTCAACTCGTTCGACCGTTCGGCCAGTTCTTGCAGATGGAGGTTCTCTGGACCTACATGGGCACAGCACCTTCCTACGAGATTTTCGCTGGTTGCGCAGAACTGCTGGGCGGCATCCTGCTACTTATTCCTCGCACCGTAACGTTCGGTGCACTGGTTTGCCTGGCGGTCTTGACCAACGTTTTTGTGATTGACATGAGCTATAACGTCGCCAATAAATTGCAGGTTTTGCACTTCCTGCTGCTCTGCATGTTTTTGCTCGCCCCCGAATTTTCGCGCTTGGCAAATTTCTTTGTCTTGAATCGTGATGCCGCGCCTTCCGCGCAGCCTCGGCTCTTCCACACTCTCCGGGCGAACCGCATCGCGATGAGCGCGCAGGTTATCCTCGCTTCCTATCTTTTAGCGGCAAACGTGTACGCCACCTGGAGCAATTACTGGCTGGCCTACGCCGATGGTGCTCCTAAGCCGGCGCTCTACGGCATTTGGGATGTGGACCAATTCTCGCTGGACGGTGAAGTCCGGCCGCCGCTTCTGACCGACAACGATCGCTTTCGCCGCGTCATCTTTGACAAAGGCATCATATGGGAACTCAACTCCATTTCAACCGATGACGGTACGGCAGGGTTTCAACGCCCGGACAATTCGCTAGCCTATTACCGTGCTTCGATCAACGTCCGCGACAAAACCCTTACTCTTACGAATCCCGATCCTGGTACCGGCCGCGGCTGGCAAGCTCGCTTTACCTTCGAGCGTCCCGCTCTGAATCAACTGATTCTGGATGGTGAGATGGATAAGCACAGGCTCCACTTAGAACTTCATCTCTTTGACCGTAGGAAATTCGAGCTTGTCAGCAGCGGTTTTCGTTGGGTGCAGTGATCTTGGTGAAGCACCTAAAGTGGAGCGCCGAATTACACGACTAATTCATTCGGGGGCAGAATGAAGCTGCACCCGAAAGGATAAGAATTTCGGCTCTTTCGATAGATAGTCGACTGGAAGGGCCAAATTCGACCTGCCAATACCGGACGGGGGTTCGAAGCGCGGACGGCAGAGGTACTGTGAATGCCGATGAGAAAAGAAGAGTCAACGCGACCGATTTATGAGCAAGTGGATGCGATCTATCGGTCGGAGTCGCGACGTGTTTTTGCTACGTTGATCCGCTTGCTCAGGGATTTCGATCTTGCCGAGGAGGCGGTGCAAACGGCGTTTGCCGCGGCGTTGGAGCAGTGGCCACGGGAAGGAGTGCCGGCTAACCCGCGCGCCTGGCTGGTTTCCACGGGGAGATTCAAAGCGATCGACGCGTTGCGGCGGGGAGCGCGACTGAATTCGTCAATTATGGAATCGACGGGGCAGCTCGAAGCGAGCCCTGACCCGATAGAGACGGATCAGCCAGAGATTGAAGATGACCGGCTGCGGCTGATCTTTACCTGCTGTCACCCGGCATTGCCGCCGGATGCGCAGGTGGCGTTGACGCTGCGAGAGGTGTGCGGGCTGACAACCGAGGAGATAGCAAAGGCCTTCCTCATCACTCCAAGCACGCTGGCGCAGCGCATTGTCCGCGCAAAGGCGAAGATTCGAGAGACACCGATTCCGTACGAGGTGCCGACGCCGCAGGAATTGCCGGAGCGACTCGGCGCGGTGCTTCAGGTCATCTATCTCGTCTTTAACGAGGGTTATTCGGCTGCGGCGGGAGCGGAGGTAACGCGGGCCGATCTAACCGGCGAGGCGATTCGACTGGGCCAGTTGCTGGCCGAACTCCGGCCAGAGTCGGAAGTCATTGGGCTGCTTTCCCTGATGTTGCTACAGGAATCCCGTCGTGCCGCGAGGACCTCTCCGACCCGAGAGCTGATTTTGCTGGAGGACCAGGATCGCTCGCTCTGGAATCAGGAGCAGATCGCGGAGGGAGTGGCATTGGTGGAGAAAGCCCTGAAGTCCCCCCGCTTCGGCTCTTACACGCTGCAAGCTGCGATTGCGGCCGTTCATGCAGAGGCGGAATCGGCCGCTGCGACCGACTGGGGGCAGATCGTTGCGCTTTACGACCGATTGCTAAGAATTCAGCCTTCCCCGGTTGTACAGCTCAATCGTGCCGTGGCCATTGCCATGCGCGATGGTCCAGAGGCTGGTCTGACGCATATCGACGCGGTTTTGGAACGTGGCGAATTGGAAAATTATTACCTGGCGCATTCAGCCCGTGCAGATATGTACCGCAGGCTCGGCAGGACGGCTGAGGCTCGGTCCTCTTATGAGAAAGCTCTCGCGCTGACCCAACAGGAACCAGAGCGGCAATTCCTGCAAGAACGGATTCGGCAGTTAAAATAAAAAGAGGAGTAGCTGTCGATTTTCGGTTTCCCGAGCGACTATCTGATGACAGAACGATGAGCTACGGCTTTGAGTTACAGGAATAAGGAGGAGAAATCATGGCACAGTATTTGGTTGCTATCTACCACCCTGACGACTACGACCCGTCCGTCGAAACCAAAGCGATGATCGAGGAGATCCACGCGCTCAACCGCGAAATGCAGGCTGCCGGCGCCAGGAAGTTCGCCTGCGGCCTTTCCCCGGCCAACAGTGCGAGGTCGTTGCGGAGGCAGTCCGATGGCAAGGTGTCCGTCACCGACGGGCCGTACACGGAGACCAAGGAGCACATAGGCGGTTTTTGGGTGCTGGAAGCCGCTGATCTGGACGAGGCACTCGCGTGGGGACGCAAGGCTGCCGTCGCCTGTCGGGCGCCGGTCGAGGTGCGCCCGATTCTTTTTAAACCACCCGACCGCGGCAACTGAACAGTCGGCCGCCGCGACTTCGGAACGTGCGGTAGTGCCAAGGCTGCTGTCGATTTTGCGGGGGTCCCCGCGACTATCTGATGGGAAGGCAGAAGCCAACCCAAATGCCGAATCCGGAGGAAATCATGAAATATATGTGCTTTGGATACAAGGATGAAAGGAAATGGGTACAGATGTCCGATAGCGAGAAGAATGCACTTTTTGATGTATGTTTCGCTTACGACGACGAGCTGCGGGCCAAGGGGCACTTTTTGAGCGGGGAAGCCATTGAGAGCCCAAGCGCCGCTGTCACCGTGCGGATTGAGAACGGCAAGGTGTCTGTTACCGACGGCCCTTTTATCGAGACGAAGGAGCAGTTGGGGGGTGTAGGGATTATTGAAGCGAAGGACCTAAACGAGGCGATTGCCTTGTGGTCCAAGCACCCGGCCCTGGGCGTGAGCGCGACGGGATTTGAGATTCGCCCGATTGTCGACCTGACGGCAATGATGGACGCGAGCAAGCAACGCCGAAAATGAATTCGATACCGAAGCACAACGGTCCTGCTGAACGACAACCTTGGTTCCGCACTCCATAAAACGGCCTGCGCGTGTACTGCTCGTCTTGTGGTTTCAAAAAAACCACGAGCTATTCGTACCTCAGCGCCACCATCGGGTCCACGCGCATAGCCCTTCGGGCAGGGATGTAGCTGGCCAGAGCCGCCACGCCGACCAGCAGTGTCGCGACACTGAGAAGGGTCGTGGGGTCGTTGGCGCCGACTCCATACAGCATGCCGGAAAGGAAACGTGTCAACAGCAAAGCTCCGACTGTTCCTAGCACCACTCCGGCGATCGCCAGCATCATCCCGTGTCGCACCACGAGGTGCACGACATCCCTGCGTTTAGCGCCCAGTGCCACACGGATGCCAATCTCGTGCGTGCGCTGGTTGACCGTGTAAGATATCAGCCCATAGATGCCAATCCCTGCAAGCCCCAGGGCGATTGTGGCAAAAGCAGCCAGCAGTGACATCTGGAATCGTCGTCCCGCTACAGAATCCTCGACCACCTGTTGCATGGTTTGAATCTGGAACAAAGGCTGATCTTTGTCGACCGCCATCACCGCGTGCCGCACCGCCGCAGTGAGCGCCGCCGGTCCCCCCCGTGTCCGCACGGCCAGGGCCAAGTAGGGCACGGGCACCTGCAGCAGCGGAGCGTAGACTTCGGGGCGCGCTGCTTCAACGATACTGTCCTGCCGCACATCCCGTACAATGCCGATTACCTGCCTCCAGACCGGCGCACTGCCGTCTTCGAGCTTCACCCGCTTCCCCATGGCGTCTTCGTCCGGCCAGTACTGTCGTGCCGCTGACTCGCTGATAATGGCCACCGGTAGCGAGCCTTCGCTGTCCGCCCACGTGAAGGTTCGCCCACGCAACAAACGGATTCCCATCGCACAGAAGTAGTCAGGGGTGATCTTCGGTCGCTCCGCTTGAATCTTCACCTCGTCCGGTCCCACAGGGTGGCCCTCGATGGAAACCGGGCCAGTGTCATTGGTCAGCATCGGCGCCGAGTCTGCTCCTCCTGCACATTCCACTCCGGGAAGCGACGCTATGCGGTCCATCACTTCTTGGAAGAATAGGGCTTGGTGCCGGGGCTCTGGATATTTGGAAGGTGGCAGTATCACAAAGGCTGTCAGAAGGTTCTTCGGATTGAACCCAAGGTCAACCTGCTGTACCCGCACGAAACTGCGGACCAACAGGCCGGCTCCCGCCAGCAGCATCAGCGCCAATGCGATCTCCGCTACGACCAGAACGCTACGGGCTCTGGCGCGCGTAGAGCCAATAGTCAACCGGCTGCCGGCTTCCTTGAGCGAATCTTGCAAATCCGTCCTGGACCCTGCTAGCGCCGGTCCGATGCCGAAGATCAGTGCAGTTCCTAGCGTCAGAACAGCGCTGAAGATGAGCACGTGCGGATCAATCGTTGTCTCGTTAAGTCGTGGGATATCGGGGGCCAGCCGGATGAAAAGGTCCACGCCCGCGTAGGCCAGGAGCAACCCGATGGCTCCGCCAAAGACGGCTAGCAACATGCTCTCCGTCAGGAATTGCCGGATCAAGCGTGCGCGTCCTGCCCCGAGCGCCTGCCGCAATGCCGCTTCCCGCTGCCGCATGGCGCCACGGGCGAGCAGAAGATTGGCCACGTTGGCGCAGGCGATCAACAGCACCAGGCTGATCGCACCCAGAAGGATCAGCAGCGCCGGACGAACCTCGCTCCCCACTTCTCGTCGCCAACCCACAACCTTCACACCCAGCCCGCTATCTGCGGAGTATTTCTCGGCCAGTCCATGATTGATGGCGTCCATCTCGGCTTGAGCCTGCGCCACTGTCACGCCGGGCTTTAGGCGCGCGAATGTGTAATAGTTATTGCTCCCACGATCGCTGCGGCTTGGATCGGGTGCTGGCGGAAGCCAGGCGTCCACTCGCGACGCGGGAAGTTCGGGAGGAAATCGAAAATCAGAGGGCATCACACCGATCACGGTGTAATTCTGTTGATCGACATCCACAGTGCGCCCAACCACAGCGCGGTCGGACCCGAACCGCCTTTGCCAGAGGCCGTAACTCAAAATGATCACATGATCGTGGCCGGGTTGATCTTCATCCGGCAGGAATCCCCGCCCAAGCATCGGCTGCACCCGCAGCACTTGGAGGAGCTGCGACGAGGTTATTACCCCAAACAGCGACTCAGGATGATCACCGCCCTTGATGCTGATCACCCAGGTTCGCGCGGTGGCCATCTCTTCGAACACAGTGCTTTCGCGGCGCCAGTCTTCAAATCTGGGGTATGCCGTCCACATGCCCCAGCGGTCAGCTTTCGGATTTGTCGACCAGATCTGCACCAGCCGATCCGAATCGGGATAGGGGAGGGGCCGCAGCAGCACAGCATTTACCACACTGAACACCGCCGTGTTTGCTCCAATCCCCAGGGCCAGGGTCACGACCGCTGTTATCGTGAATACTGGGCTACGCCACATCATCCGCGCTGCGTAGTGCGCATCGCAGCAAAGCGTTTCGAGCAGGTGGCCGGCGCGAACCTCGCGGACATGCTCCTTGACTTGCTCGACCCCGCCGAGCTCAAGGCGCGCTTGTCGCCGGGCCTCTTGCGGGTTCATGCCCGCTCGCATGTTTTCGTCCACGAGCAACTGTTCGTGGGTGCAAACTTCTTCATCCAATTCGTGCTCCTCTCGCTCTCTGTGAAGAAGGTTACGCAGCAAGCTTGCGAAGCGAGGAAAATTCATAAGGATTCTCTTCAGGAGGCCTCGAGTGTCCGGGCTATCGCCAGCGCAACGCGGCCCCAGCGCTTGGTCTCCGCTTCCAGTCGGCGCCGTCCCGTGCAACGCGTACCTTTACTTCAGGTTTCGTTTGCGCATGAAGGCTTAATCCGAGCCTGAGTATTTCCAAGGCCGAGACGCGGTCACGATGCTCGTGAGACCGCACTTCGGGCACCGGTGCTCTCGGTCGGAAAGTTTCTTGGGCACCGAGGCACCACACGGGCAACGCTGCGATGTTCCTCGTGAGCTAACCTTTGCAAACTCTCTACCAGCCTCTTGCGCTTTGTAGGCGAGTTTCGCCAGGAAGGGGGCACTCCGCCGCCTGTCTCATTATCGGGTGCCAAATGCCTCTCCTATAGACGCCCTGCACGAACATAGGCGCTTTGCTATAGAATGTCAATAGGAGGTGGGCGATGATTGGGCCTTAGCCGCTGATAGGCCCGCTCCCCACACCGGGCTTGTCACGGCGATTCTCTCGAAATTCGAAACGATTGCTTGGCCTCGAGGTATCGCGTTCTTCACAACAGGCAAAGATAGGGACGCATCATGACTGGCCATGCTCTCCCACACTTCCGTGACCCATATCGTATTTTCGTCAGCGACGTCTTTGGCTACCACATAGCTCAGACATCCCGGCATATCGGCCGCGCTCTCCCGCAAGATTTCGACCATTTCATTGCGCTTGCCGGGAAGAATCGTTATCTTCGCAATTAATCCCCACATGCCACTCGTCTCCTCTGAAGCCACTAGAACGGGCGTAAGCGCCAGCGCACCGAGGTGCTTCAAGAATGTCCGCCGGTCTATTTGCGCATCGTAAATATATACATACAGATCGGTGAATGGAACGTCTCCGAGTGGATAGTCGGCAAACGAGAAATTGACAATCTGGCTGGATAACTTCACGCTTGCCCGCAACTCGGGCCGAATGGCGCTGCGAGTCGGGTGGATACAAAGCCCCGGTACCGTCGGAGGGATAGAATGATTTCAGCGGCTCATATCGTTGTCTACACCAAAAACGCCGAGGCGGACCGTGCATTTTTCCGCGACGTTCTCGGCTTCAAATCCGTCGATGCGGGCCATGGCTGGCTGGTCTTTGCCCTGCCGCCAGGAGAAGCCGCATTCCATCCGTCCGATGAGAATGGCACCTACGAACTCTATTTCATTTGCGACGATCTGAAAGCAGAGATGGCTTCCCTTGCCAACAAAGGTGTTAGGTGTTCTGAAGTTCAGGAAGCGCGATGGGGTTCGATCACCAGGATGCGACTTCCCGGTGGTGGCGCGGTTGGTCTGTACCAACCGAAGCATCCCTTAGCGATAGACCTGAAATGAAGCGCCCCTGTTCTCAGTTGCACAGCCACCCGTCGCATGCTCTGGACTGATTCCCGAATCGTTCCGCGGCCAATGTCCAGTTTGCTCGTGATTGGCCCGAAATAAGGCTGGTCCGCGATTGACGGCACGAGCAGGACAGGATATACGAAGCATGCGCCTCAAAATCCGGAGAATCCCGACATTCGGCTCATCAGTTCCGGCGCGGGGAGCTTTCCTTAGGAGGTCATCGTGAAACGCGAACGCATGCTGCAAGTCGCCGTGGGACTCTTGGGCCTCTCGTACGTCGCCCTGATTTATCCGCTGTACAGAGATTTAGCGCATTCTAGTTGGCTTCTCGAAATGAAAAACGCGTGCGAGCCGATGTTTCTCAGTTGGTTTATCGCGCTCGGTCCCTTTCTGCTCCTGGCTGCCAGAAAGCCGTCGTCGCATCGCTCCCTGATTGCCTTCGCCGCGTGCCAGAGCTTGGTCCATTCTTCTGTAATGACCATCCAAACTGTGGAGGCATGGAACCACGGCGTTCATCGCGATTTTACGGATGTTGTCATTGTCGGCGTCATCGGCGTAATTTTGCTGGCACTCTTACAGGAGAGACGAAAGCAGAGCGTACTCGTTACACCATAGCGCTCTCCGCGGTCGGCTCCAACCCACAGGCCTGAGTTGCATTTTTTTCGCGGGTCGGTAGATGAGTCTTTTTCCAGAGCTCATCCGTAGTACGAACTTGATAGGCAACTCTGGGCTCCGCATGTTGCGAAAATCGCCGGGGTTCACTGCGGTAGGCCGAACATCACGGCCCGCTTAGGCAGCACAGGAGGCCCCATGGAAGACATTCGAGTCAGGCTCTCAGTCTTATGGCTGTTTGCGACGCTCAACTATATCTACGCGGATGTGTTCTTCTGCATTGACGTCTTGGGGTCGAAGAAAGGAGGTCCCAGTGTTATCCATTTTTCCCCGGGAGCGTGGGTAGGAATCGCAATACTCATGGAGATCCCGATGGCGATGATTCTGCTGTCGCGAATCCTGAAGCCCAGAGCAAATCGTTGGGCGAACATCGTCGCGGGCATGATAGAAACTGCCGCTGTTCTCTTGACCAGTTTCATCTTTCCAATCTTCAATCTCACGGAAACAAGTTCTTACTATTTGTTCTTTGGAACGATAGAAGTGGCCTGCACTTCGCTGATCGTTTGGTACGCATGGAGATGGCCGAAAGAAACCGTCCCCCGAATTGAGCCTTCCGGCCAGCCCTTGCCCTTGCAGCAATTGAGCTCCCCTAATAGGGGTAACCTTTGATAGATCGCCATTACACTCACAACGGCAGGTTCTAAGTAATTCCTTCCTGTGTTGTCGGCTATGCGGAAACTGACCTACCATCTGAACCGGTCAGGATTGCGAGACTTCTCCGCGTTCGATATTCTGGGGACTGTGCCGCATCAAGCGTGCCGGCCTGACTCGCTGGTACTTCGCCGGATGGCCCGGCGCGTGCGCGTAATCGGGCTAGGCGGGGGTGCGCGCGGAATGCGCGATCTGCGCCCGGCTTGTTCGAATATTGCTGTCTCACCAAAGGGCCGAAGGAAGCATCCAATTGACTGTGGCTGACGGAAGGGAGGTCGATCCGATGCTGAACGCTCGTATATGGTGGCCGATGATCGTGACGAGGGGCGCGACGCTCTCCGTTCAATCCTTGAGTCAGAATCGGGCTACAGAAAACCGCGACGTCCGACCAGAAGCTGTTTCGATCAGATGACGGAGCTATACCCGCATTGGGTAGCCAATCACTCGTGGTTGATGTTCGGATTCCCACAGCCATAACCCACATCAACTGCTAATGCGAATGTCTTCTCGCGCATGAGCACTGTTTATCGGAATTGGAGTCGTCAATGAGCAGCGTACAAATCGAGCAGAAGAGCTATGAGATGCCCCCACGAGAGGGGATCAGCATCGCGTATTTTCTCACCGTCGCCGACATCGAGCGATCGGCTCGCTACTACGAAAAGGTCTTCGGCGCTCGCATTCTGAGCCTGGGTGATGGCAACGCGCCTGGGTACCTTCAGCTTGCGAATATCTGGATGATTCTGAACGTTGGAGGCGGGCCGACCCCGGATAA
Source organism: Candidatus Cybelea sp. (assembly GCA_035622135.1). GTDB lineage: Bacteria > Acidobacteriota > Terriglobia > Acidiferrales > UBA7541 > Palsa-295. Next base: position 69 of record DASPVZ010000052.1, on the reverse strand, counting down.
GCCGACGGTAACGCTCAGCGTCCCCGACCCGAATCACATCAACAGCTTTATGAATTTCCGCGTTGCGGA
>DASPVZ010000051.1:0-102172 GCA_035622135.1 Candidatus Cybelea sp. | reverse complement strand
TTGGGCGCCGATCACTTTGATCGGATCGATGTGAACCGCATCCGTCGTTCTCTGGTGCGGCGGCTGGAGCGTCTCGGCCACAAAGTCACATTGGAACCACTTGCCCAAACCGCCTGAGAGCTATTTTCGTAGGAGGAGTGATCCGTTTTCGATTTCTCGAGCGTCAACGGAGCTCACCCTACTTTGCGAGTTGCGCTCGAACCTCAGGGAGCACCGCGGTGCCCTCGAGTTTCACTGCGTCCAGCGCACTGGGTTCTAGGCCCAGGGCCTCCAGGATGGTTGGGGCCACCTGCGCGGTGGTCGTCGTGGCTGACACGGTTTGTTGCGTGAAACTTGGGTTTACGACCAGGAGCATGACGTTTGTGTCGTCATGGCTAAAGCCGCCGTGATCTCCGATCATGGTCGTGGCGCTCGAGTAGGTAACTCCTATATTTGGCGTCACAATGATGTCCGGTGAGCGCGGGTCCTGCCAATCTTCAAGGCCACCGACGTTGTAGTTGAGGGCGAGCGAGGGCCCGTAGAAGATCTGTCCGAGTCCGATCGCCGCAGAATTCTTTTCGAGGAACTCGACGGCAGCGTTGACGCTGGCACCGGGCTTGAGCCAAAGCACCGAGACGTCGTCTTCTGTAGCGCCGATTCCGGTTAGGTTCAGCGGCGATTCCGAATAGGGGATCGCAGTGCCGAGCAAGGTCGCCGGCGTGTTGGTGCCGTCTGCGACGTACAGTTTCGGGTCGATGGGAGAGTCCCCGTGTTTAGCCGTAATGATGATCAGCGTGTCGTCATATATGCCGGAATGGTGGAGGGCGGCAACGATATCGCCGATCGAAGCGTCCACAAACTCGATTTCTTCAAGTAACGGTGCGCTGGGCACACCCGCCGCATTCTGATATCCGCCCCTGCCGACGGTCGGCTCGTACAGGCTTTCTCCGAAGTACACCGACTGGAAATTCATGCCGAACAGCGTGGGAATTTTGGCTGGAGCGTTGCCCAGATGCGTCTTACCCGCGATTTCGTTGAGCAGCGCGTCGACTTTGATCGCGTCGTAGCACTGAATGTTCTCAAAGCTGTTCGTCCACGATGCGGTCGCTTGAAACCCGGCTTCAACGTCAACCGTCTTGTCGCGGATGGTCGCGCAGGAAGCACCCTCGGAGGTTTCGACACCGGGCAGCGGCACGACGGTCGAGTCCACCTCGGGCGAGTAATAGTCATTGAGGCCCTCACCGCCCGGTCCACCGACCACCGAATAGGATGCGTGCTTGTCGATCCAGGCCGTGTAGCCGCCCGCGGCGTGGACGATGCCGAAGGCCGTATTTGTGCGGATGAAGTTCCACGGATAAACCGGTGCACAGCCAAGCTGCGGGTCGCGCACCAGCTTCTTCGGGTCGATGGAGGCAACGCCACCATCCGTTAATCCGGCGCCATGGGCGCCACCGTTTAGCTTGGTGTCGTCAATCTCAATGCCTTGGTCATAGTCAGTTGTCGTACCGGTCGGCACCTCGTAGGGGGTGCAGGGTCCGCCCGCCAGGCCGGTACCCGTGGTTATCTCCGGTGGATCGAGGGAGCGGTCGTAGGCTACGTCATAATAAATGCCCGTGCTTTTCGGAGACCCGCCAGAAACGAGGGCGGTGATTCCAGGAAAAGAATCGGAAGGCTTGGAGGAGATGGCACCCACGTAATTGATACCCGTTTGGGCCAGCGCCGCCATATTTGGGCAATAGGGATTTCCGTAGTTCACGCCCTCGACTCCGCGAGCGCAATTGTAGAAGTCTACGGCGTGCATGCCGTCAATGCTGAGCAGCAGCACGTGTTTGATCTTCCCCGAGCCTAGGGCGTTTGCGCCGACCGCCGCTCGGTGTGCGAACGCTGTGAGCAATAAAGCGGCGGTGATTCCGAGCAGTTGTAACAGGTTCTTTGCTTTCATGGAGGCCTCCGTTCGCGCCGTAACCAGGTAGCGAGGGAAGCCTACGCGCGTGTTACGGAAGTGTGAAAACTTGGCGAATCCTTTGCGGGTGGGGGGCTCGGGTGCCTCCAGCGGCCGTCGCAACGGGCTTTGCTGTCGCGCGAGATTCCACGCCCAAGTGCGGGCCAGCACGGAAGCTCTTTAGCTTCTCTCCGGAAGGCGAGAGTTCGGTACCCCTGGCAGGGCGAGTTTGGGATTGTTGTCGTCCTCGTGCGCGCTCGAGTGAGCGGGCCCTGCCGCTCGGCGCGTGCTACGTACTCGAGGCGGCACAGCGCGGAGGAGCGGTCGATTTTCTCACCACCAATTCCGGCTCGACCGTGATTTCCGGCACATACTTGGCCCGTTCCTCGATGCGGTCGAGCAGTGTTCTGGCGGCAAGCTCGCCCATCTTCTTGAGCGGCTGCCGGACCGTGGTCAGTGCAGGATTTAAGTACGCAGCGCTTTGAATGTCGTCGAATCCTACGACGGATATATCTTCGGGCACGCGAAACCCCGCCTCGTGAAGCGCGCGGACTGCACCGATGGCGGAATTGTCGTTATAAGCGAAAAGAGCAGTGAAAGCCTGCTGGCGCTTGACCAATTGCTGCGCGAACGGGTAGCCGAGATTCGGTGTGGGATCGTCTCCTTCCAGCTGCACGATCAGCTCGGAGTGCATGCGAACACCCATTTTCAGAGCGACCTTGCAGATGGCGCCCCAGCGGTCTTCGGTATCCGAGCTCGCCGTCGAGCCCTTCATGAATGCGATCCGCTCATGCCCGAGATCGCGCAGATGTTCGAGGGCGAGCAAAGCAGCTCGCTCGTGATCGAGGACGAGATTTGTGACGTTCTTGAGTCGCCGGTGTCCGGCAACGGCTACGGTGGGCAAAGTCGGCTCTTCATGGAGCATAGTATCGACGGCAATGAAACCTTCCACGCCGCGCTGTCGCAGCATGTGCGCATAGGTGGCCAGGAGTTTCTTATCGTGCCGATGAGAGACAGTCAGGAAAAAGAAATTCTGCTCTCGCAGATAGCGCTCGATTCCGCTGATTACAAGAGACCCGTAGGCGTCGCCAATCTCTTCGGCGATTACTCCGATGGTGTAGCTGCGCTTTACTTTCAAAGAGCGCGCGAAGAAATTCGGATGGTAGTTGAGTTCTCGTGCCGCGGCGAAGATGCGGTCTTTGGTATGCTGAGGAACCGAACGTGCCGACGGGGCGTCGTTGAGCACGTGTGACACCGTGCTGGGCGTAAGCCTCACGCGCTCGGCCACCGCCCTCAGGGTGGGGACCGCTTTGCCGTTCTGGTTGGTTTTCTCTTTTTGGCGTTTCAATGGCCCCTTCTCCAAGTTGTAAATGAAAAGAATCCGAAGCTGCGGGGCCGTTCCGGGCCGGCCATTATAACTCGCGCGCCGCGCGTCAAAGCATGCTATTTGGCAACCTCTTCATTTTTTCTTTTAGAACATCGATGTTTTTCTCTTGACAAGGGGACAAATCTGGAGCTAAATCTGCGGCAACACCGGGGGTAATGCAAAAGTACTAGCTGGGGGAGCGAGTAGAACAACGATGTTTCTTGCTTCTCGCGGGGTGGCGGAAGATCAACGGTAAAGAGAGTGCGACGGGTCTCTTTTCGACTGGTTTTGGTCTTTTCATCCTCGAGAGTGATTTTCCCATAAGGCGCGGAGAAGATTAGAGTTACGGTCAAAACTCGACGGTGGCATTGCGGCCGGAACGACGGTTCGGGCTCCTACTGCTCACCGTTTGCGCGCGAGGAACACTGGGCCCAACCCGGGTTGGTTAGAGGGGCAGCCGGTTCTGACGGGGTGGTCAATTTTGGGGTGGGGAGGAATCACATGACGGGAGTGTTTCGGTTTGCGTTCGCGTTTTGTCTCGTGCTGTGCCTGGCCGGGCCAGCCCTTTCACAGAATAGAAATACCGGTGAGATTCGCGGCACCGTGACGGATGCGTCCGGCGCGGTTCTCCCGGGTGCCACCGTCACCGTCGCCAATATTGATACGGGAGTGACGAAGATCTTCGTCACCAACGGCGATGGAATCTACGACACCGTCTCGACGCCGCCCGGAAGGTACAACATTACCTTCTCGACAAAGGGTTTCAAGACATTGGTGCGCGGCCCGATCACGCTCGAAGTGACCGTAATTACCGAGAACGCCACACTTGAAATTGGCGCGGTAAGCGAAGAGGTGCGCGTCACCGCCGTGGGCGCGCCGCTCCTCGAGACGGAAACCGGCCAGCAGGGTTCCATTATGGATTTCAAAAGCATGTCAGAGCTGCCCCAGTCAGGGGGCGGGATCACCGGCGCCGACTGGGCTGCTTTCAACATCTATTTGCCCGGCGCTGAAGGCACTACACAGGGGCGGACCTCGCAGGCCGGGGGCGCTTGGAATGCCGGCGATGCGGCTTCGATCAACGGCAACCTGCCGAACTTCGACAACTTCCTTCAGGATGGGGCCAGCACCATACTGCCGGCGAGCTACAACAACGACGATGAGATCTTCGAGACCATCTCGGAGGTTCAGGTCAACACTTCTTCCTTCTCGGCGCAATATGGCATGGGCGGCGTCGTGTTCAACCAGATCAGCAAGAGTGGAACCAACGGATGGCATGGGTCCGCTTACGAGTTTTTCTCGAACAACTTTCTAAACGCCAACAACTATTTCAATAATCAGGCGGCTCCGTTGGAGACAAACCCCCTGAACCCCAGCGGGCCGGAAATTGCTAACCCCGCGCATGAAGTGCCGTATTTGCGATATGACCAGTTTGGTGGCTCCGTCGGCGGGCCCATTATCAAGAACAAGTTCTTTTTCTTCTTCGACATAGACAGGATCGTCAATAACAGCGCGTCGAACGGCTATGTTACCGTGCCTACGGCCGCCGAGGAGCAGGGCGATTTCACTGGCATGTACCCCGTCTATGACCCGCTCACCACCACCGGGTCGGGTGCAACCCTTGCTCGCGCCTCTTTCGCCAGCGAGTGCGGCGGCGCCAACATGATTCCGAACGGCACCAACTGTGGCGGCATTCCCAGCCGGATCAACCCCGTGTCGGCGGCCATTATGGCTTCTAAGTATGGCTGGCCCACGGCACCGCAAGGGGTAGGAACATGCAGCACGAACCCTCTGTATCCGAACGAGTGTACAAATAACCTCTACCTCGCGCATATCAATCCCGCCCCGGTCCACCGATATTTTGGGCGGTTGGACTACAACCTGAGCGACAAGAACCGCCTCATGTACTCAATTAGCCAGAAGGACAACCCCGGGGTCGACAACGGTCTGTTCAACTGCCCGCTGGATTGCGGCAGCGGGGACGTGGACGGTTACAACACGCAGATCACCGACGCGTGGACGGTCAGTCCGACGCTGGTAAACGAATTTAGATTTGGGTATACCAAGCAAGGCAACTGGTTCCTATCCTCGTCCATCGGGTTGAACCCCGCAACGGCGTTTGGCCTGCAAGATACTCACTATAACCAATTCCCCATCATCGGCTGCACAAACCCCTATTGTGGATTCGGCGGCCCAGACGCTGTAAACACTTTGAATCCTGCCACGGACGCCGTTTACGTCGAGAACTCGTTTGACCCCGCCGATGTGGTGACGCTGATCCACGGCAAGCACGTTCTGCATTTCGGGATAGAGGTGTTGATGAGCGAGGGCAACACCACGGCTTGGGGCGCCAACAGCGCAGGCAACTACGGTTTTAGCGGACAATACACCGCAGGCGTAAATGCCAACGGAACGCTGAATACGGGAACCGCAGGCTCGGGCTTCGGGGATTTCCTGCTCGGCAACTTCGATGCCTGGGCCGCGGAGAATCAGTTTCTGACGGGCATGCGGATGAAGAGCCCGCAAGCCTTCATTCAAGACGACTGGAAACTCAAGCCCAACCTCACCCTCAACCTCGGCTTGCGCTGGACGGGGAACACGGGCATGAGCGAGGAACACAATCGCCTTGGCGATTTCGACCAGAATCTCATCAATCCCTTCGGGCCCTTCGCGGGCACCGCGGGCTCGCTATGGTTTGCCGGTCAGGATAACCGAACGACCTTGCAGCACCCGGTTTGGGACATCTTCCTCCCGCGGGTAGGCGTGGCCTGGTCGGTCAAGGACAACACCGTCGTGCGAGGCGGTGCAGGGCTCTTCGCCTATAACTACAGCATGGATCTCTATGGTGGTGAGGGCGGTGGTCAAATGGGCTTCGGCGCTGCCTTCCAGGGGAGCAGCAGCGACCCTGATTCTGCCGCCGGGGACACGGGTTGGATCAGCGCCGGCAACACTACCCCGCTCCTTTTAAGCTCGAGCGCTACGATGATGGCCAACGCCCTGCCCTACATTGAGGCCTCGAGGAACCCCGCGTCCTACATCAGCCTCAATCCGGTCTATAGTCCGCCTTATGAACCCTATGACATCGGGCCGGGTGAGATCTGGGAATGGACGCTCGCCGTCGACCACCAGTTCGCGAATGACTTTGCGGCGTCGGTTGCTTACGTCGGCAGTCATGCAATGCATCTGCAATATATCACCGACCTGAACCAAATCACGAACCCGGCCCTGCTGAACGCAAACGATGTATCGGCCTGTAACGGGGCAACACCCGCATCCATCGCTTTGGACCCGAGCACTTGCGAGCGTCCATATCCGGCGTTTGGAAGCCTTTCTGGCTCAAACTTCAACGGCATCTCGAACTACGATTCGCTGCAAATCCTGGTGCAGAAGCGTTATTCCTACGGGCTGACCTTCAATGTCAACTATGCCTGGTCGCATATGCTGGATGACCAGGACTCGGCCGGGTGGGGCAGCACCTCCGGGGCTCAGGTTTGGCAAATCGGAAACGATCCCGCCGCTAACTACGGCAACTCGAACTTCGACACGCCGCAAGCGCTCAAAGGGACCGCGACATATGAGCTGCCGTTTGGCATTGGCAAGCCCTATATGAATCAGAACGCTATCCTTGACGCTGCGTTGGGCGGATGGCGTGTGGCGGGGACGTTTATCTACCAGAGCGGCAATCCGTTCACGGTGTTGGACAATGGTGTTAGCGACTATTCGCAGGCCGGCAACGTGTTTGCCAACCCCGTCAAGGGTGTCTCCGCGATGTCAGGCACCTGTCCCAACGGCGCGACGGTAGGTACGATAAGCATTACGGCCCCCTACACGAGCTGCTGGTTCAACGCTGCAGCCTTTGAGACCCCGACCCAGCAGGGCAACGGGTCGTTCGGGACTGGAGGCAGAAACACGCTCTTCGGGCCAAAACTGTCCGATATTAACCTGTCTCTGGCGAAGACTTGGCATTACAAGGAACGACTTGGGCTCACACTCCGCGGAGACTTCGTTAACGCCCTGAACCATCCGAGCTTCACGCTACCGAACACTGACGTGAGTAGTTCGGGTGTGGGCACGGTCAAGGGCGTCGCGAACGGGCCACGTACGATCCAACTGGGCGCCCGGCTAGCCTTCTAACGGCGCTCGTGCAGTAGAGAAAGACGGCGGCTTGCCGCCGTCACGACAGCGGACAAAGAGGGGGACGGCCCCGTAACGGTGCCGTCCCCTCTTTTTTGCGGTCAACGAAGAGGCGAAAGGCTGGGGGTTGGCCGTATAATCCTTGGATGAAAATCATTGCGGTTGTCGTTTTGCTTTGGGCCCTGTTTCTGCCGTCGCCGGGCTTTGCCCAGTCTTCCAGCAGCAGCCAGCAGCAGATTGAATCACACGCGCGCCAGGCCGCCGAGTACCTGAGGGAGAACAAGCCCGACCTGGCCGTCCCCGAATTCAAGGCCATCGTCGATCTTGACCCCACGAACCTAGACGCCCAGGCCAATCTCGGCGTGCTGCTCTTTTTCGAGGGGAAATACGAGCAAGCCATTCCGCAACTTCGTGCGGCACTGAAACTGCAGCCGGACTTGCCCAAGATTCAATCTCTGCTCGGCATCGCCGAAAAACGCACGGGGGACCTCACGGCTGCTCGCAACGATTTGGAAGAAGCGTTTTCGAAACTGGGGGATCAGAAAATTCGCGTCGAGACGGGGATGGAGCTCGTCGAACTCTACTCTGCCACAGCGGACCTCGACAAAGCCGCAGCCACCTTGAGTGTTCTGCGCGGCATCGAACCTACCGACCCGGTTCTTCTTTACACGGCCTATCGGGTTTACTCGGATATGGCCGCCGAGTCGTTGCTAACCTTGTCCATCGTGGCCCCAAGCTCTGCTCGAATGCGGCAGGCCATAGCGCACGAGCTGGCCAAACAAGGTAAGACCGCTGAAGCGATTGAGAATTATCGAGCGGCCGTCAAGCTTGACCCGAATCTTCCCGGGCTGCATTTCGAGCTTGCCGATATGCTAAACACGTCTTCGGCACCGGCCGATCAGGCCGAGGCGGAGAGCGAATATAAGAAGGCCCTAGAGGTGAATCCGCTCGACGAGCAGGCCGAGGCTAGGCTTGGCGAGATCGCCCTGCGCAAAAACAATCTGAAGGGCGCTTATGACCGTTATACGCGGGCCGTCGAGCTGCGCCCGAATGATCCCGATGCCAACATCGGGCTGGCCAAGGTTCTGATGAGCATGAACGAGCCGCAAAAGGCTGAGCCGCTTCTGGAGCACGCCATACAGCTCGACCCGACCAGCGCGGTCGCTCATTTTCGCCTGAGCACGGTGTATCGCGAGATGGGACGCGCGGCGGATGCGAAACAGGAAATCGAAGAATACCAGAAATACAAAGAGATGAAGGATAAGCTCAGAGACATCTACCAGGCCATGCGGCTCGAGCCGGCGGGCCAAGAGCGCGGAGAGACGGATCCGCGGCAGTGAGATTCGACGATCGGGCACGGCGACGCCCGCAGGATGGGTCGCTCAATTGATCTCGCTCACGACTCCCCACTTCCTCTTGCCTGTGCCCTGCCGTGCGTAGGCCAGCCGCGCTCGAGAAGCGTCGTCGTGGCTAGCCGGACGGAGAAAACCGATTTGCACTTAAAGCGAGCCGCCCAAGCAACGGTAGCGACGGCGTTCTTGTTCATGTGCCTTGGGTACTTCTTCCCAGCCCCCCGTGCCGAGGGGATAGGGTTTGACCCGCCGAACAGCACATCCCCATTGCAGGTGAGTTCAAAGGGCCAGCCCGCGGGTGGTTTGCTCCAACTCGTCGACATCACGAATTCGACCGGCATCCGGTTCAACCACCTGTCGAGTCCCGAGCAGAAATATGTCGTCGAGTCGATGAGCGGGGGTGTCGCGCTGATTGATTACGATCGGGACGGGTGGCCGGATATTTACTTGACGAACGCTCAAAACGTGGAAATGGCGCTGGGGGGCAAGAAGGCACGCGGGGCGCTCTACCACAACAACCACGACGGAACCTTCACGGATGTCACGGGCAAGGCCGGGGTGGGCGAGCCCTGTTGGGCTATGGGTGCGGTCGTGGGAGATTACAACAACGACGGGTGGCCCGATTTGCTCGTCACCTGTTTTGGGGGCGTCGTTTTGTATCGAAATAACGGCGACGGAACCTTCACGGACGTGACCAGACAAGCGGGTCTCGGGAACGATTCGGGATGGGCCACGGGTGCCAGCTTCGGTGATTATGATGGTGACGGCTGGGACGATTTGTTTGTTTCGCATTACGTGGATTTTCGTCTCGACACTCTGCCAACCTTCGGGTCAAGCCCCACCTGCAAATACCGCGGCATCGACGTGCAGTGCGGCCCGCGCGGGCTAAAAGGCTCGCCTGCAAGCCTCTACCACAATAGCGGGCAGGGGGTGTTCGAGGATGTTTCAAAGCCGGCCGGCATTCGCGACTCTCCCGACTCGTTTGGATTGACCGCCGTGTGGTCGCACTTCGATGAAGGCGGGAATCTCGATCTGTTCTTAGCCAACGATGCTGGCAGAAATTACCTGTTTCAAAATGACGGCAACGGCCATTTTTCAGAGATCGGGTTCTCTGCGGGGGTCGCGGCGAGCCAGGATGGAGCAGACCAGGCCAACATGGGTGTGGCCATCGGCGATTACTTGCATACGGGCGAGCCGTCGATCGCCGTCACGCATTTCAGCGACGAATACACCGCGCTCTATCGCAACGACGGAAAAATGAATTTCACCGACGCTTCGTTTACTTCCCTGATCGCTCCGAGCACGACCCCATACGTTGGCTGGGGCGACGCCTTCGTCGATCTTTCGAACACGGGCTGGCTCGATCTCTTGCTCGTCAACGGTCACGTGTATCCGCAGGTCGATAGCGGGGAAGCCGGGCCGAGATATCGCGAGCCGGCTCTGCTGTTCGCGAACGAGCGAGACGGCACCTTTAAGGACATCAGCAAACTCGTGGGGCCGGCCATCCAGGCGCCTAGGGTCAGTCGCGGACTAGCCGTCGGCGACTTGTTTAATGATGGGCACATGGAGATGGTGATTGAGAACCTCGAGGGGATGCCCACGATCTTGCGTCCCGAGGGCGGCCCCCCGAATCACTGGATAAGCCTTCAACTAGAGGGGACGAAGAGCAATCGTCTGGCCTTGAACGCGCGGGTACGAGCGACGGCCGGGAATCTGGTCGAGACCAGCGAGGTCCTGAGCGGCGGCAGTTATCTCTCGCAGAATGATCTTCGCCTCCATTTCGGCCTTGGCGGCAGCACACGCGTCGACAAAGTTGAAATTCTCTGGCCCTCGGGCGGCACAGACACGCTCAGGAATCTGGCCGCGGATAGGTTCTACTACATCAAAGAAGGCGAGGGCATTATCCCGGCCGACAAGATCCGGCTGTCCACCTCTAAGCGCTAGGGAACCGCAGACGGGTTCCCCGGAGACCGCTCGATACCGCCGACCGGCTCGGGCGGCAACCAAAGGTGGCAACGGATGGCTAGCACTAGCCTGTTGCGGCCTTGCAATTTTGGGCGTAAGATGCTGCTCGAAAATGAGGGGTAAGCCGAAGAAAAAGCGGGACATATCGACCGAGCGGGATCTCGCTTCGCGGCGAGATTTTCTTGGCATTTCGGCCCTCGGTCTGGCCGCAGCAGCTCTCCCGAAAGAAAATCTTCGTCGACCGCCTTCTGTCAGCGGTCGAGTCGATCAGTCAGGAGCTCCGCACTCGGAGATTTCGGTCTGGGTTACCGCAGGCGAAGATCGGTTCGCCTCTGCGGCTCCTGTCGAGTGGACGGCCGCTTCGCCTGAATCCGGCGCGCCCCAGATCCACTTGAATCCGGACATAAGGTTCCAACCGATCTTGGGTTTCGGAGGTGCCTTCACCGACGCCGCCTGTTACACGTTCAATCGACTCGCGCCGGACGCCCGCGAGCAGCTGTTTCACGAAATGTTTCACCCCTCGGAAATGGGGCTAAGCGTTTGCCGTATCTGTGTCGGCTCAAGCGACTACTCGAGAAACATCTACAGCTTCGACGAAGGCGATCCCGATCCTGATCTCACCCGATTTTCGATCGATCACGACCGCGAATACATCCTGCCCATCCTGCGCCAGGCGCGCCAGACAAATCCGGAACTGTTTCTCTTCTCCTCTCCATGGAGCCCGCCGGGCTGGATGAAGTTCAGTGGCTCGATGCTCGGCGGCTCAATGCGAAGCCATTATCTTCCCGCTTACGCGCAGTACTACCTAAAGTTCTTGCAGGCTTACGCGGAGGCAGGTGTCGCCATACAGGCGCTCACCTCGCAGAATGAAGTTGACACCGATCAGGACGGCAGAATGCCCGCCTGCAGTTGGCCTCAGGAGTACGAGATACAATTCGTGTGCGATCATTTGGGCCCTCTGCTCGAACGGAGTGGAGTGGGCACGAAAATCTGGATTCTAGATCACAACTACAATTTGTGGGGACGCGCGGTCTGCTGCCTCGAGGATGAGCGGCTACGCCGGTACTCGAATGCGGTGGCCTGGCACGGGTACGCTGGCATTCCGGAAATGATGAGCAAGGCGCAGGACGCCTATCCGGAACTGGAGATGTATTGGACGGAGGGCGGACCGGACTATACCGACCCTGGTTATCTTACGGACTGGTGCAAATGGGGAGGGATCTTCACTGGCGTTCTGCGGAATTGGTGCCGGTCGATCACGGCTTGGAACCTTGCGCTCGACGAGCATGGTCATCCGAATATCGGCCCATTTTCTTGCGGGGGCATGGCGACGATTAACTCCCAGACCCGGGAGATCACGCGCAGCGGACAATTCTGGGCCTTCGCGCATTATTCCCGGCTCATTCATCGTGGTGCGCACCGCTTCGACTCGGAAAGCTCAGCCCCTGACCTCCCGCACGTCGCGTTTGAAAACCCGGACGGACAGCGGATCGTGGTGATCAGCAATCCGGGCGCGGCTAGAAACATTCGCCTCGCGCTCGCCAGCAGCGCTGCACAGCTTCCGCTGCGCGAGAACTCCCTGACGACTCTGGCCTGGCGCTGATCGCGCCGACCGCTCGAGGTCATCCAGGCCCAAGGGGAGTGAGTGTTTTGACCCTGCGAATCCTGAGCGAGGGGAACAGGAACCTGGCTTACCTCGATTTCGAGCCCGATGCAAATCAGCGGCTCTTCGCGAGCGGCCGGGCCGCAAGGTTTCGTTCGCGGTGCGGGTCAATCGTTCGAAACGGCGGTCTCGCCCTCCTCAATAAAAACGACCCCGACGCCGTTTTCGGTCTTTTCGCGGCCGGGATCGCAGTGGATCACGGTTCCGCGAAGGGATAGAACGCTCGAACGATCCTGGTCGCCTGATGCTTCAATCACGACGCGCATCTCCGATTGCAGGCGTGGCCGGCTCCTGAGGCAAAGATAAGCGCCCTGCAGATTCAAGTCACGAACCGTCGCCTTTTCCTGGAAGGTGCCGCCGTCTTCCAATTGCCCGCTCACGGTGGCCGAGAAGCGCAGTCTCCGGCGCTGGCCGATCCGCGAGCCTCGCAGCGCCACATCGACGCCTCGTTCGGTTAGCGTGACCGACATTCCCTCGGTCGCGGCCCAGGTTGCGGGGAATTGCTGGCGCGCAGCGGAGAGGAAGCCGTCGACCTTCTGATCGTCGGAATCCGGATCATGGTGGAATAGGACCAGGTTTCGAGCCTTCGTCTCGCGGGCCAGCTTCACGCCTTCAAGCCAGCTCGAGTGGCCCCATCCTTTGCGGTTCGAGGCAAGCTGCTCGGGAGAATACTGCGCGTCGTAGACAAGCACGTCCGCACCGGCGGCGAGTTGGCGGAGCCCGGCATCGAATGCCGCGTTGCCCGGCTCGTTGTCCGTTGCATAGACCACGGAACCGGCGTATGTATCCAGACGATATCCCAGGCAGCCCTGCGGATGATTTAGCCAAGCCGTACTGATCCTTGTTCCGGCGGTCTCCCAGTGTTGCCCACCGGCGATCTCGTGAAACTCGCGTTCCGCACTGATCATGCTGACGTCGACCGGAAAATACGGCTGGGCGAGCTGTGCTTCGAGAACCTGCCGAAGGCTATGGGGACCGAGGGCTGCCGATTGGAAACTGTAAAAGTGGAAGCGATTCCGCGCATCGAAAAACGGGTGGAAGAACGGGATGCCCTGGATGTGGTCCCAGTGGTAGTGAGTAACGAGGACCTGCGCGTCGATTCCAGAATCGCCACGCGACTTCAGCCAATGGTTCCCGAGCATGCGCAGCCCGGTACCGCAATCCAGAATGAATCTCGTGCCGTCGGGAGCAGTGAGCTCGAGGCAAGGCGTGTTGCCGCCGTAGCGCCATGTGTCGCGCTCCAGGGTGGGTGTCGAGCCGCGCACGCCCCAGAAGACGAGTTTTGTGCTCTGCTGGGCCATTGGCAGAGGGACTGCGACACGATTCGAGCGCCTCCCTCTCAATTGTGAGGACGGTGTCATGGTAGGCGGTGCCCACGGGGGAAGTCAACCGCGTTTCGGCCCGCAGGTTCGCGACCGGCTATGGAGGGCATTCGAGTGATCGGCAGGGTAATCGTTCGACGGGTCCGCGTGGTTTTTGGGGCTGTCGACAGCCCGATTCTCCGCTAGAATTTTTATGGTGCACTTTCACACGCATGGGTCGAGCAATGCTGCGCCTCCGCACCTGAACGGAATGGCGCAGAGGATGACCGGCCTGCTCGGGGCGGCCGTGGCTGCCACGTTCGCATTGGTCGTGGCGGAGATCGTGGCCGGTTATCTGGGGCACTCGATCGCGCTCTTCAGCGACGCAGTCCACAACCTGACGGACGTTCCGACCTTGGTCATTTCCTGGATCGGCATGCGCCTGGCCTTGCGTCCACCGACTTCACAGAAGACGTACGGGTATCACCGCGCGGGAATCCTAGCGGCGTTCGTCAACGCGATTCTGCTCGAGGTGGTGGCCATATTCCTCCTCTATCAATCCCTGGTTCGCTTTCGGCATCCCGTCCGTGTTCAAGCTGGCCTAATGCTCTGGATTTCCGTGCTGGCGCTCGCGATCAATGGCGGGATTACCGCAGCCGTTCACCGTGGGCGCCGCGACCTGAACGTCCGCACGGTGTGGCTGCACAATCTAGGCGACGCGTTGTCGAACGTGGCGATTTTTGCCGGCGCACTGGCCATTCGGTGGACCGGGGCGCTGTGGGTTGATCCCCTGATCGGCATCGGAATTGGCGGGATGGTGCTGTGGTCAGGGGCGGGAATCCTGAACGAAAGCGGTCATATCCTACTTGAGGGTCTGCCGCGCGAAATTCGGCTCGAGGATGTGGCCGGCGCTGTACTGCGCGTCCCCGGCGTGCAGGAGGTTCATGACGTTCACATCTGGACCTTGGGCACCGATCTAGTAGCCCTTTCCTGCCACGTGCGCATCCCCGACATGCACATGGAACAGAGCGAAAGAGTACTCGGCGGCATCCGGGAAATGCTCGAACACGATTTTCACATCACGCACACGACCATTCAGTTTGAGCGGGCCGGCCTGCCTGCTGAAGCAGGTCCCTATATGCCGGAACCTGCCGAACGGTCAGACGCCTGAGCTTTGAGGGGGCAGACGGGAACCTGTTGCTCCACGCGAATCGCCTAGAGGTTCAGCTGAAGCGGCGTGCCTTTTTCTTGGTTGATGCGCACGGTGGCGTCGGGATTCAATTCGCTGGTCGGGATGCTCAACCGGCTGCCGTTCGGAGTGATGTAGAGGATCTCGTCCCCGGCGTGCGTGAAGGCCACCGCCTGGATTTGCTTGCCGTTGCGCAGAACAAGGGTCAACTGGCCTTGGTCGGGTATCTGTTCCTCAGCCGTGGCCGCTGAACCTTCCTCTGGCGCCTGCTGCGCCGGTGCCTGCTGCAGCACGATGACCTGCGGCTGGGCGGGCTGACTTGGTGGGGGCGCCTGCTGCTCGCCCGAACCCTCCTCGCCCTCTGTCTCTGGTGGGGCATAGTACCCGTAACCGCCGCCGCCAAGTAAGTAGGCGCCGCCGTAAGCGCCGCCCGTGCTTCTGAGCAGCCGCTCGGCTTGGGCCACCTCAAGCTGAGTCACCGGATTGATCAGGGCCTGTATGGGGAGGTCCTGATTGATGGCGTTGACGTATTGCCAGTTAAATCCGTTCGTAGGCGTGATATTCAGCAGGTCTTGAATGCTCAGCGGATATCCAAAACCGGAGGAATCGGCGGCGCTAACACCGTTCCCGCCCTGCGCGGTTGCCACTGTGTTCGCTCGCGCCGTGCGGGCGCGGCTCGGAGTGGCGTGAATTCCATTTGAGGGTGCCCGGTGCACGTAACCGGTGTGGCCCACGGCCGGGGCCGGAAGCGGAGCCATCGTCCGTGCGGGCATCCGTTGCCCCGCGGTGTTCGCTGGAGCAAGAAGGGCGAAACTGGCAAGAACGGCAATTGCGGTAAGGCTTGGGCAGCAGTCCCTCATGATCCCCTCCGCAGCTACCTGATAAGACGCAGCGCAGCTGAGCTCGGTTGCTCAAAAAACCCGATTTGTAGCTTCTGCTCGCTTCTGTGTTCGCCGGATTCAAACGCACGCTCGAGAGCGGGAGGGGGTGCGCAGGACGTCAGTTTCCTTTGCCGGATGGACTGGATGTGCTATAAACGTGCGTCCGGGGCGGCAGCATGTCCAGGCGGGGGCGAAGGGTTTTTCGCACCATCGAGTTTCGACCGAAGGAAGAGGACGTTTCGCCGGCGCGCCGACCGAACAACGAGCCGGATTTGGCCTCCGCGTATTGCCCCCGTTGTTCGACGCGTTTGGAGCAGCGACGCTGCAAAATGACGTGTCCGACGTGCGGCTATTACATGTCGTGCTCGGATTTCTATTGACACAGCGGCTGCGTCAAGACGGTCCATTATCTGCGGGCTACAACTTCAAAGGCTCACCCATAAAATTCCAGGAGGCGCGACGTGGCACTAAGAATGACGGAGAGAGATGTGAACGGCATCGCTGTGCTGGAGATCGAGGGGCGCATTGTCCTTGGCGAGGAGAGCAACTCGTTCCGCGAGAAAGTAAAGAGTCTGTTGGCCGCAGGCAAGCGCAAGATCGTGCTGAACATGGCGAACGTCAGTTACATCGACAGCGCGGGTTTGGGCACGCTGGTGGCGACCTTCCACAGTGCGAAATCGCAAGGGGCCACGCTGAAGCTCGCGAACTTGGGTGCCAAGTTTCGCGAAGTCTTGCAAGTGACCAAGCTGTTGACTGTGTTTGACACCTACGACAGCGAGGCGACTGCGGTGCAAAGCTTCGCGAAGTGAAAGCCGCCTGGCCTGGGGACTCTAGCGTGTCCTTTCCGCCGCGGCCCGGGATCCGGGCTGGTTTGGGCCCGTTTTGACTGACCGGGCTTCCCTTCCTCCTTCGAGGCGGTAGATGGCCATTCCGCTCAGCAGTTTCGGGTAGAAATCGGTCGATTTCTGCGGGAGGACTTGTCCGCCGAGAGCCATCTCCATCACTTGTCCAATATGGACCGGCTTCAACAGACAGGCGAGCTGCGCCTCTCCGCGGTCGACCGCCAGAATCGCGGCGTCCATTTCGCGCTCGTAGGCGATATTGCTTCCCTCGGCGACGGCCTCGGCGGCGATGCCCAGACCCTGTTCGATGATCAGTTTGTGCAGCAAGACCACGTCGAGTTCCCTCTGCGCCGTGGGGACCTCCGGCAGCCATTCCTCGAGATCGGCATGCCGCTTCAGGAGGAAGAGATAAAAGGCGCCCTCACCGGCGTAGACTCCGATGCCCCGACGCCCGTGCTTCGGGTTCTCGAAGTCTTTTCGAAATTCCGCGTAGCTTGCCGCACGCTGGTCCGCGTTCTGAAAAGGATAGGAGTACCAGTCGAACCGGGGTGCTACGGCCTTTCGCAAAGCAGCGAAATTGAACGCGGAAACATTGCGCACAAGGCGATGCGTGGGAAGGATGGTCAAACCGCGCGAGCGGGCGTTGACGAACGTCATCATCGCGAATTCATAACTGGCGAGGGGATCGGGATGCGCCGAAGGTCCGCGAAGCTCGTCGCGATAATTCAATGCCGTTTCGTAACGATGATGCCCATCGGCAATGACCAGCCGTTTATCGGCCATTTCCCGCTGGATCTGACTGATGAGCGCTTCGTCGAAAATTGGCCATAGCCGGTGCGCGACCGAATACTCGTCGATTACTTCTACCGGTGCCTCGCCTCTGGCGGCCGCCTCGAGCAGGGAATCGACTCGTCTGGCCGGATCGTCGTAGAGCATGAATAGCTGACCGGTTTCGGCCCGCGTCTCGCGCAGCAAATCGAGGCGGTCGGCCTTCGGCGCGGAAAGCGTCCGCTCGTGCGGAAACACAACTTTGTGCGAATAGTCTTCCAGGCGTCCCAAGGCGATGAACCCGGTGCGCGTTCGCCGCAACTCTGTGCCGGGGACGTCGTATTCCTGCGCGTAGACGTAAACCGCCGGTGCGGCATCGCGGACCAGAATCCTTTGCTCGATCCATTCCTCGAGCTTTGCGGCGGACCTCGTGTAGACGTTCTCGTCCGGGGTGTCATCGGGGAGGACGCGGCCTTTTTCAACCGCGATCAGGTTGTAGGGGCTCGCCGCATAGTATCGCTCCTGCATGGACGGCGTGATTTTGTCGTAGGGCTGCGTAACCACTTGATTCAAAGAAACGCGAGTTATGTTGTAGCGGAATGCGCGAAAGGGTTGAATTTCAGACATTCCCGATCCTCAGTGGCGGCGCGGGCCTGGCGCGAGAGCAGACCATTGTAGCAGGGACGGCCGTCCCGAGAGCCTCGCCGAGCCTGCCCATCCGAGCCACGGGTCAGTCAACTCTATTGCGCTCTTCGAGTCGCATCGAACCGGTTTGACTCGCGTTTCTTCAAGCGCAGCGTGAAACGGATCGGCGTGCCCGTGAAGTCGAACGCAGCGCGCAGGCGATTCTCAAGGAAGCGCTGATAGCTGAAGTGCAGGGGCCCCGTCTGGTTCGTAAACAGCACGAATCGCGGTGGGGCGGTCCCCGTTTGCGTGACGTAGTAGATTTTCACTTTGCGCCTGGCCGGCGAAGTTCCGCGTTCGAGATCGACACTGGCGAGCCAGCGATTGAGTTCGCCGGTCGAGATGCGCCGGTTGCGCGCTTCCGCCACCTGATCGATGAGCGCGTACAGTTTCCCTGTGCGCTCGCCGGTGAGCGCGGAGAGAAAAACGACAGGTGCGTAGTCGAGAAACTTGAGCTTGTTGCGCACCATCGGCTCGTACTGGGACTGCAGTTTTTCCGGACCGGGGAAACTGTGTTTGCCGTCGGGCTTTTCGCGTGCGGATTTTGCGCGGGCCGCTTCGAGGGCCAGATCCCATTTGTTCATCACGACAATGACGCTGCGGCCCGATTGTTCCGCATAACTGGCGATGGTCGCGTCGTGCGAGGTGACGCCCAGGGAGGCGTCGATGACCATCAGAGCAATGTCGGCACGCTCGAGATGCCGCTTGGCCATGACCACGCTGAGCTTTTCGGCCACCAGCTTGGTCTTGCCCTTCCGCCGGATTCCAGCGGTATCTAGAAACCGATAGAACCTGCCCCCGCGATCGATCACCGTGTCGACGGTATCCCGCGTCGTGCCCGATTCGGGAGAGACAATCGCACGGTCTTGCCCGACCAGCCGGTTGAGCAGTGTTGATTTTCCGACGTTGGGACGCCCGATGATCGCGATGCTGACGTCTGGTCGAGCTTCCGGCGCCTCGCCGCGCGGAAACTCGGCCGTGAGCGCATCGAGCATGGAGTCGATGCCGAAGCCGTGCTCGGCCGACACGGGAAAAATCTCATCGCCAAGGGTGTAAAACTGCGCCGCGGCGCTGGCCTGCTGCGGGTGGTCAATCTTGTTCACCGCAATGACAGGCGGTTTTCCAGCGCGTCGAAGGAGCCGGGAGAGTTCGGCGTCGAGCGGCAGCGGCCCGCTGCGGCCGTCGACAACTTGCACGACGCGAGTTGCGTTGGCGATGGCTAGGTGGGCCTGCCGAAGAATCTCGCCGGGAATCCCCGCCTTCTCTTCCGGAACGATTCCTCCCGTGTCCACGACTTCAAACGGCCGTCCCTCCCAGTGAGCGGCACCGTAAATGCGGTCGCGCGTGATGCCGGGCTCGTCGGTAACAATCGAACGGCGCATTCCGGTCAGGCGATTGAACAACGTGGACTTGCCCACGTTGGGCCGACCCACGATCACGATGGATGGAAGTTTGGTATTCACCCTCGTGCGAGGCGGCAGAGGTCCGCGCCGACCCGTTCCGCGTGACGGGCCCGGCTTGCGAGAGAGCTCGGCTCGTCCTATTTCTTCTCGGGTTCGGAGGGCGCGCCGGAGGAGCCGTTTTCCTCGTCCTCCAGGATGGCCGCCGCCGCGGCGATGCGGTCGCCTTCGTCGAGGCGCAGCAAGCGCACGCCCTGCGTCGAACGGCCCGCCTCGCGAATTTCGCCGGCGTGGACGCGAATCACCTTGCCCTGATGCGTGATGATCATAACGTCGGAATCCTCGCGCACCTGCACCGCCGCGACGACCGGTCCATTCCGCTCGGTGGATTTCAGGTTGATGACACCCTTTCCTCCGCGGGAGGTGACGCGATACTCGGCCAGCGCAGTACGCTTGCCATAGCCTTTTTCGGCGACGGTGAGCATCAGTGAGGTGAGCGACTCGCGAATGTGGTCGCTCTCCAGCTCTTCAAGGTTCTGTGTCTCCTTCTTGAATTCCTTGGCCACGATCGCGAAATCGGGCTGCACGGCTTCCATGCTGACCACGTAATCGCCTTTGGCGAGGTCCATGCCGTTGACTCCGCCGGCCGCGCGGCCCATGGGGCGAACCTCTGTCTCGCGGAAGAGGATAGCCTGGCCGTCGTGACTCGCCAGGAAGATCATCTGCTTGCCATCGGTGAGCTTGGCACCAATGAGCTCGTCGCCGGGCTCGAGATTGATGGCGATGATGCCGGAGGGGCGCGGATTCGAGAATTCGGCGATGGCCGTTTTCTTCACGGTGCCGTTCCTGGTGGCCAGAAAAACGTACCGGTTTTCCTCCTCGAGGTTGCGCGCGGCCACAACCGCGGTCAGCTTCTCGCCTTCTTGGAAGCGCACGATGCTGTTGATCGCTTTGCCGCGGGTGGCCGCAGCGGCCTCGGGAATTTCGTACACCTTGAGCCAGTAGATCCGGCCCTTCGAGGTGAACAATAAAATGTAGCTGTGCGCGGAGGCCACGAAGAAATGCTCAACGAAATCATCTTCGCGCGTGCGGGCACCGATGCGGCCCTTGCCGCCGCGCGACTGGTGCCGGTAGACGTCGACCGAGGTCCGCTTGACGTAGCCCGCGTGGCTGACCGTGATGGCCATCTCTTCGTCCTTGATCAGGTCTTCGAGCTTGATTTCCTCGACGCGGTCGACGATTTGGGTGCGGCGGTCGTCCCCATAGGACTTGACGACCTCACGAAGCTCGCTGACGATCAATGCCTTCAATTTCTTGTCGCTGGCGAGTATCTCCCTGAGCTCGGCGATGCGATCGCGAATCTCCTTCAGCTCCTTGAGGATTTCGTCGACCGAGAGCTGCGTCAGTCTATGCAGTTGGAGTTCCAGAATGGCGTCAATTTGGGTGTAGCTGAGCCCGAAGACTTCGACCTCGCGCAGGCTTTCCGCCAGAACGCCATACTGTTTGAGATCGAGCTTGACGCCCCGAACCGTCGAATCCCGGCCCTCGAAACGGATGCGGACGGGCTTGTTCTCGAAGAACTCGTGCAGGTTTTCGCGGGCGTTCGCGCGGCTCGATGACCCACGAATGATTTTGATCACCTCGTCGACGTGGTCGAGCGCGATCCGATAGCCGAGCAGAATATGCTCGCGCTCGGAGGCTTTGCGCAATTCATAATGCGTGCGGCGACGAACCACGTCGACGCGATGGTCGATAAAAAGCTGCAACAGCTGCAGCAGCCCGAGTTCGCGCGGCTGACCGGCCACGATGGCAAGCAGGATCATGCCAAACGATTCCTGCATCTGGGTCATCTTGAAGAGCTTGTTGAGGATGATTTGCGGCTCTTCGTCGCGCTTCAGCTCGACGACGATGCGCATGCCTTCGCGATCGCTTTCGTCCCGCACGTCAGCGATGCCGTCGATTCTCTTGGTGTTGATGAGCTCGGCTATGTGCGAGATCAGTCTGGCCTTGTTGACCTGGTAGGGCAGCTCGGTGACAACGATGTCTTCGCGGTCCTTGCTGCGCTGCTCGATGGCGGCTTTGGCGCGAACCTGAAAGCTGCCCCGGCCCGTCTTATAGGCTTCCTCAATTCCCTCGCGGCCGTAAATATACCCGCCGGTCGGAAAATCCGGGCCGGGGAGGATTTTCATGACCTGTTTGAGGGTGGCCTCGGGATTGTCGATGAGCAGGATGGCCGCTTCGATCGTTTCCTTCAGGTTATGTGGCGGGATGTTCGTGGCCATGCCCACGGCGATGCCCGAAGATCCGTTGACGAGAAGATTCGGGATGCGCGTGGGCAGTACGACCGGCTCCTTCTCGCTTTCGTCGAAGTTGGGGACAAAATCGACGGTTTCCTTCTCAATGTCGGCGAGCATCTCCTCGGCCATGCGGGAAAGCCGGGCTTCTGTGTAACGCATGGCCGCCGGCGGGTCCCCGTCGACGGAGCCGAAGTTGCCCTGGCCGTCGACGAGCGGATAGCGCATGTTGAAATCTTGGGCCAGGCGCACCAGAGCGTCGTAGACGGGCGTATCTCCGTGCGGGTGATATTTGCCGAGGACTTCGCCGACGATCTTCGCGCATTTGCGGTAGGCCCTGGTCGAGGTGAGGCCGAGTTCGTACATGCCGTACAGAATGCGCCGGTGGACGGGCTTCAGGCCGTCGCGCACATCGGGAAGCGCGCGCCCGATGATTACGCTCATCGCGTAATCGAGGTACGACTTCCGCATTTCCGATTCGATATCGACCGGCTGCATTACCGACAGGTTCTGTTCGTCTGCCAAATTAGCTCTCCGCGACTTGCAACTCGAAAACGACGGTTCGACCAGCCTTGCCCGCGGCTCACTTCCTCAGGAAAGCCCCGCCGGATGGGTGCCGAGCGGGCGCAAGGGCTCAGCCTCCATCAGATATCCAGGTTGACGACATCGAGTGCGTTGTCCTGAATGAATTTGCGGCGCTCTTCGACGTTCTCGCCCATGAGCGTCGCAAAGATTTCCTCGGCCGCCACAGCATCCTCCAGCTTGACCTTGAGCAGCGTGCGCGTTTCCGCATTCATGGTCGTGGCCCAGAGCTGCTCGGGATTCATCTCACCCAGCCCCTTGAAGCGCGTGATGGTGAAATCCTTCTTCGCGTCTTCCAGTACATAACTTAAAAGCTGCCGCGCATTTTCCTTCGTCGCTTTATCGCCGTTGTGCGTGACGGTGAAGGGCGGCTTGTTGTTCTCCGCGACTGCCGCGCGGAGCGTTCGCAGGCGCTTGTATTCCGGCGAAGCAGCCAAAGCCCAATTGATGCGGCGCTCCCCCCCGTTTTTCAGGACCAGCTCGTACAGGCTATGCTCTTCATCGAATTCCAGCCTGGCTTCGACCTCCAGCTTGGCTTTGTCGATCTGCTTGACGAGCTCAGCCAATTTCTTCTTGTCCGCGAAGTCGACTTTCTTTTCGATTTCGCTCTCGGCCAGGAGTTCGACGAGCTGGGGATCGCGCAGCTTGCGCGCGAGCTTGGTCGAGACCTGCTCGTATTCCTGAATATTCAGCAGGAACTGGGTGAGTTCGCCGCCCTCGAGCAACCGGCCTGTTTTGGCCTTGACCACATGCTCTTCGGTGGCCCGCTTCATCAGCTCGCGGGAGAACTCGCGTTCGTCGCGAATGTAGCGGTCCATCTTTCCGCGCTTGACGCGGTAGAGCGGCGGCTGGGCGATGAACACGTGCTCTTTGTCGATCAGCGCGCGCATGTGGCGGAAAAAGAACGTGAGCAGCAGGGTGCGAATGTGGCTGCCGTCCACGTCGGCATCGGTCATGAGGATGATTTTGTGGTAGCGCAGCTTCAGAGGATCGAAATCGTCTTTGCCGATCCCGGTGCCGAGCGCCGTGATGATGGCGCGAATTTCCTCGTGGCCGAGCATCTTGTCGTAGCGCGCCTTTTCGACGTTCAAGATCTTGCCTTTGAGGGGAAGGATGGCCTGATAGCGCCGGTCGCGTCCGCCCTTGGCCGAACCGCCGGCCGATTCGCCCTCCACGATGAACAGCTCGCAGCGGGCCGGATCGCGCTCCTGGCAATCGGCGAGCTTGCCGGGAAGGCCGCTCGAATCGAGCGCGGACTTGCGTCGTGTGAGCTCCCGGGCCTTCCGCGCGGCCTCGCGGGCGCGTGCGGCGTCAATGCATTTACCAATGATGCGGCGGGCGATCGAGGAATGCTTGTCGAAATATTCGCCGAGGCGTTCGTTGACCAGCGATTCCACGAGCCCCTTGATATCACTGTTCAGCTTGCCCTTCGTTTGTCCCTCGAATTGAGGCTGGGGGAGCTTGACGGAAACGACCGCGACCAGGCCCTCGCGAACGTCGTCGCCGGTGATCGAAATATCGTCCTTCTGCTCCTTCAGCATGCCCAGCGAGCCGGCGTAGTAGTTGATCGTGCGCGTAAGCGATGAGCGGAAGCCGGCAAGGTGGGTGCCGCCGTCGATCGTGTTGATGGTGTTCGCAAAGCAGAAGATATTTTCGGCGTAGCCGTCGTTGTACTGCAGAGCGATTTCCATATCGACTTGGCCGCGCCGGCCCTCGATGTAGATCGGCGAATCATGGAGCGTTTCCTTGCCCCGATTCAGATGCTTGACGAATTCGACGATGCCCCCGGTGAACCGGAATTCCGCCTTCTTGCCCGACCGCTCGTCATCGAGGGTGATCTTCAGCCCCTTGTTGAGGAAGGCCAGTTCGCGCAGGCGCTGCTGCAGCGTGTCGAAGCTGTAGTTCGCGGTTTCGAAAATCGAGGGATCGGGATGAAAAGTAATCTTTGTGCCCGTCTTCTTCGTCTTTCCCGAGGGCTTTAGCTTGGTGGTGGGGATGCCCTTTTCGTAGGATTGCTCCCAGACGTCACCGTCGCGCCAGATCTCGAGATCGAGCCAATCGGAGAGCGCGTTGACCACCGACACCCCAACGCCGTGCAGCCCGCCAGAGACTTTATAGGTTTCGCTGTCGAACTTTCCCCCGGCGTGCAGGACGGTCATGACCACTTCTGCGGCGGGCTTCTTTTCCGTGGCATGCATGTCGACGGGAATGCCGCGGCCGTTGTCCACCACCGTGACGCCGTTGTCATCGTGAACGGTCACATTGATTTCGTCGCAAAAGCCGGCCATAGCTTCGTCGACTGAATTGTCGACGACTTCCCAAACGAGATGGTGCAACCCGAACTCGCCGGTTGAACCAATGTACATGGCCGGTCGCTTGCGCACGGCCTCCAGGCCGCCCAGCACCTTAATGGAGGTGGCATCGTACTTGTGGCCACCGGTCGATGCCGAGCCCGCCTTTGCGGTCGGATTCTCTTTTTCAGCCATGGAATGTGCACCTCCTCAGAACGTGTTTAAGCGGCCGCTCTAGGTCCGCCGATCGGAACCCCGAGCGTGGGAACCCGGACAGTCCTCGCGGGTCCTCGGGAGTCATGCCCCTTGAGCGACGGCTCGTTTTTCTGCCGAAAAATCTGAACGGTCGTGTTACGGGAAGGCGGGTCGCCTGAGATTGCCGACATGTGCCTCCCATTGGTCCCGTCTCAGAGCCAAACACTCTGAGCTGGGACTCGAAGGGCTCTTCCGAGCTCCATCCCGTGCCGCACCGCGGCACGCAGCGGAGCGTTCATTCCCCTTGTCGGAGGGCGGTCCTTTGTGTTGCTTGTCCTGACTCGCCCTGGCGCAGGCGAGAAAACTCAGGACCAGCGCGGTCTACGCGAAATACCGTCCTGAAGGAACGTCAACAATGCCAAATTCTACGGGAGTGGGCTCCGTTTCGCAAGGGAATTCTGGACTCCCGGCATGGATGTAACACACTAATAAGACTAGGCTTATGGTTCGGCTAGGCAGCCGGGCACCCCGGCCCATGGGGGGGCCGCGGATCCGACGATATATTACCTATATTATTATAACGTATAAGTATATACATGCGAGACCGACTAGCCAGTACACCACCCGGAATTTTCGTTTTACAATCGAAGGAAACTGAGCGAGGACCCATGATCGAAACAGCCGTCGATATCCTGACCCGCGATGGCACCGCCGACGGATGGCTGTTCGAGCCTCATGAGGAAGGCCGCTGGCCCGGCGTGATTCATCTGACGGACATTTTTGGCATTCGCCCCGCGAGCCGCGACATGGCCAAACGCCTGGCCGAGCAAGGGTACCTGGTACTCGAACCCAACGTTTTCTATCGCACGCGCAGGCCGCCCGTGTTCGATTTTCCTTTTAAGCTCGGTGACGAGCGGTTCATGAAGCGGGTGGGCGAGCTGACTCGATCGCTAACGCCGGAGGCTATCGAGCGCGACGGCAGAGCCTACGTCGACTTCTTAGCCAGCCATCGGTCCGTCGCAGGGGAGGCGTTCGGGGTGGTTGGCTACTGTTTCACCGGCGCGATGGCTTTGCGTCTGGCCGCGGCTTGTCCTAACCGCATTGCCGCTCTTGCCTCCTTTCACGGCGGGCATCTCTATGCGGACTCGCCGGCCAGCCCTCACAAGCTTCTGCCGCGCGTCAGGGCTCAGCTCTATTTCGCGCACGGCATTGAGGATCGTTCCATGCCCAAGGAGGCCATCGAAGAATTCGAACGCGCACTCAAGGCATGGGGTGGCCAATATGTGAGCGAGGTCTACGAGGGCTCACGCCACGGTTGGACGGTTCCCGATAATCAAGCCTACGACCACGCCCAGGCCGAGCGGGCGTTTCATTCGCTCGCCGGGCTGTTCCGCCGAGCACTCCCCGGCAGCGAGCGTTTGCACGCGGCGCGTTGATCGGAAGCCAGAGGGTTCTGTCATTCGCGGGCGGACAGGCGCTCGTAGTGGGGGTGCGCGGCACTTGTGCGTGCTAAGATTCAATGTTATATAAAATCCTTGTTGAGTGAACGGTTTCGGGCGGTGGACCCTGTTTCGTGCAATAGAGCCGAGCGGAAACGCCGAACCCCAGCCTTCATTTGAGGAGATACGAAATGGCCTATGTAATTGCGGAGCCGTGCATCGGCACCAAGGACACCGCTTGCGTCGACGTCTGCCCCGTCGACTGCATTCACCCACGAAAAGATGAGCCGGACTTTGAGTCCGAAAAGCAGCTATACATCAGCCCCGATGAATGCATCGACTGCGGCGCGTGCGTGCCGGTGTGTCCGGTAACAGCGATTTTTGCCTTAGAAGACCTTCCGGAAAAATGGGCCGGTTTTACGCCGATTAACGCCGACTGGTACAAAAACAAGAAGGCCTGAATAAGAGCAAGAGGCCCCACACCAGCGTAGGCGCGGCCCGGGTCGCGAATATGCCCAGAGAGAAACTTCCCACGCGGCGGGCTTCACTCCGCCGCGTTTTCTTTGTACGTCGCGGGATGGTTCGCCGTTCGTGCGCGCCAAGACTCCAACCTGCGTGTGGGTAGCTCGATCAGAACCATCCGCCAGCTTTCCTTGAAGCCGAGCGACTGAGCAGTTCTTATGGAGATTCGAATCGAATTGCCCGCGGTGCGATTGGGGGTGGTCGAAGCCGACGAACTCGCCGTTTCGCCGTCGGGCGGCGAACTCCAAGCGGTGGTCGATGAGGCTTGCGATAGAAGAAGAAAGGAATTCACGCTCGAGAACCTCGCCGAAGCAGAGCCGATTCACGCTGTTCGCGCGATGTTTCGTCACTGGGGAATGGACCCATCGAAGTACCGGCCTTCCTCGGAAGCACTGCTTCGGCGCGTCGTGCAAGGGAAAGGCCTGTACCGGGTTTCGAATGTGGTGGACATCGGGAATCTGGGATCGGTCGAAACCGGCTGGCCCTACGGATGCTATGACCAGGAGAAGATCACTGCGCCGATCGTATTTCGTCCAGGCCAGCCAGGCGAACGCTACGAACGGGTCGGCAAGCAGGTCTGGCACCTCCGAGGCCGACCGGTCCTCGCCGATTCTGAAGGTCCTTTCGGCAGCCCGATCAGCGATTCGACCCGAAGCATGATTACAGAAACTACGCGGTCGGTGCTCGTCGTCATTTACGCTCCCCTCCGGGCGTCCACTCGATCGCTCGATGAGGCCGTCACGCAGCTGGCCACGCGGCTGCGCGAATTCGCGCGCGCGGGTGACGTTCGCAGGGACAGGATCGGGTGAATCGCTCACATCGCCCATCGTGTTTGCCCCGATTCGCCCTGCTCGGTTATTCTGACCCGTCGCACCAATTGGCGAGGTTCCGCCGTGTCGAAATTTCAACTTGTGCTCCTGCTGCATGCCCACCAACCGATTGGAAATTTCGAGAACGTGCTCGAGGGAGCCTATCGAAAGTCCTATCTTCCGTTCATCGAAACGCTCGAGCGTCATCCTTCGATTCGCCTGGGGCTGCATTACACCGGGTCATTGCTTGAATGGATCGAGCGCGCGCATCCCGACTATTTCGAACGCGTACGCGAACTCGCTCGGCGCGGACAAGTCGAAATGATCGGCGGCGGTTTTTACGAACCCATCCTGATCGCGATTCCTCCTGAGGACCGCCAGGAGCAGATCCACCGGCTCGCCGATTACCTCGAAAAGCACTTTTTGCGCCGCCCGGGAGGTGCCTGGCTTGCCGAGCGGGTCTGGGAACCGCAGCTCCCGTCCACGCTCAAGGCGGCCGGCGTCGAATACACGCTGGTCGATGACAATCACTTCCTCGGCAGCGGATTCGAGCTCGATCAGCTGTACGGCTACTACGTGGCCGAGGATCAGGGACAGGGCGTCAAGATCATTCCTGGACTGAAAGCGCTGCGCTATTTGATTCCTTTCCGCGGCATCGAGGAGACCGCGGATTTCCTGCGCAAGACGGCAGGCGAGCATCCCGGCGGTTTTGCAGCCATGGGCGATGACCTTGAGAAGTTTGGCGTTTGGCCGGGTACCTACGACCACTGCTACCGAGACGGCTGGATCGAGGGCTTTTTTAACGCGCTCGAACGCAATGACGACTGGCTCGAGACCTCGCCGCCCGGAAACGCGTTAGCCAGCCGTCTGCCCCTCGGGCGCGCCGACCTTCCTACCGCCTCCTATGCGGAAATGATGGAATGGGCTTTGCCCACGCCGGCACGCGTGCGTTATCACGCGCTCGCCGAAGAGTTGGCTTCGCGACCGGAGAATCTGCCGTTCCTGCGAGGCGGGATCTGGAGGAGCTTTTTTTCGAAGTACAGCGAATCGAACCTGCTGCAGAAGAAAATGCTGCATGTTTCCGCAAAGGTCCGCAGGCTCGCGCACAGCAAGCGGAAGGGTGACAGATTCGCGCAAGCGGCGCAGGAGGCGGCTACGCTTCTGTTGCGAAGCCAATGCAACGACCCCTATTGGCATGGCGTTTTCGGCGGGTTATACGCCCCGCACCTGCGCACGGCTTGCTGGCGCGCCCTGATCGATGCCGAACGCATCGTTGACGCCGAGTCCCACAACGGGCGCGACTATGCCGAGGTCGAAAAAATTGACTTCGACGCCGACGGATGCGAGGAGATCTATCTCACCTCCGACCAGTACGCGGTGCTTGTTCAGCCACGCGATGGCGGTACGATTTCGGCGATCGATTGTCGCCCTTCCGGTGCCGCGCTGATCAATTCGCTCAAGCGGCGTCCGGAGTCCTACCATGCCAAGATTCGCGGCGGCGTCGACAAGCAGGCGTCCGGCGTGCAATCGATCCACGAGCAAACGCGCATGAAGGAGGACGGGCTCGAGCGATGGTTGCACTACGACCGCTGGCCACAGAATTCGTTTCGGTTGCTTGTTTTCGGCCCGGGCAAGAATCACGAGGACTGCGCCATGGTTCGGCTGGACGAGGATGCCGGGCTTGCCGCCGGTCCGTACACCGCGTCCGAGGTCACTCCGAACCGCATCTCGCTCGTTTCCGGGGGCAGCGCCGATTGGCAGGTGGCCAAGACGTTTTCCTTGCGCAGAACAGAAGAGGGATTTGAAATTGTCTGTGCGGTGGCTTTGCAGCGCACGGCCCAGGGCGTGGCGGCCATCCAGATCGGCATGGAGGGAGTTGTCAATTTTCTGGCGCCTTCCGCCCCCGATCGGTACTTCGAGTCCGGGGGGCAGAAATTCCCGCTCCGCTGGTCGACGGCCGTAGCGGCCACTCCGCTGAGGGTGGTCGACGAATGGCAGAATGTCTCGGTGACCATCACCGCGCCCGGCGCGCGCGAGTTTTGGGTGGCTCCCATCGAAACGGTTTCCGAGTCCGAGGACGGTTTCGAGCGCATCTACCAGGGCTCGAAGATTCTTGGCATCTGGCCGGCCGAGGTCGCTCCGGGAGCGGTTTGGAAGGGTCAGCTGGCGCTCGAAGTCGCTCGGCTGGCGTCCTGAACACCCCGCTGCTCCGACGCCGCCGTTGCCCTGGGCCGTCGGCGTTTGTTAGAGTTTCCGGGCGGAGGGCTCGATGGCTGTACCGCAGGAACTGCTTGATATTCTGGTATGTCCGCTCGACAAGACGCCGGTCAGGCTGACGCCGGATCAGCAGGGGCTGAAGTGCCCGACGTGCCGCCGAGTCTACCCGATTCGCGACGACATCCCTGTCATGCTTGTGGACGAAGCGCGCATTGAAGATCGATGACTCTGCTTCCCTGCTGCGGGATCTTGCCCCGGAATCGAAGATACTGATCATCCGGCTGCGCTCGCTGGGCGACTTGGTGCTTGAAACGCCGGTCGTCGCGGCTCTCTCCAACTGGCGGCCCGATCTGAGGATCCACCTGCTTATTGAACCTCGCTTTGCGCCCGTTTTCGAAGGCAATCCGGCCGTTTCCGGGCTGATCTGCTCGGGAAATCTGGTCGGCACGGCCGCCCTGTTGCGCAAGCACCGGTTTCCGATTGCCTACAATCAGCACGGCGGACCGCGCAGCGCGCTCTTGACCTGGGCCTGCGGGTCGCCTCGGCGGGTGTGCTGGAGGGGCTTCCAGTTTTCCGCGATGTACAACGTGCTTGCTCCCGACGCCAAGGAGTTTTACGGAAGGCCGATCGTCCATGCCGTCGAGCACAGGATTTCGCAGTTCTACTGGACCGGTTTGCCGCGCGGACCGATACCGCGTGCACAGCTGTTCCCCCAAGGGGCGGCCTTCGAGCGGGTCCGTCGCGCGCTGTCCGCGCTGGGGATCGAGCCGAGCGCAGCGTATGCGGTGCTCCAGCCCGGCGCGCGCTTGGCCGGAATGCGCTGGCCGGCCGAGAAGTTCGCGCAGTTGGCTCGCTGGCTCTCCGAGCAGCAGGGGATCACGAGTGTCGTGAATCTCCCTCCGGCCGACGCCGTCGTTGCCGCGGAGGTGCGCGGCGCGATGGGCAGTCTTGCCCGATTTCCCGGCCCCTTCTCCATCAGCGAGTTGATCGCGCTGATCGCCGAGGCCCGCCTCTTCGTCGGAAACGATTCCGGCCCAGCGCACGTAGCCGCTGCAACCGGCTGTCCCGCCGTGGTCATCTACGGTCAGACGAACCCGGCTCAGTGGCATCCCTGGCAGGGCCGCTATCGAGCCGTTCACACCGGGGCGGTTTTCAATCCGGGTCGAGCGGACAAGAGCCTGGCGGAACATGAATGGCGCCCGATCGGTTCGATTGAGGTCGGGGAAGTCTCGGAGGCCTGCGCCGAACTGCTGACAAGCAGTCCGTCCGGCCTCAATAGGGGGGAAAGCTGATCGACTGATCCTTGGGATCGACCCACAAGGTAACCTTCTGGATCTTGCTCTGGCCCGCTTCATCGTTCTCGTCCGGAAAGGATTTCTCCGGACTGACGGCGACGATAATGGCCGCACTGGGCCCGTTCTTTACGCTTTGTGTGGAGTCAATTCGGTAGCTCTGGATTGTGCCGTAATAGCCGCCAGGCCCCCAGTCGTCCAGAAAATCCTTGAATTCGTACGTGGGAGACGGTTTCCAGATGTGGTAGGCCTCCTGCATCTGCCCGGCCACCACCGCGTTCATGAAGTGGCGAACCGTGCCGCTTTCTTTGTAGAAGCGCAGATTCCCGGGCCAATACCAGAGGAACAAAAAGGCCAAGACCACGCCCGCCGCGGCGGTGATGATGTAGCGCCGGATCTTTGCTGGCGGATGCTCCTCGGTCGAGTCAAAGAGTCCCACGCTTTCTCCTTTGGCTGTTTAAAGCTGCCGTTTAAACAGCGCGATGCTACCGGCAATCATCAGCGCCGAAAAACCAAGCAAAATTAGCACGTCTTTGTAAATTCCTTCAATGCCGGTGCTCTTCACCGTCAGATTTCGCAGGGCGTGCACGGTGTAGGTAAACGGGTCGGCGACGGAAAACCAGCGCAGCCATTTCGGAAAGGCCTCCACCGGATACACGGCGCCGGAGGGGAAGAAAAGCAGCGTGTTGAGGACGCCGAAAATCGCGCGTGGCACGAGCGGATCGTCCACGCGCACCATGACCAGGAACATGAAACTGATCATGCCCAGCGAGGCCACCAGGACAACGATGGCAAGGTAGAGGAGCCGGACCGGGTTCCAGACGTTGGGAATGCCGGCGATCAGGCTGCCCACTAAGGTCAAGATCATTCCGGCCATGAGGCCTTTGAGGCTCCCCGCCCCGATCAAGCCCAGGACCAGTTCCGTGCTGTGAATTGGCGTGAGCAAGTATCCTTCGTGCAGACCGCGCGACTTGTCGTCAATGAAGGTGATTCCGCCGCCGATCATGGCCACGATGAAAATGGACATGGCAATCGATCCCGCGAGCAGGTACTTGACATATTCGACGTAGGGATAGACCTCGACGACGTTGAGCTGAACGGCTTGCTCGAGACGCGCCGGAACCGAAGGAGCGTTCATGGCGTCGACCATTTCCTGCAGGCGTTCGGCAATCGAGCTAGAGACAAATTGATCCGTATTGTCCTCGACCAGGGCAATTCGGGGGCGGTCGCGCCGGTAATACCTCCGGGAAAAATCGTGAGGGATTTCCACCACGGCCCGGATCGCCCCGTTGCGCAGGTCCTCGAGCGCGCGATCCGGGGAGTTGTAGTCGATCACATGGAAGGTCTGGGCTCCGGCTGCGATGCCGTTGAACATCTCATGAATGTCGCGGGACTGTTCAGACTGGTCCTGATCGACCAAGCCGATGGAGGCATTGCGAATCTTTCCGCCGAAGGCGTAGCCCAAGATCACGAGCTGCACGAGGGGAAAGATCATGGAGGCGGTCATCAGCGCGGGGCTGCGGAAAAACTTCCGCATGTCGCGTTCGATGAGCGCCCAGATGCGGTAAAGCTTCATGGCGAACTCACCCGCTCCCGGAACGGAGCAGACGCCTGGGGGCCTCGGCGCTCAACGATAGAGATGGCTGACGTCATAGGTAGCTCCGTGCGCTTCGTCGCGCAGTTCGCGGCCGGTGAAGTGCAAAAAGACATCGTCCAGGGTGGTACTCTGCACGGTCACTTTCTTGACCGTCACGTTCTTGGCGCGCGCAAGATCCATCAGGGCGGCCACCGTGGAGGGGCCGTCCTCGGAGGCGATGTGGACCGACCCGTCGTGCTGCGTGACGCTTATGGCGTGCGCCAGCCTGGCGAGCTGCTCGAGCCAGTCGGCGGGGGCGCGATCGAACTCGACTTCCACGGCGTCATTTCCGGGCACGCTGTCCTTGAGTTTGGTGGGCGAATCGAGCGCAGCCAGCTTCCCGTGGTCAACGATGGCGATCCGTTCGCAAAGTTTGTCGGCTTCATCCATGTAGTGCGTGGTGAGCAGGATGGTCAGCTTGGCGTTTTCGCGCAGGGTGCGGATCATATCCCAAACGTGCGTGCGGGAGACAGGATCAAGCCCGGTGGTGGGCTCGTCCAGGAACAGAATCTTCGGAGAATGGACCAGGCCGCGCGCAATTTCCAGCCGCCTGCGCATGCCGCCGGAAAACGTTCGCACCAGGGCGTGGCGGAACTTGAGCAGGTCCACGGATTCCAGCAAATCGTGGATGAGCTGGTCGCGTTGATGGCTCGGGACGCCGTAGAGTTTTGCGTGAATCAGCATGTTTTCATCGGCGGTGAGTTCCGGGTCGGAGGTGAACGCCTGGGGAATTACCCCCAGGGTGTTGCGCACGCCGTCGGGGTCGGTGCGGATGTCGTACCCGGCAATCCGCGCCGTTCCGGAGGTCGGCGGGGTGAGCGTAGTTAGCATGCGGATCAGCGTGGTTTTGCCGGCCCCGTTCGGGCCCAGCAGGCCGAATATCTCGCCGTCTTCCACGTGAAAGCTGATGTCATTCACGGCCACGAGATCGCCGAATTGTTTGGTCAGATGTTCGACATCGATCGCGCTCATCGAAGAGGCCTTTACAGAATTCGTGAGATCCAGCTTTTGCGCTGCGGCTGGGGCAAGAGAACCGTAGCGGTCATGCCCGTAAACAATCGGCGATCGGGATTGGGAACCGACACTTTGATGGCGAAGGTCTTGATGTCCCGCTTGGTGCGGCTCACGTCGCGCTGGGTCGCATAATCGCTCTCCACTCCCTTGAAGAAAACCTGGCCTTGACGGACGTCGCCGGAGGGAAGCTCGATGCGTAGCGTTTGCCCGTATTGGATCGAGTCGATGAACGTTTCCTCGACGTCGGCACGGACCCACAGATGGTCCACATCGACGAGGACAACAATCGGCGATCCCGTCTCGACGACTTCACCCTGTTTCGCGACGCGAACCGAAACGATCCCGCTGAGCGGGGCGTACACCTTCGAGTATCCGAGCTGTGTGGCGATTTCCGCTTCGTTGGCGCGGGCCTGTTCGAGTTGCGCGATTGCGGAAGAGAGCGCGCTCTTGCGCACGTCGATCTGTTTGCGATTGGCCTGGGCCACGGCGAGCCCGGCCTGCTGAACCTTCACGGAATGTTCGAGCGCCTGCACGTTGGCTTGGGACATGCGCACGGCCGCTTCGGCATGATCGCGGTCCTGGGCGGACACCTCCCCTTTCTGAAATAGCTTCTGAACGCGGTCGAGGTCGTTTTGATCGCGCCAGAGTTCCGCGCGAGCCTGTTCGAGCTGTGCGGACGTTGTGGTGACGCTGGCATCGGCCTGGTCGAGAAACGCGCCGGTTTGATCGCTGGTCCAGGAATAGTTGTTCCGGGCTTCGCGCACGGTCGATTCGAGGGTCAACACATTGGCTTTGGCGGCTTCTAGACTGGCCTCCAGCTCGCGCGGATCGAGTTGGGCGATGAGATCGCCCTTCCGGACTTGCGACCCTTCATCGACCATGAGCTCGGTGATCCGTCCGGTCACCTGCGGGCTGACCATGACCTCATTCCCGTCCACGACGCCGACCAGGCGAATTTCATTGCCGTGCGGCGTAGTGAAGTAATACACGATCAGGGCGATCACGAACACAATCGCCACGAACCTGAAGAACTTCATTCCGCTCATGGATACCTCGCTGGGGCAGGCATTAGACCATGGTCGATGAAATCAAGCACTGCCTCTCTCCTTTCTCGAACCGCATTGGGCGCCAGCAGATTGCGTCCGACGACTTCGCTCAGGATGGGGGCCGCCGCAAAATACGAGGTGATCATTCCGACGATGGTGAAGGCGGCATGATGCGGATTCACGTTGCGGAGCTCGCCGGCCCGCACGGCCTGCTCGATGGTGTGGACCAGCTGGTTGTGAAACGGCCGCAGATACTGGCGCACGATCCAGTCGAAATTTCGCGTCTTTTCCATCGCCTCGCGCTGAACCAGGCGGGGATAATTCGGATGCGTGGCAAGAAATTCGAAGTAGCCGAGCACGAATGAGCGCAGGTGTTCGCGCGGCGAGGTACCCTCCTTCGCCGGCGCGTACACTCCCGCGCGAAGCTGCCGAAACAGGTTTTCCAGCACCGCGCGATGCAGACGGCGCTTGCTGCCGAAATAGTAATAGAGCATGGCTTTATTCGCATGCGCGGCCGCGGCAATCTGGTCCGTGCGCGCCCCGGCCATCCCCTGCGAGGCGAAGTGCTGCTCCGCGGCCGATAAAATTCGCTCGGCCGTAGCCGGCTCGCCTTTCCTACTGTGCGCTTGAGTCATCCTGTCTTGCCCCGGGACCCCCGGGCGGAGAGTGGCCCGTCCCTTGCGGAGCCCGCCGTTGATTTTAACTAAACGGTTAGTTTATCCGGAGAAAGGCCGCACGTCAAATCCGAAAACGGGCGGTTAGTCTTCGAGGGCCCCCGCGCTGCCGGCCGGTAGCTCGATCGAGTATTTCGTGCGGGCTTTTTCGCGATGCAGCTCGAGGGCGAGTTCGATCAGCCGATCGATCAGTTGGCTGTAGGGCAGGCCTGAGGCTTCCCACAGCTTCGGGTACATGCTGATCGAGGTGAATCCCGGAATCGTGTTCAGCTCGTTCAGGTAGATCTTGCCGGTGCGCCTTTCGAGAAAGAAGTCGCAGCGCGCCATCCCTGCTCCGTCGATCGAACGGAAAGCGCGCACGGCGTAGTCCTGAAACTGCCTCACTTGTCTCCGGGTGAGCTGGGCGGGGATCAGCAGCCGCGTGCCTTCCTCCAGATATTTGGCAGTGTAATCATAGAACTCCCGGTGCGGCACAATTTCGCCGGGCACCGACGCGCGCACCTCGTCGTTACCCAGGACGGAAACCTCAATCTCGCGCCCGGCGATGCCGCGCTCGACAAGGATCTTGAGCGCAAACTCGGCGGCCACATCCATGGCCGGCCCAATGTCCTCGGCGCTTCCCACGCGGGTCATGCCCACCGAAGATCCCAGCGTGGCCGGCTTCACGAACACGGGAAACCGGAATTTCCGCGCGACGAGCTTGCTGATTTCCACCCTGCTGTTCCGCCATTCCGAGCGACGCACGGCGAGGAAGGGCACGATGGGCAGCCCGGCCTGCTCGAAGAGGCGCTTTTGGACATCCTTGTCCATTCCCACCGCAGAACCGAGCACCCCCGCACCGACATAGGGCAAGTCGGCAAGTTCGAGCAGCCCCTGCACGGTTCCGTCCTCCCCAAATGTGCCGTGAAGGACCGGGAACACAACGTCCACACTCACGGCCGGCTGCCCCCCGGCGGAAGACAGCGGAACCAGGGCCGCCGCACTCGGATCCGGCGGCAGCACCACGCGTTCTCCCGATTTGAGCACCTCCGGCAGCATCCTCTGCGCGCTCGTGCCGACCAGCCAGCGGCCGTCCTTGGCGATTCCGATGGGCACAGCTTCGTACTTTTCCGGGTCGAGCGCGCGTATCACCGAAGCGGCCGACGCCAGCGACACTTCGTGCTCGCCCGAGCGTCCGCCGAACAGCACGCCGACGCGCAGCCGCTTCTGGCTAGCCATGAAGGCACCGGC
Source organism: Candidatus Cybelea sp. (assembly GCA_035622135.1). GTDB lineage: Bacteria > Acidobacteriota > Terriglobia > Acidiferrales > UBA7541 > Palsa-295. The sequence continues at coordinate 65,468 of DASPVZ010000051.1, read as the reverse complement.
TGGACGTGTTCGTGGTCGGCCTCGGGGTCACAGGATCTTCTTTCCGAGCCCGGAGAGAACCAGCTCAACGCCGAGGCTTGCTGTCGTGTTGTGAAGATCGATCACGGGATTGATCTCCACCAGTTCGAAGGAGACCATCGACCGGCTATCGGCGATCATCTCGAGTGCCAGGTGCGCCTCACGATAGGTCGCGCCGCCGCGAACCGGGGTGCCTACTCCCGGTGCATCGGTAGGATCGACGAAGTCCATGTCCAAGCTGATGGCAATCCCGGCGGTATCGTCTCCCGCGAAGCGCAAAGCCTCCGACATGACTTCGCGCATCCCGCGCTCATCGATATCCCGCATGGTAAACACGTGCACCCCCGATTCCTTGGCCAGCCGCCGTTCCCTCGAATCGAGATCGCGCACGCCCACCAGTGCTACGCTGCGCGGCTCGATCATGGGCTTGATGCCGGCCAGCTCGGTCAGTTCGGGCGGGCCATACCCCATGATGGCGGCCAGGGGCATGCCGTGAACGTTGCCCGAGGGCGAAGATTCGGGCGTGTTCATGTCGCCATGGGCGTCCAGCCAGACGAGCCCGACACGCTTCGACTGTTTTTGAAAATGCGCCGCGACACCCGCGGCGGTGCCCACGGCCACCGAATGGTCGCCCCCCAGCACCAGGGGCAGCAGGCCCTCGTCCAGCGTGTTCGACACGTTCTCGGCCAGGCCTTTGCAGGTATCGGCAATCTCCTCCAGGTACTTCGCGTTCTTTACCCCGTAGTGTTGCTCCTCCGGCTGCTTCACAACGATGTTGCCGATATCTTCGACTTGATGTCCGAGCGGTTTGAGGTGTGCCTGCAGTCCGGCCACGCGCAAGGCAGACGGTCCCATATCGACGCCACGGCGGCTGGCGCCGAGGTCCATCGGCACACCGATAATCCGAATTTTCTGTGCCATTCGTCTTTCTTTGCGTTTCCTCGAGCAGCGCAGGAAGCCTAAGGATAGACGCGATAGAGCATCCGTGGGAAGGGGATGACTTCGCGGATGTGCTCGGTTCCGCAAATCCAGGCGACCGTGCGTTCGAGCCCCAATCCGAACCCCGCGTGCGGCACGCTGCCATAGCGGCGCAGGTCGAGGTACCACTGGAAGGCATGCTCGGGGAGCTTCTCTTCGCGTATGCGCCGGATGAGCGTTTCGTAGTTCGACTGGCGCTCGCCCCCGCCGATGATTTCTCCGTATCCCTCCGGGGCGATCATGTCGAAGCTCAGGGCAAGCTCGGGCCGGGCCGCATCGGTCGCCATATAGAAAGCCTTCATGGCTGCCGGATAGCGGTGGATGATCACCGGTTTGTCAAAGTTTCTCGAGAGCACCGTTTCTTCATCGCCGCCGAAGTCGTCGCCCCACTTGGCCGGATGGCCCGCCTTCTGGAGGATTTCGATGGCTTGGTCATAGGAGATGCGCGGGAAGGGGGGCGAAATGGACCCGAGCTTTCCCATATCGCGCTCGAGGGTTCTGAGTTCGCGGGCTCGATTCTTCACCACGGACTCGACAATGGCGCTGACCAGCGCCTCTCCCAGACTAATCATGTCTTCGAGGTGGGCGTAAGCGGCTTCCGGTTCGAGCATCCAGAATTCGGTCAGGTGGCGGCGGGTCTTTGATTTCTCGGCGCGAAAGGTTGGCCCAAACGTATACACCTTGCCGAGTGCCGCTGCCGTGGCCTCGACGTAAAGCTGTCCCGACTGCGTCAGGTAAGCCTTCTGATCGTCGATGTAGTTCACCTCGAACAGGGTTGTGGTGCCCTCGCACGCGGCCGGCGTAAACACAGGAGCATCGGTCAAGGTGTACCCCTGGCTGTCCATGTAATTGCGTGCCGCGTGTTCCGCCTGCGCGCGGATGCGGAGGATGGCGGCCTGTCGTGGTGTGCGGATCCACAGATGCCGCTGATCCAGCAGAAAATCGACGCCGTGCTCCTTCAATTGAATCGGGTAGGGCGTCGATTCCGGCACGCGCTGGACGACATCGATCGTAGCGATGTGGATTTCGTAGCCGCCGGGGGCGCGCGGCTCGGCCTGGAGCATTCCGCTGACGATGACGCTGGATTCCTGGGTGAGGTCCTTCAGCGCGGCGAAAGCGTCGGGGTTCTCCCGCTGGGACACCACACCCTGGATGACGCCCGTGCCGTCGCGGAAAATCGGAAACAGCAGCTTGCCGGATTCGCGCAGGTTGTAGAGCCAGCCGCGAATGGCCACCGCGCGTCCGGAGAATCGACCTGCTTGTTCGATGCTGACGGCGGGGACTGCGGCTTGCCCTTCCTCGGTCATCCGATCCACTCGTTCATCGGCCCTTGGTTTCCGCGCGAGCACCCTGCTTTTCGAGGTTTTCCTCGAGCTTGTTGAACACCGCACGAATGTCGTCGAGCCCCGGCCCGCCAGTTGGCGCCTCCTTCAGCTCGAGCACAATCGGGAGCGGCTCGGGCGCGGCTGAAATCATGGCCCGGAGCGCATCCCAATCAATGGTTCCCTGGTAGGGCAGGAGGTGTTCATCCTTCTCGCCGTGATTATCGTGGATATGCGTGGTGACGAGGCGATCGCGCATTAGGTCAAACGCGCCGCTGACCCCCCTGTCCATGTGCGCGTGACCCACATCCAGGCAAAGCTTCAGATCTTTCAAATGCGTTTCCTTGACGAACCGACCGAGCGATTCCGGCGAACCGAGTTCGTCGGGAGTATTTTCGAGTGCAATCACGACACCACGCTGTTTGGCGAAGATCACAAGGTGCTCGAGCGAGTTGAATGCGGCGTCGAACTTGCGCGGATCGTCCATGTCTCGGCCCGTGCCCATATGCTGGACCAGATAGGGGAAGGGAACTCGTTCGGCAACCTCCAGCGCGCGCTTTACTTCATCCACCGCATCGAGCCGCCGAACGCGCTCAGGATCGGAAATGGAGATGGGAACGCCGCTTTCGCGTTCGGCAGCCATATCTCGCTCGGTCGGCGAGTGCAAGGAATGAAGGTGCAGGCGATGATCTTCGAGCGCCTGCCCGAGTTCGCGGACCGCTTGCGGCGAGCGGTAGGCAAAATGTCCCAGCGCGCAAAAAATCTCGACCGCGGAAATCTGTGCCTGGGCGATATCCCCCAGCAGTTTCGAGCCAAGGGGATGATGGATAAAGCGGTAGGTTGAAAGAACGCGTTGCATCAGGCCTCATGCTCTCCGGAAAACCCCCGCGCGTCAATAGCTCGTATAGGCAGGGCTTAGAATGCGATTCAAAGAGGAGGATAGTTCCTGCCGGCCATCTCGTCGAGCAGTTGGGCATCGCCAGGCAACGTACCCATCCGGCCGAATGAGCACGGCGCCTTCTGCTCCGACCGAAGGCGGCCAGCCAGCAGGACTCGCTGTCAACAAGGTCGCCGCCTTCACCGACTGTGCAGGTGCAAACGGTTCCGGGGCACCTCGAGACTTCGGTGATTGCGCTGCGCCCCCCACGATCAACACCGGGACCTCGATTTCACGGTCCACGGCCAGCGTCCTTTCCGGGGCGAAAGCCCCCCGCAGGTATCTAGATGATTGGCGGCTCACTCAGTAGCCGGAGGCCGCCCCTCCGCGGCGCGGATCGGGCGCACCCAGTCGTTCGCCGCTCTGGGGATCGATTGCAATCGCCTCGACCTCACCGATCCAGAAGCGGCGAGTTCCCACCGTGTAGCCGCGGCTGTCGAGGTTCTGAACGACAGATTCCGGAATGGTCGGTTCAACCACGACGTTCTCCGGCATCCATTGCTCGTGGAAACGGGGCGCATTGATGGCCGCTTGCGCCGTCATCCCCAGCCGCATCCAGTTCAGAATCGTCAGCAGGGTCGCCGATATGATTCTCGGGCCGCCTGGCGATCCGGTCACAAAACTCAATTTCCCGTCGCGCAGAAGGATGGTGGGCATCATGGAGCTCAGCGGACGCTTGTGGGGGCCGACGGCGTTGGCCTCTGACTGAATCAGCCCAAACATGTTCGGCGAGCCGGCGTGGGCCGTAAAATCATCCATTTCATCATTCAGGAGAAAGCCGTCGACCGATGTTACCGCCGAACCGAAGCTGTCGTTCAGCGTGTACGTGTTCGCCACCGCATTTCCCGCCCCGTCCACCACGGAAAAATGCGTGGTATGGCCCCCGCGCGCCGCTTCGGCGACCGCCATCGCCTGAGCGTCCGGGGCCGGCAAGAGGGCCGCCGATTTTGCGCAGGACTGCTCGAGCATCGTCGGGTCCTTCGCCGCAACATCCTCGCTCGAGGAAGCCTTCGCCGGGTCGATCGCTTCGCGCAGCGATTGCGCGTAGCATTCCGAGGTCAGCGCGGCCACAGGGACCTTGGCGAAATCGGGGTCCGCCAGATACATGGCCCGGTCGGCAAACGCGCGCCGCATGGCTTCAACCACCCAATGAACCGACTCCGGGTCATCCCAGGATTTCAAGGGGACGGGCTCGAGGATGTTCAGCGCTTCGATGGCGGCAATGCCACCCGAGCTTGGCGGCGGGCTGGTGATGACCTCCCAAGCGTGGCCGTCGACGGTGTAGGTCTTCCGGAGGGGCTCGCGGATTTTCGGCGTGTAATGCTCGAGATCCTCGAGCGTGAGCAGCCCGCCGCCCTTCCCGATCTCCTCGGCCAAATCGTGAGCCGTGCGGCCGCGATAGAATTCATTCGGACCGTTCTTGGCGATCCGACTGAGCGTGGCCGCCAGTTCCGGCTGCTTGAGGATCTCGCCGGGCGCATAATACGCCCCGCCTTTGAGGAAAATGCGCTTGCTCACCTCGAATTGGGCCAGGGCCTCGGAATGGCGAAAGAACTCGGCCAGCCTGTCGTCGACTGGAAAGCCGTCCCGGGCCAAGCGAATGGCTGGCTCGATGGCCTGCGCGAGGGTCATGGTGCCGTATTTTTCAAGCGCCAGCGCCATCCCGGCCACTGTCCCGGGTACTCCCACAGACCGGTAACCAATCACCGACGCCTTTTGATCGACAGTTCCGTCCGGCCGAAGATACATATCTCGCGAAGCCTTGGCCGGGGCTGTTTCGCGGTAGTCGACGAACGCTCGCCTCCCGTCGGCCATGCGCACGAGCAGGAATCCGCCGCCGCCGATGTTTCCCGCTTCCGGTTCGACCACGGCCAGGGCAAAGGCCACAGCGACCGCCGCATCGACGGCGTTGCCGCCCCGCTTCATGATCTCGACTCCCGCGTCGGAGGCGAGCTTCTCATCGCTGACGGCCATGCCCTTCGCCGCGTGCAGCGCGGTTGTTGGCCATTCCGGCTGAGGCTCGGCAGCCGGTGCCCGAGATTCGCTCGGTTGCGTTTCTTGCTGCGATTCGAGGGAAGGAGCAGCGGCCAGAGCGGTAATCAGAGCGAAGGATGACAGCACAATCGCTTTTCTCATGGCGAAAGCCTATGAAACTGCTCGCCCGCGCGTCAAGCAAATCTCCCCTATCCCGGGGTGAATGGCCGCGCCGGATTCAGGTCTGTGTTTCGCCGACAGAGAAATACGTGCAGTCCGGATGATGGAAGACCACAGCGCTGACGCTGGCCTCGGGCTCCATCATCATTCCTTCCGTGAGATGGACGCCGATCTCCTCGGGGTGCAGCAGCGCCCAGATGCCCGCCTGATCGTCGAGGTTCGGGCAAGCCGGATACCCAAAACTGTATCGTTTCCCGCGATAGCGCGAGGTAAACCGTTCGGCCATGGTAAGGGTGGGTGGATCGGGGAACCCCCAATCCTCGCGGATGCGTCGGTGCAGCCACTCCGCGCACCCTTCGGCCGTTTCGAGCGCAAGCGCCTGCAGCGCGTGCGAGAAGAAATAGTTTCCAGCCGATTTGTCGGCTTCCGCGCGGTCGCGAATGCCCGCCCCTGCGGTGACCACAAACAGAGCCAAATGGTCCCGCCGGCCATCGCGGGCGGGAAGAACGTAATCACTCAGACACAGCTTGTCTCCGCCACGCTGGCGGGGGAAATGAAAGCTGTGCAGCGGCGCCTCTGCGCCGCGAGCAAACAGCGCGATCGAATTGCCCCTGGTCTCGGCCTCGAAAAACTGCCAAATCGCGGAAATCTTCATGAAGTTGGCCGCCTCCCGCTTCACCTCTTCGACCTTGTCGTAGAGCTCGAGCGCCCGAGGATCGCGTTCCGCAAGAGCCCGTTCGAAATTGCCCCGGAAGCCAAGGTGGCGGCAGAAGACCATATAGGGATTGACGTATTCCCACACCTCATGCAAGTCGGGGACGGCGCGTTTTTTGCGATCGAGGTAAGCGACCGTAGGGATCGGCAAGTCGATCCGGATGCGTCGAGAGCGCTCTTCTCGGGCCGGTTCGCCGTTTCGCGGAACAACCTCGGAAATGGCCGGCGGCTCAGCGTGCGTGTGCTGTCGCAGCACTTCGTCTCGACGCGCCGCATCGCTCAGCTCATTCATGAGCCGCAATCCGGTCATGGCATCTTTGGCGTAGCACACGGCTGTGCTGTACTGCGGCGCGATTTTCGTCATGGTGAACCGTTCCGACAGCGCAGCTCCTCCCACGAGCAGGGGTACGCTGATTCCCGCCTCGCGGAGATCCGCCGCCGTGGTGACCATCTGCTGGGCGCTTTTCACGAGCAAGCCGGAGAGGCCGATGGCGTCCGGCTTGTGCTCCCGATGTGCGCGAATCAAGTCTTCCGGGGGGACTTTGATCCCAAGATTGATGACCTCGTATCCGTTGTTTTTGAGAATGATTTCGACCAGGTTCTTGCCGATGTCATGAACGTCGCCTTTCACGGTCGCCAGAATCACTTTCGCGCGCCGTGCGACATCCGCCTTCTTCATGAATCGTTCCAGGTGGCCGACCGCTGTTTTCATGGCCTCGGCGGACTGCAGCACTTCGGCGACGATCAGCTCATTGGCATTGAACAACCGCCCGACCTCCGCCATGCCTGCCATCAACGGTCCGTTGATGACGTCGAGCGGCACGGTGCCCTCGGCCAATTTGCGATCGAGGTCTTCGATGAGCCCGTCTTTCGAGCCCTCCAGGATGTAGTTCGCCAGCCGCTGATCGAGCGGCAAGTCCGCGCTGCGCTGCTTCTTGCGCGTTCCCGTCGAGCGAAAATGGCCGGAAATCTCTGCGATATGGAATTGGTTGATGGCCATCTTCTGCGCGCGCGACTGTTCCCGCCAATCCGCGGGTGCCTCGCGCAAAAGCGCAGCCTGGGGATGATCGGCGGGAAGGTCGGTCGGGACCCGGTTGAACAGCAGATTCTCGGCGAGCGTTCTCTCCTGTTCGGCCATGGAGGGGAAGCGCTCGATGCGCTCCGCGTTGACGATGGCCAGATCGAGTCCCGCCTTCGTCGCGTAGTAGAGGAACACGGAATTCACGACTTCGCGCGCGCCGGGCGGCAGCCCGAACGAGACATTCGAAATTCCGAGCACGGTGCGCGCGTAGGGGATCTCGCGCTTGATCAGGCGAATGCCTTCGATCGTTTCGACCGCGCCCCCCACATAGTTCTGATCGCCGGTTGCGCAGGGAAAAACGAGCGGATCGAAAATGATGTTTTCCCCGCGAAGGCCGAATTTTCCCGTTAGCAGTTCAAAGGACCGCTTCGCGATCTCGAGCTTGCGCTCACGGGTGAACGCCTGAGCCTGCACCGGATCCTCGTCGATGCAGCCGACAATCACTGCCGCGCCATACGACCGGGCCAGCGGGCACACGCGCTCGAATTTCTCCTCTCCGTCTTCCAGGTTGATGGAATTGATGATGCTCTTGCCCTGGCAATACGTCAGCGCCAGTTCGACGGCGCGCGCATCGGTCGTGTCGATCATGATCGGCACTTTGATCTTCTTGATCAGCTGACTGTAAAAGGGCGGAACGTCCTTCAGCTCTTCGCGGTCGGTGCTCTGCAAGCAGACGTCGACGATGTGCGCGCCGCTCTTTACTTGCCGCCGCGCAATCTCCGTGGCCTCCTCCCACTGTTCCGACGCGACCAGATTCTTGAATTGCCGCGATCCGATCACGTTCGTGCGCTCTCCGACGATCAAGGGCCGCGTGCTGTCCTCGGCTTCGATGATGTCGATGCCCGAGTACACGGCGCGGTGGCTGTTGCCGGGCGGGCGTCGCGGCACCTTGCCTTCTGCCATCTGCGCAATCGCACGGATGTGCTCCTCGGTCGTGCCGCAGCAACCGCCCACAATGTTCAGCCAGCCGCGATCGGCAAATCGGCCCAACTGTTCGGCAAGCGAGGTCGGCGTTTCACCGTAGCGGCCCTCTTCATTGGGCAAGCCCGCATTCGGATAGCAGGAAACGAAGCGCGTCGCGAGGGACTGCAACGTGCGCAGGTGGTCGGTCATGAACTCGGGGCCGGTCGCGCAGTTCAGTCCGATGGAAATCAGGTCCAAATGGTCGAGCGAGGCCCACAGTGCCTCGATGCCCTGACCCGCTAGCATCGTTCCCATGGGCTCGATCGTGACGGAGATCATGAGCGGGATCGGTTGGCCCAGCTCGCGGCTCAGGTCGGAGGTGGCCAGCACGCCAGTCTTGATGTTGCGCGTGTCGAAGCAGGTCTCAAGCAGAAGGACATCGACCCCACCTTCGAGCAGCCCGAGGGCCTGCTCGCGAAAGCTCCGCCGAAGCTCGTCGAAGGTGACGCCGCCCGAAACGCTGATGGCTTTGGTCGTCGGCCCCATGGACCCGGCGACGAATCGCGGCTTCGCCGGAGTCGAGAATTCCTCTGCGGCCCGATGGGCCAGCTCGGCAGCACGGCGGCTGATCTCGCGCGCACGGGATTCCAGTCCGTACTCGGCCAAGACGATCGGGCTGCTCTGAAACGAATCCGTCTCAATGATGTCCGCGCCAGCTTCGAGGTATTTGCGGTGAATCGCGAGGACCACGTCGGGCCGCGTCATCACCAGATTCTCGTTGCACCCTTCGAGTCGCGCTCCGCCGAAATCCTCGGCGGCCAAATTCTGCTGCTGCAGCATGGTTCCCATGGCGCCGTCGAGCACGAGAATGCGCTGCCTCAGCAATTCGCGAAGCGACACCCCCTGTTGGACAAGGTTCTTCATACGATCAAGTATATCCTCTCAAAAGGGTTGCACGGGGAGGGTGGGCAGGCAGGACAACCGGCCCGCCGTCGGGCAACCGCCGCGCAGGAGGCCGGGAAAATCGGAGAGTTCTGGCAGGTTATGAAGGCTCTTTACCCTCCTGGCAACGACTTAATTCTAAGCTGCTTCGGAGAGAAACTCAACCGTATGGGAAGGAGGAACCAGCCCCGCTTCGGCGCCGCGAGCAAGCAGTTCCCGCACGGCCCGGCGCCCCTCTCGACCGTAGTCGAGTGTCCAGCGGTTGACGTACATTCCGATAAACTTGTCGGCGAGGGAGGGATCCATTTCGCGCGCGAATTGCATGGCATAATTGAGCGCCGCTTCGCGATGTTCGAGCGCATAGCTGACGCTGTCGCGAATCACGCGCGCGACCTGTGCGCCGACTTCCGGACCTAAGCTCCGCCGAATTGCATTCGCGCCGAGCGGAAGCGGCAATTTCGTCGTCTCCTCCCACCATTGACCGAGATCGATCACGCGGTGCAGGCCGGCCTGCGAAAACAGCAACTGGCCCTCGTGGATCAACAAACCGGCCTCAACTTCCCGGGCCGAGACAGCGCCCAGAATCTCATCGAACGGCATGGTCACCGTCTCTACGTTCGGCTCGAACAGTTTCAGAGCGAGATAAGAGGTCGTCAGTGTTCCGGGAACTGCAATTTTTCGCCCGGCAAGATTGCTCTTCTTGAGCGGCCGCGAGGACACGACCACCGGTCCGTAGCCTTCACCGAAACTCGCGCCGCAATCGAGCAGCACGTACTTGTCGGCGACGAAGGCGTATCCGTAAAAGCTCACGGCCGTAATATCGTAGCGTTCCTGTCTCGCTGCCTGATTCAGGCTCTCGATATCGGAGAGGACGTGGGTGAACTTGAACCCGGGCAGGCGCACTTTGCCCGTGGCCAGCGCATAAAACATGAATGCATCGTCGCTGTCAGGCGAATGGGCAAGGCGTAGTTCGGTCTCTTTGGGCGTTGCGGCTGGGCTGGACATGCCTGGATTCCGTCCTGGTTCCCACGGGACCGTCAATCAGGGCGTCGGCCGAGGGGGCACTTCGGGATGGTCCCTCGTGCAAGAATTCCAGGGCGCGCTTAACGCCATCGCTGCCAAGTTGGCCGCGCGCGACTTCCGACGTGAGCACCCGATTAAGGGCCGAGCAAGCATACCACACCCCGTCGCGCACGCGGTACTGCCGCGAGGCCCTCCTGGGCACAAGCGAGTTCTGTTCTTAGGGGTGGGCCGTTTCGGTTTCTAGTTGTGGGTCGTCGCTCGTGGCCGCGGCACCGTGTTTGTCTTGAGCGTGGATCCGTCCCGCACCGTCAATGAAGAACGAGCGCCTACCCGCCTTCCCATATTCCTCGGGAGTGGCCCCCAATTCGAAAATCTTGTTGTTGGGGTCTGCCGTTGCGACCACCCGGTAGCTGAAATGGTAGCCGCCCGCCACGCCGGAGGCGAGTTCCTTGCCCACCAGGGATGCCTCGTCCGGCGAAATCTGGCCCGGCGCGGCCGGACCAAGCTGGGCTAGAGAATCGGGCAGTTTGCCGAACGCGTTCCGGTATCGTTCAATTGCTTGCTTGAGGCCGGCGAGCGCCTCGACGACGGCGTTTTCCTGCTGCTCGAGCTGGTCGTCCTCCCACTGTTTCGATAGAGCCGGAATATCCACCAGCAGCAGGCCCAGGGAAATAATTCGCCATCCGCTGCTCTCGCGGACCAGGCCGAATTTGGTCTGTTCGGCTCCGACCACGCTGACCGGGACAAAGGCCAGGTTCTCGTGAACGCTCGTATCACCGAAGCGGAATTCGATTGTGTTGCCGGGTGTCTCGCAGCGCAGGATGATGCGGCTCTCGGGGTCGGAGGACAATAAGGGCCTGCCCTTGTCCTCCGTCAGCGAGAATCTCCTCATCAGCTCGCTTCGCTCTTCGCTGCTGAGCGCGCGGAAAGCGGCCGCGCTTTCGCTGGTCAGCTCATCTGCAAACTGAACCTGATTTCCCGTACAGGCGGCGGTCAGCGCGTCCGACACCGCCGCTGCCGGGCCTGCCGGCACGGCAGTCGGGTTTTCCTGCGCACGGGCTCTTGGGCAACAGAAGGCGGCACAGCAAGCGGCCAAGGCCAGTGCCGAAATGCGGGGCAGTTGGACGGATTGTTTCATCTCTGTTCGGATTTCACTTCGGCGAGTATGGTTGCCAGGTCCCGTGCAAACTCGGACCGTGGCATGACCGCGCGGCACCCGGCGGCATGAGCTTGCCTGGCAAGCTCAGTCTGCACATGCGAGAGGAATGCTACGACCGGGATGCTTTGCGCGCTCGACTGAATCTTCGCCAACGCCTCGACTGGCCTGCTCTGCGCATTCAGGTCGATGACGATGAGCTTCGGCCAGGCCTTGGCCATTTCGTCGAGCAACGCATCGGGCGTGGCACAGGTACGGACTTCGACTCCGGTCTGTTTTGCCGTCTCCATGATCTTGGTTTGAAAAAACAGGTCGTCGACGAGCGCCAGAACGTCTGCCATCATTCGCTTCCCCTGTGTTTTGGTTTAGCACGCCCCGGCCCTGCCGCGCAACCTCGGGTGCCGGCTTCCCTGGCGGGCTCCGGTACGGTATAAGGAAGTAGCCTTCGCAGGTGATTGATTCTGCGCGTTCCGAGGAGGAAGGATGGCTGCCACGCCGAGCCCCGAGGCTCTACCGGGAATTGCCGTTCTTGAGCAAACCCCCATTATCATCGAAAAGATCGTATTCGCCGCGACCGACGAGCAGATGCAGTGGAAACCAGCGATGGATCGCTGGTCGATTAGCGAAGTGCTCGCGCATCTCGCCGACGCGGAAGTGGTCGCTTTTCGCGAGCGAGTCCGAGCGATGATGGAGAAGGACAATCCCCCCCTCGAGGGCTACGATCAGATGGCGGCCTATGCAGCCGGAAAATACGTCGGCAAGGGCCGGGAAAATCTGAAGAGGTTCTGCCACGAACGCGATCGCAGCCTGTCGTTTTTACGCTACGTGTCCTCTTCCGTACTCGGGCGCAAAGGCCAGCATGCGAAAATCGGCCCCATCACGATTGGTCAAGTCATGAACGAATGGGCGTTTCATGATCTCGGCCACATTCGCCAGATCGCCGAACTCTATCGGTCCCGAGCCTTCTACCCTTATAGCGGCCCGTTCCAGCAGTTCTACACGATCAGGCCCTGACCTCGCGGTCTGAGCCGACCGCTCGGCATCGAACCATGGATGACATCGCCCGAAACATTCTGGCGACCTTCGATCAGCTCGAGCGCGCTTCTTTGGACCTGCATACCCTCTTCGAGTTCGTCGGTGGCAACCAGCCCGAAAGGCGCACGGCGGTTCTCGATGGCGTGGGCGAATTAGCCAAGGCCGGTCTTCTTCGGGATGACGGAGCAGATTTCTACAGCCGCACCGAAGACGGCCGTCTGGCCGTCGCTCCCTCGCGCACGATCACTCTCTATACACGCGCCGGGTGCCATCTCTGCGAGGAGGCCAAATCCGCTATCGCTCCGCTGCTTTCAGAATTCGGGGCCACGCTGCGGGAAATCGACATCGATGGCGACCCGGTTTTGCGCGACCGGTACACCAATGATGTCCCGGTCATCTTTCTCGGCCCCCAATTCTTCGCCGCCCACCACCTGGAGGCCGAGCGCCTTCGCCGGGCGCTCGAACGCGCCGGTCCGAACTCGGTCGGAAGATGATTCTCGCAAGTGGGCGGGGAGGAAGGGGGACCGAACCGAGCGCTCGGCGCCGCCGGGCGATAGCCGGGGCGAGTCGACTCAGCGTTCGCTCGGCTTCGGCTTATAGATCCGGATAATGTCGTCCTTCACTTCAACCACGCTTCCCGGGTACTCGCGGGTGGCGTGTTCGCGCAGCTCGTCGATCGAGTAGTAGTCGCCGTGCCCATCGAAATATCGCGCGTCATCGATCAGCAGCACGTGCTCGCGGATGGGATGCCGATAAATGCACTCGACTTCCTTCTTGACCGGAGCGTCGATCGAACCCCAATGCGCGTCGATCCAAAACAAGGCCGGCTCTCGGATCCCGGGCAGGATGGTCGGAAGCACTTCGCCGCTATCGCCCTGGTACAGGTGAACATGGGGAAAGGGGGCAAATTTGCGCCTGGCGCGCGCGGCCAACCACTGGTCGAGTTCGATCGAATAGATCTCGCGGAAACGGTCCTTTTGGACGTTGATCATATTGCCCAAGTTCGTGCCCGTCTCCACCATCACCTCGAGATGAAACCGCTCGGCAAACTCCGCCAGTGTTCGCTGCTTAACAATGTGCGGCACCTTCGGCCGGGGCGAGCCGCGCAGCCGCCACCACAAATATTCCCCTTGAAACGCCATTCGTTTGTAGGGTTCGAAGAGAATGCTGTCGCGAAACCACTTGTCGGGGATTTCACGCGTCTCGTCGATGTTCTTGTGCCTGAAGATCACAGAGCGATCATAGCAGGGTGACTCGACCCCGCGCGAAGCAAAGGCCGGGGTCTAGAATTCCTCCGGCTCGCGGTTCTTGAGGCGGGAGATTCTGAGCGAGATGCGAAAATCGCGTGAGCGCACTTCGCTCAGGATCGCGCGTCGCGTTTCGCGAGCCAATTCCGAGGGACTGATCACGCCCGCCGAGTCGCGCGGAAAATGCTTCACGAAAATCGAAGTGATGTGCGCCGTCGCGTAGGAAATCGGAGTCGAAATCAACCCGCGACGCCGGATTTGATACAGGGTCGGCACCCCAACGTCCCAGCGCACCAGAAGCGGCTGGTCGCCCTTCGACCCCCGTACAAGAACGGCCGCCGCAAACCGCGCGTTCTCGAGCACTCCCTGCCGGATGAGGTGGGCAACCTGCCGCGGGGTGGGAGTTTTCGGAAAACGCTTGCGCACCAAGCCCTGCGAGCGGCTTAGCCGGCCCTGGCGGTACCAGCGGTACAGCCGTTCGAAGTCATTGCCTCCGATTTTTGCGTCAACGTTGCGAACCGGGATCACATACGGCAGCATGCAGACCTCGTCCTGGGCCGCCAGGTACACGGGAGTTTCGCCGACGGGCGGCGCGAAGCGGAACTTCTCGCGCTCGGCAAATCGGCGCGCCAGCTTGAAGCGGCCGTTTCGGTAGACGCGCGGGTTCGATATCGCCTCATCGTAGGCCACGTCAGCCGACCAGGTGGAGATGGGATCCTTGCTCTCCGTGCTTTCGTAGAGTCGCACCTCGATCGACTCCACTTGGTCGAGCATTTCGGCACCTCGTTTGGCGAGCAAATTCGTGAGACCCGGGGCCACGCCCACGCAGATCACGGCCGCCCGGTTCTTTGCCATGAAGCGCTTGTGAAAGCGATACTGCTCGGGCTTGAACAAGTGGCGCGCAAGGTGGGCGTTCAGATCGAGGTAGTGCGCGCGCAAGCGCAGCGCGGCCCGCAGAATGATCTGGTTGAACACGGCCGGAGACGCGTTGACGATCAGGTTTGCGCCGCGCGCGGCGCGCACAATCGACCACAGATTACGGGCGTTTGCCTCGACGATTTCGATTTTGTTCTTCTTGCCAAAAAATCGCCGCGCGCGCTCGACGTCCCGGTCTCCGCACCACACCGTGTGGCCCTGGCGCGCCAGCAATTGCGCGATTAGCGAACCCGTGCCGCCCGCACCGAGAACGAAAATGCGCATGGTCGGCCCGCAACTCTACCATATTGGGCCGGTCGGCCGTGCCTTGCCGTGGGGACCCCGTGCGCCATCCCGCACGCTCCCGTCGGCCTCCGATGGGTTTGCTCCCGCCGGGGCCAAGTCGTAGAATGAGTGTGATTTCTCCGACTCTCGCGGCCTAAGGGAGAGCCAACCCATGGCGCGAGAGCGATGCTCGCGAAGGCGAGCTGAGGGTTTGGGCGGAAACACCCAAGCCTCCCGTTTGTGGACGGCTGCTGGCCCATCCGCTGCTGCCCGGAGGGCAACCGCCTCTTGGAAAGGGGAGAGTTCGAAGAAGCCATGTGTCTTCGAGCGCGTGCCCGATTCCCAGACGGAATCGGGCATTTTTAGTTCGAGCCGTTCGAAGCCGACCGCGAAAGGCCCCTGTTCGCGGCTTGATTCATCGTTCCTTATGCCTCTCGTCGACAAATTCGGAAGACAGATCACGGATTTGCGGGTCTCCGTGACCGACCGCTGCAACTTCCGCTGTGTTTACTGTCGCTCGGCTGATCCGGAAAACCATATGGCCCACCACGAACTGCTCGAGTGGGACGAATACCAGCGGCTCGTCGGCATATTGCTGGGCATGGGCATTCGCAAGGTGCGCGTCACCGGAGGCGAGCCGCTGGTTCGCCCGGGCACTGAAGATTTCATCGCGCGCTTGAAGGGTTTGGGCGTCGCCGACCTGTCGATGACCACGAACGGCCACCTGCTTGGGGAGCGCCTAGACAGGTTGATCGCAGCCGGACTAGACCGCATCAACATAAGCCTCGATTCGCTCAAGCGGGAGAAATTTGAGCGCATTACCCGAACCAGAGCCTTCGATCAAGTCATGGCCGGGATTGATGCGGCGCAGAATTCGGTGCTGGGTCCGGTCAAGGTTAACGCCGTGCTGGTTCGTGGTTTTAACGACGACGAGGTCGAGGCCTTCGCGGAGTTCGCGCGCGAGCGTAATTTGATCATGCGCTTCATCGAGTTCATGCCGCTCGATGCCGATCGCGCCTGGACCCGCGATTTGATGGTACCGGCCGCCGAGGTACATTCGCGCATTGCCGCTCGCTGGCCTCTGGTGCAGATTCTCCATGAGCGCAGCGAAACGGCTCGCAAGTACCGTTTCGCGGACGGCCCAGGGGAAATCGGACTTATCGCCCCGGTAACGCAGCCCTTCTGCGGGTTTTGCTCGAGGATCCGGATTACCGCGGACGGAAAACTGCGCACCTGCCTGTTTAGCAAGGATGATCACGATTTGAAATTCTTGATTCGCGGCGGCGCCAACGATCGCGAGATTGGTGACGAAATTCTCTCGATCCTCGCGGAGAAGGAGAAGGGGCACCGCATCAACGAGCCCGGATTCGTGCCCCCCTCGCGAACTATGGTATACATCGGCGGCTAGGCCATCGTAGGATATCCTTGCGTCCAGGGGCCTTCGACATGCGGGTCCGTTTCACGGTCAGGAGAGTACGTGCGTTTTCTACCCCGCTTGGACGCTCGGAAAAGGTCTCGGGAGTGGTACCCATGCCCGATGAGGAACAATCAAAACTTTTCTCCCTGACCGAAGCCGAACGCCTTCGCGTCCAGCTCGAGCCGATCCTCATCGAAGCCATGGACGCGCGCCGGAAGATGGTGGAGGAGGAAAAGAAGCTGGGCGCGCTGGCCGAACGCATCCAGTTTGCCGGCGGAATGCAAGTGCCCTACGAAAAAGCGGCCCGCTGGCGCGCCGCGCGGAACAAGTTCGAGGAGTCGGTTCGCGACGCCCTCGAACGCATCCAGTCGACCGGCTGCATCGTCAAGGATCTGGACGTTGGACTGCTCGATTTCCCCTCGCGCATCGACAACAAAGATGTCTTCCTGTGCTGGAAACTCGGCGAAGACCGCATTCGCTTCTATCACGCGCAGGACGAAGGCTTCGCCGGACGCAAGCCCATCGACCCCCGCGACGCCAATTATCAGAATCCCATCCAGTGACCCCGCCATCGGCAAACCGGCTTAGCAACTCCGCGAGCCCGTATCTGCGTTCCGCTGCACATCAGCCCGTCGACTGGCACGAGTGGGGAGAGGACGCATTCCGGAGAGCCTCCGCGGAATCGAAGCCGATTCTCCTTGATATCGGCGCCGTCTGGTGCCACTGGTGCCATGTGATCGACCGCGAGAGCTATGAAAACCCCGAAATCGCCGCGCTCATTAATGAGCTTTTTGTTCCCGTAAAAGTGGACCGTGACGAGCATCCCGACATCGATTCGCGATATCAATCCGCGATCAGCGCCCTCTCGGGACAGGGGGGTTGGCCGCTCACCGCGTTTCTCACGCCCGACGGCAAACCGTTTTTCGGGGGCACGTATTTCCCGCCCGATGACGCCATGGGCCGGCCGGGACTGAAGCGCATCCTGCTCGCTGTTGCCGAAGCCTTCAAGTCCCGCCGCGCGGAGATCGATAGCTCCGCGCAGACCCTCGAACAGGCCGTGGCCAAGGCGGAGATGTTCGATGGTGCGCGCGCCACGCTCGACCCCGAAATTGCCGATTCGATTGTGGCCTCGGCGCTCGGCCTGTTCGACGAAAAACACGGCGGCTTCGGCCAAGCCCCGAAATTCCCGCATTCATCAGCCATTGAACTGTTGCTCGAGCGCCGCCATGGAACAAGGGGAACGGACCTCGGCGACGTCGTTCGCCGTACCCTCGACGGCATGGCCGCGGGTGGTTTCCACGATCAGCTCGGGGGCGGATTTCACCGCTATTCTGTCGACGAGCGCTGGTGCGTCCCCCACTTCGAGAAAATGTCCTACGACAATTCCGAGCTGCTGAAAAGCTACCTGCATGGCTACCAAATGGCCCGGGAAGGCGAAGGACAGGGCGGCCATCCCACCCTAGGCGGCTCGCCGCCTTCGCCGGGTTCCGAGGGGGAAGCGGCGCGTTGCCGCGAGGTCGCCGAAGGCATTATCTGCTGGGTTGACCAGGTCTTGTCCGATCAGCGCCGCGGCGGATTCTACGCCAGCCAGGACGCCGACCAGACGCTTGAGGACGACGGCGACTACTTCACCTGGACTCTGGCCGAAGTCCGCGCGGTGCTTTCACCCGAAGAATCGCGTGCCGTTGAAGTCTATTTCGACGTCCAGCCCAGCGGCGAGATGCACCACAATCCGGCAAAAAATGTCCTGTGGGTGGCCGCGTCGGCGAGCCAAGTCGCCCGCCTGTTGAAGATGACCGATGCCGAGGCGGCCTTGCTGCTGGCCCGTGCCAAGGGGAAACTGCTCGAGGCCCGCCTCGAGCGCCGCCCGACCCCGGCCGTCGACGAAACGCTCTACGTTGGCTGGAACGCCATGTTCACCTCCGCCTATCTGGAAGCCGGACGTATTCTGGGCCGCGCCGACTGCCGCCGCTTTGCGCTCAAGACGCTCGACCGCCTGCTGGCCGAATCCTGGGACGCCTCGGAGGGTTTTCTGCACAGGGTGGGCAGCCCGCGCCTGGAGGGTTCGCTCGACGACCAGGTTTTCGCCAGCGCCGCGCTGCTCGACGCGTACGAACAAACGCTCGACCGCCGCTATTTTGAAACCGCGGCGCGCACGATGCGCCTGGCCATCGAGCGTTTTGGTGACCCGGAGGGGGGCGGGTTTTTCGACCGGGCGAAGGACGCTGCGCGACTGGGCGGTCTCGAGGTACGGCGCAAGCCTCTGCAGGATTCCCCGACGCCCGGCGCAAATCCGGTCGGCGCCATGGTGCTCGACCGCCTCTATGCGTTCACCGGCGAGCGGCTCTATCGCGATTGGGCCGAGAAGACTCTGGAAGCCTTTGCCGGCCGGGTCGGGCCGTACGGCCTCTTCGCCGCGACGTACGGGCTTGCCGTGCTCCTGCACAGGCGCGGTGTTCTTCAGGTCGTCGTGCTCGGCACCGCAGGTGACCCGAAGGCCGCCGACCTTGAATCCGCCGCCAGCGAAATCTACCGTTTCGGTAAATCCGTTCTTCGCCTTACGCCTGAGCAGGTTGGCTCGGCGTCGCTGGCTCCTTCGTTGCGCGAAACCCTGCCACACCTGGAGGCCGATAAAGCGCAAGCGCTTGTGTGTGTCGAGACGACCTGCTATCCGCCGATCGGCGCGCGCGACGAGCTTGTGTCCCTCGTTGGCAACATCGGAACGCAAGCCGCCGGTGCGGGGAGCGGCCGGTAAGTTCCCTCCAGCCACTCCTCATTAGGGATCGACGATCAATTGCCCCTTCATGCCACTGTGGCCTGGGCCGCAGTGCACGCAGCACTTGAACGTATAGGTTCCCGGCGTCTTGGCCTCGACCGAAACCACAAGCTGCTGCCCTTTCTCCAGCCGGTAGCAGTCCTTTGGCGGCGGCGGGGTCAGCACCAGCCCGGGCGGGGCCTCGGCCGCTGCTCCATCCGGCACGGTAGGAATCCGGATTCCGTGCGTGCGGTCGGTGGCCGTGACGTTCAGCACGAGCTTGCTTCCTGCTTTTACGTGCACGGTCGATGGGCTGAACTCATACTTTTTCGCCGTCATCTCGATAACCTGCGAATTCTGCTCCTGTGCTCGCGCCACGCGCGACCGAAGCCAAGGCCACGCGCAGGCGACAACCATAGCCGTCGTCACCAGGAAAATCCGCCATCCTTGTTTCACGGTCCCTCCTCATAAGCTGGCTCGCTTGGCTTGCCGAAGCTCTTCTTCTTGCAGAGCGCCTTTCCTTCACTTTCGACGTTCGAGCGGCCCCACCGCAATCGAAAACGCCTTGGCATCGTCGGCGTGGGCCAGAACGAACCTCTCGAGTTCGAGGGTCGTGGCCGTCAGGACGGGCGTTCCATCATCGGTTGTCTCATGGGGGATCGAGATCATTCCGTCCCGAAGGGCTTTCTCGATCCACTCGTCATCAAGAAAGCTCATCCTCAAGCCGTCTTCCCCGAGTGAGATTCGTCCGAACATGTGCCCGGCAACGGCCAGAACGAGGGCATTATCGCCGCCGACTTTGATATCGGATTGGACGGCGTCGATGAACAATCGATTGTTCAGTTGTACGAGATGGGCCTGGTAGGTCTCGACCGGCGATGGCTGTTTGGTCGGATCGGTGATCGAAATCGTGTAGGCATCGGTGTTCAGGCGCTCGAACATGACCACGGAATGATCGTCCGAGCTCGGCGGCTCGAACCAGGTTCCAAGCAAGTGCGGGTCGAACACAACGTCCTTGTCTGTGTACAGCGGGTGGATCGAAAAAACCGGCACGCACGATGACAGGGCAACCAGCGCCAGCATGGTCCCGGCGAGAAGCAATCGAGTGCGACCTTCACGCGCGATCTTCATGAGGTTCACCCCCGCGTCCAGCGGTCGATGACGGCGAAACGTTCCGCGGCATCGCCTCCTGGGTAGGATGGTATGCGTTCGATTTCGATGCCCGATTTTGCCGCAGGGGTTTCCAGTGCCACGTCCGCTCCCGCGGCCCGCGCCGTTTCTTGCGACCTTGCCCAGCGACCTTGCCCGGTTGCCCGCCCAGCACCCCGGTGACATAATGGCGCTTGTCGACTCTTCGCGGTCCGCAGATGTGCCGGTGCGGTTTGGGAGGAACCTGATGGCTTTGAGGGATGCGTGGATCGAAAAGCGCGCCAGTTCCTTCCAGGGCGGCGCGCTGAATTTTTCGCAGATGCACTTCGCGCGGCAGGGCGTGGTCACCGAAGAAATCGAGTACGTGGCGAAACGCGAGAAGCTCGCTCCCGAACTGGTTCGCGACGAGGTCGCGCGCGGCCGCGCCATCATCCCTGCCAACATCCATCACCCTAATCTTGAGCCGATGGGGATCGGCGTGGCTTTTTGCTGCAAGATCAACGCCAACATCGGCAATTCCGCCACCGCTTCGAACATCAGCGAAGAGCTCGAAAAACTCCATCGCGCGGTCCACTACGGCTCCGACACGGTCATGGATCTTTCAACTGGCGGCGACATTCCCGCGATCAGGAAGGCGATCATCGACGCGTCGCCCGTCCCGATCGGCACGGTGCCGATTTACGAAGCGATCTCGCGCGTCCGCCGCGCCGAAGACCTCACCATCAGCGTCATGCTCGAGGTGATCGAAGAACAGGCCGAGCAAGGCGTCGACTACATGACCATCCACGCCGGCGTGCTTCGCGAGTTTCTGCCCCTGGTGCGCAACCGCATCACGGGGATCGTCAGCCGCGGAGGCGCATTGCTGGCCCAGTGGATGAGCGCCCACAAGAAAGAGAATTTTCTGTACGAGAATTTCGACGAGATCTGCAAAATCTTTCAAAGGCACGACGTAAGTTTCTCTCTCGGCGACGGCTTGCGTCCCGGCTGCCTGGCGGACGCAAGCGACGAAGCGCAATTCGCCGAGCTGCGGGTTCTCGGCGAGCTGACCAAGAAGGCCTGGGAATACGAGGTGCAAACGATGATCGAAGGCCCCGGCCATATTCCGATGGACCAGATCCAGCTGCAGGTCGACAAGGAGGTCGAGATGTGCCATGAGGCGCCCTTCTACACGCTCGGCCCGCTGGTGACGGACATCGCGCCCGGCTACGACCATATCACCAGCGCGATCGGCGCGGCGATGATCGGCTGGCACGGCGCATCCATGCTCTGCTACGTCACACCCAAGGAGCACCTCGGACTGCCTAACGCCGAAGACGTGCGTCAGGGCGTGATCGCCTACAAGATTGCCGCGCATGCCGCCGACGTCGCGCGGCACCGGCCCGGCGCGCGCGATCGCGATGACGCGCTCAGCTATGCGCGCTTCCTTTTCGACTGGAATAAGCAGTTCGAGCTGTCACTCGATCCCGACACCGCGCGTCGGATGCACGACGAAACTCTGCCCGACGACTTTTACAAGGAAGCGAAATTCTGCTCGATGTGCGGCCCGAAATTCTGCTCCATGAACGCCACGCAAATCGCCGAAGCCTACGCCGGCCAGACGCAAGCGGACCGCGAACAGAAATTCGCGCACCTGCTCTCGAAGATCGCGCCGTAAGAGGCTAGGGCGCCGGTCGCGTCGCGAGAGGGGGGGCAGGGAACGAGGGAAAACAAGCACTGCCACTCCCCCGGTTACCTGGAAGCGGCCGTGGTCGCCGCCGCGGGACTCTTGACATAGGTATTGAGCCATTCGTTCATTTCCCAGAACATGTGCAAGACCGATTCCCGCGCTGCGTATCCGTGCGCTTCGAGCGGCAACAGAACCAACCGCACCGTCCCGCCATTTCCCTTGATGGCGCTGAAGAGCCGCTCGCTCTGTATCGTAAACGTGCCGGAATTGTTGTCTGCCAGGCCGTGAATGAGCAGCAACGGCGTCTTGATCTTGTCCGCGTAGGAAAACGGTGACATCTTGTAGTACACCTCCGGCGCCTGCCAGTACGTGCGCTCCTCGTTTTGGAAGCCGAACGGTGTCAGCGATCGATTGTAGGCGCCGCTGCGCGCGATGCCGGCTTTGAACAGATCGCTGTGCGCCAGCAGATTCGCCGTCATGAAGGCGCCGTAGGAATGTCCCATGACCGCCACGCGATTCGGGTCCACCACGCCGAGCTTGACTCCCTCGTTGATGGCTGCCTTCGCGCCGGCCACGAGCTGCTCGACGTACGTATCGTTCGGCTCAGCTTTACCTTCGCCAATAATGGGGATCGTCGCATTTTCCAGCACCGCGTATCCCTGCGTGACAAATGGGACCGGCGATCCCCAGGTCAGCATGGGGAACTGATAGGGGGACCCGCTCATCTCTCCGGCCGCGGCTTTCGTCTTGTATTCGGTCGGATACGCCTCGATCAACGTGGGGAGAGGGCCGTCTTCCGGCTTATAGCCCGGCGGTAGATACAGGTTCGCGCTGAGTTCGACTCCATCGACGCGCTTGTATTTGAGGATGCGTTTCTTGGGGACCGGCGTATTGCCGTAAGGGCTCGGAAAGGCAGTTACGGACGCTAGTGTGCCCCTCTCGACATTCTTCACGTAGTAATTCGGGCTTTGCTCGGGTGATTCCCGTCGAAGCAAAAGGGTGGGTCCCGCCGGGTCAAGCACAGATACCGGAAGCTCGAAATAGGGGGGCGCAGACTGCCAAAGGGTCCGCCGCTCCCCGCTCGCCACATCCAGGCGCGAGAGAAAGGGCCGGTCGCCATCCGGCGATGCGCCCCGTCCCCAGAAATAAATCCCTCGCTGGTCCGGGGTCATTTCGGACATGAGCTTGCCCGATCCGTTCATCACCTCCATGGGCTCGCCGGGATCGCGATACCGATCTTCAAACGAGCCCTCGAACAAGGTGATGCCGGAAGGGGCGCTCGCGCGTGAAACGCCGACCAGGATGCGCTTGCGATCCTTCCACCTTCGTTCATCGATGAGCGCGATCCCGCCATCTCCCCAGGCTAGGCTGTGAAACCTCAGTCGAAGGTCGGCAAGTTTCCGCGGTGATCCCGAAAACGGTGCGTCCAGTGTGTAGACGGCATCGCGGATCATCACCTCCTTCCGCGCATCGCCGCCGTCCAGGGCTTCCACCCAGCTCAACGTGGCCGGGGCATCGCTGCGCCAGTCATACTCGCGAGGACCGGCCGAGGTGGCGTCATGGATGTTCGGGATGTTGTCCTCGAGCGGCTTATCAACCAACTGCTTCACTCGTCCGTTTTGCACATTCACGACTGACACGCGTTCGGGAAACATCTCAAACGGCAGCGTATAGGAATAGGGATGATGGAGCTCATCGATGAGCACGTAATGAGCGTCGGGCGAAGCAGACGCCGTGACAATCACACCCGGCTTGCCGACTGGCGCTGTCGCTCCGGCCAGGCGCACGATCTCGACCTGCACCGTCGCGTAGTAATCGAATATGCGCTCATCCGCGGGAGTCTTCAGCAGGTCTTCGTAGGTCGCCGCAGGTGTCACGCGGCCCAGGTTTTGGTCAACCACCGGCCCGGCGGGAACCTCACTCAAGTGAGGGGCTTCCCCGCGGTGTTTTGGCACGGTCTTGCAAACCAGGCTCTTGCTGTCGCTCCTCCATTCGCACGGTCGACCGAACACGCCGTTCAGCGCAACCCCTGGAACGCGCTCGGCCCGCGCAGTCGCCACATCCACAATCCACAAGCTCAGTCCTGCGTCGGTGGGCTTGTCCGTGGCGTTCACAAAGGCAATCCGGCGCCCATCAGGCGACCAGCTTGGGGAAGTGATTTTCGCCTCTGCCGGCAGTCCTGAAATTGCCTCTTCGCCACCCGAACTGCCCTTCGAACCGAGCGTGTCCTCGAGAGGCTTCAATTTGAGCGAGGTCGCATATCGTCCGCGGCTCGGGCCGTTTGTCTTCGGGTTGAACCGCAAACCCGCCAGGCGCAATTCCGGCTGTGCCAAGTCGGCAATGGTCGGCATTCCGGACAGGAACTCGATCAGCATCCATCGCTTGCCCGCGACGGCCGTGGGCGAGACCTCAACCTCTGGGGTGGGACGCGTGTCAACCAACTGCACAATCGCCTTCGGCGGCTGTTGATACTTCAGGTTCATCTGGGCCCGCAATACGGGCGCAGTTGACACCGCCGCGATCGTCGCCGCCAGCGCAACCGGCCAGGTCGCGATGGCCGTCTCGCCTCGCCTAGTCGCGCCAGGGGCCTGGTGCGCACCCTGCGCGCTCGGCAGGGAAATCGGCGCAGGGCTTGGCCGCCCCAGATTTCTCGAGCTCCGCCGATCGAATGAGTCAGTCCCCGTCGTCATTGCCCACCTCCCATCCGGCCCGCTCCCGGTTGACGCCGCGCATTGTCGCTTCAATCGTCCATCCAGGCAACCTTTCTGTTTTGCTCGCGGTAGGATCCGGCTTGCTTCACACAAGGGAGGAGCGGAGTTGCGCGATCCCGATGGAAGTCGCCGTCTGATCGGTGTAACCTCTCGGCTCGTTGCCCTCCGGGAGGATGAATGCGACTTTTCAGCCGGTATCATCGGGTCAGCCTCTTCTTCATCTTTGCCGTGTTTTTTGGACCCGCCCTCGTCGCGCAGGAGGAATTTCGGATCGAAACGCGCCTGTATCAAGCCTTGCGCTGGCGCTGCATCGGCCCCTTCCGCGGCGGACGCACGGTTGCAGCAACCGGTGTGCCCGGGCAGCCGAATCTGTACTATATGGCCGCCGTCGATGGAGGGGTTTGGAAGAGCGATGATTACGGCCGCACCTGGAGTCCGATTTTCGACGGCCAGCCGACCCAATCCATCGGCTCGATTGCCATAGCGCCGTCGGACCCGAACATCATTTATGTCGGTAGCGGCGAAGGGCTGCAACGACCCGACCTCTCTGTCGGCGACGGAATTTACAAATCCACCGACGCCGGAAAAACCTGGGTGCATCTTGGCCTTCGCGACGGGCAGCAGATTCCGCGCCTTCTCGTCGACCCGCACAACTCGAATCGGGTTTTTGCTGCTGTCCTTGGCCATCCCTACGGGGCAAACGAAGAGCGCGGAGTTTTTCGGTCGACCGATGGTGGGGAGAATTGGCAGAAAGTTCTCTACAAGGACGCCGACACGGGCGCGGTCGATCTCGCCTTCGATCCCACGAACCCAGAGATCGTCTATGCCGTCTTGTGGTCCGCGCGCCAAGTCCCCTGGGAAGGTTCGATTGAAGGCCACAAGGGCGGACTGTTCAAGTCGACCGATGGCGGCGATAGTTGGAAGTCGCTTACCCAGGGACTGCCCACGAATGACCAAGGGCTGGGCCGCATGGGCATTGCCGTGGCGCCCAGCGCTCCCCAGCGCATGTACGCCATGGTCGACGCCGCGCGACTCGGCGGCGTGTACCGCTCCGATGACGCCGGCGAGAGCTGGGCGCGGGTTAACGACGAGCGTCGCATCTGGGGCCGCGGCGACGACTTTGCCTGGGTGCGCGTGGCACCCGATGACAAGGACGAGATCTACGTCTGCAACACTTCCTTCTATCGATCGTTGGACGCTGGAAAAACCTTTACGGCCATCAAAGGCGCGCCCGGCGGGGACGATTACCACTCCGTCTGGATCAATCCGGACAATCCGCAAATCCTTCTGCTCGGCGTCGATCAGGGCGCAACGCTGTCGGTGAACGGCGGCAGAACCTGGAGTTCGTGGTACAACCAGCCCACCGCCCAGTTCTTCCACGTCGCGACCGACAATGGCTTCCCCTATTGGGTCTACGGCGGACAGCAGGAGAGCGGATCGGCCGGGATCACCAGCCGCAGTGATTGGGGCGAAATCACATTCCGCGATTGGCATCCTGTTGGAACGGAAGAGTACGGCTATGTCGCGCCGGACCCGCTCCATCCGAATTTCATCTTTGGCGGCAAAGTGACGCGCTTCAATATGACCACCAGCCAGACGCAGGATGTTTCGCCGATGGTGATTCGAGGAGAAGAGGATCGGTTCGTGCGCACGGCGCCGCTGATCTTCTCGCCCGCCGATCCGCGCGTTCTTTTTCTCGGAGCGAACCGGATCTTCAAAACCGTCGATGGCGGGCAGAACTGGCAGGTCATCAGCCCTGACCTGGGCCGCCCGAAAATGATCACTCCGCCGAATCTCAGCGATTTGGCGAGCGGAGCCCCTTCGGAAGGAGCACACCGGGGGGTCGTCTACGCACTCGGGCCGTCGCCGCTCGATGCCAATTTGCTTTGGGCCGGTACCGACGACGGTCTGATCTGGGTGACGCGCGACGCAGGAAAGAATTGGTTGAACGTCACGCCGCCCGATTTGGCTCCCTGGAGCAAAGTTGCGCAGCTCGACGCCTCGCATTTCGATCGTGGCACGGTGTATGCGGCGGTAAACCGGTTTCGCGTCGACGACTTGCGCCCCTACGTCTACGCCACACACGACGGCGGAAAGAGCTGGCAAAAACTCACGCGGGGATTGCCCGACAATGTACCGGTGAACGCCGTTCGCGAAGACCCCGTCGGAAGCCAACTCCTCTTTGCCGCTACCGAACGCGGCGTCTGGGTCTCTTTCAATCGCGGCGATTCCTGGCAGTCCCTCGAGCTGAATCTGCCGGCGACTTCGGTGCGCGACATTGTGATTCACGTCGATGATCTCGTGGCGGGAACTCACGGACGCTCGTTCTGGATCCTCGATGACATCGCACCGCTCCGCCAGCTCAATTTCGACACAGCGAATTCCGACGTCGTGCTCTTCAAGCCCGCGACCACCTATCGGCTGCGCCGCAACGTGAATACCGACACGCCTCTGCCGCCCGAAGTGCCCGCCGGTCAAAATCCTCCCGACGGGGCCATCTTTGATTATTACCTAAGGGCAAATTCCCCCGAGCCCGTGACGCTCGAAGTGCTCGACTCGACGGGCAAGGTCGTTCGCCGCTACTCGAGCGCGGATCGGCCGGAAGTCAACGCGGAGGACCTCGCAAGGGAACTCAATGTCCCGCGGTACTGGATCAGGCCGCCCGACGCCCTGTCGGCCGAAGCCGGCCAGCACCGTTTCATCTGGAATTTGCGTAGCGCACCGCCCCAGTCGGTATTTCACGACTATCCCATTTCGGCGATTCCAGGCGACACACCGCGGTATCCACTGGGTGCTCCGATTGTTCCCGGGACCTACACGGTGAAGCTCACGGCTGCGGGGGAAACCATAGCCCAGCAATTCCGGGTCAAGATGGACCCGCGGGTGACGACGCCGACTCGCGGGCTCATCGAGCAATCGGACCTCGAGGAGCGTACTGTGAACGCGATGAACGCGAGCTTCGCCGCACTCGAGCAAGCCCGCGGCACCGAACGCGAGTTGAAGGATGTCGCCGGGCGCGCCTCACCAGAATCTTCCGTCGCTCGAGCGATCGCCGCCGCGGACAAGAGAGTGGGCGATTTCCTGGGCGCGGCGCAGCGGTTCGGCCGCCAAGCCGCATCGCAGCCGGGTTTCGCCAACTTGAACGGGCAGCTCGGCCAGCTACTGTCCTATGTGGACAGCGCGGATACGGCTCCGACGCCCGCAGCCGAGCAAGAGTTCAACCGGCTCAACAGGTCACTCGCTCAGTTGATCGAAAGCTGGAATGAATATCGTAGGAAGGACATTCCGGCGCTGAATCAAGAGCTCGAAAGGGCCAAGCTGCCCGTCATCAACGCCAAGTGAACGGCAAAGCCGGCCGAGCAGCCGGCCGCTACACCAGGTCCGCCATGGTTCCTTCCATGCGATGGAAGAACATGAGACCGGTAACCAAGACCAGCGCAACCATCGCGGCGCTGGCCAGCAGGAGTGGCCCGGGGGGCTGTCCGTGCCCGGTCAGCGCCCAGCGGAAGCCGTCGATGACGCCGGCCATGGGGTTCAGACCGTAGACCCAGGCCCAGGCGGGCCACCGCTTACTCACGAGCGACGACGGGTACACCACGGGCGAGGCAAACATCCAGAACTGAACGACAAAAGGCATCACGTGCCGGACGTCGCGATAGAGCGCGTTCAGCGCCGACATCCACAGCCCCACGCCGAGCGCCGTAGAGATGGCGAGCAGAAGCAGCAGCGGAAGCCACAGCATCGACACACCGGGGAAGATGTGAAACCCGAGGGTCAGGCCAATCAGCACCACAAAACCGATGCTGAAGTCGACGAGTCCGGACAGCACCGCGGAAATGGGGAGGGCCAGCCGCGGGAAGTAAACCTTCGTGAGCAAGCCGCCGCTTTCGACCACGATGTTCGTGGCCTGGTTCAGCGATTGCGCAAAGTAGTTCCAGGGCACGAGCGCGGCGAAATAGAAAATCAGACCGGGCAAACCGTCCGAGGACAGTTTCGCCAGGCGATGAAAGAAAAGGATGAAGACGGCCGCCGTCATGAGCGGCTGCAGCACAACCCACGCAATGCCGATGATAGTTTGCTTGTAGCGGACCTTGACATCGCGCCAGACGAAGAAGTAGAGCAATTCGCGGTAATCCCAAATCTCGCGAAACGGAATGGCCCACCAGCCGCTCGGCGGCGTGATGCGAACAACCGGCCGATCGGTGACCGTGGCGGCAGGTGTGCCGGGGGCACCGGTGGTTTGCGCGGCTTGGGTTGCCGAGGTCATTTACCTGAGCCCGCCAGGGGGGACGAAATCCTCCGCGTTCATGGATTCGCGGGCGAACTGCGTTCGAGCCCGAGGGTTGCGCGCTCGTCCTTCTTCAGAATCGCGATGATCGAAAGTGGCGGGAGCGGGATCCAGGAATCCATCAGCCGGAACAGGGGTGTCAAGATATTGAGCAATCGTATTTGGGCCAGCCCGAAATCTCGTCGCCGAAGAACTTTGCCGTTCAGCCACCATCCCAAGACCCCCGGACGGTTGAATTTGAGCATCTGCTCGACAGCGAACCCGGCCCGTTCGGAGACGTCCTTAAGCTGATCCTCGGTGTAGCGGCGGCAATGGCCGAGGGCTTCGTCCAAGGTACCGTAGAGCTTCGGTCCGCGGGGAACCAGAACGATGGCGCGCCCCTTATCCTCGAGCACGTTGCGGATGTTCTCGAGCGCCGCCAGGTCGTCCTCGAGGTGTTCGACCACGTTCAGGCAAACCACGGTGTCGAAGGTTTGGCCCTCCGGATAGGTTGCCCGGGCGCCTGCGTCGATGTGGGCGACCTGCATGTAGGGACGCGTGGTTTGCAGGGACGCGAGATAATCGACATAGTGCGGATTGATGTCGGTGGCGCAGTAGGTGGCGCGGGGCATCAGATGAAGCGACATGTTGCCGATACCGGCGCCGATTTCGAGCACCCGCTCGCCAATGTAGGGACGGATCACGTCGGCCATCCAGCGCGTGAAACGCGGCGCCCGGTTAAGGCGTCCCAGGATTTCCGCTCCATAGGAGTCGGCCGTGTAAAGCTTGTCGGAAATCGCGTAACGGAAGATCGACCAGAGCGCGCGAAGACCGTCCTTCCAACTGATCTTCTTGCCTTCGCGATAGGTGCGGCCGGAATAGCTGATCGGCACCTCGAATATGCGGCTGCCGCGGCGGGCAAGTTTGATGGCCAGTTCGGGCTCGACATCGAAGGTGGAGCTTTCGAGCGGGATGCTCTTGAGGAGGCTCGTGCGCACCATCTTGTAGCACGTTTCCATGTCGGTGAGGTTCAGGTCGCAGACCAGATCGCACAGAAAGGTGAGAAACTGATTGCCCATGGCGTGACGGAAGAACAAAGCACGCTTATAGCCGCCGGGCATGAACCGCGAGCCAAAAACGGCGTCGGCGTCTTCGTAGAGGAACACCTCGACCATCTGTAGCAGATCACGCGGATGGTATTCAAGGTCTGCGTCATGAATGACGACAAGCTCGCTGTCAACATTCGCTAGGGCTGTACGAATAGCCGCGCCTTTCCCCGCGTTTTGCTCGTGCCGCATGAAAACCCAAGTCGATTTTCCGTTACCGGGCTCGGATTCGAGCCGCGCCTGAAAGTCTTCGAGTGCTTGCCGGGTACCATCGGAGGAGCCATCGTCAACGACAAGGATCTGGATGCGGTCAAGCAGGGGCGATTGTTCAAGAACACGCAATCGCGCCAGGCTTGTGGCGACCAGATACCGCTCATTGAATGTAGGGACAATCACGGCGAGAGTGGTGCTGACGCGCCCGTTCGGCACGCTTCGCTCGAAATCCTCGGACGAACTTCGGGCGGCCGCAGACTGCCGCCTGGGTGGCCGGCACGTCGTAGACCCGAGGCTCATGCGGGGCTCACTCTCCTGACTCGATGCGGCATACCCTCGGAAAATCTTGGCATAAAAGCTCGCCCTCGTGGCCTGTTTCCGCCGGCACCCAATTCGCCTCCCAGTCCTGCCCAGCCCCCCCACGACAGAATCCGTCGGCTGAATACCGGCGCACTCGCCACCCCCGTCTGACCCCGCTTCCTTGCGCACGCCCGCGGCATCAGGAAGCGGCACTGCGGGCGGCAAAGCTTCCGGTCGCGCTTGCCGCCTCGCGACGCAGGGCGGACTCGGGCTCCGTCTTCTTCTGGAAGAAGGCAACGACGCGATCGATGATTTCGCTGAGCGGCGTGGCCGGGCGGAACGAGGCGAGCCGCTCGAGTTTTTCGAGAGAAGGAACCCGGCGTTGCATATCTTCGAAGCCGAGCTCGTAGGCCTGATCGTAGGGAACGTAGGAGATCGGCGAAGCGCTGTGCGTGCGCTGCTTGACCATTTGCGCCAGCTGTTCGATCGAAATCTCTTCGTTGGCTCCGATGTTGACCACTTCCCCGACCGCGGAATCGTTGCGGAGCAGGCGCAGGATGGCCTCCACGGTGTCGCGCACGTCGCAGAAGCAGCGCGATTGGTGCCCCGTCCCATAGACAGTAATCGGAGAGCCATCGAGAGCCTGGCGAACAAAATTGGGCAGCACCATGCCATAGCGGCCGGTTTGCCGCGGGCCGACGGTATTGAACAGACGAGCGATGATGACCGGCTGCTTTTTCTCTTTCCAATACGAAAGAGCAAGAAACTCATCGAGAGCCTTCGAAGCCGCGTAGCTCCAGCGGGCCTTCGACGTGGGGCCAAGGACCAGATCGGCGTCCTCGCGAAAGGGAACCTTGTCGCTCTTCCCGTACACTTCCGAGGTGGAAGCGGTGAACACGAGTTTCTTCTTCTTGGACGCGGTGTCCAGGACGAGTTGCGTGCCGTAGACGTTGGTCTCCAGCGTGCGCACAGGGCTTTCCACGATGAGGCGAACGCCGACTGCGGCGGCAAGGTGGAGAATAATGTCGGATTCGTCGACCAGCTCAGCGAGCAGGTGCTTGTTCGAGATCGAATCGAAAAGGTAGTGGAAACGGTTCGATTGTTTGAGATGCCGAATATTTTCGACGCTTCCTGTCGATAAGTCGTCGATGAT
The DNA here is from genome assembly GCA_035622135.1 of Candidatus Cybelea sp. Taxonomy (GTDB): domain Bacteria; phylum Acidobacteriota; class Terriglobia; order Acidiferrales; family UBA7541; genus Palsa-295. The sequence goes on along the minus strand of DASPVZ010000051.1, from coordinate 34,021 downwards.
CAGCACCGTATCGCCGCGTTCGAGCAGGGCTTCCGCCAGATGTGATCCGATGAAACCAGCTCCGCCGGTTATTAAGTAGCGCAAGTTCTCCCCCTCGAACCAGCACTTTCCGAGATTCGCTCTCGACTGGCCATGATGTCGGGCCGGCCCTAGGCGGGCGGCCTGCCCTCCACTTCCCGTGCGCGCGAGTCCTCAGGGACTCGACACGCCGTCATTGCCGTTGCCGCCAGGCACATTCTTCGAGATCTCTTCGTCATAGCCGTAGCCGTAGGCGTACGGGTAATAGCGGTACGAGTAGTAATAATCGGGAGCGCTGGGATTGACGGCGTTCAGCACCACGCCCAGCATGCGGCATTTCACCGCGCAAAGGAGGTCGCGCGTGCGCGTGAAGGCCTCCTTGGGCGTCGCTCCGCTGCGCACGACGAGCAACACACCGTCGGTAAGAGCCGACAAGATGACGGCGTCGGTAGCCGCCATGATGGGCGGAGAATCGATCACAATGAACTTGAATCGGTGGCGCAATTCGGTGACCGCCTCGCGCATGCGATGCGAGGAAAGCAAGTCGGCTGGGCTCGGAGGTACCGGACCGGTGACCAGGGCCGCAAGGTTCTTGATCAGCGGGTGGGGCACGGTGACGTCTTCGAGCGAGCACACGCCCGCGAGATAGGAACTGAGCCCTCGTTCGTTCGTGATGCCCAGGTCCAAGGCCTGGCGAAGGCCGGGCTTGCGCAGATCGGAATCAATGAGCAGCGTTTTATCACCGAGTTGGGCCAGGGTGACGCCCAAGTTCGCCGCAGCCGTCGTTTTCCCTTCGCGCGGCAACGCGCTGGTGACCAGGATAACCTGTGGCGGATGCTCGGCCTGCGAGAGCAGGAGCGAGGTTCGCAGGGCGCGGAACGCTTCCGAGATTTGGGACTTGGGTTGCACAAAAGAGAGCAACTCGATCCGCCCCTCCAGGAGAGGCTCGGCGTCCAGCTCGCCGTTCAGACGCGACAGTCGGCCGTGATGTCCGTTTGCCGAGGGCAGCGACGGCACGACGGCAAGGGAGGGCAAACCGGTCAGCGTTTCGATGTCATCGGGCGATTTGACCGTGTTGTCGAGATACTCGCGGAACAGGGCGAGGCCGACCCCGCCAATCAAACCCACAACGAAGGCGAGTGAAATGTTGCGCGTCTTCTGGGGCCTGGAGGGGATGGTTGGGGCCAGCGCCGGATCGACCACGCGAATGTTGCTCGAGCGCAGACCCGCGGAGATTCCGGCTTCCTTCAGTTTTTCGAGCAGGCCGTTGTAGAGCTGCTTGTTCGCGTCGGCATCGTGTTGAAGAATGTGGTAGTTGACCAGCTTCTCGGCCAGGTCGTTGGCGTCGGCCTTTTGCTTGTCGAGAGCCTGCTGAAGAATCGCGACGTGGCTCTTCGCGGTCTCGTACTCTTCCTTGATGCTGTCGGTGGCCGCCTTGCGCGCTCTGCCCAGATCGTCTTCGACCTGTTTCTGCTGCTCGGCCAGCCTTTGGACCTTCGGAAAATTCGGGCCGTACTGGTTCAGGGCGTCCGCGTGCTGCTCGGCCAGGTCGGATTTCTTCCGCAGCAGCTCGCTGACCAGGCCGTTGTCGCGGATGGCAGGCAGCTGATCGACCTCATCGGACAAGGCCATGTGATAAAGGGCTTCCTTATCAGCCAGGACAGTTTGCGCGTCGGTGACCGCCCGGCTTAGGTCGGCGAGTTTCTGCGTGGTGATGTCCTGCTTTTCGTCGATCTGCCAGATCTGATTCTTTCTCTCATAGGCGATCCGGTCGTCTTCGGATTTCTCAACCTTCATGCGCAGCTCTTCGAGCTCGGCGGAAAGCCAAGTGGAGGCTTGTGTGGTGGCGTCATACTTGCTGCGGAAGTTTTGCTCGATGAAGTTCTGGACGTGCGTGTTGACCACCAGGGCGGCCACTTGGGGATCTTGCGCCGCGAAGCTCACTTCGACCAGCCGGCTATTCGGCACACGTCGAACGCCGAGGCGGCCCAGGAAAGCGCTCAGAATCGCTGGACGCGTGGCGCCGGAGGTGGGCTGAAAGGCGAGCGAGGTTCCCGAGCCGCCGAATTCGGGATAGCGGCCGAGATCGAGCGAACGGATGGTTTGCAAGGCCAGCGTTTCGCTCTGGAGAATCTTCGCCTGCGTCTCGATGTAGTCCTCCGTGTCCATATACTCGTCCCAGCTGTCTTCCTCGGGGATGCGAAGCGGGTTTTGGGACTCTCTGTCGACCTCGATACGCGCCGAGGCCTCATACACCGGCTTCATCTTGAACGAGGCTATGGTCACCACGGTAACCACGGTGAGCAGAAAGGTAAGGATCAGCCATTGATGCTTGCGAAGGATAATGACGTAGTCGAGAAGGTGCGGTTCGCGCGGTGCCTGCTCTCCCGGGAGCAGAGAGGGGGCGGGCACCAGCGCCAGGGATTCCGCGCCTCGATGGAGTGCAAGCTTGTGTGCTTCTTCCATCACCAGGGATCCTAGATTTCGGTATTCAACGGCTCATTGATAAGCGACGCGATAGACGGTGAGGGCGGTTCCGATGCCGATCGCCGCTTCGCCGCCGCGGGCCAGGGCTTTCTTTCCGGCGCTGTCCGGGATGTACAGGATGTCGTTCGATTCCACCGGAACATCGTTCTCTTTGTGCCTTTCAATCTTCTTGATGTGCACGTTGATGGCGACGCGTTTCCCCGTGGCCGGGTCGGTGCGCAAAATGACGGAGTTGTCGGCTTTGGCAAAACCGCTGAGGCCGTGCGCAAGGGCGACGGCTTTCAAAACCGTGACCTTCTCGCCGTGACCCTGCAGGACATATCCGCCCGGCGCCGCGATTCCTTCCCCCAAAACGTAAATGATCCCGGCCTTCGGAACGCGAATGACGTCTCCGCCGTACACCGGAATGTCGAAGCGCGAATCGCCGGCCTCGAGCAGGTCCTCGAGGCGAATCGTTATGACCTGCGCGTTTTCCGCAGGGGGGTCGGAAGGCGGGTCGGTACTCGGTCGATCGGATCCGGGACCGGCCGCTGGGGTCACTTCGCCCGCGTGGCTGGGCCGAGTGATGAGGATGTCGGGTCCGGCGTCATCGGCGATGCCGCCCGCGTCGGCGAGCACTTCGACCAAAGTTGTCGGCCTAAGAACCTGGTAGACCATGGGATGCGACACGGCCCCTACGATCGACAGCGGCTGGCTATTCTGCTCTTTCACAAACACCGAGACTTGTGGATGTGAAACTAGCCCGTTTTCGAGCAACAACTGCTCGAGCGTGGCTTCCAGCTGAAACGGGCTTTGTCCCGCGACGTGAATTCTGCCCGGAATCAGGGGAAAGCTCAAGTCTCCGGAGTCGCTAACCCGAAGATCGCGGGAAAGTTCCGGGACGTCGAAGACGTCGACATGCACGACATCTCCGGCACCGATCGGAATGTCCGTCGGTTCCGTGCGCGCTCGGCTGGCAAGCTGCTGGATTCTTTCGTTTGTCTGTTTGGACGTTTCGGCCTTCTGCTGTCCACAGGCCACAGGCGGCGACAGAAGCTGACCGAGAAGCGCCGCCACAACAAACAACTGCGGAAGCAGTCGATCCGAAACCCCGCGGATCCTGACTGCCATCGAGAGAGAAGACCCCGAAACAATATGGCCTAGTCGGAATGGAGTGTCAACTGCAAGCTGGTCGCCGGATGGTCCACCGCTTTTCGACGCTCGAGCCGTGCGAAAGGGCTCCTTCACGTGGTGGGGAGTGTCAAGCCCGGCAGCGGGGTTTTGAGGGAACTCGAGCGATCGTCACCATGGCGTTTGGGCCACTGTTCTGCGATAGAATGTGCCGGGAAAGGCGAGGAAGCGGAATGATTCATCGTTTCGTGTTTCACAACGATCGCGTTTTGCCCATCGAACGAGTGCGGCTTTCGCCTGGGCAGGCCGGCTTGCTGAGCGGATGGGGTTTGTTTACCACGCTGCGCGTTGTCGAAAGCATTCCCTTCGCCTTCGAACGCCACTGGGAACGCCTGGAACGCGACGCCACCCGGACGCACTGCCCGTTCGACTTCCGAGCCGAGGATGTGCGCGGACAGTTGGCCGAAGTCATTCGCGCCAATGGTGTGAGCGAGGGATGCGCCCGAATCTATGCCGTCTACAACCAGGTCGGCTCATGGCGTAGCGAGGAGGATTTTCCGAAGGCGGACTTGATCCTCTATACGGCCGATTTGCCGTCGTATCGCGAACCGAATCGCCTGGCATTGCGTGAACAAGGCCGTCATGCGGCCTCTCCGCTGAGCGGCGTGAAGGTCACGTCCTGGCTGAACAATGTGTGGAATCTCTACGAAGCACAACTGGCCGGCTATGACGAAGTGGTTCTCTTGAACGAGCGGGGCGAAGTGGCCGAATGCACGGCCGCCAATATCTTTTGCGCGCAGGCCGGTCGGGTTTCCACCCCGCCCCTAAGCTCGGGCTGTCTGGAGGGAATCACACGCGACATCCTGCTTGAGATCGGAGCAGGCGCGGGAGTCAGGGTGGAGGAACGCGTGCTGCTTCCCGACGACCTGTATGGCGCCGATGAGGTGTTCATTTCATCGACCAACCGCAGCATGATTGCGGTCGGCGAAATCAATGGTCGCAAGATCGCGAGAGCGCCGGGACCGATTGTCGAGAGGCTCGAGCGTGCCTTTAGCGGCTACGTGCGAAAATATATCGAAGCGCAAGCAGGATCGGTGGCTCGCGGCTAACCCCGACCATTCGGCGCCGCAGCGCAAAGGCCTGCCCTTCTTCCCCCGGCCGGCAGGTCGACCTCCCTGGTCGACGCGCCGAGTCACCCGCCTGATCCAGGGCGAGTTCCTGACTGCCCTTTTGTCGCCGCGTTAGAGGCCTTTGGGCGGTCTTACCTCGACGGGTGGACCGGCGAAGACGGTCGGCGCGCCGGCGGACGCGGCGGCTTTGTTGTATTCCGCAACGTCGGTTTTCAGCAGATCGTTGAACTTGCTGAGCTGAACGCCGAGCCGCGCATAGAGCTCCTTAGCTTCCTCCATGACCAGAGGATTCGGCATCTGTCCATAGCCATCGGCTCGGAAGCCGACCTGGGTGATCTCACTTTGCAGGCGCGCCAGCGCGTGGATGCTGTCCTCCGGGACGTTGGCCTGAACATCGGGGTCGATGAAAGCGTCCCTGATCGCGCTGAGCTTTTTCGAGAGATCGCGCCCACGCCCCAGGATGGGGCCGTACTTGGACTTCAATTGCTCGTCCTTGCTGGCCTCCACGTCGGCGGAGAAGTCGCTGATTTCCTTTTGCATGTCATCGATGCGGTTCAGCATCTCATTCATGGCCGTCGTTTCGCTGCGGCCGCGGAGACCGGCTTCCGTTTGCGCGCGGAAGATAGCGGGGTCGACAGGCACATTGGGATCCGCCACCACCGTCGCGGTTTGCGACTCCGTTTGCCCGCCCGCTGTGACGGAGATCTTGTATCTCCCCGGCACAACCTCGGGGCCGCGATTGGGGTTGAAGAACTCCCCCATCTCAGGTGGCTGCGCGGTTTTCAACGTCTCCGGCCCTTCATAGCGCATGTTCCACACGAAGCGGTTGATGCCGGCTTCTGAGGGTCCGTATTCGGTGGTGACCGGATTGCCCCTCTCATCGCTCACGACGATCTTTACCGGAGTCTGGTGCTGCTTTTTCTGTTCCGGCGAGGGCTTCAGTTCCGATTTCAGGAAGTAGTCGACCACCACGCCATCCGGCGCATTGGGCGCGGCATAGCCGCTCGTCTGCCCTTCATTGATCCTCCAGCGATGAAACAGAGTGCCCTCGGAAGGCGTGAACAGATGGAAGGTGGCCGAAGCAACTTCCGGGGTAAGTTCCTCGATGGGTCGAATGTCGTCGAACACAAAGACGCCGCGACCATGCGTTGCGACGACCAGATCGTGGCCGTTCTTGACAAAGGTAAGGTCCCACACCGGAACGGTCGGGAAGTTCGCCTTGATGGGATTCCAATGGCCGCCGTGATCGGTCGAGTAATAAAGCCCGACATCGGTGCCGGCCACGAGCAACCCGAGCTGATGGGGATCCTCGCGAACGACGTAGACGGGAGCATCCGGCAAGCCGTCCGTGATTTTCTGCCAACTGGCGCCGTAATCGGTGGTGCGGTAGGCGTAGGGATGCCGGTTATCGAGCAGGTGCCCGTCATACACGACATAGGCGGAACCCGCGTTGAACGGAGAGACCCCGATCTGATAAACGCGCGCCCATTGCGGCGCTCCTGAAATGGACGAGGCAACGTTTGTCCAACTTCGTCCGCCATCGCGGGTGACCTGTACGTTCCCATCGTCGGTTCCAACCCAGATGACTAGGGGATCCGACGGCGCCAGCGTGATGGACATGATCGTGCCGTAGGTTTCCGCGCCGCTGATGTCGTGGTTGATGGGGCCACCGGAGATCTCCTGTTTGCTCTTGTCGTTGCGGGTGAGGTCCCCGCTGATCGGCTTCCAGGTCTTGCCCCCGTCGCTCGATTTGAACAAAACGTTAGCGCCGATGTAGACCTCGCTCGGATCGGTCAGCGACACGGCGATGGGGGTCGTCCAGTTGAATCGATACTTGAGATCGGCGGGCTTCTCTTCCTCGACACCGGGCACGTAAGGTCGGATCGATTCGCTGACATGAGTCTTTAAATCCAGCCGGCTGATGCTGCCGTTTTGCGCGTCGCTGTAGACGATATTGGGATTGCTGGGTGCGGGAACCGAGTACTCGCCGTCGCCGCCCGTCGTCGTGTACCAGGCGCTGCCCGGCACGTTGTTGTTGCCCAAGTCGGACGAGGGGCCGCACCAGGCGCTGTTGTCCTGTAGTCCGCCGCAGATATCGTAGGGTGTCCGGGCATCGGTGGCCACCTGGTAGAACTGCTCGATCGGGAGCCCGTCGAGAAAACGCCAGCTCTTCGCCCCGTCCATGGAAAGAAACACGCCGCCATCGCCGCCCTGAATCATGCGATCGGGATTTTTCGGGTCAATCCAAAGGGCGTGGTGGTCCGAGTGTACGCTGCGGTCGGCCGGGTGGGAGGTTTTGCCGCCATCATCGGATTCCACAAGATTGAAGGAGAGAAAGAACATCTTGCTTTGATCGTCGGGGGAGACGACCATTTTCGAAAAATAGAACGCACGCACGTCAAGGGAACGGTTGTTGGTGACCTCGCTCCAGGAATCGCCCATGTCCAGCGATTGCCAAAGCATGCCCTGTTTGGCTCCGATCAAAGCATAGACGTGATCGGGATTGGTCGGGGCGACGGCCACGGCAATCCGTCCGAGCGGCCCCTCGGGCAGCCCTTTGGTCAACTTTTCCCAACTGTCGCCGCCGTCGATTGAGCGATAAAGACCGCTGTTCGGCCCGCCGTCGACCAGGTTCCAAGGATAACGGCGGAACTCCCACATGCCGGCGAAGATGACTTTCGGGTTTCCGGCGTCCAGGGCCAGATCGGAAACGCCCGTCGAGTCGTTTACGAACAGGACCTTTTTCCAGTTCTTTCCGCCGTCTGTCGTCCTGTACACGCCGCGATCGGAGTTTGGCGCCCAAGCATGTCCCAGGGCGCCGACAAAAACCGTGTTGGGATCTCCCGGATCCACGGCGATGGAGGAGATTTGCTGCGTCTCGGCCAGGCCCATGAATTTCCAGGAGCGGCCGCCGTCGGGAGAAAAATAAACCCCGTGGCCGTCGATCACATCATTGCGGATATTGGCCTCTCCCGTGCCGACCCAAACGAAATTCGGGTTCGATGGCGCCAGGGCAATCGCCCCGACCGATGCCGTGCTCTCATGCTCGAAAATCGGTTTCCAGCTGAGTCCCCCATCAACGGTTTTGAATACCCCGCCCGCCGCCGCGCCCGCGTAATACACACTCGGGTTGCCGGGAATGCCGACCACCGAGGTTACGCGGCCGCCGGCGGAAGCAGGACCGAGATTGCGGAACTTCAAATTTGCCAGAATGTCCGGGGCCTTCTTTTCCGCGGCCATCTCTGTTTGGCCCCGGGCCGCGGACACGGCGGACACCGACAGGGCCAGAACTAGGAACGCGATGAACCGAACGCGCGACTTCGTCATTGCTCCTCCCTTGAGCCGAAGCTTCATATGGAACAGAAAACTCTGGTGCCGCGCTGGACGTTTAGCCGTCCTTTCGACACACGCCGAATCCCCGTTTCCGAGCGACGCCAGGGACCCTCGACGATCATGGCTTAGGCGAACAACTAAGGAAGTACGTCGACTACGATCCCCGAGCTTTGGGTCGGAGTCCGGTAAACCCGCTCGGTGGCCTTTCGAAAATCCTCCGGCTTCGCGTCGGGAATGTTCTCGAACGTTTGCGGGTTGCGGTCGACGAGGGGAAACCAGGAGCTCTGGACCTGTACCATGATCCGGTGCCCACGCCGAAAGGTGTGGTTGATGTCCGGCATCGTAAAGTCGATTTCTTCGATTCTTCCCGGCGTGAAAGGCTCGGGCCGCTCAAAGCTCCTGCGGAACTTACCCCGCATCGGCTCTCCCCGCACCAGCTGCTCGTAGCCGGCCATTGTGACGCGCGGCGGGCCCACATCGTTACCGGAATGTTCATCTCCGAGGTCCTGCTCCCGGTCCGGGTAGACGTCAATCAGCTTCACGACAAAATCGGAATCCGTTCCGCTGGTTGAAACAAACAGACGGGGCGAAACAGGACCGGCTACGGTCAGGTCGGCGTCGAGCGGCTGGCTCTGGTATACGAGCACATCGGGCCGCGTTTGCGCAAAGCGTTGGTCGGAGTCCATGTATTCCTGCGGAACGTCGGTCGCGGGGTAGGCGACGAATGGCACGGGCCGATTCGGGTCGCTTATGTACTCATCGTAGGTCGTCGCATTGGCCGAGGGTCGAGGCGGATCGAACGACAGTCCGCCGTTCTCGCGAAGATAGAGCGTGCGCTCGGTTCGATTGGGGGGAGGCCAGCTCGGATATTTGCGCCAGGCATTCGAGCCGGTTTCGAAGACATAGGCCTCGGGCAGCCCGGTATCAGGGCCGTTCTTCAGATACTGTTCAAAGAAGGGGAAGAGAATCTGGCGGCGGAAAAACCCTGCGGTGTTGGAACCAAAGGTCACATCTCCCAAGCGTTCTCCGTCATAACGCGCCCATCCGCCATGCACCCAGGGGCCCACGACCAGGGCGTTAAATATGCCCCGGTCGTATTTCTTGACCGCCGCGTACACCTTGAAGGGCCCGGCCAAGTCTTCCGCATCGAACCAGCCGCCAACCGTCAGTACCGCGCAGTGGATGTTGTGTAAGTGCGGAGCGATATTGCGAATCTTCCAGTAGTCGTCGTACGTGTCGTGATTGGCCTGATCGTCCCACAGCGGATTGGTTCCCTTGAAATAGCGCGTCTCGGCGTTCGAGATCGGCCCCATGTTCCTGTAGAACTCGTAGCCGTCGTTGGTGCCGTAATCGAATGGCGGGAACGGCGAAGGAAGTGTGGGAACGGATTGCGGCTTGAAGAAAACGTAAAATCCGAAGTTGGCCGCCAGCATGAATGCGCCGCCGTGGTAGCTGTCGTCGCCCATAAACAGGTCGGTCATGGGCGCCTCCGGAGAAGCGGCTCTGATGGCGGGGTGCGAATCGATGATGCTCGCCGAGGTGTAAAAGCCCGGATACGAAATGCCCCAGATCCCTACCTTGCCGTTGTTGTTCGGGACATTCTTCAAGAGCCAGTCGACCGTATCGTGCATGTCGCTGCTCTCGTCCACCTCGCTTGATGATTTCTTGTGGTCGATGTGCGGGTTCATCTCGACAAAGGTGCCCTCCGACATATTGCGGCCCCGAACGTCCTGGTAGACGAAGATGTAGCCCGCATCTTGAAATTCGGGCGAGGGGCCGAGGCTGCGGCGGTAGGCGTCGGGACCGTAGGGCGCCACGCTGTACGGGGTGCGCGTGATCAGAAACGGATAGGGGCGGGAGGCGTCCTTCGGGGCGTAGACCGACGTGAACAGGTACTTGCCGTCGCGCATCGGAATCTTGTACTCATACTTGGCGTAGTGCGCTCGAACGCCTGATTCTTGCTCGTTCTGTGCCCCTTCCAGGGAAGCAAAGCGCCCCAATCGAAGCACCAAAAGGGAGCTCGCTAGAGCAAGCCAGCAGGCCGTCCGAATTCTCACCGATCCCCCCGATGAATGCACGCTGCACGCTACACGTCCGGGCGGAGGTCGTCAAGTTTCCGTGGCGGCCCGGGCAAGCGAGGATCGACCGGGCCCTAGAGGGAGGGAAATACGGGGAAAGAGAGGGCAAGACTAGGGCGTTTCCTCTATGGCAGATATTCACGGGCCTGGAATATTCTTCCCCTCCCGGCCGCGCGCATTTCCCTTAAGGAGTGGAAATTCAACAGCGAACGGCCAGCGGGTCACTGGCATGGTGCTTGCTCGGACCACGGCACGCGCCAGATTGTGAGCAAGGCCATGAAAACGGGGCTCGGGTCGATTCGCACTTGTACTCTTGCTCTCGGCGAATGTTCATATCTCAGCCGCCGCTCGAACTTGCTCCGCTTCCCGTTCCTATTCACCCGCAAGCTGCCCCGCGCCGCCGGAGCGGGTTCTCCCAAACACGGGCCCCCCGAAGGGAATCCCCGTGTTTCAGGGCACGAAGGCTCGGGACGGAGATCGCTTCGTTCTAAGAGGCGCCGTTGCTGGTTCTTAGTAGGAGCTGGATGGTCAACCAACGCTGGCTCGTTTGTCGACCTGCCGGTTGAGGGGCACCGGCACCCTGGACAGGGGGAGCGATCTCTTCCGTGTCCGGAACAGGGAGCGGGCGACCATTCGAATCGCAAACCGTGACTTTAAGGGCGAGCTAGCTCGCTCGCCCTTTTCGGGATAGAGGGGCCCGAATCCGACCAAGTCTAACTGTGGAAAAATCCAGTGAAACTTAGCATCCGCCTGATCCTGTTTTTGGTGGTAGGGATTACCGTCGTCACATTCGTCATTGCGCGGAACCAGGTCCGTGCGGAGAAGAGAGGCCTGCGCGCCGATCTCGAGAGGCGGGTCGAAATGTATGCCGAGACCCTCGAAGAGATCGTCGAACCCGTCGTCGAGAGGGGCTCCCGCGAACAGCTCCGGCACCTCGTGGAACGCTTCGGAAATCGGGAAAGCTTGGCCGGTCTGGCCGTCTATAGCCCGGGCGGCACCGTTCTCGCCCAGAGTTCGACACGAATCGATCGACTTCCTCCTCCGCCTGTTCCATGGCCGCAAACCGAACCCGGTGGGCAAGGCGTCAGCGAGTTTCTGAGGCTCGGCGACGAGCCGATGCACGCATACTACCTGCCACTGCACGCCCAAGGTTCGGACAAGATCGATGGCGTCCTGGGGATCTTTCACGACGCTCGGTATATCGAAACGCAAAGCGAACAGATCTGGCGCGACACTCTCTGGCACGTCCTTGCCCAGATGCTTCTGATCGTCTTCGTGACGTTTCTCATTATTCGTTGGACCGTTGTGCTGCCGCTATCGCGCACGGCCAAGTGGATGAAGGATTTGCGCAGCGGGCGCGCGGGGGCGCGACCTCCCCTACTCCAGGATGAATTCTTCGGTCCGCTTTCGAAGGAGGTCGTGAACCTGACCCGCAGCCTTGCCGAGGCGCGAGCCACCGCCGAAGAGGAAGCCCGCCTGCGCGAAACGGGCGTTTCCATGTGGACGGCCGAGCGGCTGCGCGTCAGCGTGCAAAAAAAGTTGCTGGGTCCCTTGTTTGTGGTCTCCAATCGCGAGCCGTACATGCACGTGCGGCGCGGCAAGGGCATTGAAACGGTGATCCCGGCGAGCGGACTAGTCACCGCCCTCGAACCGATTCTCCGCGCCTGCGATGGAACGTGGATCGCCTTTGGTTCCGGAGACGCGGACCAGGCCACGGTCGACCGCAAAGATCACCTGCGCGTGCCCCCGGATCGGCCCGAATACACGCTGCGGCGTGTGTGGCTGCCCAAAGCGACCGAGCAGGGCTACTACTACGGGTTCTCGAACGAAGGGCTCTGGCCGCTCTGCCACATTGCGCACACGCGGCCGGTGTTTCGCGCCAGTGACTGGCAGGCCTATCAGGACGCCAACCGGAAATTCGCTGACGCGGTGATCGAGGAACTGGGTGGTGCCGAACACGCGCTGGTCCTGATTCAGGATTATCATTTTGCGCTTCTGCCGCGCATGGTGAAGCAGGCCCGGCCCGACGTACGCGTAGCCATCTTCTGGCATATTCCCTGGCCTAATCCGGAAGCGTTTGGCATCTGCCCGTGGCGGCGCGAACTGCTGGACGGACTGCTGGGCTCCGATCTGGTCGGATTCCACACCCAGGCGCACTGCAACAATTTCCTTGAAACGGTTGACGCCGCGCTCGAGTCCCGCATCGAGTGGGAACAGTTCGCCGTCAAGCGCACCGGGCATACGACCTCGGTGCGGCCGTTTCCGATCAGCGTTGACTTCCGCGAGACGCAGGCCGCGGCGGCCATTTCCGCGAGCCCCTACGAACTCCGCTCGAATCTGCTGAAAAAACTGGGCATGAAGGCCCTGTTTCTGGGTATCGGCGTGGACCGCATCGATTACACGAAGGGAATTCTCGAGCGGTTCCGGGGGATCGAGCGGTTCCTGGAGATGTACCCGTCGTATCGGAACAAATTCACGTTCGTGCAGATTGGCGCGCCGAGCCGCACCCATATCCCGCGCTATCGGGATTTTCTGGTTGAGGTTGAAGCCGAGGCGAACCGTATCAATGAGCGGTTTCAGGGTCCGGACTGGAAGCCCATCGCCCCGTTGTTGCGCCATCACCATCATGACGAAATCATGCTCTATTATCGGGCGGCCGACCTCTGCATGGTCACCTCGCTGCATGACGGGATGAACCTGGTGGCCAAGGAGTTTGTGGCCGCGCGCGAGGATGAGGAAGGCGCTTTGATTCTCAGCCAGTTCACGGGCGCGAGCCGGGAATTGCGTGATGCCCTGGTGGTCAATCCCTACGACGCGGATGAACTGGCCGAATCGATCCGCCTGGCCCTCGAGATGGACGCTTCCGAGCGACGCCTCCGGATGCAGCGCATGCGACGCCTCGTCCGCGAACACAACGTGTATCATTGGGCCGGCAACCTGATCTCCGAACTCTCGGAGATGCGCATCGAGGAAGCGGAATCCGCCGTTCTGAACCCGGAAGCCTGGCCGCCGCACCGCGTGGCGGCGAACGGTTAATCGGGCTGCAACCTTCCAGGCGGCTCGGGTTGTCAAAGGAGTGAGAGCAGAAGAGACCGCTTGTGAGAGCGCGCGAACCGTTTCAATTTGCGACCGCCGTTTATGTGGTCCGCATCGGGCGGGAAGAAGCAACAACCCTGCTGGAACTTCTGAAGGGCATCGAGACCTGCACGGACGCCTCCATCTTCAACCACACCTTCCAGAGCCTCGGACGGCATCATTTCCTAACCGAGGGCTTTTCCAACGATTTCGCGCAGTGGGCGCTGACGAGCTCGAACCGCCATGCGCTGGCTGAGCAGCTGGCTTCCCTGGACATTCGCGATTACGTCTCGATGGCCGAACTTCGCTCGGATCTGAGGCGCTTGCTCTTCGAGTATTGCGAGGAAAACCCTCGCGAGGCCGCGCAGGCGGCGTTCGAAACGTTCTACTTCTGCGAGAGCGTCGAGCAGAGAGTGCCGCTACGGCTGGAGGCCTGGACGCTCGAAGAGTTTCGTGACGCTATCCGCGAGGTCGGCCACGGTACGCTGCAGTTTCATTACATTACTTCGCGCGTCCGGCTGCACTTGCGCACAAACGATTTTTCGCATTGGCTTTCGAAGGAGCTCGGCCTTCGCAATCTGGCTCGAAAGATCGACGAGATCGACATCTATACAAACACCCTGGATAGCATCCGCACGACAATGTTGCAGCTGATCGGGAAAGAACTTGGACAATGAGCGAGACGCAAGTGCAAACCGAGGCACGCGTGAGTACGCTCGATGACTACGCAGGCGTGGTGGGGACCGCGGAAATCGCGGAACTGAGAGCTCTGGCGGCCCCGCTCAAGGGCCGGAGCGTCCAGATGGTCAATTCGACCTCCGTGGGCGGCGGTGTTGCCGAGATGCTGATCCGTGTGGTGCCCTTGATCCAAGAGCTCGATTTGAATATCCGCTGGGACGTGATTACGGGGGGCGACGAGTTTTTTGCGATTACCAAAGCCTTTCACAATGCGTTGCACGGCGGAAGCTACGATATGCCGGACGAGAGCTTCCAAACCTTCCTGGCCTACACAGAACAGAATCGCGCGCGCATGCAGTTCGATTGCGACTTCACCATCATTCACGATCCTCAGCCCGCCGCGCTGATCGAAGCTCGCACGAACCGGAGCGGCCATTGGGTGTGGCGCTGCCACATTGACCTCTCGCAGCCCAACCGGCGCGTGTGGGAATTCTTGCAGCCGTACGTGAACCGCTACGACGTAGCGATCTTCTCCTCGCCGGCCTTCGCGCGGCGTTTGCCCCTGCCCCAGTATCTCTTCTATCCGTCGATCGATCCGCTTTCGGAAAAGAACCGTGAGCTTGAACCCGAGTGTGTTTCTCGAGTCCTAGAGCGCTTTCACATCGATCCGGACCGGCCCATCCTGACGCAAGTCTCTCGTTTCGATCGCTTAAAGGATCCGCTCGGCGTCTTGCGCGCCTATCGGCTGGTGAAGCGCTATTTCGATTGCCAGCTGGTTCTGGCCGGCGGCAGCGCGAGCGACGACCCGGAAGGCGGGGCCGTGCTCGCCGAGATTCAGGAGGCGGCGGGGCGAGACCCGGATGTCCATCTGCTGAATTTGCCGCCCTGGAGCGCGCTGGAAATCAACGCCCTACAACGTGCCTCGACGATCATCATTCAAAAGAGCCTTCGAGAGGGATTCGGACTGACGGTGACCGAGGGGTTGTGGAAAAAGAAGCCGGTGGTAGCCTCGGCGGTGGGCGGCATCCCGACGCAGGTCATTCATAAATGCACGGGCTTGCTGGCCTACTCGGTGGAAGGCACGGCCTACCAGATCCGCTACCTGCTCTCGAATCCAAATATCGCGGCGAGACTCGCGGAGTGGGGGCACGAACACGTCCGCGAGAACTTCCTGATCACAAGCAACGTTCGGCGCTACCTCACTCTGTTCCTGCATTTGCTGCGATAGGCGAATGATGGTCGGGAAGCCAACGGACTGGCGCCGAGTCGGCAGAGGATCGCCACGGCCACCGCGGGTCGACTCCCAAGGAAATGTCTTCTTGAACGGCAACCCATGGTAAGGGTTTGTGGCGAGCCATCCTCTCCTGCGAGTACCACCGGGGTATTCATTCGTCGAGTAGCCGAGTGTTCGGGAAATGCCGGGTGAGTGCTATGCGGGCCCGGCCACTCGACGAATAGCTGACTAGGGCGATTCTAAGCGGTCGAGCCCTTATCGATTTCATCAATTTTTCTATGCACTGCATCCGCCCGGCTGATCGAGCAGAAAGATGCGCCCGGCCGCTTGCTCTAGCCGGCTAAGGCCGTTCGAGCCGGACGGCGACCAGGCGGAATTGGCTGCCCAATGTGCTGGTCGGCTGCGAGTAAGTGAGGAACATGGTTTGGCCGCCATCGAGGTTGTACTCGGGATGGGCTTGCGCATCATCGACCGAGCCTGAGCTGGACACCGCATCGAAGACGTGGACTTCTCGTGACCAGGGACCCTCCGGGGCGGGCGCCGTGCGCATCAGGACGTGTACGGAAAGCGGCGAATTGTAGACGGCCACGTAGCGCTCTAAATAGGAGTTCCAGGACACGTTCAGAATGGGATTCCCGGCAAACAGGAAGCTCGCGTCGCCGATCCGGCTCGACCAATTCCCGTTTCCTCGATAGAAGGTCCACGACCCGAGGTCAAGAACGTTTCCGAGCGGCGCACGGCCCAGAACACAAGGAACAGAGAAATCGGAGCTGTAGCAGGCGTAGGCATACAGCTCGTCGCCAAGCGCAAAGGCCGAGGAGCCGAACCCCGGATCACTCGGGCCGAAGAGCAGATCAGGGTGCGCTGCCGCCGGGTTGATGAGGGGGCGCTCGGGTAGGCTCGCGAAATCCTGCCAGATGGCCACCGAATACCCAACCGCATGGAAGTCGAAGTTCCCTGGCTGCGCCGAAACGAGCTGGTAGAAGACGAGCGCACGATGGCGAGCCGGGTCGTCGACGACAGCCCCGGGCCATAACGCCCATCGCGCGCCGCACGGCTCCTCCTGACAGGGATTGCCTTGGTGCGCTGTGTTAAAGGCCTGCTCTGCGGCCGTGAGCTGGAGCAACATGGCAGGCGCGCCCGAGGAATCCTGTCTTTCTTGAAAGCCCGTGATACCCCCCGATGCGCTCAAGTCGGCCGTGAATGCCCAAGAATCGCTGATGAGGGTCTCCCCTTCGGCGTTGGGGCTGGCCAAGAACGTGTCACCGAAGACCCAGATCGAATATCCGGCAAACACCCCACTGTAGCCGCCGTCTCGGCCCACTACTTTGGGGTTCAGTAGGATCGGGCCCAGGTCGGTGACTTGGGCCACTCTCAAATCGGGCGCGGGACCAGAACCCCCGGATGGATAGAGGCTACACCCGGTGAAGGCGAAGGCGGAGAGCAGAAGCAGGCCGGAAACACTACGGACGCGGAGCCCGGCAATACGGGCGAGGCTTATCCTCATCATCCTGTGCTCCTGCTCGCCCCATCCGCGAACGCGGAGTGTGATGAATCTGGCGGCGCACCCAGCGCCGCTTGTGATGGATGCCGGAACCGCTTTTCGTATCGGCAACTGCTTCGATGCTCTCGGGCGGGAGGGCGGTTGTCGGCGCAGGGCCGGCTCAGCGCATGGGGTGCGCTTGGTCCAAGTCCAAATTGAGTTCGAGCACATTTACACGGGGCTCGCCAAGAAAGCCGAACTGGCGGTCTTGCGTATGTTTCTTCACCAGTTTGCGGACCGCCTCCTCGCTCATGCCACGTTCGCGAGCGATTCTGGGAACCTGAAATTCCGCTGCGGCTGGCGAAATATCCGGATCGAGCCCCGAGCCGGACGACGTCACCAGATCGACGGGTATGGGGGCTGCCGGGTTTTCGGCTCGTAGTGTCTTAACGCTCGCAGCCACGCGATCGAGCAGGGCCTTGTTTGTTGGGGCGAGGTTTGAAGCGCCGGAATTCGCCGCGTCATAGCCCGTCCCGGCATTCGAAGGCCGCGACTCGAAGTATCCCGGCTCGGTAAACGGCTGCCCGATCAGGGCCGATCCCACAATCCGGCCGTCTCGGCGAATCAGCTCGCCGTTGGCCTGGCCGGGAAACCACCACTGCGCGAGTCCGGTCACCAGCAAGGGATAGACAATGCCAAGCAGTACAGTCGTTAGAAGCGTCATCAGCAGCGAAATCCGAAGATTGTTTTTCACGGATCCCTCACGCCAGTCCGATGTGGGTGATCAGCAAATCGATCAGCTTGATGCCGATAAACGGCGCAATGATTCCGCCCAAGCCATAGATCAACAAATTACGGCGCAAGAGCGCCTCGGCGCCGATGGGACGATAACGGACGCCGCGCAAGGCGAGCGGCACGAGCGCGATGATGATCAGCGCGTTGAAGATCACCGCCGACAGCACGGCGGATTCGGGCGTCTTGAGTCCCATGATGTTGAGCACGTTCAATTGCGGGAACGCTCCGGCGAACATGGCTGGAATGATGGCGAAATATTTGGCGACGTCGTTCGCGACCGAGAACGTGGTCAGCGCGCCCCGCGTAATCAGCAATTGCTTGCCAATGGCCACGATTTCGATCAGCTTCGTCGGGTTCGAATCGAGGTCAACCATGTTGCCGGCTTCTTTGGCCGCCTGTGTACCCGCGTTCATAGCCACTCCGACATCGGCCTGGGCGAGTGCGGGCGCGTCATTTGTTCCGTCTCCGGTCATGGCCACGAGTTTGCCCTTGGACTGCTCGCTGCGGATCAGGGCCAGCTTGTCTTCCGGTTTAGCCTGGGCGAGGAAGTCGTCCACGCCCGCTTCACGTGCGATGGCCGCTGCGGTGAGCGGATTGTCGCCGGTGATCATGATGGTTCGAATGCCCATGGCGCGGAGCTGGTCGAAGCGTTCGCGCATTCCGCCTTTGATGATGTCCTTGAGCTGTACGGTTCCCAGCACGCGTCGGTCCTCGGCCACCAGCAGCGGCGTGCCGCCGGCATTGGCAATGGCCTTCACCACCTCATCGACCTGCGGCGGCATCCGACACCCGCTCGCCGCGCAGTGATGCAGGACAGCGTCGGGCGCTCCCTTGCGGATTTCGCGGCCATCGAAATCAACGCCGGACATCCGGGTGGTAGCCGAGAACGGAATGAACGTGGCTCCGGAGGAGGAAAGGTCCCGGCCACGCAGGCCGTACTTTTCCTTGGCCAGCACGACAATCGAGCGGCCCTCCGGGGTTTCATCAGCCAGCGAGGCCAGTTGTGCCGCGTCGGCCAGGTCCCTTTCTGACACACCGGGAGCGGGGATCAGGTCAGTGGCCCGACGGTTACCGAGCGTGATGGTTCCCGTCTTGTCGAGCAGCAGCGTGTCGACGTCGCCGGAGGCCTCGACCGCCCGCCCGGACATGGCCAGCACGTTCCGCTGTACCACGCGGTCCATGCCGGCAATGCCAATGGCGGAAAGCAATCCGCCGATGGTCGTCGGAATCAGGCAGACGAGGAGCGAGATCAGCACGAACACCGATTGCGGCGATCCGCTGTAGATGGCCATGGGCTGCAGGGTAACCACAGCGAGCAGAAAGATGATGGTCAAGCCGGCAAGCAGAATATTGAGGGCGATCTCGTTCGGTGTTTTCTGGCGTTCCGCTCCTTCGACGAGCTTGATCATGCGATCGAGAAACGTCTCGCCGGGATTCGACGTGATGCGGACTTTGATTTCGTCCGATAACACTCGGGTCCCGCCGGTTACCGCCGAGCGGTCGCCGCCCGACTCGCGGATGACCGGAGCCGATTCCCCGGTGATCGCCGATTCGTCCACCGAAGCGACGCCTTCAATCACCTCGCCGTCCCCGGGGATGAATTCGCCCGCGCGCACCATCACCAAATCGCCCGCGCGCAATTTCGATCCCGGGACCTCTTCCGTGCGGCCGTCCGCGCGCAGCCGCCGCGCGACGGTTTCCGCGCGAGCCTTACGCAACGTGTCGGCCTGCGCTTTGCCGCGCCCCTCCGCCATGGCCTCTGCAAAATTGGCGAACAGCACCGTGAACCATAGCCAGAGCGTAATCTGCACGGCAAATCCTATGCCTTGCTGGCCGGTTAGGACGTAGCGCCCCAGGTCGACCGTAGTGATCACGGCGCCCACTTCCACCACGAACATGACCGGATTCTTCATGAGCGTTCGCGGGTTCAGTTTCAGCACGGAATCCCACAGCGCGCGCTGCACAATCCCGGGAGTCCACATCGAGCGCCTGAGTTCTTTGGACTTCTTGTACTCTTCGCCCGGTGTTTGCAGCAGATCGACGGTCGTATTCATATCCCTCACCTTAAAAGGTCGTCCCGGCATGCATCAACAGGTGTTCGAGGATCGGCCCAAGGCTCAGCGCGGGGAAAAACGTCAGCGCGCCGACGATCAGAATTACGCCGACCAGAAGGACACTAAACAGGGGTGTGGTGACGGGGAAGGTGCCCGCCGATGGCGGGACGACCTTTTTGCGCGCCAGATTGCCGGCGATCGCCAGCACGGGAATGATCATGAAAAATCGTCCCAGCAGCATGTCAAATCCCATGCTCGCGTTGTACCAGAGGGAATTCCAGTTTCCTCCCTCGAATCCTGAGCCGTTGTTGCCCGCCCCGGAGGTGTAGGCGTACAAGATCTGCGTCAGGCCGTGCGGACCCGGATTGCTGATGCCTGCCTTCCCATAGGACGTTACGACGGAAGTCGCGGTGAAAGCCAAAATGATGAGGCAGAAGATGAGAACGGTCAGCATGGCCATCTTGACGTCGTAGGCCTCAATCTTCTTGCCCAAGTACTCGGGCGTGCGACCCACCATCAGGCCGGCAATGAATACGGACAAAACCACGAACACCACGATCCCGTAAATGCCTGCACCGACACCTCCGAAGATTACTTCTCCGAGCATGATGTTGACGAGCGGAATCATGCCCCCCAGCGGGGTGAAGGAATCGAACTGGCTGTTCACCGCACCGCAGCTTGCGTCCGTGGTTACGGTGGTAAACAGAGCCGAGTGGGTGATCCCGAAGCGGACTTCCTTGCCTTCCATGTTGCCGCCGGCTTCGGACGCGCTCACCCGCTGGTCGACGCCTTGGAGCAGGGGATTGCCGCGCGATTCAGCTGCATACACGCAGGCGACGCCGGTCAAAAACAGCGCAGCCATGGCTCCCCACACGGCCCATCCGTGCCGTTGCGAGCCGGTCATCCTACCCAGTGTGTAGGTCAGTCCGGAAGGAATCAGGAAAATCAGAATCATTTCGAAGTAGTTCGAGAACGGAGTCGGATTTTCAAATGGGTGCGCGCTGTTGACGTTGAAAAACCCGCCTCCATTGGTCCCCAGTTCTTTGATGGCTTCCTGCGAGGCGACCGGACCTTGGGCAATGAGCTGATCGGTGACCGTCTGCCGGGTCGTTTTGCCGGCCGCCCCGGTTTGTTCGACGGTCTGCCGATTGAGGAATTTGGCCGTGTCGTACGGCCGGAGATTCTGGACGACACCCTGGGACACCAGTACGAGCGCGGCGACGATGCAAAGCGGCAGAAGCAGCCAAAGTATGGACCGCGTAAAGTCCACCCAGAAATTGCCGATGGTGTCCATTTCGCGTCGGGCGACTCCCCGGATGACCGCGACGGCCATGGCGATACCCACCCCTGCCGAAGCGAAGTTGTGATAGGCCAGGCCGGCCATTTGGGTGAAATAGCTCATCGTCGTCTCGCCCGAGTACGCCTGCCAGTTCGTATTGGTCGTGAATGATGCCGCAGTGTTGAAGGCGAGATCGGGTGGAACGCCCACGAAGTGTTGCGGATTCCAGGGCAGAAAATGTTGCAGGCGTTCGATCGCGTAGAGCAAGAGCATGGAGACGGCGCTGAACAGCAGCATGGAAATCGCGTACTCGGTCCAGCGCATCTCCCTTTTTTGGTCGACCCCCGTCAGGCGATAGAGCAGCCGTTCGATCGGGCGCGCCACGGCATCGAGAAACGTCCTTTCCCCGGAAAACACGCGGGCCATGTAGGTGCCCATCGGTTTCGCGACCGCAAAGATAATCACCAGGTACAGACCAATCTGGAACCAGCCGATCGCCGTCATATCAAAATTTCTCCGGCCACAGCAGCGCTACGATCAGATACACGAACACCAGAAAGCAGATTCCCAGCAGCAGAGTGTTCCCCAACATCTTTGGCCCCCTATTTCAGCCGTTCACAAGCCCACACGTAAGCGGGCGCAGCGGCAAAGAACACGACCGTAAGAAGGATGAACAGAATGTCCCACATCGTTTCACCCCCGACC
The DNA here is from genome assembly GCA_035622135.1 of Candidatus Cybelea sp. Lineage (GTDB taxonomy): Bacteria > Acidobacteriota > Terriglobia > Acidiferrales > UBA7541 > Palsa-295. The sequence continues at coordinate 12,562 of DASPVZ010000051.1, read as the reverse complement.
GCAAGTACCAAGGCAGGTGTCGCCCCCACTCGCGGGAGTCAAATACCTCACCAGGCCCCCTCCTTCGTTCCCCACCACCAAATTACGCCGATCGTCGCCGTATCCTGCTGTTTGGCGAAGACGCCCTGCACATCCGTATAGAACGTCGGCTGATTCGAATAATCGCGACGCCACTCGTAGCGCATAAGGAATCCATGCGCCACGTTGTAATCGAACGTCACTGTATCTTCTTTCAGTGCCTGGGTCAGCCCGCTAAAGTCCCCTCCTCGATCCGAAAGATACTCGGCCCGCCCGGCCAGTGCGAACTTGGGCGAGAATTGATACTGGATGTAGGCAGCGCCGCCGTCCACATGGGTAGGATTGGTCGGTTCCCCGGGCGCCGCATGCTCCCACAGCCGCTGGTTATAATAATCCGCTTCTACCGCCAAGGTCAGCTTCGCTCGGGCGTGCCAGGTTGCATAAGAGTCGAGGATATTCGTCAGTCCGTTGGGAGCGGGGCTAATCGCCTGGAAGCACAGGTCGGGCTGAAGTGGAATCGGACAGGTGCTCGGCGGTGCAACGACTCGATCGGGATGCTCCTGTCCCCGGTAGTAGTTCATCGTCCAGGTGACCGTCTTAACCGGTTCGGCGGTGAATCCCCACAACTCGTCCTTGTAGCCGTTCGTGGCCTCGACTTGGTCTGTCCCGTTCACCACCCAATAATTGATGGTGAACCGGTTGTTCACCGGAATGGCTGCGCGCAGCCCCATGTGATAGAAGGGCAGGAAATCGAACCAGTACGAGCGCGAATAGTTCATTTGGTCTTTTGTGTAATTGCCTTCGAACCCGAGTGAGCTCGCAAACTTGCCGAAATCCACGGTGATGCCTTTGCCGAGCGGGACAACATAGGTGCCGTAGACCTGAAAGACGTTCCGATAGATATCCGGTCGCGGCTCGTTCATGGGATTTCCCTGCAATGTTTCCGTGGCTTGACCGAACTGCAGGTCCAGCCGGCCGCCCCAGCGTCGATCCTGATCGACATCCGGCGGATGATCGAAGATCAGGCTGGCCTGGTTCAAGCTGAACTCGTTGCTCAGCACGTCATAGGCGCGCAGCAGGTTCACGCGGCCGACCGGATTGTTGAAGTTGTATTCGTAGTAGGTGTCGATGCCCAGGCCGATCGTCGTATCGCGCAGGAAGTCGAGGGCCTGCCGATCTTCGGGTGGCAATGTATTCTGCTTCGCCGGGGCGGGGTCGGGCGCCGGCGCGCTGCTGGCCGAGGCCCCGGCATTCGGATTCGGTAGGGCGTTCGGCGCGGACGAAGGTCTTCGCGTTGAGCCAGCGCTTGCGGGCGACGACGACGGCGGGACGAGAGGCGTGTTCGCAAGCAGCGCAGAGGAGGCGCCGCCAGACGATAGAGACAGCGCGGCTTGCAATTGCTTGACGATGGCCTCGAGCTCGACCACCCGCGTTTCGAGTTTGTTGATCCGTTCTTGCATCGCGTCGGAATGGTCAGCGACTGCCGCCGGGGGCGACGCCGCAGATTGCGCGTCCACCGGTGCCCCGCAGGCGAACACGCCGATGACCGCGAATCCCTTTATCATTAAGTCGCGCACCCGGGATCTCGTTTGCATGATGCACCTCAGGCAATGAATCAGTTCCTAGTCTGCCCGAGTATGCGATGAGTTCATTAGCTGGGTCTATCATCGGGAAAGAAAACTGCCCCCTCCTGTGATCTCTCGGCGCGCATCAAAACTTCACAAGCAAAGCCAGGTCGAGCCGGTTCTCATCCCGGCGCAGGTCCGGACACCATATGTTTGCGATGCCATTGCAGGTCGAACCGGGCAGTGGCACGAACGCCCCGGGATTGCCGTTGTCTCCGCCCGGGGGGGTGATGCCGCCGCGCCCGGTGAAGTAGGGCACATTGGCCTGTCGATGATCAAACTCGAAGCGGAATGTAATGTACTGCGAGGGCATATAGTCGAACGTTTCCGACGCGTCGGAGGCCTTAAACGGCTGGCCCGGGTTTTCGGTGAAGTACGGAGAGCCACTGACGGCCGTTGCCCCGTTGATGGGCGGCAAAAGGACAAGATAGCGTCCGGGATTGTTGATGGCGCCGCCGCCGATTGTGAACCCGAACCGGTCGTGGTCGAACCACCAGCGGTTGTAAACCATGTATCCGAGGAAGCTCTGTTTGGGTCCCTGCGGCGAGTCGGTATCACAACTCACGCCGTCGCCGTGCTCGCAGCCCGCATCGCCCGTCAAGGAGAACGCCATCTTGTCCAGCAGTTGATCCGGCTGGTCATAATATTTGATCTCGAGGCTGTCATCGGTGTGGTATCGCACGCGGCCCGGAAATCCCAAATCGTCTTCGCCGAACGCATATTGATTGCCAAGAAGCTCCATCCAGCCATTCGGCCTCCAGAGGATCTGCATTCCGAAGCCCGGACGGAAATTGAATCGCCCGTAACTTTGCCATCCGTTGATCAGCCACGGCTCAATCTTTAGCTTGTCGGACGGAAAGATCTGTACGCGCATGCCGTTGAAGAACCAGGGCGTGTTCGACGACACGTAGGAAGGTTGATAGGCCCAGTTCTCTGCGTTGTAGTAGCTGAACAGGCCGATGTAAGACATGAAGATTCCAGCCTGGATGTTCACTCCATGCAACCAGTCGAGGTGATAACCCCCGTAAGCCTCGGAGATGTAACGATACGCCGTAGGGAGATCCCAGCTGCCGCGCCCCGTACTGGCGTCGTTGCGCGGCGTCGTCTCCGCATACATTCCGAACTGCGTTAGCAGGCGGGCCTGCACGTTGTCGTAATGGAAATCGCCACCCACGCCGAATTGCGTCACTTGAAATTCCTGGGCGCGAAAGACCTCGCTCGACCCTCCAATCGTGTCATCCACGGGGTGATTGAAATCGTAGATGTAATCGGCATCGACGAGAACCTCTGGCGTAAAGAATTTCGTGTCCACAGGAACTTCTTTTGGCCCCCCGTTTCCGTTCAGCCAGGTGAAGTCGGCGAAGGCAAAAGGTTCGCTCTTCGGCTCCTTCGTTTCTGCCGGAGCTCCGGCGATGGGCACCTGCTCGAGAGGACGTTGGGCCGTGGGCGGCGGGGCCGCCGCGAAGAAGGCCTTTTCGGGAGCCGGCGAGGGCTGCCCGGCGGGCGCGCTTGGGGCGGTCGCCGTCTCGGCGGCCGGCGTAGTTGGGGTAGCCGCCAGGTTCACCTGCGCCTTCAACTGCGCTTCGAGCTCGGCGATGCGCGCGCGCATGGCTTCAAGTTCCTGAAGGATGGCGGCGTTCGTTTCAGCTTGCGACTTCACTGGAGTGGCTGGTCGGGGCAAAGAAGCCGCATCTCGGGCTGGCTTGTCGGCCGTCGAGTCTGGTGCGAGGGGCGGATTCTGGTCGGCGGCGCGCTGAGCAAAGGCGGTCCCTGAAAATGCCAAACACGGGAGCAGCACAACTACGCTGACCCACGCGGCTCTGGTCACAAATCGACGCTGTCGGATATTCATGGGCAAAGCAAGCCTTTCCGATTGCTGGACGTCAACTCCCGAGGACGCACTTCGACACACCGCGCCCCTCACGGTTGCGTGAAATCAGCTAATCGTCGTTATCCCGCCGGTGCGAGGGTCTCCGCTGCCAACTCGGATTGAGGCCTGAGCTCAATCGTCGGCATGCCGTCGATGGAACGGCGAGGGAGAGAGGTCATCAATCGACATTCTCGCGGACGCGGTGCTGCACCCGGACGTTACGACCGAAGGCTAGCTGCTCGTGCATCAAGAAGGCATAAGCGATCCATAAAGATTTCGTAATGGTGCGCATCAGAATTTTTTGTTTGCGCTTGCTTCTTGGCGGCGCTCACAATGGGGCAAGAGGGGGGTGTTTCGGGTTGGTATGACCATCCGACGGAGGGCAAAATGAGAAAGCAAGTGGCGGCAGCCTTGGCCCTGGTCCTGCTGTTCGCGATCCCCGCTGCCACCCGACAATCGGAGCAGAAGCCTGTCGCTGGTGCCTCGGGGCACTCGAGCAAGCTCGTCACCATCCGTGGGACCGTTGTCGCAGACGGTAAGGTGCTAATCAGCGAAGATCGCAAGACGGTCTGGACCGTTGCCAATGCGGAAACCCTGGCCGACAATGTAGGCGATCACGTCAGCGTCCGCGCGCTGATCGACGTAGTCAAGCACGAGATCCGAGTCGTGACGGTCCGCTTCAGCCCTGTGCCGGGCGTGCTTGTCGCCGACGCCGCGTTCCGCCGTTAGCCCGCCTGTCGACGACAATGTAGGCAATCACGTCGGCCCGCGCGCTGATCGACGTAGTCAAGCACGAGATCCGGTCCTGACGGTCCGCTTCAGCCCCGTGCCGGGCGTGCTTCTCGCCGGCGCCGTGTTCCGCCCCTAGCCGCCTAGCTCTTTGACCGGCGGCGCCCGCCTGGTTTTTCATATATATTTCAGGCTTAGAGTCCAGCCTTCCCGGGATGCGCCTATGCGAGTGCTCATCGTCGAAGACGATCGAAGCATGGCCCAGCTGCTCAAGAAAGGGCTCGAGGAGGAAAACCACGTAGTGAGCGTCGCCCGCGATGGAGCCGAGGCCCTGGAGCTGTGCGAATCCTACCAGTTCGATGTCGTCGTGCTCGACTGGATGCTGCCGAGAATGGACGGCGTCGAAGTGGCGAGACGTTTGCGGCGAAGCGGCCGTTCCGCAACGATTCTGATGCTGACCGCCCGCGATGCGGTTCCGGACGTCGTCAAGGGGCTGGATGCGGGCGCCGACGACTACTTGACCAAGCCGTTCTCGTTCGCGGAATTTCTGGCGCGACTGCGCGCTTTGGGGCGCCGGCCGGCTCCGGCCGCTCTGAATCGGCTCGGGGCTGGGGATCTGGCCCTCGATCCCGGAACGCATCAGGTCTTTCGCGGCCGCCATGAACTTCACCTCACGCAAACCGAGTACCGCCTGCTCGAATTCCTGTTGCGACGCTCGGGGGGAGTGGCCTCGCGGCGCGCGATCATCGAGGCGGTCTGGGGCCTCGATGCTGAAGTCGAGGAGAATACGCTCGACGCGTTCGTGCGCTTGCTGCGCGCCAAAGTCGACCAAGGGCACCGCGAAAAGCTGATTCATACCGTTCGCGGCTTCGGTTATTGCGTGAGAAGAGACACGGGCGAATGACGGCTATATCGAGCGATCGGTTGCCGGGGAGGAACGACAGGGTCCGATCGCGAACTCAGCCATGAAAGCACTTTCCATCGGCGCTCGCTTGACCGCCTGGTACTCGCTTATGCTGGCGCTCTTGCTCGGTCTGTTCGGCGCTCTGGCCTATTTCGCCATCAGCCGCAGCATGCGTACGACCATCGATGCCGAACTACAGCAGCGCCTGCGGGCCGTGCGCGACATCATCGCCGAAGATGCGCCGTCGGGCCTCCCCGCGCTCGAGGACGAATTCAGGGAGCTCGTGGACAGCCAGGGCGCGGGTTCCCGCTTGCGCGTCTCCTACCAGGACGGCTCGATCATCTTCGCCCAAGCGGACATCGCGAACGGCGTCCAGCCGAAGAGCCCCGCGCGTCTGTTTAGCGCTCGACTGGGGGAGGCTCCCTTTCGCCTGTTGCGCGAGTCGGTCGAGGTCGGGGGCGTCAAGTACGACATCGAAGTCGCTGTTTCAACCGAGGACTTCGATCATTCGCTCGAACGGTTTCGCGCCATGCTTTACGCCCTGGGCCCCCTGTTCCTCCTGCTGGCTGCTTTGGGCGGCTATTGGCTCAGCCGACGCGCCCTGGCCCCGGTCGACCAGATCACGCAGGCCGCTCGCAGCATCGGCGCACAGGATCTTTCGCGGCGCCTCCGCGTTCCGCGCACGAGCGACGAGCTCGAGCGGCTCGCCGACACACTGAACGAAATGCTCGGCCGCCTGGAGGCGGCGTTTCAACGCGTCACGCAGTTTACGGCGGACGCCTCGCACGAGCTGCGCACGCCCGTTTCCGTCATACGCACGAACGCGGAGATCACTCTGCGCAAGCCGCGTTCGGAGGCCGAATATCGCGAGGCCTTTTCGCGCACGCTGGAAGAGTCGGAGAAGATTTCGCGGCTCATCGAGCAGCTGCTTCAGCTGGCCCGTGCCGATTCAGGTTCGAGCGGTTTACCCATGGCGCGCACGGACCTCAATCAAGCGCTCGAGAACGCATGCCGGGAAGCCGACGTTCTGGCCGAAGCGAAGCATTTGAACTTTAGTCGGTCGATTCCGGAAAACCGGCTGTGCGTCGAAGGCGATTCCGTTTCGCTCGAGCGCCTGTTCATGATTCTGCTCGACAACGCCGTAAAGTACACGGCGAGTGGCGGGCAGATTGATGTGCGACTGGTGTCCGATGACGGCTTCGCCATCGCTGAGGTCCGCGATACCGGCGCAGGAATCGCCCCCGCGGACCTCACCCGCGTCTTCGACCGCTTCTATCGCGCGGATCGTGCGCGCTCCCGCGAAGCAGGGGGGACAGGACTCGGCCTGGCCATCGGCCGCTGGATTGCCGAGGCGCATGGCGGCGAAATTCGCGTTCAGAGCGAGCCGGCCAAAGGCTCGACGTTTCAGGTTCGCATTCCCCTGGCAAGGTTGTGATTTGAAACCGGGAGTGGGCGGCTGGCGTCCAAACCAGCGCCATCGGGGTGCGGTTCTACATCTAAGGACCAATTCTTTCCAAAGGGGAGGGGAAGCGTGCGAGAACGTGTGCGTCTGGCGAGGGGCAGGCAAGCGGTGAGCGGGTGCGGATCGGCGGGCTTCGGCGGCCGAACAAGGTTCGCCGGGCGGCACTTCCCTTGGGTGCTGCTGGCTCTGCTCGCTGCGACCTCGCTACTCGGGCCGGTCATGCTCGAGGCAGAGGGCCATCAGAAAACGCGGACAAGCGATGCGGCGACGCAACCGATGGCCGCTACCAGCCCGGACCCGGCAAGTGAGGACAACCAGCTCAGCACGGCGGATCTAGTCGCCATCGGCAAGGTCAAGGAGGAAGGCTTTCAAAATTCCCAGGTGATGGACACCATGAGCTATCTCACCGACGTTTACGGCCCGCGCCTCACGAATTCGCCGAACGTCAAGGAAGCGGCGCAGTGGACGATGAAGAAGATGAACGACTGGCAGCTGGCCAATGTCCACCTCGAGCCGTGGCCGTTTGGGCGCGGATGGTCGAACGAGCGCTTCTCGGCGCAGATGACTGCGCCGCGGCCGTTCGAGTTGATCGCCTATCCCAAGGCGTGGACGCCGGGGCTGGGCCAGGGGCCGGTGACCGCGGACGCGATTCTTGTTCCGATTGCTTCGGAGGAAGACTTGGCCAAGGCGCAGACCGGGTTCCACGGCCAGCTGCGTGGCAAGTTCGTTTTGACCGCCGCGCCCGAGGAGATCAAGCCGCACTACGATGCAGACGCCCACCGTTTGACGGACGCGGAACTGGCCGAGGAGGCCGCTGCGCCGGTTCCCGAAGCGCGGCAGCCGGACCGCTTTGCGCGGTTCCGGGCCCTGCGCGAACTACTCGACAAGGAGCAGAAGTTCCTGATCGAGGAAGGCGTGGCGGCGTGGATTGAGACGTCGCCGCATGATGACGGCACGGTGGTGGTTCAGTCCGGAGGATCGCGCGATCCGAAGGACCCGCCTTCGCTTCCGCGCATTGTCCTCGCGAGCGAGCACTATGGGCGGATCTATCGCTTGCTCGAGAAGAAGATCCCGGTCACCCTGCTCGTGGATGACGAGAACAAGTTCTACGACGGGGACCTAAACTCCTTCAACATCATCGGCGAAATTCCGGGCACGGACAAAGCCGACGAAATCGTCATGGTCGGCGCGCACTTCGATTCCTGGCATCCCGGCACGGGTGCGACGGATAACGGCGCGGGGTCCGGCGTGATGCTGGAGGCCATGCGGATTTTGAAGGCGACCGGGCTCAAGATGCGCCGCACGGTGCGCATCGGATTGTGGACCGGCGAAGAAGAAGGGCTTCTCGGATCGCGGGCTTATGTCAAAGAACATTTTGCCGATCCGGCGACGATGCAACTGAAACCTGAACACGAAGAATTCGATGCGTACTACAACGTCGACAACGGAACCGGCAAAATTCGCGGCGTCTATTTACAGGGAAATGAAGCCGTGGCGCCGATTTTTGCGGAGTGGATGAAACCGTTCAACAATCTGGGCATGACCACGCTGACCATCCGGAATACGGGGGGCACCGACCATCTTTCCTTCGACGCGGTCGGGCTGCCCGGTTTCCAGTTCATACAGGATCCCATCGACTACGATGCGCGCACACACCACACGGATATGGATCTGTACGAGCGGATTCAAGAGCCAGACATGAAGCAGATGGCGGTGATCGTTGCCTCCTTCGTGTACCTGACGGCGAATCGCGAACAGATGATTCCTCGCAAGCCGTTGCCGAAGCCGAGGCCGCAACCGAATTTCTGATCGCAGCGCGAGCCGGAGGTGACGGGGAGGGAGTCCCGAGCCGTTCGAACCGGATTCACTTTTTTGGGCGGGCCCTCGGCGCGACTGATCTATGGCCGGCAAGGGTCTCCGCCGTTCCCTGCATTTCTGGATTCGTGGCGATGGTTAGCGATCCGCGTAGGATTCTCGGGCTGGGCGAGGTGCTGTGGGACTTGCTGCCGCCCGGCAAGCAGCTGGGGGGCGCGCCTGCGAATTTCGCCTACATGAGCGCGCTGCTCGGCCATCGCTCGGTCGTAGCGAGCCGGGTGGGTGCGGACCCGCTGGGCGACGAGCTGCGGGAGCGGCTGGCTCGGCTGGGACTCGATGGGTCCTACCTGCAAGTCGACCCGGCGCACGCGACCGGCACGGTTCGCGTTCGTCTGGACCGGCAGGGCCAGCCGAGCTATGAGATCACGCAAGGTGCGGCCTGGGACTTTCTGGAGTGGACTCGCTCTTGGCAAGACCTTGCGGCGCAAGCCGACGTGATCTGCTTTGGCTCGCTCGCGCAGAGGTCGGACGCGGCGCGGGGAACGATTCGCGCATTCCTGCGCGCGACGCGAGCAGACGCCATCCGCATCTTCGACGTCAATTTGCGGCAGGATTTCTTTTCCCCCGAGACTCTGGCCCAATCGCTGCGCCTAGCGAGGGTGGCAAAGCTGAATGACACGGAACTCCCGGTGGTGGCGCGTCTGCTCGGATGCGATCGCGGCGACGAAAAATCGTCGGCCGAACGTCTGCGGCGGGAATTCCGGCTGGAGCTGGTTTGCCTAACGCGCGGGAGCAGGGGCAGCCTGCTGGTCGGGGAGAGCGAATCGGACGAGCATGCGGGATTCGCGGTTCGCGTCACGGACTCGGTCGGCGCTGGAGACGCGTTCACGGCCGCGCTCGCCCATCACCTGCTAAAGGGATCCTCGCTGCGTGTCATGAACGAGGCAGCCAATCGGATGGGCGCCTGGGTGGCCAGTCAATCGGGGGCCACGCCGGCCCCGGAGCCGGCTCTGCTCGAGGCGGTGCGAAGCGGAGCTTGATCCCGAGAGGCCTCAAACCAGGTGATCGGCTCGACCGGGGATCGGAATGGTGCCGCCATTTGCCGCCGCGACACTGTCGCGCGTGGTGTTCTTGACGTAGTACATGGCTTCATCGGCCAGGTGCAAAAGCTCGGCTTTGGCGCGCGAGTCGGTCGGATAGGACGCTACGCCGATGCTCGCCGTGATCTTCACGTTGAGATTCGGCTCCTTTAGCCACACCATCTCGCCGATGAGTTTGTGGAGCCTGTGGGCGACCGCGAGGGCGTTCTCTTTTGATGTTTGCGGCAGCAGAACCACAAATTCATCGCCGCCGTAGCGAAAGGCAAGATCGATTAGCCGGCAGCGGTCCTTGATGGCCTGGCCGATTTCCGAGAGCAACTTCGACCCCATCAAGTGGCCATAGGTGTCGTTCACGTTCTTGAAGTGGTCCAGGTCGATGAAAATCAACGAAAACTCGAACGCGTAGCGGTGCGAACGGTAAATTTCGGTGTCCAGCATGAAATTGAGATGGCGCGCGTTGTACAGGCTCGTGCAGTCGTCGGTGATAGTGAGTTCGTGGATCCGCTGGACGTGCCGGGCGTTCTCGATGGCGATGGCGGCGTAATCGGCAAGCGCCTCGAGCAAGACCAGGTCGCGCTGGCTGAAACCGTCCGGGCCGATACAGTTGATCAGCTCAATGACTCCAAGGCACTGGTCGCGGAAGCGGACCGGCACGGCCACGATCGAATGGGTTTCCATCTCCGTTCGCTGATCAACCTGGGCGAAAAAGCGGGCATCTTGGCTGGTGTCCGGCACGACCACGACCTCGCCGGTTTGTGCCACCCATCCTGCCACGCCCTGGCCGAGCTTGATCCGAACGTCTTTGAGCGCTTCGGCGCCCTTGCCGGTAGCAATCTGGAAATAAAGCTCGCTCTTGTCGGCGTCCATAAGAAGCAGGGACCAGGTGTCGGGACGCAAGACTTCGTTGATCTTCTCCATGATCGTACGCAGGACTTGATCGAGCTGCAGCGAGGAGGTGAGGGCCTTGCCAAGTTCGTGGAAAACCGCGACTTCGTTGCCTTCCGGGGCCTCCAGCATCGCGTCCGAGCCGCGCCGGCGCTCGACGCCGTCGAACCGTCTGGCGGCGAGTCCGGGTAGGGATGCTCGAGGCGCGTGGTCTCTGGACTCGGGTGGCACCGTCGACATTATAGTGAACGAGTTTTACAAGGCGCAACGGAGTTGAGGGGCCAGTTGCTGAAAATCGAACCAGCGCGACTCCGCCCGTGGCCCCTCCCGGCCCATCCGGGGGGCCAGGATTGCCGTCCCGGGCGGCATTGACACTGGTTTAACCCGCGCCTATATTTTTTCGCGAATGTCCTCAACCTCACCCTTCGGCGAACACCTCAGGCGAGAAAGGGAACTGCGCGGCGTTTCGCTAGAGGAAATCTCGTCCGCCACGCGGATCAGCACGCGATTCCTTGAAGCCATCGAAAACGGGCATTGGGACCAGCTTCCGGGAGGCGCTTTCAATCGTGGATTCATCCGGTCCGCTTCGCGCTACCTGGGGCTTAACGAGGAAAGCATGGTCGCCGAGTACTCGCTTGAGGTCAGAAACGGCAGTCCCCAGCTCGTGCCGCACGGCTCGGCGGCCATACCGCGAGCCTGGAAGGGAATTGTGACCGCCGTTCTGGCCACCGCATTTTTGATGGCCGGTGGATGGCTTGGCGGGTCCCGGATCATTGCGCACTGGCATTCGGCCGCATCGCGCCAGGCGGCGCCCGCCGCTCAAGCGGGCGGCACGCCGGCCCTGAGGTCTCCCGCCCAGTCGCTCGAGCTTCGGATTCGAGCCTCTCGTCAAGCCGATTTGCGGGTCAAGGCGGACGGCACCTCCGCATTCGATGGCCGCATCACGGGGAATGAAGAGAAGCAGTTTCGCGCGCGGGCAACGATCGAGGTTTCCACCAGTGATGCCGGCGCCCTGCGGCTTGAACTGAATGGACACGCCGTACCGACAATCGGTCCCGCCGGCCAACCGGGACGGATTACACTCACAGCGAAGGGCGTCGAGCCCTCCGCTGGAGGAAACCATTAGCGCTGAGCTGCGCGAGGCCGTGCGCGCCGGCCGCGTCCGCCCTGAACAGAAGCTGGCCATTTGTTCCGGAGGCGTGTCGCTTGCACCGGAAGACCGCGTGGAACTGCTGACCGTGCTGGCCTCGGATTCCGACGGCGCGATTGCCGAGCGCGCCAAGAACGTCGCGCTCACGCAGCCCCTCCTCTCCTATATCGCCGCACTCTCCCGCGCCGATGCTGACGCCCGTCTGTTCACCTACTGCGCCGCAAATCTGGGCGACAAGCCCGGGGTGGCTGATACCATGGCCAGGAATCCCGGCTGTCCCGGCCCAGCCCTGGTGCACGTTGCCCGCCATCTGACCAGCGAAGGAATTCAAGCGCTTCTCGATCATATCGAGCGATTTACCGAGCACCCTCACCTCATGGCGGCCATCTCAAAGTCCACCCGCGCAACCGCCGCGCAGAGGGAAATTCTGGCTGATCTGCAAAAAGGCGCTATGTCCGCCGAGGAACTTGAGAAGGCCGCCGAGGAGGTCGAACCCGACGCGGTGAAGCGCAAGACGCTGATGCAGAAGCTCGCCTTCATGACCGTGGTTCAGCGCCTCACTCTTGCACTCAAGGGCGGCCGCGAAGAGCGCATGCTGCTCATCCGGGATTCGAACAAGCTCGTACAGAAATGCGTGCTGCAATCGCCGCGGCTTACCGACACGGAAGTCGAGCATTTCGCGGCCATGGCCAATCTGAATGGCGAGATTCTGCGTTCGATTTCCCTCAACCGCGCATTCATGAAGAATTACACGGTGGCGAGAAACCTGATCTTCAACCCCAAAACGCCTCTCGACGTCTCCCTTCACTTATTCCCTCGGCTTACCCCGAGCGACTTGACGAAACTGGCTGCCAATAAGAATGTGCCTGACACGTTGCGCTCGATGGCTCACAAGCTGGTCCAGAAGCGCAAGATGGGCGGGGGCGGCGATTGAGACGGGGATCCCCGCCTCTAGTCTCCTGTCTCTGAACTCTCTTTGGGTTCCGGTATGGTCCGAAGCGGTC
>DASPVZ010000050.1:0-62763 GCA_035622135.1 Candidatus Cybelea sp. | reverse complement strand
CATCAGCGGCGTGCTTCCGCGCGACCAGGCCATTCAGGCGATCAAGGACGCCATCCAGCAGACGTACGGCAAACGCGGCGAGGCGGTCCTGCAGAGGAATTTTCTAGCGGTAGATCGCGCACTCGGCCAGCTGCACGCTGTTCGAGTCCCGGGTCAAGTCAGCAGCGGGTTCGACATTCTCCCTTCCGTTCCGGAAAAAGCACCCACCTTCGTCCACGACGTCCTCGGCACGATCATCGCCGGCCGCGGCGATGAGCTGCCCGTGAGCGCTATGCCCATGGACGGAACGTTCCCGACGGGAACCGCGCGATGGGAGAAGCGCAACATCGCCCAGCAAATTCCCGTCTGGGACGAGCAAATCTGCATCCAGTGCGGAAAGTGCGTCCTGGTTTGCCCGCACGCCGTAATCCGCGCGAAAGTCTACGATTCGCAAGAGCTCTCTCGTGCCCCAGTTTCGTTCAAATCGACCGAACCGCGCTGGAGAGAATTTGAAACTCTCCGCTACACGCTGCAGGTTTCTCCGGAAGACTGCACGGGTTGCCGCCTGTGTGTCGAAGCGTGCCCGGTCAAGAGCAAGAGTGACGCAAAGCACAAGGCCATCAACATGGAGCCGCAGACGCCCTTGCGCCAGATGGAGGGTGCCAACTGGGATTTCTTCCTTGGCCTGCCCGAATTCAACCGCGCGCGCCTCGCGCACAGTCAGGTGAAGGACGCGCAGCTTCTCGAGCCGCTTTTTGAGTTTTCGGGTGCCTGCTCCGGCTGCGGAGAAACACCGTATATCAAGCTGCTGACTCAGCTCTTCGGCGACCGCCTGCTCATCGCCAACGCCACGGGCTGTTCTTCGATCTACGGTGGGAACCTGCCCACGACGCCCTACGCCACGAATTCATGTGGGCGCGGTCCGACGTGGAACAATTCTCTGTTTGAAGACAACGCCGAATTCGGACTTGGTCTTCGCCTGGCGGTTGACAAGAAGGCTGAATACGCGCGGGAACTTCTGCATCGGCTGGCCTCGGAACTCGGGGATTCTCTTGTGGGGGGGTTGCTCGGTTCCGACCAGTCAATGGAAAGCGGAATGGAGGCCCAGCGCGAGCGAGTCGCGGAACTCAAGAAGAAACTCGGAGAACTTCCGTCACTCGACGCGAAGGATCTGCTCGCTGTTGCCGACAATCTTGTGAAGAAAAGTGTTTGGCTGGTCGGGGGCGACGGGTGGGCCTATGACATTGGTTTCGGGGGTCTGGACCACGTTCTTAGCTCCGGCGCCAACGTCAACATTCTGGTTCTCGATACCGAAGTCTACTCGAACACCGGCGGTCAGATGTCGAAGGCCACTCCGCGCGGGGCGGTAGCCAAATTTGCGAGCGGAGGTAAGCAGGGATCCAAGAAGGATTTGGCCATGGAAGCAATCAGTTACGGATCGGTTTACGTCGCGCGCGTGGCCATGGGCGGCAGCGACACGCACACGGTCAGGGCTTTCCTTGAGGCCGAGGCGTATCCGGGGCCCTCGCTCATCATCGCTTACAGCCATTGCATTGCCCACGGCTATGACATGGCCTTTGGCCTCGAACAGCAAAAGGCGGCGGTGAATTCCGGATACTGGCCGCTCCTCCGCTACAACCCCGCCCTGCGCGGAGAGGGACGAAATCCCTTCCAGCTCGATTCCAACCCTCCCAGGATTCCGTTCAAACAGTACGCTTACCAGGAAGCGCGCTACACCATGCTTGCGCAAAGCAATCCCCAAGCGGCAAAGGACTTGCTGTGCCTGGCCCAGGAGGATATTGATCGGCAATGGCGCGTCTATGCAAATCGCGCCGCGATGCCCGGGCGCTCGGAGGCACCGGAAGTTACCCAACTCGCCTCTGACGCCGTCGCCGGTCGAGAGAAGGGGAACGGAGACAAAGGATGATCGACCTAACCACGAAATATCTCGGACTAACTTTGAAGTCTCCTCTGGTTGCCTCCGCTTCGCCCTTATGCGAATCAGTCGACAATCTTCGCCGGATGGAGGATGCCGGGATCGCCGCTGTTGTGCTGCCCTCTCTCTTCGAGGAGCAGCTCGACATGGAGAGCGACGCCATCGATTTCAACCTTTCGCGAGGCGAAGGAAGTTTCGCTGAATCGCTCAATTACTTTCCCGATCTGGGGACCTACAATCTTGGACCAGAGGGCTATCTCGAGCTGATCCACAAGGCCAAGCGAGCCGTTTCGATTCCAGTGATCGCAAGCCTGAACGGGACTTCCTTGGGCGGCTGGCTCCGCTACGCGGCGCTAATCCAAAACGCAGGAGCAACGGCCATCGAGCTGAATCTATATGGGGTCGTCGCCGATCCCGACATCAGCAGTTCGATGGTCGAGCAGGACTACTGCGAAATTGTCAGCCGGGTGAAAGCGGCCGCTTCGATTCCGGTTGCCGTGAAACTCTCGCCGTTCTTCACGGCTCTCCCCTACCTGGCACGGGGCCTCGACGAGGCCGGCGCCGACGCTCTCGTCCTATTCAACCGCTTCTACCAGCCCGAGTTCGATTTGGGCTCACTCGACGTTGTGCCCACGCTCACTCTCAGCACTCCGCAGGAATTGCTGCTCCGGCTGCATTGGGTTTCGATCCTTTACGGTCGCGTGCGGGCAAGTCTTGCGGTGACGGGAGGAGTGCATCGCGCAGGAGACGTTCTGAAGTCCATGATGGCGGGTGCGAACGTCGCCATGATGACCTCGGCACTATACCGGGACGGAATCGAGCATGCATCGGTTGTCTTGGAAGAAATGCAGAGATGGATGGAGGAGCAGGAGTATGAGTCGATCCGTCAGATGCAGGGAAGCATGAGCCGCCGCTCGGCCTCGAACCCTGGCGCCTTCGAGCGCGTGAACTACATGCGGGTTCTGAGTTCCTACACGGTCCGATAACGCGGGCCGCGAAGCGCAAGGTTCGAGGGGGTCGCGATGATGCAGGATTCGCAGGTACAATCCCCGGTGCACGTGGTAATCGACGAACCAGAATCGGGATTGGCAGCATTGAACCACGATGGCTCAACGCTGGAGTGCATGTTTCATCCGCGCTCGATTGCCGTGATTGGGGCGACAGACCGCGAAGCCAGCGTCGGACGCACGCTGCTTGTGAATCTGCGCACTCCGCGGTTTCGCGGGGCGATTTATCCCGTCAATCCCAAGCGGACCGAGGTTCTGGGCTTGCCTACGTTCCGCGACATTGCCGCGATACCGGAAAGGGTGGACCTCGCCGTGGTTGTCACCCCGGCTCCTTCGGTTCCCGGAATCATCGCTGAATGCGTCGCCCGAGGAGTCCGCTCGGTCGTCGTGATATCGGCGGGGTTTAAGGAGCGAGGTGAGGAGGGGAAGCGGCTCGAAGATCAAATCCGAGCGCAGCTACTTCCAAGCAAGATGCGCCTGGTCGGACCCAATTGCCTTGGAATCATGAACCCGATTTCAGGTCTGAACGCGACATTTGCCCACGACATGGCGCTCGAGGGCAACGTCGCCTTTCTTAGCCAAAGCGGGGCGCTCGAAACGGCCATCTTGGACTGGAGTTTGGAAGAAAAGGTCGGATTCAGCGCGCTGGTTTCTACGGGCTCCATGCTCGATGTTGGCTGGGGTGATTTGATCGATTACTTCGGAGACGACCCTCATACCCACAGTATTCTCATTTACATGGAATCGGTTGGCGACGCGCCTTCTTTCCTCTCGGCGGCACGAGCGGTGGCACTGAGGAAACCGATTATCGTGATCAAGGCGGGACGCACAGAAGCAGCATCGAAAGCCGCTGGTTCGCATACAGGCGCTCTCACCGGCAGTGATGAAGTTTTCGATGCCGCGCTTCGACGATGCGGAGTTCTGCGCGTCGAGACCATCGGTGATCTTTTCTACATGGCTAAGACCCTGGCGCGTCAGCCTCGGCCTAAGGGGCCGCGCCTGACCATACTCACCAATGCCGGGGGACCCGGGGTCCTTGCCACGGACGCGCTGATCGCAACCGGCGGCGAACTCTCGCCGATCTCCGAAACCACGATCGAATCTCTCGACGAATTCCTCTCGCCGAATTGGAGCCACGCGAACCCTATTGACGTTCTGGGTGATGCAGGTCCCTCCGAGTACGCGCGTGCTCTGGCGATTGCTCTGCGTGACCCGAGCAGTGACGGCCTGCTTGCTATCCTGTGCCCGCAGGGAATGACCAACCCTTCCGAGGTGGCCGCAAGCTTGAAACCCTATGCCAGCGGGCAGGGCAAGCCCATTCTGGCAAGCTGGATGGGCGGAGCACTGATCGCCGACGGAGTCGCCAAGCTCAATGAAGCCGGGATTCCAACGTTCTCCTATCCTGACACTGCCGCGCGCGCCTTCTCCTACATGTGGCGCTATAGCTACAACCTTCGAGGACTGTACGAGACTCCGAGTCTCGCCGAGGAGGTCGAAGCCAGCCACCAGGCTTCCGGCCAAGCTCTGTCTCTTATCGACAAAGCCCGACAAAGCGGCCGGACGCTGCTCACCGAACTCGAATCGAAACAAATTCTGGCCGCCTACGGCATTCCTACCGTTGAAACCCGCCTGGCGAGGTCCGCGTCGGAAGCCGCGTCGATAGCTCGCGATCTCGGTTTTCCTGTTGTGCTCAAGATTCATTCCGAGACGATCACTCACAAGACAGATGTAGGAGGAGTGAAGCTGAATCTCGTCAATGAAGATGCCGTGGCCGAAGCCTATCGCGAGATTAAGGAAGCGGTTAGCCGGAAAGCGGGTGACGATCAGTTTCAAGGCGTCACCGTTCAGCCCATGGCCCGACTGGACGGTTATGAGCTCATTCTCGGAAGCAGCGTCGATCCCCAATTCGGGCCGGTTCTGCTGTTCGGTTCAGGCGGGCAACTCGTTGAGATCTATCGCGACCGGGCCCTCGCCCTGCCTCCGCTGAACGCTACGCTCGCTGAAAGACTGATGGAGCAAACCAAAGTCTTCAAAGCCCTCCAGGGCGTGCGGGGGCGCGCCGCGGTTGATCTCGACCAGCTCAAGCGCGTCCTGATTCGGTTCAGCACCTTAGTGGTCGAACAGCCCTGGATCAAGGAAATCGATATCAACCCGCTGCTCGCGTCTCCCGACCGGCTGCTTGCACTCGACGCTCGCGTAGTCCTCTATGGCCAGGAAATCGCGCCGGACAAGCTGCCTCGGCCCGCCATTCGTCCCTACCCAAGCCAGTATGTAGGCGAGTGGAGACTCAAAAACGGTTCCCGTGTCGTGTTGCGGCCGATTCGCCCCGAAGATGAGCCGCTGATGATCAGGTTCCACGAAACGCTCTCAGACCGTACCGTCTATCTGCGCTACTTTCATATGGAAAATTTGAGTTCGCGCGTGGCGCATGACCGCCTGCTCCAGAAATGCTTCATCGACTACGATCGCGAAATGGCTCTCGTCGCCGATTACCAGGATCCGCGCACCGGCGATCACAGTATTCTCGGTGTTGGTCGGCTGACGAAAAACCCAACTGGTCGCGAAGGCGAGGTCGCAGTTCTGGTAAGCGATCCATGGCAGAAGCAAGGCCTGGGCGCCGAACTCGTGCGGCGTCTTATCGAGGTGGGCCGCCGCGAGAAGCTTTCGAGAGTTCTTGCGGCCATCATGCCCGAGAATCAGGCCATGCGTTCGCTGGCCGACCGCTTCGGTTTCACGATCCGGCTCGCCGAGGATCCGGACTTGCTGATCGCCGAAGTCAATCTGTGACGGTTGGGCCCCACTAACCGGCCATTCCATATAATAATCAGCCGGAATCAAGCGGGTGCTCATTCCGAGGGGACGAAGCCTGCGCCGTGGCCGACGGGCTGGCCGGCGCAACTCGCAACGGGCTAAGTGTTCTGCGTGACGTCGATACCCGTGAGCGTGAAATATGAGGCGGCCGCCAGCATGTGCCGGTCGTTGGTATAGACCTGGGAAAAGCCATGCTCGCTCGCACAGGTCAAGTGCAGGGCGTCCCCAGCCCGCATGAAGACATTGAGCGAGAGTCGGATCACCGCTTGACGGGCTTGTTCGACCAAGGCCGCACTCATGCCAAACCAGTGCCACACCCCGTTCTTCTCGTCCTCCTCGAACTCCTTGAGGATCGCCGCGGCCTCCCGACGAGTCAGGTGGTGTTCCCGAAGATGACGCTTGATGATACAGGCGAACTCAAGCCGGCCAAGCTCGCACGATGCCAACCCCTGCGCGCTATAGGCCACCCGCCGAACACGATCTGCGCCAGGTTCATTTAGATAGCATTTGGCGATGTACGCGGCGTCGAAGTAGATCACCGATTATCTCGCGATTCGGCCTGATAGACCACGGAATCAATGGGGACTGGCGACCGCTTGCGTATGATGGCCTCCCGGTTAGGTAGAGGCCGACCGGTGGTGGAGACATCGAACGGCCGCAGCGTGGCGACCTCGCGACCGCGATCCGTCACGACTATCCCTCCCCCGGTGGCGGCCTGGCGGACCCAGCGCCCAGTCTCGAGGTGCAGCTCACGGATGGTGATCGTCTTCATGTGCACATTGTGACACATTTACCCCTTTCCCGCAAGCCCCAACAGGGAGATCTCGCTCGTCGCGGTCCGCCCCGCTTGCCGTGGCCCTGTTGGCCGAGTTTACCGGCCTGCGCGGGCGTTGACCTGCTCTTCGGCCGGTGGCTGCCGCCGCCGCTGATTTCGCTCTGTTTCTCATAACCCTGATCAAGCAGTGCAATTCCCGAGAGCCCTATCTGCGGTATACTGCTTGACGGCGTGCAGGGCGCCACCCGTCCGCGGAGAGGACTTGAGTCCACCTGGCAACGGCTTTCGAAAACAAGGTTCGTAACGAACCTCCTTTTTTGCCCGATGTGGCGGACACGGGCACGAACACAAAGGAGGTCCGTCATGAGCGGATATGAGGCTTTACCCAAGCGGTCTACCCCGCGGCATTTCCCCGTTCGACCCAATCTCGACCAACTGAGGCATCAAGCCAAGGACTTGCTGCGCGCCATTCGACAAGAAGACCCGGCAGCCCTTGCCGAACTTCGCGAGCACCACCGGAAACCGATCGAGTCCGCAAGCGCCAAGCTTGCCGATGCGCAGCTTGTGCTTGCGCGAAGTTATGGGTTGCCGAGCTGGCCGCGGCTGGTCGTTGCCTGCCGGATGACAGATGCTATCTGGCGCGGCGATGCGGAAACGGTTCGCGATTTGGTACTCAAGCATCCGCGGCTCATCGACGAGGCGGCGCGCGGGCGCCCGGACAGCAACTGGGGCCCGCCGATGTCCTATGCCGCAAACATTGGCCAGGACCACATCATCGAGATGCTGCACGGGCTGGGCGCCAGAGACGTGCAGCACGCCTTCGACCGGGCTTGCCTGCAGGGGAAGATCGAAACAGCGCGGAGGCTGTACGCCATGGGTGCGCGTCCCACGCCGGGCTGCATCATGGGACCGTGCGAGACGCTGAATCCGGACGGCCTCACGTTCCTATTCGAACTCGGGGCGGAATTCGCGGACAGGAATGGCGATGGCCTGGCCCCTCTCGCTCTGCTTCTCCAGACGTACACCCGTTGGCCGGAGCGAAAGCATGCCTGCTTCGAGCTGATCGCTCGGCGCGGCATTCAACTGCCGGATACCCCTGCGATGGCCGTGCACCGAGGGCGGATTGACCTGCTCGAGTCGCATTGGCATCGCCAGCCGGACTTGTTCCGGCGGACGCTGTCGCACTTCGACATTTATCCGCCCGAGCTCGGATGCGGCACGGACAAGTCTCTCGGCCTGCACGGAACGCCGCTCGATGGCGCGACGCTCCTGCACATGTGCGTCGATTTCGACGAGATCGAGATCGCCCGCTGGATGATTGAATGCGGGGCAGGCGTCGACGCGAAGGCGGCGCTTGATGAGCAGGGCTTCGGTGGGCACACGGCCCTGTTTGGGTGCGTCGTTTCGCAGTCCTATCGCTCGCACTGCCGCGAGGACGGCGAGTTTGCCCGGCTGCTGCTGGATCAAGGAGCCGACGTGAATGCGCGCGCGTCGTTGCGAAAGCGCTTGCTATTTGATGCGGTTGCGGACGAGGCCATGCATGAATATCGCGACGTCACACCCCTCGCCTGGGGGCAGCAGTTTCACGGAAGGGGGTGGGTTAATGCAGCCGTCATGCAACTCGTCGGCGAGCGCGGCGGGCATTGCTGAGCAGCGGCGGTCCGGTTGGTGGCGGATCAGGCACGCCTGGCCGGTTCGTACAGGTTGCGATTGAAGAAGGGTGCGAAGGCGTTGATGACCGCGACGCGAAACGCGTCCTGGCGCGTAATCATATTGCGCGTCAGGACGCCCCAGGCGCCCTGCGTGTCGCGGATGCCCTGGCCTCCGGAAAACGCGTCGATGGCTTCGGATAGGTCAACGCCGTCGTCGACAACGCGCCTGGCAAGCGGCTCGGGTACAAGCACGGCGCCGGACTGGCCGAACGCGCCGCGGCCGCTTTCATCGGCAACGTAAGCCCAATTTTCGAGGAACACGATTCGCGCGCCCTGATCGTCGACGACATCGAGTCCGCCCTCGAGGCCGACAAAATAGCGCCAAGACTCCCGCTTCTCACGTGCCAGGCGAACCACGGCCTCGACGCGCCGGCGGGCGCCGGTCATGATTTCCCCACGGGAGAGCGGTGTCGGGCGTACTCCGCTCGCGACCTCGACGGCGGCGAGATCGAATTGCGCGTTGTCGTCGAGGCTGGGACCGAAGACGGCGAGCGCCTCCCACACCGCGTTCAGCTTGGGGCGGCGCGTGCTGCCGACGGCGACGATAATTGTCTTCATTCGACGGGGATTCTAGCAGGTCGAAACCGGGCTGCGCGGCGAGATTTTTTTTGCGGAAACTCGCCATCGCTTGGGCGCGACGGCCACCGCCGCGGAAAACGATTCTGTTCCTGCCTGCCAGGCTAACGGTGAAGCGTGAACAGCTCCAGGCGAACGTGCCAGGAGGTCGTCTTTCCCGGCTCCAGGATAACCATGCCGGTATCCGTGTCGTGCCAGATTCTCCTGTCAAACGGGTCGGCAAGATTGAATTGCGGCTCGATGGCCACGAAGTTTTTGTCGGGCGGCGCGTAGACCTGCACGGCCTTGATGTGCGCGGACAGCGCGCGGATGCGCAGGCCGTAATTCGAGGCGGGATCCCTCAGCTCGATCGTCGCGCTGCCGTCCGGATCGCGGGTTAGATCGGTGAAGCAGTCGTCCATGAAAAGATCGCCGAGGGCCGCGCCGTCCGGAGCGGTGAAATCGTACGGCGTGCCTTTCACGGGCACGATGCGTCCGGTCGGAAAGACATCATCATAGTTATTGACGACGACGCGCTGGTCGGCGGGCATGTGCAGGCGAGCCTGCTTGCGCTCGCCGCTCGGGATTTCAAAATAGGGGTGGAAGGTGATGCCCATCGGTTCTTCCTCGTTCCCTACGTTCTTGGCAATGATGTAGACGTCGATCGAGAAGTTCTTGAGGGTCATCCCCAGGTTGACGTCCGTGTCCGACGGCCAGCGCCCGCCGAAATTCCCCCCATGCAAGACGCCGGAGACGGTCGATTCGATCGGGCCGTTGTTTTGCTTGACGTCCTCGAACTTCGCGTCGTAGATGAATCCGTGGATCGAGTGAACCTCCGCACCCGGGTTTTTGCCGTGGAAATTCGCGGGAAGCGAAACCGCGTGCCCGGCGATCGTGGTCGAGATCGTTTTGCCGTCGTCCGACAGCTTGCCGCGAATGCGATTCGCAAAGGGCAGCAGCATGGCTGCGCCGATGCGGAATGAATTGGTCCCGAACTCGTCGTTGTCGGTTTCCAAAAATTTCTTTGCATCCGGCGGCTCCATGGAGGTGAGCACTTGGATGTCGCCTTTGCCGGGGAAATAGGCCTTGAGCTGTAGGAGGTTCATGCCCATCCCCGGCAGTACGACGGCCTCGAGAAATTGAGGCTTCGACTGCTGGGGCAGACGTGGGCGCGTCAAGGTGATCACCGGCTCGCCTCCGATCGAAATCGGTTCACTCTCCTGCGCGGCGGGAGCCGGCGGCGCGGCCTGTTGCTGCTGGTTCGTCTGGCCGGGGTCAAGCCAACGCCCGACCGAGGCCTGAGCAGCCAGAATTCCGCCAGCAAGCACAACCCCCAACACGATCGCCGTTCTATTCATCGCAACTCCTGATCTGATGGTCGCCCGACGTCGAGGCTCGGCACCACCTTATACTGACTATTCCCGCCGCGAAGCAAGCGCGTTTCCGCCGAGCTCGGTCGCACTGACGCTTGCTCGAGCCCTGCGCCCTATTTTAGGTACTGGTTGAGCCAGTCGATCCAGCGCGTGAACACGTCGGCCGTGTGCACCGGATCGCCCGGGAAATGTCCAGCGACCGGGTAGGCGAAGAACTTTACGGTGACGCCGTTGTCCTTGAGGGCGTGGTACATCTCGTAAGACTCAGTGATCGGCACGCGAAAGTCGCCTGTATCGCACAGAATCAGCGTTGGCGTGCGAATTTGAGCGGCGGCCGAGATCGGAGATTCGTCGCTATAAATCTTCCTGGCGTCTCCGACCCAGGGCGAGCCGCCCATGCCGTAATAATCCGTGCGGTTGCCGTCCGAGACAGCGGCCTCCTGGACGAGATCGTTTACCGCGGCGCCGGAGACCGCCGCCTTCCAGATGTGGTAATGACCGATCATCCAGGAGGTCATGTATCCGCCATACGACCAGCCGGAAACGCCGATCCTGTCCGTATCGACAATGCCCATCCCTTCGACCGCCTCGACTCCCGCCATCACATCGCGTCCAGGCCCTTCGCCCGCATCGCGATAGATTGCGCGCTGGTACGCGTTCCCGAGATTGTCGCTCCCGCGGTAATTGGGCTCGAAAATCAGATATCCCTGGGCGGCGAGAACCTGGGCAAAGGCGCTAAACCCCGTACCCGAGCTGGAGGTCGGTCCGCCATGAATTAGAAGGACCAGGGGATATTTCTTTTCCTTGGAGAATCCTGGCGGTTCGACGAGCACACCGTCTTCCGGCAACCCGTTCGCGCCTACCCAGTCGACCTCGTGCGCGCCACCCAGCGCGACAGACGAGATCCAGCCGTTGTAATCGGTCATCCTGCGCGGCGTCGAATCGGGCGATGGGAGGTAATAGAGCTCGGTTGGCCGGCCCGGCGTGCTGCCCGTCAGCGCGATATCGCCCTTGAGTCCAACCGTGGCGTCGATCCAAAAGCTCCAGGAGGGGTCAATGTCGCCGAGATCCAGCCGTTTGGCCGTGCCATTGATCGGCATAAGCCACATGGCCGTGCGCGTTCGGTCGTGCCCGCCGACCAGCAGCGAGTTGCCGTCCGGCATCCAGATCGCTCGTTGCACGTTGCGGTCGAGCGTGCGAGTGGCATCGGTTCCATCACCGCTCGGGCCGCCCGGGGTCGAAGTCACGAAAATCTCATTTTCGTTGTTGGGATCGCCGTCCCGCGGATACCAATACGCGATCTGGGAGCCGTCGGGCGAATATTCGCCCGCACTCTCGAACTTTCCGTGTGAGGTCAGCTTATGCACCTGGCCCGTTGCCACATCGAGGATCTCGATCGTAGTCAGATCGCCGTCACCGGGCTCGGGCGTTTCTTGCTTAGTGATGACCAGCGATTTGGCGTCGGGCGACCAGGAGAGCGGGGAGGAGGGCGATGAGGGAGGAAATACGATGGGCAAGCTCCATGGACCCGAGGTGACCCGCTTTGCTTCACCACCCCCCGCCGGAACGGTCCATACATGCGACGACCTCGCAGCCGCCGTCTCGAGGTAATCCGTGTCGCCCACTTCAAATGCGTCGTGATGCTCTTCGATGGCCTTCTTGTCTGTTGGATCGGGTGTGACATAAGCGATCATTTTCCCGTCGGGCCTCCAGGCAAATTGCTCGACGCCGTCTGGGCCTTGGGTGATCTGCATGGCATCCCCGCCGTTCATGGGCAGCAGGAAAATCTGGGGCTGCGCGTCTCTTCCTTCGCCCGCCACGGCAAGAAACGCCAGCCGATCGCCGGTCGGAGACCATCGCGGCGCGCTCGCGCCTCGACGCGTTGTCAGGGTCCGCTGTGCGCCGGATGTGACATCGACCAGCACGATCTCGCTGTCGTAGCGATCCTCTTTCAGATTGGCCCGAGACACCACCACGGCGATCGACCTGTCGTCGGGAGAAATCTGCGGATCGGCCAGGCGGACGACCCTCGCGATGTCGCCAATCTGGAATGTCTTGCGCTGGTCGCTTCCCCCCTGGGCACGGACCGATGGGGCGCTGGCCGCGCCCAGGGCGGCAAGAGCGATGAGCCGAATCGAGCGAAGCCTGGGACTTGTCCTGAGTTTTGGGGTGCCGGGCTGATGGCCTCTATACATGTGGGCGCCTCCGCAATTCACCGTATCCAGTTCCGACGAACACTACGTAACCGGACGCCCCTTCGTCAACTGTCGCCTTGCCTTCAGCGCTCCTCAAACAAAAGCCCGGGGGCTCGTTTGCCGTCGCGGTTAGCGCGGCGGAAGCGGGAACAGGGTGCGCTCTTTCGGCGGCTCTTTCGCGATCGCGTCGAGCTGCGGGTAGTGGTTGCGCAGAGTTTCGGGAACGTCCACTTTGGCATCCGTCAGCAGATGGATGAGTTCGAGCGCGTTTACGACGGCTTTGCCCTGGAAGTGGTTGTTGGCGATGACGAAGGTGACGTCGGTATGCTGTGAGACGCTGCGAACGCGCTCGGTCCAGGGAAGCAGTTCCTGCTCGCTGTAGAGATAGTTGTAGCGTTCGTGACGGGGCGTTTCCGGATCGTCGCTGAACCAAGTATCGTAGCGACGCCCGTGCAGCCGGAAATAGCCGACCGGCGAGGTCGAGCGCTGGTCGGGTTTGATCGATCGTCCGATGAGTGGTTGATCGATGTTCGAGATTCCGACGCCGTGTTCGCTCAGCAGGTTGTAAAACTTCGGCTGCGCCCAAGAGGCGTGCCGCACTTCGACCACCAGAGGGTAGTCGCCGAATCGGTCGAGCAGATCTTTGAGTCTCGCAAGGTTTTCCGGCGTTTGATGAAACGAGAAGGGGAACTGTAGCAGGACCGCTCCGAGCCGCCCGGCACGATGAAGCACGTCAAAGCCGAGCCGCACAGCCTTCTCGTCCTCCGCTCCGGCGCTGGTTTCGTGCGTGAACTTCTGCCACAGCTTGGCGGTGAAACGCAGGCGTTCGTTCGGGGCGATGCGTTCAAGCCAGCTCGAAGCCAGCTCCGGCTTGAGTGGGGCGTAGAAGGAGGTATTGATTTCGATGGCGTCAAGATAGCCGGCCAAGTAAGCGGCTTCATGGAAACCGCGCGGCCGCGGCGAAGGATACACAATTCCGTTCCAGTCGTCGTAGGACCAGCCAGCTACGCCGACCAGAACATTCCGCACCTGCGGTTTCGACGGCATTCGAGTGGGCTTCTTCCGGGAGCCCATCAGCTCAGCCCCAGGAGGACCCAGGGTAGAGAGCCAAGAGCGACATGCGAAAGATACGCCCGAAAATCCTGCCGTAGAGCACCCAGGCCAGCAAAAGGCCGATCAGGCCAAAGCCTTGCGTGCGCGTCCAGGCCAGGAAGCGCAGGCCGGCCTCCTCACTCATCAGCAGCGTGATGCCCGTGTTTCCGTCAAGCGGCGGAACGGGCAGGAGATTGAAGGTGCCCAGCACAAGGTTGAGCACGAAAAGGATGCTGAGGAATGTAGCAGCGAAGTCCCCGACTCCGGGAGTGACCGGCTCGGTGATGCGCGTGAAGGATGCCGATTGCGGCATGGCGAAAAAATGCGCGGCGATTCCCGCCCGTATGGAAACCGCGGCGATCAGGACGAGCAAAAAGTTGGCGGCTGGTCCGGCCAGAGCCATCCAGGCGGCACGGCGCGGGTATCTTTGCTGCCAGACGGGGTCATAAGGCGCGCTGGCCCAGCCCATCATCCAATGCGCGTAGATGAACGAGAGAATCGGCACCAAGACCATGCCCACCGGCTCGCGGCGAATGTGAGGAATGGGGTTGAGAGTGACTTGGCCGCCGTGAAACGCCGTCGGGTCGCCACCGATTTTAGCGACCAGCGCGTGCGCGCCTTCGTGGCAGGTCGTTGAAAACAGAAAGGCGATGTACCAGAGCACGCCTTGATAAAGGAGATCGTTCATTGGGGTTCCGATAGAGTAGGAATTCGCAGGCAAACTTGCAAGCGCGACGAAGCTGGGCAGTGCGAAAACCGTCCATTGTGAGCCGGTCCGTCGAACGCCCGCGGGGAGGGGCTCCTGTCGCCCCGAAGGAGCGCGCAACGAACCGATCGAAAACGCCCGGTAGGTCCGGGGCAGTCTTCCGGCTCGTCCTCGGGAGGCTAAGCGGCGGATAGGGCCCTCGGCCCGTTCCGCCGCAGGGACCGTTCGAACCGGAGGCAGCAACGGCAGGCGCGCCGCCGAGTTGCCGGGAAAAGCGCCGTCCGGCGGTGTTGCCTTCTAGCGACCGGCCGGATCGGCGAAGCCCGTCCTCCTCTCAACCACCCCGAAGAAAGTGGCGAACGCTAATTTCCGGTCGACGTATACGAGGCGCTATGCAGCAGCGCGGGTGGGACTGACAAGGTCGAATCCAGCCGGACAATCATGCCTGTCTCTGCGGGTAATTCGACATCCTTGCCCTTGCGCGCCGCGATATAGGCGCCGCCGCCGACCAGGCCGATCACGGTTCCGCGTATGACGCGGCTGAAAATCAGGCCCGCCGTCGAGCCGCCCGCTGTTCCGATGGCGGCATCCTCCACGTCGCCTTTGATGTCCTGCTTCTGTTCGATCACCGCGCCTTCAATTGTTTTGAGGTCCTTGCGCCGCTTGCCGGAATCGGTTGTGCCGTCGTAGATGGAAAGAATGCTCATGCGCGCCGGAAAGATCCGGCTCTCGATTTCGACGGAGGTGAAGCTGATATTCATGGCTGCGCCGCCGCGAAACATCGAAAACCATTTCGGCCGGTCGACGCTACGAATGGTCCCGTGAATCTTCGCACCCGCGGGCACAATGAGCTGATTACCCGCGAAGACGGGCTCGGCCACAACGGCTGTAATCGGATCGCCGTCCTGCGCGACGCGCGTGCTGAGTCCGCCGAGAAGCGTCAAGCGGATTTGCGTTCCGGGAATGGCGTTTGTCGATTGCGCGTGCGCTGCTGGAATCATGAGGCTCGACGCCAGCGCGAGTAGAGAGACGAGAGAAACTCGCTTCATGCTTTCTCCTTTTTAGGGGCCTAAGCTGGGCACACTGGCGCAGCCGCTTGCCTCCTAGGGTTCATGTCCGGTTGAGTTGACCCCGAACGAAGGGCTGGGTTCGCTCGGGGCAGGTTTCCGAAGTCGTGCAGGACGGGCCCGCCCGCCTCCGTGTCCCCGTATCGTGGGGTCTTGCCGCTGGCGCGCGGTTCAGGTGTGGAGGACCGGGACGTACGATACCCCTCAGCCCCGGAAATGTGCCACAACTTTTTTTGTCCCGATGTTCCTAATCCTCACCGGGTCGCCCGTTCTGCCCCGGTCATCACCCACGACCCTGTTTGCTGCTAAGATGCGAGGCGGGGGTAAGGTCATGCCAGACATCGCCGCCGAGGAGCACGCCGAAGGCAAAGCTCGCGACTACAAGCCGGTGCGAGCGCCGCGCGGGACCGAAATCTCCTGCAAATCCTGGCAACAGGAAGCGGCCCTGCGCATGCTGATGAACAACCTCGACCCCGAGGTCGGTGAAAGGCCCGAAGATCTGGTTGTCTACGGCGGGCGGGGGAAGGCGGCGCGCAATTGGGATTGCTATCGCGCCATCGTCCAGTCGCTCCGGGCGCTCGAAAATGACCAGACGCTGCTCGTGCAATCGGGCAAGCCGGTGGGGGTATTTCGTACCCACGACTACGCGCCGCGCGTCCTGATCGCGAATTCGAACCTCGTGGGGCGCTGGAACGACTGGAAGCATTTCGATGAACTCGATCGCGCCGGACTGATGATGTTCGGACAGATGACCGCGGGAAGCTGGATCTATATCGGCACGCAGGGAATCTTGCAGGGGACCTACGAAACATTTGCGGCGGCAGGACGAAAACATTTTGGCGGCGACCTGGCCGGCAAGCTGATCGCGAGTGGCGGGATGGGAGGCATGGGCGGTGCGCAGCCGCTCGCGGCTACGCTCAACGGCGCGGCGTTCCTCGGCATCGATGTTGATCCGGAGCGCATCAAGCGGCGTGTCAAATCAGGGTATTGCGACGTGATGGTGACGACTCTCGACGAGGCCCTGCGCATCCTCAAGAACGCGGTGCGCAAGCGCGAGCCGGCTTCCGTCGGGCTCGTCGGGAATTGCGCGGACCTGGTTCCGGAGCTGGCCCGCCGCGGCGTGGTCCCAGACCTGCTGACCGATCAAACCAGCGCGCACGATCCGGTGGGCGGCTATATCCCGCAAGGGCTCGATCCCGCTCAGGCGGCCGAGTTGCGCAAGCGCGACCCCGAGGAGTACCGCAGGCGCTCGCTCGAATCGATTGCCAGGCACGTCGAAGGTATGCTTGCCCTCGGGAAGCTCGGTTCAGTCGTGTTCGATTATGGCAATAACATTCGAACCTTTGCATTCGAGCAGGGCGTCAAGAACGCCTACGATTTTCCGGGGTTTGTGCCGGCCTACATTCGACCGTTGTTTTGCGAAGGGCGGGGGCCGTTTCGCTGGGCGGCGCTGTCGGGGGAGCCGTCGGACATTCATCGCACCGATCAGCTCGTCCTTGAAATGTTTCCGCACGACGAAATTCTGTGCCGATGGATCAAGCTGGCACAGAAGCGCGTGCGCTTTCAGGGATTGCCGGCGCGGATTTGCTGGCTGGGCTACGGCGAGCGCGACAAATTCGGGCTCGCGCTCAATGACTTGGTCGCCCGAGGCGAGCTGCGGGCGCCGATTGTGATCGGCCGCGATCACCTCGATTGCGGGTCGGTCGCCTCGCCGTTCCGCGAGACGGAAAAGATGCGCGACGGCTCGGACGCGGTGGCGGACTGGCCCTTGCTCAACGCCTTGCTGAATACGGCCAGCGGGGCGAGCTGGGTGTCGATTCACAATGGCGGCGGCGTCGGAATTGGATACGCGCAGCACGCCGGGCAAGTGACGGTCGCCGATGGAAGCAAGCAGATGGCCGCGCGCATCGAGCGTGTGTTGACCAATGATCCGGGAATCGGCGTGGCCCGGCACGTAGACGCCGGCTACCCGGAGGCGATTGAGTTCGCAAAGAAGAGCGGTGTGACGGTGCCCATGATGCCAAGGGGAAAACAAGGGGAGGAGACCACCTAACATCGCGAGTCGCAACCGGAGGCCGTCCCCCTGCTCAGCAGGCCTCTCGGGCGAATAGGCCTTTTGACGAGCAGCGATGACGCGTCGACTTAGGTGGCGAAGATGCGCTTCCAATCGTTCTTCATGCTAACGATGCTCCAGCCTTTCGACTTGGCTTCGTTGTAGAGCGCCCGGGTGAAGGTTCCGACCTTGGTATCGGGCAAGCCCTCGGCTGGACCGTAGGCATACTCACGAATCGCGTCATCGTGTAGCACGAGCATTCCCAGCCGCGCTCCCTCACCCGCCGTCGTATATTCCAGCATCTCCCGATCCCCGGTCGAATTGCCAAAGGCGGCACGGGGCCGACGCCCGATGATGAGGTGAATGCCCTCCGGTTTGCCGGCGAAGTTGTCGTTCAGAAGCAGCCTCGGGTCTTTGGTGAGAAACGGCCGCCCATCTTTGTCGTAGCCGAACTTTGTTCCACCAGCCGTGCCGACGATCTGCTCGCACGGAATGCCGTACGTTCTGTCGGAATACACTCGCACGAAGTCCTGACCGCCCCCGGTGGCGATATAGGTCTTGTACCCATGGGCGCGCATGTAGCCGAGCACCTCAATCATCGGCAGGTAAGTGAGTTCCGTGTAGGGCCGCTTCCAGCGGGGGTCGCGGGCCCTGGCCAGCCACTCGTTGGCCTCGGCTTCGAACGCGTCAACGCTCATGCCGGTCAGCGTGGCCTTTAGAACCTCTAATAGGTCGTCCATGGAGAGTTTCAAGATCGCCTCGCGGTCGCCCGATAGCACGATCTTGAACGGCTCGACGCCTCCAAGCTCGGGCTTCGCCTTCACGACCGCTGGGACGCGCTCCAGACAGTAGACAACCTGGGTATACATGGGATGCTCGACCCATAGAGTTCCGTCCTGGTCGAAGGTGGCGATGCGCTCGTCCATCGGCACGAAGTCCGGGCCGGAGCGGTTTGTAGTCGCGCGCACGAAATCGAGGATGGCTTTCTTCGACGGCCGGTCATTCCAGGACGGCAGTGGGTCGTCAGCCAAGGCCAGGCGACTCGGGGCTCCTGAGAGCACTGCAGCGGCGGACGCCTTAAACAGGTCCCGGCGCGTGATCCTCACGAGCACCTCCAGTCCTCGGAAGCTATGCCAGGCAGCGGGCTAACGGAAACTGCTACTTGTGACAGCGGTCGCCCGCGTTGACGGAGGGGGAACGTGCTCGCGCGGGGAATGCTAGGAGGCCCCCCGGCTAACGACTACGGTTCGACGGCCAGGGCGAACCCGAGCGCTTTCAATTGCTGGTTGAAGGCCGCTGTTTCTGCGCCAGTGACAGATTTGAATTTGACGCGCGCCTGGTCGACCTGCGCCCCGAGCTGCCGGTTGACGCCGATTTGCTGATCGGTGGGTGGAAGGTCGGAACCGTCCCCGCTCAGTTCCGATTCGAGGTTCGCGAGTCTGCCATACAGCATCATCGGGTGACGGAAGCTGTCTTCCACATTACCGGTAAGGTGAACGTCGAACAGGAGTCCCTCTGCGGCGACGACCTTATCCTCAAACTCCCTCGCAGCTTTCTCCGCATCGGCGGCTTTCGGCCCGGAGATCTCGCGCGGCAAGCTTTCTAGCTGCAGGCGCGTGCGTTCAAGGTGGTTGATCATCTCGCCGAGCTCGGCGAGCTCGCTGCGAACCTCTAAGAGGAACTTGATCTGAGACTCGAGATCGGCCTGAGTGGCGAGCGAGCCCGGATCGCGAAGAATCTCAAGCGGCGCGCTCAAGGATTTCTCGCCGAGGGTGAGCTTCACGGTATAACGCCCGGGCGCCGCGCGCAAACCGACCCCTGATTCGCCGACTCCCCAAATCACGAGCGGCCGCCAGCCTTCCTTTTCGGCCTCGGCATCTCCGCCCCCGAATTCGGATGGCGCGCCGGGCTTGACCCAGGGCGCGTCGGGAGGCGGGGTGAGCAAATGAACCGTAGTCGGAGCGTCGTAGGCCAGATTCCACCAGACACGATTGAGACCGAGCTGGCCCTTGCCGTCGAGCTTGCGAACCGTTTTGCCCGAGCTGTCAGTGACCGTGATGGTCCATTTGTCGGTTGCGTTTTTCAGGTAGAAGTTGATGTCGGCGCCGTAGGGCGGGTTTTCACCGAGAACGTGCTCATCCTCGCGGCCGCGATTCGTCGCGATCGTACGGAAGCGATAGGCAGGGCGGATGGGAAACAGGTAGGCGTCCGCGTTTAGGGTCTTATCCCAATCGCGAAGCGGCGTCGTGTCATCGAGATCGTAAATCCCCCGGCCGTGGGTGGCGATCAGCAGGTCGTTCGAGCGGGGCTCGACTTCAATCCAGTAAACCGGTGCGGGCGGAAGGTTGTTGCGCAGGCGCATCCAGCGCGCGCCGTCATTCCAGGTGACGTAGAGGGCGTTGTTCGTACCGAGGTAGAGCATGCCTTTGCGCACGGGATCTTCCATGATGCATTTCGCACTCGAGTTGACCGTTTTCGGGACCGAAGAGCTGATAAGCGTCCAGGTCACGCCGAAATCCGTGGTCTTGTAGACGTAGGTCGTGTAGTCGCCCACTTGCTCGAGATCGTCGGCTAGGTAGGCCGTGCCGGCGTCGAAATGAGAGGGCTCGACGTCCATCACCGTGCCCCAGGGCGGCAGTCCGGGAATGTTTTTCGTCACGTTCGTCCAGTGCTTTCCGCCGTCTCGCGTCACGTTCACCTGGCCGTCGTTGCTGCCGGTCCAGATAACACCCTGCTGCTCGGGTGATTCGGCGATCGCGTAGAGGGTTGAGCCGTCGAAGGTCATCAGGTTGTCGTAGCTGACGCCGCCTGAATTTTGCTGATGGCTCTTATCGTTGGTGGTGAGGTCGGGGCTGATGACGGTCCAGGATTGGCCGCCGTCGGTGGTCACGTGGACGAACTGGCTGCCGACATAGACCTTGTTGTGATCAAAAGGCGAAATGGCGATGGGAAACGTCCAGTGCCAGCGATATTTGACCTCGGCGGGCGCCCAGCCGTAGGTCGCCTCAGGCCAGACTTCGACGCTGCGCGATTGGCCGGTCTTGAGGTTCGTGCGGTCCAGGCCTCCGTTGTAGCAGCCCGACCAAACAATATCGGGATCCGCGGGGTCGGGAACGCCGAAGCCGCTCTCGCAACCCCCGTAGGCCTTCCAATCGCCCGCGCCGATTTGTCCGCCGAAAAAGCCCTGCTCGAGATTGTTGCTGGGGCCGTAGTAGGAGGAGCCATCCTGGCGGTTGCCGAAGACATTGTAGGGAATGCGCGTATCCGTGTAGACGTGATAGAGCTGAGCGATGGGCAGCGTGATGTGCTGGTAGGTTTTGCCGCGATTAAGGCTCACGTTGGCGCCTTGATCGCTCGCGTCCAGAATTCGGTTCGGGTTGAGCGGATCGATCCACACGTCGTGGTTGTCGCCGCTGGCACGGGTGATGTCGTTGGCCAGCGTTTTACCGCCGTCGCGTGAAACGCTCCAGGAGACCGAAGGGAAGTAAAGCAGGTCGGGGTTGTCGGGCGCGATGGCAAAACGCGTGTAATAGGGCGAACGTTCGCTCGGCACATGCGACTGGTTGACGAGTGTCCAGCTCTCGCCGCCGTCGCTTGAACGATAGAGCCCGGGCGTTGTGTCCTGAACCAGTGCATACACGCGGCTGGAATCGGAAGGCGCAATGCCCACGGCCACTTTGCCCAGCGGATGGTCGGCGGCAGGCAGGCCGTGACCGCTTAGCTTTTTCCAGGTCTTGCCGCCGTCGTGCGTGACGTAGACGCCGCTCGATGTGCCGCCGCTGTTCAAATTCCAGGTCTTGATGTCCACTTGCCACATGCCGGCAAACAGGGTTTCAGAGTCGCGCGGGTCGAGGGCCAGCTCGGAGCAGCCCGTGTATTCGTCGACAAAGAGGAGCTGCTGCCAGGTCTTGCCGCCGTCGGTCGTTCGAAAAACACCGCGCTCGTGCTGGGGACGATACGCCTGTCCGACGGCGCAGACGTAGGCGGCATTCGCATCGCGCGGATCGGCAATGATGCGGGCGATATGGCCCGTTTCCTTGAGGCCCATCTGCTGCCAGTTTTTGCCCGCGTCCGTCGATTTATAGACTCCGTCGCCCAGGGGATAGAAGGGGCGAATCAACCACGGCTCGCCGGTGCCCGCCCAGACGAGGCTGTGGTCCACGGGCGAAAGCGCAAGCGCACCCACCGCGGCGACATCCTCGTGGTCGAAAACGGGGAGCCAGGTGGTGCCGCCATCCTCGGTTTTGAAGATGCCGCCGGCTGCGGCGCCTACATACATCACGAGCGGGTTGCCGGGCTCGCCGACAATCGAGGCGGCGCGATTGCCGACCGGACCGAGCGGGCGAAAATGCAGCGCACCAAACGGATTGTTGGCATCCTTTGCCGTATCGCCCGATTGTCCGAGCGCCGGGGCGGAGAGAGTCACAGCCAAAAGTGCAGAAAAGAGTACCGCCCCGCTGAATTTCACGAGCACGTTCGCCCCCCGTAGGCTCTTGAGGATAAGGAAAATCGGTCCAAACGGTGCGCCCCAGAAGGCGCTTCATATCACGCCGGTCCAAAGAGGAAAAGAAAAATTTCTGCTGAGACTCGCGAGCCGGGGCGCCTCGGGAGCGCGGCCGACACTCGGGGATCTTCGGCAGGCGATCGGCGCGCCCCAAGACCACGATCAAACGTTCTCGAGAGCCTCGGTGAGGTCAGCGATGATGTCTTCGGCATCCTCGATGCCGACCGAGAGGCGAACCATGCCGTCGGTGATGCCGACCTGCTTGCGCACTTCAGGAGGCATGGAGGAGTGAGTCATCATCGCGGGGTGAGAGATCAGCGTTTCAACGCCGCCCAGGCTTTCCGCCAGCGCGCACAGGCGGACGTTGTTCAAAAGTCTGCGCGCGGCGTCCAGGTCGGCGAGTTCGAAGGTGATCATGGCGCCAAAGCCGTGTTGCTGGCGCTGGGCAATCTTGTGCTGGGGATGCGTGGGCAGGCCGGGGTAAATGACCCGTTTGACTTTGGGATGCGAGGCGAGGAATTCGGCAACAATCATTCCGTTTGCGTTGTGTCGCTGCATGCGTACGGCGAGCGTCTTGATTCCGCGCGAGGTGAGGAAGCAATCCATGGGGGCCAGTCCGGCGCCGGCCGAGCGCTGAATGAAGTAAATCTTTTCGGCATCTTCGGCGCGCGTAAGGATCACCGCACCGCCCGTGCAATCGCTGTGCCCGTTGAGGTACTTCGTCATGGAATGGACGACGATGTCCGCGCCGAGTTCGATGGGCCGCTGGAGATAAGGGCTGAGAAAGGTGTTGTCGACGGCCACACGGAGTTTCCGGTCCCGAGCGAAGCGGCAAGTCGCCTCGAGGTCGGTTACGATCATTGTAGGATTCGTGGGCGTCTCGACGTAAATCATTCTCGTGTTCGGCTTCACGGCGCGCTCGACGTCTTCAAGACGGCTCGTGTCGACGAAAGTGAACTCGAGTCCGAAATCAACGAGCAGCTTCGTGGTGAGACGGAAGACGCCTCCGTAAACCGATTCTGAGATAACTGTGTGGTCGCCGGGGCGAAGCAGACGAAAAACGGCATCGATGGCAGCCATTCCGGAGGTGAACACGTAAGCCGCATCGCCCCCTTCGAGTTTCGCCATCGTGCGCTCCAGGGCCTGGCGGTTCGGATGGGCCGTGCGGGCGTAGTCGTAACCTTTATTCTTGTCCACGGCTTCGAGAACGTAGGTCGAGGTCTGATAGATGGGAGCGACCACGGCGCCTGTTGTGGGATCCGGCTCTTGGCCTACGTGAATGGCGTCAGTCGAAAAGCCCATGATTCCTCCTGAGCGTCGCCAGATCGGGCTTTGGAGCTATATCACCGATCGACGGGAAGCCGCTCATGGAATTTGTGCTTTGTTAAGGTTATGGCAGGACCAGCCGACCGGGAAGTCAAATGCGTCATTCTGTTTCGAGTGAGCTATGGGCGCGTTGCCCGGGAAAGAATTTCTTCGATGATGGCGGTTTTTGCCTGCGCATAGCTGTCGACGTCGTTCCATTCCTTCTGGGCCAGTGCCGATTTCGTGCGCGCGTACAGATCGCGGTCGGCGGCGCTGGTTCGCAGCCAGTCGCGAAAGCGCAGGATGCGCCGAACCTCGGGACAGCCGGATGAAAGGACATGCAGGTTCGTGTCCGTGTCCGGCCCTTTGAGCATGCGGTGCTCATACCAGTTGGGCTCGCGGATACGCAGTCGGTACCCAGCTCGCTCGAGAGTTGGCAGATAGGCTTCATCACCAGTTCGGGCCACTGTGGCTGGTAGCCCACAATCCTGATCCTGCCCGACGACGGTTCCAGATCGCCGGTCGAGGCGCCAAGGGGCTCATCCGTCCGCGGTCGACGGTCTTTTTCATCTTGGAACGAACTGCTCATCGCTTGTGCGCAGCGACCAGGCGAGCTCCGCGATCCCGGCGTGTATCTTATCAGCCCGGCGGGAAGGGCAGGAAAGGTAGGGAGCGAGGAAATGCTTGAGCCCGGGAGGCGATTGGGGTACAACGTTTTCATGGCCTTCCAGGCGAAGGGTTGCTGTCGGCCACGGGCGCTGTGGACAGCCTTGGTTGTGGCGGCGCTTGCTTTGGCCACCTCGACCGCCCTGGCGCAAGCGGACCAGGCGAAATCGAGCTCCCAAGACCAATCCGCGCCCGATACCTCTTCCGCGGCGAAGACGGACAAGGCGGGCGAGCCCGCGACTACGCGACTAAAGATCGTGGTCACCGATCCGCATGAGAAGCCGGTGGGCAACGCGAGCGTCTATGTGCGGTTCAATGAAACGGTGGGCATGCTTCACAAAGACAAATTGGTCGAAATGAACTTCAAGACGAATGAAGACGGAACGGTGAAGGTTCCCGAAATACCGCAGGGAAAAATTTTGATCCAAGTGGTTGCCAAGGGCTGGCATACCTACGGCAAGTGGTACGACATCGAAAAAGCCGAGGACACGCTCCAGATTAAGCTCGACCCTCCGCCGCATTGGTACTGAGTGTTTTTCCGAGAGTCCGTTTTCTCGCCTGGCTGAGTGCGATCGCCGAACGAGGCCCTGCGCAGGAAAATTTAACGTTGTGTCAAGCTGCGCGGGAGAGTTTTCCCGTGCACTTTCTTTGTGCAATCAGCAGTAAATCCTGTGTTCACCTGCAGTTTAGAAAATCGAAATGGCATTTTTCCACATAGTTTTCAACAGATCTGTTGAAAACTGTCACGAAGCATTCATATTTCATCCGGCCTCGAAGCAGTTTCTGGCGAGGAAATTGCGGGCGCCGCGGCGGAGGCCGTCGGGAGTTCAGTGATATGATCCCTTCCGATTTTTTCGCGAACTGTCGCCCTGATGAAAAAGGTCATTCTGAACGCAGATGATTTTGGCCTGACATCCGGCGTAAACGAAGGCATCATCCGCGCTCATCGAAACGGAATTCTGACCAGCACGACGGTGATGGCCAACGGGGAAGCGTTCGCGGGTGCGGCCGAGCAGGCGCGCCTGAATGCTTCGCTCGGCGTGGGCGTTCATCTGGTATTGATCGGAGGCCATGCGGTTGCGCGACGCGAGGAGATCGCCTCGCTGGTTGACCAAAACGGCGAATTGCCGCGGAGCCTGGGAGTGTTTGTGGCGCGAGTCACGGCGGGCCTGATTCATCCCGAACACATCGAAAGAGAACTCCGGGCCCAAATTGAGAAAGTGCGGGCTGCGGGCATCGAGCCGACCCACGTCGACAGTCACAAGCACACGCACGCGCATCCGCGAGTGATGGAATCGGTGGCGCGTGTGGCGAGCGAGTGCAGGATAAAGCGCATTCGAAAGCCGTTCGAGGCCCTGCGGGACTCCTGGAGCCTGTCGCAAATCGGGGGTGTGGGCGCGGTGACACAACTGGCCGGGGCTCTGGCCGCTCAGATTTCGGTTTCGAGCTTCGAGTCGATTTCCCGCAAGTACGGGTTGCGCTCGCCGGACCGGTTTCTAGGGCTGGCCGTCACCGGGCAAATCAATCGAACCAGGCTGCATCGCATGATCGAGACGCTCTCGGAGGGTTTTACCGAGATCATGCTGCATCCCGGTATTTGCGACGATGAATTGAGGAGGACCGGTTCGCGGTTGCAAATGCATCGCCAAACGGAAATGGAGGCCTTGCTCGATCCCTCGATTAAAGGCATGCTAGTCGAGCAAGGGGTTCAGCTTGCGACCTACGGGGAGTTAGACTAGGGCCATGCGAGGGGCTGCGGGTGTCGACATGCCGGTCGCGCCGAAATACTCGGTCGTCGTGCCGTTCCACAACGAGCAGCAAAGTGTGCGCAAGTTGCACGAACGGCTGAGCGACGTGATGACGGATCGCTATGAGCCCGTCGAGTTTATCTACGTCGACGATCAGAGCGAGGATCGCACACCCGAGCTGCTCGCCGAGCTCGCCGCGCAGGATTCCAGGGTAACCGTCCTTCGCCTGCGGCGGAACTACGGGCAGACGACGGCGCTTGCGGCGGGGTTCGATTACGCTTCGGGCGACATCGTCATCGCCATGGACGGCGATCTGCAGCACGATCCGGCCGACATCCCCGTGATGCTCGAGACGTTCGCGACCGGGGACTACGACATCGTTAGCGGATGGCGCCAGAAGCGAGTCGACAATTTTCTGACGCGCCAGCTGCCCTCGCGCACCGCCAACTGGATTATGGCTAAGCTCTCCGGGGTCGATATCCACGATTTCGGCTCAACCTTTAAGGTGTACCGCCGTGAAACGATCAAGGATGTCCGGCTGTATGGCGAGATGCACCGGTTCATTCCCGCGCTGGCGGCCTGGAATGGCGCGCGAATCGTCGAGGTGCCGATCCGAAACGTGGTCCGTCCGGACGGGCGGTCGCATTACGGGATTTCCCGTACGCTTCGCGTCCTGTTCGACATCATCACGATCCGCTTCCTCATGCGCTACATGACGCGCCCGCTGCACTTCTTCGGCCCTCCGGGACTGATCGGGATCTTCACGGGAGCGGCGATTCTGTTCGCCCTGTTCATGGACAAGATCTTCTTCAGCGCGCCGATCTTCCTGCTGCACGGCCCGCTGCTGGTGCTCGGGCTGATGCTGGCCCTGTTTGGAGTACAATTGTTGGCCGTAGGGCTTGTAGGCGAGTTGATGATGCGGCTTCATTTCGATTCGGGCGCAGATCCCGTGTACCGCATCGAGCGGGTGATTGGATCCGCGCCGGCCAGCGCTATTTCCGCTGCTCGGGATTCGACCGCGGTCGCCGCAAAGCACGTAGGGCGCTGATTCGAGGGGGAATCCAGCCGCTGGCCTGATCGGCGGGGGGATCGGGAATTGCGAACGCAGGTACGTTTGACCCCACCCTTCCAGTCGATCCCGATCTGAAGCGAAGGAGGTAGGAATGCGCAAGGCAATCGTTGGAGGCTTGGCATTGGTGGTTGTGGCCCTGTTGGCTTGGGCTTCAAGCGATCCCTGGAAGTCGAAGCCATACGACCAATGGGATGCGAAGGATGTTCAGAAGGTGATGAATGGCTCGCCCTGGGCGAGGACGGTGACGGTGGACGCGAATTGGATGAGCGGTGGTGCGCTATCGCAGCCGGAATCGAGCCGAGCTCCGCAGTCGGCCCCCTCCGGAGGTATGGGCTCGGGCGGCGGGCGAGGCGGGATGGGTGGCGGTGGTGGGGCGCCGGCGGGCGGCGGTGGCGGCCAGTCCGTACCTGAAGGGTCCGTTGCTCAGGCTTCGTTCATTGTGCGCTGGGTTTCCTCGCGCGTCATGCGAGAGGCGTTTGTGCGCAACTTGATTTTGAATGGACAGATGAAGGCCGACGAAGGCCAAAAGGAGCTTGCGCAAACTCCGGACACCTACCAGGTCATGATCGTCGGACCGCAAATGCAGCCCTTTGAATCCGTCGAGGAAGCGGCCGTCAAGGACGCCGCCTTCCTCGAGCCCAAGAAGACGAAAGAGCGGATTGCCGCATCAAAAGTCGAATTCCAGCGGAGTTCGGACGGCAAAACCCTGCGCGCTGTAGTCATTTCGTTCCCCAAGAGGACGGCAACAAGCGAGGCCACGATCACCCCCGAGGAGAAGGGCACCGAATTTTCGGTCTTGGTGGGCAAGACGACCATCAAGGCGAGCTTTGACTTCACTAAGATGTATGACTCGACGGGGCGCGACTTGTAGTCCTCCCACGTCGCGAAGCCCAATCTGAGCTTCGCATAGCAGCATGGGGGGATCGATAGACAGCGCGCGCTGTGCGGGGTCCACATTGCCAGCAGCCCGGGCAACGCCATAACGTAGTAGGCGAGTGCGACGCGGGTTCACGCAGCCGTCACGAGGATTACCCGCCTTTGCGCCTTCGGGGTTCATGGTGGATGCCGACGGCGTCATGCTGCCACAGCTTGTGAAAGCTGTTGGCTCCGCAGGATCGACGTACGCTTGCGCTGCAGCTCGCTCGTCGGTTCTTGGTAGCTGCGCGATCCCCCGGACTAAAGAGCGGAAGAGGGAAATCTCGCCGACCAACCTGTCAGGCAGCCCGGTTTCCGCTGTGATTGTGGGGGGAGGTTTTGCTGGCCGCCGTCGATTCGTCCGGCGCGTGGTCGCCTGCGCGAGCGTCACTGGGTTCGTCTGTCGGCAACTCCTTTTCGCGTTTGAGGTCCTGATACAGGCTAATTCCCGCCACCACGACGGCGCAGATCAGGCAATAGATGATCATTCCCACCGTAATGCTTTTCATGGTGCGCCTCCAGCCGAGTGCTCCGTCCGCGCAGGAAAGCTCTTAATTAAAAGCTCAGGCGATCGCCACAACAGTTCGCGAGGAGCCGCTTCAGCTCCCAGATGACCACGAAAGCTACTTTTTCTTTAGCGTTCTCATGAACGCAACGAGCTGCTGGATCTGCTCGCCCGTCAGCTTGTCTTTGTAGGCTGGCATTTTGCCCTTGCCGTTAGCCGTGATCTCGGTCAGCTCGGGGTCGGACTGCTTTTGCACGTCTTCCGACCCGAGATCACGCAGCTTCAAGGCTTTGCCGACCGGTGTATCGCCTTTGCCGCTCGGCCCGTGACAGCTGGCGCACTTCGATTTAAACAGTGCGGCGCCGTCTTGAGCAGGGAGAGGTACGGCCAGGAGCAAAAGCATGGGGAAGGAAACGAACAGCAACTTCCAGGTTCGACGCGCAAGTTTTGGCATGGTTTCCTCCGAGGAATACTCATTTCAGAATTTACGTTCGGGATCGTCCGGTGCAGGCGTTGGCGCGAACTTCGGCGGCCGCCGCACATTTCGCGCAGAATCGGTTGCCCTTGAGATCGATCCACTCGACCGCATGAGACGACGCCGTGACGCAGACCAGGTCGCCACAGTGTGCCAGACCGAAGGTGTGCCCGAGTTCGTGGATGGCCTCTTTCACGCATGGCCGCGGCAAACCGCTTGACGAACTGGTTGGCCAGCAGGGCGCGTGAATCGAGACGGCCAACCGCAATTGCCCTT
The DNA here is from genome assembly GCA_035622135.1 of Candidatus Cybelea sp. Classification (GTDB taxonomy): domain Bacteria; phylum Acidobacteriota; class Terriglobia; order Acidiferrales; family UBA7541; genus Palsa-295. Next base: position 34,036 of record DASPVZ010000050.1, on the reverse strand, counting down.
ATCGACGGACCCTCAAAGTGGCGCCAAGCGACTGAAGTTGATGCGCATGACCGTGGCAAACCAGGTTGCAGGAATCTGTGGCTCGATTATAGGAGATCGGAGCCGGGCCATTCGGAGCCACGACGTTGGCGTCGAAATCCACCAGGCGCTCGCCTGAAATGCTCCCAGACTGTCCCGGAACGCCGTGCCCTGTATGGCACACCGAGCACGAGAAGCCGTCCCGAACGACGTGCCGCCCGTGTTGGCTCCAGCTCCCATAATTCGTAAGGCGAGTGAGATCATGGCATTTGGCGCACAGTGCATACGGCCCGCCGCCGGTACCACCCAGGGCGCTCAAGTTCGGATTCGGAAACAAATTCGTCACCAGCTCGCCGGGGGTTGCTGCCTTGCTGAACTCGTATCGCCGCTCGAGGATGTGCGGGAAAATGGATCCGTGCGGTCCATTCGGCTCTTTGCCGCCGAACTCCCGATTGTCGTCGCTGTTGTGACAGTCGGTGCATAGAATTCGACTGCCCATACTGCGTCCGGGGGTCGTGCCGTCGAGGTTCAGCATGTAAGCACGCAGGCTGGGCTGCGGTAGCGTGCTGTGGCTGTTTTGGAAAACCGGGTGACTGGACGCCGCTAGGGAGTCGAATTCAGGAATGACACTCAGCGGGTCGGCCGCAGCGACAACCCGTCGAGGCAAATAGCCATAATTGATGCTGGCCTGTTTTCCGGTGCTTGTCCCATGACAGCGCAAACAAATCTCAAACTGATTCACGGCCGGGTTGACCACCGTTTTCCCGTCCGTGGCGCTGATCCCTCGAACCTCGGCCTGCGATGGACGCACTAGAGGAGGAGGCGGGAAGGCCCCCACCCTCTGGGCCGTGTGAGGATTGTGGCAATCAACGCAGGTAGTGTGCATACCTTGACTCAGCAGCACGGGCTCATTCGGGCGGTGGGGACCATTCCCCAACGAGAGTGCATGCCCGTACTTCGGCGATACCATTTCCGCGAGTACGTCCGGGATGGGAGGAGAAATATTTGAGCTCCCGTCGTGGCACGTGAGGCAGGTCTCGTCGCCGCCCGCTCGCAGCAGAGAGCCGCTCGTCGGAGAGTTGTGCATCTCGTGGCATGACGCACAAGCATTCCTAGAGACCGTGGCGTAGGGCCCCAAGGACGCTGGCTGTGAACCGATTGCGACGCGGCTTGCACCCACAAAGGTGCTGTCACGAGCAATCTGGGGCGCTACCTTGTTCGTTGCCGTGGCATGGATGCTCGTAGACCACCCCGCAAGCGGGTTTGCATTGCTCCCCGGAGCCCCTGTGGAGAGAGCGCTGCCGGGCGCTGCGCTCGCCGCATCGTGTTTCGAGCTAGCCATGCCCATTCCTGAACCCGTGGGGATCGTCGAATGGCAGGCCAGGCAGAGCGCCCCGTTTGTGTTGTCAATCACCAGGAAATGGCCGGTCGGATCGATGTTCTGCACGTGCGGATTGTGGCAGCTTCCGCACTCGACGTTTCCGCCGAAAAGCTCTACCACCCCGGTCGTGTCGTGCGTGGTCGGCGAGCTGCCCACCAAGGACGGCCACAAATCCGGAGCAGCAACCAGCGGCAGGACAAAATTGAAGGGATGCGTCGTCGAAAGGTTGGTGCCGAGCATGTCGCCCGGGTACCAATTGCCGGTCATGGCGATAGTTCCGTAGGGAACCAAGTGGCCGGGCGAGATGCCGGTCGTCCCTCCTACCGTACCGTCGTGGCAACTGAGGCACAGCGTACTGTTCGACCCTGGTAGCAGTGCGCCGTTTGTCTGGTTCGTCGTCGCAGTGTAAAGGGTGTAGGTCTGGACGGTCGAGAGGGTCTGATTCCAAAGCGGGGCTTGGGTGACGCCGCCGACACCATTCAAGCCGGAGTGCGGAGCATGGCAATAATAGCAGGAGGGTGAAAGGCCGCCTTTGATCGGTGATGTTCCGGAAGGCGAGAGGTCATGCATCCCGATCACGTCCTGCCCCAGCGCCGTCCCGGCGAGAGACAGAATCGCAATCAAGGCACAGCGTAGGAACCAGCCGCTCGAGGCGAGAGACCGGGAGAATGACAGTTCTGGTCTGACTGAGTTCTGCTCGCTAACTCGCTCTCGCAATGCTCCGGTCGAGGTCATTTCTTTTCCAGCGCAAAGTACTGAAAAGCCTGGACGCGACGATTATAGGAATCCACGACAAACACGCGATCGTTGTGATCGATGAACAATCCGGCGGGCAGTTGAAAGTCTCCGAATCCGCTGCCGGGCTGACCGAAGTAATAAAGAAGTCGTCCTTGGCGATCGAAGACCTGCACCATCCCTTTGAATCCTTCGACGACGTACAAGTGTCCTTCGGAATCAACGCCGATTCCCTTCGGCCGGAACATTTGCCCCGTCCCATCACCCATGGTCCCCACGGCGTACTTCGGCTTCCCGGAGCGGTCGAGGACTTGCACGCGGAAGTTCATGGCGTCGACCACCATCAAGTCCTCACCTTCCAGCCGCAATTCGGTCGGGTAGTTGAATTCCCCGCCTGCTGTGCCACGCCGACCGATTTCCTGAAGTACGCGCCCCTCCATGTCCAGCACGTAAATGCGATCGCGCAGCGTATCCGTCACGTAAATGCGGTCCGCCTGTGAATCGACCGCGATGCCGGTGGGCCGCTTAAAATAGCCTTCGCCCTTGATGCTCCCGATCACGCGGCCGAATTTGCCATCCGCATCGAAGACGAAAATCTTCCCGGAGTAGGAATCCGTGACGTAAATGTTGTCCGCAGCATCTACGGCCACACATTGCGGGGAAACCAAGTCGTCTTTATCCTTGTGGCGCGCGATGAACTTGTACTTGTGTTGGGCGAAGTCAAAGATGTGAATGCCTTGCGCACCCGGATCCGTCACAATAATGCGTCCGTGCGAATCGGCCACCACGCCATAGGGCGTGATGAGTTCATGAGAGCTCGGCTCGCCTACCACGGCGTCCCGCAGCCGGGTCCAGAAGCGACCCCGTGTCTCAACTTGTTTCTCCGAGCTGATGCTCCCCTCGTACAAGAGCCTGCGTCCGCCTGTCAGCTCCAGTTCAGGCACGGTCACTCGACGCGCAGGCTTCGCTTTCGGCCGTGTCCGCGCGACGGGAGCAAAAACCAGATTCAGCACCAAGACACAAAGACAGCAAGCTATACAGAAAGCGAACCCGGATGTGCGAGGTGAAAACTGCAACCGGGAATCCGCCGCTCGGTGATGTGTAGGCGAGCCGGAATCGACAGACTGGGCTCGACACTTTCGCTGTATTCCGGTCCCGACGCTGATCAGAAGAATTTGAACCATCTCGATATCCCTGCGTAGTAGGTCGAGACCATGGCCGGTGCCAGAGTACTCGCGCTGAATCCTTGGAGTAGTCGGCTGTAACCCGAGGTGAAAAATACCTTCCGGAATTGGTACTGCAGGTAGAAGGTCGCTTCCTGGGTGTGATTGTTTGAAGAGAGCCCGACGTTCTCTGTGCTGCTCCGGGTATCGGAGAAGCTGCCGCTAAAGATCAGGCCCCGAACGGGTGTCCCGCCCAGACCGGCCGAATACGTCGTGCCCCCGTAGAAGATCGGCGAAGGAAGCAGCGATGGCGGCAGACCAGTCGGCACGGAGGCGATTCCCTGGGTTGTGTATAGACCCATCCCGCTGGATCTCGAGTAGCCGGCGCTCGCTCCTAACCAGCGGGAGGAAAGTCCCATCGAATAGCTTTGCGTAAAGGATGTGGTGCCTTCGTCCTGCGAGAGCACGCTCTTCGAGCCGGCCGCGATTCCGTTCCAATTCAATTTGCCCACCCGGCGGCTTGCCGAACCCGAGTAGCTGTAGCCGGAGGTCGTATAGCCGATCAGGAGTGTCTCGGCGCTCCGTGAGTACCCGAACGAACCGCTCACGTTCCATACGCCGACGTGGCGAGTGTAAATGGCATTGCTAAAGAGGCCTAGCAGGGTTCCTTCGGAATTTCCAAGGTCATTCCGTGTGACAATCGCCGCTCCCGTGAAGTGCCCTCCAAGCAATGTGTGCCCGTAATCCGCTCCCCCGCTATACGCCGTCGAACTAAGCGAGGTCCCCAAGAATAGCTGCTCGGTATGAACGATGTTTCCGGTGACGTAAAACTGGTCCGCCAAGCTGTATTGCGCCTGTCCATACACGCCGAACGAATTAGATTTTTCCGCGGGGAGCGCCAGCGGAGCGACGGCGACACCGCCCAAACTGCTCTCGGCCTGGTAGAGAGTCGCCTCGAGATTATCGTCGTAGTCTACGCCGAAGGTCGTATCCAGCTTGGTGATCGGTTTCAAGGAGGCTCCCGCCGTCACCACGTCATCGGTCTCGGAATCTCTGCTGCCCGAGGCGTTGTAGTCGGTGGTGTTCCTCGCAAAATTCAGCCAGGTTGTTGTATCGTCCCATCCTACACTTCGAGACAGATTGAAGTTGTAGGTCGTGGTGCTCATCTGGCTCGCCTGATTTGTCTCGCCCGTCAAAATCTCGGGGAAGGAGTAAGTTCCTGTCGAATAGTGAACTCCTCCCGCCATTCGAAAACCGTCCAGGGTGTAATTCAAGGTGGCGAAAAGTGACTGAAAGTGGGACTCGATGTTGTTAGAGGTCCCGTACAGTGTGGAGTCACTGTCGTTGTCCTGATAACCCGCCGAAAAGGAAAGTGTATCGGTTGGATGGCCCAACCAGCCGACTCCGAACGTCCGGGAACTGCCATTGGTTCTGTAATTCGCTATTCCCGGCAGGAGGAAGTTACCTTCGCTGTTGTACACGTCGCTGTAATCGACGTAGCCCGGATACTTGCTTCCGCCGAAAATGTTGGCCCTGGCCGTTACGCCAGAGCTGTCCGTAATGGACTGATAGCTCGAGTTATTGCGCGACTGGTCGTAGAAGGGCGCGATATCAAACGATAGAAACTGTGAACTGTGATAGAAACCGGATAGATCCGCGTTTCCTCCGAGGCTGATTCCATGACCGTCGGGGCCTTCGTTCGCAAGGTCTCCCGCGTATCCTGCGCTCAGGCTGCCGCTCAGGTTCATGCTCGCTTCACCTGTGGTCACTTGCGCCCAGGCGGGCGCGGCTTCGACCAAGACCAGCACAGCCAGAATCAGCGCATTCCGTCCATACCTCCTCGGCATTTGCTGCCCCTGGTTTTCCAAGACCTTCGCCACCCCACACCTCGTTCTCAACAAAGACAAGCCTCGAAACTCTCCATCTCGAGTTCCCTCATCGCTCTTCGATCTTTGCCCCCTGGCGCAGCCGGCGGTTCAGCCCGGCACGAAGCCGCTCGGTGTTCTGTGTTTTGAGTTGTTGCCGCAAAGCGTCTCTTACTTCGGCGAATTTCCTCATGCCGGCGGGGACATGCTCGTTCAGTCTCACGATGGTGAAGACCTGCTCCACCTGAACAATGTTGCTTACCTGTCCGGCTTGCATGTTCCGCACGACGTAGAGGATTTGCTCTGGCAGCTTTGCCGTTTCCACCAACCCGTGATCCCCCATCATCACGCGGAAGTCGTCGTCCGAGATTCTCTCCGCCAACAGTCCGAATTCCTGGTAACTCTTGGTCGCCTTGGCTTGGCGGAGATCGCCTTCCGCGCGTTGGCGGGCTTCTTTGAGCTGTTGCGCAGTGGCCTTGGCCGGCGCCATCGCGGAAATCGTCTGCACTGCGTACGCTTCCGGAATGCGGAATTGCTCGGGATGCTCGTCGAACCACCCTTTGGCCTGAGCGACAGACACCGCAGCCTTATCCGTTACTTCGAGACTCAGCAGGTCCTCAATCAGCAGCGAGCGCCGGATCTTGCTGCGCAGGGCTTGCGGTGAACCCTGGCACTCGGTTTTCAAAAACGTCCGGTACATCTCCGGGCTGGGGAACTGCTGTCGAAAACTGTTTTCCGCTTCGTCGAGTCGCGCTGGTGCAATCGTCATTTTCCGGCGGAGCGCTTCCTGATAGACCAATTCTTCAAACTCGATCATCTGGAGAGCGCCGCGGCGAATGTCCGGTTCCATAGCCTTGGGGAATGTTCCGTTGTGCTGCCGCGCGTACGGGAAGATGGCGTACATCTCGCGCAACAGGTCGCGATCCGTGAGCACGGCGCCGTTCACGAGCGCCACGGGCCGCCCCGACGGCCGGAGCGGGACGCTGTTTGCGAAGGCTCCCCCTGCGCTGCTCGAAGCGCGAGCAGCAGGCAATTGCTGCGCCCCGGCCGGCGCCGCGACCGCCCACAGCAGGAGGAAGAGGAAGGATGTGGTGGGACTGGTCTGTCGAAATTTCATGTCAACCGCTCCATCCAAACCGGGTTTCGGTTTTGAGTGTTTCCTTCACTGGCCCCTTCCGGCGACTTCGAATGTCCAACAGCTCCCAGGCGAAATCGGGGGAGGAAGTCAGGCCTCCCCCGATCACCAAATCATTAGTTCGTTGGTACGGTCTGGCCGTGCATTTCGTTCGATTCGCCGCCATGGCAGCTGCGGCAGAATTGCGCCGCGCTGTTGCTGGTGGTGGTATTTCCGGGGTTGTACCAGCCGCGCACAAAGAAGTGCGTAGGCCTGATCGTGCCGCTGGCATCAGCCCTGAAATAGAGCATGTCGTGCTGATCGTGGCAGGTAGTGCAAGTAACCCACGAGTTTGTGTTGACTGCACCCCCATACCCAGCTGTCGTTCCGGTCACGGTGACCAAGTTCGCGATTGGTCCGTACTTCGTAACATCAAAGTAGTCCGTGAGGAACACACTGGAGGCGGTTCCATTGAAGGTGATGGTGCCGTTCGCGTTTGCGGTGCAGTCCCAGTTGTACGGGCCGCCACAACCGGGGGTCGCCGTCGGTCCCACCGGGTGGTCGTTCTCGTAATTCCCCGGCGTGGTGGTGTCATTACCGAGCAGCGTCGGGGGATTGAAGGTTGCACCGTTGATCGTCACGGTTTCATACGTCGTCCCCTTCATCATGCCGCTCTTGGCGACGTTGCCGTCATGACAACTCAGGCAGGCGGCGATGACGAATGTGCCGTTCGGACTGGGCGGAAGACCGACACCGGGATACGTTGTGCCGCCAACCGTGATGGGCGAGGTGCCGTAGTTGGGAATGGTCACCGTATTCGCGCCGCCATTGCCGAAGGCAAAGGTCTGGCCGTAAATCGGTGTGAGGTTCTCGCCCCACAGGGCAAGATTGCCGCTGTTGGGGCTGGTCGGTGCACCGTTCGCGGCGGCGCCGCTGTGCGGAGCGTGGCATGCGACGCAGCCACGACCGTACACATTGTGCGCGCCGAGAACGTCTTGCGTTGGACTCGTGACCTGAGCAGAGGCGAAACCTGCCGCTGCCAGGACCACGAGGATTACAAAACTAAGTTTTCTCATATGAGTGGTAAAACCTCCTTAAGGAGAGTCGACTGCTGCGCGGCTTGCGCTTTACCGGTAGCCGCGTTAATGCCCGTCCCCATGGCGGGCAAACCTCCGTCGGCGCGTCGTCGGGCCCGGGCTTGCTGGGCCAAAGCCGACTCAAACGTCGTTCCCGCGTGTGCTATCGCGCCGCTCAATCTTTCTTGGCCAATCACATCCGGACTGGCTGGCTTCTTTTGCTCCGGCGCCGTCCGAGCGCCTTTTTCACCCCCGGCATCTTGCCGGCCGGAGGGCACCGTCGCTCCAGGCTTCTGCGCCCGGCCAGATGCCACTTGTCCCGAGGCAGGCCCGACTGCCGCTCCCGCGCTGGCCGCCGTCTCCGCGGCCGGGTTGGCCAGGCTGCTCGATGTCTTCGCTTGATTTTCCTGCTGCGCCTTCAGGGCCGCCGCCTCGGCATCCGTGACGTAGCGAAACACCTGAACTCGGCCAGGGAACTGTTCAGTGGTAATCATCCGGTTATGGCTCTGATCACTCGCGATTCCGTAAAGCGCTTGAAACTGCCCCGGGTACCATCCGAGTTCGCCGAAGTAGATCAACAATTGTCCCTGTTTATCGAATACCTGCACCCGGCTCTGGATTTCATCCGTCACCCAAATATGGCCATCCCGGTCGATGGCAATCCCCTTAGGCCTTGCAAAATGTCCCGGGCCGTCCCCCGGCGTTCCGAACTGGTTGATGAAGTCTCCATCCGCGTCGAGAACTTCCACCCGATCGTTCAATGTATCCGTGACGTAGACGTTGCCGTTCGGGTCTACAGCCACATTGGTGGGAAGGGCGAAGTTGCCCGGGGTGGTCAACGTATGTTGCTTTCCGCTCGTGCCGATCCGGCGCAACAGCGTGTACTTATCTGCGTCGAAGACCAGGACCTGGTCCTGCTGCGTGTCCACCACATAAACGAAGCGGTTGTCGTTGTCGATCGCGATGCCTGCGGGGGACACCAGGACACTCGCGCCGAATTGAGCGATCGGTTGGTGTTCCTTGTTGAACACGAGAACGTGGTGCAGCTTCACGTCGGTCACAAACATCTGGTCTTGATCGTCGATGGCCAGGCCGTTAATCATCGGCAGGGCCGCGTCCACGCGGTTCTTAATCAATTGCAACTCTCCCGCTGCCGATTTTGGAAAAATGAAGATGGCGGCCACTCCCTGGTCCGCAACGTAAATATTTCCCTCGGAATCGACCGCGACGCCGTACGGGCGCATCAACTGGAAGCCTATCTTCTGCTGCGCATTTGCGAGCTGCTGGTCCGGCTCCGCTCCGGCCAGGCGATCCATCCACGATCGCTTCGGTTTCTTTGGGTTTTGCAGCTCGGACCAATCAACTTTCTGGCCGGTCAGGAGGGTTTCAAATTTGACCCGGGCTATTTCCGGCGGGCTCGGCCAAACGATCTTGGTGATGTCAAATGTCGTCAAGGGCGGGCGAACGACTTGGTCCGCTGTTTTCTTGCTCTTCTGCGCCCCGGCCTGCGACACCACCCCGCCGACCAGCACGGCAAGCGTCAGCCACAAGATCACCCAGCTCTCTCGGAGAATCTTTGAATAAGCCCGGATATCAAACATTTTTCACCATCTCCTTCGCTAGGGCAGTCCCAACGTCCCCTCGGTATGGCAGGTCGTGCAAAACGCCATGTTGGGCTGCTGATCCCCCACCAGGAGCCCAGCTTCCGACGAAGCGTGTGGCTGGTGACAACTCAGACAGTTCATCGTGAACGGAGTCCTACCCTTGATGTTCACGAGCGCTGAAATCGGATGGTTCTCGGTCGGGTGACCGCGGCCGTCTGTGACCGGCAGAATCGGCACTTGTCGGAAGTAATCCTTCGGCAGCGCCACCTTACCGTCGAAAATCGAGACCAGGTCCGCTCCTTTCACCGGTTGCGGGCTGGCCTTCGGGCCGTGACACTCCAAACACAGAGAGTCAACGTCCTTGACTCGCAAAAGCTTCGCATTCTCTCCGCCGTGAGGCGTGTGGCAGATCGAGCAGTCTTGCGCGAAAGCGGGCTGGTGCAGGTGCGCCTTCTTGCCCTGCTCGGCCAGATCGGAGTGGCAGGTCAGGCATACGGCGACCGGATTCGACTGCAGGAAACCCGGCGATCTTCCCGCGTGGGGGTTATGGCACTGCGTGCAGTCGCCCATAGCGCCCGGATGCTGCACCTTTGCCGTCTGGATCTCCTTGGCCTGATCCGCGTGGCACGTCAGGCACAGGGAGTTGATGTCCGGAGTTGTCAGCACCACCTTTCCGTCCTTGGCCGGCTGGTGACATGTGTTGCAGCTCTTGTCGGCATAGGGCGGGTGGAGGAACTTCTGCGCCAGCTTGGGCGCCGTCGACTCGTGAGGAGCATGGCACTGCATGCAATCCGCTGTGGCGAAGGGCTGATTGCCGTGCGCGGTAGCGAGCGTCGCGTCCTTCGCGTCGTGGCAGTCCAGGCACAACTCAGGAACGCCTTTCCTGAGGTGATAGGCGAATTCAGGTTTCGTCGGCTCGCCAACTTTGTGCGTGCTATGGCATGTCCCGCAGCCCATGTCGAGCGCCAGGTGGCGGCTGCCTCCGGTGACGCCATCGACGCCGATGCTGTGGCAAGACAGGCAGAGGTTTTCCTTAGCCGTTGCCCCCGACGTTGGCTTCAGCAGCAGGTCCTCGTTTGCCGAAGCATGTGGATCGTGGCACGTCAGGCAATCTCGGACGGCGGGCGGGTGAATTCGATCCTGGTTCTGAGCGGGCCGTTCGTCGGCGTGGCAGGTGAAGCAAAGTGTTGCCGCCGTTGGGGCCCTTAGGTTCACTCGGGTGGTATCCCGCACGTTGCGGATGACGTGACATGTCAAGCACCCGGTGCCGACGGCCTCGTGCACAACCTTGCCCTTAGTCTTGTCGGCGTGGCACTGGATGCACTGGGCGGTATCGGCCTTCTGGTCCAGGGGCACAGGGTGCTGATCGGCGCCGAGACGGGGAGCCGTGAGACCCATCAACAAAGAAGGCGCCAGGATCCATGTCATAAGGAGTTCAACAGGCGACTGCCTGTCTACCAGCTTGAGGCGTCGTGCAAAAAGCGCGATGAAGAACGCTACAGCGAGCGAGGCGACATTCATCACAGGTTCGCGTAACCATGATGGCGGGCGGTGGTCGCCCCCTTGGCCAGGCGAACAATCAAATCGACTTACGAGGATGCACGTCGCTCCCACGTGCCTTCTCCTGACTAACTCGAAGCCCGTCGTCGCCCGACCCGCCGGTCCGCAAGGCTCCCGGCGCGGAGAGCTCGCGGGTAGGCGCCCTAAACAAGCTCCAAGCTAAGGCACGGATCCCGTCCCTTCCGTAAGTGTCGTCACGATCGTTTGTGACGCAGATCACAGTCGCAAGCCTCTGGCTCGGTTAGTGTTGGCCACGGAGGCGTCCCAGAGCGGAATTCCTCAGCAGGCGGAGAGCGATTTCGCAACACTCAACCTTGCTGCCGGCTCTTTTCGAGCCGGAGTTCCCTGTGAGAGACCGGGATGCCGGGGGAGGCTCAGTGGATATCGTCGGTTCAGTGGCCTTGGTCCTTGCCCTTTTGGCCTCCGGGTACGGGTTTGTTGCGGGGATCGTCGGGATCGCGGGCCGGCGTCCGTTGCTCGTCGAAGCCGCGCGCTACTCCGGAGTCGTGGTGTTCGCCGCCGTCTCTGTGGCCGTTACGAGTGTCCTGTACCTGCTCCTCACCAATGACTTCTCGATGGCGTACGTCGCCGAACACAGCAGCCTTGCGTTACCCATCGTGTACAAGATAGGCGCCGTTTGGGCCGGGCAGGAGGGCTCTTTGCTGTTCTGGACCTGGCTCCTCTGCCTCTTCACGCTCATCGCCCTTATCCAGAACGGCAAAAAGCACGAAGAGCGAATGGCCGTCGCAGGTGTGATCCTGGCCGGAATCGAATTCTTTTTCCTGCTCTTAAACAATTTCGTGGCCGGTCCGTTTCGCGTGCTTGGCGTCACGGCAGCAGCCGGAGGAACACATCTGGTCAGGTTGGCCGACGGCCAGGGGCTCAATCCGTTGCTGCAGTATCCGGAGATGGTCCTGCACCCGCCCCTGCTTTACATGGGCTATACCGGGTTCGCCGTCCCGTTCGCGTTGGCCCTGGCGGCCATGTTTCGACGCGAAGCCGGGGACGCCTGGCTGCACATCACCCGTCGCTGGATCGTTGTGGCCTGGACCTTTCTCGGGATTGGGATTTTGCTCGGGGCGCACTGGGCCTATGCAGTGCTTGGCTGGGGCGGATATTGGGCGTGGGATCCAGTCGAAAACGCTTCCTTGTTTCCTTGGCTCACGGGAACCGCTCTCCTGCATTCCATGGTCGCACAAGAGCACCGCGGAATGATGAGGCGCTGGAGCTTATGGCTCTTGTTTGCCACGTTTTGGCTGAGCGTCTTCGGGACGTTCCTGACGCGCTCGGGCGTCGTAAACTCGGTTCACGCCTTCGAGAAATCGCCGATCGGCACTTGGCTGATCGCCTTCTTGGCCACCGTTCTGTGCGTGTGTCTTTGGGCGTTTTGGAGGAACCGGTTATCCCTGCGGCCTCGTCGGCGCTTCGATTCACTTCTCTCGCGTGAAGCAAACTTGTTCTTCGGCGTGCTCGTTCTGCTGCTGGCCTGCTTGGGTGTGTTTTGGGGCACGCTCCTTCCTCTTTTCTCCGCGTGGGTGCGAGGATCGAGCGTCACCGTCGGCCCGCCGTTTTTCAACGTCATTACGGTTCCCATCGCCCTGGCTGTTCTCCTTCTGATTGGCGCAACACCCTGTTTCGCATGGGGTCGGAATTCCTTTGTGCGCTCGATCCGCACTCTCGGGCCTTCGCTCGTCTCCGGGGTCGCAGCCGGCGCGATTGCCTATTGGCTTGGTTTTCGTTATTTCGCTTCGCTCCTGTGCGTGAGCCTCGGCACATTCGCGGCCGTTACGATCTTGCTCAAGTTCATCGAGGGGGCCCGCGCGCTCGGTGCCCGTTCGCACACGAACCCACTGTTTGAGCTGCGGACTCTGATCATGGGCCGCACGCGGCAATATGGCGCTTACATCGCCCACTTAGGGATGGTGCTGATTCTTTTCGGAATCTCAGGTCAGCCGTTCAATCGCGACATCCAGAAAACCGTGAGGCCCGGCGACGAAGTAACGATCGGGCGTTATACGCTGGTCAGCCAAGTCTTCGACCACACACAGACGGCAAGCTATCAAGGCGTCCGAGCCACTATCGAAGTGCTCGAAAACGGCCGCTCGACGATGATGTTGTATCCGGAACGCCGCTTTTATCCGATCAGCCAGGTTGCCGAGACGCAAGTCGCGATCTATTCCTCCCTAGACCACGATCTGTACGTCGCCTACGAGGGCGACAGTCCAAAAGATGGCGGGCCTTTAATTCACGTCCATCTAAACCCTCTGGTTCGATGGATCTGGCTCGGCGGGCTGGTCATGGTCCTAGGTATCGTCCTTTCGCTCGTCCCGAGCGAGACTTCCGCGTCGCCGGCAAGAGCCGAGACGGCGAGGAGTGTCGAGATGTTCGAGCCAGCTTTGACGTCACAGGCCCGTTAGGGGCGTAGAGCGCGGGGTCGGGGGTCATAGCATGGCCCGTGGATGCGAATCTTGGACAGGCCGCAAAGGCCGTTGAGAGAGTGGAGGCTAGGAGAATCGAGATGACAAACCCGCAGAGATCGTGGGGCAGCGTGACTCGCTTCGAACGAGTGACCCGCAGTCTTGCTGGCGTCGCCCTGATGCTCGGAGCGGCGGCCGTCACGCCGGCGGGCACTCTAGACGGCTCGGTCAAAAACGGCACCTCGCAGCGCGCGCTTTCGGGTACCGAAGTTGTCCTGATGGAACTCGAACAGGGTATGACGCCGGTGGGCAAAGTCAAAACTGACTCGCAGGGGCGATTCCATTTCCGGAACGTCGCGCTGGGTAAAGGACCGATGCTGCTGGAGGCGGCCTACCAGGGCGTTCCGTATTACCAGACGCTTCCCGCGGGCGAGAAGACTGCCACGATCGTGGTCTACGACACGACGGCCAATCGCGACAGCGTCGCCGTAAGTTCTCATACCCTCATGCTGAAGCCCAACGGCTCGGATCTCGAAGTCGAAGAGCAGTACATCGTCGAGAACCAAAGCCAGCCTCCTGTCGCGTTCTATATCCAGGGCGGCACCTTCGCGTTTCTTATTCCTGAAAACGCACAGCTCGGACAAGTCTTCGCCTGGACCGTCGGCAACATACCCACGCGACAAAACACCATGGAACTGGCCAAGGACCGCAAGGTCATCGATTGGCCCTTCCGTCCAGGCAAGAGCGTCGTCCGCATTTTCTACGCTGTTCCCTATCCATCGAATCAGGCGAGCCTTCGCTCGAAGTCGCCCTATCCGGCTGCGCAGGTCCTTTTGGCCGTGCCTCCGGGCGTTCACGTCTTGAGCGACGGATTCACTTCCGTAGGCTCGCAACAAGGATTCGACGTTTATGCGCGGCAGTTCGTGGCTGCTGACGTCCCCCTCGCCATTGCCGTTTCCGGCGCGTCGGCGACTCTACCGGCGTCGAAGGGCGAGAACCCGTCGACGCCTGGGGAGCAGACCGCGGTTTCAACCCTCCCCGAGCGCTATCACAAGCTAGTTTGGGTCCTAGGGGCGGCAATTGCAGTCCTGCTTGGCGTGGGAACTCTATTTTTCTGGCATGGGAGTGCGGCACAGGCGAAGCAGCCGGCGTCTGCAGCGGGGAAGCGAAAAGGGCGAGCGGCACCCCACCTTGCGGCCGAGCTCGAAGAAAATCTCGATCGCGTCAAGAAAGAATTCCTCGAGCTCAAGCGCAATCGCCAAGGGGGCGCGATCAGCGAACAAGACTATGCGCGCGAGCGCGAGCGGGCGGAGCAAACGCTGCGAGAAATCTTGCGGGACTGAGCGGTCGTTCGTGGAAGGTGAGTTGTGATCATCAATGCTTAAGAGCGGGTGAGGGCCCCCAGGCAAAGCGTCACTCAACGCGCAGCGCTTCCATCGGTGAGATTCCGGCCGCGCGCATGGCAGGAATGATCGCGGCAAAGAAGGCGCACAGGGCCAGGGAGAGGATGGCGAGAGTGATGGCAATCGGGTCCCAGGCCGAAACACCGTAAAGCTGAGCCGCAATCAGGCGCCCTGCTCCGATCGCCAGCGGTATCCCCAGAAGGAGTCCGAGCCCGACGCGCTGAAATGCCCCGCGCAGGATGAGACGAACGACTCGCGGGCGGCCGGCGCCGAGGGCCATGCGCACACCGATCTCGTTCGTGCGCTGTGCCACCGTATAGGCGGTTACACCGTACAGCCCGACCGCGGCGAGCACGAGCGCCACAATGCCGAAAAGCCCTGCCAGGCTGGCCACAGCGCGTTCCTGGCTGAATGTTTCATAAACCTGCTGCTGCATACTTTGCACGCGAATGATGGTGAGATCCGGATCAATCTCGGCCAGCATCCTGGTCAGGCTGGCTTCCAGGGTGCCGGGGGTTGCGCGCGTCGCGAGCATCATCCCGCCAATAAAGTGGGAACGCAGGTCGATCTCCTGCATGAGTGGATTTGCATATTTGACGCTCTGCGCGAGAGGAACGAAAAACATGGGAAGGGTCGGCTGGTACATCGTCCAACCGGCGTACTTGGCGTCCGCCACGACCCCCACGATCGTGTAGGTCCCCACGTTCTCCGGCAGGTCAATCCCGAAGTGTTTCTCGAGAGGATCTTCCTTGGGAAAGAACCGCTTGACGAACGTCTCGTTCACCACCGCGACGGGCGCCGTATTCTCGTTGTCGGCCGGCGTGAACCCGCGCCCGCGCAGAATGGGCTGGCCCACGGCTTCGAAGTACCCCGCGCTGATGCGATCCCAGGATGCGCCGTCGTTTTCATTGAATTTTGGCGGCGGGTGCCCCTCGACCATGATCAGTTCGCCCCAATTGTCGGTGAGCGGGTTGTAGAGGGCGAGGCCTTCCTGTTCGACCCCCGGCAGCTCGCTCAGGTGAGTTTCGATCTGGCGATAAAGCGCATTGAGTTGTGCGGGTGTGTAGGTGGCGGGCGGTGAGTTCAGCGCGACCGTGATCCGGTTCTGGATTTGGAAACCGAACTTCTGGTGCTCGAGATTGCCCAGGCTGTGCGCGAGCATTGTGGCGCCGGCGACGAGCACGACCGAGAGAGTGGCCTGCAGGACGAGCAGGGTCTTGCGCGCGAAAGAAGTCGTGTCGTGTGTGCTGCGGCCCTGGCCGCGCAGGGCTTCGACCGGGTGCGTGCGCGTCGCAAACCAGGCCGGCGCCGCTCCGAAGAAGGCCCCGGTCCCTAGCGAGAGCAGGAAGGCAAAGGCGAGCACGGTGAGAGATGGGCTGATGCTGATGGGAAGAAACGTGGCGCTACGGAACGCCAAGTCGAGCAGCAGTCGCGATGCGGCCATGGCGACCAGCAGGCCTGCTACACCGCCCATCAGCGAAAGCAGAAGGCTTTCCGTCAGGGCTTGCGAGATGATTTTCCGGCGCGAGGCGCCCAGCGCCAGGCGCACGGCCGTTTGGCCGCGGCGCGATGCTGCGCGCGCGAGCATCAGGTTGGCGACATTGGCGCATGCGATGAGGAGAACCACGCCGCAGACGGCCAGAAGAATTTCGAGGCTGCGGCCGTAATCCTCCTTCATGACCCCAACGCCGGCACCGGCCGGAACGAGTTCGATGGTTTGCTTCGGCAGCAGGCGCTTGAGCTCTTCCATCCAGTTCGCAGGGTAGCCGCTATCATGCTCGAGCCACTGGCGCAGAATTCCGGTCAGCCGGGGCGACATGCCGGCTGTGGTTGCTCCGGGGCGCAGCCTGCCGATCACTCGCAACCAGGCAGAAACCGACTGGTGGAGCAGAGAGCCTCCTTGCCCATTGATGAGCGGTTCCTGTTCGAGAGGTACCCAAACATCCGGCGGATCACTGCGCAGGGTCTCGCCGTAGAATCCGGGCGGCGCAATCCCAATGATGGTGAAGGGATGGTTTTCGATGACGAAGGTTGAACCCACGATCGAGGGATCGCGCCCATAGTCCTGCTCCCAGACGTGATAGCTCAGAACAGCCACGGGCGCGCCAGAGGGCCGGTCGTCGGCTTCCGAGAACAGGCGGCCGCCGAAGGAGCGAATGCCAAAGGTTTGGAAATAGCTTCCGGTGACGAATTCGGTTCTGAGCGGCTTGGCGGCGCGCTCGGATTCGCGCCGCACGCTCATGCGGGCGGGGCCCGCCTGGAAGGCGGCAACCGAGTCGAATTCCGGCAGATTCTGCTTGAGTCGCTGGTAAAACGGGTAGGAGAACATCCCCCACTCGTCCTGCGGCCCGCCCTCGACGCAACAGTCGGTACCGCTGCCCACGCGATAGAGGCTGGCTGGATCCGAGACGGGCAGCGAACGCAGCATCACACTGTCAATCAGCGAAAAAATCGCGGTCGTTCCACCGATGCCGAGGGCAAGCGTTAAGGCGGAGGCAGCGGTGAAGACGGGCGAGTGGCGAAACTGGCGGAAGGCGTAACGTAGTTCGGCAAGAATTTGCATTCAAAGCTCCTCGGGCCGAGGACAGACGTTGTGGGTGCCCCGGAGCCAGGTTCTCTAGCGAACGGCATGTCCCCCGGAGTGCCGACCATGGATACGCAGACCGTTCGCGGAATGTTCCGGAATTTTGACCAAGAAAGGCAAGTCTGCCGCTTCGGCTTAGCCAAGCGGACCGCGTGGGCAAACTGCTGGCTCAGGGCGAGGAATCGCCGTCGAGTGGGGCTACGATGTAGCCGCTCTGGCCGTGCGCTCGATGGCGCCGATGGCCCGACCGACATCGGTAATGCCCAGAATTACCAAGGGCGCATTCGAGTCGGGTTCCACCCCGAAGTAAGCGTAGTTGATGTTCACGTTGGCTTCGCCGAGCTGTTTTGCGACGCGCGCCAGCTCTCCGGGATGATTGGCAAGCTTCTCCTGAACAACTTCCGCCTCGGCGTAGATGATTCCGGCGCCGTCGAGGGCCGATTGCGCAGCCAGCGGATTGTCGGTGACGATGCAGAGCAGGACCGAGCGCTGTGAGGGAATGGACTGAAAGGCGATGATGTTTACGCCGTGCTGGGCCAGCGCTTCGCACACTTTGGCCAGCGATCCCGGCCGATTCTCCATGCGGATGGAGAATTCCGTGGTGACTCGCATGCTAGAAACTCCTTTTGGGAACGCGTCGAACCTACTCGATCGACTAGGGCCCACGGGCCGCTGGAATTCGTAGGGGCATGCTACGCCTGGGCGCTTCGCGTTTCAAGAGCGCTGCGGTTACATTCCAGACATGTCTCGACCGCGAGGGGAAGCCCGAAGCGCACCCAGCCCGGTGAGGAATACCGTAAAACAGGGTAGAAACAGGGGAAAATTGTACTTTAAGTGAATCCTTCGAGACCGAGTGGGTGTATACTCCCGGCCAAATCGGAAAAGCCAACGGGCAGTCGAGAGGAGGCTTCTCCCATGCGCATACGGACACAGATCTGACACCCGGCGGTCGTCTGGACCTCGTAGTGTATTCCGGTTGGCCGGGCTTGGGCACAAGGGGGCACAATGAAGCGGACTTTCTCCATCGCGATCGGGGGCGCTGCGGGCCAGGGTGTGGCAACTCCAGGTGATATCTTCGCGCGGATCTTCAGCCGCCGCGGCCTTCATCTGAATGCCTATAATGCGTATCAATCAATCATCCGAGGCGGCCACACCTTTCTGACCATTCGCTCTGGGGCGGAGAATGTCACAAACATGGGTGATCGGATCGACCTGCTGATCCCCTTGAATCAGGACACCATGGATCGCCATCTCCGCCTGCTCACGGCGGGAGCTGCGTGTCTCTACAATGCGGACACGATTCAGCCCGGTGTGGCCGCGAGCGGCGTGCAGCTGTGTCCCCTGCCAGTTTCGAAGCTGGCCGACATCACCCGTAACAAGGTGGCCCAGAACACGCTGGCCATCGGTGCCGGCCTGAACATGATGGGTATCGGCTTTGACGCCCTGGCGAGTGTGTTGAGTGAGCAGTTCAGGAAAAAGGGCGAGGCCGTCGTCACCGAGAACGTAAGTGTGGCCCGTGCAGGCTACGATTACGCAGGTGCGAACTTTAAGCCCTTTCCATATCCGGTCCCGATGACAGAGAAGCGCTATGCGATTTTGAGCGGCAACATCGCCCTGGCCATGGGGGGAGCGGCCGCCGGCGTGAAATTTTATTGCGCGTATCCGATGAGCCCTTCAACCGGCGTGCTGCATTGGATGGCCGCGCATGCACGCAAAGCGGGAATCATGGTGCGTCAGGTGGAGGATGAGATCGGTGTGATCAATATGGCCATTGGCGCCTCGCACGCCGGGGTGCGATCGATGTGCGCGACCTCGGGCGGTGGTTTTGCACTGATGAGCGAGGGCCTGGGCATGTCGGCCATGATGGAGACTCCCGTTGTCGTCATCGACTGTCAGCGAGCTGGACCGTCGACGGGCGTGCCGACTAAAACAGAACAAGGAGACCTCTGGCAGATGCTTGGCGCTGCCTTTGGCGATTATCCGCGAGCGATCGCCGCCCCCGTTGATATCGGAGACTGTTTCAGGATCATTCCGGAGCTCTTCAATATCGTTGACCGCTATCAATGCCCGGGGATCGTACTGTGCGATCTCTTGCTGTCCGAGGGAAGGCTCAGTGTGGACCCCGAGGATCTCGATTTCAGCCCCCCGATTGATCGCGGCGAGCTGATCACGGAGGCAAATGGAGAGGCGAAGGCTGGCTCGAACGGCAACTACAAGCGGTACCAGATCACCGAAAACGGCATTTCGCCGCGCGCGATCCCCGGCGTGCCGGGCCATATCCACACGGCCGCCACCGACGAGCATCAGGAAGACGGAGTGCTGATCAGCGACGAGTTCACGAATCCGGTGAAGAGGAGGGCCATGATGGAGAAGCGGATGCGCAAGGTCCGGGGAATCGAGGCGGCCGTCAAGCCCCCCGAACTGCTCGGACCGCCCGATGCCGATGTGACGCTCATCGGCTGGGGATCGACCAAAGGCGTCATCGGAGAGGCATGCGAGCTGCTTGCCGACGAGGGGATTCGGGCGAATCAGCTGCCCATTCGCTGGCTGGTTCCGCTGCACGGGGAGGCGATCGTTCAAGCCTTAAAGCGCTCACCGCACACGATCATCGTCGAGAACAACTACTCGGGCCAGTTTGCACGATATCTTCGCAGCGAAACCAGTTTCGTGCCGAACGGCTACATTCGCAAGTACGACGGCGAGCCTTTCATGCCTCACCACATTGTCGAGGCGGTGAAGGAACAACTGGCCGGGAGGACGAAGCTTTCCGTTCCTGCCCACGAGATCATGGTCTAAGGAGGTTGTTATGGCGACTAGCGTGCAGCGTGCGGCTCAGTTGACCATTGCCGATTTGAAAGGCAAGGTCGATCCCGATTGGTGTCCCGGCTGCGGCGATTTCGGCGTGCTCGCCGCCATCGAGAAAGGGCTTGTCGAGCTGGGTATCGCGAATCATAGCGTCGTTACAATCAGCGGCATTGGTTGTTCATCGAATCTCCCCGGCTTCATCAACACCTACGGCATGCACACACTGCACGGACGTGCGCTGGCGGTGGCCACCGGGGTGAAGCTCGCGAACCATGAATTGACCGTGCTCGTGACCGGCGGGGACGGAGACGGCTTCGGGATCGGGGGAAATCATTTTCTTCACACCATGCGCCGCAACGTTGACCTCCTTTACATCGTCATGGATAACCAAATCTACGGATTGACGACCGGCCAAACCTCCCCAACCAGCCGAGTCGGCATGAAGACCAAGAGCATGCCCTTTGGCAACATTGAAGCGCCGGTGAACCCCATCTCTCTTGCTTTGGCCGCCGGCGCGACGTTCGTTGCCCGCGGCTACAGCGCCGAACAGAAACACCTGACCGAATTAATCAAGCAGGGAATTGGGCACAAGGGGTTTTCGTTTCTGGACGTCTTCAGCCCCTGCGTCACCTACAACCACGATAATACCTATCAGTGGTTCCGTCCGCGCGTGAAGAAGCTCGAGGACGACGCCTCCTACGACGCGTCGGATTGGACGGCGGCGATGGAAAAGTCCCTCCTGTGGGGCGAGGAAATTCCCATCGGAAAATTCTTTGAGCGCACCGATGTACCGTCGCTCGATGCCGCTGAACCCGTGCTGAACGAAGGGCCGCTGGTCCGTCAGCGAGCGGGAGTGCCGGCCGACGTGGCCCGGGCGTTCATCGAAGAGTTGATGTAGCCAGGCCGCCGCCTCGACGGGAAGTCCGCTTCGCGTTGTTGCTTGAAGACGATCGCGCCCCAATCTGAACGCCGCGAGGGGCGCGAAGACTTGCGTGCTCAGTGGATCGTGACTACCCTCGTGCTTACTTTCGCCAGGACGTCGTATGGCAGGGCCGGGTAGCCGTGCTGGCGGGCAATCAGCTGGCCCGCTCCATAAATCCATCGGACATAGTCCGCCACCGCTCTTCCGCGTTCCGGATCCTTGGCCGCGAGCGGAACGTAGAGCCAGGTATAGCTGCTGACGGGGTAGCTCTTCTCGCCCGGTGCATCGGTCAGCGAGATTCGAAGATCGCTTTTCATCCGGCCGCTGAGACTGAGGGCCGCGGCCATGATTGAATCCGCGCTGGGCCTGATGAATGCCCCGGCCGAATTGCGAATGCTGGCCACCCGCAGTGAGGATTTGAGCGCCAGATTCAGTTCCGTATATCCGATCGCGCCGGGTGTCAGGCTCACCTTGTCGGTCAAGTCCTGGGAGCGCGCAATCCCGGTCCCCACCCTCCATTTCGGGGACACGCCCCGTCCAATACGCGACTCGAACTCGGGACTGACTTTGGCCAGGAAATCGGAAAGGATGTAGCTCGATCCCTTGCCGTCGGTCCTGTGGAAAACGGCTATCGGAATGGCCGGCAAGGCCATGTCTCGATTCAGTTTTACGATCGCCGGATCGTTCCAGCTCTTGATCCTGCCAAGATAAATGTCGGCCAGTACGGGTCCAGAGAGGTTTAAGTGACCGGTTACCTCGGGAATGTTGTAGACGACTACAATTCCAATCAGAGCCGTGGGCAATTCGATGATCGTCTGCCGCCCTCCCTGCAGCAGGTCCTGGGATATCGGCGCGTCGCCCCCGCCAAAGTCCCCGGAACCCTTTAAGATGAGGTCCGCGCTCTCGCCGGTACCCTCCGCCAGATAGCGGATCTCGATTTTGGGGTTCTGCCGGTGGTAGGCATCATTCCAGACCTCGTACAGCGCCTCCGGCATACTCGATCCAGTAGCTACCAGCACCATCCCCGATTCTGCTTGGACTTCGACGGCAGCGAAGGACACAGCTGCTACTGCCAGACAGCCGATAAAGCGGCAAAGTGGGGCTCGCAATTCTTCCCTCCCAAGATAGAAACCGGGTAGTGCTGTCTGCCTCTTGACCGAGCGAAGCAACAGATTACCGGCAAGTGAGGGGATCGAAGAAACGACCGTTCGGACAGGTGTGCGGAAAGGGACATCAGACAAGACGTTGGCCGACTGGGACTGGCCGGTTCAGCCGCCTAGCTTGTCTTGAAGAAAATCCTCTTGACATATTCCCATATAGGAATGTAATATGCCGGGCCATGCCGCGGGCAGCCACGACCTCCGACGCATTTAACGCCATAGCCGAACCTCGTCGCCGGGAGATCCTTGTCTTCCTAGCCGTCGACGAGCGGCCGGTTCGGGCCATTGTGGCTGCTGTCGGACTCACACAACCGTCTGTATCGAAGCACCTGGGGGTCTTGCGGCGAGTCGGCCTGGTTCGCGCCCGCCGGCAAGGGCGTCAAATGCTGTACCGAACAAACGCCGAGGCCATCCGTCCCCTCTACGAATGGGCGGGCACGTTCGGGCGGTTCTGGGGCCATCAGTTGAGCCAAATCAAGAAACGAGCCGAAAACAGGGCTCAGGGCGAAGCGGATTCGAAGTGATATCAATTGCGAGGAGGAATTATGGTTTCTGCGGTGCCGATGATCGACAATTTCACGCTGAGCGTGATGGAGGAAATCCACGTGCGCGCGCCTTTGGACGGGACCTTTGATGCGTTGCTCGAGCAGCTTGGACCCTCGGGCGAGCGGCCGGACGGGACGCCCATGCCGATGAAGATCGAGCCCTGGCCGGGCGGGAGGTGGTACCGGGATTTGGGCCAGGACAACGGCCATTTCTGGGGACTCGTACAGGCAATCAAGCGGCCGACGCTCCTTGAGATTTGCGGGCCCCTGTTCATGTCCTACCCAGTTGTATCGAACGTGCAGTATCGGCTGACCGAAGAAAATGACGGAACACTCATCACCTTCCGACATCAGGCGTTCGGGCTGGTTACGGAAGATCACCGGGCCGGAGTGAGGGAGGGCTGGGCGTATATTCACGCGAAGGTGCGCAAGATTGCTGAGGGGAAGCGCTAGGCCGTCAGATTGGAAAGCGGCCGGTTTTTTCCCGCAGCCGGCGCCTCGAAGGGCAGGTTCGATTTACAGGGAATGAGAATTGGAGGATCATTGCCTGCGGAATTCCGGCGCTCGGATCTCAATCAAAAAAACACACTACGAAAAGGGAGGCAGACATGGGTGAAGTGACGCACGAGCAGGTGAATTTGCTCCTGAGGCTGTACGAGGCCCGACGCGAGCCGCGCCTGCGCGAGGCGCGCGATTGGTTCGGGAATAACTTCGACGTGAAGACTCCGGAGGACGTGATGCGGATATGCCCTCCAGCAAGCCAGCAGAATGCGTACATGCGGATGGTGCTGAGCTACTGGGAAATGGTGGCGAGCATTGTGAACCGCGGCCTGATCGACGAAGAATTCTTCTTCGAGAATAGCGGCGAGCAGTGGGTTGTCTTTGAGCAGGTCAAGCCCGTGCTGGCCACCTGGCGAGCGATGTTCAACAGCCCGCAATTCCTCTCTAATCTCGAGGAGCAGTGCCGGCGGTTCGAGGCCTGGCGCGAGAAGCGCAACCCCGGCTCGAACGAAGCGATCCGCAAGATGATGGCGCAGTTCCGACAGGCCGCCCAAGCGGCAAAGGCGCAATCGGCAAGCTAGCCGGGCCTTGAAATGTGCGGGAGCTCCTGAGCCAATCCTGGCTCGGGCTCCCGCATATTTCCTATCTCGAGTTCACATCCTCCAGGTCAACCCTCTCGGTTTCCGCCTTTCGCGCTCGACCCAGATGCGGAGGAATCTTGCCATTCGCCGCCCCGGGAAGCTAACTCGCAACCTCGTAGCGTAGCCTCGACATACAAGGCGCGAGCGCTTTTGTCCCCTTTGAGTTCTGTGGCCAATCAGGGGACAGTTTGCTAAAGTCGGGGGCCGCTTACGCCGGACAAGAAACCGGCGCTACTCCGCAATCGCGAGTCAATTCGTAGCGCTGTCTACGGCCTTCGCAGCCGGGGCGAGAGGGCCTCGTTCAGGCGTCTGGTAGGGGGATATATGAGACAGAGAGGGGATCGCTTCTCGGAATTCGTGCTGCCGACCGGTTATCGGCACATCTTGACTCTTCTGGTGCTGTTTTCCTTTGTGGCCCTGGCCTCGGCCCGCGCCCAGGATCCGGCGCCCCTGCTGCTGCGCGACCCGTCGATCAGTCGCACCCAGGTCGTGTTTAGCTTCGCGGGGAGCTTGTGGATCGTGGGACGCGACGGTGGGGATGCCCGGCGGTTGACCACGGGCGGACACGAGCACAATCCGCATTTCTCGCCGGACGGTTCGCTGATTGCGTTCACCGGGGACTACGACGGCACGCCCGGCGTTTACGTGGTCCCTGCGGCGGGCGGGGTTCCGCGCAGGTTGACCTATCATCCTGCCGATATCCAGGTGGTCGGCTGGATGCCCAATGCCAGGGAAATCCTGTTCAGCTCGGCCCGTGCTGCCTTTGCGGACGGCGTCGTGCAATTGTTCACCGTTCCTCTGTCGGGCGGCTTCGCAACTCCTCTGCCGCTCGTCCGCGCGGCCGAAGGCTCGCTCTCCCCGGACAGCTCCCGCATCGCCTACGTTCCGATTATCCAGTGGCAGAAGGCCTGGAAGCGGTATCGTGGCGGCCAAACGCGCCCCATCTGGATCGCCAGACTATCCGACTCGATGATCGAAGCAAAAATCCCGCGCGAGAACTCAAACGATTTTAATCCCATGTGGGTGGGTGACACGGTGTACTTCCTGTCCGACCGCGCGGGGCCGGTGACGCTGTTCTCCTACGATACGCGTTCGCACGAGGTCAAGCAGCTCGTGCGGAACGATGGGCTCGACATCAAAGATGCCTCAGCGGGGCCGGATGCCATTGTCTACGAGCAGTTCGGATCCTTGCACCTGTTCGACCCGAAGTCCGGCGAGCAACACTCGCTTTCGATCCGCGTGGACGCTGATCTGGCCGAGGTGCGGCCGCACTACACGAAGATTGAGCCGCAGCGGATCCGATCTGCAGCCATTTCGCCGACCGGGGCGCGAGCGGTCATCTCCGCACGCGGCGAAATCTTCACCGTGCCTGCCGAAAAGGGCGACGCGCGCAATCTGACGCGTACAAGCGACGTCGTTGAGCGTGACGCGTCCTGGTCGCCTGACGGAAAATCGATCGCTTATTTTTCCGACGAATCGGGGGAATGGGCGCTCCATGTGCGCGATCAAAGCGGCATGGGAGAAGTGAAGAAATTCGATCTCGGCAAACCGTCTACTTTTTATTATTCGCCGGTATGGTCGCCGGACTCGAAGAAGATCGCCTATACGGACAAGCGGCTGAACGTTTGGTACATCGACCTCGAGAAGAAAACGCCCGTGCACATCGACTCGGACACCTATGCGGGCGGCTTCTACGCGATGGACCCGGCCTGGTCGCCCGACAGCCGGTGGATTGCCTACACCAAGCAGCTGCGCAACTACTTGCATGCGGTATTCGCCTACTCGATCGAGCAAGGGAAGAGTTATGAGCTAACCGACGGAATGAGCGATGCGCGATATGCGGTGTTCGATAAACAAGGCAAGTACCTGTACTTCACGGCCAGCACAAACATGGGGCTCTCAAGCGCCTGGCTCGATATGACCAGCTTGCAGCATCCGGTCACCCGCAGCGTCTACGTGGTGGTGCTCAAGAAGGATGAGGCGTCGCCACTTGCCCCGGAAAGCGACGAGGAGAAGGCGAAGGAACCAGAAAAGGCGGACGACAAGGATCCCCAGGCCGGGAGTGAGGCCAAGGCGGGGGGCAAGGAGCAAGGCAAGGCGGGCGAGGAGGGCAAGCAGGAGAAGCCGGTCAAGGTCGAGATCGACTTGGAGAACATCAGCCAGCGGATCCTGGGCATGCCCATTCCGGCGCGGAATTACTACGGGATGTATGCGGGAAAAACAGGGGTGCTCTATCTGCTGGAGGGGCCATCGATCAATCCGATCGATTTCGACGATGGCCCGCCGACCCTGAGGGTCCAGAAGTTCGAGCTGAAGACGCGGAAGACGGATCAGATCCTGGACGGTATCACGTGGTTCGATTTGTCTTTCGACGGCGAGAAGATGCTTTACGCCAAACAGGATCAGTGGACGATCGGGCCGGCCGAAAAGCCTTCCGACGGTCCTCCGCAGCCCGGCCAGGGCGGACCGCTCAAGATCTCGGACATGGAAGCCTATGTCGATCCGCGTGCCGAATGGAAGCACATGTATTACCAGGTGTGGCGCGACGAGCGGGATTTTCTCTATGACCCGAACCTCCATGGTCTGAATCTTGCGGCCATCACGAAAAAATACGAGCCTTACCTGGTCAACCTGTCGAGCCGAGAGGATCTGAACTATCTGTTCACGGAAATGCTCGGTGAGATTACGATCGGCCACATGTTTGTGGGCGGCGGCGATATGCCCGAGCCGAAGCGTGTCAAAACAGGCCTCTTGGGCGCCGATTATGTGATCGAGAACGGGCGGTATCGGTTCTCGAGGGTTTACAACGGAGAAAACTGGAACCCGAAGCTTCGTGCTCCGCTGACCCAGCCGGGAGTCAACGTCAAGGTCGGCGACTATCTGATTGCGGTGAATGACCGCGAAGTGCGTCCGCCGACCGACGTGTACAGCTACTTTGAGGAAACCGCAGGCAGGCAGGTCGTTCTGAAAGTCGGCCCGAACGCGGACGGCAGCGGCTCCCGGGAAGTAACCGTCGTGCCCGTCGACGAGGAAGGCTCGCTCAGGAATTACGCCTGGATTGAAGACAACCGGCGCAAGGTCGACGAGCTGTCCGGCGGCCGGGTCGCCTATGTCTATCTGCCGGATACCTATTCGGGTGGTTACACGAATTTCAACCGCTACTACTTCGCCCAGGTGGGCAAGGATGCGGCGATCATCGACGAGCGCTACAACGGCGGCGGCGACATCGCCGATTATGTGATCGATTACTTACGGCGTCCGCTGCTCGGTTACTTCACCATGCGCGAAGGCAGGGACATCACGACGCCCATCGAGGCCATCTTCGGGCCGAAGGTGATGATCATCAACGAAATGGCGGGTTCGGGCGGGGATGCGATGCCGTGGATGTTCCGCCGGGCGAAGATTGGAACTCTCGTCGGCAAGCGGACCTGGGGCGGACTGGTCGGCCATTACACGAATCCCGCCGACTTGCTGGACGGCGGTTTTACCGGGACGCCGGACCTGGCCTTCTACAATCCCGACGGGCAGTGGGACGTCGAGAATCATGGCGTACCGCCGGACATCGAGGTCGAGTTCGATCCGCAGGCGGTCCGCAACGGGCACGACCCGCAACTTGAGAGGGCGGTCGCGGTCGCGATGGAGCAATTGCAGAAGGATCCGCCGCCGGGAGATTCGCACCATCCACCCTATCCGAACTATCACAAGGGCCAGCAATAGAGCCGGCCTGAGGTTGGGGGATTGACTCGAGGGCGTTCGCGGGGTCGGTGCGGGCCGGCCCGTGTGCATCGAGCGGGCTCTCTTGAGATGCCCTGGCAGGCGTGATTCCGGTACAATTCGGCCATGGGAGGAGGGTCATGACCGAACTCGCCTCGAAGACCTGCGTTCCGTGCAAGGGTGGGGTGCCGCCGCTTGCCGGGAAGGACCTCGAAAAGCTCGCCAAGGAAGTTCCGCAATGGAGAGTCGTGAACGGGCATCACATCACGCGCACGTTTACGTTCCCCGATTTCAAACAGGCGCTTGCCTTTGTCAACAAGGTGGGAAATCTGGCCGAGGAGCAAGGGCATCACCCCGACATCCTCCTAACCTGGGGTAAGGCGGAAGTCACCACCTGGACACACAAGATCGACGGCCTTACAGAGAGCGACTTCATTCTCGCGGCAAAAGTCGACAGACTCTGACGGGCCGCGATAGGTGACGCTCTCCACTTGGGGTCCGTCAGATTTTCTCTACGTGCGTTGGAGCTGCGCAGCACAGCTCGTGCCTTAACTCGGGTGCAAGAGCCCTCAGCGAACGTAGATGCCCCCGTCCGGCGCAAAACGCCAGTCGGGATTCCACGCTACTTCCCACGCGAACCCATCCGGATCTGCAAAATAGCCGGAATAGCCTCCCCAGGAAGCCTGACGAGCGGCCTTCAGAATCTTCGCGCCAGCGGCCGCGGCGCGCTCGATTAAAGGTTCCACTTGGCTCCTTTCTCGAACGTTGTACGCTAAGGCTATGGCCGCTCGTCCGAACGTAGCCGGATCGGCTTGGAAATCCGCGGCAAGTTGTTCGCGAAGAAACAAAGCAAACACCATTCCGCCCGCTTGGAAGAAGATGACCTCCTGATTCTCGAATACCGGCTTCCAACCGAGGCCATCGACATAGAATTTCCTCGAAGTCTCAAGATGTTTGACTCCAAGAGTCACGACACTGATGCGTTGGTCCATGGCCTCCGGTTTCTCCATTTGCAAACGAGCGATCGGTAACGCTACACACCTGCGAGCAGTTCACCTCTGTTCAGCTTGGGGTCACAGCGCCGCCGAATTCCATTCGGCTGCTCTCGCTCGAATACCAACCAAAGGGCGGCTATATTGGGGGTTACGATGCGCCCGCGAAGAGCAGGGCGTTTAGAGTGCTATTCGAATTGAGGAGAAGTCAACGACTTTCCTCAGGGCGTAGGTTCTGGTCCGCATTTCAGAAAACCGCCCAAGGACGTGTTGGCAACCCTCAAATAAAAATCCGGGTGCCTGGCATACCCGGTTGGTCAACTCCTGATTTGCCGATCAACCGTGCGGAGACCCGTCCCGACACCAGTTGTGTATAATCCGTGGCGCTTTAGGAGCTTCTATGGATATCTACTGCGTCGTGACCGGGCAGAACGAACGAGGCAAGTCGGTGTTCGTGCGCCGCTCGCCCATTAAGCCTGTGAGCCTCGCACTACTTCCCGGATACGAGTTTCATCGCATTTGGGGTAGCGATGCCACTCCTGAACTTCCGTCGGATGGGACTCCGCCAGCACAGCCTCGCTATTTCCCGTCCAAGAATGGTTTCCGCTTTGGGTTCTTCACTATACCGCCGAGTACGAGGACGACGGTCGATGAGATCAACACCGCGGCTGCTCTAGAAGAAATTCAGCAAAAGCTGCCGGGGATGATTGAGGTTCTGGAACTGGATCATCCGGGTATGCACACGACCGACACGGTAGACTTCGACGTCGTTGTGTCCGGCGAAGCGGTTCTCGAGTTGGATGACGGAGCCGAAGTCCTCCTCAAAACAGGGAGTTGCGTGATTCAGAACGGAACCCGCCACGCTTGGCACAACCGGTCCCGAGAGGACTGCGTGATCGCCGTAGCATTGGTGGGCGCGGTGCGCAAGCCGTAGCCCATCGATCCGACCAAGTGTCATGCTCCGCGCGGAGAATGGAGATGGAGACGCTCACCCGCGCGGGCGTGTTGGAGCCGAGCGCGGCACACAACTTCCGAATTGCCCGATACCACATAGGCGTGCCGGACGATTGGATGGCTAAACACGGGCGGTGTTAGCTCTTGCCCGTCACCTGGCAACAACTCTGCGCAGGGACGTCGCCTCCATCTCCCCGGGGGTCTTAGGGATTCTCGACCCTCCTGCCCTCCCCTCGAGCCGCCCAGCCGTTTCTCATAGCGGCTCACCAAGTGGGATTAGTTCGGCTGGATTACCTCGCCGCGATTTGTCCGTCTATAGAGTGGTAGGATAGCTCCCATCCTGTCGGGGCAAGTGGAAGGCCGACGGAGGCCAAAATGGCGACACTCGGGTCCGCGCGGCTACCGGCGGGAACTTCCATTTCGAGCGCTGTTCCGACCGCTCCGCGCACCAGGTTTGTACCGAGGCATTCTGCCCTCGTCCGCGTCACTCATTGGATCACCACCATCTGTTTTTTTGCCCTCCTCCTCACGGGCATCGAGATTCTGATCTCTCACCCCCGCTTCTACTGGGGCGAAACCGGCACGGTCCTAACGACTCCGTTGTTCCAACTGCCGATTCCTTCCTCGAGAGCAACCGTCCCGACCGGTTACGGCTACGTGCTGCCCGACCAGAACGGCTGGAGCCGCGCCCTGCATTTTGAAGCTGCCTGGATCGCCGTCCTTACAGGTTTGCTGTATGTAGTCTCCGGTCTGCTTACGGGACATTTTCGGAAGAACTTGCTTCCAAGCAGCGCCGACTTTTCGTGGCGCGCGTTCTTGACCTCCTTCACAAAACACCTGCGCTTTGAGCGGCCGAGTGAGGCAGAGGCCTCTTCCTACAACGTGCTCCAGCGCCTCACGTACCTCTTCGTGATCGTCATTCTGTTCCCCTTGGTCATCTGGAGTGGCTTGGCAATGTCCCTCGCCTTTGCCTCTGCTTTTCCCTGGTCCGTTACTCTGCTCGGTGGCCGCCAGTCCGCGCGCACCATTCACTTCTTTGTCTCTCTGGCTCTTGTGCTGTTCCTGTTCGTCCACGTCACGATGGTTTGCCTGGCGGGTTTCTGGAACCGTACACGAGCGATGATTACCGGCCGCACCGCTACACGCAAGGAGAACGCATGATCAACCTTTCACGCCGAAGGCTCCTGGTATCCGGACTCGCAGCAACGGCGGGGGCATCGGGCTTAGTGGTGGCCGTTCGTCTGGCGCAGAAGTATGGCTTGGTTCCGCCCGATCCCGGCGGAATCTACGGCCTGGGTGAAACGCTAACCTATGCGTCACAGCGGCTGCTGACGCGGCATTCCTTGGCGCGCGAGTTCCCGCGCAGCCGGATTTCCCCGCGCCCATTCCCGAACGAACTCGCGCCCCTCACGGAAGAGTTCAAGCGCCTTCAGGCCGGACGTTTTGCAGACTGGCGGCTCTCTGTCGATGGCTGGGTCGCTGAGCCTGCGTCGTTCTCTATTGCCGACCTGAAGAGCTATCCGTCGCGCAGCCACATCACCGAACTCGCGTGTGAAGAGGGTTGGTCATACATAGCCGAGTGGATCGGCGTTCCTCTTTCGCACGTCTTGAGCCTCGTGGGGGTTCACCCGCAGGCTAGATACGTTGTGTACACTTCCATGGAACCGGATACCTGGGACAGTATCGATATGGCCGATGCTCTCCATCCTCAGACTTTTCTCTGTTACGGCATGAACGGTGACGAGCTTCCCGTGGTTCACGGCGGCCCGCTTCGCATGCGGCTGCCCCGGCAAGTGGGCTACAAGAACATCAAGTTCATCAATCGCCTGACGGTCACAGACAGTTTGAAGGGGTTTGGCAAAGGCCTGGGCTCTGCAGCTCGAGAAGCCGGCTACGCCTGGTACGCCGGCATCTGAGGTACTCTCGACCGTCGAGGTTCGACAAGGCTGAGATCGTCGCCAAATATTCCGGCGGCCACGTCGGCTGTCCTTGGCAATGGCAAAAGCCGAAGTCGTGCGAGCAGTCTTGGCCTATCTACATTCCTGACAAACCCGCCTCCCGCGCGGCGCATGATTCTTTTGGTGAATTCTGGATTGTCGGCAGACTAGCCACCAAAAGCTACTGCTGTCTTAGCGCTTCTTCCGGATCCACACTCGCCGCCCGCCACGCGGGAATCCACGACGCCAATGTTGCGATCAGGAAAAACAGGGCGACCATCACCACGAACGTCACGGGATCGATCGCCTTCACGCCCACCAGCATCGTGGTCATCAGACGTGTCAGGACAAGCGCCGCAATTAGCCCCGCCGCAATTCCGATGCCCGTCAGCCGCAGCCCGTGTCCGACGATCAGTTTGAAAATTGCCGAAGGCTGCGCGCCCAGCGTCATCCGCACGCCAATCTCCGCCCTGCGCTGTCGCACGACCGTCGAGAGAACGCCATACAATCCCACCGCCGCCAGAACGACTGCCATCGCCGCAAACACGCCAATCAGCAGCAGGGAAAATCTCGTCGCTGCCTCCGCTCGATTGACGAGCTCATCGGCCGTCTGCATGTCTGTCACCAGCAAATTCGAATTCACTCGCTTGACCGTCGCGCGAATCGCGTTTCCATATTTCGCCGGATTGCCGCTCGTTCGGATGGCCCAATTCTGCACATTGC
Source organism: Candidatus Cybelea sp. (assembly GCA_035622135.1). Taxonomy (GTDB): domain Bacteria; phylum Acidobacteriota; class Terriglobia; order Acidiferrales; family UBA7541; genus Palsa-295. The sequence continues at coordinate 2,222 of DASPVZ010000050.1, read as the reverse complement.
CCGAACCAATAAACGAATCCGTGAAATAAATCTGCTCGCGCCCCGGAACGGCCAGGGATTCCTCGCGCGTGTGCGCCACCACGCCGATAATCTCGACCGGCTCCGCCTCCGGCGTTCGGACGCGTATCAGAATCTGTTTCCCCAGCGCCGACTCATGCGGAAACGCCTTCTTCGCCAAATCCTCATCCACAACTACAACATTGTGCCCCGCGCTGCCCGGGTTTTTGCTCCGCAGCACGGCGTCCGGAAGCGGCGTATCGTCGGCATCCGCGAACGTGCGCCCGGCCAGCAACGGTATGTGCAGCGTCTCGAAAAATCCCGGCAGCACAGACTGAAAATCCACGGCATGAAATTTGCTCGCGTCGGCGGCCGCATCCAGATTGCCCCATCGTATCGGAGTGAAACCTCCGGTCAGGGGAAACAGCGCCGAGCCGGTCACATTCTGAATTCCGGGAATGGCCTGTAACTGCTCCTGGACCTGTTCGACCGCGGCCGCTCGAGACGCCGAAGTCTGCCCGCCGAAATTCCCCAAGATTTGAAAGGTCAGCAGTCCGTGCGGATCGAAGCCCGGATTGATCTGCTCCAAGTCTCGAAAACTTCGGAACATCAATCCCGATCCCACCAGCAGCACAAAACATAACGCCACCTCCACCACCACCACCAATTTTCGCAGCAACCCTCCGCCTCGCAGCCCTTCGCTGCGGGTGCTCGTGCCGCCCAGCACGCCCACAACGTTGGGCTTCGAAGCGCGCCATGCCGAGAACAATCCAAAAATCGCCGCCGCGGCCAGCGCCGCAATCACCGTAAACACGAGCACCGGCGCATCGATTTGAATCGTATCCGTCCGTGGCAGATTCGCCGGCGCAATCACCAGCAATTCGCGGATTCCCGCCCAGGCCAGCCCCAAGCCCCCAACGGCTCCCAGCGCCGCCAGCAGAACCGCCTCCGCCAACATCTGTCGCGCCAGATGCCAGCGTGTCGCGCCAATGGCCGCACGCACCGCCAATTCCCTTTCCCGCAAAGACGCGCGCACCAGCAGCAGGTTCGCCACGTTGCTGCACGCGATCAGCAGCAGAAAAATCACTGCGCCCATCAGTGCCAGAATCGTCGGCTCCACTTCCGCCACCAGATGCTTCCGCATCGGTTCCAACCGTATCGAGTATCCAGCGGTGCGCTCGATCAGAAAATTCCTGCGCGCCTCCGCCGCCACGTTATCCGCCGCGGCTTGTGCCTGGGCGAGCGAGACGCCCGGCTTCAGCCTGCCGACCGCCTGAATCGAAACGGAATTTCGATTGGCATTGTTGTAATCAAGCCGGTTGGCCAGCCACACTTGCGGGTCGGCATCCACATTCGCTTCCGGCGGGAAATGCAACTGGAACCCCGGTGCCAGCACGCCCACAATCACCGGATTGAGTCCTTGCGCTTGTGAATGGATGATGCGGCCGATGACCGACAGATTTCCGCCATAGCGCCTCTGAAAATATTCGTAGCTCAAAATCGCCATCACCGGCAGTCGCGCGGGCGGAGTCGCTGCTTGCGCTGTGCCCGGCTGCGGCGGAGGAGGCTGTGGCAATCCGTCCTGCGGCGTGAAATCGCGCCCGTACATGATCTTCGCGCCCATCAAATCGAAGAAATTCGTTGTAACGAAGGCGATGCGCACCTGCTCCGGCGTTCCGTCATCCTGCGGCAGAACGAATTTGAACGTGAACACGCCCGCCATGCCCTGGAACACATTCTTCGTTCCGTCGCGCATGTCGATGAAGTCTTCGTTGGAAAAGGAAAAATCGCGAATGTGCCGCACCGTGAAATCGCATATCGCCACTACGAGTTGATGGGGATTCTTGTACGGCAGCGGCTTCAGCAGCACCGCATTGGTCACACCGAAAATCGCTGTGCTCGCGCCCACCCCCAGCGCAATCGTAATCACGGCCGTTAGCGTGAACAGGGGGCTCTTCCGCAGCGTTCTCCCAGCGATCTTCCAGTCCTTCATCGAGACGACTCCTCTCGCGTCCTCGCCTTCAACGCCGCTGCGGCTCTGCTCTGCCTACTTAGCTCATCCCGGAACGACTTACGACCCGAACGGAAGGAGCCAACCTTGTTCGCAATTGAATCTATGCCAGAAGACTCGCTCGCGCGACCTGTACGTCACACACATATATATATATCAGGATGCCTAATTTCAGCCCCTTTACGTCTCAATGACCACCCGGCCCTCGTTGTGC
>DASPVZ010000049.1:0-40781 GCA_035622135.1 Candidatus Cybelea sp. | reverse complement strand
TACGGTGCATTTAAAACGGTGGCCGGAAAGCTTGTCCCGTATCAGATCCGAGCCCTGAACGGTCAAAAGGTCGTTGCCGCTGTAACCGTCACTGAGATTACGCCAATCACACAGCAAGATTCCGCGCTCTTCAAAGCGCCTCTGAATGCGGAATTGTGGGCGCAATGCGATGACATGCAGCAAGCGGAGGCCGCGAACCAGGTTCTGCCTAAGTATCCGGCTGACGCCCTTGCCCATCATGAACAAGGAAGAGTGATCGTGTATGCGGTCTCTCGCGATGAGGATGGCTGGATCCATTCAGAAATCTAGACAGAAAAAAGTGCTGGTTTTCGACTTCATGGGTCCAGGTACAGAGTCTGAACGGGTAGTGCCTGATGCCAAGGGCAAAATGGTGGCTCCAGGACAGCAATCGCCTGTCGTAACTGCTTTGGGCGTGACGCTCGCCGGCGATTTTTAGCGCGGCGCTCGCCGACTCGCTTCACGACGTCAGGATCGGACTCTGGGACAGTGTCTATCAGACTTTGGCCTCGGGGGGTTACTACCCAGATGTGATTCGAGATGGAACACGGAATGGTGGATGGCACAGACGCTTAAGTTTGATCTGTTCGTGTGGGGCTATTTCGAAGCGGAGCCTGAGGGCACAATGAAGCTTCACGTTTTCTGTTATCGGGCGAAGGACGCGCACGCGATCGAGGGTTTACAGGTTCCCATTCTCTTGACGCCACGGATGAAAGAAATGACGAGCATGGACGTCGAGGAAAGCTGGCATGCAGATTATCCCTTCAGCGGAAAGAACGGATACACGTATCCGCAGTGTGTCCTTTGCCCCGAGGCGATTTATTCCGATGCTGCAGTAAGGGTCGCCTGCGCGCCTGTTCAAAGGGTTTGTGGAGGTCTTGCGGTTCCCCTTGTTCCGAACCATAATCCACCGATGCAGCTCTCTTATCGTGGGACAGAGCAGCGATAGTGTGCGTTCGTCCGTGAATCCTATCCAAACTTGGATAATTGCTCCATCGTGAGTTTAGACTCTGGGCAGCGAGAGCGTTTGTGACGGTGACACACGCGCTGATTACATTTCTTGGGGCATCGTGCCTCCTGACGATTACTCCGGGGCTGGACACTGCGCTGGTGCTGCGAACGGCGGCAGTGAGCGGGGCGCGCAGCGCGATGTCGGCTGGAGCAGGGATTTGCCTCGGCTGCCTGATGTGGGGATGCATCGTATCGCTGGGACTGGGGGCGCTGCTGGCGACGTCGCAGTTTGGATACAACATTTTGCGTGTTGCCGGGGCGTGCTATCTGGTTTTTCTGGGCATCAAGATTTTCCTGCAAAACGACGCTTCGTTCTTGAAAATGCAAGACTCCGCGCGCGCCGGGGTCAGCGAGTGGAGAGAAGATTCGGGGCGCTGGTTCCTGCGCGGGCTGTTCACGAATCTGCTGAATCCGAAAGTCGGAGTCTTCTACGTTACCTTTCTGCCGTTGTTTATACCTGCGGGCGTGAATGTGGCGCGATTCAGTCTGCTGCTGGCTTCGATTCACGCGACCGAAGGCATCTTGTGGTTTGCTGTGCTGGTAACGGCAACGCGCTCGCTTACTTCCATTCTGCAAAAGCCGAAAGTCGCCAAGTCGCTCAACCGCGCGACAGGCGCGATTTTCATCGGCTTTGGCGCGAAGCTGCTCTTCGAAAAGGCACGATAGGCGCACCCTTGTTCCACAACTTGGAGACATTTCTTGGTGGAGCAATTTGGCGGGTTCTCCAAATCGGGGACCTCACCCAATTTACGCAAGGGTCGACGGATGCCTTGCTCGATCCACGTTGGATAATTGCACTAACGGCCAACTGAGGGGGAGCGCCCATGACAACGTCTATGACTAGCGCTTTGAGGCTGCTTGCAGTTCTGGCCATAGTGACTTCCATTGGGCCGACTTGCGTTCTTGCGGCGCCGAATGACGTGGAGGACGTGCGGAACGTTGTCGCCGCGTTCGCAACCACCTGGAACCGCCACGACATGGACGCGTTCGGCAAGCTCTTTGCGCCGGACGCCGACTTCGTTAACGTCGCAGGGGTTCGATGGGTGGGGCGAAACGAGATTCAGCTCCGACACGCATACTCGCACGGCACAATCCCTGAGAATTCGGTTCCGGATGAGAATCCGGCATATTACGGGATCTTCGAGCACAGCAGGATGACTTTTGTTCATGTTGACGTTCGCTTCCTGCGAAAAGACGCGGCACTCGCTCACGTGGACTGGGAATTGCTCGGGGATACCAGAACGCAAAACCCGCGCCGCGGCGTGTTCACATTTGTGCTTACCCGGCAGAATGAGGGGTGGTTGATAGCTGCCGCTCAGAACACCGAAATCAACCGCACGGTTAAGTAGGCCACGGGCGAACGCCGCCTGTGCTTCAACTACACCAACCTTTCTCTTAGAAAGAAATTCAGAACCATCCCCGCCATATTTTCAGTGACGTCACCTGGGAGCGATACCAAGGGCTGCGTCGAGCCGGCTGGGTTGTAGAGGTTGCCGTCCTTGAGGGTTAGCACCACGTTCGGCACAGTTGTTTAATCGCAGATGGTTCGAACGTATACCCGGTGAACGATCAAAGTCGAAAACGTCGGTCGCTTTTCGCCGCAAGATGCATTCGTCGGCGAGGAACCTGAATGCCTCGTTTCGTCGGTTTCCCTCGGAGCTTTATTGTTAGCCCGTTGTGCCAGCCGTCCGCCGAAGGCGTGGATCGTTCTCGTGCCAGCCACGCCCTCGCCGCCGTGGCAAGTCCCTCTGGGGATGAAATATTCTTCACCGGCTCGGACGGGAGTACGGTTTCGCCGAAGAGCAGAGTGTAGCAGCCCTGCACGACGACCATATATTCGTCGAAGTCATGCACGTGAGGAGCGGAGATGGCAGTTTCATGACAGGTCCAGAACGCCATTTGAGTCCCGTCCGCGCCGTCGTAAACGTAGCCCTCGGCTCCCGGCGTTGACTGGCTACTGGTCGCAATCCTGTTTGCCGCGGATTTCATGAACTTCGGAGCCACCCCTCGTCGCCCACGCACCCCGCGAACCTGTCAGCGATTCGTCGCGGTTTTTCCGTAGAACGTTACCCTCCCATCGACCACGTTCGCAACGTACCGACCTTCGCTAAGAAACTGCATCACTTTCTTGCCTGAACGCGCCATTTTTGCCCAACGGGACTTCGTGCCCGGGTTCTGCTCCAGCCCTCGAATCTCATTGCCATCGAACATGAAGTCCACCTGCCGCAAACCACGCTTGGGGGTGCGCTCGACGGGGTGACGCTTCGCTCCTAGCTCCACCGCCCTCGCATTCTCGACGAGGGTCTGTCGCCAGACCTCGATGAGGGTCTCCTCGAAGGAAAGCTTCATCCGATGTTCTCACGACCTCAAGGGAGCCCGAACAACTTGCCACATCCTCTGGGCAATTTGGTAGTCTCTATCGGCAGACCGCAATAAATCAGCGCTTTCGAAACGATCGCAAGATCCATGAGCCGTTCATTCAATGCGCACCCGCATCGCGGGCAGGGCCAGCGGAAGAACCAACACGAAGCGGGTTTAGGGGGCCTCGAGAGCGGCGGAAAAAACCTGGTATGCCGGCAAAGTCTTGGGTGTATAAGAGGAACCATCCGGGAGGTCAAAATGGAATCCCGGTCCGTAGGCATCTGGGGAGATAAGCTACGCGCATCGCTCGGTATTCAAACCGCACTTTCACGGTCGTTCTTGGCGTCATAGTGGCTTTCGCCGTCGTTGCCATCGCCGCGGGGTGTGCCCGGTCGCAGAGGCGGGGATCGCGCGGCGATTCCGCAGCTTCATCGCCTGGTGTCGAACTCTCCTCGATCGACAAGACTTGCAACCCCTGCCAGGATTTTTATCACTATGCGAACGGCAGCTGGCTCAAGAACAATCCCATTCCCGCCGCGTATCCGAGCTGGGGCCGCTTCAATGAACTGATGGTGCGCAATCGCGAACACCTACGCCAAATCCTTGAGAAAGCTTCGCAGGATCAGGATCGCGCTGCCGTGCCGGGCTCGAACGAACAAAAAATCGGCGATTACTATGCAAGCTGCATGAACGTTCAGCAGATCGACGCCGACGGTGCCAAGCCGCTGCAACCAGAATTAGACCGCATCCAGGCCATCGCGAATGCCAACGACTTTCAGGCCGAGCTCGCGCACCTGCAAATGATCGGCATCGACGCCGTTTTCAGTTTCGGGTCAACGCAGGACGAGAAGAACAGTTCACAAGTCATTGGCGGTGCCGACCAGGGTGGCATTGGCTTGCCCGACCGCGACTACTACCTCAAGACGGACGACAAATCGAAGCAGTTGCGTCAGCAATATGTCGCGCACGTCGCCAAGATGTTCGAGCTTCTCGGGGACAATCCCGCCAAGTCTGCCGCGGAAGCCAAGACCGTCATGGAAATCGAATCCAATCTCGCACAGGCATCGATGGACCGCATCGAGCGGCGCGACCCCGACAAGACCTATCACAAGATGAGCATTTCGCAGTTGCAAGCCCTCACTCCGAATTTCTCTTGGCCAAGCTACTTTCACGAAATCGGCGCACCCAAGATGAATTCAGTCGACGTTGCCGTGCCGAAGTTCTTTGAGGCCGTCAATCGGGATCTCAAATCCGTGTCGCTCAGCGACTGGCGAATCTATCTCCGCTGGCATTTGATCAATTCCACTGCCCGTTGGCTTTCGCAGCCGTTTGTCGAGGAGAACTTCAATTTCAACGGCAAAGTCCTGCAGGGAACGAAAGAAAATCTCCCACGCTGGCAACGCTGCGTGGCATCCACGGATAACCAGCTCGGCGAAGCGCTCGGTCAGATTTACGTACAGGAATATTTCCCGCCCGGAGCGAAAGCTCGCGCTTTGAAAATGGTCAACGATTTAATCGCCGCTTTGCGCGACGACCTGCAAACTTTGCCCTGGATGGGCCCTGGAACGCGCAAGGAAGCTCTGGCTAAGCTGAACGCCTTCGGCGTGAAGATCGGTTACCCCGACAAATGGCGCGATTATTCGGCCTATCACGTTGACCGCGGCCCCTTCGTTCTCGACACACTTCGCGGAAGCGACTTCGAATCCCACCGCGATCTCAACAAAATTGGCAAGCCCGTGGATCGCACCGAATGGGGCATGACCCCGCCGACCGTCGACGCCTACAACAATGGCGTGATGAACGAGATTGTTTTTCCTGCTGGGATTCTTCAGCCGCCTTTCTTTGACGCCGAGGCCGACGACGCTTCGAACTATGGCGCCATTGGCGCCGTCATCGGCCACGAAATGACTCACGGGTTCGACGATGAGGGCCGCAAGTTCGACGCCCGCGGCAACCTGCGTGACTGGTGGGCCCCTGAGGACGCGAAGAATTTCAACGATCGCGCGCAGTGCATTGTGAACCAGTTCAATAATTACGTGGCTATCGACGACGTTCACGAAAACGGCAAACTAGTCCTCGGCGAGAGCATCGCCGATCTGGGTGGCCTGACCATTGCTTACAACGCGCTCGAGAAAGGGCTAAAGGGTAAGACTCGTCCGCTCATCGGCGGCTATACGCCGGAACAACGCTTTTTTCTCGCTTATAGCCAGATGTGGGCAGCCACAGACCGACCCGAGTTCGTGCGATTGATGGCCAATCTGAATCCGCACGCCCTTGACCGCATCCGCTCCATCGCGGCGCCTTCCAACATGGCCGCCTTTGCAAAGGCCTTCGGATGCGAGGAGGGCGGCGCGATGGTCCGTCCCGCATCCCTGCGCTGCCAAATCTGGTAGGCCCGACTTTTCTTCTGGTGAGGAAATTGCAATTCCCTCACTTTTTGCCCCTGTGTTTTTTTTTCTTGGGTACCCGCCGGCGCTTGCTTTTTCAATTTGCTCTGATTGTACCCAACGGCGGCACGGACGAGATTTCTTAGAGCACGCTCATGAATCTTATCCCCCTCGAAAAAATCGATCGCTCGCCACTGGTTGCCTCCGAGGCCCGCGTTGAAGAGATGGTCAGGATCCGGGAGGCTCGCCCCGTGGGCAAAGGTAAGCTTCACCTTGTCTTTGTGAGCGTTGCCGACCGCGATCATTCCGTCGCGAGACCAGACCGGGCTTCCCATCCACTTCCATTCCTCGATTACTCTCCGGTCGGCCTCAAGGATGCACTTGCGGATGCTGGTGAACGTTTTGCCACGCCAGCCCGTGATTCCTGCGATCAACTCGTCAATGCGTTCGGACGGATTCATTTTGACGCCTTGGAATTCTCGCCTCGTTTTCATGCGCGCATTTTCGCTGCAGCGTCTTGTGAGGCCGGCCTTCTCGAGATACGTCGTCGAAGGGCAGGGCCTTTCCACATCCAAAGGCCCGAAAGCACCAGTACAGGAACGAAGACAAACCGAGTAGCCGGCGCGTAGTTTGGAATTTGGTCAAACGGACTATCAACGTAACCGGCTATGGGAATCGCAAAAACGATGTGAATCCAGCGAAAAACCGAACGTTTGGTAGCTTCCCTCATGACGGATTTGTCCCTCCTTATCGGCGGCACAAAGTCATTGACTCCGGCCTAGCTTTGAATTGTGGCCTTTCGATGCCGAACTGCTCGGCGTCCCAGGCTCGCGATAGGTCACCTTCTTCTCCTTAGCGTGAATAGCGTGCCAGCTGGGTGAGCTGAATGAGGTTGCCGCAGGTGTCCTTCAGCATTGCAATGGTCGAGCCGGTCACGTCGGTGGGCGGCATCGTGAACTCGGCACCGTGAGCCTTGATCCGCTCGTAGTCGCCCCTGACATCGTCGGTGAAGAACATGGCCGCCGGCTGACCCTGTTGAAGGATCGCCTCTTGATAGGCTCTGGCCGCGGGGCTGTTATTCAGCGCCAGCTGCAGCTCCGTGCCGTCCGGCTCCTCAGGCGAGCCCACGGTCAGCCAGCGATACGGGCCGTTACTGAAATCGGCCTTCTTGGCAAAGCCCAATACCTCCGTGTAGAAGCGCAGCGCCTTGGCCTGGTCATCCACGTATACGCTAGTCAATTTGATTTTCATTTTCCTTCTCCTTTGTCAGGTTCGCGGTTTCGGCCGCGTCGTCTTTTCCTGGTCTTCCTTTTCGTTGCTGCTGGCGGATCCATGCGCTCGAGGTGGCGTTCGAGAGCATCGAGGTGAGCGGACCAGAACCGGCGGAAGGGAGCCAGCCAGGCATCAAGCTCCTGAAGTGGTTCAGGTTTCAGCCGGTAGAGGCGGCGCTGTGCGTCCACCGTGGACTCGACGAAACCGGCCTCGCGCAGCACCCGCAAATGCTTTGACACGGTCGGCTGCGTCATCCCCAGCTGCCGCTCGATCTCCCCCACCGACGGTTGGCACGAGGCCAGAAGGCTCAAGATCGCGCGGCGGTTCGGCTCTGCAATGATCTGGAATATAGATTCCATGTCCTTCATATACTCCACAGAGCATATACGTGTCAAGGCATATTTAGGCGAGGCCCGGACAAGACGGCGCGCGGCAGGTCACCCGTTACACGTCGATTTCGACGCGCGCACGGTCACTACGGCGGACGCATCAACGATCATGGCGGCAAGCCTTTCTCGTTGTGGAGTACTCTCCATGCGCAAAGGATCGAACCGGCTCCCGCAGATGCGCCGCGCAGTCCTTCCCAATCTGCATGCGCCATCCTACGGTTATCTATAGTCGTAATTGTAGATTTTCCTGGCTGATGCTGCCTGACGTCATCGGGGAGCAATGCCAAGGGCTGCCTCGAGCTCGGCTGGATTGTAAAGGTTGCCATCCTTGACGGTTAGCACCACGTTCCGCACATTCGCGATGCTCGCAACGGGATCGCCCATGATGAGATCGAGGTCGGCGAGTTTTCCCTGGACGATGGAGCCAAGCTCGTCATCCATGGACATGATGTGGGCGGCGCTCAGGGTAGCGTCCTGAAGGACGCGATTGGACGGGAGGCCGGCCTCGACGTCGAGCTCGAGCTCTCGGTGGAGCGAGAACCCGGGCATTTCGTCGGTTCCGTCTGCGATAGGGATGCCGGCGCGGTACATCATCCCGATCATCGCGAGCATGTTCTGGAAGGAGCGGCGGTAGGCTTCCTGCATGCCGGGCGGAGCGGCCAGCCCGCTGGACAGTAGCTGGCGGCGGACCTGGGGCGGCAGCCGAGCGGCAACCGGCTGAAAGGCAGGTGGGATGACGCCGGGACCCTGCATGTACATGTCCTCGAAGACGTCGAGGGTGGGATCGAGATCGATGTGATGGGCGAGCAGCAGCTCGACGAAGGACTGCATGGCAGCCGAGTGCAGATCAAGCGAAGCACCGCGTTGCGCGACTGCCGTGAAACGGGAGCGCGTATTGGTGTCGCGGACGTCGCGCATGAAATTCAGCATGAGGAAGTTGGCGTGCTGGATTTCGTTGTAGCCAAGCTCGACGCACTGGTCGGCGTACATTTCCGCGGGGATGTGTCCGCTGACGCGCATGCCGAGGCGGTGGGCTTCCTGAATGATGGCGGGGACGACGGCGGGAGGAACCGAACTGTAGATCTTGATCTGGACGTAGCCGAGGCGCTTGTAATTGTCCACGGCGGCGCGGGCCTCCTCCTCCGTGGAGACGAGGACTTTGGTGGGACCGTGATACGGACCGGGGCCGTCGATAACGCCAGCGAGCACGATGCGGGTGCCAACTTCCTCGAGGTTCTCGATGCGACGGCGGCGGGCGAGCAACGTATCGATGTCGTTGGCCAGGTCGCGGACGGTGGTGACGCCGGCGGCGAGGTTGAGCAAGCCGTCGTTATCTGCGACGTGCGCGTGCATGTCCCACAGGCCGGGGAGCAGGGTTTTGCCGTGGCCATCGATTCGCTGGGCGTCGGGAGAGAAACTGGCGGAGGCCGCGGGTCCGACGCTGAGGATCCGGTTGCCGCGGAGGATCACGGTCTGATCGTGGACGATGCTGGCGGATGCGGCGTCGAAGAGGTCGACGTGGGTGATGGCGACGGGGCCCGAGGGACGGTGGATGAGGGCGCGGGCCAAGTCGGCGGAGCGGGCCTCCACGACCTTGCTCTGAGCGGTGCGGAGGGCAGGGAGTGAGGATTGCCAGGCGTCGGGCAGGACAGAGAGCCAGTCGCTCACCGAGGCGAAGAAGGCAGCCTGGTCGTCCAGCCAGACATAGGTGGGCGAGTAGTCAAGGCCAGCGATGGAGTAAAGGGTGACGTGCTTCTTCACGCCCGAGGATCCGAGGGTGAGATCGCTGACAGGCGCGACGTGCGCCTCGCCTTCGGGAAGCAGGGCGAGTTGGCCGCCATGACGGAGGGCGGCAACCGCAAGCAGGCCGGTCTCGATCGGCGACGGATTCATGGCAACGTACATGGCCGGCGCGCTGAGCGGGCCCGTTCCATGCTCGACCTCGTTCTGCCAGTGGGCTAAGCCAGAGGTGAGGCTGTAATTCTCGTGGACCGGTGATTTGAGGTAGTTGTTGCCGGTCACCGATTCCGCGATGGGGACTCCGGACGCATCAAGGTGGAGCACGCTGGTGGTGGTGGGGCCTCGGCCGCGATCGTTGTACTGAAAGAAGACGTGGAGTGCGCCGTCGGGCGTGGACCAACTGGCCTGCTGACCGGCGGGAGCGCCGACGAGGAGAACCACGTAACGCCGAGCCGAGGAGGGAATGCCGGACGGCAGAGCGGAGATTGCCCCTGGCTGCTGGTTGGCCGAGGCGAGGCCCCCGACCATGAGCACGAGAGGGGCAGCGATAGGTCCGATCATGCGGGACAAATGGGCTCGCACGGGATCACTCCTGGTCAGGCGGTTCCCCAGATGTCGCCGAGGACGCGCTGGAAGTTCGCACCGAGAACCTTTTCGATGACCGACGAGGGCTGGCCGAGGCGGGCGAGCCCTTCTGCGATCAATTCCATGTGTAAAGGACCGCTGAGGTCGGGGACCCAGGGATAGCGGTCTTCGCCGGGCGCAGCGATGTGTAGCTGCTTGCGCCGCGCGATGTCGGCGTCGAAGCCGGCCTTCTGTTCGGGCGTGAGCGTGATGGCCTGAATCGAACCGTCGCAGCCGACGCCGACGTGATCGGCGCCGCAGACATCGATGGCGTGCATCAGGTGATTCAGAACGTGCTCATGCGTGGGGACGGTGGGCGACGCGACCAGATACGGCATGAGGTAGATGCCGAAATAGCCGCCGCGGTCGGCCAGCGCGCGGAGGATCGCGTCGGGCTTGTTGCGGGGATGCGCATAAACGGCGGCGCAGCCCGAATGCGTAATCAGCACGGGTTTCGGGGAGGCCTCGATGGCGTCGGAGGTAGTGTGGTAGCCGCTGTGGCTGAGGTCGACGGCGACGCCGATGGTATTCATCATGCTTACGGCGGCATGGCCGGCATTCGAAAGGCCGGCATTGCCTGGCTCCAGACAGCCGTCGCCGAAGATGCTCCGGTTGTTATAGGTGAGCTGCATGATGCGCACGTCAAGATTGCGGAACATACCGATGCGGCTCGGGTCATCTTCCAGAAAGCCCGTGTCTTGAAAGCCCATGAGAATGCCGATGCGTCGAGATTGCTTAGCGTAGGCAATCTCGGGCTGGCGGCGAATAATCGTGAAGGCATCAGGATATTTGTCGACCAGGGCCTGCACGGTGGCGATGGCGCGGATGGTGCCTTCGAAATCCCGCGCGGAGACCGTCCAGTTGACTGCCGTGATGCCGGAGTCGAGGACGGACTTCAAGAGGGCCGGGCTGGGCTCGCCTGCCGCATCGACGAAGGGGCTGCAAAGGGAATCGATAACAATCGCTCTGCGGTAGAGCGAGGTGACATCGGGCGAATCGGCAAGAGTCGCGGCGGCAAAACGTGGAGAAATAAGCAGAGCCGCGGACGCCTTGAGGGCGGAGAACTGGAATTCCCGGCGAGTCAGCAGGTTCTTTTCCATGACGGTGAAGGAGAACCAGAGTGTACCATCTTGGCGCCAGCATGCGTCGGCAGTTGGCGCACTCAGTCCAAGCAAACTCTCCGGCGAGTTTGCCATGGGGTGAAATCGGTGAGGATCTCAATTGTGCAGGGGGTCTGTCAGTACCCGGGAGGCATGCGCGAGATTCTGCCTGCGTTGAAATCCGCAGGGAAACTGGCTGTTATCGCCGAGAGGTACAAGGCGGTATCCCGGATCGAAACGCCGGTGATGTGATTGTTGCGGTCCTCGCACCTGGGTGTAGGGATCACCGGGATTTGGTCACCTCAGCCGGTTATGTGAATAGTGCGATCTTCAGGGAACGAGGTCACCTTCGACAACCGAACCAAATCGAGAGCATACTGACGTGATGTTTCTTGACCTGAGGTACGCATGGAGGCTTTGGGCCAGTCGTCCATGGCAGGCTGGATTTGTCATAGCTGCCCTCGCCATCGGTATTGGCGCAAACACGGGCGTCTTCAGCGTTGTCAATGCATTGCTGCTGCGCTCCCTACCGTTTCGCGAACCCGACCGCCTGGCATTGGTACACGGGTTCATTCCACCACACGATAGCGCCAAGCAGTTTCATGAGTGGAGTCATCAGAGTCCCTATCTGGCTGATGCGGCATTATTTGAGGAAGCCGATGCGAACCTCGGCGGAGGACCTGTCGCGAGCCGAGTGCATGTCGCGCAGACGTCGTGGACTTTCTTCTCCGTGCTGGGCACACAGCCGATGTTAGGACAGAGCTTCGCCTCCGAAGATGATGTGGACGGGGTAGGGTGGGGCCCGCCCGGACGCAATGCGGTGGCGGTGATCAGTTACGGCCTTTGGAAGCAGTTCTTTGGCGCCGATCCAAAAGCCCTGGGCGCCACGATTCGAATTGACGGAAATCCGCTGACGGTCATAGGCGTTGCACCGCCCGGGTTTGATTTTCCGCGCAGGACCGTTCTGTGGAAGCCAGCCGCGTTCAGCCCAGGCAACAACGGTTGGGCGACCGTAGCACGACTGAGACCGGGTGTTCGTTGGGCGCAGGCGCGTGCCGCATTGGCTATCGAGGCCAAGCGGCTGTCGCCTAAGCAGGCGGGACCGGACGATTTTCGCCCGAGCATGACATCACTTCAGGATGGACTTGCGGGGTCGGCAAAGAACGCGTCGCTCATGTTTATGGGCGCGGTTGTGCTGGTCCTATTGATCGCCTGCGCGAATGTCGCAAACATTCTGACCGCTCGCACCGCCGATCGTGTGCCGGAGTTGTTCGTTCGCTCCGCTTTGGGAGCAAGTTCCGCCCGCCTGGTACGACAATTGTTCACCGAATGCCTGCTGCTTTCTTTCGTTGCGAGTGTGGTCGGACTGGCGATCGCTTATTGGACGACTTCTCTCGCGGCGAAAGTGGAGCCTCCAACTCTCGCCGCGCAATCGTATTCACTGCTGGATCCAGGCGTTCTAGCGTTTACGGTGGCTGTCTCCGTAGTGACCGCCTTGATGTTCGGCATCTTGCCATGGTTATGCCTGGGCGGCGTCCGTGCCTACGGAATACGTAGCTCCAGTCGCCCGCCCGGATCGCGACTGGTTCGCGAAATCTTGATTGCCGCACAGGTCATGCTCACGATCATTCTTCTGGCAGGGTCAGTGTCGTTGGGACATGCCTTCTTCCACTTAATGAGAATCGACCGCGGCTACGACGTGAAGGATGTGGTGACGGTAAGCGTGTCACTGGACGGCACGACCCATCAATTGGATAAGAGCCAGCTTCCTTATTTTGAGGAGGCACTCGATCGGATCCGCCGCCTCCCCGGAGTTCGCACGGCAAGCGCGACAGAATTCCTGCCCCTATACGCGTCGGCATTTGTCGGAGGACCGTTCGGACTGGATGGACGAACGGTTGGGCACAATTCGATGATGATCCCGGTCATGTCTGAATACTTCCAGACAATGGGTGCAAGGATTTTGAGCGGTCGGGAATTTACGGACGCAGAAGTCCGCTCCGGTGCTAGAGTCGCGGTGGTCAACGAGCGATTCGCAGCGGCCTTCGGTGCTGCAGAGGACGTCGTTGGTCGTGAACTCACGATTGCTGGCGAGAGCCCGAGGAAAATCGTTGGTGTCGTAAAGGGAATGGAGTACGAGACTGATCCGACACTGGCCAACGGGAAACAGGTCTTCATTCCATCCGCAACTCCGGGCAGCTTCTTCTCGACCTTTGTCGTGCGTGTGAATGGCCGCGCCGAAGATTATCTCGCTGAGGTCCGCGACGCTATCCAATCGCTGGATCCACAAGTTCCTGTGTTCGCGGTAAAAACCATGGCTCAGCGGCTCGACGAGGTCTTTGCCGGCCCAGAGTTCTACCGGACCGCCTGGTGGTATTTCGCCGGATTCGCTCTCTTGTTGGCGGCGATGGGCATCTACGGCATCGTCTCGTACGCCGTAGTCGAGAGGACGCAGGAAATGGCGGTACGCATGGCTCTGGGCACCACTCCGGTGCGGCTCCGGGGCATGCTAATGCTCGAGGTATTGCTGATGGTCGTAGCCGGTGCGGTTCCCGGAATAGCTGGGGCACAACTTTCCGGGCGTTTTCTTGAAACCCTGATCGAAGGGGCGAGGCCAATTGGCCCAGGAACGTTCGCTCGACTGACTTTGCTCCTCGTTTTGGTCGCGTCGACGAGTGTCTGGTTCGCCAGCCGGCGGATCACCAGGTTCGACATCACTGCCATTCTGCGTTCTGAATGACCCGGCAACTGTGCTCAGTGTTGCGCCGAGAAAGACGTTTTTCTCTGCTTTGGGGGGATGAAATCGGCACTCCTCGGACGACGTGGAACTTAGGAAAAAGCGGTGTAACTCATCGTGCCCGCTGGGCGCTAGGGTCTCGTTTCCTCATCCTTCCCGTCTTGCTCGACTTCATGGTTGGCAATCCTGGCGCGGCAGTAGCCTCACGCTCAACTCAACCCGCACAAGGTTGTGGGTCTGTAGCCGGAGCGGCTTCTGATACGGAAGCGGACTCATGGTCGTCAATGCGCGGAACTGGTGGTTCGCCGTCGCCGGCGGTCCGGGGCAGGTTCGGTTCGTCGGACCCAGGCAGCTTGCATGGCTCGAAGAGGCGGATGCAGGGAAGCAGCTCATCGTGAAATCGTCGAACCCAAACAAACACTCGACGGTAGCTTGGGAGCGCTGTTGAGCCCGGGACACAGGAGCAAACATGCAAAAACGGAAACTTGGAACAAGCAATCTGGAAGTCTCAGCCCTCGGTCTCGGCTGTATGGGCATGAGCTGGTCGTATGGCCCGGCCAAAGACAAGAGAGAGATGACGGCACTGCTTCACGCCGCGGTCGAACGCGGCATTACGTTCTTTGACACAGCGGAGGTTTATGGTCCGCTTACCAACGAAGAGCTGGTCGGCGAAGCGCTGGCACCGTTTAGAAACCAAATCGTGATCGCGACGAAGTTCGGTTGGAAACCCGCGCCAGGCGATGAAGTGCGCTGGAGTCTGCTCGACAGCCGACCGGAACACATCAGACAGGTAGTCGAAGGCTCGCTCAGACGGTTGAAGGTCGATGCCATCGATCTCTACTATCAGCACCGGGTGGACCCCGAGGTCCCGATTGAAGACGTTGCCGGTGCCGTAAAGGATTTAATTCAGCAAGGCAAGGTCAAACACTTCGGCCTCTCCGAAGCGGCCGCAAAGACGATCCGGCGCGCGCATGCCGTGCAGCCGGTCACCGCCGTGCAGAGCGAGTATTCGCTGTGGTATCGGAATCCCGAGAAGGAAGTGCTGCCGGCGCTCGAGGAGCTTGGCATTGGCTTCGTTCCCTACAGCCCGTTGGGTAAGGGATTCCTGACTGGCAAAATCGAGGAGAACGCGAAGTTCGACAGCACGGACTTTCGAAGCATCCTGCCGCGCTTTACGCCGGAAGCCCTGAAAGCAAATCAGACCCTGGTGAAACGGCTGCACGAGATCGCCCAACGAAGGAAGGCGACACCCGGCCAGATCGCACTGGCCTGGCTGCTGGCGCAGAAGCCGTGGATCGTCCCCATCCCAGGAACGACCAAGCTGCACCGCCTGGAGGAGAACATCGGCGCGGCTGCGCTCGAGCTGACAGCCGGCGATCTCCGCGACATTGAAAGCGCCGCTTCGCAAATCACGATACAAGGCGCCCGTTATCCCGAACAGATCGAAAAGATGAGCAACCGTTAGGCGCGGACGAACTGGCACACGTATCCGTTAGGTCAGACCCTGATCGTGACGGCGGGCGCAGGCCGGGTCCAGCGATGGGCCGGCCCGATCGAGGAAATCCCTCCGGGAGACCTGGTCTGGATAGCGCCGGGAGAGAAGCACTGGCATGGCGCGGCTCCAAGCGCGTCCATGACCTACATTGCCATTCAAGAAACCGGTGATGCTGAAGAAGGCATGCTACAACACTTGGAACATCTAGAGTGCGACGTTCAAGGCCGGCTTCGCGAGTGGTGGTTGGTGCATCGCCTTGCGGCGATCCCCTCAATTCACAACTCTTGAGCGGCCTGAGGCGGCAAGTTGCGCGTTTCAATACCGAACTGCTTGGCGTACTCCGCGTTCAGCCGCTGCCAGCCGCCAAACTTCATCGCCTCACCACCAACGATCCGGCCGATGGGAGTTCCGCTGAGAAGGCGATCCATAACATCGAAACAAATGTGCCAGCCCGCGGCGCCCCAGGAGATGAAGCGGCGATCGATGTTGTGCCACAGCGTCAGGCGCGTGCCGCCACCAAAGGCTTCAAGTTCCCACCGGGTATCGTTGTATTCAAGCACCCGGGGAGCGTCGGCTCGTATCACTCTGGTTTCGAGCGGCGTGGACGTTCCCACCCAGGTGAGCCTCACCGTTCCAACCGTACCCAGGTTCCCATCAACCTCAAAGGGTGCCCACTCGCGCAGATGCGTCGGGTCGGTAAGCGCCTGCCAGACTTTTTGCGGCGAGTGTCGTAGCTCTCGGACGAGAATGAGCGTCCACTTCTCTCCGTCTTTTCGTATCTGCGCCCCGCTGGCCGGACCCGGTATGTACTGCTCGTGATCGGTCATCTTCTTCTCCTTGCCTTCCTTTTCGTTAGTGTGGATTGCTCCATGTGGTCGAGGTGGCGTTCATCAACGAGGGCGGACCAGAACCGGCGGAACGGAGTCAGCCGGTGGAGGCGGAGCTGTGCGTCCACCGTGGTCTCGACGAAACCGGCCTCGCGCAGCAGGAAATTATCAACTGGTCGGGAAGCTGAGCCCAGAGGATCAGAAGAACCCGCCCGGGTTCTAAGACAGCTACGTTAACACGAGGAACTGATGAGCCGTGACCCCTCCCTTATCAGGAATGCCATGGGACTCGCAATGGCCGACTTTCTCAGCGTGAACGTCGGCCACATGAAACCATCGCTCTGCGACCTTAGCTAGGCGCTTCGCCATGTCGCATTTCCTGCTCTTGCCGAGATGCATTGCCATCACCCCTCCTGGACGCAGACGTTCACGAGCCTGCCGGAAAACGGATTCGTAGATTTCAAAGCCCTGCTTCTGCCGTTCCTCTACGAAGGCAAGCGGCCGCGACTTGAAGCCCACTGCATCCCAGCCGCAGAACCATAGCCGCATCCAGTTCGCCAGATAAAACCGTGTGCTGTCAAAGAACGGCGGCGAAGTGATGATGGCATCGAGTTGATCGACCTCTTGCGGCCACCACGACGTGGCGTCCTGCCGGAACACGCGGCCCTCTACAAAATCGGATGGACGTCCGATTTCGAAGCTGCGGTTAATCTTTGTGCGCAAATGCTCTAGCAGGCCCCGGTATTCGGCGGGACCGCTCGGTGCGAAGGGTGTAATCGGGTGCGATCGTCGGCTTAAAGCGTAGGGACGATTGCCATGCAAGATGTGCAGAAGCGACGCCAATACGAGAGACTCGGATGCCGTATGCGGTGGTTTTCCCAGGAAAAATCGCCGGGCGAGCAGAATTTCTCGAAACGTCCGCGCATCGAAATAGTCCGGCAGCGGGCCGTTGAACCGAATCTCCCGCGCCGCTTTCTGTTCCTCGAGGGTCGGCTCGTGCGTGGTCAGATAGTCTTCAAGCTCATCCAGAAGACGCGCGCATTCTTCCGGTTTGATCGACCCAAGCTTGCCGCGTGAAATGTGTAGCGCTGCCGGGCTGATTTCAAAGCTGAACGTTCGGATTCCCCACAGTGCGGCTTCGAACGGGATAGTCCCGACGCCGCCAAACGGATCGAGCATCACGCCCCCGCGAGGGGCAAACGTTCTCACCAAGTGTCGGGCAAGAGACGGCTTCATCTTTCCCTGATACGAACAGAGCGAATGCAGCGGATGTCCCCAGTTGCGTTTGCCGAACTCGCCCTGCTGATGCGGCAGATCGGCCTTGAACCTCTGCCAGGCGGCTGCCCATGCCGGGGACCTGGGCCCTTCCCGGCTCACACGGACACTTCTTTTTGCCCAGTCGAAAACCAGCAGCATCTGCCGCAATGGAAAGCCGCTGCGCGACAGTCGCTTCCTGAGCGTGACCTGACGGCGGAGCGTGAACCCCGCCCTGTTCAAAATACCGGCAAGTACGACGTCGGTTGGTACATGCACGTTGCCGTACGCTGAGTCCCCGATATCAATGATGAGCGTAGCGCGGGTCGCTAGATGCCTCGAAATACCGTGGAAGATTGTCTGCATTTCCGCAAAGTAGGCAGCAACCATGCGCGGAATGCGCACGTCATACGCGGTTGCTTCGAGCTGCCTTACCACCTCGGCGCACTCGGCAATGGGTTCCCCATTTGTTTTTGCCGCCGTAACATCATTGATGCCTGCCGTCACCGCCTTGAACCGAAACGCCGCTAAATCCCCCGGCTGTCGCAGGCACCGCAAGAACCAGAGCTCGAGCTTCATGTTCCGGAAGTAGTTCGTGCCATTCAAATACGCAGGGCTGGTCACGACCGCGTCTATGTCCAGCGGCTTTAAGCGATCCAGATGCCGGGCATCCTCGCAGACCAGCAGCGGTATCGTTCGCAACGGGCGCACCTGCGACAAATCGGTGCCCATTGTTTTCAGCCGCTCGCTGACCGTCGCGAAAAACTCGACTCCAAACCGCCGCCTCTCCTCCCGGGTCTTATACCGCAGATCACCCCGTCGAATCAGTCGCGACGCAGGTACCAAAGACGCCAATACCGCCGCATTCAAAAAACGTGCGGCCAGCGGTTCGTCACGGGTAAGGCGGTCGATAAAAGCGCGAATCATCAACACCTGTTCAAACACCGCCGTATCGAAAAACTGGCTTTTCCCGAACGTCTGCTCGTAGGCGAAGCGCAACTCCTCATCGGGACGAGAATCGCGCGATCGGTTGACGAAGTTGGAGGCAAGCTGTCGCACGACATACGCCACTTTGTTGCGCGTCCTGTCGTCGAGCCGCAGGGCAATAATTTTGGTCTCGATCAAATACTGAAGCAGCGGATTGAGCTCGCAATAGAACGCGGCCGCACCGAGTTGCGCCATCCTGAGCGGCGTCGTACCCATACCAGAAAATGGGTCGAGAACCCGTGATGCGCGTGGAGCGAATTCCTGAATCACTTGTTCAACAAACTTCGGTGAGTATCCTTCCAAATATGGATACCACTCGTGTAACGGCTCGGTTTGACCGCCCCGGTAGGTCGCTTGCACCGGATCAATCAATGGCCGTTCTGGCTCAGCCATGCTTGGGAAGCTCAATGGCTCGCCTTCCTGCTCCCTAACCTGCCAAGCACGCAGCCGCCGCAACGAATATGTGTTGATCCCGAGTCGTTCCCGGGCGGATTCCTGCCAAAGGGACTGGTAGGAATCGTGTCCAATGGCCTCCCGGATTTCGTGGCTTGTGAGGGGCTTGACCGCCGCAAATAACCCCGCGTCCTTTTCCCCGAATGCCAAAGTCAAATTCCGTTCTTTGGTTGAATCGGCTGGATAATCGGCGAAATAGACGCTCTTGTACTGTTGCGGCATCGTGGCAGATGGCTACCATATTATCGTAGTCGCACACAAGCGACGGTCCCCTGGCCTGAACATCCTAAGCGCTCTCGATCAGGGAGGAAACACAATGAGTAGAGCAATCGAAACCCTCGACGCCACCCGGAAGCGCGTGATGACCAGCCGCCCCAAGGTAGGAGGCATGCTGGGCTTTAGGCCTAGTCACAGTCGATTTCATGCTTATCCTTTCGGCGGATAAACGCATCCGCGAAGTGAGATGCGTCTACCGGTGCGCATTTCCAACTTTGTTGCGGTGCGTCGACGCCACGGGGGAAATTCCTCTTACCCTTCATCCCAGGCGGTCACCTGGTCTTGCTGTCTGCGGCCGCGCCATCGTCCACCCAATACGCCTTGCGCGAATCCACTTTGAGCTGCGGCCTGTCTTTGAGGCGCAGTTCGAGTGCGTGGAGTCCTGGGTCCGGTGATCTCGGGCGGAAGCTCAAGATGTAATAGTTCGGCACGTCGTTCGAGACGGCGACCAGGTGTCGCACGAGTGTCCTTGCGTCGTTGAAGGTGAAATATTCGCCACCCGTCAGTTGCGCCACTGACTCAGGCACGTTGCGCTTAAGACCGTCGTGCGCAGCGATGAACGCCATGCGCGCCAGGCGCAGCGGCGGCAGCAGATCACTGGCGCAGTCTAGCGCCTGGACGCTGCGCTTGCCATGCGCGTCCGGGTCGGCATCCGCATCCTTACTCATGCAGCCACCCGCGGGGTATGGCTCCTGTGCATAAGCTCCTCCGGGCAGCTTCGCGGCCTCGTGTTTCACGGCCTGTTTCGTGCTGGAAAACGCGAAACTATAAATTGCCGTATTGGTGTCGTCCACGGCGCGGATGGCTTCCTCAAGGCTTGTTTGGCTGCCGCCGTCAATGGTCTCGCTAAGGAGCAACACGGCTCGGCGGTAGTCTGGGGGCTGATTGCGCAAAAGATGGATGCCGAAGCCGAGAGCGTCAAGGATCACCGCGCCAGCATCGCCCTTATGTAGCGCCGCGATCGTCTTGGCCGCCTCGTCCGTGTCAGGTGTGAAGTCGCTTTCCAGGCGAGGCTTGCTGTCAAAACTGATCACCGCGACGCGATGCGGCACATCGCCAATAACCGCGTCCAGCACGGCCCCGAGATCGCGGTAGTCACCCAGGTGCAGTGCACCCTGGCCGCCCGTCTCGACGATAACTGCCAGCGCAAGAGGCTGCGAGTCGTTATCGGGCTCAAGCCGCAACGACTGGGGAACGCCATTATCGGTGAGGATGAAGTCGTCCGCGGTGAGTGAAAAGACCGTCTCGCCGGCCTTGGTTTTCACGAGCACCGGCACGAGCACCAAATTCGAGCGCACCGTGAGAGGCGGCGCCTGCGAGCCGGCCTGGATCCCAGGACTCGCCGAGGACAGTCCACCGCTTTGCGCAGCAACCTTCCCTGCCCAGGAAAACCCAAGCAGGAGCACACCGGCTAGCGCGGGCTTGAATCGCCTCGACATTACCAGAGTTCCAAGATACCACCATGCTCGTGTGTTCTTCTCCGGCTTCTCGAGGCTGCCCCGTCATCCGGAGCGCTCTCTCTTTTTCGGCCCCGCGTCGATCACCAGGCCCCGGCGCGGCCATCGCTATTCGCTCGCTCCGCCGGCTTGCTCTCTCCAGCGTTGGGCGTTGACGCCCATTACGAGGAGCCACAGCATTGGCAGCGCTTCTCCGAGCAGCCCTACGGCCGTCTTGTACGCGAATACGTACTTTGCGAGCGGCGGCGACAGGTAGACGAGCCAGACCAATCCGGCCAGCGCTACGAGCGCGCCTAGGATCCGAGGCAGGAAGGTGGACCTGAAAATCAAATAGCCGATCAGAAGGCAATACAGTCCGTGAAATTCCATCGCGATGTTCACGCCGCGAGGTTGCCATTCGAGAGCTTCAAAGGTGAGTCCCACGAGATTAAAGACAACCGCGAGCGCAGCCACGCTTCTGCTAACGGGCTCGAAGATGGCATAGAGCAACAGCGTCACAACGACGTAACAGGTGACCGGGAGGAGGACCGCCGCTGCGAATCCCAACCGGCCGCGGACGACAAACTCAGCCAAGACTGCAACGAATACGCTGAGCAGGTAAAAGAGACCGGCCAACCTGGCCAGGAGAGCGGGCGATCGTTCGGCTTTGCGCTGCTTCACGATGGGCGTGCTCATGCTCGGATCTCCTTACCCAGTTGCGTCCGGCGCGGCTTGGCTCGCTTGATCGCGAGCCACAGCGTTGATAGCCAACTCGCCGGTGCCGATGACACTGAGCAGCAGGTACCAGAATCCGGCGACCCCCCTGGGTTCCGCGTCGAGATCATCTGGCCTCCGCTGTAGCCCGCCCAGGGGCTCCACACTGGCCCGATTAGGATGAGGTGCCGGTCTCTGAATCGGGCCGCGCAACGCGACCCCAGGAGCCACAGATTCCCTGACGGAACTTTTCGCGTTCTTCCGGCGTCATCTCCTCCCAGCGTTCCCTGATCTGACGGCGGCGACCGCCGCGGCCCGCCGAGGCCCCCCATCTGCCGAATAGAATCCTCGTCAGAATGATGACTCCGACGCCTTGCCAGTAGGTGATTCGTCTCCATCCAAACAGCGCCGGGGTGAGCCAGTTCCACAACTCCATCACCACAAGCCCAAACAACGCAAGCGCGATCACACACAGCACCGCGATCATCGCGAATTTTAGGATGCGTTTCATTTTTTTCTCTCTCCTCCTCCCGCAAACTCGTCGTAGACGACCCCGAGTCGCCGGCGCAAGTGAGCGATCGCGTAGTATTTGCGTGAAAGCAGCGTATTGACACACACACCGGTGCGCGCGGCGATTTCTTTGTAGCTGTAGCCCTCGATCTCATGCGCGACAAAAACGTCCCGCTGCTCACGAGGCAACTCAGCAAGCGCCTCCTCGAGCTCTCCCCACAGAACGGTCCGCGCATACGCAGCCGCCGGCCCGCCATCGGGCGAGGGCAGCATATCTTCGAGCAGGTGTGCTTCTCCTTCACCGGAGCTCGACGCCGGGTCGATTTCGAGTGCTTCCCGCCTGGTTCTGCGGAAGAGATCGATCATGCGATGGCGGGCGACTTGAAACATCCAAGCACCCCACCGTTGGATCGGCTCCATCAGTCGATAAGCCTCGATCACTTCGAAGAACACCTCCTGAAGAAGATCTTCCGCATCGGCTTCGTTGGGCACCCGTTTGCGGATGAAATTGCGCAGCCGGGCTCCCTCCTCGGCGATGATTTCCGAGATCTGACGGTCTCGCTCGCTCATCCGACTGATACTCGCCGGCTCGCCCATCTATTCTGTAGACGAACGCGGGCCGCAAATATTGTAGAGGGTTACATTGGTAAACGGGGCGGTTTGTCCCCCCTTTTGCCGGGCCGTCGAAGCCCCCGGGTCCGCTGCGGCCGGGGGATTCCGGCGATAGCCCCCTCTGGCCGACTTCCCCGGGCTGTGATAAACCTTCTCCGCGACGAATCTCAATTCTTGGCGATCCTTGCGGCGAAGGGCAAAAAATCCGGGCGTTACCCTGCGGGACGTGGCCCAGGAAAGCGGCGTGTCCACGGCAACCGTTTCGATTGTGCTGAACAGCGCGCCCCTGGCGCGGTACATCCCGGCCTCTACCAAAGATCGCATCGAGCGCGCGGCCAAAAAGCTCGGCTATCACGCAAGACACGTCTCTCGTTCGCAGAGCACCAAGCGCAATCACACGGTCGGCGTGATGGTGTTCGATATGACCGATCCGTTTTGCACTCTGATCCTGCGGGGCATCGAGAACTCGCTGTATCAGGCCGGCTACCTGCCCATCCTTACCGATGCTCACAACCAGCGCCCGCGCTTTGAGCGGTATCTCGAAATGCTCCTGGCCCGGCCCATCGAAGGACTCATCATCGTCGCGAATTGGCTTTTCGTCGACATCAACCTCCTCGCCGATCTGGAAAAGAGGAACATCCCCTCCGTCCTGATCGGCCGCGAGCTCAGCGCCAATTCCATCAGCTCCGTGATGGTGGATAACGAAGCCGGTTCGCACGCCGCCATGGAGCACGTCTATTCGCTGGGGCACCGGAAGATCGCCTTCATCCGCGGGCCGAAAACCCTGGCGGACAGCTCTCCGCGATGGCGGGGTG
Organism: Candidatus Cybelea sp.; assembly: GCA_035622135.1. GTDB lineage: Bacteria > Acidobacteriota > Terriglobia > Acidiferrales > UBA7541 > Palsa-295. Next base: position 17,763 of record DASPVZ010000049.1, on the reverse strand, counting down.
TGCGTTCCTTCGCTCGATCCGCTGAACTGGAAATCGATCCGGCCCTGGTGCTCGACCTTCCCGAGTCGCTCGACCCGAATTCGGGGTTCGACGGCGGCTTCAAGCTCACCGAAGAACTCCTCAAGCGCAAGAAGCGTTTCACGGCGCTGTTTGCCTTCGATGACATGACCGCCTTGGGCGCTGTCCGCGGCCTTGCCCGGTCCGGTTTGAAGGTTCCCGAGGATTGCTCGGTCGTGGGTTTCGATGACGTAATTCCCGCTGGGCTTTCGGTGCCTTCGCTGACCACCGTACGGCAACCCATGCAGGCGCTCGGAAGCACGGCGGTTGAAATCATCATGGAGGGCGTGAACGCGGTAATCGAAGACCGCGAGTTGGCCGCCATTCATCGGAAGCTGGCCCCAGAGCTGGTTGTGCGCGAATCGACGCGCGCCGTCACCATGCCCTGACATTCAGATTGCGCAGCTTTGCGCTTGACACGCCCGTGGCGCTCGCTCATAGTGCGCCTTTATTAAAATTTAATGAAGCCGAGCAGCAGCGCGGGACCCAACGGCGAGACGAGGATTTCTACGATGAACGAACGGGTGGTTCGGGACATGCGAAGCGCATTCGCGTATTCGGCGCTGCTGCTGGCCGCGTGTGCTGTTCTCGCCTCGCCTGCGCAAGTGAGGAGGGAGGGGGCGCGAGGCACTCATCTCGAGCTGGCGAGCGGCTGGACCTTGCAATCCTCCTGTCTTGCCAATGCCACAGGCGAGCAAATCTCAAAATCCGGCTTTTCAACGGCGGGCTGGCACGATACGGCTGTCCCGTCGACGGTGGTCGCCGCCCTCGTGGCGGACGGGACATACCCGAATCCGTTCATTGGTGACAATCTTCGCAAGATCCCCGGCACCACCTACCCGATTGGCGGTAATTTTTCGAATCTGCCCATGCCGAAAGACAGCCCGTTTGCCTGTTCATGGTGGTACCGCACAAGCTTTGCGGCAGCTCCCGAGGACGGCGAACGGGTGTGGCTACGTTTTGGAGGCATCAATAACCACGCCAATATCTGGCTGAATGGGCAGGAAATCGCCAACACCAAGACGATTACCGGGGCCTATCGAACCTACGAATTTGACGTGACCCCCTATCTTGTCCACCATGCCCAAAACATCGTGGCTATCGAAACACTGGCCCAGACGGAGAAAGACTTCGGCATTAATTGGGTCGATTGGAATCCGGCGCCGCCGGACAAAGACATGGGACTCTGGCGCGCCGTTTCGCTCGAGATCACTGGACCGGTTGCCGTCCGTTATCCCGAAGTGGTTACCCACCTGCCCGATCCCTCGCTCAAGCTCGCCGAGCTAACCGTTGGGGCCGAACTCCACAATGCCCTCGACAAACCGGTAACCGGGACACTCGAGGCGTCTCTTGAGGGGTTCCGGATTCGCCAGGAAATCTCGCTCAATCCGCTTGAAGTCCGCGAGATTCGCTTCACCCCCGATCAATTCCCCGAGTTGCGCATCCGCGACCCGCAATTGTGGTGGCCCCGGCAGATGGGCGAACCAAATCTGCGGACGCTTTCGGTACGCTTTCTGACCGGCCGGCAGCTCTCAGATTCCGCCACCGTCCGCTACGGAATCCGCGAGATCGTCTCCCAGCTCGATCCCGAGAATCATCGTTTCTTTCTGATCAACGGCAAACGCTTGCTGATTCGCGGAGGCGGCTGGTCTCCCGATATGCTCTTGCGTCAGGACCTCAATCGCATCGAAACCCAGTTTCGATACGTTCGTGACATGAACCTCAATACGATTCGCCTGGAGGGGAAACTCGAGACCGACGAGTTCTACGATCTGGCCGATCAGCAGGGCGTCCTGATTATGGCCGGCTGGTGCTGCTGCGATCATTGGGAGCGCTGGAAGCACTGGCAGCCGGGCGACCTTGCCATCGCAACCGCTTCGTTGCAGTCGCAAATCATGCGCATGCGCAGCCATCCAAGCATGCTGGTCTGGCTGAACGGCAGCGACAATCCGCCGCCGGCGGACGTCGAAAAGGCCTATATCCAGGTTCTCAAGGATTCGGATTGGCCGAATCCCTACATTTCCTCTGCTTCCCAGAGACCCACTTCGGTAACTGGTCCATCTGGCGTCAAGATGACCGGCCCCTACGACTACATTCCGCCCGACTACTGGCTGACTGACCCCGGCAAACAGGGCGGAGCCTGGGGCTTCAATACCGAGACGGGACCGGGACCGGCTGTTCCGCCGGCCTTTTCCTTGGAAAGGATGCTCGACTCGGAAGATGTCAAGCCTGACACGCTGCTATGGAACTATCACGCGGGATCGGAGGGTTTCAAGGATCTGAGCCACTTCGAATCCGCCATGGACGCGATCTACGGCCCCCCCTCGAATTTCGCCGACTATGAACTGAAGGCCCAGGCCATGGCCTACGACGGCGAACGCGCCATGTTCGAGGCCTACTCGGGGAGGAAGTACAAGGCCACCGGCGTCATCCAGTGGATGCTCGACAACGCCTGGCCGTCGCTGATCTGGCATCTTTACGACTATTACTTGCAGCCCGCCGGCGGATATTTTGGCACCAAGAAGGCCTGCGAACCCCTGCACGTCCAATACGCCTACGATGACCACAGCGTCGAGGTGGTGAACAGCCGATACGAAAAAGCGTCGGGTTTGACGGTTGTGGCGAAGCTCTATGACGTGAACCTCGAGGAAAAGTTCTCCCGCCAAGCGGGTGTCAACCTGGATGCGGATCAAGCCGCCAAGGCCTTTGCCCTGCCCGACGACGCGATCCGCTCTTCTTCACCCGTCTACTTCCTCGACTTGGTGCTGAACGACGCCAAAGGACGGACGGTGAGCAGAAATTTCTATTGGCTGTCGCCCAAGAAGAACACGTACGAGTGGGGAAAGACGAGCTACCGCTTCACTCCTGTATCCTCCTACGAGGATCTGAAAGCCCTCGAGACCCTGCCCAAGGCCGGGGCCATGACTGTTTCCGCGACGGTCGAAACGCACGCGGACGGCCCCGCCGTTCGTGTGAACGTCAAAAACCCCAGCCAACACCTCGCTTTTCAGGTGCATCTCGGAATCGCCCCACCGGGAAAGCAAATGGAGATCTTGCCCGTGCTATGGCAGGATAACTACATCGAACTCATGCCCGGCGAATCTCGAGAGATCACCGCTCAATTCGTGTCAGCCGATGCCTTGACGGGTGACGTCCAACTAATCGTGACGGGCTGGAACATCGATACCTCGACCGTCCGCTTGCACCGCGACCAGGCCATGACCACGCCCGTCGATGGAGGGTTGCGCGCCGGGAGCCGAGGCAATTAGCATGACGAAGCGCGCGCGGCGAACGCCTTCGACGCGGGCGGTCACTCTACGCCACTCGACTGTCTCCCGGGCAGCCTAGTCATGGCCACCGAGCTGACCAGCCCGCCCTCTGCTGCCCTCAAGCTCAAGCGAGCCCTCGGGCTCTGGGATTTGATTATCATCGGCATCGTCATCATCCAGCCGATCGCGCCCATGGGCATTTATGGCGTGATCAGCAACGCGGCGCGCGGCCACGTCGTCACCACCATTCTGATCGCCATGGTGGCCATGCTTTTTACCGCCGTCAGTTACGGGAAAATGGCTCGCGCCTATCCGAGCGCGGGCTCGGCCTACACCTATGTCGGCCAGGAAATTCACCCCGCGCTCGGCTATATCACCGGCTGGGCCATGGTGATGGATTACATCCTGAATCCGCTCATCTGCACGGTGATCTGCAGCAAGCTGACTCAGAACATCCTTCCCCAAGTGCCCTACTGGGTGCTGGCTGTGGCGTTTGCCAGCGCGTTCACCGTGCTCAATCTGCGGGCGGTGAAAACCTCGGCGCGGATTAACGACGTGCTTGCGGCGGGCATGACCATTGTGGTGATCATTTTCTTTGCCTTCGTCATTCGCTTTCTCCTGGGCATCCATCACTATGGAGCGGGCTTTTTTGCTCAGCCGTTCTACAACCCGCAAACGTTCAGCTTTCACGGAATTTTTCGCGGCACGGCCATTGCCGTCCTTACTTACATCGGATTCGATGCCATCTCCACATTTTCTGAAGAGGTTGATAACCCACGCCGGAACATCATGCTGGCCACCGTTCTGGTCTGCCTGATTACCGGGCTGCTCTCCTCGCTCGAGGTGTATGCCGCGCAGCTCGTCTGGGGATCAGCGCCTTTCCCCGCCGACAAGGTTGAGTCTGCCTTTCCCCTGGTCGCCCGCCAGGCGGGCGGATTTTTTCTGTTTCACCTTCTGAATTTCACGATTCTGATCGCCAACATCGGTTCCGGCATGGGCTCTCAACTCGGGGCGGCGCGGTTGCTCTACGGGATGGGCCGCAGCAACGGAATCCCCCAAAAGTTCTTCGGCGCGATCGAGCCGAAGAATCGCATCCCGCGCAACAACGTGATCTTTGTCGGCTCGATTGCGCTGATCGGAGCCTTCTTCATCAGCTACGAACGCGGCGCTGAACTACTGAACTTTGGCGCCTTGATCGCTTTTATGGGGGTAAACGCCGCCGCGTTTGTGCGCTACTACTGGCGGGCCGAGGAAAAGAAGTGGACGACCTTCCTCTCGCCGCTCCTCGGATTCCTGATCTGTTTTTACATCTGGCGCAATTTGGGGCCCTATGCCATCCTGCTCGGCGCCGTGTGGATGACCGTCGGGATCGCCTATGGATTGGTCAAAACCAAAGGATTCCAAGCCGACCTCGTGAACTTCGACATTCCTGCCGAGGAAGATTAGTCCCCCCGCGCCGTACCTTTAGCCGAAGCCACGCTGGCCCCGGCCAAAGCGCCCGGGCCGTTTCACATCTGCACGTCGCTAGAACAGGAATTTCAAACCAAATTGCATGATTCTGCCGAGGTGAGCGCCCGATGGCTGGCCAAAGCCGTACCAATAGAGCTCGGGAGTGGCGGCAGCATTGACGCAGCTCGCGTCGGTCGGAGAGTAGGGAGCCGCAGCTCCATAACATGTCACACCGCTATTGACCCCCGACCATTCGGTGTGGTTGAACACGTTAAAAGCCTCGGCTCGGAACTGGACGGCCATCGATTCCTTGATTTTAAAGTTCTTGAACAGAGCCATATCGAAGTTTAGTCGCAGTGGGCTGCGCAGAAAGTTACGACCTGAGTCGCCGAAGGTAAGACCCTCGGGAGCGGTGAACGCATTGGGGTTGATCAAAAGCGGACCGGATCCGGTGGCCAGAGGCAATGACGGGATCGAACTGTAGGGATTTACACCCGGGACCCTATCAACAAAGGACCCGGTGCCCACACCATTCGCCACGCCGGCGTTGTCGGTAAACTCGCCATTCGTCACGCTGAACGGCGTTCCGGTGTAGAACGTGGTGATGCCGGAGTATTCCCAGCCCCCCAAAACCGCATTCTTGAAACCTCCCGAGCGGAACGAGGGAAGATTATAGACATAGCTGAAATCGAGTATGTGAGTCTCGTCAAAATTGGAAGTCGCGTAGGTCTGCCGCAGATTGTATGAGTTGACGAAGTTACCGTCATAGCGGTCTGAGGAGTCATCGAGCGAGTGGCTGTACGTGTAGGCGACGTCCAGAGTGAGCGGGGCGATCGTGCGTCGCACCGACACCTGCAGGGAGTTGTAGTTGGAATTGGCCTCGTTCTGAAGCCCGGTGATCGTGGAAATACCAAGAAAGGGCCGGTACGGGTCATCGGTAAGCACGTTCCCGCAAGCGATATTGAAGTTGTTCTGCACGCTTTGGGGAAGGCTCGAAACTGGAGTTCCGTTCGCCACCAGGTTCGTGCAGTCACTGCTCGTGAGCGGGACACCGGGAGTATACGGATTCTCGGATGCCGGCGTGGGCTGCAGCTGATTGAGATCCCGCTGGAGGGCCAGATGCGTACCTTTGCTTCCCACATAGGCGATGGAGCCGATGACGTTCCTGAAGAACTCATGTTGAATGTCGAGGTTCCATTGCTGGGAGTAGGGCCATAGGGCCTGCGTAGGAATCGAAACAGGAGAGAGCGGAAAAGCCTGTCCGCCTCCCGCACCCACGCATTCGTATCCGGAGGGACCCGCGCAGCCCGGGGCCCCAAACGCGACGCTTCCTTGAGACTCGGTCAACACGAGAGGGGGAGTTCCCTCGAGGGACTCGGTATTCGATTCATTGCCATTCTGATGTTCGAAGAAGATCCCATACCCGCCGCGAATCGAGCTCTTGCCGTTCCCCCAAGGATCCCAGGCAAAACCAATCCGAGGCGCGGGGTTGAACAGATGGCCTTGCAAGCAGCTTCGCGGTCCAGTGGGCAAGGTGAGGGAGCCTACGACGCCGGTGCCTCCGCACTCCTCGATGCCGTTGAAGACTTGCGGGCTGGTTGGCGAAAGGGCCATGCCCGTTGCTGGATTGTAGAGCAATCCTGCGGTCCCCGTGATTGAGCCATCGGGATCAACGCCAGGCGCGTTCGCGGCAACCCACTTGCTCGCCTCCCAGGAGAATTCCCTGTTGTATTTCTCGTGGTAGGTTCCGAATAGACTCACGCGCAGACCTAGGTTTAGAGTGAGCCGCGATGTGACGTGGAAATCATCTTGCAGGTACGGTTCGACGATCTTGTAGCGGTTGTAATACTTGAGGATCGTGTTGGCCTGAGAGAAAGCATCGACATTGCCGATCAGCAAGTCGGCGAACGCGTTGCCGGTGCTGTAGACCGATCCGTTCGAGGGAGTGGTGAAGGTGAGGAAGCCCCCGTTCTCTCCGCCCGAGTCCTCGTTCTTTTCCGCGGCCACAGCGTAGACTCCCATTTGCAGATTATGTTTCCCAATGACCTTGGTCAGGTTGTCGCGGAGCGTGTATGTCGGGTTCGCATTGTTCCACGGCTCATCCGAAGGGTCTGCCGCGAATGAATAGACATCATTGCCATAAACGGAAACCCCGGGGAGTTTGCCGCCAAAGCCATTGTTGAACAGGCCCCCCATGGTCATCGATGCGGGACGCTGCCACGGCCCCTGATCGGTCAGGAAAATGTGGTCCGCGGTGTAGCTCATTACGAACTCGTTCATTAAGGTTGGGGAGGCTGTCGCTGTCAACCGAGCGACCGCACTCGTGCCCGGACCAATGAATTTTGTCTGTATGGTCGGCAAGCTGGCCGAGGACCACAGCGTTGGCTCGGTGACGGTATTCCACGAGTCGTGGATATATCGAAATGTCCCGCGCAACTTTGACGTGAAGTTGTGGTCCACCCGGACGAGTTCCTCTCTCCAATAGGTGGGAGTTGGACTGGAAGTGTCGTAGCAGGAGAAGATTACGGAAGCACAAGGATCCACGGGCGCTGTACAACAATTCGGCGGCGGAATCTCGGCTAGAATCGCCGAGGCGTTGGGATCGATGGTTTGGACCTGATTGTTGACGATGCCAGGACCCGAAGGGCAGTCGGTCGGGTCCACAGCACACACATCGCTGAAATTCCCACCGCGTTCGGCAACCGAAGGAACCGGAATCTCGAACGTATTGGGCACGCGCTCAAGGCGCCATTCCTGGGACCAGAAGAAGAATGTCTTGCTCTTCTCCGTGTTGTAGTGGTTCGGAATGTAAATCGGTCCGCCGAGCGTGTATCCAAAATCATTCTTCTTATATTCCGGCGCGTTGGGCGAACTCTCATCAAAGTAGCTGCGATCATTGAACATGTTGTTGCGGTTGAACTCGTAGACGTCCCCGTGGAAGCTGCTGGTTCCTGATTTGGTTTCTGCCTCGATTGTGCCCGAGGCATTGCGACCGTATTGTGCGCCGTAATTCGAAGTCATAACGGTGACTTCTTGGATGGCGTCGATGCTCGGATAGACGTTGAGCGTGTCATTACTCCCGTTATCCATGTTGTCGCCGCCGTCGATCTCCCAGTTGTTGTATTCGACGCGCCCTCCGTTGACGCTGTAACTCACATTGCCGTATACGCCGACCGTGCCTTCATCCTGTCCCGTCTGATTGTTGACCCCCGGCGTCAGGGTGATGAGCTGTGTAAAATTCCGGCCGTTTAGTTGGAGCTGGCTCAATTCGGTTGACGTTATGGTTCCCGAGATTTGAGATGACTGCGTATCCACCTGCGCCACATTCTCTCCGGCCACCACCACTTCCGCGCTCACCTCGCCCACAGTCAGGCTCGCGTCGACGCGAGCCTTCTGGCCGACGCGCAGAACCACGCCCCGCGCTTCGAATGTCTTGAATCCCTTCGCGGTGATCTTCAGGTCATAGCTGCCGATGGGCAGACCCGAGACGAGCCAGTTTCCATCTGCGTTGGCTGCCGTCGTGCGGTTGATGCCGAGAGCGGCATTCGTCACGCTGACTTCGGCGCCGGCGATGACGCCGCCCGAGACATCGGTAACCGTTCCGGTCAGCGAGGCTGTATCCTGCGCGAGGGCCGCCGAGGCAGCCAGACCAAGGAAGCCAAGGAAAAGGAGGGTACGGAAGGCAAGGCAAAGAGATTTCATAGCATTCTCCGTTTCAAAGCATAGGAAGGAAGTGATTTCAACTGTGGACGCCACCCCAGCGTCGCTACGTTCCTACCAGTCCGTCACCGCAAGCTTCGGATTTCACCCGCCGGCCCCTTGACGCGGCCGTTTTATTAAATTTATTAAAACGGATTTATATCCACCCTCCACTTGATGTCAAGAAGAAAAAGAGGTAAACGGACCTGGTAGGGCGTCCTCGCGAGCTTGCCTTGAGCCCCCGCGGATACATATCGGCCAGAACCTGGGTTCTCTCGCCCCACAGTGCCATTTGTTTCTTGTGTTTAGCCGTTCTGTGTGCTGGACTTGCAGGCACGGGCTTGCGCGCGGAGGCAGCGGACCCGGACAGCAAACCAGGCCTTCGGCAAGGCGACGCCGAGCGCGTTTATTCGCAAGGGGAAACGGCGCTTCGTGCCGGTTCGCTCGCCGAGGCCGAGCGATGCTTCAAATCTGTCCTCGAGCTTGACCCCCGTTCCGCCGGAGCGTATGCCAACCTCGGCGTCATCTCCATGCGCCGCCACCAGTGGGGGCAGGCGCTCAGAGACTTGCGCGCGGCCGAGAGATTGGCGCCTTCGGTGGCCGGAATTCGCCTGAACATCGGGCTCGTTTACTATCACGAAAACGATTTCCGGTCCGCCATACCGCCTTTCGAATCCGTTGTGCGGGATGATCCAGCCTCCGTGCAGGCCCGCTATTTGCTCGGACTCTGTTATTTTCTCACCGAGCGATACGCCCAGGCAGCACGCACGCTCGAGCAGGTCTGGAATCAAGAGTCGAACGACATTAACTACCTCTATGTTCTGGGGAACGCAGCCGAGAGGAGCCAACCCTCAGACGTTCAAAACCGGGCCGAGCTGGAGAACCGAGCATTGACGCGTTTCATCGAGATCGGCCAGAACACAGCCGAGTATCATTTGCTGATGGGCAAGGCCTTTCTCAACCGCGGCGAAAGTGAAAAAGCCCTGCCCGAACTCGGAAAGGCCGAACAACTCGATGCGCATCTGCCCTTTCTGCATTTTAATCTTGGCCTGGCCTATCTCGCACAACACGATTTCGAGAAGGCTCGCGATGAATTCGCCGAGGACGCCAGGATCGAACCCGATGTGGCGTTCAACTATGACCGCCTGGGCCTTGCCTATTTCTATCTGCAAGATTATGTGAAAGCGGAGGCCAACTTTCGCGAAGCACTGCGGCGCGACCCGCACATGGCCAGCTCCTATTACGGTCTGGCCCGCGTTTACCAGCAGAGGGAGAACTATGCCGCGGCGCTTTCGGCAGCCACCGAGGCCGTCGAAATCGAGCCTGGCATTTCCAGTTACCACTTCCTGAAGGGGCGGCTATTAGCCAAAGCGGGGCGGCCGGGAGAGGCCAAACAGGAACTCGCCATCTCCAAGCGGTTGCTGGACGCCTCTCGCGAGAAGGCGCAGGATGAATTGAGCGGAGGGGCCTTGCCCGAACCAGAGCTCTCCGCTTTGCCAACCCCCCAGTAATCCCTCCTCGAGCACAGCTGGCCGATCCGGCATCAAGCCTTGGCCTGGACGAAGCGCGGGTATTCGGGCGTCCATTGCGCGGCGGCGATGCGGTCGCGCAACTCGGGAGGAGAGCAAGGTTCGGCAAGACCGGCCCGCTGGGCTTCGGCGCCGACGGCGAAGGCAATCTCTCGGGCAATCCCCCGCAATTCCGTCAATCGAGGCAGCAGCGCGGCACTCCGATCCCCGAGCGCCGGAGAGCTCTCGCCGAGAGCTCGCGCCGCCGCAATCATCATCTTGTCCGTCACGCGGCGGGCGCGAGAGGCAACCAGCCCCAGCCCCACGGCCGGGAAAATGTACACGTTGTTGCACTGCGCGACCGCGACCTTCCGTCCTCTGAATTCGACGGGGGCGAAGGGCGATCCCGTCGCGACCAGAGCACGGCCGTCGGTCCATTCGAGCAGGTCGCCCGGCGTTGCCTCGGAGCGGTCGGTTGGATTCGACAGCGGAAAAATGATCGGGCGCTCGATCTTACGCGCCATTTCCCGCACGATCGGTTCGCTGAAAGCTCCTCCCACCGTCGATAGACCTATGAGAATCGTCGCGCGGACGTTTTGAATCACCGTTCCGAGGTCGATCCTGCCGGTCGCGGGCAGCACCCAGGAGTCGAACCGCTCCGCTGGGTGCGCATAGACGCGCTGCTCGGGCGACAGGTCCTGCCGATCGCTGCGTAGCACGCCACCGCGGTTCACGATCCAGATTCGACGGCCAGCCTCTTGGCAGGACAGGCCACTCTCTTGAAGCGCCTCGCGCAGATAATCGGCAACTCCGATGGCTGCTGCTCCCGCGCCGTAGAACACAATCTCCTGATCCCTCAGGTTGCCGCCGGACGCTTTGATCGCCCCGATCAGAGTGCCCAAAGCAACTGCGGCGGTTCCCTGAATATCGTCGTTGAAGGTCAGCAACTCCTCGCGGTAGCGCTCAAGGAGCGGACGAGCGTGGGGATTGGCAAAGTCCTCCCATTGAATACATGTTCCCGGCAGTTCGTGCTTGAGAGCCTGAACGAAAAGATCCACAAATTCGTAGTACGCGTCGCCCGAAATCCGTTCGTGACGCCAGCCGAGATATTCGGGCGCCTTCAGGCGGTCCGGATTGTTGGTCCCGACGTCCAGCACAACCGGCAAGGTGCGCGCCGGATGAATGCCCCCGATCAGCGAATACAGGGAAAGCTTGCCGATCGGTATGCCCATGCCCCCCACACCCTGATCCCCAATTCCGAGAATTCGCTCTCCGTCTGTCACGACGAGGACGTCGACGTTCGCGTTCGGCCTGTTGTGCAGGAGCTCGGGAATCGAATTGCGCAACGGATACGAGATGAAGAGCCCTCGAGGCCGGCGGTAAATTTGGCTAAAGTGCTGACAGCCCAGGGCAACCACCGGCGTGTACACGACAGGCATCAGCTCCTCGATGTGGTCATTCAGCAGGCGATAAAACAGCGTTTCGTTCCTGTCCTGAAGAGAACGCAGATAGATGTGGCGCTCGAGATCGTCGTCCTTGCGACGGTACGCGTCATAGGCGCGCACGGCCTGCTCATCGAGTGACTCGACCTGCGGCGGCAAGAGTCCGTGGAGTCCAAACAGAGTGCGTTCTTCGTCCGTGAACGCAGTTCCCTTGTTGAGCAGGGGGGTATCGAGCAGGTGCATGCCCCGCAAGCCCACGGGAAGGACGGAATCACTCACCTTCGATCTTTCCCCCAGCTAGGTCCTGTGCGCTCGGCAAAGCCGCCCGCCCAGACTACTCGATCAACAAGGGGTGCGCCAGTGCGGCGGTGGGGACCATCCTGCCGCGCACCGCGCAGCTCTGGACCGGCGGATCATGCGCATCGAATGCGCGAAGGCGAATCTGGACGCGCGGAGAGGTTCTTGCTCGAACGGATCGAGGAAGGTGTCTGGCCTAGGCGATGGCCCAGCCTGCAGCGGTCATGGCGAGCAGCAGAAAGAGCGTTCCCACACCGATCAGACTCAGCACTTTGCCCTGGCCCAGCAGCGAGTCGCGTGTTTCCGCTTCGAAGCAAACCAGCGAGATCACCACCAGCACCACAGCCCAGGCCAAACCGAGCGGCAGTCCCGGATGGCTGCGGATCTGGGTCAGGAAATTCTGCGACGGCTGCCCGGCGGGTACCCAGGAGGGAATGAACGGCGTTACGCCCGCCACCAGCGAGAAGGTGAGCAGCTTGCGCGTAACCCATCCGCGCACCTTCGGACGCCGCGATCCGCGCAGCACCAAAAAATCCCAGGCCAGCAGCGCGATGGCAAGGGGCACCCATCCGTACAGGGCGACCTTGTCGTCCATCCACAGCCAAGCACGAAAGACTCCGTGACTGTGAGTACCGCCCACGAGCCGTGGCAGCAGAAACCAGCCCAACAGTGAATTGGTTGCGACGGCCAGCATGAGCGACAGCAAGCCGACGAGCTGAAGCCAGTGCCGTGAAGCGGCCGCCCCGCAGCGCGTGCAAACGGATTGTCTCGGCAGAAAATTCAGGCCGCAACGCTCGCAGAACATTTCTTCTCTTCTCCCACAAAGATGCGGACGGTTTTGTTCGAGGCTAGCGCGAACGGCAGGCCAAAATCTACTGGCCATTGGTGCAGGATCGCAAGTACAAACGCGAAGAAAACGCGAACGAATTCCTGAGATGAATTGCCCCGAGTGGGCCCGCCCCTGCTCGACCCTAATTGGACAGCGGCAGCGGCTCCTGCCTTGCCCCCGACGCCCAGCAACGCGCATCGCGCACCGGCGCGTAGGAAAACCGATGCAGCGGGCTCGGTCCAAACTGCCGCAGCGCCTCCAAGTGTTCCGCGGTGGCATAGCCCTTGTTTTGCCCGAGGCCGTACTGAGGGTATATCTGGTCGAACTCGAGCATGCGCAGGTCGCGGTCGACCTTGGCCAATATCGAGGCCGCCGCGATCGATACCGATCGCGCGTCACCGTGAATCAGCGCCTTCTGCTCGATGGGCAGATCCAGCTCGAGGGCATCCAGCAGCAAATAATCGGGCAGGGGATTCAGCTGCGAGAGCGCGGCGACCATCGCCTGACGGCTGGCTTGGTAAATGTTCCAGGCATCGATGCGGCTGGCTTCAATCTCCGCCACCGCCCAGGCCAACGCCCGCTCGCGAATGCGGAGGGCGAGTTCGCTGCGTCGCTCGGGCGCGAGCTTCTTCGAATCGTCGAGTCCATTCACTCGCCGCTGCGGGTCCAAAATCACCGCCGCCGCGAAGACCGGGCCGAACAGGGCGCCGCGTCCCGCCTCATCCAATCCCGCGATGCGCTGCCAGCCGCCCTGACGCGCCTTGCGCTCGTATCGTGAGCAGCACAGCCGTCCCATCGCGCGCGATTCTAACACGCGGACCTGTGAATTTTCCGCCTACACCTATTCTCGCGCTCGATGGGCGCGGGGCGGGGTCTCTTGCGAGCGAAGGGAGAGGGCAGAAAAAAACTCATATTGGCCGGCCATCCTTTGCCTCACTGCCGCCAAGCGCCGAGCCGTTCGGATCGCTTGCGGAATGCTTCAAAGGCCCGTGATCGGAGAGAAAAACGGCGGAAGAAAGAGTTATTCGGCGCTCTCGGCCGTTGCGCCAACCGCCCCAACCGCCTCGAGCCGTTCGGCCCGCTTGATGCGCGCGGCCTTGCCCTTGCGCGACCGCAAATAATTCAGCTTGGCTCGCCGGACGCGTCCTTGCCGCACCACCTCGACCGAACTGATCATGGGTGAATGCACCGGGAAAATGCGCTCGACACCAATCCCGAAACTTACGCGTCGCACGGTGAACGTCTCATTCAGCAGTTCGCCGCGCCGCTTCATGACCACGCCTTCAAAGGCCTGGACGCGTTCCTTTTCGCCTTCGCCCTCTTTCAATCGCACGTTGACGCGCACCGTATCACCCGGACGGAACGCCGGCAGGTCTTTGCGTAATTGTGACTCTTGCGCTTTCGCGACGATCGGTTTCATTTTTGTATTTTCCCGGCAGACCCGCTCAGGTGGGGCCAGCTCTTCCCTAGACAATCACTCATTATATCCCGCACCAGGGCCTACCGCAAACGCCCGCTCCAATTGGCCGCGGAATGGCAACTACGCATGCCGGCGGGGGTGCTAGCAGCGAAGGCGGAGCCGTGAGAGCATCTAGTCGAGGTTAAGCAAGCGGCGACTTGCCCGAACAACCCTGACTCGAAGCCGGGAGACGTATGAGCCCGCAGCGGCCGGCAGAAAAAAAACGACTGTTGATACTGACCAGCAAGCTCGGCTATCAGACGCGCGGGTTCGTCCAGGCGGCCGAGAAGCTCGACGTCGAGGTCATATTCGGCACGGACCGGTGCCACAAGCTGGATGACCCCTGGGGCGACCAGGCGCTGGCACTCGATTTCGAATCACCTTCCCAGGCGGCGCGGGAAATCATTCGTGAGATGCGAGCCCATCCCCCCGATGGCGTGCTGGCCCTGGGCGACCGGCCGACGCCCGCCGCAGCGTATGTGGCGCAAGCCTTCGGGCTGGCTGGCAACCCGCCGGAAGCGGCCAAAACCTGCCGAAACAAACTGCTCCAGCGGCAGGTACTCGCCAACGCAGGTTTACCGGTTCCGTGGTTCATTTCCTTCCGCCTCCCCGAAGATCCGGCACGCATGGTATCGCGTGTGAGGTTTCCGTGCGTCCTGAAACCGACGGTGCTCTCCGCCAGCCAGGGTGTTGTTCGCGCCGATGACGCGGCCGGATTCGAGAGGGCTGTGGCGAGGCTTCGTGCGTTGCTCGAATCGCCTGAAATTCAGGTCTTACGCGAGCCCGAACTCGACGAACTGCTTGTCGAGGGTTATATCCCGGGCACGGAGGTTGCCATCGAGGGGCTGGTCGGAAGCGGCGATTTCCGCGTGCTTGCGATTTTCGATAAGCCCGACCCGCTCGAAGGCCCTTACTTCGAGGAGACGATTTACGTCACGCCGTCGCGCTTACCGGCCGAACGGCAAACTGCGATTGAGCTCTGCGCGGCCCGAAGTACGGCCGCGCTGGGCCTGGTCGCCGGGCCCGTGCATGCCGAGTTCCGGATGAATGAGGCTGGGCCCTGGGTGCTCGAAATTGCTCCCCGACCGATCGGTGGGCTTTGCTCGCGCGCGCTGCGATTCGGGCCCGAGCGAATCTCTCTTGAAGAATTGCTGATTCGCCACGCGCTCGGTCTGAGCGGCAGCGATTTAGAACGGGAAGAAGAGGCTGCGGGCGTCATGATGATTCCCGTGCCGCGCAGCGGGATCTTTGAAGGGGTGGACGGGATCGAAGAGGCGGAAAAACTCGCGGGCGTCGACGAGATTCGCATAACGGCGCGGCTGCACGACTATGTTGCGGCGTGGCCGGAAGGCGCAAGCTATCTCGGATTCATATTCGCGCGCGAAGGAGGCCCCGAACAGGTCGAGACGGCCTTGCGCGCCGCGCACGCGAAACTGCGGTTCAGGTTTTCACCGCGATTACCCGTCGAACACCCGGCCAGCGGAAGGATGCGGCCCTAGGCTGCCCGAATCAGGCCGCGGGAGCGGTGATGGTCCTCACCCCCGCGCTACTTGCGCCAGCCGACCTCGCGCAGCCAGGATTCGTAGTGGCGGTTGTACTCGTCTCGGTCCCGCGGCCCCTGGTCCCCCTCCCGCGCTGCTTGTTCGCGAATTTCGCGGGTGCGCTCGGCGATCGAGTTCAAGCCCGCACGGTGCCGGAGCTCATCAACTCGCTCGTGATCCTCAATAGGCCATGGATTCAATTCCCCGTTCTCGTCCCAACGGAATTGCGTGCCGTAAATCTGCGGCTTGCCTTCGAAGTAGCGGATCCGGTCGACTAAGTAGGCAAGTTGCGCGAGCGGCGCTTCGCCTGCGGCAATTGAATGTTCAATGGCGATCGCACAGGCGCGCTGGAACGGCGGGTCACTCACGGCGTGCTGCGCGATCAACCACGCGGCGTGCGATCCATCTTCCCCCGCAAGACTGCGGCCCGGCCAGCCGTGTGCGGCAATGATCTCCTTTAGCCGGGTAGCATGGGTCTCATGCACTTCCTCGAGGCGCGGGTTGTACCCCTCCCCCAGTGCTCCCTGGTCGAGGAGTTCCTTTCGGACTTGACGGTCTTCCGCCTCCATGGCGAGGAGTTCGTCGCGCAGGGACCTATTCATAAAACCGGACCGGCTGCCACTTGGTTCATCGACGCTTGCCCGGCCCGATGACTCGAGCTATCCCTTTGTCCTCGGAGGCACATACCCCTCCGGGAGGCGAGCGCCCTCCCCAAAAAAGAACTGCTCCATCTGCTGTTCCATTATTTTTTGTGAATTGGGGTCGAGAGGATTCAATCGGTACTCATTCATGAGCATCTTGGAATGCTCAATCCACATTTTCCACGCTTCCTGCGAGACGTTCTCGTACACGCGCTTTCCCAACTCGCCCTTCCACGGAATACGCTCAAGACCAGGCATTTCCCTGCCGAATTTGACGCACTTTACGGTTCGAGCGCTCTTCTGCTGCGCCGGTGCGGCAGGGGCGGGATTCTGCGCGTCAGAGCATTTGTCGTCCATCGTGGCGGCCTCCCTGGCAAGCACATCCAACATACTGCAAGCTCGATGGAATTGCCAGAAAGGCGGGGGCAACGGGCAGGCTAGGCCGCGAGGGCCGGCCGCAGAATGAAGGACCGTTTGCCGTGTCGGCCTTGCTCACGAATCACGTTCCACGGATAATTGAAGAAATCGCGAGAGGAGACGAACATGCCGATTTACGAGTATCTCTGCAACGACTGCGGCGAGCGCTATGAGCGCATCATCCTGCACAAGAATCAGCCGGTCACCTGCCCGAAGTGCTCGAGCGCGAAACATACGCTCGAACTCTCTGTCTTCGCCGCGCCGGCCAATAGCAATAAGCCGGGCACCCAGCGATCCGCTCGACCGGCCGGAACTTGCGGTTGCACGCCGCATTCCTGCGGCTGCCACTAGCCGTCGCAGCTGGCCTTCGGTCCTCAAACCTCGCCGCTTTACACCAGGACTCGACCCGCACGGCGGCACTCGTCGCCGAATGTCAGGCGGGCGCCCTTCGTCCCGCGCTCAGAGCTGAGCTACGGTGCTTGATCCGCTTTTTCGAGGGAGTCTTCCCGGCAGGTCTATGGCCTAACCTGCGGCGCGGCTTCGCAGCTGGGCCGCAGCACAGGACTGCGGCGGTCGCCGCATCGCGCATTCGCCGGTGAGCACCGCCACTATGCCGTTGCCGGGGCAGCCCCAATCGAACGCCGCTGTTGAAAGCATTCGCGGCAGTACACAGGACGCCCCTGCGTCGGCCTGAACGGCACCGTCGTTTCCTTCCCGCATTGCGAACAGACGGTCTTTGTTTCGACGCGCTGAACGCTGGGCGCGGCCGAGCCGCTGACTGCCTGGGCACGGTTCGCCTTGCAGGCCTTGCACCGCTTGGGCTCGTTCTTGAATCCCTTGTCGGCGAAAAACATCTGTTCGCCGGCGGTGAAGACGAACTCAGCTCCGCACTCCGCGCACTTCAGAATCCGATCCTGGTACTCCATAGGTTGCTCCGAAGCCCCACGCTGGTTGCGGGGCCGAGAACCCTCGTTTCGGTCAAGCCGCCTGACGCCAAGACTGCCTGGCGGACCCCACCGGCCGGCCGTTCCGAGGCTGCTTAGGAAAACCCAAGGGCCCGTTTGCTGCTTTGCTGCGATTAATCCTGCTCGCGCCTTTGCTTCTTGCGCAGGCGCTTTCGAGACAACGCCTGCTTGGTCCGGCGCTTTTCACCGG
>DASPVZ010000048.1:0-130414 GCA_035622135.1 Candidatus Cybelea sp. | reverse complement strand
GAGCTGAAGAACGCCGGCAAATTCTTAAGCGCCACAGATTTTAAGGTGGTCTTCCCCGACGACGGCCCGGAGCGGCTCGTGCGCCGGGGGATCCTGTATTGCGACCCCACGACCAAGTGTACTTTCGTACTCTACCCGCCAGGTTCGGTGCAATCCGTCGATTAGTCTAGAGATTGCTGCGCATATTGCCGGTTCCTTGCTGGAAAGCCGCTCAAATGCGACCCGGGAAAAGTGTTGCACATAAACACCTCAGGCTAGGTGTAGTCCCGCCCGAAGAACGTCGGGATGGTTACTCTAGTTGCCGCTGGAGTGCGGCGAGCAGATTCAAGGCCTCGAGCGGGGTCAGGCGGTTCAGATCGGCGTCCCGCAGGGCCTCGAGGACGGAGTGGTCGAGCGCGGTGAAACTGGTCTGTTGGGCCGGGGGCGGTAAGGCGCCAGGCGAAAGCTCTTCGCTCAATTTTTCCTCGCTCTGTTCGTGGCGGCGCAAAATCTCGCGAGCGCGCGCGATCACCTGGTTTGGCAATCCCGCCAGGCGGGCCACCTCGATTCCGTAGCTCTTATCGGCACTGCCGGGCTCGACTCGTCGCAGGAAGACAATCTCGTGGCCCGCCTCTTGTACCGACACGTGGACGTTCTTTACGCCTGGAAGAAGCTGTTCGAGCTCGGTGAGCTCGTGATAGTGCGTGGCGAACAGAGTCCGGGGCCGCGCCCCTCCGTGCAGCGCCTCAACCACGGCCCAGGCGATCGATAATCCGTCGAAGGTGGCCGTTCCGCGACCGACTTCATCGAGCAGCACGAGACTGTCACGGGTCGCGGTGTTCAGAATCGCCGCCACCTCGCTCATCTCCACCAGAAACGTCGAGCGGCCGCGTGCCAGATTGTCGGAGGCGCCGATACGCGTGAAGATCCGGTCGAAGACGGGAAGCTTCGCTTCGGCAGCAGGGACGAACGAACCCATCTGCGCGAGGATCGAGATCAGCGCGGCCTGACGCAGATAGGTCGATTTCCCCCCCATATTCGGACCCGTGATGACGAGCAGGAACTGCGACGGGTCGTCGAGATACAGATCGTTCGGGACGAATCGCTCGCCTCGCCGTTCGACGAGCTGCTCGATCACCGGATGCCGGCCGCCGGCGATCATCAAGGCTTCCCGCTGCGCCGCTCGGCCTCTGGCTAGTGATTCGGGTTCCTCGGCCCCCAGCTGTCCTTCCTCTACTCCGTGTACGACGCTGTTCCTGGCTTGCTTTGCCTCCCGGAACTCCGGCCTTACGTAATTTCTTGCTACCGCAATCCGCGCGAAATTCACGAGCACATCCAGCTGGGCGATGGCCGAAGCCGTGCGGCGCAAACGGGCCGCTTCGCGGGCGATGGCCTCGCGAATCTCGAGATAGAGTCGCCGTTCGATTTCGAGCACGCGCTCCTCGGCAGAGAGCACCTTGTGCTCGTATTCCTTCAACTCGCCGGAAGTGAACCGTTCCGCGCTGACCAGCGTTTGTTTGCGTTCGTAGTCAGCGGGCGCGAGATGAAGGTTGGCCTTGGAAACTTCAATGTAGTAGCCGAAGACCTGGTTGTAGCGGATCTTGAGCGACGCGATTCCCGTACGCTTGCGTTCGCGCTCCTCCATTGCGGCGATGATTTGCCGGCCCTGCTTCATGATGTCTCGTAACTCATCGAGTTCGGCGTCAAAGCCCCGCCGAATCACGCCGGCTTCGTGGGCCATCGCCGGGGGATCATCCGAGATTCCGTGTGCGACGAGATCGCGCACCTCTCTCAACTCCTCCATCTGCGCGTGCAGTTCCGGCAGCCGCGTTGGCCTTATGACGGAGCTGTCTGGCGACGCACCCGCTCGTGGCTCCTCGTTCGCCCGCTTCTCCTCGGATTCCGTCCGCTCTAACTGCTTGCCGCGTTCGATGGCCTCCAGCAAGGCGCGCAGCGTGGGGATCTGTTCGAGCGACCCACGCAAGGCCAGCAAATCCCTGGGCGTGGCCAGCCCGAGGGTGACGCGGCTGGTCAAGCGCTCAAGATCGAGTACGCCCTCGAGCTGTTTGCGGATCTCTTCGCGGGCAACGGTGTGGGATTTCAACGCCGCCACCGAGTCGAGCCGCGCGGCGATCTCCTGGCGCGAAATGGACGGCCGCAACATCCAGGCGCGCAGGAGCCGGGCGCCCATTCCCGTCGCGGTGTCGTCGAGGGCTCCGAGCAGCGTGGCGGAATCGTCCTCTCCGTAGGCGGCCTCGACCAGTTCGAGATTCCGCGCGGTCACCGGATCGAGGATCATGGCGTCCTGCTGCTGGTAGAAGGCAATTCGGTCGAGGTGCTCGAGGCCGGTTGGTGTCGCGGGCGAGGGCGAGGGGGCTGACGCGTCCTCGAGTTCACGGGCGCCGATGGCCGACGTTTCGCGCAGGTAGTGGACGATCGCGCCGGCCGCCGCCGTTGCCTGCGGATGATCTTCGAGCCCAAACCCCGCCAGCGCTGCGACGCGAAACTGCTGTTCAAGCAGCCTGCCTGCGTACTGAGGTTCGAAAATCCATTCGTCAAGCCGCGTTTCCAAGGTCCCAAGCTCCTCGACGCTGCCCTGGGCAGCAGGCGGGAAGAGTGTGGACGGCTGCGGAACGAGAATCTCGCGGGGCTGCAAAATCCCGAGTTCATCCCCCAGACGCGCCTCGGCCCGATCGCCCCAAAATTCGGTCGCGCGAAAATCGCCGGTCGAAAGGTCAACGTAAGCCAACCCGATCAGGACCTGCTCTGTGGCGTCGGCGCGCACGCCGCCGTTGTGCGCAGCCTGCGCACCAGCGCCCTCGACGGCGGCCTGTGCGCGCAAGGCCCTGGGCCTCGGCCGCAGCGTTCCGCGCGCGACGGCGGCAAGGAAATTGTTCTCTTTGGCAGCCACAAGCGACCCGGCCGTCGCTGTGCCGGGAGTAAGCACGCGGGTCACTTCGCGCCGCACCAGCTTTTTGCCGGGGCCGGGTTGCTCCATCTGCTCACAGATGGCGACCTTGTAGCCGGCGCGAATGAGCCGCGCGATGTAGCTGTCCGCGGCATGATAGGGAACCCCGCACATGGGCACGGCCTGGCCTTTCTCTTTGTTGCGCGAGGTCAGAGTTATCTGCAAGATTCGCGAAGCGGTGACCGCGTCGTCGTAGAAGAGCTCGTAGAAGTCGCCGAGCCGAAAGAGCAGCAGCGCGCCGGGATGGTGCTTCTTGACAGCGTGGTACTGCTGCATGAGCGGGGTATTCGGTTCATTCATGGCCGTTAGGGGCCCTGCGATTATGCGGACTCGGCCCGCGGACCGCAACCAGCGAGTGGCTCATGTGGCCATGGGCTGGCTTGCTGTACACTGTGCGTTTGCCAATGGACTTCTCCCCGACCAGCGATCAGCTCCTCATCCGCGACACCGTCCGCCAATTCATGGAGACGGAAATGCGCCCGCTGCTGCGCGAATACGACCGCGACGAAAGATTTCCTGTCGAGCAGATTCGCCGCTTGGGCGAACTCGGCTGCTGCGGCATGCTGATTCCCGAGGAATTTGGCGGCTCGGCCACGGATACGATCACCTACGCGATGATGCTCGAAGAAGTCGCGCGCGTCGACGCCTCAACCGCGGTGACGCTCAGCGTGACAAACTCGGTCGCCTCCGCGCCCATCCTCAAGCACGGCAGTGACGCGCAAAAGAAGAAATATCTCGGGCGGCTTGCCCGCGGCGAAATTCTCGGTGCCTTCTGCCTCACCGAACCGCAGGCCGGCTCGGACGCCGCCGCTATTCAAACGCGCGCCACGCGCCAGGGCGACGGCTACGTGCTCAGGGGGACAAAAAGCTGGGTCACGAACGGCGGTTTTTCGGGCGTATACGTCGTTTTCGCCAAGACCGATCCCGCGGCTGGCGCGCGTGGCATCACCGCCTTCTTGGTCGAGCCCTCCTGGCCGGGTTTTCGCGTGAGCCGTTACGAGGACAAAATGGGTTTGCGCCTGTCGCGCTCGGCCGAGATTGTTTTTGAAGACTGCCGGGTGCCGGCGGAAAACGTCCTCGGCGGGGAGGGGCAGGGCCTGCGGGTCGCTCTGGCCGCCCTCGATGGCGGACGCGTGGGCATCGCCGCGCAATCGTTGGGGCTCGCCCAAGGCGCTATGGAAGCTGCCGCGCGCTATGCGAAGCAACGGCGTGCGTTCGGGCATCCGATCGCTGACTATCAGGCCATTCAGTGGATGCTCGCGGATATGGCCACGGAAATCGAAGCCGCCCGCGCGCTCACCTATTACGCGGCGCATCTGCGCGACGTCGAAGCCCGCGAGCGCCCGGCCGAGGACCGGGGGCGAAGCCGGGTCGGGCCGCAAGCCTCGCGCGCAAAACTCTACGCCAGCGAGATGGCCAATCGCGTTTGCTATCGCGCCGTGCAGATTCACGGCAGCGTCGGATACTCGCGCGAAACGGATGTTGAACGCTACTATCGCGACGCCCGCGTTCTCACGATTTACGAGGGCACGAGCGAAATTCAGCGCATGGTCATCGCTCGCGATCTGCTCGGGCAGGGAAGCGGATGAAACAGCCTGACGTTTCGCGACCGCGAAGCGGTCTCTGGCCCACCACGAACAGCCGAGGGCGCACGGGGAGAAACGCCGCGATCCACCGTACGGCCAAGGGCTCAGGACCCGCCCGAGGTCTGGTAGAGATCTCCTGCGAGATACTTCAAGCCTGAATCGACCGCGACGGTCGCCACCGTCTTGCCTGGTCCGAGTTCACGCGCCAACTCGAGCGCCGCGACCACGTTCACTCCCGACGAGGTTCCCGTGAAGATTCCCTCCTCCTTCGCTAAACGGCGCGCCATCGCGCGCGCCTTCCCTTCGTCCACCGTGCGCGCCTCGTCATAATCCCCCTCCCGGAGATGCGGGGGACGAAACCCAGGGGCGATCCCTTCGACGCGATGCGGGCCGCCCTTACCCGCGGTCAGCAGGGGCGATGAGGCCGGCTCGAGCGCCACGATTTTGGCGCGGCATCCGTGCGCCTTGAGGGCCCGCGACACTCCCACCAGCATTCCCGCCGTTCCCACGCCGCCGCAAAAGGCAGCCAGCTCCGGCCCGACCTGCTCGAACAGTTCGTGGCCGATGCCCATATACCCGCCGATCGCGTCCGTATTGTTGAACTGATCGGTGTAGAACGTGTTCGGCTCCTCGCTCAGCTGCCGCGCACGGTCAATCATGGTGCGAAACAGTTCGGGCGTGAGCTTTCCGTTCTGGGACGGAATGATCTGAAGGTCCGCCCCGAAAAGTCTCATCGTCTGCAGCTTTTCTCTGGCGAAGCCATCCGACGAAACTGGAACGAAGGGATACCCTTTAATAGCGCAGACCAGGGCCAGCGAGCTTCCCGTGCTTCCACCCGTGAATTCAACCACGCGCATTCCGGGGTGCAGCTCGCCACGCGATTCAGCGCCTTCAATCATGGCCAGAGCCATGCGGTCCTTATACGATCCAGTCGGGTTGTAGTATTCAAGCTTGATGACCACTTCGGCCATGTCCGGCTCGACGATTTTGCGCAGCCTCACCGCGGGCGTGTTGCCGACGGCCTCCAATATCGAATTGCGCACCGTCGGGGCCTTCCGACCGTCTGCTCCTGTGCTGAACGATCCGCTGGTCGCTGCCATGACCATTCTCCCTTCCGGTTACCGATCGGACTGATTCTAGGATAACCAGCTGAGATCGTGCGCCCTCGGCGAATGAAGGCAGCGTTTCTTGCGCCGTCCACTTTGGCTTCTCCAACCTCTGTTCCGCATTCACCTTCGCTAATTCCAACGCTTCACCTTCGGCCACAGTTGCTTGAGAGGCTCCTTCAGTCTTTGGCAGTAGAAGACATCAAAGTGCTCGTAAGGCATGGAATAGGGGTGGTAAACAGTGGCGGCCTTGCGCACCGTGCTGAACAGCTGCTCGAGTCGCTCTTGGTCATCGTCGAGCACGATCATGCTTTCGCCCGTGTAATTGCGCGGTCCCCACAGGAAATAGCTTTGGTGACCGCCGATCGCCGGCGGCAATCCATATTTCGGCCCGAAGAAATCGATGGCGCCAGCCTGACCGTAGTTCTGTCCGAATATGGCGGTTTTCGCCCGCACCTCCGGCGGCAAGCCGTTGTAGACGCGCGCGACCGTCAGAGTCATCTCCGGCCAGCCGAATTGGTCGGCATAGAGCTGCGGCAAAGGGCCGAGCTTGTGCGTTTCAATGGCGGGAGGCCGAAGGTGCAGGGCACGTGTGTAGCGAATGTAGGTTTCCGCTTGGAGCAGGGGAGCGCCAAGCGGAGCGAACAGTGCCCCGCCAACGACCATCAGTAGGGGATAGGCCAAGCGCAACCATAGCAGACGACGCCCCGCAAGCCATACCTCGCACATCACGCTTCCCCCTGCGAACAGGAGAGGAAACGCCGGGTACAGGTAATACACCCTCGGATTAAGCGTCGCGATCACCCCGGCCGTAAATACCCAGGCCCAGCCGAACGCGCGGAACGCCTTCCCCTGTTCGGCAAAAAAGAAGAAGCACAGGCCCGCGAGCCAAACTGGCAGGGTCAGCGGGAGCATGGTCAGAATCTCCTGGCCGAAGAAACTGAAGAATCCCAACGAGACATCCCGCCCGCTGTGCCGAATATTGGCCTGCAATTCGACGAACGGAAAATGGTGCCGAACGTTCCACCAGAGATTCGGGAAGAACACCGCAAATGCGATTCCGCCGCCAATCCACAGCCAGCGGTTCGCGAGCAACCAGCGCTCGCGCGTCAGTAGCAGCCCGAGCACGATTCCCGCGCCGAAAATCATCATCGAGTATTTGTTCTCGAGCCCCATGCCAGCCACGGCCCCAAAGGCGAGCCACAGCCGTTCGTTTCCTGTCTTCATCATGCGAACGAGAAGATACGCGCAGGCCATCCAGAACAGGGGCTCGAACGCGTTCATTGTAAACAGACTGTCGGCGGCCAAAATGCCCGTGGCCACGAGCACGGAGATGGCGGCGAGCGCTTGCGCGAATCGCCCGCCGCCGAGTTCCCGAGCAATCATGGCCGTGAGCACAACTTCCGCCGCCCCGGCCAGTCCCGACACAAACCGGAGGGCGGGGAGCGATGGACCGAGCGTGTGGCGCACCAGCCAAGCCATGGCCGCGATCAGAGGCGGCTGGTCGACGTAGCCCCAGTCCAGGTGTCGGCTGCAAGCGAGATAGTACAGTTCGTCCACGAAGTAGCCGTAGCGATGCCCTGCATACAAATGCAGGGCGAGCTTGGATGTCGCGATGAGAAGAACGATGGCCGTCACGCCGGTCGTGGACAGGGAAGCGCCGCTCTGATTCGCAACGCCTACCGTCTCCGCTCGCGAACCTGTTCCCATGGTGAGCCCCCGACGGCCCGCAAGCATTCTAGTCGCCACCTGGCGGAAAATTTCTCTATTTTTGGCGAAGCAGACGTTATGCGCTCGTCCGAAAATAGGCCGTCGAACCATGATTCTTCCTCTCCCTTGCTGGACGAGATAAGGCACACCGTTTCTGCAGGATACGGTGGCGGCGTTCCTCGGTGAGCGATGTGCCTATTTGGTTGGTCCAAATGCTGTTCCTGTTACAACTGTTTTTCTGGTTTTGTCATCGAAACATCAGCGCAAGGAGTAGCTCGCAGGGTGTATACTGCGGGTATAGGGTGAGGATCTTGCGGCCTCAGAGTCTGCCTTTTAGAGGCCGGGTCCGGAGGGTAGGCCATGAAGAGATCATTCGCAGCGCAGTGCTTGGCAACCATGCTGGCCACGTCGCTGGCGGCTCTCCCGGCCTTGGCGGCTGGGCCGCAGCAGGGTCAGACGCCATCCACGGTCCCTGCACAGACTGCTCCGCAGACCCAGTCGACAAGTCCAGCGCAGTCCCCGCAGGTGAACGAGGGCCAGCTCCCGCAGCAGGCACATCCGGACGTCAAGCCCGGCAGCATCGACGACGTGAATGCGATCGGCAACCGCAGCGTGGGCAAGGGCTTGGACTTTTACTCGCTCGAACATGAAATCTCCCTCGGCAAGCAGCTCGCGCAACAGGTCGACCGTTCGGCGAAGTTCATCGATGATCCCGTGGTCAACGAGTATGTGAACCGTGTCGGTCAAAACCTCGTCCGCAATTCGGACGCACGCGTCCCCTTCACGATCAAGGTGATCGATTCCGACGTGGTCAACGCCTTCGCGCTTCCTGGCGGCTTCTTCTACGTCAACAGCGGTCTGATCCTCCACGCCGACGAAGAGGCGGAACTGGCTGGAGTGATGGCGCATGAGATCGCGCACGTTTGCGCGCGCCACGGGACCAAGCAAGCCACCAAGGGCGACATTGCACAGCTGGCCATGATTCCGGCGATGATTTTTATCCCCTACTCGTGGACTGGCTATGCCATCTACCAAGGCATGAATTTTCTGATTCCGCTGACGTTCCTGAAGTTCACCCGTGACGAAGAGCGCCAAGCCGACTATCTGGGTCTGCAGTACATGTATAAGGCAGGGTACGATCCGAACGCCTTTGTCTCCTTCTTTGAGAAGGTTGAGGCTCTCGAAAAGAAGCAGCCGGGAACCATTCCGGCAGTCTTCTCGACGCACCCGCCGACGCCGGACCGCGTCGAAGCCGCACAGAAGGAAATCGCCACGATTTTGCCGGCGCGCGAAGAATACATCGTCACCACTTCGGAATTCGATACCGTCAAGCGCCGCTTGCAGATGATCGAATCGAATCAGAAGCTGAACGACAAGAATCCCAACAAGCCTTCGCTGCGCAAGCGTACGGAGCAGAACAAGGGCGGCGACACGTCCGGCGACCAAACCGCGCCTGACAGCGATCGCCCGACACTGCAGCGCCGTCCGTCGGATCCGACGACGCAACAACCTCAACAGCAAACACCACAACAGCCTCAGCAGCAGCCGCAGGAGCAGCCTCAGTTCTAGCTGAGCAGGTGCTAGAAGGCGCGATCGTCCTCCTCGAAAGGTAGGGGTTTCTGTGCGCCCCGAGCGGGGGAGCGTCGACGCCGGATTGCTCGGCGGATTCAGACAGGCCGGCAGATTTGCCGAGGGCGAAGGCGTCGCGGGAGGGGAAGGGAACCTGTGCCTAGCCCTGTTCACCGGCTCTCATCTATGGTTTTATATCAGGCAGAAGAAAACTTCGGAGGTTGTGATCACATGCGGCGCTTGGCCCTCATCGTCACCTGTTTTGTCAGTATTGCAGCAAGTCCATCTGGCGCGCAGAGTCCTGGGGCTGGTTCGGCGCCGCCCGAGCAGCGCGAGCTGATCCACTCCTCTGAGCAGTTCATCCGCAACCTCTTCACCTGGGGCCCGGAGTACAAACTGAAGCTCGGACCGCTCGCCTCCTCCGCCGATCCTGATTTTTATTCGCTGCCGATTGAGGTGACCTACAAAGGCCAGAGCGAGAGCGCCACGTTCTACGTCAGCAAGGACGGGAAAACCTTTATTCGGGGCGAGATGTTCACCATGTCCGCCGACCCGTTCGCAGCCACCCGCGCCAAGCTTGACATCGACGGCAACCCGTCAAAGGGACCGGCAAACGCCCGCATTACGGTGGTCGAGTTCGCCGATTTCGAGTGTCCGCACTGCCGCGAACTGCATACCATTCTGAAGTCCGTCGAGGAACATTACCCGCAAGTCCGCTTCGTCTATAAGGATTTTCCCATCTCCCAGCTTCATCCCTGGGCGGAAACGGCGGCCATCGGGGCGCGCTGCGCTTTTCGGCAATCGCCCGACGCATTTTGGAAAATGCATGACCTGATTTTCGACAACCAGGAAGCGATCTCGCCTGAAAACGTTTTTGACCAGCTCGTCGGCTTTGCCGGCCAGATTGGATTGAACTCAGACTCTTTCAAGACCTGCCTTTCGTCGCCCGAAGCAAAGCAGGCTGTGGACGCCAATCATGCCGATGGCGTCGCCCTCAACATCAACAACACACCGACTCTATTCATTAACGGCCGTATGCTTGTCGGTGGCGATCTGGCAAGCATCGAGGGGTATATCGACTTCGCCGCCGCACCGAAGTAACCCGGCCCAAACCCCCAGACCCGCGCAGGCCCCGTACGAGCGCTGCTGAGCGGCCCCCGGGAGCGCATCCAGCGGGGGCAGGGGCGCTAAGTTCACGGTTGAAGCGTGGCGGAGGCTAACAACAAGGGCAGAGAAGGGGCCTGAGAAGGCTGTGCGCGTGAGAGGCTAGGGGCGAGTCTTTCGGCTCGCTCCGAAAAGCTGCCGAATCAGCGGAATACCTCCGGTAAACGGCGTCAGGAAAATGTTCTTAAGCAGGGTGGATCGCTCGTTGGTTCGCTCGTGAACGGCATCAGCCTGGGTTTTTTTGACGAATAGAATCCCTGTCGCATATTTCAAGAAATCCACACCGCATTTCTCGCACGTGCCCCCGTGCAGCTGTCGATGGTGGCAGGACGGGCATTCATAGGAAAGGGTCGCGTGGCATCGCGGACAGAATTGCGCGGTTTCGGCGGCCTTGGCACTGCACTTTGGACACTGCATCCCCTGATTGTACGGGCGATGCAGGGCGGCCCGACGGCGACAGCGGTCTCGAGCGCCGAGAGAATTACTGCCCCTCCGTACAGGCCCGAACTCGACCGACTTCAGGGTTCGGTTCAGAATCGGTAGGTCAGACCGAGGTAAGGCTCCCTCATCTCTGTGCGCTTGTTGGTGAACTGGCCGTCCACATTAAAATCCGGCGCGGTGTAAAGCAAAGCGCGATAGCCGCCGCGCACCGAAATGTGCCAAAACCATTTCCAATCGACTCCGCCTCCATAGAGAAGCGCCGCACGGTTTTGGTTGAACGGACCACCGACCGAGCCGCCCCCAATGGGCGACCAAAACATTCCGCCTGCTCCTCCTTCGGCGAACGGCTGCAGACGCCCGTTGAACCGGCTCCAGAATTTGAAGATGAATCCCATGGACACCTCTTGCGCGGTGGCCTGCGTGAAAGAGGTGATCAGCCCCACACTGTTCTCGTACAACTGCGTATACCGATTTCGGCTGTAATTAACCTCGACTGCGCCCCAGTTACTAAAGTGATAGCGGTAATTGGCGATGAGGCCGCCCGAATAAGTCGGGATATCCGTGACGTCTTGGCCGCTGGCTCTTGACTGGTAGAAGCCCGCAAAGTCGGCGGAAAACTCCGAACGGTCGCCCTGCGCCCTGGCGGAAATCGAACTGACTGCGAACAGCGCAACCACGACTGCCCATTTGATCACGGTCATCAGCCATCCTCCTCGTATCCTGAGAGATGTGCGCCCCGGAGAATCCCCTATATTGACACACGTGCGCTTAAGAACCGGCAACGTTCCTCAAATTGCAGGGCTTGCGGCGCAAGACGCGAGGGACGCCCTGCGCTTCCTCCGCGGAGTGTGAATTCCACGGTCCGAATTACGGTTAGCTTCGATGAAGGCTTTCGGAATCTTGGTTGCCAGGGCAAAAGACGAAGTTCGGCAATACTCTCGACGGGGCCCGGCCGGCTGTTTCCGGGTCTTACGTTCGCTAACTGCATCATTGTAGGGTACCTTCTTGCCAAGAACGTAGATGGATGCTATAGTATTCTATGCGTTTGTTGCTCTTGAGCTCCTTTTGACGCGTTTCAACGAGGCCGACGGGCAACCGCCCGCTGGCCTTTTTTTGTGACGGGGAGAGGTGACTCGAAGGCGCAAATAGCTTTCGGGGCGGTCCCAGCTGCAACTAAGTTCCGCCTTATGAATGATAACAGGAGTCAAAGAAGTGAGTAGAGAGCAGGGTACAGTGAAGTGGTTCAACGCCGCCAAGGGCTATGGATTCATCCAGCGCCAATCCGGTGAGGACGTCTTTGTGCACTTCTCGGCGATTCAGGCCGATGGGTACAAAACCCTCAACGAGGGCCAGGCCGTTGAATTCGAAGTGAAGCAAGGCCCCAAAGGCCTGCAAGCTGAACGCGTAGTGAGCCTCTAACCCGTCCCGAATAGCAGTTTTGTGAAAACGCAGGTCTCCGAAAAAGTTGCCCACAGGGGCGATCGCCACGATCGCCCCTCTCGCAAGAAGATCGAACTAGGGAGCAGTGGGGAGGATGGACAGCTTTTTCGCTAAAGGAGGAAAACGTGCAGGTGTTGGAAGAAGGACAGACGGTCCGTCACGGGCAATACGGGGTGGGAACTGTCACGGAATCGAACGTAGACCGCACGACGATCGACTTCGATGATTACGGGGTAAAAAAATTCGTGACCTCCATATGGTCCGCGGAAATCATCGGGGACGTCCCCGCAGAACGGCCAGCGCGCCGCCGCAGCCGCAGAACTACTCGAAAGAAATAACCCAGCCGGCCGTGTCGATGGGGGGCAGGCGCCGCCTGTTTCGTCTCCCGGGCACGGACGATTTCGGATTCCGAGAAGCAGCCGTCGAGCGGAAAGCCCTGTACGCTTTTAGCGGCGTAGGCGATGCGGCTTGGCCGGCCGAGTCGCGATGCGTGTCCCTAGGGCAATACCCGCCACGATCGAGGCCAGGCTCGCTACTTGCGCGTTCGTCAGCCCGAACAGTGACCGGGGATTGATGCGAATGAACTCAACCAGGAATCGCGCGAGCCCAGTCAGAACCAGGTAAGCGGCAAAGACGGTGCCGCTCGGCGGTCCGATGTCGTTCGATCGCCCGCTCCCTCTTCGCTTCAAATTTCCTGGCGACCGAAGCTGTCGCGACCCAATCGTCCACAGCACCCAAGCAATGAAGCAGGCCACGATAAACTCATAGATGGGCGTCGGATGCACCCGCTCGGTCGTGGGAACGAGCCCGTGCGGAAAACTCATGCCCCAGGGCAGCGAGGTCGGAATGCCGTAGTCGCCGTCGCCCGAGAGCAGGCATCCGATCCGTCCGACCCCGTAACCCAACGCTGCAGCCGACGAGCCAGCATCGAGCACGCTCAACAGCGGAAGCCTCCTTCGCCGCGCGACCCAGAGGAAGGCTGCGGCCCCCGCGATCAGACCGCCGAACCAGGCGAAGCCATACTGACTAAATAACTGGCCCACAGGGTCGGCGAGCAGAGCGGAGGGGGTCTGCAGGGCGTGATACAGTTTGGCACCCACAATGCCCGCCAAGCAGGGCACCGCGATCAAGGCCTCGGCGAACCCCGAGCTCCTAGCCGCGATTCCACGCCGAGCGAGATCGGCCCGCAGCACGTAATACGCTGCGACCATGGCGGTTGCCACCATCAGCCCGAAGGTCGGAATCGTGAAGCGCCAGATGTGCAGGAATGGGACCATAGCCGCGTAGTATAGCGACTGGCCCCGCCAGATGCCAAAATCGCCTTTTGTGCAACAAAACTGTACCCGCTTACGTCAAAGTAAGTAGAATGAGGTGGCGCCCCCGACCGCATTCGTTGGAGGGTTCTGCCATGAGGCGAGCCGCCAAGTATCCGCTCGGAGTTTTCCGCGCAGCACCGGCCGCACGGTTTGGCTCAGGAAGTTTGCCCGTACCCCGACCGAGGTTTTCCAGATGTGCGCCGACCTTTCTCGTCGTCGTTGTGCTGGGCATCTGTTCTGCGCCTACCTTCGCCCAGCGCGGCGGCGGATCTCACGGCGGTGCCAGCACTGGACTCGGCCACGGCGGCGTTCACGCTGTGGCTAGCGACCGCGCAGATTCGTCCATTTCACAGGCGAATCGAAGTTCATCGCCGTCCTCTAGTAGTTCACGGATCGAGTCGCCCACTTACGATGGAGTGAGCACGACCTCCCCGAGTTCATCTCCCGCAGCGTCTCGATCAGCGTATGCCGGCGTGAGTGACAATATTCTAGACCGCGACGCTTCGGGCTACCCTCGAAAGGTCGTCATCGGATTTCCCCCACCCGCGACTGGCAATGCGAGCTTTTCTCTGACCAATACGCGCGGCACTGTTATCGAAGGCCAGGGATCGGAACTATGGGCCGGTGCACCACAGCGGGGAGCTGGTGTGCCGCACGCCGGCGCTCCCATCGGTGGCGCGCCAGCGCCAGCAGGTAGGGCTCCCATGGCGAGACCGCCCGTGATGAGGCTGCCGAGACCGCCGGTCGCCGGAGGACATTTTGTTCCTCCGTTTTGGGCTGCCGGGCGGGTTGCACCTCGCCATTCGTTCGCCTTCCTGCGAAGGCCCATATGGTTTCCGCCCGGCCGACCGGGACCGCCGATTTTCACCGGCGTTGGATTTCTCTGGTTTGGCTACCCGTATTGGGGGTTTCTGACTCCGGGTTGCAATCCGTTCTGGGCCTGGCCCTGGGTCTACGGCTGCAGCACCTTCGGATATTGGGATGGATATAGCGGATTTGGTCCTGCGTTCGATTCGAGTATCTACGAGCAGGACGACGAGCAGGGCATCGGGCAGCAAGCGCAGGAACCTGAGACGTTCGCCTGGGAGCCTCCGCCGCAGAGTTCGCCGGAGGAAATTGAAGCCGAGAAACCCATCACCGTCTTATTCCTCAAAAATGGGGCTGTATACGCCGTCACGGACTACTGGATTCAAGACGCCAAGCTTTACTACGCGACCTCCTACGGAGGCCAGAACTCGATCAGCCTCGACGACATTGATTTGCAAAAGACGGTTGAGGTCAACGCGAAGCGCGGAGTCGAGTTCATCCTGAAACCGTCGCCGGACCGGAATCCGCAGAATCCGCCGCCTCCGGGACAGCCGAATCCGACCGATTTGCAGATGTAACTAGAAGCGTAACCTGCGGGCTGATCCATCCGTCCCAAGGTGTGGATATCAGCCGAATCCCTCGATCGTCCGGGATGGAGGGGCTATGGCACGAATTGAACGGAAGTTCTCACCTCCGCACTCCGCACGTTTGAATCGATCGCTTGCTGG
Source organism: Candidatus Cybelea sp. (assembly GCA_035622135.1). Taxonomy (GTDB): domain Bacteria; phylum Acidobacteriota; class Terriglobia; order Acidiferrales; family UBA7541; genus Palsa-295. Next base: position 115,600 of record DASPVZ010000048.1, on the reverse strand, counting down.
CTTTGGCCGACCTGCGTCCCGATGGGCAGTCCTGAGAGTGGCAGGGCTAAGCCTGGCCACGGTGCTCGCCATGACGCCGCCCGCGTTTGCTCAACGCGGCGGAGGAGGGGGCGGGGGATCAGCCGGCGGAGGGAGTCACGGCGGCGGTGGCTTGTTCGGCACGGTGTCATCGAGCGGATCGCATTCAGGTGGCGCAGACGGCACATATTCTGGATCGGGCAACGGCGCTCGGGCGTCTTCGCGGACAGCTAATCTCACCGGCGCTCCCGAAGGGTTCGGCGGCAAGACGCGCGCCTCCGGCGCCCGAGCCGCGTTCCTCAGATTTTTTGGCCTCGGCCACGCTCCGGTTGAGAAGCAGGCCGAGCCCGTCACCTCGACTGCTGTTCTGGTCAAACGGGCAGCGGCATCGGCGAAATTGCCGCCCATTTTCAGCCGGATTTGGCTGAGGGATTCTCGGGCGGCATTTGGCTCGCCGGTTTCGACCACAGAGCGTCGATTGCCCCCGCCTTTGCCGCGCCGCCTGCCGCCGATTGTCTATGGCGGTGGCTACGGCTGGTATGGGCCGGCCCTCGGCTTCGACTTTGGTTTCCCGCTGCTGTTCGATCTGAACTTCTTCGATTACTTCAATTGGTTTCCGTCCTGGCAGCCCCACGTTCATGCCCTGCCGACGATGCTGTTGTACCTAAACGATGGCTCAGCTCTCGAGGTCACCGATTATTGGGTCGAGGGCGTCAACCTCGATTACGTCACCGAGGGCGACGAAGAGGGCACAGTCCCCATCGCCAACTTGGACATCCAGCGGACCAGCGATGCGAATACGCGCCTGGGCTTTCGTTTCGCGCTCGACCGTACGCATCGGGGCATGCCGCTCGATCGAGTCGAGCCGACGACTCCGCAAAAACAACCGAGTCAGCCGGATCAGTCCGAGCACCTGAATCTGCCGGCTGGGCCGCAGCAAGCCAAGCCGCCCGTCGCGCAGCAGATCTGAGGACGAAAAGCTTCAGGGCTGGTCTTGTCGGGCCGGCCCGCTCGGTCTGTGTGCCAGGGCTTGAGTGGCCGTGGGGGAGAGGTAGATCCTCAACTTGCGTTTGGTACAATATGAGGTCCAGGTGTCCAGGATGATCGCCGACATAGCTACGAAACACCACCGGTGGCGCCGGCGTTCGCGACGTCGCCGAAGAGCAGGCTCGGTCTTCTACGCGCGGTTGGCGGCGATGGGCATCGTCCTAGCGCTAGCGGGGTGGTCTGCGTGGCGCGGGTTCGACTTTGTGATGCATCGGTTCGTTGAGCCGGCAGCCGGGCAAGGCGCCGCCGCGCGGAATGGCCAGACACATCGATCGGCCCCTCTCTGGCAAAGTGATGTGCTCGAGTCGCTTGGTGCCGCAGCCAGTCAGGTGCAGGCCGGCAAGATCACGGAAGGTGAAATGGCTGTTGACCGGGGGGCTGCGCTCATTGAAGCTGCAACCGTCAGTTCGCGACAGGCAAGCGAGGATTTCTTCGAGATCGCGAGCGCGGGTTTAGACGGCGTAATTCGGATCGATCCGCAGAATAGTCGATTACTCGAGCACGTGACTCTGGCCCGAATCGAATTGGCGCAACTTCGCTCGCACCTTGCTGGCTCGCTCGATGCGGGTGACTTGCCGGCCAACAATTCGGCCGCTTTGGGTGGTCCCGCCGCTCAGCCAGCCGAGCGGCGCATCGCCTTCGACGAACCACGCAGCCTCGCCGCCGACCACCTCTTTGGGCCTCCGCAGGCCAGCGGCGATTGGCTCGACGCGAGGAACATGGCCGATTCTGAGGAGATCCTCTTGCCACCTTCCAGTCGGTTGCTGGTCGACAACGTGCGCGTCGAGGACTTGACGATCGAAGGCGCAGCACAAACACTCGACGGAATTCACTGGAAGAACGTGACGTTCATCGAGACGCGCATACGTTACGAGGGAGGGGAAGTCGACCTGCGCAACGTTCACTTCGTGCGCTGCACGTTTGGCTTCTCGACCGATGGACCCGGATCGCGACTTGCCAATGCTATCGCGCTCGGGCAGGCTTCGATTGTGATCAACTAATCCGTCAGCTACAGCGAGCGTTCAATCGCGCCGGACTGAACTCGCGCGCCGTATGCGCTTCGTTGCGCAGGCCGGGGAGCTACCAGCCGGATGACTTGCTGGAGACGGTCCGGATTAAATGGCTTGGCCATGCAGATGACCGCTCCGAGCTGGTGGCTCGCCGAGTAATCTTGTGGTCTGGCCGAGCGGGTTAGCAGGATCACGGGCACGCGCTGCAGACGATCGTCGCGTTTGATAATGAGGCAGAGGTCATGCCCGCTCATGTCCGGGTTTTCAATCTCGGTGATAAACGCCGCGGGAACCGCGGTCTTTAGGACTTCGAGCGCCTCCTGCGCGGTCGGAACAATGACCACCTTGTAGCCGTCCTGTTGGAGAACGCCTCTCATCATGTCGGCGTCGCGCCGATTCGGTTCGATGGCGAGGACCAGGCTGGCTCCCGCGTGGGGGTCGGGCGCTGCGCCGGAGTTGGCCTTGGCATCGCCGGCAGGGGCCTTGGCCGCTGCAAATTGCACACCGATACCGAAAAGCCCGTTGCCGTGCTCGACCACGCGCACCACTTCGGCGGCCTGAGGCTGGTTGAGCGCGGACGCCGCCGTTGAATACGGAAACGTGACCTCAAGCTGTTGACTTGGCGAGTAACCTGAGTGCGAGGACAGAAAGAGGACACCATCCCGGGAAACATCGACCGTATTGCAAACCTCCTCGAATGCGGTCGGGGAGTTGACGATGCGCACGCGGACTCGCGCCGAGATCTTAGCCCGAGGACGGCTGCGTCGGTCGCCCGTAGGTCTTGCGGCGCTCGAGTCCGGCCGTTCCATTTTCGCATCCGTCGTTGAGAATGTGCCTGTGCTCATGCGGTCCCTCATTTGGCGGGTGTTTGTCCCCGGTGGGCTTGGAGCGCACTCCCGCTTGTGTGGTTAGGCTCTCAAAGATGGTATCCCGCGCGAATAGTACGTTTCTCTCAATCTGAGAGTACGTTGCGAATCTCTAACGACCTTATGGCGGGCACACCATCGGCAAGCTCAGAGAGGCCCGGGGGCAGGGCAAACTGCCGCCGACCGCAGCGACGGGCAGAAGATTGATCGCGAAGAATGCGGGAATGCTGGCCGCTTAGCCGCGTCCGACAACATCAAGAATGATCGAGGCCCCCCGGCCGGCGTTCTGTGCCGTCCCCGTAACGATCATATTCGTGCTGCCCGCAGGCGTGTTGAGTCCGATTGGAATCGGCGGGCTCTTGCAACCGTTAATCATTGCAACCACGCCGCCCAGAAGGAAAATGACGAACAGCGACAGCGCGCCTGCCTTACGGAAACGAACACCGCGACCGGCCAAGGCCAACCTTGATCCGACAAGAGGCGTCAGCAGGAGGGCGAACACCCATAGCAGACTGGCTGGAAGATTTCGTCCGCGCCCTCCGGGGGGCCCGAGCAGGAGACCGTTGGTTGGATATCCTCCGGTTACGCCGTCGTAAGTCGTCTCGAATGTGACGGAAAAGGTGACCGGCGTTCCGGGAGTGACGGTGACCGTCGCTGGGCTCGGCGTGCAAACCGTCAGTGTCGGCAAATTCCGCGGGCACAGCAGCGTGACCGTACCCCCAAAAACCGAATCCGGCGTCACGTTGAAGTTGAAGGTGACTTTCCCGCCCTGTATCACCGATTGTTCCATCGGACTGCCGTTCAAGGCTAATTCGAAGTCGTCACCCGTGCCGGTGACGCCCGAGCTGGCTGTATCGCCGGCTGCGTCCGTCGCCGTGAGGCTCGCCGATCGCGAGCCCGTGGCCGTCGGAGCGAAGTCGATGTTGATCGTGCAGCTCGCGCCAGCGGCGACGGCTGTCCCGCAGGTGTTGCCGACCATCTGAAAGTCGCCAGGATTTGTTCCCATGAACGAAAGGCTCAGTCCGGTAACTGTGGCGGACGTGTTATTGGTCAAGGTGAAGGCCTGCGGCGGAGTCGTTCCCCCGGTCGGTTCGTCACAAAAGTTGAATGGCGCATTCGGCGGGCAAACGCGTGGCGAGGGTGGCGGTGGCAGAGCTGGCGGCATAGTGATGCTGAGATTGCTCGGGTCCTGGCCCATGCTCACGAACTTTACGATTCGGTCGGCCCCTTGCTCGGCGACAAACAGATTGCCGCTTGCATCGAATTGCATCTCACCGGGCGACTCAAGACCGCCTGCCACCGTGGTCACCGCAGACGTTTTGGCGTCCACCCGCAAGACGTTCCCGGCATTGCCGTCGGCGACGAACAGGTTTCCCCCGCCGTCGACGGCGAGCCCGGCGGGACACACGCGCGCGCGCGCGTCCTGACCGGACGTCGCGCCGGCACAGGCTGGCAGGGCTTGACCGTTTTCCGATTGGCCCTCGGGCCGGAACGCGGCGATTGATCGAATCTCGCGCGTCTGCGTATTGACGCTGAAGATCGCTCCCGTGTCGCTTGACGCGACAAAAATCCTTTCGCCGTCAACAGTGAGGGCAAGGTCAGTTGGTCTAACGATGTGCGCCAGCACCTCGACCGGCTGGTCGCTCGGCAAAGACGTCGTCGCTGACGGGAGCAAGTCGATCGAACCGGTGCCGCGATCGGCCAGGTAGAGATTCCCGGCGCCATCGACCGCGATTCCCAGCGGTTCGTCGAGGACAACACTTTGCTTCGTCGCCCAGCTTCCTGCGATGCTCCGAACGACTCCCGGTTCGGCGCCGTCCGGCCCGGAAATCCGGCGAATCGTTGCATTGAGCGTGTCGGCAATGAACAGGGTCCCATCGCTGGAAACAGCGATTCCGCTGCGCGCCACAAGCGAACCGAGTTTGAGATCGAACTCTGCGCCGAGGGCGTTGCCGCCGTCGCCCAGAGAGCCCGCCGCGCCGTTGCCGGCCACCACAGCCAGACCCGCCGCGGGAGCGAGGCCCGCACTTGCGCTTGGATTCGGACCTGGCAATCCGGTGAGTGTGAACAGTCGATTCGGCGCGGACGCGTTGGTCAGATAGACATTCGCCTGCCAATCGAGGGTCAGCGCCCGCGGCGCAATGCCTGTGGCGACGATGACCACGGCCTTGCTGCTTTGGATGCTGCCGGCGGCGGTTGTCGTCTCCGCGCTCGATGGGCGGTCCGAACTGCCGTTCGCGGTGGCTTCGCGTATGGTGGGCGAATTCTGAGCTGTAGTGAGTCCCCCCCACGCTGCGAACAGCAACGCAGTCACCGTGCATCCCTGCACAAATCGCCGCACTCGGGCTTTTCTCCTAGGATCGGCAGCACGCGGACGGCGTGCAGCATTTCGAGGTCTTGGATTCACCTCGAGGCGTTCGGGTTGCGCGCCTGCGGCGGCCGTGCATCCCTCGAACATGCTAGCGGTTTGTCTCTCCGAGCGGGTCGAGGGAGCAGGGAATTGCCGCCCCGTGGCCGTCGTCGCTGCTCGCCCCCAATGACCCGCGAACCGGTGGTTTTAACGGATCTCTGAACTGTCGCTAATGAGTATTATGTTGTAAGAAGACGCGACTTGTCGTAGATAAAGGCGCTGATCTCGTAGGGGGCGAGGTCCAGATTGTGGCCGTGGGTGATCGCGTCGGTCGGACAGGCCTCGACGCAGTAGCCGCAGAAGATGCACCGTGAATAGTCAATGTTATAGACCTTGGCAAAGCGGTCTCCGGCGGAAATTCGCTCGGCCGCTGTGTTGTCGGCAGCCTCGATGTAGATGCAGTTGGCCGGACAGGCTGCGGCGCACAGAAAGCAGGCCACGCACTTTTCGAGGCCGTTTTCGTCCCTTTGGAGCACGTGGATACCACGGTAACGCGGCTGGACCGTGGCTGGGGCGTACGGGTAGGGCTCGGTGGTCGTCTTGCGGAACATGGTTCGCAGAGTGACGCTAAAGCCCTTGTAGAGAGTCAGAAACGTGTCGGCGACCTCGTGCACGAGCGAGGGCATAGGGCTACTTTAACAGAGCGTGAAGTAGCGGCGCAAATGGCTGCTCGCGGGCAGGAGGCGGGTGGCTTTTTTTTCCCTTGCTTTCTGTGCCTTGCAGAAGTAAAAGGAAATCGTAAGTGCACTAGACCTAGGGAGGTTCGATGACTCCACCGGGCCTAGCATCTTGACAAAGCTTACACACCGCTCTTGCGGTGCGCTGCCGTCGGACGGGATGTTCTAGAGATTCCGTCCCGGCTCATGAGATGGCGAAACGGGGAGCTGCCAGGCTCCCCGTTTTGTTGTCTGCGGACGAGCTTTTGCGCTCTGGGCGGCACCCCTCAGGAGACGGCATCGACGCCCCCGGAGGCGAGCTACTTTAAAAAGAGCGCTTCGCGAACTTGGTCCCGGCCGACAAAAGTCTTTGAGGTTCGGAACTCCCCAAAGATGTCGAGAATCTCACGGTTCTGGAACACGCGTGCGTGGACGGCCAGGGTCGAGGCGGGCAGGCTTTCGACGGTCTGATTGTCAAGGATGCGATAGCGATGGAAGCGCGCTGGCGGCCGGCTGTGGAACAGCGCAAGGACTGCCCCACCGGGACACAGCATGTTGTACAGGCGTTGCATGGTGCGCGGGAGGAGTTCGGCGCCCAGATAATCGAACAGGTCCCAGGCGAGGATGCCGTGGTAAGTGTTCTCGGGATACTCGAGCGCCGTTTCCAGGAACTTCTCGGCGAGCGTGGCCTGCGAGATGCGCGAATCGCCGTCCGGCGGCGTGCGGCGGAGCCGTTCTTCCTCGGCGGTGAGGAACTCTTTCCAAGAGCGCAGCAGGTCTTCGGTCGAGACACGGTAGCCGCGCTCGATGAAGAAGTTGATGGTCGACTGCCAGGCGGGGCCGAGATCGAGGATACGGCCGCGTGGGATGTCGCTGATCAGCCCGAGGAACTCCTTCATGCCGTTCGAGACCCGAGAGTTCCTCGCCGGCCCGGGAGCGGGGGCTGGACCCGGCTTCCTGGCCGGGGCCGTGGCGGTGGCCGAACGTGACTTTTCAGGCCAGTTCGTGTGTAACGGCACTTCCCCTCCCTATTCGTCGGTCGCGGTCGAGGCTCCACTCGAGGTGACCACCGCGCCGGCGACAGCGTGAGCCTTCCGAGCGGGCTCGAGCTTAGCAGCCGACGGATGCACTTCGGGCGGCTGCGTCTTCGGCCCCTCGGGCGTCTGGCCGGGGCGGACCATCTCGACGGTCCCGCGCAGGAGTGCGCCGTCCTCGATCAAGATGCGGGGCGTGAGGACGCTGCCTTCGACCTGACTGGAGGCCCCGAGGCGAACCTTTTCGGTCGCCCTCAAACTGCCGCGTACGGTGCCCAGGATAACAATTTCCGGGGCATCAATATCAGCGGTAACGCGGCCGTTTGGGCCGACGGTGACGCGGCCGGTTGCGATGCGAACTTTTCCCTGGGTTTCGCCGTCGATGGTCAGGTCGGACGTGCCGGTGATCTCTCCCTTTATCTTCAGGCCTGCGCTGATGGTCGAGCCCCCACTGGACGGGGCCGGCGGTGGTGCTGCAGCTGCTGGTACGGAAGCAACCAGGGGCGCTGGCGCTTCCCCCGTCAGTGCAGTTTTTGCCTGCCCAATTGCGGGCGCCGCGGTCGGCATGGTCACGGTGATGGCGGGCGTTGAAGCAGGTTGCGCGGCTCGCTCGGGTGATTCGACAGGAGCCGGTGCAGGCGTTTGCGAAGCGGCTGGCTGCGGCTTCGCTTCCGAATTTTTACGCCACATGAATTCCCTCCCTAACAAAAATTCAGGAGAGTCCCCTGAGCCGGGCTGCCAGGCTTCCTGAAGCCAGAGACTATAGTACAGAGATCGAGGCGAGTAAACTCAACCAAGTTCACCTGCTGTTTGCCAATGCGACACAAAGCGAGCAGCATTTCGATGCGGGCGGAGAAGGGTAAACCGCGGGTTAGTTGACGGTTTGAACGCTCGTGTGGCGGAGGTCCCACAGCGCCAGCACCAACCCGTAGACTTCGTGAAAGAAGATTTCCGTGCCCCAGCGGGAGTCCCACCAATCGTCGGGATTGTAGTCTGAATCCTCGGCGGCGATGACGTGTAGCTCGGTTCCGGCGGGCAGGAGGCGCGAGCAGATGTAGTCGGCACGGCGCGTGTGATAACTCGAGGTGACAATCAGGATGCGCTTCCAGCCGCGGGAGGTGACGAAGGGTGATAGCGCCGAACACTCCTCGCGCGTGTTCCGAGCGTGCTGGGGAAAGAGAACGATCGAGCTGGCCGGCGCGCCGCGCTCCCGAAGATCGCGCTGTTCGAGCTGCGCAATGCTCGCGTAAGGCCGCAGATATCGCCCGCTGGCAACGACGCGCGGGGCCCAGCCCGCTTTCAGGAGGTCGGCGGCCTTCGCGGCGCGGTCTGCCTGGTAGTTGTCGTCGCCCAAGATGACGATGGCATCGGACGCGCGCGGGGAATCATTGCGGATGAGCGCACTGCCCATCACTCGCAGCAGAGGATGGCGGAGGAGGACGAGAACGAACAGAAAGGCGATCAAGCAGCAGAGGGCGAGGAATTTGAAAATAATGCCGCCGCGTTCGGCCTTGCGCGCCGCTCCCATTCCCCGTTTAGCCCCCCTCCCCGATAAGTATTGGAACCTGGCGATGCGGCACACGGGGCCGCGAGACGGGCGCCCAGCGGACCGCCGGTCGAGTCGGCGGGGTCATTTGCCGGGGTCGAGCTGGCGGAGGTTTTCAGCGGCTTCTTCAGGCGTGATGGCATTGAAGTAGATTTCCTTGATGCTGTACGACTTGCTGCGCCGCTCGATGATGGGAAGGATTTCGATGTGCCAGTGGTAATCGCCGGCGATCGTGCGCCAATATTCGCTCAGCTCACCCTTTGTCTGCAGGGTGCTGGGCGCGGTGTGCACGACCATGTGGTAGCTCGCCGTGACGTGCCGAAGCCGGCGCAACGTCCGTCCGAGCAGGGTGGCCAGGTGGCGGCGATTCTCGCTCGGGAGGGGTGACTCAAACAAATGATTATGCGCGCCAGGCATCAGCCAGGTTTCGAAGGGCACGCGCGAGGCGTACGGGCAGAATGCGTAATAGTCGCCGACACTGTCGACACCGCGCTTAGCCTGTTTGATCTCTTGTCGCAGAATGTCGCAGAAGACACAGCGCTCGCGCTCGAGATACCAGAGTCGGGCGGCGCGCAGTTCGTAGAGAACGCGGCGGGGAACGAAGGTCGTGGCGGTCAGCTGTGAGTGCGCGTGCGGCCATTCTTCGCCCGACTGTTCGCCTTGGTTCTTGAAAATCGTGACGTATTTGAAGCGCGCATCGCGCTTGAGGTCGGCGGTTCGCTGCGTGTAGGCTTCGAGCACGCGTTCGATTTCTTCGTCGCTCATCTCCGCCAGCGTGCGGGCGTGTTCGCGTGTCTCGACGATGATTTCGTGCGCGCCGGTGGCGGCCATGCGGTCGTAAATCCCATCGGCGCTTCGTGCCGGGTCGCCCTCAATTCGGTATAGCGGGCGGAAATGGGGATAGACACGCACCTGCCAGGGGCCTTCGGCCGGCAAACTGAGCAATTCTTTGGCCTGGAGTTGATGATCCGGGCATAAGGGACAGGGATCGGTCCGAACCCGGGTTCGTTCGGCCTGCCCAACCACGACCCAGCTGCGCGTGATCGGGTCCTTGCGAAGTTCCATCGCTCTCCTTTGCGGCGATTCAAGCGGAAAACTGCCACCCTTGGCGGGGCAAAGCCCCCCTCTCCCGGAAAAGCCCACACGGGAGGCGTGCCGTGGGGCACAGGCTTGAAGCTTACCATAGCCGAACGGAGAGAAACCGAACCCTGCCTCCCAAACCAACTTGGGAGGGCGCAATTACCGCGTGTAGTGCGTGGGCGTGGGGCCGACTTCCAGGCGATGACGGTCCCAAATGGCGCCTTCGCGGCTGTAGCTGGCGAGCTCGAAATCCTGTGTCAGCTCGAGGCAATCGGTCGGGCAGGCGTCCTCGCACAGGCCGCAGAACATGCAGCGCGAAGTGTCGTAGGTGAAGGTGGTGAGAACCTTTCGGCGCGTCGCCTCGTCGCGTTGCCAGCCCACCACGATGAGATTCTCCGGGCACGCCAGTGCGCAGAGATTGCAGGCGATGCAAAGCGATTCGCCGGTTTCCGGATTGATGTTGAGGCGAGGCGCACCCCGATAACGTTCGGCAACCATCGGGCGCTCAAGGGGATACTGTTCGGTATAGATGTTCTTTGGTGCCTGGTAGCGGAAGGTGAGCCACATGCCCTTCAGCAGGTCGACCAGCATAACGCGCCGCAGGAGCTGTTTCATCGCCTTTTGCTTCAAATTCTCGGTGTTTCCGTTGGTTGCCAAGGGTTTGCGCGGCTCCGAGTTCGCGCGTGAACGTAGTCTGACTTCCCTTCTCTGCCTTGTCAAGCTGCGCTAGCGCCGGATCTAATGCGCGAGCCGGTCCCGCCGCCAAATATCGAGAGAGGTCTGGCGGAGGCCGCTGGCGACCGACCTAAACCCCGCCCGGTGATCCTGCTACAATCGGAAGTTTCGATGACCTATAACGTCACATTGATTCCAGGCGAAGGTATTGGGCCGGAAGTCTCCCGCGCGGTACAGCGAATCCTCGAAGCGGCCGGCGCACCGATCTCCTGGGAGGAAATCCCCGCGCGCGCCGAATTCGAGCGGCGGGGCGTTGACTTCCTCGAGTCAGGCGTGATCGAGTCGATTCGACGCACCGGCCTGGCCTTAAAGGGCCCGATGACGACCGAGATTGCCGGGGGCAAACCAAGCATCAACGTGGGCCTGCGCAAGGCGCTCGACCTATATGCGAACCTTCGCCCGGTCAAGAACCTGGAGGGTGTCAAGGCGCGCTATGAGGGCGTTGACCTGGTGCTCATTCGCGAGAATACCGAGGATTTGTACTCGGGCCTCGAGCACACGGTGGTTCCCGGCGTGGTCGAGAGCCTGAAGATCATCACCGAGCGTGCGTCGACGCGCATCGCGCGGTTTGCGTTCGAGTATGCGCGCAGACATGGGCGCAAGAAGATCCACGCGATTCATAAAGCAAACATTATGAAGATGTCGGATGGATTGTTCCTCGCCTGTACGCGCAGAGTGGCGGCCGAATACCCCGAGATCGATTACCAAGAGCTGATTATCGACAACGCGTGCATGCAGATGGTGCTCGATCCCGGGCAATTCGATGTGTTGTTGCTCACCAACCTGTACGGTGACATTATGAGTGACCTTGCGGCAGGCCTGGTAGGCGGCCTTGGGGTGGTGCCGAGCGGAAACATCGGTGACAAGGGCGCGGTTTTTGAGGCTGTCCATGGCACGGCGCCGGACATTGTGGGCCGCGGAGTGGCAAACCCGACCGCCCTGCTCATGAGCGCCGTCATGATGCTCGAACACGTGAATGAAATGGCGATCGCGCAGCAAGTCAAGTCGGCACTCGACAGGGTCTATCGAGAGCGCAAGTCGTTGACCCGCGACGTCGGCGGCCGTTCAACGACCGCCGAGTTTGTGGGGGCGGTGATTGAGGAGCTCAAGAGGGGCCCAGCGGGGTGACCGAAGAGGAAACGCGGGCGTCGAGTGTCTTGCCCCATTCGGGGCCTGAGAGTGGGACATGGTAACCATCAGTGCGAAGGAGTCGCGAACGGAAGCTAGAGTGACCGGGGCGGCCGATACGAACAAGGCGGCACTGGCCATGGTTACCTTCCTGTTCTTCACCTGGGGATTCCTCACGGTCCTTAATGACATTCTGATTCCGTTGCTCAAACAAGCCTTCGAACTGAACTACGCGGAGGTCATGCGGATCCAGACCAGCTTTTTTGCCGCGTATTTCGTTTTTGCTTTTCCCTCCGCGAAGCTGATCGATTGGGTGAGTTACAAGAAGGCTATGGTCGTAGGCCTATTGATTATGGCGGCGGGCGCGCTTCTCATCGTTCCGGCAGCCACCGTTCCGGCGTTCGCGATCTTCCTGGCCGGGCTGATTGTCCTAGCGGGGGGAATGACGGTCTTGCAGGTCTCGGCGAATCCCTATGTGGCCGTCCTGGGGCCGGAGAAGACCGCGTCGAGCCGCCTGAACCTCGCGCAGGCCTTCAACTCGCTCGGCACCATGATCGGGCCTTATCTGGGCGGTTTGGTGATTTTGACAGCAGCTCCCGTTGCGGCAGAAGTGGTCGCCCGGATGAGCGGGCCGGAATTGCACGCCTTCCGGCTAAACCAGTTGGCACCGATTAAGTTTCCCTACCTCGTCTTCGGACTGGTCCTCCTTGGGTTTGCCGTGTGCATGGCCATCTTCAAACTGCCCGACATGGCGGCTGAGCACAAGAAGGAAGTCCAGAGCACACACGGTTCCGTGTGGCGCTACCGGCACCTGGTGCTGGGCGCGGTGGCCATTTTCCTTTATGTGGGTGCCGAAGTGTCGATCGGCAGCTTCCTCGTGAACTATCTCGGGCAGCCGTATATTGGAAACCTGCCGATGAAGGTGGCGGCGGGCTACGTTTCTCTTTATTGGGGCGGGGCGATGGTGGGTCGGTTCGTTGGCTCCGGACTGCTGCAGAAGATACGCACGGGAACTTTGCTTGGTATCAACGCCATCGTGGCTTGCCTTTTGGTGTGCACGACCATGATCTCGTTTGGCCACCTCGCGATGTGGAGCGTGATTCTGGTTGGCCTGTTCAATTCCATTATGTTCCCGAGCATCTTCACCCTGTCGATTGAGGGGCTTGGCCCACTCACGGGCGATGGTTCGGGAGTTTTGGTGGCGGCGATCGTTGGCGGGGCCATCATTCCCGAGGTGCAGGGTTTGATCGCGGACCGCATCGGCATTCATCATGCCTTCTTCTTGCCCGCGATTTGCTACGTCTACATTGCCTATTTCGCTTTCCGCGGTTCGAAGCATGCCTCGGACGCCTCTGCCTGATGCGGGGCGAGCAATTCGCGTGGCCCATTGCACGCGGTTTGTCCGTGTTCGATTGCAAGTGTCCTTTCTCCCCGTCGATCTGCGGCATCGGCGTTGACTTTGACGATGCAGGCAGACAGAATAGCGCTTGTTCTGGGTGTCTCGGAGGCCCGGGTGGCTGAAGTGACGGTCGAGGTCGCGAAATTTGTAAACGGCGAGATCGAGAAGTCGCATCCCATTTCGTTAGGCGAAACGAAGCGGCGCAAGCGCAAACCGCACATTGTCGCCGTGATCAATGAGATGTGCACGGGGTGTGCCGGCTCGCCGGCATGCGTAGACTACTGCCCGGTGGCCGATTGCATGTTTTGGGTGAGTGACCCCGACCACCCGCCGTTCGGGCACATTCGCGTCGATCCCCTTCTCTGTATCGGGTGCAAGCTGTGCACGAGCAAAGGGCCTGACGGCGCCTTCCTCGAAGGGTGCCCGTGGGACGCGATCGACATGGTGCCGCTCGCCGAGTTCGAAGCCAAATACGGGACGCTCCCGTATTAGGAATCACCTGCCGCTGCCTCTTCCAGCCTGTACGTTTGTCCGATGAAGGATTGCGCACGCGCGCGTGTCGCGAGCGGGAGCGCCTCTGAGCATTGTTGCTAAGCTGGGACGGGAGCCAACATGGCCAATATTTCGCCGTTCAAGCTGGCGTATCGGATTCTGACCTGGTCGACCTTCGCTGTTCTGCTCATCACCCTGGTGCTGGCCATGCGGAAATCGCCCGCGCCGAACGTGCCCTACGACTCGGCAGCCGCGGTGCGCGTCGAGCAAAAGTTCGCGGCGGCCGATCAGGCCAAAGCCGCCGGAGAGCCTGCCCAGGTCGAGCTCGATCGAACTGAGCTCAACTCCTACTTGAAGGATAACCTCGCAATTGAGGGCCAGGCCATACCCGAAAACGGCTCGTCTGCTCGGGAGAGTTCGGGCAGCGGCAACGCAACAAGTTCAACTGATCCTGCGGCGAATATAGCGGGAGCCGAACAACCGACCGTTGAGCAGGTGCAGTCCTCGGTTAAGGACGTGAAGGTTGATATGGACGGCGATCTGGTGAGGGCCTATGTGATCTTCGATTTTCACGGCAAGGACTTGTCGCTCGAACTCGACGGGCACTTGAGCGCGGAAGGCGGGTATCTGCATTTCGATCCGGTAGCGGGCAAACTCGGGTCTCTGCCGCTGCCGCAGTCGACGCTTGACGCGGCGGTCGAAAGATTGATGACCTCTCCGGAAAATCGCGAGAAGCTAAGATTGCCGGCGGACATCAGCGACATTCAAATCGTGAACGGGCAGGCGGTGGTCACCTACAGGTGATTGCGGCACTCGTTGGCCAGCTGTGACGGTGGCCCTTGGCTGACCGCGGGCTACGCGCGCGCATCGAAGAAAGCCGTCGGAGACGCGAGACGGGGCAAACGGTTCAGGGCGAGCTGGTCGAACGGGCGCGAATAGCGGCGGACGTGTACTGGGCCTGCTGCGCGATCTGCGAGGACATGCCATCAGCCCCTCGGGCGAAGCGCTGGATGTCGGGCAAATCAGCGACGTGGCCAACAAGATACAACGCCCGCAGGGCCTCCCACACCATGCTTTCACTCGGGGCGAGAAGAGCAATCCTCTGACCGGCGGAAACGGTCGAGCCATCCGGCACGAGCCAGTTTTCGACCGTGCCGGGAACCTGTGAGCGTACTTCCCTGCTCTGCCCTCCCACGTCGATGTGGGCCAGAAGGGTGCCGGGATTTACGGTATCGCCCGGTTTGAGGCGCGTTTCGATTCTGCCCGCAAGCGGCGCCTCGATTCCATAAGGACGCAGCATGTCAACAATCTGCCCATGGCCGGAGTCGTCGTCAAAGCGGACGAGCGAGAGCGCCGCGTTACGCTGAACCATGGGGTTTCGATCGTTGAGGAGCTTGATCAGGGCATCACGAAAACCGGGATTCTTGTTGTCCTGCCCCATCACCCAAGCGTCCGTGACACGGATCTCGTCCATCGGATCGGACGCCAGGGCGAGGACTTGCGGGTACCAGCGGATGACGCCAGGATCCCGGGCTTCCATGCGCGATTCGATTTGGGTCAAGGCGTGCTGGATCTCGCGAGGATGCGAACGTTCGACGAGCGCCTGGCTGATTTGCGCATCGCTCATCGGGCGGCCGAACCAGGTTGCGTTCCAAAACAGGAACGGCATGAGCACAAACAGGAAGGCAAGGATCAGAATGGCGAACATCCAGCGTGCGCCAAGTGGGGCGCGGCGCTTGGGTTCGCGAGCGGCCTGACGGGTATCGTCATTTGGCATGAACGAGAGCTTACCGTGGCGTAGGGCAGGTGACAAGCGGCGAGGACCAATCCGCCTGATCCCTCCTGCCGATGACGCCGACGCAGAAGGGCAGGCAAAGAAGCGAAGGTATCAAGCTGAAGTAGGGAGTCCCGACCGCACTTAGCCAGCACAACTTACCCGCGATGTTGTGCAAAGGTTATAATTCGACCGCTTATGCCTCTCGCCGTAGGTACTCGACTTGGCCCTTACGAAATTCTCGCCCCGCTCGGTGCGGGCGGCATGGGAGAGGTGTATCGGGCAAGGGACACCAGACTCGACCGGGATGTGGCGATCAAGATTCTGCCTAAACAGATGTCGGCTGACTCGGCGCACAGGCAGAGATTCGAGCGCGAAGCGAAGACCATCTCTGGATTAAATCACCCGAACATTTGCACCTTGCACGATGTGGGTAGCCAGGACGGCACGGATTACTTGGTGATGGAGTGCCTGGAGGGCGAGACGCTCGCCAAGCGCCTAGAAAAAGGACCCTTGGCGCTCGAACAGGTGCTGAAATACGGCGCGCAGATCGCGGATGCGTTGGACAGGGCTCATCACAGCGGAGTCGTGCATCGGGACCTGAAGCCAGGGAACATCATGCTGACATCCGGCGGAGCAAAGCTGCTCGATTTTGGCTTAGCGAAACCTGCGGCGATGATGAACGGGGCTACGCTGAGCGCGGTGCCCCTAAGCCCCGTGACACAGCAAGGGACGATTGTGGGGACGTTTCAGTACATGTCCCCGGAGCAGGTGGAAGGTAAAGAAGTCGATGGGCGCTCAGATATTTTCTCGCTCGGCGCGGTACTCTACGAGATGGTGACCGGAAAGCGGGCGTTTGCGGGTAAGAGCCACTTCAGCGTTGTGAGCACGATCCTGGAGAAGGAGCCGGCGCCGATCAGGGCGGTAAAGCCGTTGACACCACCGGTGTTAGAGCATGCCATCCGGCGATGCCTGGCCAAGGATCGCGAGGAGAGGTGGCAGTCGGCGCGAGACTTGGCTCGCGAGCTCGAATGGATTGAGGACAGCGGTGCGAGCGTGCCTCGAGCGGGTCAAGGCCCAGTGCGGAACAGGCCACGCGAATACATTGCCTGGGGAGTCGCCGGAGTGCTGGCCCTCGCGTTGGCGTGGGTAGCGCTCGTTCGCCAGAGGGCGGAAGCGCCGCGAGCAACGCTAGTGCGATCTTCGTTGCAACCGCCCCCGGGGGTGTCTTTCCTGTCATACAACTTCGCGATTTCGCCGGATGGAAGCCGGCTGGCCTTCGTGGCGTTAGACGAGGAGGGGAGGACGGCGTTGTGGGTTCGCGGAATGGCGGCCGCAAATGCACAGCAACTGACCGACACGGAAGGCGCGTGGTATCCCTTCTGGTCGCCAGACAGTCAGCGAATCGGATTTTTTTCGCAAGGACGGCTGCGCGTGGCGGATCTGACGAATTCGTCGGTACAGAATTTGTGCGAGGCGCCGACAGCTTTTGGTGGCACATGGAACCAGGATGGCGTGATCGTGTTTGGTTCTTCGATTACGGGACCGATGTACCGAGTCAGTGCCAACGGCGGCACCCCAGAAGTGGTGACGAGCGTGCCCGCGGGATCTAGCGAATCACACCACTGGCCCTATTTTCTGCCAGATGGAAAGCATTTCCTCTATTACGTGAACTGGAGCGGGCCTGCCGAAGCGCAGAAAAATGGGATTTACGTGGGCTCACTCGACGGCGGCGCCGCGAAGCTCATCGCTTCCGACATCAGCGGTAATGTCATGTTTGCGGCCGGCCACTTGCTGTATGTGCGAGACCGCACGGTGATGGCGCAGCCGTTCGATGCCAGCAAGCTGGAGCTCACGGGGCGGGCGACGCCTCTGACGCAGCCGGAACTGGACAAGTTTCTCGACTTCTGGCACTCGAGTTTTTCCGTTTCCCAGGAAGGCAAGCTGGTGTTCCAGTCCGCCGCGGACTCGCCCTCTCGGCTCATGTGGTACAAGGCGGACGGCACGGAACTCGACCAGTTTCCAGAACTAGGAGACAGCGGACCGGGGTTCTCGCCCGACGGAACGAAGCTGGCGGTTTATGCCGATGACGAACACAACGGGAAACACTTCATCCGTGTGTACGATCTCGAAAAGAGAATCAGCTCGCGCTTGACCGAAGGCGGAAATGAAAGCACACCGGTGTGGTCACCGGACGGGAAAATGATTGCGTACCGGGATGCAAACTCAAATATCGAGGAGGTCCCGGTAGATCGCTCGGGTTCGCCGCGGCTGGTGGTGAGCGGCGTGGACGTAATTCCTTGCGACTGGTCAAGGAACGGAGATTTGCTTTATATGCGGTTGGGCCGCGGAGCGTTCCCGAGCCTCGAGGTGTATTCGACGGCGGATGGAAGATCCACGACACTGTCGGAATTCGGGGCGGAGGCGCAGTTTTCGCCGGATGGGAAATGGGTGGCGTACGTTAGGGTGGCAGAGCGTCAGATTGTCGTGCAGCCGTATCCGGGGCCAGGGGCACATATCCAGGTCTCAAATTTTGTGGGGTCAGCGCAGCCGCGATGGAGCAGGGACGGCAAGAAGATTTATTTTATGCAGCCAGACCGAAAGTTGATGGTCGTGACTTTCGACCCCACAAAGGGAGTGGCGAGCTCGCCCCAGGTACTTGCACAGACCAGGATCGCGTTGACAACGTTTGGATGGTTTCAGTATGCGGTGGCAAATGATGGACGACTGCTGATGAATTCGCTGCCCGCGAGCGGCTCCTCGCCCCTGACGCTGCTGACCAACTGGACGGCGGAGTTGAGCAAGAGATGAGCCGGATACGTCCCATAGTCGTGCGTGACGGCATGGATCAACCAATCGGACGTCTCACGGGCGCCCGAGGCACTCCTTGCCGCAATTGACCGGGACGCCCTTCTTGAAGAGCGAACAGCGCTTTACGTCAAACACCTCGAGGCCAGCGTAGGAAGGCACGAACTTGGCGTCCTTTTGTATGGCGACGATTCTCGCCTCCTTCTTGTGTAGCGAGCACCAGACCTTCATCGTTTTCTGTCCTGGACCCCACCGCAAGATTGCCCAGGAGCCGAGCCCCCAGGCTGCCAGCACCGCTAGAACCACAATGGCAAACGTGAGCGACATTTCTGGACCCTCCTTTCGCGAAAGTCCCTGAACCGCTGAGCCGCCGAACCGTGCAAGTTCCTTGTAACGCTCTTGACGGAAACCGGACATGACCCGGGTCACGGGCTTTGGTGAGTACGGTCACGCTGAGGGCCTCAGCCCTCGCCGGGATATATGTCCTGGGCGAAGGGGTGAAACGGACGGTTAACGCACACCTCCGTCAGCGTTTGGCGAGGGCGGCCAGGGTGGAGGGGGACCAGACGGGCGTATAGGCGACGTAGAGGAGCCAATACACGACGACGCCGGTGATCGAGACGTAGAGCCAGATGGGGAAGGTCCAAAGCGCAATGCGGCGATGCTGACGGAAACGGCTGCTGAGAGCGTAGCCGAGCGTGATGATGATGAGCGGGAGGCTGAGGACGGCCAGAATCGTGTGCGAGATCAGGATGGTGAAATATACGGGACGAATCCAGCCAAGCCCACCGAAACGAATGAGGCCGGCGTTAAGATGAAAGTAAACGTACAAGACCAAAAAGGCCGCCGAACAGAGGAACGCCGTAACCATGCAGATCTTATGAGGTAGGATCTTGCCGCGGATGACCATGGTGAGGCCAAGCAGCAGGAATAGGGTGCACGTGCCGTTCAGGATTGCGTTCAGAGCCGGAATGGAAGCCAAGTGCGGCATAGCGAATGGGTTGGGCTACTTGGTCTGTACGGTCGGCTGGGGCGGAGCAGTCTTGGCCGGGGTGGCCAGGGGGGCCGCGGCCGGAGCCGTTTTCGCAGCGCCGACTGGAGCCGGAGTCTTTTTCCGGCCGAAGGTAGGCAGAATGCCACCCCGCTGTAGATCTACGACGATCATCAGCGCGAAAATTCCGCCCGTGACGAGGCATACGGCAAGGAGCATGATTCCGTCGATTCCGCTGAAGAGCAGCCGGCTCGCGAAGTCCCATACGGCCCCCGCGACGGAAAGCAGCAGGAAAAAAGCGGAAATCGCGAGGCACTCGAGCCAGTTTCGCTTGGGAATCAAATTCGTTCCTCCTCTCCGGGGATGAAGCTGTTTACGACCCAAATCCTGGCGCCCACGCGTTCGACGCAGCTCCTTTAGCGGCCGAGCCTATCAAAAATCATCCACCCCAAAAGCAGCGGGATATGAGCCACCGTGGCATGCATCAGCCACTTGGCGCGGGCGTTCGTGCGCGTGCGGTTCGCCCACAATCCAGCTTCGAGCAAAATCATGCCGAGCACGAGCGCGCCAAAGAAGTAGCGGATTCCGGCCATGCCCACCAGCGACGGCAACAGGGTCAGAGGAACGAGCACGGCGGAGGTCCAGATGATTTGCGCGAACGTGGCGTCTCCTTTGGGATCGACGACTGGGAGCATCTTAATTCCGGCACGGGCGTAGTCCTCGCGGTACATCCAGGCGATGGACATGAAGTGCGGGAATTGCCAGAAAAACAAAATAGCAAACAGAATCCAGCCTCCAAGCGAGACGGATCCGCTCGCGGCGGCCCAGCCGATCAAGGGAGGAAGCGCGCCGGGGAAAGCGCCCACGGCCGTAGCGAGCGGCGTCCGCTTCTTGAGCGGAGTATAAACGCATAGATACAGGACACAGGTCGCGAGAGCGATGGATGCTGCCAGCGGATTCACGGCCAGGGCCAGCCACAACCCGCCCGTAAAGATGGCGCCGGCGCCGAAGGCGAGCACCTCGATCGGCTGGAGCTGTCCCGATGGCAAAGGCCGTGAGGCGGTGCGGCGCATGACGGCGTCCATATCGCGCTCGAAGTACTGGTTCAGCGCGGCCGTGCCTCCCGCTACAAGCATGGTGCCCGAAAGCGTATGCAAAAGCAGGAGCCAAGCGAGGCCTCCGTGCGAGCCGAGATAAAACCCGGCGACCGTCGTGATGACGACCAAGAAAGTGACGTCCGGCTTGGTGAGAGCGACGTAGCTCCACCACTTGCTGATGTCGGGGGCCGCGTCTAGGCGCGCGACGCTCATCGCGTTAGAACCTCCGACTGCGCGTGCGTGTGTGCGCGGGCCGGCTCTCGACGAATCAGACGGAAGCACACGAGCGTCAGGATAACGCTGGCGGCGAGCGTCAGCGCGCCGACCAGGACGTGAGCAACCGAAAGAGCAACATATGCCAGGCTGGGCTGGGGGGCCTCGCGAGAGGCCAGAATGGCCCAGTACGCGGCGCCTCCGAGCAGGATCTGCGTCCCGAAGGTCGCGTGCAGCCAGACGACCGAGCGGCGGATCGACGGGATGCGCGCGAAACGCTTCTTGGCTGCGCGGCCGGTCCAAATCACCGCCAAGGCCACCACGCCTGCACCGACGATGTGCGGCACGATGCCAAACGCCCCGTGACGGAATGCGGCGCCGAGAACAAGCTGGCCGAAGATCACGGCGGTCGTGGAAGCGGCCAGCGAACTGACGCACGGCGAGCCCGGATCATCGAGCAAGGGAACCTCAAACTGCCACCACGAGCTCGTAAACAGGGCGAGGCTGACCAGGGCTGCGAAGAAAATCTGTGCCAGGATAGCGTGCGCCGTTGCGCTCAGTGCGGCGTGTCGTTCGAGAACGCGGAAAGCGCCGAGCAGGGCTTGGGTAAGAACCAGGGCGAGAACCGTCCAACCGAGCCGGCGCACCCATGGCCGTCGCTCGGAACGCGCCAGCCATAGAGCGAGCGCGAGCGTGAGGATCGCGACCAGACCTGCGACCACTCGGTGAGTGAATTCGTAGCGGATTCCCCCCACGAACGGCGGAATGATTTTGCCGTAGGCCAGCGGCCAATCCGGGACCGAGTCGGCGGCGTCGTTGCTCGTGACCAGGGCACCGGCCATCAAAAGCAAAACCGTCGAGCCGCACGTGAGGATGACGAACCGGTGAACGTTACGGAGATTATCGGTCGAGGACATTTCGAGAGGTTCCGATCCGCGGCGTTGCCCCGGGAGGCGGATCTGCGATCCGCCCCCCCAAGGCAAGACCGATCTAGTCGCCGGCGGTGCCGGAGGCCTTGAAGGTGAAAGAGACTTCCTTCGCTTCCTTGGGACCGATGGTCACCGTCTGCTCCTGCGTGCCGTACTTTTCCTGCCAGGCCACGATGGTATATGTGCCCGGAGGCAGATCCTTGATTTCAAACTTGCCGTCCTTGGCGGTGACAGCGTAATAGGGATTCTTGAAAACGAAGATGTAGCTCTTCATCCAGGGATGGACGTTGCACTTGACGGGAATCCCCAGCTCGGGGCGCGCGAAACTGTCGTCGATAGGAGCGGCGCCGGGCGGCTGGGACTTGTTCCACTCGCGATTGTCTTTCGGCATCGGGTGGATGTTATGGGTGGTCTGATCGTCGTTCTTGACCTCGAGCGTCTGACCGGCCATGAGGGCCACGACGTGCGGATCGTACATGCAGCCTTGTTGCGCGAGCGGCACGGCATCGCTGGGTGTCGGGAAGCTGTATTTGCTCATGTCGTCCTTCACATAAACGACGACGTTGGCAAGTGTGTTGCCCTCCCCGGTGACGACTTCGGGCGGGACGACGGGTCCCTTATTGGCCTTTTGGCAATAAGGCTCGGCACTCATGTTGATGGGCCGCATCCGAGGCGCTGTGCCATCGAGCTTGACGCTCCCAGAAACGGAGCCGGCGGTGGCCGCATCGACGGTGGCGCCGGGCGCTGAGGTGGCAGCGGGCTGCTCGGAGGATTCGTTGCTGCTCTTGTTTCCGCAGCCGGTAAAGGCAAGCGCAAGCAGCGCAGCGAATCCAAAACACAAACTCTTATTCTTCATGTCGAACGATTCCTCCCTTCAAGAAGACGATAATCTGAGCGGGTAGCGTAACCACGCTCACCCGCGAAGAGAAACGGTCAACCGACAACGAACATAGCACCTGTCTAGGGCAGTTACAAAATTTTGGCGAAGGTGCCCTCCTCACCCAAAGCGTCCTAGACTGCGATGGCCAGACGGGAGGAATCTCACCCGAGGCCCCCTGGTGGATCCGCGCCGGGGCCGCGCATGCTAACAAGGCTCCAGGCCAACCCTCCCCGGCCGCTCCCCCCTCATTGGCCGCCGGCCGCAGCGGCGCTCGCAGGCGTGTGGCCGACGAGCGCGGCCTGTTCCTGGGGGGTCAGCGTGAACATGTAGCGCACGAGCAAGTCGGCTTGGTCGCCTGAGTAATGCTGGAGCGCGGCCGGTTCCGGCCCAGCGAAGACCCAGTGCCCGTCCTGCAATTTGAACAGACCCGAAGGCATGGCCGTGCCGGGAATGATTTTCGCCGGGTCGGTGATCCAGCGGCCGACCCAGGCCGGCTGCAGGCGTTCGCGCGCGAGCAGGAAATTCGGCGCCGAGGCGGCTTTGTCGTGGGTCGGATTGCCGGTCATGTGGCATTTCAAGCAGGGAGCCGCGGGACTGGTGAACAGGCTTCGAGCCATGGCGCGCTCGGTGTCCGTGAGCGGTTGTACCTGAGGCGGAATGAACTGTTCCGGCTGCGAGGACATGGCTTTGAAGAAAAGCACGAGAGTGCGAATTTCGTCATCCGAGAGATAGAACGTTGGCATGCGAACTTCAAGGTACTGGCGCACTCCGTTGCGATTCGTGTCGGTCGTGCTGAGCGACGGATTCGCCAGGAACTGACGCAGCCATTCCGGATTGACGCGCGCCCCTTCGGTGGTCAGCACGGGCGGGAGGTTCGCCTTGTTCTCACCCTGGTAGAAAGGCAGCGTTTGCAGAATCGATTTCTGACCCACATCAATCTGGTGGCAGCCGATGCAATTGTATTTTGTGACGATCCACCAACCCTCCTGAATGAAGCGGCGGCTGTCGGACGGCTTGTACATGTAATCCGACGGCAGGGTGGGGTCGGTGCTGCCGAGGAGCATGGTCACCAACGCGTTCACGTCATCCGGGCCGTACAAGTTGGGCTTGGGCATGCGCAGCGCATCCATGGGATTCGCGTGGTACTTGCCCACATCATAGATCGCGGGGTTGCGCAGCTTCTCTTCGAAGAAGCCTTTGGCGTCATACCAGGGGCCGCGCCGAGACGGTTTGCCGTCGGGGAGAATCCCGCGCTTGGCGTCTTCGGTGAAGCGCGCGAAGTCCAGCCGTTCGATGGGCTTGGAGCCTTCGTTGGTCAGTTCGGTCCCGATGCGGCCTTCATCTTCGAGGCTGCTGATTTCGTGACAGCCCGCGCACCCGTAGTGCTGGACCAGATCCTTCCCTTCTTTGGCGCGCTGGGGGTCGTCCATGAAGCTCACGTTGGCCTCGAGATACCCGGCGTCCGAGTGCTTCTCGGTCATCAGGTACGAGGCGATGTCACGCGCATCGGCATCGGTGAGCCGCAGGTTCGGCATGACCGTGGGTTGCATGACGACCAGCTCATGGCCGTCGTTCGGGCAGCGCGAGTGCTCGAGATCGAAAACGAAAGGCAAATTGTGCTTGGCGTAATCCTCCGGCCCGAGGTCGCGCTTCTCGTACGGGCAATAAGGACGTGTGCGAACCCGCGGGTTGTGCACCCAGCGGACGACGTAGTCGTAGTTCTCCTTTTCGCCGACGCGGCTCAGGTTGGCGGCGAACGTTCCGCCAACCATGGCGTCGCCTTCGCCAATCGAGTGACAGGCCAAACAGCCGCGCGACTCGAGCAGCACCTTGCCGTGCGCCGCGTCGCCGGGCTGCTCGTGGGGGAGCAGCGGACCGGTCAGTGCCTGCTGCCAGACGAACGCGGAAATATTCTTGACTTCCTCCGGCGTTAGCCGGAACTGCGGCATCTTTGTGGTGGGGCGGAATGTATGCGTGTTCCCGAGCCAATACGGAATCCAGGCCTTGTTCAACTTCAGGCGAACTTCTTTGAGGTCGGGGCCAACCTTCTTGATTTCCTGGAGCAGGTCGTGGCTGCGTTCTTCGAGCGTTGCGGTCTGCGCATCGAGGCGACTAACTTCGACGGTCAGATTGGTGGCTTGCGCGTAGAGCTTGTTGGCCGTGTCGTTGTCCGGAGCTTGGTCGCCGAGCTTCTGCAAGCGGGGGATTTCGAGCTCGTCCTCCGACTTCTGTTTGACGAGCTGCATGATGTCCTGGCGCGTCGAAACGAGCTCTTCATCCTGGTTGTCGAAACCCTGGAAGCGATGACACCCGATGCAGCCGCGCTGGCGATAGAGCTGCTTTCCCAAATTGAGCGTGGCGGCGTGCTCGGTGACCATGTCGCTCGAGTGGCACTGCTGGCAGCCTGCGCCGAAGTTCTCCCGGTAGTAAAGCGGCCAGAGCCAGTGTTCGTAGCGCCCGTGGGCGCGCGTCACCGAATCCAGTGCTCGGCCATTGCCTCCATGGCACGGTGAACAGCCGAATTTTTCGAGCGGATGGTAGGCGAGCAGATCCGGATCGGGATGGCTGTTGAAGGGCGCATCGGTGCTCTTGGCCAACCCCAGGTCGGCTTTGGTGACGGTAAGTCCCGCGGGAACCAAGGCCGGATACATGGCCAGGTGGCAGGACTGGCAGCGGTCCACCAGGCCCGCGCCGCCGAGGTAATTGATCGAAGCACCGGGGGGATTGACGTTGATTTGAAGCAGGGTTTGGTCCCAGCCCTGCGCGGTGTGGAGCAGCCCTTCAAGCGTCGCCGAGTTCAGGCCGGGAAGTTTCTGGGAGACGAAGGTAGCCAGATCGGCCCGCGCATTTTTGGCCGGCGTATCGACTTCGCCGCGCTGGCCAACCAGAGTGGCGCGTTTCGCGAGAATGTCGGTAAACAGTGTGTTGAGCTCGTCGTAATGCAGTGTTCGCCTTTCCGTCTGAGCGCCGCTCCCCACGGGCCAATCGATGACGTAAGCCTTCTGCCGACCCTTGTTGATGGCCTCCATGCGCTTCGCGCGCAGGTCTTTGTCGCCGGGTGGAACCTCCTCGTACTCATAGATCAGCGAGCCAACGTAGCCGCGAGCATCCTGGTAGGAATCGAGCATGGCGGCGCGCTGACGGTCGAGCAGGGCGATCTGCTTCTCGATATCGCGGTCCCTCGGCTCGGCTTCCCTCTCCAGGCGGTCAACCGTGTCCCGAAGGTTCTTGTACTGCGCCGAGGAGTACACGGCGTCCTCCGCCCTTTTCTGCTCGGCCACTTTTTTCTGCAGGAAGCCCGCGTAGGCGCCCGCGAAGCGATCTTGATAGGCGCGCCAGGGGCGAAGTCCGAACACTTCATCGTAGAAAGACCAGGCCACGGTGAGGATCAAGAGCAAGGAAGCGATGAGGAGCGGAAATGTGAAGGAGCTGTTGGTGATGGGGTCTTCGCGCTTTGTGGGGTGCGAATTGGGAGGAGCGTCAGGCAACGCGGGCCTCCCGCTTGCGTTCTGCTTGCGTTTCCCGATCTACACCCCGTGCCGAAAGGGGCAGGTTCGCTTCGAACCGCGCTCTCCGACCGGCTAGGAACCACCGATTCGACGTGTCTACACGCTGAACCATGGAGTCACCCAAACGTATTTGATGTTGAACAGAAGGCGCAGCAAAATCTTGATCGGCAGCGAAAGCATGAGCACCAGAAACAGGTACATGGTGACGAGCTGCACCAAGCTCATGCGCTTGTAGATCTTGCGACTGAATTCCGTGCGCATGCAAATCCAGTGGATGAACAGGGCCGCAAGAACAAAGTACGCGGTCAGCGGGAAAATCCCGAATATGATGCGGGCGAGAATTGGCGCATAGGTCGCGGTGACGCCCGGCAAGTGAGCCACGAGCGAGCCGTTGATATGCAACAACGTGAACGGAAACACCTGGTCGAGGTTGCGGTTGACCGTGTACTGCACCGCTTGTGCATCCCAAGTGCTCCCCGGCGTGAACCACATCCAACCAGGGCCGCGTATGAACGTCCCAATGAAAATCATGGCCACCCAGAGCCCCACAAAGCCGATCAGGAAGGTCCAGATCGAGAAGCGGCGCTGCTCGTAGGTGTAGTAACCGTTGCCGAGCGGATTCGCGTCAATGTACGGCACCACCATCAGGCCGATGATGATCAGCGTGGGCATGACCACGCCGGCGATCCAGGGATCGAAATAAACCAGCATCTCCTGCAGGCCGAGGAAGTACCAGGGCGCCTTGGCCGGATTCATGGTCACATTGGGATTCGAGGGTTCTTCGAGCGGGGCGTTGAGTGTGAGCGACCAGACCATGAGCAGGATCGTCACGATGATGGCGACGAGCAGCTCCATGCGCATCAGGTAGGGCCAGGTGTGAACCTCGCGATCCCAGGACGGATCCCAATCCTGCGTCTTGCGATATTTCGTTTTTGCGGCTTGCGCGTCCGACTCGAGCATGGCGATGAGGTGGTCGTTTGCCTTGGCCTGCCTGAGGGCGTACCAAACATAAAAGGGCACAAGAAACAGGAGGGCAACAATCGGAACGTTGTCCGCAGCAGAAACAATTTCCCAGATTTGATGCCAGTCCATCGAACCACCCTTCCAAGCGACCGCGGGCAAGCGACGCCCGTGCCGCGCCGAACTCCGGACTTGACGGAGGGCTTTCCGGCAGAGCCAAGGCCCCGCCCGCACCTGAGCTACCACACTCGGCAAATGCTCAGCGGCCGTGCTGGTCCATGCCCGACGGTTTCAAAACGACCGGACGCGGGCTGCGCTCTTCCTTTATTTCCGATTCGAGCATGACCGGCGCGGGCCCCGAGATGCCCCCGTCTTTGCGTACGCGCCAGAAGTGCACGCCCATAAAAACCGCTGCAATGAGCGGGATCGCGATGCAATGCCAGATGTAGGCGCGCAGGAGGGCGTTGGCGTCGACAATCGAACCTCCCAGCAGTGCGAAGCGAACGTCGTTGTAGGGGGTCATGCCTAATTGCGCGCCAAACGGCCCTTCGTGGCCGAGCAGGGGCGTGGCACGCGCCATGTTCGTTCCCACCGTGACGGCCCAGAAACCCAGCTGATCGTCCGGCAGCAAATAGCCGGTGAAGGAGAGCAGCATGGTCAGTACCATCAGCAATACGCCGACACACCAGTTGAATTCGCGCGGCCGCTTGTAGGAGCCGGTCATGAATACGCGGAACATGTGCAGCCACACGGCGATGATCATCAAGTGCGCGGCCCAGCGGTGCATGTTGCGCAGCAGCTTGCCAAAGGGAACGTCATTTTCAAGATACAGAATGTCGCGAAAGGCCTGCACCTTCGAGGGGTGGTAGTAGAACATCAGCAGAACGCCGGTGAAGGTGAGGACGATGAAAAGGTAAAACGTGATGCCGCCCATGCCCCAGGTGAAGTTGTACTTGGTGGCATCGCGGTTGACTTTGGCAGGATGCAGGTGGAAGAAGACATTCGAAAGGACGCTCAGGGCCCGATTGCGCGGTTCCGCATCGTGCTTCACGCGAAACATCGAGCGATAGAGCTGGGTCTTTTCCGGCTCCTTCAGGTCGGTCAGTTGCTGCTTGCTCTTTTCCTTCAGTGTTTCGCGCAGCGCGGCCGCAGAATCCTGCACGCGATCGAGCACGCCGGCTTTCTTGCCGTTGCTACCGTTTCCGCCGTTACTTTCCCCCATTCAACCGACCTCTCCAGGCGCTAGGTTGCCGGGCAACTACGACACGCCCGGAGCCCCGTCGCGAAAGTCCTCGATCTCCCCCGCCCGTCCAGGCGACGCCGCGCGGCGTCAAAAACAGCCGAGCGCGTTACACGTTTAAGAAGGCCCCAGGATCATTAAAATGGTTCACGCCGGCACGCGGATCGTCGATAAAAAGCCGGCTCGTGTCGACCGTGATCTTCCCGGTCGGGTCAACCTGCACAAACGCGCGATCCATCGGGCGCGGCGCCGGCCCCTCGAAGTTCACGCCCTCGCTGTCATAACCGCTGCCATGGCACGGGCACTTGAACTTGTTTTCGGCGGCCTTCCACTCGGGCGTGCAGCCCAGGTGCGTGCAACGCGCGAAGATGACGAACAGCCGATCGGGCTCGCGTACCACCCAGACCCGATTCGTCATCAAGAAGCGCTGATCGATGCCCAAGGCGAAGTCGGACGGATATCCGATGTTGAAAACCGTGTTGGGTTCGTACAACGCGCGGGGAAAGAAAAACCGCAGGAACATCAAAAAGTTGACGCCCAGATAGCCCCAGATGCACGCCCAAATGATGCGCCGGCGGCTGGTGTTAACTTCTTTGGCGATTGCTTTCGTGTCGGCGGCTGAAGGTGCCGTCGACGCTGCGGACCGTGCGTCCGCAGCCTTCTCTGCAACTTGCTCTGGCATAGACCCCGTTATTGGTGTGTTTGGCCCGTAAAAAATTGACCGCAATGAAAGCGAATGACCACAATAAAGCCCGGTTGTCCAATCAGCGACCTTATATGCCGAGGGCAGGTTTGTGTCAAGAGAAACTCACGAAAGCTAAGCAAAACCTGACCTTCCCGGCGCTCTCTTGGGCCCTCTCTGCTAAATCGTGGCGGCCAATCGTAGTGGTTCTAAGCTTGAGCCGCGCAACCGGAGAAGTGCCGCATGGCCAAGAACGTTGTCCGTAGGCTCGATAGAGGGTTGCCCAGCCTGTAGGCCGCACTGCCTCACGAAGCGGCCGGCCCGCAGCGACCGCACAAACCCACTCTGTTTCGATGCCGCTATCGTTTTCAGCGCGGGTCGTGTCGCTATGCCCCGAGGTACATGACGTGCACGTAGGTGCCAAGCCGAACGTTGTAAGCAAGATACCAACCGACGTGGTCGGGATCCTCATAGATGACGATCTCGTCGGAATCCCACAGCCAGTCGTTGCACCACTGCACGTCATAGGGAGCCACACTGAAGTAGAAGCCGCCGAACCAGAAACGGCTCGGACCTCCTCCGACGAGGTGCCAAACGTGGTGCGGACCGAAGCCGCCGGTGAAATGACCGTGTTCCCAGGGGTGGTCGAGATGATAGTGCGGATCACCCGGACCCGTGTCGTGTCCGATCCACTGCCCGTTCGCGTGGACGTGCGGCGCGTTCGGGTGGCCGGGAGCGTCAGAATAGTTCCGGTGTGCCTCAGGGGGATGAGCGGGACGGCTAGTCCGAACCGGGGCCGGGCCGTGGGCCGGGGCGGGATGTGCCGCCGGATGCTGGCCCTCGCGTTGCGCCAGGGCAGGGGCAAGGAAGAGCAGAGCTGCTGCGAACAGGCCGACGAGTTTGTTCATGCGCCCTCCTAGAGGGCAGGAATCTACCACGAGTTTCGGGTTTTCGCACCCGAGGGCCCCTCTCACCGGGGGTTGCCGGGGAGCGTCGGTTTGCTCGAGCGAACCTTACAGCATGGGCGCGCAGGCGCAAGGCTCGAAGATCGAGAGCAGGTTGGTCAGTTTGAAAAGCTCACGCAGGCCAGGGCTCAGGTTGATGATTTCCAGGGTGCGTCCTGCGTGCCGGGCGGATATGTACAGGCCGACGATCGCGCCCAAGCCGGCGCTATCCATGCGCGCCAGATTCGTCAGGTCCAAGATGATTCGCTTGGTCTCCGGCAGAGCGCCCTGGACATACGTTTTCAGGAGCGCCGAGGTAGCCATCGTCAAGGCACCGGCGCAGCGAACGACGCTCGCTTCGGGCTGGATGAAGGCGCGTAAGGTAAGCAGCGTCGAAACGACTTCGGCCGTGCTTGACATGGCGCCCCCCTCCGCCGAAGCGGACGAATCACTGTCTCCGTGTGTAACGTCAATGGGGTTCGGAGGCAAGCGAAATGACGGAAATCCCCTCTGGTGAGGTGGCCAAAAGCCCACCCCACCCAGCGAGGTCCCGCGTCAGTCGGAAGTCGATTCGGCGGCGTGGGTGTGCGCGTCGGCGGTCATGCCCAGGCGTTGCCGGCGATGCGCCAGGCTGGCGCGGATGAACGCGGCAAAAAGCGGATGTGGCGAGAGCGGCTTCGACTTGAACTCCGGGTGAAACTGGCAGCCCACGAACCACGGGTGATCGGGAATCTCAACGATTTCAACGTACACTCCGTCGGGAGTGCGGCCGGTGATGCGGAATCCGGCGCGCGTAAGCGTCTGGTCGAACTCGCAGTTAAACTCGTAGCGATGGCGGTGACGTTCGGAAATTTCAAGAACGCCATAAGCCTTGGCGGCGAATGAACCGGGTTCGAGTTTGCAGGGCCACGCGCCGAGACGCATGGTGCCGCCCATTTCATCGACGCCCAACAGTTCGCGGAGCTTGTAAATCACGCGATTCGGGGTGGAGGTGTCGAATTCGGTGCTGTCGGCACGCTCAAGCCGGGCGACCTGTCGCGCGTATTCGATCGTCGCGCACTGCATTCCGAGACAGATGCCGAAAAACGGGATTCTTTTCTCGCGCGCGCAGGTAATCGCGTGAACCATGCCGGCGATGCCTCGTTTGCCGAAACCGCCGGGAACAAGTATGCCGTCAACGTACCGGAGAAGTCGTTCGGCGGTGGCGGGCGAATCGATGTCTTCCGCTTCAATCCAATCGATCACCGTGCGCTGCTTGTTGGCCAGGCCGCCGTGTACCAGCGCTTCGCGCAGGCTCTTGTAGGAATCCTCGAGCTGCACGTATTTCCCCACCACGCCGATGTGCACCTCACCCTGCGGGTTTTCCAGGTTTTCGAGCATGGCCAGCCAGCGACTAAGGTCGCGCGGGGGCGCCTCGAGATGGAGCAGGCGCAGGATCTGCTCGTCAAGCCCTTCGGCAGCGAGCGACATGGGCACTTCGTAGATGTTGCTGACGTCCGGCGCAGAAATGACGCAGGATTCCGCGACGTTGCAGAACAGCGCGATCTTGGCCTTGAGGTCGCCCGCCAGTGCGCGGTCGCTGCGGCAAATCAAAATGTCCGGTTGGATTCCGATGCTCAAGAGTTCCTTGACGCTGTGCTGGGTCGGTTTGGTCTTCAGCTCGCCGGCGGTCGAGATAAAAGGAACCAGCGTGAGGTGGGCAAAGACGACATTATCCGCCCCGAGCTCGAGTCGCATCTGGCGAATGGCCTCAAGGAACGGCAGGGATTCGATGTCGCCAACCGTGCCGCCGATTTCGACCAGCACCACGTCCACGTCGTCGGCCACCTTGCGGAATGCTGTTTTAATTTCGTCGGTGACGTGCGGAATCACCTGCACCGTCTTGCCCAGATAATCGCCGCGGCGTTCCTTTGCAATGATCGATTCGTAGATTCGTCCGGTCGTCCAGTTGTGGTCGCGTGTCAGACGCGTCGAGGTGAAGCGCTCATAATGGCCAAGGTCAAGGTCGGTCTCCGCGCCGTCGTCGGTGACGAAGACTTCCCCGTGCTGATACGGAGACATCGTGCCCGGATCGACGTTCAGGTAGGGGTCGCACTTCTGCAGGGTAATTTTCAGGCCGCGGCTCTCAAGCAGACATCCGATCGAAGCCGCCGCTACGCCTTTTCCGAGAGAGGAGACTACGCCGCCCGTCACAAAAATATACTTCGGGCGCGTCGGCAAGTGCTCGAGTTCCTCCCCGTCGGATCAGCGTACTCCGCATTATCGCCAGGCGACGCGCAGGTGTCAATTCAAGTTTTGGAAGTCTTCGACCTGCAAGACAAGAAAATCGCGCGGTCCAAAAGCTGTTCTCCAAGTAGCGGCGAGCTTGGCCTGGCCAGCGCCCCCGCGGCCGCACTGTTTGCAGCCTCCGCAGATTTGCCGTCAAACCGCAGGGCGACCGGTTGCATGGGACAACTGCCCCACCGTATTTGGGCGGCTGATGATCAGGGGTTCGACTTCGACGAATTCTGCCTGGGAATGTGCGCGACTCTTGGGACCACAAATTCCTGGAGCACGTTCGTGGCGGCGTCCCCGCCGAGCGCGACCAGCGTATTGGCGAACATCAGTCCGACCCCGTTGCGATTGCCCTTGGGATAGTACAGATTGGAAATTCCCCCGGCAGCGAGATTGCCGAATACGTTTGAATAATTCGGCTGCCAGCGTCCGTTGTCGCCCTTGCAAATCACGGCATTGGCGAGCGCGTACCAGATGCGGAGGCGGACGGTCCCCTTTCCCTTGAAGAAGTATCGCGGATCCTGTTTGAAAACGCTCGGCAGTATCGCGCCGGCGATGAACGTGCCGGTAATCTGATCGGTAAAGGCCGCCCCAAAGCGCTTGGCGTATCCTTGTGCCCCTTGCCCATAACCGTTGAATTGGTCGTCGGCCTGCTGAATGCCGGCAACAGCAGCGGTGACCCCAAAGGTGAAGGGATCGATCAGCGATCTCCAGGCCAGCTGGAATTTTTGCTTCGAATTCAGAGGAGCCGCGTTGGGAACGTAGGTGACGTAGAAATTCGGAACGACGCCGAGCACACGCTGATGCTCTTCGACTTTCAACTGCTGCTCGGCGATCTCTTCGGTCGGCAGCGTGACCTTCACCTGCGTGACGTTCGGCGCGACAGCCAGGGTGATCTGCGGGACCTGGTAGATCTGCCCAGCTTCGAGCGTTCCGTGCACGGACTGTGTGGCAAGACCTGGCGCCGCGATGGTCAGCACAAAGCGGCCCGGCGAAACATTCGGAATCAGAAAGTTCCCGTCATTGTCGGTTACCGCGTCTAGTTGCGGAGAAGGCGGCCCGTAGGTAAGGCTTATGTGGGCGCCGGCGACTGCCGCTCCCGACTGATCGACGACGGTGCCACTGATGATTCCGGACAGCTGATCCGAGGGCGGACTGCTCGGTGAGGCGGCTGCGCCGGTCTGATGGACGGGATCGCTTTCGAATGGGAAATGCAAACCCGACTGTCCGGCCAGAGCCAAGGCCGGAAAGCTAAAGGCCAAAAGAGCCATCAGGAAAGATACCGGTATGGGCCTAGCGAGCACCTGCATCCGAACGGTCCCGCCCGGGATTCTATCGCGCGACTGCCTCTCCGCCAAGTTCACGCCGATTCCTCATCTAGCTTTTCCATTTTCTCTCACCGAAGTTCCATTCTCCTAGAAGCAGGTCGGCGTCTATTTTGCAAACCGACACCCGTACGCTGCGCCGCACCGCCATGGCTTTACTTACGATGCGGGTTTCGGGGATGGTGTTTCGCCGCTCGGTAGGAAAACGAAGCGCTAGGCAGAGCGTGTCCACCCGTTTCTTCCCTGGCCTGCGGCCGGGAGACGAGGGTCACAGCCAACGCGGGCCCTTTTCGCGGGTTCACGAACCGGCGTCGGCGCGGAGAAGTTCTTCGACGCGCTGAATATCCTCCGGGACGTCGACGCTAACCGCATCGTACTCGGTCTCGACCACGCGGATGCGGAATCCGTTCTCAAGCCACCGCAATTGCTCGAGCTGTTCGGCGCGTTCGAGTTCTCCGGGAGGGAGGGTGGGAAATTCAAGCAGCGCGTCGCGACGGAAGGCGTACAGCCCAATGTGTTTCCAGTGCGTCACGCCGCCGCCGGCATGCCCCTCGCGGACCCAGGGTATCGG
Source organism: Candidatus Cybelea sp. (assembly GCA_035622135.1). Taxonomy (GTDB): domain Bacteria; phylum Acidobacteriota; class Terriglobia; order Acidiferrales; family UBA7541; genus Palsa-295. Next base: position 81,982 of record DASPVZ010000048.1, on the reverse strand, counting down.
CGCATGTGAAAAGTAGAGCCCATTTCCGTCGAAATCGCGGACGACCTTCGTGACATGCGGGTCCATAATGTCGTTCTGACGCGTGATGGCGGAGCAGGGAGTAGCGATCTGGATGGTATCGTCTTCCCGCATTTCCGAGACGACGGCGTCGATCGTCCCCGGATCGATCAAAGGTTCATCACCCTGAACGTTGACGTAAATCTCGGCCGGCACATGAGCGGCGACTTCGGCTACACGGTCCGTCCCGCTGCGATGGTCCCTTCGGGTCAGCAGGACGTCGCCGCCGAAGGCTTCCACCACAGTCTTGATGCGCTCATCGTCCGTCGCCACGATGACGCGAGTCAAAGTCTGGGCCTGACGGACCCGCTCGACCACGTGCTGAATCATGGGTCGGCCGGCGATAGGGGCCAGCGGCTTTCCGGGCAGGCGCGCCGAGGCATAACGCGCGGGAATGACGGCGATTATGTTCCGGTGTCCGGGTATGTTCATGTGCGCGTGGCCTCAACAGCCATCCGAAATCTTAACACCAGAGGCGGGATGAGCGGCCAGCGATATGGAATTACCCTCATCGATTCAGGGGCTCGCGCGGCACCGCACGCCCTCGAGGGCGTGCGGCCGGGCAAAACGCACTCGGCGCAGGCGAAGAGCGGCAGGGAGAAGTGGGGGTAACTATCTGTGGGATTGTGATGTTTGATTTGGTTCCTGTGAGTGGTAGAATCCGCTCAACGACGGTTGCGGGGGTACCTTGGACGAACTTGCGGCGCGGTCACGCCCCAGTTGGATTCCCGGCCGTGCAGGTTTGCTCCTGATTCTTCTCCTTGCTCTCCCGTTTGCCGGACCCGCCCGGGCGCAGGACAGCGCCGGGCCGGCAAAGCCTGAGATCCTGAATCCCCAGCGAATTCAAAAGGGCAAGCCGCTCACCACGGAGACGGAAATGACGCTCGTCAACGTGACGGTGACGGACCCCTATGGGCGGTTGGTCACCGGCCTGGAGCAGGAAAACTTTCGTGTTTTCGAGGACGGCGTCGAGCAGGAGGTTGACCGCTTTTCAAGCGAAGACGTTCCGGTTTCGATCGGCGTGATCTTCGACATGAGCGGCAGTATGGCCGACAAGATCGACAAGTCGCGCCTCGCCGCAGTGCAGTTTTTCCGCACGGCCAATCCGCAGGATGAGTTTTTTCTGATCGATTTCAACGATCGCGCTCAACTGGTCAGCCCTTTCACGGAGAGCGTCGAAGAGCTGCAGAATCGGTTGATGTACACCTCCGCGCACGGCATGACGGCGCTTTTTGACGGGATTTATCTCGGCCTCAGCCAGATGAAAGGAGCACACAACACAAAGAAAGCTTTGCTCATCATATCCGATGGGGGAGATAATCATAGTCGTTACACGGAAGCGGACGTTCGCAAGTTCGTGCAGGAAGCGGATGTCCAGATCTATGCGATTGGGTTGTACGAGCCGGACGGTGGTCCAACCCAAGAGGAACGCGAGGGCCCTGCTCTGCTTTCCGAATTGACTCAGATGACGGGCGGGCGGACATTCGCTGTACACAGCCTGAACGATCTTCCGGATATCGCGACCAAAATCAGCATGGAGTTACGCAATCAATATGTCATTGGATATAAACCCGCCAATCACGCCCACGACGGAAAGTGGCGAAAGATCAAAGTCAAGCTGCGCCCGCCGAAGGGGCTCCCGCCGCTCAACGTCTTCGCGCGAACCGGATACTTCGCGCCGGGACACTAATTCTCCAAGATTCCGATTGATGCGCAATCCCCTTTTGCTCGTCTTGGCCCTGTTTGTTAGCCCTTGGCTCGGCGCGCAGCAACAACAACAGACCACCGTAATCCCTCCCCCGCCGCCCCCGCCGACGAGCACCAGCGAGGATCAAGCCCACCACATCGTTACGCGGACCGATATGGTCGTGCTACATGCGACGGTGACCGACGCGAAAGGCAATTTCGTCTCCGACCTTCAAAAAGATAACTTCCGCGTATTCGAAGACAAGATCGAGCAGAAGATTTCGGTCTTTCAGCGTGCGGACATTCCCGTAACCATGGGACTCGTGATTGACAACAGCGGCAGCATGCGCGAGAAGCGCGCGCAGGTGAGCGCGGCGGCTATGACCTTTGTGAAGACGAGCAATCCGCAGGACGAGGTGTTCGTCGTGAATTTCAACGACGAGTACTACCTCGACATCAACGAGGATTTCACGAGCAATCAGCAGGAGCTTCAAGAAGCGCTGGATCGCATCGATTCGCGCGGCAGCACGGCCCTGTACGATGCCTTGATCGGATCACTCGACCACTTGAAGAAGGGGCACAAGGACAAGCGCGTTCTTCTCGTGGTTACCGACGGCGATGATGACGCGAGCCGCGAGACGTTCGAGTATACGATCAAGGCGGCCGAGCAATCCGACGCCGCCATCTACTGCATTGGGGTCTTCAGCGATGATGATCGCAAGAACGACAAGCGCATGGTCCGGCACTCGAAAAAGGTGTTGACCGAGCTGGCCGAGGCCACCGGAGGGATGGCCTACTTCCCCGATAGCCTTGACCAGGTCAACCCCACCTGCGAGCAGGTCGCTCGCGACATTCGGAACCAGTACACGCTCGGCTACTATCCGACAAATACGGCCAAGGATGGGACATTCCGCGCCGTCCAGGTGCAACTGATGGCGCCTCCTCGCAGCCACGGCAAGCTGTCCGTCCGCACCCGCACCGGCTACTACGCCCAGCACACCGCTACGGCGCAAGGTCAGTAGCCGCTACCCCCGAGGACGTCTTGACGATCGCCAGAGTGCGTTCGCACGTCTGCGGCGATGTGCCGCAGCCGAGGGATCGGGCCGGGGGCGGAGATTCAGCGCATCCCCGCTCACAGCTCGGCCAGGAAGCTCGTGCCGTGGGGGATGAAGGCTCCGAAGTTGTCGGCCACGGTCTGACCCATGTCGGCGAGGGTTTCCCGGACGCCAAGATTCGCTCCGCCTTGTCTCCCCAGGTGATAGGCCAATACGGGGACGTATTCCCGCGAATGATCCGTGCTGGGGTTGGACGGGTCGGGGTCGCACCCGTGGTCGGCAGTGATGATAAGCAGGTCGGACGTGCGCAGGCCATCAAGCATGGGACCGAGCAGCGCATCGAACTCCTCGAGCGAGCGGGCGAACCCTTCGACGTTCTTGCGATGACCGTAGAGCATGTCGAAATCGACCAGGTTAGCGAAAATCAATCCTCCCTTCTGGTCCGCCAGCGCGCCCGTCAGTTTGCCCATTCCGTCGGCGTTGTTTCTGGTGGTGAAGTAGTTCGCGAGGCCCCGGCCGTTGTAGATATCGTGGATTTTGCCGATGCCAAGAGCGGGCACTTGGCGCTCGGCCAGCACGTCGAGCAGCATGGGGTGGGGCGGGTCGACGGCATAGTCGTGGCGGCGCTCGGTACGCTTGAAATCGCCCGGCGCGCCGGTGAATGGACGCGCAATCACGCGTCCTACGCGATGCGGGCCGTCGAGCAGCTGGCGCGCAATTTCGCAAAAGCGGTACAGCTCAGGAACTGGAATCACCTCTTCGTGCGCGGCGATTTGAAACACGCTGTCGCCCGATGTGTAAACGATGGGAGAGCCGGTGCGGAGATGCTCTCGGCCGAGTTCCTGAATGATTTCTGTCCCGGACGCGGGCCGATTGCCGAGCGTGCGGCGTCCGATCCGGCGCTCGAATTCGGCCAGGAGCTCGCGCGGGAAACCGTGGGGGTAAACCGGAAAGGCGCTCTCTAGCCAGATGCCAGCCATTTCCCAGTGGCCCGTCGTGGTGTCCTTGCCCGGAGAGACCGTCATGCCCTTCCCGTAGGATCCCTCGGGTTTGGTTGGGGGGATAAGGTGCGCGAGCGGCTTGATGTTGGCCAGGCCAAGACGCAGCAGATTCGGCAGCTTGAGCGCGCGCGAGCGCGCGACGTGGCCAAGCGTGTCGCGGCCGACGTCGCCGTACTCGGCGGCGTCGGGCAATTCGCCGATGCCTGCGCTATCGAGCACGATCCAGATCACGCGTTCGAAGTTGGCGTTTCCCTTCATCATTTCCATTCGAAGGATTGGGTTAGGCCGCCGATCAAGACATCGAACGTACCAGGCTCGAGGACCGGGGTGTTCTCCAGGCCGATGAAGGACAGGTCGTCAGGGGTGAGTGCGAAGGAAATTCGGCGCGCTTCACCGGGCTCGAGATCGACCTTGGCAAAACGCTTCAGACGCTTGAGGGGCGGAGTGATACTGGCGAAGCGTTCGTGCAGGTAGAGTTCGACAACTTCCTTCCCTTCGCGCCCGCCGGTATTTTTCACCGTGACGTCCACTTGAATCGTCTGGCCGCCTGAGGCTGTCGCGGGCGAGACGTGTAAATCGGAATAAACGAAGGTCGTGTAGCTAAGGCCAAAACCAAATTCAAATTGCGGCATCGCGAGGGTTCTTCCCGGACCAAAATCAGCTCCCAGGAAGGTCTTGTGGTCGTAGGTAAACAGGCGATTCGGCCACCGCGGATAGCTGATGGGCAACCGTCCGCTCGGATTCACGTCGCCGAAGAGCACGTCTGCAATCGCTTCCCCACCTTCGCTGCCGGGGTTGTAAGCCAAAAGGATGCCTTTCGCATCGTCGGCGATGGTGCGTATGATGCGCGGGCGTCCCTCGGTCAGCACTAGCACCACTGGCTTGTGCGTGGCTTCCAGTTTTCTGATTAGGTCCAGCTGCGCATCAGGCAGCGTGAGATCGGGGATGTTGCCCGGCGTTTCGGCGTAACTCCATTCGCCAATGCACGCGACGATCGCATCGGCCCGCGTCGCGCCCTCGACTGTTTTGGTCACGTCGAGTTCCCGGTCGAAGGTGGTACCGGGAATATAGGTCACGTTCGTCGCACCGATCTTTTGCTCGATGGCCTTCAGAGTTGTCACCGAGTCGTTCGGGAACAAGCTCGCCCGATCGCCCTCCCAGGTGCGGCTCCAACCGTTGTTCAGCGGGACCAGCGAATCCGCGTCAGGGCCCGTCACCAGGATGTGCGCCGTTTTCAAGAGCGGCAGGATGCTGCCTTCGTTTTTGAGCAGGGTGATCGATTCACGGGCGGCGTCGAGACTGACCGCGCGGGAGGCCGCCGAGCCGATCACCGTTTGGGAACCGACGCCGCGAAGGGGATCGTCGAACAGGCCGAGTTGAAACTTGACGGTGAGAATTCGTCGCACGGCTTCATCGATGCGGCTCACGGGAACCGCGCCTTCTTGCACAAGCTGCAACAACAGATCGCTGAAGCTGTAACTGCTCGGTACCATGCTCATGTCGATGCCGGCCAGGATGGCGATGCGTGTGGCGTCCTTCTCGGTGGGCGCGATGTGGTGCACAAAGACGAGGTTCCGGATGTCTCCCCAATCGGACACCGCGAAGCCCTGGAAGCCGAGCTCGTCGCGCAAGACGTCGGTCAGAAGAAATCTGTTGGCGTGTCCGGGAATTCCGTTGACTTCGCTCGAGTTCACCATCACCGTGTGTGCCCCGGCCTTCAGAGCTTCCGCAAAGGTCGGGAGGAAGTATTCGCGCAGGGTTCGTTCCGGAATCAGGGCGGGACTGCGGTCGCCGCCGTTCGTCGGATCGCTGTAGCCCACGTAGTGTTTAAGGGAGGCGGCAACGTTGACCGGGCTTGACAGGTCGTTCCCTTCGTAACCGCGAACCGTGGCCACCCCCATCACCATCGCTAGATAGGTGTCTTCCCCGAAGGTTTCATACAGCCGAGGCCAGGGCGGTTGGCGGCCGACATCGAGCACGGGAGAAAAGCTCCAGGGAACCCCCGCTTTGCGCGTTTCGGCCGCAGAAATCTGGCTGCCGCGCAGGAGGAGCTCGGGATTCCAGGTCGCGGCCATCCCGAGTGGCTGAGGAAACAGCGTGCTACCAAGCACGTAATTGGCCCCGTGAATCGAGTCGAGGCCGTAGAGAACGGGAATCTGAAGGCGTGTTTTTCTGGCTTCCTCCTGAATCGCGCCGATCATCTGCTGCCATTTCGCGACGGGAAGCGCTTCGTCGTTGACGTTCAGAATCGATCCAACACCGTAGTCGGCGACGGCCTTGTGGAGCTTCTCGTTGTCGATCTGCATCGTTTGACCCCTGCCGTCGGTAATCATGCCGATTTCGAGCTGGGTCATCTGGCCGATTTTTTCCTGCAGGGTCATTTGACTCAGCAGCCTTTGAACCTGCAAGGAGAAGTTGCTGGCGGGAGGCCCAGCGGGAACGAGGCTCCGCTCAAGGAAGGATTGGCTGTCGACCAGGACAGCCGGCGCCCGGCCAGGGGGGCGTTGTGCCGGCAACAACCCCCACGCGAGAGAGCACAGGCAAGCTGCAGAAACGATTTTGTAAAGACATTTTTTCATATCGCCTAGGTCCGTTCCTCCCGGGCGAGCAATATACATTTGCCGAGTTCGAAATCCAAATGCGGCGTAAGGGCCTCCCCTTCTGCTATATCGGGAATGGAGCCCGCGGCAGGCGAGGGCGAACAGCCGGGCGTCCGTTTAAGAGCCGTCGGGATCCAGGAAGATCCTGCCGCCTTCTGCCTGCGGCCAGGAAATCTACTACAGCGATTTCCCCAAGAGCTTTAGTAGTAGTCCGTATTCAGCGGAGCCGCTGCATATGGTTCATTGAGAGGCAGCTCATGTCTCATTACCGTGCTCTAGGCGCCGGGCTATCCCGCAGGGGTTCGCAACCATCCTTTGTCCGCGTGTCCAAGCCTCGCAAGCTCCTCCCAGTGCAATTCGCAGGTACGACGTGGTTCGGCGCCCTGGAGCGACCGCCTCTCGCTCCCTCGCAGACGACTCGGGAACGGCCCCGACTCGTTCGACTGCGACCCGTCGGTGGGATACTGAGCCGACCTCACAGCGCATTGCCGCCATGGTGACTCGCGCCGCGGTCTGCCTCTGCGCCCTTCCGAGTTCTGCGCCGTACCGGCCCGCTCGTGCTTTCAACCCGGCTGTTCTTGCCTGTCCTTCCGCCGTTTGTCGACGTGTCTGTCAACGCGTTCGATTCTCCGGCACACCTTGGAGCGGTCGTTCATTCTCGTTGCGCCGGGTTGGGAGGCTCGAGGGCCGGTTGGACCGAACAAAACGGTCTCGTCGAACGCGCGGCCTGTAGTAGAATGGAGGCGCCCCGCCCGAGGATAGTGACCAAATACTAATACAATAAGGGTAGTCGATCACTAATAGTAGAGGGAGTGAGTGAAGGACCGTATTCTGCTACTATCGTTTCTATGTGTATCTAATCACGGCAAACACCCCAACACACAACGAGTGACCTTGGCGACTGTTATGGTCGCCTGAAGATTGCCAGAGCAAGAAAAGGAATATCCGAATGGGCGCGATTCCGGCAGCGGAACCGACAGGAGCCATGAGCGGCCCCCAGCTGGTTCAGCCAAGCCCTTTTCCTCCGCCCGAAAAGGTCGCTGAACCTCCGGCCTCGACGGACATCGGTCTTGAAAACACGGCAGCGGGCGCGGTCATGCCTTCGACCCTGTCTCTGCGCGTGTTGAAAGGTCCGCTATTGGCGGCCGAACGCAGCGCAGTGCTCGCCGAATATACGCGCGTCACGGGAGTTCGCGTCACCGTCCAAAATTTCGCGCGGTGGGCCGAAGAAAGCCCGGACGGGCCGGCACTCCATGCATTTCTCGAAACGCGTCGCGGACGCCTAGCGGGACACTGCTGCCTGGTGCCCCTCCGCATGCCGATGTCGACGGGCGATGTGAAGGTGGGTGTGCCGCGGTATTTCTTCGTTTCCGCCGACCATGAATTGGGGCGCGTCGAGGGACGCGAAGTCTCCCATCAGTCGATCGAGACGACGCTCCTCGCCCAACTCTACGGGCATGCCGCCAGGGAGGGCTGGAGTCCGATTTTCGTTCACCCGGCGCCAGAAGAGCGCTTATTTCATCGCGCGGCGGGATGCCGAACCATCGCTCTCCCCGTGCGCGAATGCATATTTGTACTCAATCCTGCGCAGGCTTGGCGCTACTCGCGGAGTCTGGCGCTAAACCAGAAGATGGGCTTTGTGGTCGCGACCGCAATGCAGCAGGGGTTCGCGCGTTGCATGTTGCCCTTCGCAGCTCGGAACGGACGGGTGCGGAATGCGCGAATCGGAGAACCCGCCCGGAGCTTGAGTTCGCGATCCGAGAGCGGGTTCGTCTCGAGCGAAGAAGAACGCTTTCTTAAGTGGCGATATCCCCACGGCATGTACTCGCGATTGGTGGTGGGCGATGCGTCGGAGTGCTACGTTATCGCGCGCAAGGGTTCGGCGCACCAAGCCCTGCGAATTTGTCAGTGGCATGGGGCATCGGATCGATACCTTCCCTCGCTCGTTAAGGGACTCATAAGGGAAGCAGCGCGCACCGGATCTGCCGGTGTCCATTGGTCGGTCTACGGAAATGGCGCCGAGCAAGAGAGGATCGTCGGGCATCTTGGCAGGCAGCACTTCTACCCCATCTCTCGGAATGTTCGCGCCCTGGTTTATTCGTCGAAGGAAGAATTCTTCTCTCCAGAGAACTGGAATCTCTCCGATTCGCTGGTTAGCCTTCCCGATTGATCTCCTCCTTTCCTCACGGCCTGTTTTCTTCTATTCACGACATTGAAACCGTCCTTTAACAAGCAAAGACCAGAGTCGAAAGCCAGGTAACAAATACCTTTGCCCGGGCGAGGTGTAGATGTCTTTGCATGCTTCACGAGGACGGTCTCTCTGGCGTCATGGCCTGAACTTGGCCTCGCTGACCGTCCTCGAGTTGACCCTGGGATCGGCTGTAACCGTGGCCCGACACGGCGGCAATCCGCAAATTGACCCGACCAAGCCCCGCGAAGTCGCGAGCGGTGGCACGCGCGGGACCGAAGAATGCCCGCGTCCGTCGGAGGGCAGCATGGTGGGCGAGCCAGAAGAACTCCGCAGCCGGAACGGCGTTTTAAAAGTGGATCTGAGCTTTCGCAATTCCCTCTCCCGGGACGGCTCGGCGACGGTACGCGGATCATTTTCCTGGCCGTCGGTCCTTACCTGAAGCCGGGGCACATTTCACATGAATATGCGGATCACGTCTCGATCCTCAAGTTCATCGAACGGAACTGGAGTTTGCCTCCGGTCACGAAACGCAGCCGAGACAACTTCCCGAATCCGAAGGTCGATCCGGGCAATCCCTATGTGCCGACGAACAGTCCGGCACTCAGTGATCTATTCGATCTGTTTGAATTCCCAAAATAGGAAAGCAAAATCAGCCCCCGATCAAAGCGGTGCCGACCACCGAAGTGGTCGGCACCGCTTTTTGTCTTTCTGCCCGAATCGAGATGAACCAGGCGTGAAAACGGGAAAGAACGGCACATAATTTTCTTCGCTCTCTCTTGCGATCCGGGCCTCATCCGTGGTGATCTTTGACTCAAAACAAGGAGGCTCGGCCATGCCCTTCACCATCGACACCGCAATCACCTGCTACCTGCTTCCCGGGGACGGGCCGGTGGCTCAGCAAGCGTTCCTGCGAAATCTGCTCGATCCCGGCGCAACTTGGATCATCGCCTACGCTTTCACACTCCCCGACATGATCAATGAGCTGCTGGCTGCGCAAAGGCGGGGAACGCCTTTGCATCTCTACCTCGATTACTCGCAGTACCGAGACAAGACGGAGACACCTCTTGTCCAGAAGCTCGTTCAGGCGGGAGTCGAGGTTACCGTCGGCACCTCGCCAGCCGGGAGCCAGTACATTTGCCACACGAAGGGAATTGTCTCCGATGCCGCCCCCGGCGGCGCGCTCTGGTGTTGGGAGGGATCGACGAATTTCTCACTGAGTGCGTGGAAGCAGGTCAACACGGCGCTCGTGTTCAGCTCCGAGCAGTGGCGCGACCAATTCGTCGCGCAGTTCGAGGCGCTGCGGGATTTCGCCTGGGCGAATGAGCGCAATCTCCAGATCATGCCGTGGCCGCCTCCGGATACGGGAGCCGCGCCCGCGAGCGCACGCAAACGGTACGGCCTGGCGCCCGCCGAACCAGGCGCCGTGGCCGGGCGTGGCGGACACGCGCCCCAACCGAAATAGTCAGCCGTTTCCCGGCCGGCGCATGCTCCCTTGGCCATCGAGCTTCGCTGTAGCCCCGCCGACCAGCGAAAGATGCATCCGGGTCAGGGCAAGGTGATTTCCACATTTCCGAGATTTCCACAGCGGGAAATCACTGGCGTGTGATTGACTCCTTTGGGCTCGCGCGTTACAACCTCTTGCGCCAAGGCTTTCCAATCATCTGAGTCTTGGATAGCACGCCAAGCGAAAGCTTGACGAGCTATTCAGGTCACGGAAGGGTGGGACGGCTTCGGCAAGTTCGGATGGTACGGCAGCACGACGAGGCTCAAGGTCGAACCTAGCGGCGTGTGACGCGAGGTCCCGTTAACTAACCCTTTTCGGGGCAGCGCGAAGCAAACTGCGACTCACGTGTCGGGACCTCTCGTGGTGGGCGTCTCCTGCCCGGGCGGGGGAACGTTCAGCGGCTGTTTCCTTTCGACGAAAGAAGAGGGGCGAGAAATCGCCCCTTTTCTTTTTCTACTCGAGAATCACCCTGCCTATTGTTTCGCGGGTCGGCGTTACTTCGGCGCGGATTTCTTACCGATTAACCATCGACGGATTTCCGAGAGCTGGTAAAACTAAGGTTGCCCGAAGACAAGCCACGGTAGCATCCTCCCCGCGGAAAGCCTTTTGCCGTCTCTCTCTCTGGGAATTTTTGACAGCGGGCGCGGCCTGTGGTCAGATGACGGCGGAGAATTACACGTGCGGCAGCGTCGTGTGGCCCTGTGGATCGCGGCGGCGATTTTCGTTCTCTTGGTCCTCGCTCCGATTGTGTCGGCAGCCGTGGCCCTGGTGGTCGATGGGATTTGGTTCGATCATGTCGGTTTCCGCGACATCTTCCTGACCATCCTCAAAACGCAATTCGGACTGGCCTGCTGCTGCGGAATGGCTTTTCTGGCGCTTACCGGCCTCAATTTGAGCGTCGCGCGGCGCGTGGCTCACCGCTCCGGATACCTGGTCATCTCACGAACGGGCGAATTCCGGACCCGGGAGAAATCCTCCTCCCTTTCTCCCGTTCTGCTTTGGCTCGGCCTCCTGCTCGCGGCTTGGCTCGTGGCGCAATGGTCCTCGACGCATTGGAACGAATACCTCTTCATGAGGCACGAAGTCGAGATGGCGCAGACCGATCCGATCTTCGGGTTCAGCGTGAGCTTCTACCTCTTCCGGCTGCCTTTTCTCTTCTTCCTCTATCACCTGATGTTGGTCACTCTGATCGCAACCCTGTTCGTTACCGCACTCCGATACTTCATCGCGGGAGGCGTGTGGGTCTCCTCGAGCGGCAGCGTGGGCCTGGGCCGCAACGCAGCGGCTCATCTCATGGTGCTCGGCGGGCTCCTGTTCCTGTTGCTGGCCTGGCGTGCGCGGCTCGGCATGTACAACCTCGTCTACGCGCCGACCGGTCTGGTGTTCGGGGCTGGCTATACCGATATCCACGTGTCCTGGCCCGTGCTGTGGGTCGAGCTGGTGCTCTGCGCGATCACGGCCATGACCTTTTTTGCCGGGGCACCCAGGGGGCGAATCCGCCTGGCGAAGTACGGGGTTGGAGTGCTGATCGCGGTGGCCATCGTTGGCGGCTTGGTGGCTCCCGCCCTGGTGCAGCGCTATGTCGTTGCGCCGAGCGAACTTGAGAAGGAACAGCCTTATATCGCCCGCAACATCGAATTTACCCGGCAGGGATACGGGCTCGACAGGTTTGATGAACACAATTTTCCGGCCATTCAGGATTTGACGGCGGCGTCCATCGAAGACAACGCAGCCACCATGCGAAATCTGCGTTTGTGGGACCATGAGCCGCAGCTCACGACCTTTCAGCAGCTGCAGGAGATCCGCACGTATTACGATTTCGCAGAGGTTTACAACGATCGTTACACGATCGACGGGCAACTGCGCCAAGTCGCGCTTTCGGCGCGAGAGCTTTCCGCCGACAACTTGCCCGACCCGAACTGGGTGAATCAGCGCCTGATTTACACGCATGGATACGGGTTGTGCCTGGGTCCGGTGAACGAATCGACGACGGATGGACTCCCGGTTCTGTTCATCAAGGATATTCCCCCGATATCCTCGATTCCGCTCGACGTGAAGCGCCCGGAAATCTATTACGGCGAACTGTCGAACAATTATTGCTTCGTGAGAACGAGAGCGAAGGAGTTTGACTACCCTTCCGGTGAAGAGAACGTCTACCACGACTACCAAGGATCAGGCGGCATCCCTGTCCATGGTTTTTGGAGACGAGTGCTTTTCGCCCTGCGTTTTGGGAACATGAATATCCTGCTCTCCGGATATATCCAGCCCACCAGCCGGATCATGATCTACCGCCGCATTCTGGCGCGCGTCGAAAGGATCGCTCCGTTTCTGTCCTACGACACACATCCCTATCTCGTTGTTGCCAATGACGGCTCGCTCGAGTGGGTGGTGGACGGGTACACGATCTCCGAACAGTATCCCTACTCCGATCCGAGCGAGGGTGTGGGCAATTACATACGCAACTCCGTCAAGGTTACAGTTAATGCCTACGATGGGCGAGTGACGTTCTACGTGAGCGATCCGTCCGATCCGTTAATTCAAACCTATCAAGCCATTTTCCCCGGGAGCTTTCACGCCCTGTCGGATATGCCCGCCTACCTGCGGGCGCACATCCGCTACCCGCAGGATTTTTTTGCGATTCAGGCGGCGAAGTACGCCGTTTACCACATGACGGATCCGAGCGTGTTCTACAGCAAGGAAGATCTCTGGCGCGTGGCCACACGGGTGGTCAACGGGTCCTCGACGCCCATGAGTCCCTACTACGCGGTCATGAAGTTGCCCGAGGTCGGAAAAACGGAAGAGTTCATTTTGATGGTTCCGTTCACCCCCGCGCGCAAGAACAACATGATTGCCTGGATGGCTGCCCGTTGCGATGGGCCCGATTACGGAAGAGTCCTCGTGTTCACTTTTCCGAAGGAGAAACTAATTTACGGACCGGAACAAATCCAATCCCGCGTCAATCAGAATCCCTCCATCTCTCAACAGCTGACGCTTTGGGATCAGGGCGGATCGCGGGTGATTCGGGGCACGTTGCTTGTCGTTCCCGTGCAGAATGCCGTGCTCTACGTCGAGCCGCTGTATCTGGCGGCCGAAGGGAGCTCTTCGCTTCCCGAATTGAAAAGGGTGATCGTGGCGTATTCTGACCAAACGGTCATGGAGCCGTCTTTGGAGGAGGCCCTGAACGTGATCTTTGGTAGCAATGCCGGTGTGCCTCGACAAGCCGCGGCGAACGCGACGGGCCTTGCAGGGAATGCGAAGGTCGTTCCCGCTTCGCTCGAACAGCTCATTCAGCAGGCGAACGAGCTTTACGAGCGGGCTCAGCAGGACCTTCGACGGGGCGACTGGAGCGCCTATGGGCAGGAAATACAGAAGCTCGGTGAAATCCTGAAACAGATGCCGTCGAAGCGTCACTGATTCGACTGGGCGGTCGCTGATCCCCCTGTGGCGAATGCCGGGCATTCCGCACCGGGCGCGGGGGGCTGGCCAGGGCGCAAAGGACGTTGACTCAGCCGTACGGTAACGCTAGGATTCCTTTATGAATCCTTCTGCTCACTCTAGGCTGTGCGTCGCGCGTGCTTGTTGTTGTGTCAACGCGCTGGCGCGGGAGTGTGGTCCGATAAACTAGCCATCATCTAGGTCGGATTTGGACAGCCCGCTAACCAGAGAAAAACTGGCAGCGGGCTTTTTGTTTTGACGGACGAATTTCGGGGGACAAATGGAGACAAGCGTCGAGCGCAGGGAAACAAGAGCGCAGCGCATCGAGCGGCTGAAGCAAGAGAAGAATCCTTGGGAAGCGCTCGATGAAATCCGCGGGTTTGCGCGCAACGGTCGCACGTCCGTGCCGCCCGAGTGGGCGAGCGTTTACTTTCGATGGTGGGGCATTTACTCACAGGGCGACGGGAGCGGCGTCCTGGGCGGCGTGGATGGCGAAGGCAAAGCGACCGAGTATTTCATGTTTCGCATCCGCATCCCCAACGGCATTCTACAGTCGAACCAGCTTCGGGCTATCGCACGCATCTCTGAGCAGCACGCGCGCGGCATCGCTGATATAACCGTTCGTCAGAACCTTCAGCTTCACTGGCTGACCGTTGAGGCGCTGCCGGAAGCCATCGACGAGCTCGAAAGGGTCGGGTTGTTCTCGAAGGGCGCTTGCGGCGACGTCGCACGGAACGTTACCGGTTGTGCCATCGCCGGGATTGCCGACGATGAAATCTGCGATGCCTCGCCGCTGGTGCTCGAGACCTCGGCCGCTCTTGCAGGGAATCCGGAGTTCTACAATCTGCCCCGCAAGTTCAAGATTTCAATTACGGGCTGCCCGGCTTGGTGCTCGTATCCTGAAATCAACGACATCGGCTTGAGCGCTTGCGAACGGCTCGAGCGCGGCAAGCGCGAGATCGGGTTTTCCCTACGCGTGGGCGGGGGGCTGTCCGCTGACCCGCATCTCGCCGTGCGCTTAGACGCTTTTGTGGGCTGGACTCAGGTGGTGTCGACCGTGCACACGATTGCGGAAATTTTCCGCGATCACGAAGGGCTCCGTCAGAACCGGAAGCGCGCGCGCCTGAAGCACCTCTTCACCCAGTTCCAGTGGACCCCGGGCCGCTTCCTCGACGAATTGAATGACCGGCTGGCAAGGAAGTTCGGATATGGTCTCGATCCCGCCGCTGAGGAGGCTCCGCCGGTCGATGTGTATCGCGATCATGTGGGAATCCATCGCCAAAAGGGCGGCGATCTTTATTACGTCGGTGCATCGGTTCTGCGCGGTCGCATGGCCGCCGAACAGATGCGAGGCGCCGCGGATCTCGCCGACCGATTCGGGTCGGGCGAGTTGCGCACGACCAACATGCAAAATCTGCTGATCGTGAACGTGCCGCGATCGGGTGTCGACGATCTCGTGCGCGAACTCGACCGGATCGGACTGCGCGTGGAGGCCTCGCCTTTCTGGCGCGGGGCCATCGCCTGCACGGGAACGGAATTCTGCAAGCTGGCGATTACCGAGACGAAAGGCTTCGCGCGGTGGCTGGTAGATGAGCTCGAGGAGCTCGTTCCCTGCTTCGATCAGCAGCTCAAAATTCACGTCACCGGCTGCCCAAACTCCTGCGGGCAGCATTGGATTTCCGATATCGGCCTGGAGGGCAAAAAAGTCACTCGCCACGGGCAGAGCGTCGACGCCTACTACTTCTGTCTGGGGGGTGCCGTGGGCGAATACCAGCGCATTGCGCGGCCGGTCGGGTATCGTTGCGCCGCGAGCGAAGTGCCAGAAACAATCGCGAGGTTGCTTGGGTCATACCTTGCGAGGCGATTGGAGGGCGAAAATCTGCGCTCCTACTTCGCGCGCTTTTCCGATCGAGAATTGCGCGCGCAACTTGCCGGTTATGACGCTCCGTTCTCCGAACGCGACGCGGCTCAGGTCGGGGTGCCGGATGGGCTGGGAGAATGAGCATGCGGCCTCGCCTGTTCCCAGCATTTCTAAAGCTAGCTGGCCGTCCGTGCGTGGTGGTAGGCGCGGGGTCGGTTGCCGCGGGGAAGATCACTTCCCTGCTCGACTGCGGCGCCCGGGTCACCGTGATTGCGCCCAGCGCGTGCGCAGCAGTCGAACAGCTCGCGGCGAACCGCAGAATTCGCTGGCTCCCGCGACACTTCACGGAGGGTGACCTTGCTCGGGCGTTTCTGGCCGTGGCCGCCACCGACGACGCCGCCGTCAATCGCGCTGTGTTCGTTGAAGCGCAGAACTGCGGCATTCTGTGCAACAGCGTCGACGATCCGTCGAATTGTGACTTTTACTATCCGGCCGTGGTCCGCCGCGGCCCGCTCGAAATTGCGATTTCAACCTCCGGAGAAAGTCCCGCGCTGGCCCAGCGGATTCGTTGCGAAATCGAGGAAAGCCTGGACGGGGCCGTCGGGGAATGGGTCGAGGACATGGGCGAAATGCGGCGCGCAATCTTGGCCGCGCTCCCTCGATCGGACGGACGAAGGCGATTGTTGCAGCAGCTGGCGCAATGGGGCCCTTGGGCGAGGAAAGCGGAACCGTGAGGGAAAGTCTACCCAACGAGGATCGCCAGAGCGGCCGCGTGTATCTCGTCGGTGCCGGTCCGGGCGATCCGGAACTCCTGACCGTCAAGGCGCATCGGCTGCTGAGGTGCGCCGACGTCGTGTTGCACGACGCTCTGGTTTCTCGAGAAATCGTGGCTCTCGCTTCCCGGCGCGCCCAGGTGATCGATGTCGGCAAGCGCTGCGGCGCAAAAGGTATCACCCAAGCGGAAATCAACGGCAAGATGATCCGGGCCGCGCGGCACGGACTCGAAGTGGTGCGGCTCAAGAGCGGCGATCCCGGCCTTTTCGGCCGACTCGCCGAAGAGACTAACGCACTCGACGCGGCGGGGATCTCCTTTGAGGTCGTTCCGGGCATCACCGCCGGCATTGCGGCAGCTGCATCGTTCGGCTCGCCGCTGACCGACCGGCGAACGAGTTCGCGCGTGGTGATCCTGACCAACCATCAAGCGGGCGCGGCTGGGGGTGACTGGTCGAACCTGGCCCACGAGGAGGGGACCTTCATCATCTACATGCCGGGACGAGATCTCGCCGCTTTGCGCGACAAGCTTCTCCGTGCTGGCCTGCCGCCGGACTTGCCCACCCTCCTGGTTTCGCGGGTGTCGGAGCCAAATCAGCGCGCCTGGGCCTCTCCTTTAGGCGCGCTCGGCGCCGCACCAGTTCTGGACGCGCCCTCGGTGCTTCTTGTCGGCCGAGCTCTCGGGCGCGCCGACGAGCAGGTGCGCCTGCCCTGGCTCTCCGCCGCCGGGGACGAGGCCGCCCTTAGGCCCTCTCGACTCGGGTGAATTTCCGGTCCGCGTCGCGAAGCAAGCGTATAGGGCGGGCCCGACCGGCGGATGGTTCCCCGAGGCCTCGGGGGTTGCCGCCGTTTGGTCTTTGCGCTCCCTCGGCCCCTACGAGCGAAGAAAATCGGCGGATCGTGCTAGATTCATCGTGGTTCACCCGTGACGATGCCGCGCCATGCCTGAGCGCAAACGATTCTCCGCCAGATGGATTGATCTGCTGTGGATTCTCTTTCTCGTCGGACTGGCCCTGCTGCCGCCGATTGACGAGATTCACAAGCAGTTGATCCTCGCCGCCATCGCCTTGGTTCAGCTTCTCGAAGACAAGCTAATCGCTTTGCTGCCGCAACGTGGCCGCATCTACAGTGTCCTTCTCAAGATCTTTCTCTCGACTCTCTTGCTCATCCACACGCGCAGTGAAACAGCGATTAACAGCTCCTACTACCCCATTTACTATCTCCCCGTAATCACCGCGGCGCTCGAGTTCGGGCCCATTGCCACGCTCTTTTGGACCGCGCTGGCTTCTTTGGCTTACTGTTCGCTGCTGATTCCCGCCTTGCGGGACTTTGACTTCACGCCGGAAGCGGCCGAATTGCTCTCCATTCGCATTGTTTTCCTGTTCCTCGCGGGCGTGATCGTCAACCGCTTTGCGGTCGAGAATCGCCGGCAAGTGCAGAAGTACCAGGAATTGTCCGGGGCCCTGGAAGAGACGAATCGTCAACTGCGCCGCGCCGAAGCCGAAGCCCGCCGTGCCGAACGGCTCGCCGCCTTGGGCCAGCTTTCGGCGGGGCTGGCGCATGAAATTCGCAATCCCCTCGGCGTGATCAAGGGTTCTGCGGAAATGCTGGCCCAGAAACTCGAGGGCGCGCAGCCACTCGCGGCTGAGCTGGCGGGGTATATCTCGTCGGAAGTGAACCGGCTGAATGGGCTTGTGGCGCGATTTCTGGAGTTCGCGCGTCCACAACAGGTTGACCTTCGCCCAGTCGACATTAGGCAAGTCGTCGAACGGGCGCTCGAGTCGGTCCAGAACCAGTTGCCCGGAACAGAGGTGAGCGTCGAGCGAAGCTACGCGAGCGCGCTTCCGGAAATTCTTGCCGACCAGCAGCTCTGCGAGCAGATTTTCATCAATTTGATCCTGAACGCGTTTCAAGCGATGGATGGGGACCGGACCGGGCACCAGGCCGTGCTGCACTTGACCATCGCGCCGGAAGGCGCGAATAGCCGGAACGGGGTCGGCGTGGTCATTGAGGATACGGGCCCGGGCGTGCCGGCTGAATTGCGAGAACAGATCTTTAATCCCTTCTTCACCTCCAAAAAGGATGGCGTTGGACTGGGACTGGCGATCGTCGCGAAGTTTGTCGACGATCACCGCGGCTCGATCCACCTGGAGTCAGATTCCGGGCCGGGAGCGCGTTTCCACGTCTTTCTTCCCGTCGATCCGAGCGCGTAGCTTTCTGCGCGATTCTCGATGACCCGAGCGATCGGACCACGCCGACTGAGCCCATCCCGGTCGAGGCGTACGGGAGGGGAGTTGAAATCTCGCTGTTCGTTCGCGGTGGTTCCTTTCGAGCCTGGAGATCGTCGATTGCCGGGGAGAACCGTCCCCTGCCCTACCTCCAACCTGACGAGTTGACTATCGGGACTCCTCCGTCCGCGAAACCCCCGAACCCGCCTCTACGCCAGGACTGAGTGTGCGGTCGAGCAGTTCGATCACGTGCAGCACCTCTTGGCCGGTACCGTGCATCGACGCGCCGGCGCGAAGCTGCAACAGGCAGCCGGGATTGGCGGTGACGATCACCTGCGCCTGTGTCTGGCGGGCGCAGTCCATTTTTTGGGCGAGCAGTTCGAGCGAGGCCCTGGTCTCGGTCACGTTGTACACGCCAGCCGAGCCGCAGCACTGATCGGCAAGCCGCATTTCGATCAATTCAAGGCCCGGAACGGAGGAAAGGAGCTTGCGCGGGGCCTCGCGGATTTTCTGACCGTGGGCCAGATGGCAGGAATCCTGATAGGTGACGCGAACGGGCCATGAATCGAGCTTCGCCGTGAGGCCTATCTCAGCCAGGAATTCGGTCACGTCGCGGACACGGCTCGAGAATTCACGCGCCTCGGCCAGTCCGGCTCCCGCCGCTTCGTCCGACTCGGACGCAAAAAGCTGCTCGTACTCCTTGAGCGTTGAGCCGCAGCCCGCGGCGTTGGTGATGATGGCGTCGAAATCCGCCGCACGAAAAGCCTCGAAATTTCTGCGCGCGAGCCTGCGCGCAATATCCCGCATTCCCGCGTGTGCGGCGAGGGCTCCGCAACAGACCTGCGCCGCGGGCACAACCACTTCGCAGCCATTCGCTTCGAGGACGCGAATCGTCGAGCGGTTCAGTTCGCTGAAGGTAACCTGCGCAATACACCCGGCGAAAAATGCCACACGTGCTCGCCGCGCCCCGCGGGCCGGAAATGTCTTGCCGCACTCGCGGAAGAAGAAGTCCCGATCGATTGGCGGAAGTAGTTGTTCGCGCTCGCCGAGCCCGAGCAGCCGCAAGATCCCCGACCGGCGCGCCGCCCTGGCCAGGCCAGTCGTCTGATAGAGCCGGGCGCAGCGCGCGACGGCGGCAATTCGATTCGGATAGGGGAGCAGGCCCCGGTAGACCAAGTTGCGCAGAAGGCGCGAGGCGAACGGGCGTCGATATTTTTGTTCGATCTGCGCACGCGCCAGTTCGACGAGTTTGCCGTACTCGACGCCTGACGGGCAAGCCGTTTCGCACGCCCGGCAATCGAGGCAGCGGTCAATGTGCTCGACGAACGTCTTGCCAACTTCCAGGCGCCCCTGATCGACGAGCAGCATCTGGCGGATGCGGCCGCGGGGCGAATCCGCCTCCTGGCCCCAGAGGCGGTAGGTCGGGCAGTGATTCAAACACAAGCCGCAGTGGACGCAGCGGGCATAGTCGTCATATTGCGGCTTGTCGGTGGCGGTAAATCCGCTCAAGGTGAGCGCGAACTCCCGTTGGGCCTCTTCGTGCGGCTGAGGGCTGCGCGGATGAGTGATGGGCGGGACGGCTGGGGAGGGCACGGGCTAGAGCCCTCCCACAAATCGGCCCGGACTCAGAATCCCGTGCGGATCGAAAACGGATTTCAACTTGCGCATTTCTGACAAGTCAGCCGGTGCCGTACCCCAGATCTTGAGCGCCGGCTTCCATTCCGTCGGACACCAGAGGACGATCGCGTGTCCTCTGGCACCCTCGCAGGCGGACTGAACCTCCGCGGCGACACCCACAACGCGCTGCCGGGCTTGGTCGTCGCGTGATTCGGGCAGCAGGGCCAGATAGATGACGCCCACGCCACGCGCGAGCGCCGCGTAGGGCAAGGAATTGGCTTCTGTGAGGGCTTCGATCCTGGCCAGGACCTCTGGCGCCCGCGAAGGCAAGACGGCCGCCTTTAGAATGGTTGCGGCCGGCGCGCAGGCAAGCGCAATGGGAATAAACTCGCGCTTGCGGCCGAATGCTCCGGCAATCTGGTCGCGCCCCAGAACGGAAATCCCGAGTGCCTTGGTCTGCGCGGCCATACGTCGACATTCTCCCTCCGAGCGATCAAGGAGTTTTTCTGGCCCCGTGAATCCAGTTGTGAAGGCCCACGTGTTGTTCGTAAGGATCTCTGCGGAGAAAGGCTTCGGTTCGATGCGCGCAGCGACCTTGCTGCGGAAAAGGCTAGCGACTCCGGGAGAGAGGACTTCCATCGTGCTGGGGCGCAGCGGCGATTGGGCGACGCGTCGGGACATCGCCAGGGCCTGATCTGCGGTCTCGAAATTGGCAACAAACGCGCGGCTGTCGACGGGCAGCGGAAACGTCCGGAAATTGACTTTAGTGATCACGGCGAGAGTGCCGAGCGAACCCATCAGCAGCTTGTGCAGGTCGTACCCGGTGACGTTTTTTACGACTCGTCCGCCACCCTTGGCCGGCGTTCCCTCGCCGGTGACAAACTCCATGCCGAGAACATAGTCGCGAGCCGTTCCGTAGAGCTGGCGCAAGGGCGAATCCATACCCGACGCCAGGGTGCCGCCGACCGTGGCCAGCGAAAGAAACGGGACCCCGAGCGGAAGGAACTGTCCGCGCTCGGCCAAAGCTGAACTCAATGTCCCTAAGCGAATGCCGCTCTCGACGCTGAGCGTCAGATCGCCGGGATCATAGGAAACCATGCGGGCCAGTCGCGACATGTCGAGCGCCAGATCGTACCGTCTGGGCGGACAGCCGATCGAAAGCTTCGTCCGCGCGCCGCTGGCCACCAGGGCAAGCTTTTCCGCCGCCGCAAATCGCACAATGTCCGCAACCTCCTCCGCTGTGCCGGGACGAACGGCCGCCGCCGGACGCAGGCCGTCGATGTCGTACGGAGCAAGTTCCGGCGCGTTGGCGATCAGGTGAGCATCGCCGACAATCGCGGCCAGCTGTGCCGCGCTCGTGCTGGCCGCTGTGGTCATGGGAGAGAGGAACCGGAGACGGGCAGGGGGCGGACGCGAAGTTCGCCACAGCCCTTTGCTGATGGGATGATTTTGTCGGGATTGAGCAGCCCCTGGGGATTGAATGCGTCGCGCACGCGCCGCATCAAGGCAAGCTCCGCGTCGCTGAACAGCAGCGGCATCAGGCGGTCTTTCTCCATGCCGACGCCGTGCTCGCCGGTAATCGAGCCGCCCATCTCGATGCAGAATTTTATAATTTCATCCGACGTTGACACGGCTCGGCGAAACTGGTCCTCGTCTCGCGCATCGAACAGGATGATGGGGTGCAGATTGCCGTCGCCGGCATGGAAGATGTTGCCGATCTCGAAGCCGTACTTCTTGCCGATTTCGTTGATGCGCCGCAGAGTGGCGGGCAGTTTCGTCCGCGGGATTACTCCGTCCTGCACGTAATAGGTGGGCGAAAGCCGGCCTACAGCGCCGAATGCGTTTTTGCGCCCCTTCCAGAGGAGGTCGCGCTCGGCGGGGTCGCGGGCCAGGCGAACTTCCCGCGCGTGGTGAATGCGGCAGACGTCGGCAATGGATTCCGCCTGCGATTCGACTGCTTCGCGCAGTCCATCCACATCGATGAGCAAGACCGCGGCGCTGTCCAGCGGAAAGCCGGCGTGGACGTAGGCTTCGACCGCGCGGAGCGTCCAACCATCCAGCATTTCGCAGGCAGCCGGCGTAATGCCGCGGGCGGTGATATCGGTCACCGTCTCGGTCGCATCATCCACGGAATCGAAAACGGCCAGCAGCGTCTTCACCGCTTCCGGCAAGCGCGTCAACTTCACCGTGATTTCGGTGACCAGGCCGAGCGTTCCCTCGGAGCCCACAAACAGGCCGGTGAGATCGTATTCGGGTGAGTCAACGGCCGACCGGCCAAGGCGCACCAGTTCTCCGGTCGGCAGCACGATTTCGAGGGCCAAAACGTGATTTGTGGTGACCCCGTATGCCAGGGTGTGCGGGCCTCCGGAATTCTCGGCAACGTTGCCTCCGATCGTGCACGCTCGCTGGCTCGACGGATCCGGTGCAAAATGTAGGCCCGCGTGCGCCACGGCCGCACTCAGATCGGAATTCACGACGCCCGGCTGGACCGTGGCGCGCTGGTTCTCGATATCGACCGCAAGGATTCGATTCATGCGCGAAAAAACAACCAGCACGCCACCGCGGCGTGCGAGCGCGCCGCCCGACAGCCCTGTCCCTGCGCCGCGCCCGACCATGGGCGTCTGATATTCCTTGGCGAGTTGAGCGATGCGAACCACCTGCTGCGTCGTACGCGGAAAAACCACACCCTGAGGACGTGCGGTCTCGACGGAGCCATCGTATTCGTAAAGGAGCAGATCCTCCTTTTTATCGAGGACGCTGTCGGAGCCGAGAAGCTTTTTGAGTGCGCGTATGAGTTGGGGATCCACGTTCGGGCCACGCTTTTTGGGGCTGAAGGCACTATAGTCGCCCGCGCGCGGCGGCGTCAACGAAAGCGAGAGCGGTGCTGGTCAGGGAGCGAAGCCTTCCGAGGGTGCCCGTTCCGAGCTCACTGCGCGCTTTTCCTCAAGGGTGAGTTGCCTTGATTCACCCTTCGCTAAATCGCCGAGCCACAACTCGCCGATCGCGACGCGAACGAGCCGCAACACCTCGACCCCCAGCGCCTGAAGCATCCGCCGAATCTGGCGATTCTTCCCCTCTTCCAGCACGATCGTGAGCCAAGAGTTCTTCTCACCCTGCCGCAACACCTCGACACTCTTCGCGCACAGCCATTCCCTGTCCTCCGCCTGCACACCACTCCGCAAGTGCTGAATCAGGCCGGGATCGGCAATCCGATTGATCTGCACGTGATACGTCTTGTGGATGTGATGGGCGGGGGAGGTGACCTGCGCGGCCCATTCGGAATCATTGGTCAGCAGGAGCAACCCCTCGCTCGCCTTGTCCAGCCGGCCGACCGGGGCAAGCCAGGGTATATCCTTCGGCAGGTATGCGTAGACCGTCTGCCGGCCCTTTTCATCCGAGGTTGTTGTGAGCACGCCGCGCGGCTTATTGAGCATCCAGTAAGCCTTCGGCGTGCCGGGGAGCCCGCCGCCATCAACTTCGATGCGGTCCCGGCCGGGCGTGACGCGGGTTTCGGGATCGCGCTGGGCCGTGCCGTTCACACCTACGCGGCCCGCGCGGATCAAAACGACCGCTCGCGCCCGCGAGCAATAGCCGAGCTTCGAGAGTGCCCGCGCCAGGCCAACGCGGCGCTCCCCGTTTTGCCCCTGACGTCGTCTGACCACGGGTGTTTAGACCAACCGGCGCTCACTCGCCCTTAACGTGGGCCGCGGCCAGCTCGTCGATGTAATCCGATTTGCTCGGGTCGCGAACCAGACGCGGATAGCGCTGGCCACCGTGATAGTCGACAGTGCAGTTCCTATAGTAGTCGTCGTTCACCACCAGCAACGTGATCGGCTGCGAGTTGTCCTTCGAAGCGTTGATCGCGTCCTCGAGCGCGTCGTGGGTGTACAGCCGCCCGTTCACGCCGATCACCTTCATACCTGGCGTGATTCCGGCGTTGAATGCCGGGCCGCCCCAAAGCGAATCGAAAACCGTCCCGTCCGCGCCAATCTGCAACCCGATCGTATACGTATCGCCAGCCCCCTCATGCCGCCCGGGAGTCTTCGCCGCTTCATTGCTGAATTCGAATTTCCACCCGCCGCTCGTGATTCCGCCCAGCGGAGGATCGGCCGAGGTCGAGGTCAGCCGCTCATTCAGGAAGTTCGCCCAATCGTATGGCGCAACCGCATTCAATTCGCTCACGATATCGGCGAACGTATACGTCTTCACTTCCGGGCCATGGTTTGACAGCCCGTAAAACCGGTGGCAAAAGTCGTCGATACTCTTCTGCCCGTGCGTCTGATCGTGAATGATTGTGGCGACCTCGAGCCACAGCAGGTCCCCCTCATCGTAATAATCGGTCCCGCGGCGCCAGTTCACCCAGCCTCGCGCAAAGCCCTCTCCGGGCACGGCGACGGCAGTGTCAAGGAGGGGGCGCCAGGTCCGCCCGGGGCGTCCGGCCCCGAGCGATGCGGAAATATTGGCAAGATTCGAGCGATATTCCTCGGGAGACCACAAGCCGCTCCGGGTCGCCAGGAGCGGCCCGGCAAACTCGGTGAATCCCTCGTAATCCCAGAGCAAATCGGTTTTCATGGCGACTTCGTAATTCGGCGTGTAGAGGTCCGCCGGGCGCCGGAACTTGCCGCTCCAGGAATGAGCGTACTCGTGAGCGAGTAAACCTCCAAGCGACAAGCCGGGATTCGGCTCGATCAGGACGCGTTCGGGCAGGCGGCTGTCGTTCGACTCGTGATGTTCGAGCCCGAAGTGCGCCACGTGATCGCTCAGCGTCAACAGAAAGTGATATTCGCGATAATGGCGCGGGCCGAACAGCTTCCCCGCTTCCGCAACCAGGTTGGTCATTTCCTTCTGAATCTCGGGCGGCATGTCCAGCGCTTCTTCGCTGTCGGCGACCATATCGATTTCATGGTGGATCGGTTCGCCAGGGGGCGTCAGATCGATTGCGCGATAGTATTGGCCGGCAATGACAGGCGAGTCGACGAGCTGTTCAAGCGATAGCGGGGCAAAGCGAATCTCATTGCCGGATTGATTTTCGATGTGCTGCGGAGTACCGAACTTCCAACCGTCGGGAAGAATCAGCGTCGGATGGAAGGTAATTTCGCTGGCCGGTGGACCGGCGGGATACAGAAGATTCTGGTTCCACTCGATGACGATCAGCTTATCGGTCGCCGAGGCGGAGGAGGTCGCGAATCCGCCGCTCGTCGGCTCGAGGTAATCGAAGGTGACCTCGAGGCGATCGGCGCCCGGTGGAACGACAACGTGAAACGTGAAGACGTCGGAGAGGTCACGCAACCAGGGAATCGTTTGACCGTTGGAGGTGAACTTCAGGCCCGTGACGTTGGCAATCGGTCCGTCCGGGCCATGTTCGCCCGGAATCCATTTCGGATAATAGAGCGTGCAGGGTCCCGGTTTGACCGGAATGGCTTCCCTGGTTTCCACAATTTTCTCGGGCGTTTTCCTGGCATCAACGGTCAATGAAATCTCGCCGCTTTGCGCCAGAGCTGGCCGGGGAAAGATGAAGAGAGCTGTGATTATAAAAACCGTCTTGCCGAGAGAATCCGTGCTCATTGGGAATCGCGTTCTCCTTATGAATTTACGTCGGGGTACGGCTATTGCGTCGCGCATCATACGACAAAACAAACGAAATCAACCAGGATGTCTGGATTTGCGCGAAACTCGGGTCGAACCCGTTGCGGTATGCGGCGTCTGGGGCGAGCCGAGCGCAAGGCAATCGAGGGCCCCGGCAGGTCAGGCTCTGCTGGCGGGATGGCGAACAACCACCTGGCGCGCCAGCAGCGGCTTTTTCGCGCGCCGAGCCTCGCTTGCTTCGGCGTTGTATGCCGCGCCGAGCAGAACAATCATGGCCGTTATGTACATCCACAGTAGCAGGCCGATAGCTGCCGCCAGTTCCCCGTAGACCAAGTCCCACGGCACGCGCCGCACGTACGATCCGAAAATGATGTCCGCTGCCCACCACAGAACGCTGGCGATGATGGCTCCCGGAAAGAGTTCGGCGATGCCGGGATGCCCCGGCCTGCCGATACGGTACAAGACGATCAGCACGGTCATGGCGAGCAGAAGAACCCCGAGCAAATAGAGCACGAAGGAAAGCTCGTAGGCGAACTGGTGAGACATTCCGGCGCGGCGAATCATCCACTCGCGCGCCGGCTTGCCGAAGACCGTGAGCGCAACGACGAGGAGAATGGGGACGATGGTCAAGCAGAGAATGCCGCAAGCGCGACCCTGACGCCGCCAGTAGTCGAGACCGATCAGATCGCCCTCGATCATGCGAAAGCCTTCGATGAACCCGATCATTACCTGCGAGCCGGCGATCATGGTTCCGCCCAGGCCCAGATAGATCCATCGCTGCGGATGGAGTCCGCGCCTCAGGAAGTATGCGGTGACGACCTGCGCGCTGTTCGGCGGCAAGATGACGATCAGCCGCGCCGGTATCTCACGCATGGCCAGATGAATCCAGGAGGTCGTGCTCAGCAGTCCCAAGGCGAAGAGAAGCATGGGGAAAAAAGCGAGAAACATATTGAATGCGATGGCCTGACCGAGAATCACGCAGTCGGGAAAAATGCGCCCGCAGCCCCGAAGCAGGTTTCTGACGATGTTCGACACGCCGTCTGGCCCTCGCACCTAGCACTACTGCCCGACCAATCGCGCCGAGTATAGACGAAAACAAAGGGCGCGGAAATGCGAACAGGGGTTGGAGTGCGCTTCGGCGAGCGCTGAGGTTAGGGCTCGATGATGCAGTTCCGCACGGCGTAGCGGACCAGGTTCGTGACCGAATGTATCTGCAATTTGCGCATAACGTTAGCGCGATGCGTTTCTGCCGTCTTGACGCTGATTCCCAAAGCCGCCGCAGCTTCTCTGGTGGTTTTCCCCTCGGCCAGAAGCTGAATCATCTCGCGCTCCCGCGCTGTGGGGCGCTCGACGGGCTCCTCGGTGCCGTCCGGCTCTGGCTCGGAACGGGGCCCGAAATGATTCAAGATCAATTCGCTGGCGCGAGGTGTGAAGAACGGCTTGTGCTCTGAAAGCGCCTCGATGGCACCGATAAGGTCGCGATCGGAATCCGACTTGACGACGTATCCTTGCACGTCGGCATCGAGCACGTCGCGAATCAGCTGATCTGAATAGTGCACGGAGAAAATCAGGATTTCCGTGGGTGGTGAAGCCTTGCGGATGCGCCGCGCGGCCTCTAACCCGTTCAGTTCCGGCATGGTGATATCGACGATCGCGATGTTCGGGCGCAGTTCGATCGACTTCTTTACCGCTTCCCACCCCGTATGCGCTTCGCCGCAAACCTGCCAGCCGGGATGCGACTCAACGAGCACCTTCAAACCCCGGCGCATGAGGTCGTGGTCATCTGCCAGCAGGATCCGAGTTGACTCCATATCACTCCTCGGGATCTCCGCTTCGCGTATCGTTTTCGACGACAGATCCTGGGCCGGTCGTTTTCGCCCGGTTGCTTGAGCCATCACGAAGAGCGCGGCGAGATCCGAAACCCGGCGAGTTCGAGAGACGCGTTGTAGCCTCCTCTACGTCGAGTTCCGCTGTCAATCGAGACTAGCCCAGAGAGGCGGGGCGGCTAATACCGGGATGTCGGTATTTCGCGGTCAAATCGCTGTTAGTTCTGGGCGGAAGAAAGGCAGAGCCTCGGGCGCCAATATAGGCGCCTCAAGCCTCAATGATTTTGTTGCGCAAGGCGTACCGCACCAGTTCGCTGACGGTGTGTACCTGAAGTTTCCGCATGATATTTGCGCGATGGGTTTCGGCGGTCTTGACGCTGATCCCGAGCTGGGTGGCCACGTCCCTGCTGTTGCGGCCCTGCGAAATCAACTGCACGATTTCTCGCTCGCGAGGCGTAAGTCGCTCTTTCATATCCGCTGAACTGTCAGGGACGCTCCCACGCGGGTCACGCATACTGTTCAGCATCAATTCCGTTGCGTGCGAGGTAAAAAATGGCCGGTGGTTTGCAAGCGCCTTCACGGCCACCACCAGATCGCGGTCGGAGTCTGTTTTCACCACGTATCCGCGGATTCCGGCGTCGACGATGTCACGAATCAGCTGATCGGAGTAGTGCATGGACAGCACGAGAATCTCCGTGTCGCTCGACGCTTGCCGAATCTCTTTGGCCGCTTCCAAGCCATTCATCTCCGGCATGGAGATATCCAGAATGGCCACATTCGGTTTCAGCTTCTCCGCCATTCTTACCGCTTCTGAGCCCGTGTGCGCTTCCGCGCAAACCTGCCAACCGGGCTGAGTTTCGAGCACCGACCGGAGGCCGCGGCGCATGAGATCGTGATCGTCGGCAACCAGGATTTGCAGTGTGCTCATGCTCATCTCTCCTCCCCTCTCTGCAGGATGCCCACATTCGATTCGCCAGGCCGAATCCGTGTCCTGCCGCCGCGGCCAGCGCCCCACGGGAGCTTATCCCTGTCCGTGCGCCCGGGGCAGCAAAGAATCAATGGTCGCCAGAAGCGTCGAGAGCGGCGCCGATTTCACGGCCAACCCATGCACGCCAATAGCGACCGTTTCGTCTCGAATCTGCTTCGACTCGTGCATGGTGAACACCAAGATTTTCGTGCCTTTCAACTCTCGCAAGATCTGTCGGGCCGCCTCGAGCCCGCCCAATCTCGGCATGCTGAGGTCCAGAATGACGAGATCGGGTTTTAGCGCGGCGGCTTTTTCGATTGCATCCACGCCGTCGACAGCTTCCCCACACACGCTCCACCCCGCTCCGGCCAGGGCCGAGCGCAAACCTTGCCGAACGGCTTCGTGGTCGTCGGCGATCAGAATGCGAGACGACTTCTTGGGTGACTTCTTGGTATTCGTGCCCTGGCCTTCCGCAGGGACCGGAATGGGGTTTCTCCTCGCGTTTAATTGCCCTCCGTTGGCCATGATGCCGTCGAGCGCTCGGTGCTCCAAGTCGCCTGTCTCCTGAATCGGGCGGTCGACAATTCAATCGAGGCACGCACCGCTCCCGAAGAATTCTTCAACCGCGCAGATCTACAGGACGGCTTGATTCGAAATGCTAACTCGCAGACAGTGCTACTTTTTGCCGTAGAGTCGCAATACAGGATTTGCCGTAGGGCGGTATCGGAATATCCGTAAGTCGAACCCGGCTAAGTTCCCCCAAGGAAGTCCGGACGGCTCGACGGTTCACCTGGGCGCCTGATCATCAGACGGATCGAGAGGGCCGGCTAGGGATGAGCGTGGACTTCGGCGATGCCCAAACGCTTGAGCCCTTCGGAATAATACTTGCGGTAGAGGATATCCCATTCCTCGCTGCCTTCGAGGATCTCCTTCTTCTGTGAGCCGATCTTGGCCCGCACGTCGGCGTCCACCTGCTCCTCCTGCTTCAGGAGAGAGGTGAGAATGCTCACGATTTCCTGGCGGATGGTGTCCCGATCTT
This sequence comes from Candidatus Cybelea sp., assembly GCA_035622135.1. GTDB lineage: Bacteria > Acidobacteriota > Terriglobia > Acidiferrales > UBA7541 > Palsa-295. The sequence goes on along the minus strand of DASPVZ010000048.1, from coordinate 52,558 downwards.
CGATGAAATCGACATCCGGGGATGAAACGAGAAAATCGATGACGCGATGCGAGAGCCGAACCGTTTTTTCGCGGGTCAGTCGCATTTTACCGAAGGATTAGTTTCCTTTCGCGGGCCAACTGCCCTTTCACCTTCTTGTACATCTCTTGATAGGAAACACCGGTGCGCCTCATTTCATCCGAGTAGCGTGCCAGAATCTCCCGAACCTCCTCGTTGAGCCGGTCTTCCACGGTGACCTCCTCGGCCAGGACTTGCCGGACCTGGGTGGTCAGGTTTTCCGGGTTCTTCGTCTCGATCATTTTCGACCCGATCAGTCGCTTCACGACCTCCCGCGCCATGTAACCGACGTAATCTCGCGACAATAGCATCCCGACGTTTTGCTCCGCTGAATCGTCAGCTCTTGATTCAGTCTAATGGTTGCAGCAATTGAGGTCAAGGAACCAGCGGCCGAGCACGCCGCACAGAGGCCCACACGGCGAGCAAAAGCGTGCACGAGAAACGACTCGCACCCCGCGTAAGCCTGGGTTTGCCGAACCGAGGGACTTGTTGCCCGCGGCCTGCCCTCCCGGCGGCATTGTATAAAGTATGCTGGAGGTACTGTATTCCGCGCGCGAATAACATGTAGGCCCTTGATCCGTCAGACCGGTCCCCTCTATAAAGTACTATGGGTCTATTTTCGGTGTAGGCTGGGTACCGTAGAGTTCCGAACGACTATTCCCCACCCCAATGCGATCGGCCGTCCGCAACCATCGTCTCCGCACCAAGTTTCTCTTATCGCTCGTCTTGACCACGGCGGCCTTGAGTTGCGCGACGCTGCTGATCGTTCGCAGCAGCGTCGAGAGGCACGTGCAGCAGGAAACGATCGCGGAGACGCGCAACTCGCTGATGACCTTCCAGGTGCTCATCCACCAGCGACAGATTGCGCTGAGCCGAAAGGCCGACCTCATGGCCACGCTCGGCGCGCTGTCGAACGGCGATCCAGAGGAGTTTGCCGATTCAACCGACGATCCGCTGCGTACGGAAGGGACCGACCTGGTCGCGCTGGCCCAGCCCGACGGCACGATCACCGCGTTCCACACGACCAATCCGAGCCTGCAAATCGGCGTCGCCGAGCAGCTGTTCAACGCTTCCCTGGCAAGGCATCGCATGGCGGATTGGTGGGTGGCCGGCGGTTCGATCTATCAGATCGCACTGCAACCCGTCGACAAGGCGCCGAGCGACAGGGAATCTCGAGGTTTCGCGATTGTCGGGCAGGAGATGGGCTATCGATCGGTCCGCGACCTGGGTCGCATTTCATCAAGCGAGGTCGTCTTCAGCTACGGCAGGGAAGTTGTGATCAGCACCTTGGCGCCGCTCGACGAGCAAGAACTGGGGCGCAAGCTGAAGGACTGGGCCACGCCGGAGCCGATTCAGATCGGCAACAATCGCTATTACGTGGCGTCCATGGTGCTCGACGCGTCATCCCTCCGTGTGCCGCGGCTAACGCTCCTCAGATCCTACGAGCAGGCCAGTGCCTTCCTTGAACACTTGAATCGCGTATTGCTCGGTCTGGGCATCCTCGCCGTCATCGCCGGCGCTATCCTCGCCTTCCTGATTTCCGACACGTTTACCCGCCCTCTGGCGAATCTTGTCGAAGGCGTCCGCGCGCTCGAGCGAGGCGATTTTGCCTATCCCCTACCGGCCCGGGGCCGCGATGAAGTCGCCCACGTGACCCGCGCCTTTGACCGCATGCGCAACACTCTCGAGAAACAGGACTCCGAAAGGCAGCAGCTCGAGGACCAGCTGAGGCAATCGCAGAAAATGGAGGCCCTGGGACGGCTGGCCGGCGGCGTCGCACATGATTTCAATAACTTGCTCACGGTCATCAAGGGCCATTGCGAACTGCTGCGACTGACCGTCACACCGGGCACGCGCGTGGCCGACAGCGCTGAGCAGATCCGCAAGGCCGCCGACCGTGCAGCGGGTCTCACCAGACAAATGCTCGCCTTCAGCCGACGTCAATTGTTGCAGCCCACCTCGCTCAATTTGAACGCGCTCGTTGAAGACATGAACAAGCTGGTGAAGCGGATCATCCACGAAGACATCGAATTCGTCTTCGAGTCGGGCGCGTCGCTTGGCCAGGTAAGAGCCGACGCCGGCCAGATTGAACAGGTGCTGCTCAACCTCATCGTCAACGCCTGCGACGCCATGCCCTCGGGCGGAAGACTCCTGATTGAGACGAAGAACGCGACCGTCGACTTGGCGTCCTCGGGCTCGATTCCGCCCGGGATCTATGTCGTGCTATCCGTGACGGATACGGGATTGGGGATGACTCTCGAGACGCAGGCCCGCATGTTCGACCCGTTCTTCACCACCAAGGAAAAGGGCAAAGGGACGGGGCTCGGGCTGGCAACCGTGTACGGCGTGATCAGCCAGAGTGGCGGCCATATCTCGGTGGCCAGTGTGGTTGGGAAGGGCACGCGCATGGAGGTGTACCTGCCGCGAATCGGGGAGGACCAGGCCCAGCCCGAAGAAACGGGGCCGGTAACCGCTGCAGTTGCGCCGGCGCACGAAACGGTGCTGTTGGCGGAAGACGAGCCCGAAGTCCGGGCCCTCGCGGAAGAATTCCTGATTCGTGCTGGCTACCAGGTGATCGTGGCTCAAGACGGCGTTGAGGCTCTTGAGCTCGGCGGTCGTCTGGGCGGGTCCGTGGACTTGCTCCTCACCGACGTGGTCATGCCCAAAATGCGGGGCACGGAACTCGCCAAGCGCTTGGCGGTCCAAATCCCCAATCTGAAGGTTGTCTACATGTCCGGCTATCTTGAAGCGACCGACGGCGAACGATTGGATGGCCGGGTTTTGCAGAAGCCATTCTCGCGAGAAACGCTGCTCGGCGCTATCAGCGGTGCCCTTCGCGACGAGCATGCTCACCAGGACCCGGTCATCGCCGCTCCCACCAATGGCGACAAGTCCGAGCCAGCCATGCACTCCGACGGGCAGGCCCCTATCACCGATAGGGTTCTGTGAACCGAGTCGGCTCATCTCTCCTCCATCGGCCGTCCCCGCGGTTTCATTGCCTTCCTGGCTTCTGATACTCTGAACGGCCGCGCCCGTGATGAAGATCGTGCGGATGCGGGCCGGTCCCGGGGGAAAAGAGCCTTCATGAACGGAACGAGCATTCGCGGCGATCAAATTCATCGCGCCTTCAATTTCAACGCCGGGCCGGCTGCCCTGCCCCTACCGGTTCTCGAACGCGTCCGCCAGGAACTGCTCGATTACCGCGGGACGGGGATGTCGGTGATGGAAATGAGTCACCGCTCACCCGAGTTCGAGGAAATCATGGAGGGAGCCGAGCGAAATCTGCGCCAGCTTTTGACCGTTCCCGACGACTACGCCGTTCTGTTTCTGCAAGGCGGCGGCAGCCTGCAGTTCAGCATGGTTCCTGCGAACCTGTGTCTGCCTGGAAAGGCGGTGGACGTGCTGCACACCGGGATGTGGACGGCCAAGGCCATCGCGGAGCTGAGAAAGGGCACTCCGTTTCGGCTGGCCGCTTCGACCGAGCCGCAAAGGTTCACGCGAGTGCCCCGCAACGACGAGGTGCAGCCCGCCTCCGACGCCTCCTACGTCTACCTGTGCAGCAACAACACCATCGAGGGCACCCAATATCCCTCGTTTCCGGAAACAGGCGCGGCTCCCCTGGTTGCCGACATGTCTTCCGACCTTGCCTCGCGGCGGATTGATGTGAACCAGTTCGGCCTAATCTTTGCCGGCGCCCAGAAGAATCTCGGTCCCGCCGGATTGACGATCGTCATCGTCCGACGCGATCTCGCCGAGCGCGCGGACAAGAATCTGCCATCGCTCCTGCAATACCGCACGGAAATCGAGGAAAGGTCCTTGGCCCATACGCCTCCAACCTTCGCCGTCTATGTCTGCGGCCTTGTCCTCGAATGGATCGAGCAACAAGGCGGCCTGCGGAAAATGGAGGAGCGCAACGAAGCGAAAGCGAAGCTTCTTTACGACGTGATCGACGCCTCAGACCTCTATTCATGTCCAGTCGAGAAGGGCTCCCGCTCGCCCATGAACGTCGTATTTCGTGTTGGTGGCAGCAACCACATGGTCGAAAAGCAGTTCGCCTCCCGCGCCGCCGCAGCGGGCATCGCCGGGATCACTGGGCATCGCTCCGTCGGGGGTATGCGTGTTTCGCTCTACAACGCAGTGACCCTCGCAGCCGTCCAGGCGCTCGTCGCTTTCATGCGCGATTTCGCACGCACCTCCGGCTAATCGTCGGATCCCTCTGCTGCGGTCATCTGAGACCGCGGTGTAGGTTCTAGCTTTACGCACATGTGTGGCTAATCGGCCACAGTCGGCTTGACTTTGCGCTTCCGTCGCGACTATCGTCGTGTCTTGGATCCGGCATTCTGGAGACCCTGCTATATCTACGATCATTTCCAGCACGGAATCGGCACAAAACGGCGTGCGCGAGGCTCAACCGCCGCTTGACGAGTACTACAATTCGCTGTTCACCGCGCTCGGCCCGCAGCATTGGTGGCCGGGGCGAACTCAATTTGAAATCATCGTCGGCGCAATCCTGACTCAGAACACCTCCTGGAGAAACGTCGAAACAGCCATTCGAAAATTGCGCCAGTCGGGGTTGCTTTCGCCCAAGGCTATTCTGCACGTCCCCAACCGTCGTCTGGAAGGCCTGGTTCGATCTTCCGGCTACTTTCGCCAGAAGGCGCGCAAGCTCAAGGCCTTCTGCGCGTTCCTTGAAACCAATTATGCCGGCTCGCTCGAACGCATGTTCCGAGCCCCCACCTTCGTTTTGCGAGAACAGCTGCTCGGCGTGTTTGGAATCGGCCCGGAAACCGCCGATTCAATCCTGTTGTACGCCGGCGGGCACGAGGTCTTCGTCGTTGACGCTTACACCAAGCGCCTGCTCGCGCGTCACGGCTGGATCGCGGAGAAGGCCAGGTACGACGATATTCGCTGGATGTTCGAGCGTCAGTTCCCCGGTGACGTAAAGCGTTTCAACGAGTTCCACGCCTTGATTGTCAACGCGGGCAAGCGCTGGTGCCTGGCCCAGAATCCAAAATGCGACGAATGCCCGCTCGGGCGCTACCTGGAGCAGGGTCGATGAACCAACGGCAAACGCCGTGGAAGCGCCAGCTCTGGCTGAGCATCGGGGGCGTGGTCGTTGCCATGTTGGCTGCGGCCGTCTTCACCCTCGGGTCGCTCAAGGTTCCTCTTCATCCTGAGGAGGACAACGCGTTCTTGATTCTTTTTGCGCTCTCCACGCTCATTTTTGCCGCGCTCCTGGTCCTCACGCTCGTTCTGATTCGGTACGTGGTCCGGCTCTGGACTGAGCGGCGCAGCGGGAAGATGGGCTCGCGTTTCAAGGTCAAGATGGTAGCCGGCGCCATGGGCGTGTCTTTGTTGCCCGTGGTCTTCATGTTCTTCGTGAGCTATGCGCTGGTGAACCGCACACTCGCACTGTGGTTTCCTCGTCCGCTCGAAATCGCCAATGAGGAGAGCCAGATTTTGTTGACGAGTTTTGGCCGGACGGAACTGAGCCGCATGGACCGGTTCGCCCAAGCGGCCGCCTCGGAGTCTCATGGCGACCCGCAACAGGCGTTTAAGGCACTGGGCTCGACGGTCGACGCGGGATGGATCGCCGATCGTCAAGCGAACATCATACTAAGCGGTCGGTTCCCGAGCGATGCCGCGAGCCCGGTAAAGCCTTCCGTCCCGCCCAATTCGATCCATCCGGTCGCGGTGCGCACGATTCGCAGCGGCGCGCAGGTCTGGCAGGCGGGCGACCAGCTCTATCTCGCCGGCCACGCCGCGCTGGCAAACGGGGGTACGTTGTACGCCGCTCGCCGCCTGGCGCCGGATTTCCTGCGGCACTACGACGAGGTTATGGCGCAGATGGACACCTATGCGCAGCAGAAGCAGCATCTCCGCGTCTACAAACGGGATCTCCTTCTGGCCTTTCTCCTCATTACCGTGCTGCTCCTTTTGACCACCACCTGGGTCGCGCTCTTCCTCTCGAAACAAGTCACCGTGCCCATCGAGGCCTTGGCTGACGCCACGCGCGAAATCTCGCGTGGCAATTTCGATTGCCGGCTTGACGTTCAGGCGCAGGACGAATTGGGCACTCTCGTCCGTTCGTTCAATCGCATGACCGAGCAGCTTGGCGAAGGCCGCCGCCGCATCAATGAGTTCACGCAGAGCCTCGAACAGGCTGTCGAAGAGCGCGAGCGCCGGCGCAAAGTGATGGAGACGATTCTCGAAAACATCCCGACCGGCGTTGTCTCGCTCGATGCCTCGGGCAACGTCACGAGAGTGAACTCCGCGGTTGCCGAAATTCTTGGCGAGCACGCGCCGGCCGCACGCACCATCGCGGACCTTCTGGGCGACGATGCGGCGAGGGCCGTTCTCCACTTGATGCGGCGTTCGGTGCGCATGGGCGCAGCCTCGCGCGAGATCGAAATCGCCAGCGCGGGCAGGCTGGTGCGCGCGGCCGTCACGGTCAGCTCGCTCGGCCCGCGCCGCTCCAATCCCGGGTTCATCATTGTCATTGACGACTTGACTGACCTGCTGCGCGCGCAGAAGGCCGCTGCCTGGCAGGAGGTCGCCCAGCGCATCGCTCACGAGATAAAAAATCCGCTGACGCCCATTCAACTTTCCGCCCAGCGCCTGCTGCGGCAGCTCGAACGGACCGGCGCCTCGGGGACCGAGCGCAACGAATTCGAACGGATGGTCGCCGAGTGTGCGGGCCTGATCGAGCGCGAGGTGCAGACACTCGAATCGCTCGTCGATGAGTTCTCGCAGTTCGCGCGCTTCCCCGCCGCGCGTCTTGCGCCCGCGGACCTAAACACCATCGTTTCGAGCGCTATCGAACTGTTCCGCGGCCGGCTGGAGGGCATCACCCTGCGTACAAATCTTGCGCCGGCCTTGCCAGCCGTAAAGGCGGATCCGGAATTGCTTCGCCGTGTGGTGGCCAATCTCATCGACAATGCCGCCGAAGCCATGGAAGGCTCGGCCATACGCGAGTTGACCATCACCACCCGTGCGGAAAGTGAGGAGGACGCCGTGGTCGTCGAAATCAGCGACAGCGGTCACGGCATCTCGCCGGCCGACAAAGAACGCCTGTTTCTGCCCCATTTCTCTACCAAGGACCGCGGGACGGGACTGGGCCTGGCCATCACCAGCCGTATCGTGGCCGAACACAACGGGAGCATCCGTGTCGAGGACAACCTCCCCACCGGAACGAAATTCCTGATTCGCTTTCCTTCCGCGGAGGTGCCCGCCATTCCGCCGGCCGTCACCCCTGCTGCCTAGGACCTTGATCGAACCATGCCCGCTTCCATCCTGATCGTCGACGATGAACATGGCATCCGTGAGTCCTTGGGAGCCTTTCTCCGCGAGGAAGGATACGAGATCGATGCCGTTTCAAGCGGTGAGGAATGCTTGGCGGCCCTCGAACACCGCCGCTTCGATCTGGTGCTCATGGATGTATGGCTACCCCAAATGGACGGTCTCGCCGCCCTCGAGCGCATTCAGGCGGAAGACGATGCCCCCATGGTCGTGATGATTTCCGGACACGGGAACATCGAGACCGCCGTGCGAGCCACGAAACTCGGCGCTTTCGATTTCATCGAAAAACCGTTTTCCATCGGCAAGATTTCGCTCGTGTTGCGCAATGCGCTCGATTATCTGCGCCTGGAAGCGGAAAACCGCCGCTTGCGCGCGCAGCTCGAACACCAGCACCAGATTCTGGGCGTAAGCGTTCCCATGAAGGCCCTGCGACAGCAAATCGCGCTCACCGCGCCGACCAACGGCCGCGTGCTGATCTATGGCGAAAGTGGTACCGGCAAGGAGCTCGTGGCGCGCGCGCTGCATGCCAGCAGCTCGCGGTCGACGATGCCCTTCGTCGAAGTGAACTGCGCCGCCATCCCCGAAGAACTCATCGAGTCGGAAATGTTTGGTCACCGCAAGGGCAGCTTCACCGGCGCAAGCGAAGACAAGGTTGGTAAATTCCTCAAGGCCGACGGCGGCACCCTCTTCCTGGACGAAGTCGGTGACATGAGCCTCAAGACGCAATCGAAGGTCTTGCGCGTCCTCGAGGAACAGCGCGTCGAACCCATCGGTTCGAATCAGCCGGTCACCGTCGATGTCCGGGTCATCGCGGCCACCAACAAGAAACTCGAAGAGGAAATCGGCCGCAATCAGTTTCGCGAGGATCTGTTCTATCGCCTGAACGTGATTCCGTTCTACGTTCCCGCACTGCGGGAGCGCACCGAGGACATTCCGATTCTCGCCGCGCACTTCCTGGCCGAGTTCGGCCGGGAGTACGGCAAGAAACCGAAGGAATTCACCGCCCCGGCCATCGACGTCCTGCTCGGCTACCCCTGGCCGGGCAACGTTCGCGAACTGAAAAATCTCGTCGAACGCCTGGTCATCATCTGTCCGTCACCGCGCATCGAGCCGCACCACTTGCCGCCCGAGGTTTTTCGCGGCATGTCCAAAAGCCCGCAGAAGCCCTACGAGAGCTTGCAAGAAGCGCGCTCGGCCTACGAGCGCGAATTCGTCCTGCGCAAGCTCGAAGAAAACCGGTGGAACATGACCAAAGCCGCCCAAGCCCTCGGCCTCGAGCGCAGCCACCTCTACCGCAAAATGCGTTCCCTCGGCATTGCCCCCTCAAAAACCTAGATCCGGGTTCCGCCGGGGGCCTGGCCCCGGGAGCCTGCTGTTGCGCTTCAAGCACACCTTGCCTTCCACAGCTCACCCTGGCGATCCCCTGCTCCGTAGAATGGGCTTGGAGGGGTCAAAGCGATGGTGAAACCTGGAAACAAGGGACGCTCCCGGGTTTTGGTCGGCATCCTGTTTCTGGCTCCCCTGGTTCTCTGTTCCTGCGCTTCCGTCGTCAAAGACACGGCACTCGCCAAAGACGCTGTCGGGCAGTTTCATTCGCAACTGGACGCCGGACAATACACCGCCCTGTACGCTGCGGCGGATCCGAAGCTGCACGAGGCGACGACGGAAGCCGAGTTCACTCGGCTCCTTGAGGCCATACATGACAAGCTCGGAACGGTGCGGCAGGCGGAGCTGCGCACCTGGAACACCGGGTGGTATCTGGGCACCGGCACAACGGTGACTTTGGTTTACAACACGACCTTCTCGGGCGGGTCAGGTACCGAGCAATTCACCTGGCACGTCAGCAGCGATCGCGCCACTCTCTACGGCTACCACATCAACTCGATCGATTTGATCGCGAAGTAGCGGCCCTCCGGGTGGCACGGTTAGAGCGTCGGTCGGCACTGATCCGGCAAGCGCGCGCGCTTACTCGGCGCCTTCCGCCTTTTGCCATTCGCTGAGCCGCTCGAGTTGATAATGCCAGTCGAGCTGCCGCACGAGCGATGGATTCTCGCGCCAGCGCGGCTCGACGCGCACCGTCGTCTCGAGGAAGACCTTCGCGCCCAGAATCTCTTCGAGCTCCCGGCGCGCCAGCATCCCTACATTCTTGATGGTGGCCCCCCGTTTTCCAATGACGATGGCTTTTTGACCTTCCCGCTCGACGCAAATCGTGGCCCGAATGTGAATCAGCTCCCTTTTCTCCTCGAAGCTGTCAATCACGACGGCAACCGCGTGCGGCACTTCCTGGCGCGTGGCCAGGATGGCCTTTTCGCGGAGAATCTCCGCAGCCAGAAAGCGTTCGGGCTGATCGGTGAACTGGTCGCGGGGAAAATACGGTTGCCCCTCGGGCAGGTGCTCGAGCCAGGCGTTCACGAGGTCCGCGCAGCCTTCCCCGGTCCGCGCGGAAATGAGAAAAATCTCGGTAAAGTCGAATTCGTGACGGTACCGGTCGACGAGCGGCAGCAGAAGGGGCTTCTTCATCCGGTCGACCTTGTTGAGCAGCAAGAAAACGGGCCCGGCGAAGCGTTTCACCCAATCGAGCGCGAAGCGGTCGCCTCGACCAAATGGCGCGGCCGCGTCCACCATCAAGGACAGAATGTCGATGCCTTCCAGGGCGTGGCTGAGCTCGTCCATCATCATGCGGTTGAGCGCCGAGGCGGGCTTGTGAATCCCCGGTGTGTCGACCAGGACAATCTGCGCGTCCTCGCGGTTCACAATGCCTTGAATGCGGTTGCGCGTGGTCTGCGGTTTCGGCGCGACGATCGACACCTTTTGTCCCACGAGCGTGTTTACCAGGGTCGATTTCCCCGCGTTCGGCCGCCCCACGATCGCGACAAATCCGGCTCGGAAGGCCATGACCAGGGATTGTACGCCGACTGCCGCTCGAGAGCGCAGAGAGAGACGAGTGGTGCGAGCGGCAGGGCTCAGTTCGGGCCAGGGGCGGCGCGAGGTTTCTCTACTCTTGCGATTGGCTGAAATAGACCGCGAAGAACGCAGCAACGAGCAACAGAATGCCGGCGCCGCCGGCCATCAGGAGTCCTGATGACCAGCCTGGGGATGATCGAGCGAGCGTGGTTTGATTCGCGAGTCGCGTGAAATGGGCGACAAGGCCACCCAGGGAATCCGCTCCCGCCCTGACTCCACGACTGCCGATCGCCCCGAGCCAGTCGCGAATCGCGTGCCACTGCCAAAGGCAAGCTCCGGCTGCGCAGATGACCGCCCAGGCACAGGCAAAACGTTCGACAAGATGGATGGGCTGCGTTGCTTTCTCCCCGGCCTGGCGTTTCGCGAGCAGTTGCGCCTCCCACCATATCAGGACAGGATCCGGAATGCGTGCTTGGGCTTCATCCGTCGCGCGCATTTCGTTCAGCATGCGCGCCGCAAGCGCGGCTTCTGAGCACGCCGGGCACGTCGCGGCATGCTGCTCGAGCTCGGGATCCCAAAGGCCGGTCCGCGCGCCCCGGGCGACCAGCATCTCCTTCTCACATTGCTGCGGTCTCGCCTGGCTCATCGCTGAACCACCTCACTCACAACACCGTGCCGGCGCAAGAGCCTGGCCAGCTTGGTCCGCGCGCGGAAGAGCAACCCTCGTACGCTCTGCTCGCGTAGTCCGACTGCCTGCGCTATCTCCCGGTGACTTGACCCCTCGACATAGGCCAGCCAGAGCAGTTCCCGCTCGCGCGGCTTGAGGTCCCCCATGACCCGCACGAGGTCTGCGTGGGCGTCCATTTCCCCGGAGAGGGAGGCCAAAGTCCATCCGGGCTCCCTGGCGCGTGCCTCCGGGGGCGCCGGCGGGTCGATTTTCGTGCGGCGCCAGTGGTCGCGCAACAGGTTCGTGGCGATGCGGAAAAGGTAGTTTTTCAGGTAGTCTTGACTCATTTCCGAAAGCCGCGCGCGCAGCAGGCGGTAATAGCTCTCCTGCAAGAGGTCATCGGCCAGCGTGGCGTTGCCGGACATGCGATAGAGATACGACCACAGACGCCGGGCCGTCGCTTCGTAGAACGTGCGGAAGCTCTGCTCGTCCATCGGGAAAGTGTCATCGACCGCGCCAATGGCGCGGTCGAGCTCGCGTGCTTGCGTCATGCTGATGGGGTTCAACATGGGGTTCGCGGGTCTTCCCCTTCCGTCCGCATCCTGGCCGCCCTCGAATGCGCTCCCTCAGGCTCACGCATTGTGCCCGGACTGCCCGAGCGCGTCCCGCCGTTCGAGCAGGCCGAAATACCTGGCCAGCAGGTACGATACCCCGCCCGACACCAGAAAACCAATCGCGAGGGCCAGAATCAGGGTCCCGAACACCTCGAGCCCCAAGTGCGCGTCCGAGCCAACTCGTCCACGCAGGTATAGAATTCCGGACCCCAAGAACGCGCCAATAATGCCGACCTGCACGGACCACAGAATCCGGCTGAATGGCAACAGCGACACCTGCCTTTGTTGATCTTCAAACAGCGGAGTCTCCAGAAATTTCCGTCCTGCCTCGGACTGCATATAGGCCAGCATCTCCTGGCTCGAAGCGAAGCGATCGAGCAGCTTCGCGTGCGTGTCTGTTTGTACTTTGACCATCTTGTACCAGCGTCGATTCTCGAGAACGGCGCGCAGGATCCACAGAATAGCCAGCGTTACGCCGACGAAGGCGAACAGCGGGGCAACATCGTTCATGAATCCGCGCATGCCGTACGACGAGTTGCCATAGCGAACGCGGTCGAGAGTTTCGCGCTCGAATTGCTGACGTATGGCGTCCAATACTTCTTTTTGCATCTCGGCATCCGGTTCGGTTGCTTGCTCATCGGCCCCCGCACTGGCAGCTTTAGCGGGCGGGTGGCTAGCAGACTGTTTTCCAGCCTGCCTTGGCGGCCCCTGTTCTCTGGAAGGCTGCCCGCTGGCACTTGGGCGGGCAGCCGGTTCGGCGACCTTTCCAGTCGCGCCCGCAAATTGCGCCCCAAACATCGCCGCGGCCGACAGCAACAGAATTCGAATGGCCCTCTTGACGTACGCCCCGTACCTGTTCATCACTTCGCTCCCTTCGGGCAAACCGTTCCTGCCCCTCAACCCGCTCTACGTCAAACGCTACAACGAACCAGCCAAGCAATTGGTTGACAGCCTCTTGAGGGGATCCTCGGTATTTCAGGCTTGGGTCAGCAGGGCGTTTTTCCTCTCCGCAGCTTAGAGCCTTTTGTCGACAGGGATGGCCCGGCGGCTGAAGTGAGGCGGGAGTTTCGACTCCTCGGAGGTGGGTGGCAGCGGTCTCGAAACGACATTGCGCGTACTATCCGCGGCACGGTCGCGGCTTCGACCGGACAGTCCAGGACGGGGGTGTGCAAACCGAGCCTGGGGCGCTCAACAACACCTGCAAAGAGTCCTGGCCCGACTCTTTCGCCGTGTCATCCACCGCTTGCCGCCGGCTGGTTCCGGGCTGGCACCGCTTCTCGGATCTGCCTCCAGGCTCTTTCGACATGCCGCAGCTCCGTCTTGGTCTGCCCGACGCACAACCGTAGCGTCAATCGATCCCCCAACCTGGTATGTGTCAGGAACATCTCCCCGCTTTGGTTGACGCGGTCGAGGATCGCCTGATTCACGCTGTCGCCGGCTCGATGGCGGAAGCAGACCAGATTCAGCGGCACGGGCGCGGCCAATTCGAAATTCGCGTCCGCCTTCACCCAGGCCGCGAACTGCTGAGCCATGGTCACATGCCGCTGGACGTGGTGCCGCAGCCCATGCACCCCGTAATGCCGAATGACGAACCACAGTTTGAGGGCTCTAAAGCGCCTGCCCAAGGGAATGTGCCAATCGCGATAGTCGGTGACCGCGCCAGACTCGGTCGCCTTATTGCGCAAGTACTCTGGCAAAACGCTCAAGGTCTGGATCAGCGCGGCGCGGTCCGCCACATAGAAGCAGTCGCAATCAAAGTTCGTGAACATCCACTTATGGGGGTTGAAGCAGTAACTGTCGGCCAATTCGACGCCATCGTGAATCCAGCGCAGCTCCGGGCAAAGGGCCGCGGTTCCCGACATGGCCGCGTCCACGTGCAGCCAGATTCCTTCCTTGCGGCAGATTTCTCCAATTTGGCGCAAGGGATCGATCGCATTCGAGGAGGTTGTTCCGATCGTGGCGCAGACGAAACACGGCACGCGCCCTTGCCGGCGATCGCCTTCGATGGCCGCCGACAAGGCATGCGGGCGCATGGCGAATTGCTCGTCGGTTTCGATGAGCCGCAGGTTCGCGCGCCCGATCCCTGCGATTTTCGCGGCCTTCTCGATCGACGAATGCGCCTGTGACGACGTGTAGGCGGTCAAGCGGCCATCGCACCCGCGTTCATTCGACCCGAATTCTGTGGCCCGCTCCCGGCCCGCCAGGAGCGCGCAGAGCGAGGAGCTCGACGCGGTATCTTGAATGACGCCCCCGCCTGCGCGTGTCGACTTGAATTTTTCGGGCAGTGCCAGCATCTCCACAAGCCAGTCAAGCACCTGCGTCTCGATCTCCGTGCAGGCCGGGCTGGTCGCCCAGAGCATCCCCTGTACGCCCAGACCCGACGAAAGCAGATCTCCCAGTATGGATGGAAACGAGTTATTCGACGGGAAATAGGCGAAGAAGTTCGGCGACTGCCAATGGGTGATTCCCGGCACAACGATCTTTTCGACGTCGACCAGCATCGCCTCGAACGACTCGCCCTCCTCGGGCGCAGAGTTCGGCAGAGACGCGCGAACCTGTCCCGGCTTGGCGCGCGACATCACCGGCAACCACTCGATCCACTGGTGATAGTCGGCAATCCAGTCGATAAGTTCCTTCCCGCACCGGCGAAATTCCTCCGGCGTCATGTGGTAGCTCTTCTCCTCCCCCATCCCTACCCTCCCCTCGTGAACACCTGGAGAATGAACCGCCAACATCACATGCACGTTTCTGGCACTGTTGGATGGCTCGCTTCTATGATGTGTTGTTTTCCCTGCGCGTTCGGCAAGGACGCGGACTTAAGGCTTCTCTTGTTCTAGGCGCGGACCTCGCTCCGCGCACAGACGAAAATCATACACTGGTTTGTTGCGCAAGAGGATTTCTGCGACGCTTGAGCATCGCCCGTAGGGCCCAAGGCACCGTCTCGGGCCTGCTGCGCTGCTGGCATCTTCCCTGCTCGTCCCCGGTGCTTTTTGTGTCAACCCAGCGCAGGTGGAACTGTTGCTCGCGGAGAGCGAATTTGTCGTATTGTTGTCCGCTGATTGCGCAAGCGGACAACTCTAGCCGGCCGACTGTCGACCGGTTTTGGCGAGGTACCCATGGCCAGAGAACAAGGGAATTTCACAACCCCCGCACCAAACAATCGTGACGGGCGCGCCAAAGGCGCCCCGCTCGACCGCCGCAAGTTCCTCGGTGCCGGCTCAGCGGCCTTCCTAGCCGCCGGGCTGGCGGCGGACATGCGGCAGCCGGCTCTTCGGCAAGCCCAGCAGACCGGCCGCGACAAGAGCGCGAGCGATCCCGGCCCGGAGAATCGCGTGTTGAGCGACGCAACTCCCAACACGTTCACGCCGCCCCCGACCGATCACGGCGAAGTCGAGACATTTTGGAGTTCGTTTTCCGTCGCGCATCGCCGCGTGCAGCCGGGCGGCTGGTCGCGGCAAGTGACGGTCCAGGATTTTCCGATCTCGAAGGAGATTGCCGGCGTCAACATGCGCTTGACCCCCGGGGGCGTTCGCGAACTGCACTGGCACGCTGCGGCCGAGTGGGCCATCATGCTCGACGGCAACGCCCGCATCACCGCGCTCGATAATGACGGGCACAGTTTCGTCAAAGACGTAGCCAAGAACGATCTCTGGTTCTTCCCCACCGGAACGCCGCATTCGATTCAGGGCCTGCCGCCCGACGGCAGCGAGTTTCTGCTCGTCTTTGATGACGGCCGGTTCTCGGAAGGCAACACGACTCTGATTTCCGATTGGACTCGCCACACGCCGCCCGAGGTGCTGGCAAAGAACTGGGGCACCTCGGAGGAGGCGCTCAGAGGTATCTACCAACTTCCGCCCGACGGGCGTTACATCTTCCAAGCCGCCGTACCGCCACCGCTCGAGGGCGATGTTCGCGCCGCCAGCGGGTCGCGGGGGGCCTCGAACGTGGCCTTCGCTTTCCCGATGTCCAAGATGTCACCGACACGTCAGGCTCGTTTCGGCGAGGTTCGCATCATCGACTCCAGGAATTTTCCTGTGGCGACCGCGATTGCCGCCGCGCACGTGATCGTCAAGCCGGGCGGCTTGCGGGAGCTGCACTGGCACCAGAACGCTGACGAGTGGCAATACTATATTTCCGGCAGAGGCCGCATGACGGTCTTCTTCAACGCCGCGAAGGCGCGCACTGCCGATTTCGCCGCTGGCGACGTCGGCTACGTCCCGAGGACGCTCGGGCACTACGTCGAAAACGTTGGAAACGACGACCTGGTGTTTCTGGAGATGTTCAAGGCCGACCGGTTCATGGACTTGTCTCTCTCCGAATGGGTCTCGAACACCCCTCCCGAGCTCGTCGTCGAGCACCTCGGCCTCGGCAAGGAGACGCTGGCCGCCATCCCCAAGATCAAGCCGCTGATCACTCCGGTCTAGCGCGACAGCCGCCGCACAGCGACGGAGTTTGTGCCATATCGCGCGCTAATGCTTTTCCACTAGTGCGTCGTTGATCGAGGTTACCTAGACTAGGCGCCCCTATGACTTGGATCAAAACAATTCCCCTATCCGCAGCAAGCGATCAACTTCTCCGGGCGCTTGCTGACCAGCGCAGGCTCTACCCCCAAGAGTATGCGACGCCGGTATTCCCGACCGGCGATGGCTTGCCCGGAATTGTCGGGTCGCACAGCCTGATTCCCGACGCTCTGTTTCACGCGTTTCGGTTCCAGCCTCCAAACTGGCGGGCAAGTCTTCCACAAAGCCGTCAAGACCAATATAGGAAGAATCGTTGATCTCCTCCGGCTCGACTTCCCTACCCACTTCCTGAGTCGAAGAGTCGAATCTAGGACTCCCATGCCCCCGTACGCTGGCGGACGGTGACGTGTCCGACGCACGATTTCCCCGCGCCGGCAACGGGAAGGGAATGCGGTCTGGCGTCGTGTTATTCTGGCCCACCGGCGACATGGCGAAGTGAGTCCCAACGAGAACCAAGATCGCGAATTCATGCAAGTAGCCATCGACGAGGCCCGCGCTGCCGGCGCGCGCGGCGAGGTTCCCATCGGCGCCGTGGTGATCGTCGACGGACACATCGTGGCGCGCGCGGGAAACCGCACGATAATTGACTGCGACCCGACCGCCCATGCGGAAATCGTGGCATTGCGCGCGTCGGCGAAGAGGCTGGGCAATTACCGCCTGCTCACCGCGACGATCTACGCGACCGTCGAGCCGTGCGCCATGTGCGCCGGCGCGTTGATTCAGGCGCGAGTATCGCGGTTGGTCTACGGCGCGGACGATGCGAAAGCCGGAGCGGTGCGCTCCTGTATGGCCGTGCTAGACGACCCACAGCTCAATCACCGGGTCGAGGTGACGGCGGGGGTACTGGCCGAGGAAGCAGCACGATTGATGAAGCAGTTTTTTGCGGCCAGACGGTAGGGGGGCAAGGAGCCGCGCGAAAAAACCGGTCACCCGCGGGGGAGGTCGAGCAAGGCAGGAAGCAACGCGGGATGAAATCCCGGAATCGCCAGGCGAGGAGGGGCGAGAGAGGCCAGATGGTGGTAGAAGGGCCCCGAGCGGTTGACAGGGAGGTCGGACGGACCCGAGGCCGGCCGGCGGGCAAAGGAGAGCGGGATGCGAACTAGGATCGATAGCATAGGGAGAGGAATCGCTCGCGGGGCAGTGGCGTGCGCGTTGACGGGCTTGGCTGCGTGGTCTGCCGTCGCCCCTGCGGATGCGCAGCAGGAAAATCGAGACAGGGCACCGGGTGACAGCGCCGTGCTGACCCGATTCAGCCAGGCCCTCGATCAGTTGAGCGCGCGCGTCTCACCGGCGGTCGTGCAAGTGCAAGTGACGGGGTACGGCGCTCTGGGCGACGAGGCCCGCGGGCAGGCTGCTATTATCGCCCGCCAGGAGGCGCTTGGGTCGGGCGTGATCGTCGACCCGACCGGCTACATCATCACGAACGCTCATGTGGTGAAGGGAGCTCATCGGGTGCGAATTCTCTTGACGCCTCCGGCGCCGGGCGAATCGCAAGTGCGCGCGACGCTGGGGCTCTCCGATCGTCTGCCACCCATGGAGGCGAAAATCATCGGCGTGGCCGACAGCCTCGATTTGGCGGTCCTCAAGGTCGACGGAAAGAATTTGCCCACCCTGCCGTTTGCCGATTACACGAAGCTGAAGAAGGGGCAGGTGGTGCTGGCCTTCGGCAATCCCGAGGGGCTCGAGAACTCGGTGACGATGGGAGTGGTCAGCGCCGTAGCGCGGCAAGCGAATCCTGGCGTTCCGACCGTTTACGTCCAAACGGACGCCCCCATCAACCCGGGCAATAGCGGCGGGCCGCTGGTCAACACGGACGGAGAAATCGTGGGGATCAACACATTTATCCTAAGCGAGTCGGGAGGAAGTCAGGGACTCGGGTTTGCCATACCGAGCACCGTGGTCGAGTTCGCCTACGCGCAGTTGCGCCGGTACGGACACCTGCATCGGAGTTTGATCGGGGCGGAGATGCAGGACATTACACCGGACCTTGCCGCGGGGCTGAAGCTGGCCAGAGAGGAGGGCGTTATTGTCTCGGACGTCGTCCCGGAGGGACCGGCGGAAAAGGCCGGCCTCAAAATTGGGGACATTGTCCTGAGCCTAAATTCGCGGGCGATCGGAAGCCTGCCGCTGGCATCCATGATCATTTCTACGCGGCCGGGGGATGCGACGATTGATGCCGAGGTGCTGCGGGGGACCGAGCGAATCAACCTGAGAATTCCGGTAATCGAAGAACGGAGTCAAGCCGACGAGTCGCTGGATTTGTCGGACCCGAGCAAAGCGCTCCTGGCGCGGCTGGGTATTTTCGGTGTCGAGATCACCGATCAGCTTGCCGAGCAGCTTCCGGGATTGCGAATTCCTTCCGGTGTGATTGTCGCCGCCATGGCGGCAAGCCTGCTTGAAGTCGAAACAGACCTGAAGGCCGGCGACATCATTCACGCGCTAAATGGGCAGAAGATCGAGACCCTGGATGAGTTGCGCACGGCCTTGAAGGCCATGCCCACGGGAGCTCCGGGCGTGCTGCAGGTTGAGCGCGATCAGAAACTCATGTACATAACCTTCGAGATGGATTGAATCATTCGAGCGCGCTAGCTGGTCGGGCCACCCGCGGGACCTTCAGTTCGAGCAATTCAGGCATGCGGAAGAGATCGGTCATGACTCCCTGACGGATTTGCTCCGACATTTGATTCAACCCTTCGAGCACCTGCGCATCCTGACCGACCAGCGTGCGCAGCGGGCGCTGGCCCGGCGGGGTCTCCATCAGCTTGAGAATCGCGTCGGCAACCTCCTGCGGTTGCTGGGCCATCGGTCCACTCATGTTTTGAGTAAACGTCTCGAAGAGGCGGCTTGGAAGTTCAGCCGTCGGTCCATATGCGGACGCTCGCGACACATCTTCGGCAGTCATGTTTTTGTCAAAAATTGGCGTGCGATACTCCCCGGGCTCGACAATCACCGAATCAACCCCCCACGGCGCTAACTCGAATCGGTAGGCGTCGGCAAGGGCTTCGAGAGCGAACTTGGTGGCGCAATAGGGCGCCATAAAGGCGATGGACACGCGTCCGGCCCCTGAGCTGATGTGAATGAGCAAGCCGCTTCCCTGTCGCCGCATGAGCGGCAGAACGGCCCGATTGACTCGCACGACGCCGAAGAAGTTCGTATCGAAAATGAGCTTGAATTGGGCAACGGAGTAGGCTTCGGTGAGTCCCCAATTCCCGAAACCGGCGTTATTCACGACAACATCGAGACGGCCGGAGCTTTGGGTTAGTTGCGCGACGCAGCGTTCGACCGACGTGTCGTCGGTGACATCCATTTCGATCACGTGCAGATCGAGATTTTCGTCCGAGGCCAGGGACTCGAGTTCGCGGCGATTGACGGCGTTGCGTGCGGCGATGTCCCTCATCGATGCAAACACGGTGTAGCCGCGGCGCGCAAGGGTTTCCGAGGTCAGCCGGCCAAATCCAGTGCTTGCGCCTGTAATAAGGGCAACCTTCGGTGCGCTCATTGTCGCTTCCTTCCCTAAGGCAAGTGATTTGAGGTGAACGAATGCTATGGCCAAGGGCGTGGTGGTGTCAATGACTTGGCCCAAGACCAGCGCGGAACGGGTTCCCGGGATTAGGTTCTCCTCGGCAGCGGCTGCTGGTCGGGCGGAAGAGCTTGGGCGATGAGGGATTCGACGCGGGCCAGAAGTTCATCCCGGCCGTCGAGGGTATTTTCCGTGGCCTGGACGGGATCACCGAAACGGACCCCCACGTCACCGCCTGAGATTTTCCAACTTCCCTTGCGCATCAATTTCTGTGCGCCGGCAATCGACACGGGGACAACCGGAACGCCCGCTTGAACTGCCATGGAGAATGCTCCTCTCTTGAACGGGCGCAGGCGACCGTCGGGGCTGCGCGTGCCTTCCGGATAGATGGCGAAGGACATGCCCTGCTTCAGGTGCTCGACACAACGAGCGACGCTCAAGGCAGCCGATTCCTTGACGCCCCGGTCAACGGGTACAAACTGGGACACGCGCATGGCCGTGCCAAGAATGGGGATCTTGAACAGTTCGGTCTTCACAAGGATGGCCACGCGCCGGGGAATGGCCGGGATGAATGCCATGGGGTCGAGTGCGGAAATATGATTGGCGGCGAACACGGCGGGACCGGAGGGGATATTCTCGAGGCCCTCGACGTGCACGCGGATTCCCGTGAGACGCAGTAGGAGGCGCATTGCGCGCATGGCCGTGAAGTACAGTGCATCGGGATTCTTGGCGAGCACGGTCCACAGGATGAGCCAGGGCAGAACCAGAGCCGTACCGAGCGCGATATAGACGTAGACGAAAAGGGCTCGAATCATTAGAAAAGCACGCTGGGAGTCAAGAGCGCAGAATCGGCAGCCAAGGATAAAGCGGCGATCAGGGTCGGTGCGTGGATGGGGCCGATCGACATCAATTGTCGGTGCCGCGGAGGAGGCCTTCACGGATGCGGCGTTGCTCGGGTGTTGGATTTGAGATTTCCGCGATCGAGTAGCGCGCGCCCGGGCCCGTGCCGTCCGTCTTCAGCTCCAGGCCGGCTTCGGCCAGAAAATCGCGGTAAGGAATCTCCTCGACGCCCGCGACGTAGCGCGCGAAGAACGCGCCCAAGCTTCCCCCGGCAACCTGCTCGGCGGCGAGGCGAATTCCCCGATCATCGTCATAGAACAGGTGTTGCTTGGCGTATTTCTGATTCATGAGGCGCATCATGTCATCGAGCGACTTGCGATCGTCGGTTGCACTCCGGATGGCGAGGTCGAGCATCACCCCCAGAATTTGGCCCTTGTTGTAGTACGAAATGCTGCGGTTCGGAAGATTGTACGCCTCATATTTTTCGAGCCAGGCGTCGATGCTCGAATCTTCAACGCTTTGCCAAGCGCGCGCGGGGCGCGACTCGAGCTCGGAGATTTGCGTGGCAAGATCGTTGTAGAACTCGCGTTTGGACCACAGGCCTGTACGCACGAGGGTATAGGCGGCATAGGTGCTCGTGACGCCCTCGGCAAACCACAAGGAGCGCGTGTACTGCGCCCTGCTGTAGTCGACTGGCTCGAGCGACTGGGGGCGGATGCGCTTGACATTCCAGGCGTGAAAGAATTCGTGCGCGGAAAGGTTCACTAGATCGTCGACCGAATCGGCCGAGAGGGCCGCGCAGTTGGCGTGTTCCATTCCTCCCTCGCCGACTTCCGAGCTCGGTCCGAGGTGAACTAGAAACGTGTATTCCGGGAACGGAGGGCCGTCCATCAGCCCAAGCTCATAGGCCGTGATGCGCCGCAGGTAGTCCGCAAGACGGCTCATGCCGTAACTTCGGGCATCGACGGCGACGCGAAAATGAGCGCCACCTTCATCGAAATCGAACTCCTCGAAGTTGCCGGCCTCAACGGGTGCGTCGACAACTGCGTCGTAGCTCGGAGCGGTGAAGGAGTTCGTCTCGGAGCCGGCGGGGAGCTCGGCGATCAGCTTCCATCCGGAAGGAAGGTTTTCGAAGTCGACCTCTACGGGTTCAGCGCGGCGGTCGGGAACGTACATCAGGATTTCGGCCAGATTCAGAAAGGCATGATGCTGGTTGAGCTGAGAATCAAACGGGCCTGCATCGTTCCATTCGATGGCGTAGGTGACCGCCAAGCTTTCTGGGTATTCTCCCTCGGGGAGTTCGATCCGCCAGGTCTGCTTGTCGAGGGAAGCGACGGGCACCGGGCCTCCCGCACGGCCGTCGCGAGCCGCGGGGACAGCGGATAGGTCGCGAATTCGATAGGCGAAATCGCGGACCTGATAGAGCGCGTTCCAGGCCGGCATGGCCAGCCTCATGCCGAAGGACGGCTGCGGAATCTCGATAGTCACCTCGAAAGCATGCGTGTCGGTACGCGCGAGCGAGATCTGATAGCGGATCTTAGCGTGGGCAGCTTGCGCACACAGAAGGATGGCTAGCGCTGGAATGCTTGCGAGCAATCTAAGGCGGCTCGTGACCCGGCAGATCATCGACGCGGTCCAGCCGGGGCTTTCAGGCGTTCGAGCAGCTTCGGGACGAGCCCGTCGAAGCTGCCGTTGGACATAATGAGCACGAGATCGCCAGGCTCGACGCGGCCGGCGAGATAATCAGCGATTTCCGCCGATCCGGCAAAGCGTTCCGCGGTCCGGCCGCGCTGGCGGAGCGCTTCAGCGAGGGCTTCGGGCGAGAAGCGATCTTCGTCCGGGAGCAACTGCGGGCGATTGACCGGTCCGATCAGCACGGCATCGGCAAGCGAAAGAGCATCGGGCATCACGTCCTGAAAGATCCTGCGGCGCATGGTGTTCGAGCGCGGCTCGATGGCCGCCCAGATTTTGCGATTCGGCCACCGTGTGCGGGCGGCTTCGAGCGTCAGGCGGATGGCTGTGGGATGATGAGCAAAATCCTCGACCACCACAACGCCGTTCGCTTCCCCTTTGACTTCCATGCGGCGTCGGACGCTCTGAAATGAAGCGAGTGCGCGCTCGAGGGCCTCGGGCTCGACGCCTCGGCTGAGGGCCAGCGCTGCCCCAGCAAGTGCGTCGAGCACGTTGTGCTTGCCGGCCATGGGAATCTCGACGCGAGCCATCTCCCGGCCGCGGCGAACGATGCGAAACCGCGTGGCCGAATCGTGCCAGAGAATATCTCCTGCCTGCCAATCGCAATCGGGCGCCAGGCCGAACGTTTCGACCGGACAAAACGCCTCCGCCGCAACCTCTTTCACCTCGAGGGATTCGCCCCAGATCAGGACTCGTCCGCGGCGAGGAACGAGATTGACCAGTCGGCGAAATTGAAGCGCGATGGAAGGGAGGTCGGCATAAATGTCGGCATGATCGAATTCAAGAGAGGTGATGACGAGCTCGTCGGGATGGTAGTGGAGGAATTTCGGGGCTTTGTCGAAGAAGGCGGTGTCGTACTCGTCGCCTTCGATGATGAATTCGCTTCCGCCGCCCAGGCCATAGCTGCGGTCTCCAAAATTCGGGGCCACCCCGCCGACCAGAAAATCCGGCTTGCGTCCCGCAACGTGAAAAATCCAGGCCAGCATGGCGGTGGTGGTTGTCTTCCCGTGGGTACCAGAAATGACGATCGACGTTCGCCCGGGGATGAAATATCGTTCGAGAATTTGCGGCATCGAGCAGTAGGGGATCTTTTCGTCGAGGACGTATTCAAGTTCAGGGTTGCCGCGGGATATGGCGTTGCCGATGACCGCGAGGTCGGGAGCGGGCTGAAGATGCTCGTGGCGAAAGCCTTCCTGCCAGGGGATGGCCAGTGAATTCAGAAGAGTCGATGCGGGCGGATAGACTCCCGTATCCGACCCGGTGACGTGGAATCCGCGCTCTTTTAGCATGCCCGCGACCGGAGCCATGGCCGCGCCAGCGATGCCTACAAGGTGGATGTGCTCCATCGCTTCCTCGCCCCCCCGCTTCCCCGCAAACCGCGCTTCCCGGGGTCCTCCCGCTGCCGTCTCTTCGGCGGCCCTTAGGCCGCTGATGGATCCCTTGGTCGGCAAAGCGGGCGAACAACCCCGTCGCACAACCATACTAGGCTACCGCGGGTTCGAGAATTTCGAGCGCAGTTCCCTCGATGGTCGACAGGCGCGCTCGCACGCCCAGCGGCAGCGTAAGCATCGGCCGACTGGTATGCCCGATGGCAGCACCCCAGACGAGCGGGAGGCCCAGCGCGCCAAGAATGCGGCGGGCCACGTCGCGAACCGTTTCCGCGCCCGGCTGCGCATCACCCCCGGGAAACTCGCCCAGAATCACGCCGGCCGCTCGATGGAACTTTCCCGCCTGCTTCAGATGCATCAGCGCACGATCGACTTGATACGGCTTCATATCGCGGTCCTCGAGGATGAGAATTGCGCCGCTCGTGTCGGGTTCCCACGGCGTACCGAGCGTGGTTTCGACCAAGGTGAGGCACCCGCCCACCAGAACTCCCTCTGCCTCCCCCGGCGAGAGCGATTCCCCGCACAGATCGACAGACCAGGGTCGCCCGGTCTCCGTCAAAGCGTGCTGCAGGCTAAGGGTATCGTAGCCGCCCAAGGCGTCAGCCCCTCCGGCCAAGCCGGACGCCACCATGGGGCCATACAGGGTGGCCCAACGAGCGGTCTTCCACAGAAAAATATGAAGCGAGGTGATGTCGCTGAACCCGCAAAGGATCTTTGGTTCTGGGGGAATATGGCCGAGATCATCGAGAAGATACGTCGAGCCGTAGCCGCCACGGGAGCAGAAAATCGCCCGTGAGGTTCGCTCGCCCAGCGCACTTCTGAGTGCAGCGCGGCGACTCTGCGGCGAACCGGCGAAGAAGCCTTCCTGAGCGAGAACGCTTGTGCGATCTGCGGCTACGGCGTAGCCGAGCCGCTCGAGTTCCTGGCAGCCCTGCTCGAGACGCGATTCATCGACCGGACTGGCGAGCGAAAGAACGCGAATCACGTCACCCCGGCGCAGGCCAGGAGGCTTTACGGGTTCTGGCATGTGGCGTTTTCGAGGATAAGGAAACGGTGGGTGCGAAAACAAGCCGAGAGTTGCGTGCTGAGCGTTAAGAGTCAAACGGCCAGGGCAAGATCCCCGCATGAGCTTTGTTTGCTCACGAAGCTGTTCTCCTGAGACCCTCAAAGACGGGTGCTCCCCGAGCGAAAAGCCGCGGCTTCCCTGAAACTCTACTGCTGAGGTTCGACCGGAGTAGTGGTGAGAAAGACGTCACCGAGGCCACTGGTGGTCGTCGAACTCACGGGCTGAAGTGTGAAGAAGGCGATGAAGCGCGCGTCGGGCGTGAGTGGCACGCGACGGTCATAATTCTGGTTATCGAACTTCAGCAGGATTGGAGAGCCGTCCGCCGCGAGCTCAAGCTGCCGAGGCGAGCAGGCAGTCGTTGCACCCAAGCAGGTGTCGTAGACGACGAGGTTTCCCGGACTGGATGCGTCCGTGTACGAATCCCGTGAATTCTGTTGCGTATAGCTGATGTAGCGTCCTGAGGGGCTGATGGACGGCGAATGATTCTGCACAAACTCGCCCACGAGGGTGGCCGCATCGGAAATGCGAATCGTCGATGGCAGGCAGTCGAACGGAGCGGTCGGACCGAGGCACGTGTCGCGCAGGAAGATGTCTTGGCGTCTCGGGGAGTCGAAAGTGAGATTTGAGGCTTCCGACTGAAAGGCCACAAAACGGCCGTCGGCGCTGACCGACGGTAGGGCGCTATCGGCGTTTCCGCGCTCGCCGTCAGCGGACGCGGAGACGAGTACCGTTGACGGCTGGCAGTCTTCCTTCGGGCCAACGCCCAAACAGGTATCTCTTAGGAAAACCTGCGACGCGCGCATCCTCTTGTCGCGGTTACGCCACTCGTTTGGCGGGGCTCCGGCAAAAGTGATATATCGATCCGACTGCGAGACCGAGGGCCTTTCCCTCGGATCGATCAGGATCTGGCTGTCGCCGTCGACGGAAGCCAGCACCGTCCTGGGCGTACAACCGCCTGCGGCCAGCGGACCGTGGCAGGTGTCGCGCACGAAGACGAGTCTGCCAGAACCGCCGCTTTCCCCGACGATTCCCTTCCCGGACGACGTGAATGCGACGAATCGGCCGTCGGGGCTCAGGGCCGGATCCGCCCCAGCCACGGATTCGCCAGCGTCATTCACGGACACAACTTCGGTGTGCGGCCAGCACGTTGAGGACATCGCGTTGCCGATGCAGGAGTCGTGCACGAAAACCCTCCACATGTGTGGATCGAGGCGCGTCGACGGAACAAGATTCGTAGCACGTGAGGCGAACGCGATGTAGCGGCCGTCGCCGCTCAGGTCGACGCCGGCGGCGATGTCGTTCGGGGCCGAGCCGTCGGGCCCGAGGTCGACGGCAACTGTGCGCGGAGTGCAAATTGAGCTGGCCGCGCTTAGGCACGTATCGCGGACGAAAATGTTGCCTGACCCTCCCGAGGAGACAAGATTTTTCGCCTCCGAGTAGAAGGCAACGTAGCGGCCGCTCGAACTTACCGCCGGCGAAGAGCTGGCTCCGTCCGAGAGCCGACCGGCCGCGCCGACGGAGATGACCTGCGGGAATTTGACGTCGGCGGTCGGGGAGGTGCCCACTTGAAAGCCAACCGAAGGCGAGGCCACGCCGAGTTGCGCGGTGTGCACGGCGACGGCGGCGACAATCGGCTGGGTCAAATCGCTAGACAGTACTTGCGCCGTAAGCTGCGTCGAGCTCGTATAGGTCGTGGTGCGGAGGCCGCCCTCCCAGGTGACGTAGTCGGTGGGCACAAAGTTCGTGCCGTTGACGGTCAGCGTAAAACCCGTGCTGTTGATCCCGGCGCTATCCGGCGAAAGCGACGTGATCGTCGGACCGCCGATGACCGTCGGATTGATCGTAAAGGTAGCGGCGACGGAGGTCCCGCCGCCCGGTTTGGGAGTGGCTACGTTGACCAGCGCAATGCCCGGCTTTTGAAGATCCGTAGACGGTACCGAGGCGGCCAGCTCGGTCGTCTCTTGATTGAAGGTGGTGGGGAGGCTCGCTCCGTTCCATTGCACAACGGAGTTGCTCTGGAACTGCGACCCGCTAACGAAAAGCGTAAACGCCTGACTGCCCGCGGTGGTTTCCGACGGAAACAGGGCCGTAATCTGCGGAGTCGGGTTCGGAGTCGGAGCGCCGCCGCAGCCGGTGAGGACGAACAGCGTCGCCGTCAGCACGCCGGGCGCGACCCTCCGCAGACACATCCGTCGCTTCCTCCTGGGACTCACGTGGATCCTGAACCCGCTGGCGGCGCCGACAGGGCCGCAAACGCTAGCATCGCGGCGGACAGGGCGTCAACTCGGATTCGGCAGCGAGATGAAAGGTTGGCCGCTCTTTTTTTGCCCTTCGCAGTATTCAAATGGTTGCAAAGACAGAGGAATAGTGATTGACATCGCTGCGCGTGCTTGTTACTTTTCGCACGCGGGACTTTTTTCGACTCCCATCGTCGGAGGCACCGTAACGCGGCACCATCCATGGCGTTCGTCGCGAAGAAAATTTTCCTCACGAAGGGAGTTGGAAAACACCGCGAGCGCCTTTCGAGCTTCGAGCTGGCCTTGCGCAATGCAGGAATCGCCGCCTGCAACATCGTTCGCGTCTCCTCCATTTTCCCGCCGTACTGCAAACTGATTTCGCGCAGCGAAGGACTGAAGCATTTGAAGCCGGGACAGGTCGCCTTCACCGTGATCAGTGAAAACCAGACGCGTGAACCGCATCGGTTGATCGCGGCCAGCGTGGGGCTCGGCCTGCCCGCCGACAAGTCGATGTATGGATACCTCTCCGAGCATCACTCCTTCGGCGAGACGGAAGAGGTCGCCGGAGAGTACGCCGAGGAACTTGCCGCCGAGATGCTAGCCACGACCCTGAACGTCGAATTCGACCCGGATTTGTCGTGGGACGAAAAAAAAGAGGTCTACCGCATCTCCAACAAAATCGTCCGCACCATGAACATCACGCAGTCTGCCGTCGGCGATAAGCGCGGGTTATGGACCACCGTTCTTGCCGCTGCCATCCTGCTCGGCGACGACGATTAGAGAACCGAACTCAGGGGATTGTCCGCTTGCGCGATCGAGGGCGGCAGGGCTGTGCGCCTATTTGGCCGCGCCAGATTTCGCGCTATGGAAGTGGCCAATGCGCTGGAGGACGGCCCCGGCGACAAGCGGAAGCGCCACCGTGGCGTCATCGAAAACCTCGGCGAAGCGGCCTCCCTCTTCGGGTGGCACGAACTTGCCCCAGGAGACCGCTTCCGTGTACGTGCTGCCGGATAGTCCGCCCCAGTGGACCGGTTCGGGGCAAATGCGCACGCCGTAGTTGTAGCGCTTGAGAGAAAGTTTTTCGTAGCCTCGACGCGCCAGAAGCTCGGCGTAAACTCCGAATTGCTGCGCCCAATTGCGTGGAACGCCGCCTCCGATTGTGAACAGCCCCATGCGTTCGGTCGAAAGCATGGTGCGCGCAAACTGCTCGAAATCTTCGTAGGGATCAAAGCGCAGCGGCGGGCGTCCGGTCCTCTTGCGCAGCCGTTGGTGCAGGGCCACGTCGATGCCCAATTCGGAATCGGTGAACGCGGGGACGAATACCGGGACGTTGTGCACGAAACAGGACTTCAGAATTCCACGGCCTTTGGCCGTCGTGGACAAATGCTCGCCGATGCGGCGGTTGATTTTCCAGCTGCACAACGGCTCATCCACGTTCCAATTGTTCAGGATGTGCTGCATCACCTCTTCGACCGCGTCGAGATTCAATTCCGGTTCGAGCGAATCGTAGACTCGGTTATATCCGGCCACGAACAGCTCGCTGTCGTCCATTTTAGGGTCATAGCGAAAATGGGAGTGGCCGGTGGCCTCCACCAGGCCGTGGGCCATCAGCGCGCCGGTTGAAACGATCGCGTTCACCACGCCGGATTCGACAAGATCGCAAAAAATCAGGCCCATTTTGGCGACGGTCATGGCGCCCGAGAGGGTCATCACCACAAAGCATCGTTCGTCGCGCGCCATGGCTTCGAGGACTTCCGCGGCGTCGCCGATCTGGCGGCCGGTGAACGCAGTCTGCCCCATCGCGCGCACGAGGTCGTCAACCGTGCGGACGCGTGAGAGATCGAGCGGATAGATGGGAGTCAAACGGTCGGCAATCGGGTCGTGCAAGATCCGCCCCGTCACGCCCTTTTTCTTTGCCATTCACCTTCCTCGCAGGTAATGTATTCCATCTCGGCGACATCGCGAGCGGAACAATAGACATCTTCGTGCACTATTGATATTACAAATAGGTCAGAACGCGAAGAAGAATTTAGAAAATTACTCTGGAGCAACCGCGAGAAATGAATCGCTACACGCCCCTGCCGCCCGAAACCTTCGGCGGGCTTTCCGAAGACGACTCCGCATACGGACCGTCCCGCGCGGTAATTTTTCCCGTTCCGCTCGAACGAACGACGAGCTATGAACACGGCACGCGCAATGGTCCGGCGGCCATCATCAAAGCCAGCGGAAACCTGGAACTCTATGACGACGAACTCGAGCTCGAACCATACAAAGAGATCGGAATTCATACCCTCCGACCGATTGACACCCAAGACGGCGCGCTCGAAGAAGTGATTCGTGAGTTGTTTACGGCCCAACTGGCGCTGCTCGACGACGGAAAGTTTCCCGTTGCCCTGGGCGGCGAGCATTCGCTCACCCCGCCGCTTGTGGCGGCGACGGCGCAGAAGTACAAGGACCTGACTGTGCTGCAGATCGACGCCCACGCCGACTTGCGCGGCGAATACCAAGGCAATCCGGCGAGTCACGCCTGCGTGATGCGGCGCGTCTTGGAGGTTTGCCCGGCCGTGCAGGTTGGGATTCGCTCGCTTTCTGCGGAAGAAGCACAGGTGTTTCCGCGCTTGCGGACGAAAATTCACTGGGCGAAGGACCTGGTCCGCACGCCGCTGAAGAGCTGGATCGCCAAGGTGCTCGGCGATTTGAGTTCGCACGTCTATCTCACGATCGACGTGGACGGTTTCGACCCGTCCATCATGCCCGCCACGGGTGCACCCGAACCGGGAGGGCTCGATTGGGACCAGGTGACTTCGCTGGTTCGCGCCGTGGCTGACCACAAGAAAATCGTAGGCATGGACGTTGTCGAGCTGCTGCCCCAGCCCGGGCATCACGCCTGTGATTTCCTCGCCGCTAAGCTCGTGTATCGGTGCCTCGGTTATGTTTTCTGCCAAAGATGAAGTGAATCAATGTTCAGGAGAGAGGCGGTTATGACTCCCATGGTCGCGGCCAGCTCGCTCATCGAGCATGAGTATCTCGTGGGCGTGCGAACAAACGGGCTC
Organism: Candidatus Cybelea sp.; assembly: GCA_035622135.1. Taxonomy (GTDB): domain Bacteria; phylum Acidobacteriota; class Terriglobia; order Acidiferrales; family UBA7541; genus Palsa-295. The sequence goes on along the minus strand of DASPVZ010000048.1, from coordinate 22,701 downwards.
ATTGCCTGGATCATCATCGGACTCATCGCCGGATGGATTGCCGGCCATATCACGCGGGGACGCGGATTCGGATGCCTGGTTGACGTGATCTTGGGGCTGATCGGCGCGGTCATCGGTGGATGGATCTTCACGAGAATTGGGCTGATCGGGTTTGGGTTCTGGTGGAGTTTGGCGGCCGCAACCGTCGGAGCAGTTTTGTTGGTCGCCATCGCGAGGCTGTTTGCGGGGGGCGAGCGGTAGGCGGCGTGCGAGCGAAACCATACGTCAACCGCATGGCTTGATGGCCTAATTGCCGACGCGTGAAGCCAGCGTGGCCTGGGAGGGGAGACAGTTCTAGTCTGAGCCCGAAGGATCCAAGGGGTTGATGACGCGAAGCGGGCCATAGGACCGACCGGCCGCCAGATCTTCCGAATAGAGAACTGTAGCGCCGGAAGATCCTGCCGCTTGAAGGATAAGCGCGTCCCAAAACGAAATGCTGTAGCGCTGCTCGATTACAACTGCCTCGATCACCGAATGGGCTGTGTTGATTACGATCTCCCAACTCAAGTAGTCCTGAAGCAGTTCGCGGGTTTGCTCGAACGACAACGGGTGAGCGCTCTTGCGGCGGAGGCTTGCGCAAAGCTCCTGCAGAACCTGCGTGCTCAGAACCCCGCCGCCGGAGTTCCAAAGCCCCTCAACCAGTGATCGCGCACGTTCGTGCTTTACTCCCGTTGAACGATCATGTGCATAAACCAGAATGTTCGTGTCGACAAAGAACTTATCGCTCATGAAGTTCGTCGCGCGAGCGAGGCGCTGTCCAGCAAAGGTCAAAGCCTTTCCGGAGCCGTGCTACGGCGCGCCTTCTAGAACGGTCATATCCTCTGCGCTGGCGTACGACCTCATGGAGCTTTGCCGCGAGTAAGCCGCTGATTGAGCAGCCCTCTTCGGCTGCCAGGATGCGGACTTCGCGCAGAAGGTCTGCATCGAGCTTTAGGGTGATATTTCTCTTCATCACTCGCACAGAATTACGTGCAGCACTATTATACGTGCTAGAGGGATCGGCGGCAACCAGTCGCCAAGGTCGGCGGGGGACCTTCGTGGATCAGCTCCTAGCGTCACGCCTTCCAGATATTCCATGGCGAAAAAAGCCCTGCTGTTTTCTTCGCCGATGTCGTAAATCGTACAGATGTTTGGATGATTCAGCGCCGAAGCGGCTTTGGCTTCACGGCTGAATCGTTCCAGGGCTTGGGGGTCGTGGGCAAGGTGTTCGGGAAGAAATTTGAGCGCCACAGAGCGGTCGAGCCGGGTATCCTCAGCCTTATACACCACACCCATCCCACCGCCGCCCAGTTTTTCAACGATGCGGTAATGAGAGATGGTCTGCCCAATCATACCGGGGGGAAGCTGAGCCTCGCCGCCGTATGTTAGGTCACCGTGTGAGCGAAGTCAAAAACCTTGCGTCGCGTGAGTACCTACTGGGCGTTGTTGATTACCGTCTCCGAGCGCAACTGGTCTTGAAGCCGTCGCGCGTTGCTCGAAAGACGGCGGGTGAGCCCTCTTGCCGTAGGGGCGTACGCAAAGCTTGGAAGAATCTTGCAAGCGACAAGCCCCTGCGGGAACATCCCTTTCGGATCCAAATCAATCAAGGCAGCCCCAGAAAGGAGTCCCGCTAAGGCCCTCGAGCGGGCGGCTGTGGTACGATGACTTGAAGGGGCAGAGTTCAGCCGTCAATCGCGACAGCGCCGCGCGTCTGAGCCAATCTTCTGTCCGGGCTTTTTAAGTGGCCTGGGCAGCCCAAGCTAACCGAGAGAGCCGAAACAAATTGAACCATTCGTCGGTATGGGCGATCCCGCTGGGCGGACTGGGCGAGTTCGGGATGAATATGCTCGCGCTTCGCTCAGGTGACGATATCATCGTCATCGACGCCGGATTGATGTTTCCCGAGCAAGAGTTGCTCGGGGTCGACGTCGTCATCCCCGACATCTCCTACCTCAAACAGAACAAACGAATGGTACGCGCCATCGTGCTAACGCACGGGCACGAAGACCACATTGGCGCCATACCGTACATTCTCCCCGACCTGGATGTGCCGATTTATGGCACCGAGTTCACCCTGGCGCTGGTCCGCAAGCGCCTTGAGGAACGCGGCCTGCTCGAAACGGCGAAGTTGCACGAAATCGCGCCAGGCCAGGTGATTCGCATCGAGCCGTTCCAGATCGAGTTCTTGCACGTAACGCACAGCACGATCGATTCTGTCGCGCTGGCCATTCGCACGCCCGTCGGCGTGATCATTCACACCGGCGACTTCAAGATCGACCCTACGCCGGTCGACGGCAAGCCCTTCGACCTGCATGCCTTCGCGCGATATGGACAAGAAGGCGTGCTGGCCCTGTTTAGCGACAGCACGAATGTCGAGCGGCCGGGCTTCACGCCCTCCGAGCGCGCCGTGGTAGTGCGGCTCGAGGAGCTGTTCCGGGCCGCCCCACAAAAGGTTGTGGTGTCGTGCTTCTCGAGCTCAATTCACCGGATCCAGCAGGTGATCGATATTGCGGGAATTGTCGGGCGAAAAATCGGGATTGTCGGACGCAGCATGGTGACCAACGTCGAGATTGCCCACGAGCTCGGCAAATTACGCATCCCGGATGGCAGCATGGTGCGCCCGCAGGACCTGCGCTCGTTCGAGCCCCGCCGGCTGGCTATCCTGGCGAGTGGAACGCAGGCCGAGCCGATGTCCTCGCTTTCGCGAATTGCCGTTGACAATCACCGCCTGCTCAGTATCGGGCAAAACGACACCGTGATTCTCTCGGCGCGCATCATCCCTGGGAACGAGAAGGCGATCTTCCGCATGATTGATCACCTCTTCCGCCGCAACGTCCTCGTGTACTACGAGGGCGGGCGCGCGGCGCCCATTCACGTCTCCGGTCACGCCAGCCAGGAAGAGATGAAAATCATCCTGCAGCTTGTGCGGCCGAAATATTTCGTTCCCCTGCACGGCGAATATCGCCAGCTGTTTCGTCACGCTGCTTTGGCCGAACAAATGGGCGCTGTTTCCGAGAAGATTCTGCTGCTGGAGAGCGGCCAGCCAATCGAATTTACCGCCGACGGCAGAGCCCATCGGCGCGAGCCGGTTACCGCCGGGCGGGTCATGGTCGATTCGGGCTCGCTTGAGGAAATCGAGGATATCGTCATTCGCGACCGGCGGCATCTGGCCGAGGACGGCGTGGTGGTTCCCATCATCGCCATCGACAAACATACCGGTCGCATCGAGACGGCGCCGGAAATTGTTACGCGGGGGTTCCTGCCCAGCGAGGATGGGAACGAACTACTTGAGCGCGCCCGAGAAGTGATCCTACGGACGGTCGACCAGTCAACGCCCGAAGAAAAGACGGACTGGAGTGTCATTAAGGAAAAGATCCGAGTCGACCTGAAACGCTATCTGAACAAGCAGACCGCAAAGCGGCCGCTGATTCTTCCTGTGATCCTTGAGGTCTAACTGCGGCCGCAAATCGTCCGCTTTCCGTCAACGCGGTGCCAACCTCGATAAAAGTCGCGCTGCGAGCCTATCGGTCGGACGATTTTGAACGGCTGCATGCGATCGATCAGGCCTGCTATGAACCGGACATCGCCTATTCACGGTCGGAGCTGCGAACGTATTTGGGGTTCTTGAGCTCGGAGTGCGTCGTGGCCGAAATCGAACCATCTCCCGGGGTCCCGAGGCGCGAGGCGAGCACAGCAAACCGTGGCGAGCAAAGGATTATAGGGTTTTGCGTCAGTGCGCACCGTGGTCCCGAGGGTTACATCATTACCATCGATGTGATGCCGGAATATCGCCGCCTCGCCATTGGCAGCGCGTTGCTGGCCGAAATCGAAAAGCGGTTGGCGTCCGTTGGCGTCCGTCGTGTCAGCTTGGAAACGGCTGTCGATAATCAAGCCGGCGTGGCCTTTTGGTCGAGTCACGGGTATCGCGCGCGTGGCGTCAAAAAGGGATATTACCCGCACGGACGAGACGCGTACTCGATGTCGAAGACGATCGCCAAGGCGCAGGCACACCTGGTCTAACTGCTGCCCTTGCGCTATGTGTAAACACTTTAGGTATAAATCGGTATTTACTCCCGGGCAGCGTTTGTTATAGTGCCCAGCGCAGTCGCGTTCCGCCGCGCGGGTGCGCGCCAGCACCTGCGCCCGATGGCACAGCGGCAGGCAGTGTGCCATGCGTCGCTTGAGTGCGGGCCTTCCCCTTTTGCCTAGCCTTCGCATCGTGCGGGATTCCCTGTCGCGGGATCCCGGCGTACACTGTGTCGAGCAGTTTGGCTCCGAGCGCAACGGTGAGCTGCGTTCGAGCCCAGATGAGGGGTCTTGTGCGCATCCTTTCACCGACAGAAAACAAGCGCTTCAATGAAATGGTTGGCTTCGTGGGGCTCAGCCTGGCCATTTTGCTGGCCTTGAGCCTGCTTTCCTACTCCCCGCACGACCCTTCGTTCAACGTTTCCGCTCCGATTACCGGGCCCGTGCGCAACTGGATCGGGCCGGTAGGGGCGCACGTTGCCGACCTTTTCTTCCAGTTCTGCGGTTTCGCGGCATTTCTCTTCCCGATCGGGATGTTTGTGGTGGCCATGCGATGGTTTCGCAGCCAGCCGATCGATGGCCCCCTGACGAAGCTGATCGGCTTCAGCATGCTGACGGCTTCCTTTGCGAGCGAGCTGAGGCTCGCGCAGATCTCGATTGGTTTCCCGCCGAATGTGCGCTCGGCCCTTCCGCCGGGAGGCCTGCTGGGCACCGTGCTGGCGGACGGATTGCGGGCCGCATTCGGTCCCATCGGAGCGAATCTGATTGTACCCGTCACGATGTTGTGCGCCCTGTTTGTTACGACGAGCTTCTCCTTGCGCTCCACGTTGGCCTGGATGCGAAGTCCGATGGATGCCGACGGCTTCGCGGGCAGGGCCATCGCCCGCCTGAATGGCTGGCGCGAGAAGCGAGAATCCGAGCGGCTGCGCAAGCGCGTGGAAGAGATCAAGATCGCCGGGCGTCCTCCGGTTCCGCAGCAGCGAGTCGCAACCAAAGGGGTCCTCGAAGAAGCGGAAGAAACGGAGCCGGAGAAGGAACGCGCCAGCGCCGAGCGCGAGCCTTCGGTCATCAAGTTCCTCGAGCGCGAATCGGCGACTCAGCCGAAGAAATCGGCCGATCCGCGTATCTCGCGCGGCAAGACCGCGTTCCGGCTTCCCTCCCCTTCCCTTCTGCAGAACTCCGAGCGCGGCGAGAAGATGACCGAGAGTGAACTAAAGGAATACGCGCGCGCGATCGAGCAAAAATGCGCGGAGTTCGACGTCGGTGGGCACGTGACGCAAATCAATCCCGGGCCGGTCGTGACCACGTTCGAGTTCAAGCCCGAGGCTGGAATCAAGTACAGCCGCATTACGGGATTGGGCGACGATCTGTGTCTCGCGCTCCGCGCAGAATCCATTCTGATCGAGCGCATTCCCGGCAAATCGACCGTCGGTATCGAGGTGCCGAATCCACACCGCGAGACGATTGCACTGCGCGACGTGATCGAATCGCCCGAATTTAGTCACTCCCCTGCGAAACTGACCTTGCCCATGGGGAAAGACCTCATCGGGCGAATCCGTACGGCTGACTTGACGCAAATGCCGCACCTGCTCATCGCCGGTTCGACAGGAACGGGCAAAAGCGTTTTCATCAATTCTCTGCTGATGGGCATGTTGTACAAGGCCACGCCTGACGAGATGAAGGTTGTACTCGTCGATCCGAAGCAACTTGAACTGGGGCTTTACTCCGACATTCCGCATCTGTTCACGCCCGTGGTCACCGATCCGAAGGTCGCTGCGAACGTGTTGCGCAACGCGACGCGCGAGATGGAACAGCGGCTCAAGCTGCTGGCCGGGCGCGGGGTGCGCAATATCGATCAGTACAACCGAACCTTCGAGAAGAGTCAGTCGTTGTCGCTTTTCGAGAATACCGACGACACAGAGAACCACCCGCTGCCCTACCTGGTCATCATCATCGACGAGTTGGCCGACCTCATGATGGTCGATACAAACGGGGTCGAAGAATCGATCACGCGTCTGGCGCAGATGGCGCGTGCCGTCGGAATTCACCTCATCCTCGCCACGCAGCGCCCGTCGGTCGACGTGATTACCGGTCTCATTAAAGCGAACTTCCCGGCACGTATTTCCTTCCGCGTGGCCACCAAGGTTGACTCGCGCACCATTCTCGATTCGAACGGTGCCGAATCACTGCTTGGCAAAGGCGACATGTTGTATTTGCCGGCCGGCTCGTCTCGGCTGCATCGCATTCATGGCCCCTATGTGCACGAATCGGAAGTCGTCGCGGTCTGCGATTTCTGGCGCGAGCAAGCCAAGGCTCTTTACAACATGGAATTGCTCAAGCCCCCGAAGGACGCAAACACAACGACTGAGGGAGGAGCCGAAAATGACGCGGAAGCTGGCGAGGAGGTCGACGACGAGCTCTACCAGGACGCGGTGCGCGTTGTGTGCGAGATGGGTCGGGCGTCGACGTCAACTTTGCAGCGTCGGCTGCGCATCGGCTACGGCCGCGCCGCCCGGTTAATCGATTTGATGCAGAAGGACGGGATCGTCGGCCCGCCCGACGGCGCGAAGCCGCGCGAAGTCCTCAAGAAAAAGGACTGGATGCGCGAATTCGACGAGGCATCGCATTAGGCTCGAGGGTGGGACCAATCGAATAGGAGCCATGCGTCAGTGCGACTAGGCCCGGACGAGAGGTACGCCTCCTGCCCGGCATGCCGGGAAATTGCGTACCGATTCAACCAAGGCTATGCGGAGGCCTACGAGCGGAGCAAGCCCGCTTCGGAAGCCCTGTATCGGCTGATTGGCGGTACGGAGGATGATGCCAAGCGCGCCGAACGCTTCGTGGGCGCGTACGAATATCAATCAGCAATGCCTCCTTGGCGGCTTCCCAATTGGTTCCGGGAAGCGATGCAGAAAGCCTTCGAGCACACGATCCGCACGGGCCATCGGCCGAAGCCAGGCTTCTATCGTTAGCCTTGCTTTCGCTTTGCGCAACCGCTTGGATTTCCGTAAAATCATTGACTGTTCCGGTGCCGAGGTAGCTCACCGGTAGAGCGCGGCCCTGAAAAGGCCGGCGTAGGCAGTTCGATTCTGCCCCTCGGCATACTCTTTTCAGTCACTTACAAGCCCTCCAATTGGCGTTTGTGTTCCAAAATGTTCCAATTCGCTAGTTCACCAGTGAACCAACTGGCAGACTACTGAGCCGTTCTACCGCCTGTCGTTGTGATGCCGGCACGAACTGCTGATAAATATCCAGCGTCGTGCTTGCCCGCGAATGGCGCATCTGTGCCTGCGCATCCTTCACGTCCGCGCCGGCCATCTTGAGCCATGTCGCATGAGACGTGCGCAAGCATCGCCAGTTCACCCAGCCAATTCCCAGAGACCGAGCTGCTGGCTTGATGAACCGCACCAGGATGTTGTTATCTCGCATAGGACCGCCCTTCGTGACGGACTGGAACACCAAGTCATCCGGCCCGCTGGACTTGACCACGCGATAGTGACGAACGGCGCCGCGACCGGCTCGCACGTCAACGGTTAAGGTCTTAAGCCGTTGAATGCGTTCGACCACCGAATGGTTCACGGCGATTGTCGCGTTGCTCGCATCCGACTTTGGAGGCCCCCATTCGCCACGGCAGTATCGCTCATCTATGGTAATGGAGTCCTCATGCACATTCTTCCAACGCAAGCCGATCAACTCGGAAACGCGCAACCCGGCATAGACCGCGACGTAGGTCATGCTGGCGTACGGTTCCGGTATCAGTTGAACCAGCTTGTGGAACTGCTCGGGGGTGACGTGTGGCTTGCCTCGCTTGCCCTTCTTGCTCGGAGGCAACCGCACACCCTCAACCGGATTGGTGACAAGTAACTCAGGCATTGCAGAACCAAGGATGCTGCTGAGCACATCGCGGATCTTGTCCTTGGATTCGTGGCTGAGCGGGGAGTTGGCCATGCTGCTGAAATACTTCTGGATTCGCCGGTGGGTTAGGTCGCGCAGGGCCAGGGGGCCGAACGCGGGGGAGAGATAGTTCCGGATGATCCCCTCGTATCTCTCCTGTGTCTGTCCTGCGAACGTGGGAAGTATCGTCGCTTTGTATTCCTGTTCCACGTAATCCTCGAACTTCATTGCGGAGCCGATCGTCACCAGCCCCTGGTTAAGTGGTCTGAGCGTTTCAGCTGCTATCTTTCGAACCTCACGTTCCGGCATCTCTGCCGGCGCGAGCTTTACGCGTTTCCGTTTTCTGATGCGTTGCCCATCGACAATTTCATCCTGCCGAATGAGCAGCCACCAGTAGCGCCCACGCCGAGATGGCCGTGGGTCTTGGAACCGCCTGCGTGCCACCTTCTCTACCTCCTCCCTCGATGGCACGGAGGGGCTTGTCTCGGTGGCTATAGTAGCACTGGCTTGCTCGACGATCTGGGCCGGCCCGCCCAATGAATCACTACCGCGCTGTCTATCGAGTTGGACCGCGCTCGCCATGGTCAGGGCAGGGCTTCCGCGAAGTGGCTCAAGTTGGGCGCAACAGAACTCTGGATGGGCGCTCGAAGTGGGCCACTGAGGGGGCTCCAGGATAAATTGGACTTCTTCGTAGTATTTGGCCTCCTTCGAGGCCGAAGAGGGCCAATATCCCCGAAGGGGGCCAATTTATTATATGGAGGCATTTTGGTCCCCTTCGTTGGACACCTTCGGGAGTTCCCAAAACCACCCGCCACCCATTCCAGCCTTATGCGAGAGCACGCCCAAATCCTTTTTGGCGCGTCTAAGCGTCCGCCACGTTATCCCTACCTTCTCGGCCTCTTCCTCGACTTCTTTTTGCGGCCTCGGGCCGCCAGATAGGTATTCCTCGAGTAATTCCTTGGCCTTGCTTAGAGAGCTCGCCCGTTCGCGCTTCTCCTTTGAGTTCAGACCCAGGACCTCGTTGGCGTCCGCGCTGCGGGTTTCCTTGCCCCACAGCAGGTAGGGCGCGCCGTCGGTATTGCTCGTGATCTGGTAAGCCAGAGCGTTGCCAAGCGGGGCCAGGTTGTTCTTTACTGGCACCATTAGGCGTTGCGAGGCGTCGTCTGGATCTTCGCCGAATCCCCAAACCACTCGGGCGGCTGCCACAAAAGCGATCGAGCCAGAGACGCGCAGCAAGGCGTCGGTTTCTGATTTGCGCAGGTGCAAGATGCCGATGATGGCGACGCCAGTTCTCGAAGCAAATTCCACGAGTGGCGTTAGCAGCGCGCGGACTTCCGTATCCCGCCAAGAGTTGACTTTGGTTCCCAGGTAGGCCGACAGCGGATCGAGGATGATAACTTTGATGCCCGGATGCTTCTTGAGCGTCTCTTCTAGCTTTATAAGATCACGTTCGAGGCTGAAAGAGGATTCCCCCGTTTGACCATCGCCCAGAGTAACCTTGACGGCCTTGATGAAGTACACTTGGGACACATCAGCGCTAGCCGCGTCCAGCCTTGGGCGAATAGTGTCGCTTGCTGAATCTTCGGCGCTGAGGATGAGCGATGCCCCGCGTTCGCAGGTTGCACCATCTGGGAACGCGTGGCCGCAGCTCAGACGCGAAGCCAGATCAACGGCCGCGAGGGTCTTGCCCTTACCCGGATCCCCGACGAACAGCGTCAACTTGCCGGCTGGAATACGCCCAGGCCAAAGCCAGCGAACCGACTCAGGGGCTACTACCGAGAAGCTTTCCACAACTACTTCGGCTGGCAAATTCACCGGTTGGCCCCGAAAGCCTGTTGGCTTTGTCTCGATGTACTTCGCCTGCTTTTCCATCCATGCCTGTTCAAGCGGCGGCCGGCAATATTGCTGACTGAATATCTGTAGAGCTACTAGGATGGCTTGGGCATTCGCGCCGCGGGCTCGCAGTCCGCCTGCCAGCCGTAAGGCCTCAACGTGACGCCCTTCGCCCTCATGGATGACCAATCCGATTTCGCCGCTGTGCCCGTTCCCATTCGTGGGCTTTGGTGGCGGTTCAAGTAACCAGGCCGGAGCCTCGGCCAGTGCGACTTTGTTGAGGAATCGATACGGTTTGAGAGTCTCGTGATGGATGGACGGCGGCGCGATTACATAGCCACCGGCACCGCGGACATCCACTTCCGGAGCGAAATCTCCTGCACTGTTCTTTACTGTGCGTCCCGCCGGCAGCTTGAACCAGAAATGCTTATTGCCTGGCTGTGTTTCCACCTCCCTCGTTTCCGGTAGCAGTCTTCCGCTGAGCCAGGCGAAGCCTTGAGGGCCATCCACATCCAGAACGACCAAGTTGCTGACGGGTCCCGTTGCAATTCCAATTTGCGCGTCTGGCCACTTCTTCCACCATTCCGTGATCTGTTTCAAATCCTTTGACGCATCCAAACATCCGTGCTCGGTCAAAGGCTTCTTCTTCGCGCAAGGGAACACCGATAGCCCGCCATTTATGTAGGGGATCGCCTGCAGGGCCATCGGGATGGTCGGCGAGCTCACGCTGCACGCCCCCGACGTGTCCGGATCCCAGATTGGCGTTCGGCTCGCTGGAGTCGTACATATAACTGGCAGCAAAACCGACGATACTGATTCCGAACGTTGCGTAGGGCCCGAGGCCGGTCACGCAAAACCCACTCGAGCCGTGACATGAGTTCATCGGCGCCGAGTTCGACGGCTCGAAACTCACGGCTCGATGGAACACGTCGGCGAGCCTTCGCGCGCTGTGGGGAGTTGCTCAAGAGGTCGCGGAGTTTCATCGGGGGCGCTCCCCGTCGAACACCGGTAAGCCGGTCTTGCGCTGACCATGGAAGTGATCACGTACATCGTGTACGTCGACATCCCGATCGGCCGGCGCAGCAGGTAACGACTTCCGGCGCCGGCGCTGTTCATTCCAACGCTCAAGGTCAGATCGCCGAATGAGCCATCGCCCGTTGGCGTCCTTGTTGGCTGTTACCCGCTGGGTCAAAATGAGCCGCAAAACTGTCGCGGGATGCATTCGGAACCGGCGAACCGCTTCGCTCGTGGTCAGAACCTCTGCCATCTCTCCTCCAATACTGCTGCCATAGCTCATGTATGGAACAGACCACAGGCGTGCTACGCAAGTAAAAGGACGAAAAGTCTGCCATTTTCGTACGGGGGGATTGGTTCAGGGTTTACTTTTGTGCAGGCGGCGAAGCCCCTGACGCATCATCTCGACCGCGCATTCCTCACGCGTCTTTTCGGCCTCGGATTTTTCGGAGTCTTTTTTATCTGTGAAGCATATCGGGAAGTACTTTCGTGCGAGATCGCGGTTGGTCAGAGTTGGATTGCCCTGCTTTTCTCGAAATGCACGTTCGTATTCGGAGCCTCTCGGCCTTCCTGTAGGCGGATGGAGCAACTCATCGATCTTGCGAATCTCGTACTGGAGCCGTGTTATTTCTCTTTCGTTGTCCCAATCCGCTCGATCCATCACTGGATCAGTAAGGCCTCCTACCTTGATCAGCGACCCATCGGTTCTTTTAATGACTGAGGTTGGAGCATTCTTTATCAAACTGACGAAGTCCGCCCTTTGCTCTAGCCGCTCACCGAGTTGTTTGGAAAGTCTCTCTCCTTGTTCTCGTAGGGCATTCAGAGCTTTTGAACCAATGCGCTTTCTCGGTTTTCGGGATAACTCCTCGCGTACAGGTGCTTGGGGCTGTTCTTTGCGATCTACACTTTTGGCTCGGCGTCGTGGATTCTTGCGGTGACCCTTCAATCATTCACCCTCGCCCCGGTTGCAGGCCTTTCGGGGCTGTCAATCCCTCTCGATTGCGCTCGACAGGATACACTTATTAGGTGTATAAGACAATTATGAAGCTGATCCGCACGAACATCTGGCTCCGCCGGGACCATCAAAGGAAGCTGAAGGCGATCTCGGACAAGACAGGTGAGGCGGTCAGCGCGCTAATTCGCAGGGCAATCGAGGAGTATCTGGATAAGCGGTAGACAAAAGCGGCCCACCGTGCAGCAGCAACTGCCCGGCGGGCCTAATCACCAAAGGAGGGATAGCTCCCATGGCAACTGAGCACATAGTTCCACACGTAGTCCCATCCCCGCAATCCGTCGCCGCAACAGAGTCCGTGACCTCGCTGGAAATTCGGCCATGAAAGCCGCCATCTACGCCCGCGTTTCTACGGCAAACAATGGACAGGACCCGACCATGCAAACCCGCGAGCTCGAGGAGTACTGCCAACGGCGGGGCTGGGAGCTTGCCGGCGAGTACGTCGATGTCGGGATCTGCGGAGCGAAAGAGAGGCGCCCGGAGCTTGACCGGCTGATGGCTGATGCGCACCGGCGCCGGCTGGATGTTGTGGCTGTCTGGCGGTTTGATCGTGCGGCCCGATCTGTATCACACCTGTTACGGATGCTCGAAACCTTCAACGCTCTCGGCATCGCGTTCGTGAGCCTTAGCGAACAGATCGATACCACGACGCCGGCCGGCAAGATGGTGTTCACCGTTTTGGGTGCCGTTGCGGAGCTGGAACGCTCCTTGATCGTGGAACGGGTCAAGGCAGGGTTGCGGAATGCACGGGCGAAGGGAAAGCGGCTGGGGCGTCCTCGTGTGGCTGTAGACGCGCGTAGAGTGGCCGCCCTGCGTGCAGAAGGGCTGTCCTGGGCAACGATAGCGGAGCGGATGGACATCGGGGAGGGGACGGTGTACCGAGCTGCCCACGCATCCGCCAAAATCCCTGCTCGCCGTGCCCCCGTAAGTGCCTGTGAACGTGCGGCCGATTAGGCCAGTTTCAAGCCGCCAGAAACAAGTGTTTTTGGCAGTAGGGGCACTCTCCGGCAGTTTTACTGCGCAGGATTGAGATGCCGATGCACGATGAGTTCAGCCCTGGCGAGGAGTCCGTGGGCCGTCTTGAGATAGTCCAACGCTTGGTTGAGAGGCGGCGGGAAGGTTTGCCTTTTTGCGGCTGCATAGGCTGCCTCGAGCTCGCTCTTGGCGTTCTTAATGTTTATGTTGGCGTCCACGAGCTGCGTTGCGCACTCAGGCGAGAATCTTCGCGCGTGCTCGATTGCGGGGATGAGTTCTGGAGAATGAAGGTCGCTGGGATCTGGGTTCGCATACGGTGGAGGCGCGATGTTCGCGGCTTTCTTGAGCCAGTAATCAACCAAGCCCTGCGCGGCGTGGATTGCGTCCAGGACTATGCGCGCGCCCTGTCCAAGCTGCTCAGCGAATTGTTGGACCGCTAGGTCCACGCCGCGTTGGGCGGCCTCAGCTGATTTGTGAGCGCTCGCCGCTGACTTCTCGGCAGCGTCAGCGGACCTCCTGGTCTGCCGAAATATCGAAATCGTAGCGACTAGATAAGCAACCGTCGCCAGGGCGGCGATGAGGGCCGCGATCGCTGTGATCCACTCAGCCATATGCATGCTCCTTGTTTCCACTTACATCTTAGCTGCTTACTGATAGGTGACAATACTCGGAGACACCTTCGCATTCCACGATGATCTGAACGAGGAATTGCTTCACAATTTGGTCGAATAACTCGTGGAGCTCATGAACTGGCTCTGGACGCATATGGAAACCTTCCTCTATTGGACAAGGAGACGCGATGCAAGAACACATCCCTGCTTGGCAGCTGACGATCGGCTGGGGCTGGTATCTGCTCCTATGCGCGCTCACATCCGTTATTCTTCGCGTCGTGATTTTCCTCTTACGCGCATGTGCTGTCGTGCGCGGCGATTTTCCAGATGGCGAGAGGGAACCGGGAAAGGAACATCTTCACCAATCAGGCAAGGGATGGACCTTCCGTCGTGCGTTCTGGGAGTGTTTCAAAGGATTCGGTAAGTACAAAGCCCACGCGGATCTTTGGCTGAATTGGATCATCGGTTTTGTTGAGCTGGCCGCCTATCCCGTTCTCATAAGAACCGAGGCCTACACGATAATTGGGGGATGGTTGTTAATCAGGGCAGCGGGTGCTTGGGGCGGATGGTCAATCTCAAGGACCTCGTACAATCGACATCTGTTCAACATACTTTTGGAGCTCACCTTGGCATATTTCTGGCTATCCCGCTATGTAGAATTGGCAGCCCCAATCAAGCACTTGGGGTGACGCGGGAAGACACCGCGCTTGTGGTCGATTGCTTAGCGTGTCGCCGTTACCATTCCGTCCGCGCTTCCTCTAGCTGAATCACGAACACCTGCCGGGGCGATTTGTCACGGCACATGAACCGAGCGGCTTTTCCGAAGCGCACCAAGTCACCAAGTCCTCATCGGTCATCTTGCGGAGCCGAGTCCGCAGTTCGTCCAGATCAATTCCTTCGTCACGGGCAGAGCGGTACATGGGGCTTAACGTTGCAGCGGCGTATTAGGGAACCCAGTGTGCTCGGTCGTGCAGCCCTTCGTGGCCTCTCCTGGGTTTTGGTTTGCCATTCCCGAACATTCCAAAACAGAATGCGTACCAAGCCGTTCCGATCAAGCCCAGAACCGCGCTGATGACGCACTCGGCAAGCGAGCGTCCCTTCATATAACTCCATCCGAAATCGGCGAACGCGCAAATCGAGAAAACAAGTAGGAGAACCTTCGCGTTTCGATTGGTGTTTTCCATGCCGCATCCCGCGAAATCCGATTGGCGGTATTATACCGCATCCTGATTGCGGAGAACTCTAGCCCCGAGGCGCTCTGCGGATATGACCAAGTTTGCCCACTGGCCGCTCTGGGTCCAAATCGTTGTAGCAGTACCTCATGCGCTGTTGGCGGGCCTCGTGTTGTGGGGCTGGTGGCCAAAGACACGAAGGGGATATTGGTGGTTCACTGGCGCTGTAATCTATTTATTCGTCTTCTACTTCGTGTTCGTTAGGTGAACAGAAAGCTGGCAGGGGGTCAAGAGTGACGCACGAACTAAGCCCGCGTGTTTTCACGTCAGTGCGGTTTTGGAACTCGAACGTCTTCGGCGCCGTGCTCGCAGGGGGGCTCGGTGGCGTCCTGATGTCGGTCGTCATGGGCATCGTGGTCACGCTCAACCCGACGTCGAACAACATCTTGTTCGCAACTGGGTTGGTGCTAGTTCTTGTGCTTACCGTGCTGTGCATGCTTCCAGGCAACCTCATCGCGGCATATCCATATGCTGTGTCATTAGAGGAGGGTAAGGGGCTAGAGCTACGAGCTGTTCTCAAGAAAATATACATTCCAATCGAGGACATTGGTGATGTACGGGAATCCTACCTTCAGCCCGGGTATATCGTCCGCTTGAAGCGCCGACGCCGACTGCTTACGAGCTTTCTCATCCCACGGTACTTTGGGGACCAAGCAGAGCCTCTCGCCAACGCGATTAGGGAGGAAATCCGACGAGAATCACTAGATTCTTGAAAGACTTGGCCTACATCGGGAGGAAGTGCCTCGGGCGCCCGCGCGTGTCAGGTAGATGCGCGTAGAGTGGCCGCCCTGCGTGCAAAAGGGCTGCCCACGCCAGACCATATGGCACCAGGGATGCTCGACATTTCACTTGCGGCGGACTATCAGGCCCGAGTGTACCTTCTCGGGTTGTCGTTTCCCATCCATTTCAGTCCGACCGGCTCGCATGGCGGGAAAGTGGCCGTCCAATAGCCTACGCGGTCGTTCCATAAATGCTTGGGAAAAGTGGTCGGGGAGATGACTAAGCATGATCCAGCCCGCCTTGGCGGCTCGGTTTTGAAATTCTCAACAAGCAACGCGCGCCGGGCGTGGAACATGCGCAACATCGTGCCGAGCAGGAGCCAAAACATATTCACCATGCCATGTTGCTACAACATTCTGCTTGTGGAAGAAAAGGCTGTATCTTGTTGAAATCTCAGCCGGACAGAGTTTTGGCGAGGGACAGCTCTATTGTGGTGGTGGATGAGTATTGGTACGCGGAAGATATTCGGCTGAATTTGTTGGAGAAGCACAACGATCCGCGGAAAGGCGATTTCACCACCACGGTGACGCAGGTGACTCGAGCAGAACCAGCCGGAGAATTGTTTGTGGTGCCGACCGGCTACAAGGTCGTTGACGTTGCGCCCGAGAACTAGGTGGGTAGACCGGCCAACACATCTTCGCTAATGATTCTCGGGGCTGTCTGCCTGGTATTCGGAGCCATGCACGCAGACTGTGCCTCCTTTGAGTTTACATATATTAAATGAGTTATCGGGCGCCTTTGAGAAGCTGGACCGCGCCCATTCACTAGCCGCTATTCTTGCCTTTAGACGTTCATAAAGCAGTGTGTCGAAAGCTTCCGTTCCTCTTCCTGCGTCGGATTGTCGTAAGGCTCGGAGGTAAGCGGGCCTATCTTCTGGCCGCAAGACAATGGGAGGATAGCCGCCTCGAATGAGAATCGAGTTCATCAAAAGGCGCGCCGTACGTCCGTTTCCATCACTGAAAGGGTGAATATCGACGAGGTGCCGATGAGCCGCAAATGCTGTTTCTGGCGTATCCGGGGCCGAACCAAGCCATCTCCCAAAGTTGTGCATGAGAGTGCGAATTTCTGCGGGTGGTGGGAACTCGTGTCGCCCGGTCTTGGTGCGTACGTGGCGATGAACATTAGAGTACTGCCCCGCAATATCGGGCCTCGCGCGTTGCATTGCAAGACGATGAAGACTGCGCACATCACTTTCCGTCAGTGGCACCTTCCCCAAACCGGCGCGGTATTGGTTCGTTGTCCGATATAAACAGGCGTTGGCAGTGAATCCCGGCAAGCTCATTTGGATGTCCCCTTTACCGGCCATTCCTTATGCGCGCATTTGTTCGGTGGTGTGTACTGTGCTGGTACAGAGATGCTCCCGCGGTCCACTCTGGCAGGTTCATGAGTTAGCCCTGCTGGCCTCAACGATCAAGACAGAATATTCGACTTTACGGCATCGTGCAGGCGTAACCGGGGGTACATTCTCCGTTGGAGCAATCGTAGCACGTACACAAGCGACCATGCAGCGGAGTGTTCCAGCAATGATAGCAGGTCTGAACATAGTCCGAGGTCGCCTGGCAAGTGTACCCGGGTGGAAGTTGATCTTGGTTCGGACCGTCGCCAAAGGTGCCCGTGCCTGTATCGATCCCAGTCCCTGTGTCTCCCTGTGTGCCTGTGCCACTTTGTGCCGTGGTGATGGTGCGAGGAGATGACCCGACGAGATTTGTGCGTACATTGGTTCGGTAGTGTGTACCGGGCTGGTACAGCGATAATTCCGCAGTCCACTGTGGCAGGTTCATGGCTTAGCCCTCCTGTCTCGCCTCAACGGTCAAAATACGGCGATAGTTTTGTGACCAAGAACGGGAATTCCTCGGTAACGTCGACGCGAACAGCAAATTTTTCCGTAAAGTCGGTCGTTCTGTTGGTATAAGAAAACACCACCTCACCGATGTTGCGCGTGCCACTCAAGGGGGATGATCGTACGTGAACTCCGCTCAACGAAAAATCCTTGGCGAATTCCTCCGCAGTCTTGGAGTAAATAGCAGGGTAGCGCAGGGCCAGATAATTCAGGGTCCTGTGGTCGTCGGTAGCGCCGGCGTTGTCGGTCATTTGCAGGATTCGATCCAGCACTTCCGCAGCCGCCGCTTCAAACTGCTTTGCCGTCGTCTTCTCCGGGCGTGGGATAGCTTTGAGCAGCGCATCGCGGTCGAAGGAGTACATCTGGTCGAATCCAACAATCGGGACCATGAGACCGTTGCAAAGGGTTGGAGGAGCGATAGGGCCGCGGACGCCGATTATTACATCAAGATCTAATGGCGTCGGTTCCGGGCGAATGGCATCTACCAACCGGTCAAAGTCCCTGGGATCGCGGGGCAAGAGAATGTATGTTTCGAGCCCTTGAATCGTCAGCACCCAACATATCTTGCGGGCGAGGTAACGATTCTCGGATTTCGAGAGAACCGCATGGAGCGTTTGGCGATCGGTCCGGCCGGAGTTATCTGTCCGGCCCGCGGCCTGCGCAAACTCCTTTTCAACTGCAAGTGTCGGAAAGCGTGCGTCAATGCCGCCTATGGCATAAATGTACGAGACCGCCGTTGCGCCGCCGGGCCCAGGGGCCTCGCAGGCGCAGGGTGCCGCCTCGACCTCAGGCGTGACCGCCCCTCCGCGAGCCTCGGAAGAGGCAACCACTGCGGGCGGGCTGCTTACCGCGGCTGGAGGATCCGTTCGGGCATCGATGATTGGCGTTTGATCGTTCATAAGGTTCCCTTTCGAAGTACGACCTTGAGCCAGTTCCTACGCACGATGCCTGGAGAATCGTATCCATCGATTCAGAGCGGCAGCCCTGCGCCGGCAGCCGCCACAAGGTTTGACGCCAAAATAAGACGTCAGCCGACCGATGGTGTCGCCGAGCCCGATCTCGTCGTCTGTGATGAATCCTGGCAGAGAGACCGGGCGCGGCGGTTCGCTAGTGTCGCGCCGACGGCCGCTCTCGTTTGTTTTCGTGGGTCAGCTTAACCAGCTCCACAGGGCCCGCGGCGGGGATGCAGGCTTGAGCGATACAGCCACTCCTGGGGGCCCTATCCAAACTGAATTGAGCTAGCGCGCACGATACAGGGCGGCTGCACATGGTGTCAACCGGGATTCTCATTTTGATCTCCCGGAGGGCCCTTATATACACCCGGCACTCTGTAAAGTGAAGCTAAGTTTGCCCCGACCACGGCATAAAGGAACGTTTGTGTCGCATGGCCAGCGAGGAATAGCGACAACAACGATGCCGGGCCGGTAAGCTGGTTCGTTACCCGTCCTGGGAGCACAAGATCGTTTTCGTCCGTTTCCTTAGGTCCTCAGATCCTGGATCAACCTATCAAACGACTTCTTGTACTTGTCGTGGTTCTTCCATTCCCGAAAATCCCCAATATGCCGCATGCGCCGAATGTCCGCCGCCCATGTCTCTTCGGTCCCCATCACCGCTTCGTCCAACCGAATCGGAAACAACACCGTCCGTCCCTGCTTTTTTTCCTTTTCGAATGCGGTTTCTACTTCCTTCTCGACCCACGTACTCTTCACGGAGTTCTCCGACAGTACCAGTAGCAGTTTGTCGTACGTCCGAATTGCCTCATCAATTTTCATTCGAAACTCGTCTCCAGTCTTTAGGTCCTCCGGCGCAAACCAGCACCGCACATTCTTACTCTCCAAGTCCGCGTGGAGCCGGTTCGCAAATTTCTGGTCCTTCGCTGAATAGCTGATGAAACACGAATAAAACTGAATTGGTGCCATGGCAGCCACCAGCGCTTTCATCTGAACGATGAACGGCTCTGGCACGCCAGCGCCTCGCAGGAACACGTCCGGTATCTTTCCATGCGAAAGGTAAATCGCATCAATCCCTATGGTCGAAGGCCCTTTATGCTTCGCGGTCTTTAGGTTCTTAACGCGACTTAGATCGCTGTCTCCGAATTTCGTCCCGCCCAGCAACACATCGCTGAAATCTGTGTCATCGAGCTTTGCACCTACGAGGCTGGCCCTCTCGAGGCCTGCAGCGCTCAGGATCTGATCGATGGCAGGCCGTGATCTTTGATGGTCGCAACATCCGACTTTCTATGTCCTCGACCACCCGCGACGCCGCGTGTAGCTCGTTGTCCGTTTTAACCGTAATGGTTGGCTCAAGAGAGCCTTAGCCGATGCTGGCACGTCATTCATATATAATGCGCGTGCTTAGAGAATCCATTCGAGGAAATGTAAACGTGGAGAGGACGAGTTCGTTTCCAAAGGAAGACTTTGAAGGCATGGCGACGGAAATTTGGCATGGGCTGAACGTCTGCCTTTACCACGCAGCGCATGTAAGGATCTACGCCAACACGAGTGCGATGCGCTTAGCCGGTAGCAAGCGCCGCCAGACAGTTTTACAGCAGATGTCGCAGACTGACCGCGACAGTCTTCAAGAAGACGTGGTTGTGTTTCGTGCGCACTTCGCAGGAGTCCTTTGGCAGCTTCACCACCTTGCCGATGAACTCGTTCGGCTGGCGTATAGACGTTGCCTGCAAGAGGGCATTGTAACGAAGGAGCGATACGATGCCCTTGTCAAGTCGCTGGACGATGACCCGACGCTCAAAGAGATTCGGGAGTATCGAAATTTGTCCCACCAGTTGGCCGGGGTAATTGTCACGCACCACGACCACTCTGACGCATTCATTGCCCATGTTTTCCCACCCTTGGATGGGCAACGTCCAGAGGGGAATCAACAAGAGGTTTCTCTCAATGAGCCGGGCATACAAGAACGAGAACTCAACACGAAGTTGCAGACGTACTGCAACCATCTCGGAGGATATTGCGAGGGTCTTTTCAAAATCATAGATGCCAAATACGGTAAGACTGTTCTTCCTCGCAGTCGCGGGTTTGTGGTTACGATTCCGCACTCCTACCAAGGGGAACTGCCGGAAGGGGCAATCGAGACCATTTACGTCCGGGTTGACGGTTCAACTGTGCCCTAATATCTCGAATCGGAGGAGGATTTAAGCAGCTGCGTGTACTGTCGTGCGTGCGTCAGTTGACCTCGGGTCACCGCAGCGTTTGAGCGATTCGAGTTGCCTGAATAAGCATGAAAGTGATTCGCCATGGCCATGCCTCCCGATACGCATAATTCGCTGTTAAGTTAACAGTGCTAGGACCCGGCGCTCGGCCTTGGCGCGCATATGGGCGGGCAATCGACCATGGTTCTATCGCACGATATTCGGATCATATGCAGGTGGCGGCAACCGCCGTTGCCGATCAATGAATCGCGGCTGATCAAGCAATATGTAGGCGAGGCAGTCGATGAGATGTCGGCGCTTCTCCGCGAACGCTCAATGTTTACGACGATTAGACTCAATCCGACCACCTGAAACTGCACGATTTAAAGCGTCAGTTGATTTCACTCCCCTTGCTCTAGCTTTAGGTTTTCGCCCGCCGCTGTGAACATGAACTAGATGTTTAACGAATTTGCCTTCACGTATATGCGATCGACATAGAGGGCAATGTATCCTACGCCCTCTGGGGCTTCGGAAAACATGTTTCCTAGCTTCTTGGACAAGTTCTCGAAACTCTTGTGGAACCAAATCCGGCATCGTAGACCCTCTTTTCTGGACTGCACCGCTCGGATCACCCGTTTTGGCCGGAAGTCGCAGCTCGTATCTGCGCGGCGTCGCCGCAACGCTGTCAAGTCTGAAATGGCCTGAATGGATCGTGAGTTTAGCACCAAATGGTTGCCGGCCCACTCTCGGCCAGACGGCTTTTGCCCTCGGCCGGTGTACCAGAGGAACACATATCTGCAGATCGTGCGAGATTCGTCGAGACTGCGCCAAGGGCGAGGCGGACGCATCTTCGCGCGTGCCTTTCCTAGATTCCGCATGGAAGATTCATACGACGGCATCGTGGCTTCTTCACTGTGCGCGGACCGAGTTTTCGGCAATCACACCCAACTGCTGAGTTTACTGGTCTTCGCCGACCCCGGAAAGCAACCCCGCTTCACAAAGAGAGCTCCTATACTGAGTGAGACGCCTAACAAGGGGGAAGACGTGTCAAAAGGCGTGCGGCACGGAATACTCGGAACCTTTAACCAGTTTTAGAGCGCCAACGCTGTTCACGGCTTTCCTGCTACTGACCAGCGCATTCCTTTCTCTGCCGCTGGCTGCACAAACGGGGCCAACGACGCCCAAGGATCAGGCTACCAATCAAACCGGGTCGGTCACCTCTACAGAGCCGCCCTCGGTGCCGATAGACCAGATCATTCAACGATTTGCGAAGCGCGAGGCGGAGTTCAAAACGGAGCGCGACAACTTCACTTACGTTCAGACGTTCGTGGTGCAAACGATTGATGACGATGGACAGCCCGACGGCGAGTATCGAATGACAAGCGATGTGACCTTCTTGCCCTCGGGCGAGCGCTACGAAAAAATCACCTACGCGCCGCCGCCCACCCTTCAGCGCCTTATCCTATCCGAGCAGGATCTGGACGATTTGAAGAATATTCAGCCCTTCGTCCTTACCACCGAGGAGCTATCGAAGTACGACATTGTCTACGTGGGACGCGAAAGGGTGGACGAACTCGGCACCTACGTCTTCGACGTGAAACCAAAGAAGATCGAGAAAAATCAACGCTACTTTCAAGGCCGCGTGTGGGTGGACGACCAAGATTTGGAGATCGTCAAGACCGACGGGAAAGCCGTGCCGGACATTCGCAAGGGCGGCACCGAGAACTTTTTTCCTCGTTTTGAGACCTACCGCGAAAATATTGAAGGCCACTACTGGTTCCCTACCTACACTCACGCCGATGACGTGCTCCACTTTAGCGCAGGCGCCGTTCATCTCCGCATGACGGTTCGCTATTCCGACTACAAGCGGTTTCGCTCGACGTACCGGCTAGTCTTGCCAGACCAAGTTAAGCCACAGAATCCTTAGTCGCCGCCACCAACTGCGGCATTGCGCATGAGCTTATCGTCCTGTCATTCGCCAAAACTCCAACCGAGACCAAAAACAGGACCTCTCTTGCTAGAGAACGTCTGAATGCGATCGTATTCGGGGTCCGTGCTCTCAGGCTCCAGGCTGTCCATGGTCGCCATGACGTGGCGCTAACCCTTCGCCATGGGACACCCAAGCGCGATGTGCCAACCGATCTTGGTTTCCTGGGCATCGAGCTTTGCGATGACTTTTGTCAGCAGGTTGTCAGCAGGACACCCAAGGGCATTCAGGTTGTTAGGACTGGCTTCGGCTATGCTGCAGCTTGTAGCAATGTCCTTTGGTGTCTATCCTCTTAGGATTCAATCGCATCCAGCGTGGCCCCTTCCGCTTC
>DASPVZ010000047.1:0-49469 GCA_035622135.1 Candidatus Cybelea sp. | reverse complement strand
ATGTCCCAACCCACCGTTTGCGCGAAGCCGAGCAGCGCCTCCTCGAGGACGGACATCTTGAGCCGGTAGACGATGGTCCTGCCGTTTTTTTCGGCTTCGATCAGCCCCGCATTCTGGAGCACGGAAAAATGGGCGGACATGGTCGGCTTGGAGACGGCAAAATGGTCGGACAACTCACCGGCCGACATCGGCTGTTTGCGCAGCAGTTGCAGCACGCGGCGGCGCGTTGGATCGGAAAGAGCTTTGAACACGCTGTTCACGAGTCTATATTTAGCTAATCATCGAACTATTGTCAAGCGCCAATTTCGAAGTACCCAAGAATGGGGATGATTCCGACGTGGATAACGTGATCCCGTTTTGTTTCGACTGGAGTCGCCCGGCGCCACTACCGTAGCCGTAATCTATTGATTCTGTGGGGTTGGTAGCGATACCGGGAATCGAACCCGGGTTTCCAGATTGAGAATCTGGCGTCCTAGCCCCTAGACGATATCGCCTGAGAAGAGTTGACATTATATAACATCTTCGAATGGGGGATTGGGCCGAGCCTGATAACTGCCTCTTCGTATAGTCGCCCATCGAATCAAAGCATCTTTCGCGTCGTCATCGCCAGTGATGCAGGGATATCTCTAGCTGGGGTTGCAGGGCTCGCTTTGGTTGCTCGGAGAACCTAGTCCTCGCCCCTGTCTTCGTATGGGAGCCTTCTCACATTATCGGCCGTGGCGAGACCGCGGCCCAGATCAAGAGCAACCGGGCAGACTGTCGAGGCGGCTAGCCGCATTCCCAAGGTCCATGTGGAGGTGCTCGGTCGTCGAACTGGACGAAAATCAGCACCGCGCTCAATTCAGCGTTTCGAGCGTTTGCTTAGCCATCTGGTTCTGCGGCTCTAGCCGCAACAGCGACTCGAGTACGCCCTTGGCCTTTTCCCGATCGTTCAAGACGACATACAGATGGGCAAGATTCAGATAGGCCCGGGCAAAATGAGGTGCACACCGGATGCACGCCTGGAACTGGCCTTCGGCTTCGGCGTATCTCCGCTCTCCGGCAAACAGGACCCCGAGATTATTGAGCGCCTCGGGATAATCGGGACGCAAGCCCAGAACCTTCCGCAGGTACATCTCGGCGCTCTTCCCTTCTCCTTCCTGCGCATACAACATTCCCAGGGAGTAGTTGATTTCAGGATCATTCGGCTCGAGCTCGACCGCCCGATGAAGTACTTCTTCCGCCTGGCGGAACGCTTTCTGGCGTCGGTAGATATTCCCGAGGTTCGCCAGGGCGACCGCATACTCGGGTCTCTGGGCGAGCGCCTGCTTGAAATTCTGGATCGCTTGGTCGGTGTCGCCTTCCTGCGCGGCCAGCAGACCCAGATTGTTCCAGGCCTCGGGATAGTGGGGACGCAGCTTCAGCGCCTTCTCGAAATTCCCCCGGGCGTCTCCCGGTCTGTGTTGCCGCAGATAGAGTGTGCCCAGATTGTAGAAAGCCCCGGGGCTCTGCGGCTTGCGTGCGATGACCTGCCGGAAGGAGTCGGCGGCCTGGTCCAAATACCCGTGCTCAAACAAGGCCACCCCATAGGTCAAATCGTTTCGCTCGAACGTGCCCAAGCAAAGCCGTCCCGGGAAGGGAAGGGACAGTCGCACGCGTTCCTCCGCACTCCGCGGAACTCGGTCGAGATCCTCACCCACTCTCTCGACGGCAAAAGCGCCCTGATAGATCTTGACGATCTGCCTCTGCCCGTCCAGCAGGAACGACACGGGAAGCGCCAAGTCACGATGGCGATCGAATAGATAGCGGCAGACGATGTTGTAGACGCCAGCCGTTTCTGGCGTGCCCAAGAGCACGGGGAAGGGAAAGGCTTCCCTCACGAGGAGGGAGCGAACGGCCTCCTGATTTTCGGGAGGATCGATGTTGACAGCCGCCAATTGCATTCGCGAGCCAAGCGCTGCATGCTGCCCCCGCAGGTTGCTCAGCTGGCCCGCCTCTTGCTCGGAACCGACGGTCCAAAAAGTGAGCAGCAGAAACGCGCTCGGAAACTTACGAAGTTCCCAGATCGTTCCAGCCGCATCGGGAAGCGAGAAATTCGGCGCGGCAAGCGGCTCGACGAGCCAGGTCTCGATCGTGGCGGGAGGTTTTTCGAAGGGCGCGCTCTGCTCGTCCGCATTCGTCGTCCAACGTGATTCGCCATAAGGACGCGCGAGGAATCTCGCCGCTCCTTCCTCGACGTCAATTCGATGGTTAACCGGCAGGCCTTCAAACGCCTGGCTCGCCCCGCTCGGCCATCGGACCGTGGCCCGTACCGTCCCGACGGTCTCTCCCAATCCGAAGAAGAGTTCCTTGCTGTGCTGGGAGAGGAATCCTGAGCCAGCCTGGAGATACTTGGTCTGGCGGTCCGGCCCGCTCTCGACGGTGACCCGGGAGCCGATCCCGTCACGATTGCTTTTTGTCCCCCGCAGTCGAAGTACGACGGAATTGCCAATCTCCTTCATCACATTGCGAAGAATGCGAACCTGCGGCGCGGTTCGATTCTTCAGAACGAGCTCGGGGCGACCGTCGCCATCAAGATCCGCCAAGGCGAAGGCGCGGCTGTCGTCGGGCAAATCCAAACCGGCCACGGCGGAAATATCGGAAAATGTTCCGTCGTGATTGTTCGAATAAAAGACGTTTCTCTCATGACCGTTCCAGCAGCCGTCGGAGCGGATCAGTTCGTTGATGGCGTTCCATCCCGTTTCGTATGCCGGAGAGGGCGTCGCGGTTTGCGGAGACTTCGCAATGACCTGCCGCCAGAAGAAACTGGCAAGTTCAGGTGAGTTTGGGCCGGATACATAGCCGTTGGCGACGTACAGGTCGGGATAGCCGTCCTGGTCGAAATCCCAAGCATCGGAAGACCAGCTCCAACGTCCCATTTCCACCCCGGCCTGTGCACCAACGTTCTTGAAGTGCCCATCCCCCTGGTTTTGGAAAAGCGAGTTCCCTCGCGCATGGCGCCGATAGAGAGCGCGTATGCTCTCGGGCTCGGTCTCATGAAACAGCTTCTGTTCGGAAACCCGTATCCCAGCGGCCGACCACATATTTCCGGCGTAAATATCCTGCTTCCCGTCTCGGTCAAAGTCGAACCAGCAGGCGCTCATCCCCGCGCCCACTTCATCCACGCCTGCCTCGCTCGCGATGGCGGTGAACGTTCCGTCGCCGTTGTTGCGGTAGAGGTTGGCTCGCCCGAAATCGTTCGCGACATACAGGTCGGGGCGGCCGCCGCCCTGCGCGTCACCCCACGCGCAGGCGAAACTGTAGCGGTCATTGTCCACGTTCAACCCGGCGGCTTGGGTTCGATCCGTGAAAATTCCATTCCCTTCGTTGTGAAATAGGAAATTAGGGGGACCGTTACGGGCATCGAAATATGGCACCGGATAACGGTACTGATCGAGACCGCCGTAATAGCTGTATGTGCAAAAGTACACATCCAGCCGGCCGTCGCCGTCATAGTCGGCGACCGCGGCATGGGTGAATGCGCCCTGGTTTGGCTGAGCGAACCGGAAAGCATCCTCCTTCCAGGTGAATTTGCCACCGCCCTGGTTCAAGAACAGTAGGGGACCACTCGCGCAGACGACCAGCATGTCTTGCTTGCCCTGGTTTTCAAAGTCCGCGAACAGCGCACAGGCCGTGCCATCCAGCACTCCGACTCCGGCTGCTTCCGTTACATCTTCGAATGTGCCGTCGCCGCGGTTGCGATAGAGGCGGTTCGGAAGTCCGGAAGCTTGACAGATATACAAGTCGTCGAACCCGTCGCCGTCGAAATCGCCTGCCGCCACGCCGTTATTGGCGATGACGTCGATGTCCGTGGCGGCATCGAGAATCGTTCGCCAATCATCCGCTCCGCGCAGAATCTGACTCTTGTAGGAGGGAACCGCCCCAAGGGCCTGGGAGGTCACCTCCTTGAAAATGGGCCCGCGAGAGCGGCTAAGTTTTTCTTCGCCTGGATACCAACCGACTGCCTGCCATCCGGCCGATGGATTATGCTGCCATCGTGTGCGCCAGTCGCCAACGCGCTGCTCGCGGCTGGCATCGGTTGAGCCCGCGATCTCGTATCGGATATCTGCCTCGACGGCATCGGGCGAACTCGCGACCTGCTCGATCCTGAGCACCTCAAACTCGGCAACCTCCACCTTGCGGAACGCCGAGAAATAGCGAGCCGCGTCGGCGAGCCACATCGGAAGACCCCGCATGGGCTCGGCCTGGAAACGCCGCCGCAGAACTTCAATCCCGTAACGAGCCGACACGAGCGTCTCCTCCGAGGGAACCAGGGAACGGGCCTCCATACCGGCATCTAAGACTGTTGACAGGTAGTCGAGCGCCGGAGCCGACCGTTTGAGCGTATCTCCCCATCCACGCAAGATGCGCATGATCTCGAAGGCGTATTCCTCGGCGACGTAGCCGTCTGCCCCCGGAATGGCGAGCCGCTGAATCTCTTCCAGAGGAGACTTCGCCGGGTCATGAGGAGTGAAGCGAATCTCCGTCGATGCCAAAAAAGGCCGGCCCCCTGACACGAGGAGAGTTCCAGGGGCGAGGCTGTCCAGCGGCGCGTGCAGAAACACGATGGGCGACCAACGAATCTTCTTAAGGAATGCGCGCCGCGAGATGTTGCCCCTGCGGGCCTGCATCACCGAATGACCATGTGATCGCGTCGAGTTGCCAGATGCCTGGGTAGAATGGCAGGCATTCTAGCAGCAATTGGCTCTGTGACAAGGAAAGACAGGATTGCGACTAGGAGTGTTGTTCGCGATGGCGCGTGATGAACTGCTTCAGGTATTCGCCGGCGTCCATGATGTGATCCCAAAGAGCCTTCTCGGCGATTTGGGGATCGCGCGTGCGGCAGGCCTGCAGGAGCTTGCGATGCGCATCGCCGGCCAGGCGCAGATTGCGTGTGACCACAAGATGCAGTCGCGTATAGCGGTCGCAATTCTGGTTGATGGTCTTGAGTAAACCGAGCATGGTCGGACGATCCGCTGGCGCGTACAAGGTCGAGTGAAACAGCCAATTCCACTCGCCCCAGGAGCGTGTTTCGGATTCCTTTTCGAGTGATTGCTCAAACTGCCGCAGCACATCCTCAGCGCGCTTGAAATCCTCTTCCTCGAGATTCGGCAAGGCCTGACGGAGCATGTAGCATTCCAGGACCGCGCGCGTCTCGAACAGTTCCCCAATCTCCTCTGGAGAGAGCGAAGAAACGATGGCCCCTCGGTTGGCTACCATCTTGATCAGGCCCTCGGCAGCCAAATGGCTCAGGGCCTCTCGAACGGGGATCCGGCTGATCTGAAACTCGGCGGCGATGGCGTCCTGACGCAACTGCTCGCCCTCGCGCAGTTCGCCGCTCACGATCTTCTCCCGCAGTCGCTCGACGACGGCAGCGGCCAGGGATTGCCGGGGGATGGGCGTGGTCTTCTTAGCGGCCGAGGATGGAACGATGGCAGAGCGGCCTGCTTTTCGCGAATGGAGTCCAGCTCGCGTGGCTTCTGTCATGAATCAGCTTCACTCCGCGCAGATCACGGCAGCGGATCATGAATCATAATGGCTGTTGTGTCAATTGGCCGTCTACCATCCTCCAGATTCCGAGCGGGTTGGCGTTTTGCAGCTCGCGGGGAAGCGCGGAGTCTGGGAGATTCTGAAAGCAGACCGGACGCGCGAATCGGAAGATGGCCTGGCTGCCCACCGAGGTTGTCCGACTGTCTGTACTGGCCGGGTACGGCCCGCCGTGAACCATGGCGTGACAAACTTCGACGCCGGTCGGAAACCCGTTGAAGATGATGCGACCGACTTTGTTTTGAAGCGTCGATACGAGCTCGGCAAATTCGCGCAGGTCCTCTTCGGTGCCGTGAATTGTCGCCGTCAGGTGGCCTTCGAGGGCTCGCGCCGCTTCGAGGATGTGCTGTTTCGTCGCGTACCGAATCAGAAGAGTGGAGGGGCCGAAGTGTTCTTCGGACAATTCGCGGCTGGCCAGGAAGGGGGCAATCTCGGTCTGGTAGAGAACGGTCTGCGCGGCGAACGGGTTTGCCGACCGCGGCGCTCCCTCGGCGATGACGCTTACGTCCGCTCGCGTTCTGCGCTGCCCCAATTCACGGTCGTAGTCGCTGCTGATTCCTTTCGTCAGAAGCGCCGATTCCGGAGCCGACGTCACTTTGGTTTTCAATTCATCAAGGAAGCTGCTGGAAGGCTCCGCCGCGGGAAAAAAAACCAGTCCCGGTTTGGTGCAGAACTGTCCAGCTCCGAGCGTAAACGAGCCGAATAAATCTGCCGCGATTTTCGATCCGCCCTGGCGCAGGGCGCCCGGCAAGATAAACACGGGATTGGTGCTGCCCAGTTCTCCATAAAACGGGATTGGTTCGGGGCGCGCGGCGGCTAGGTTCATCAGGGAACGCCCGGCGGCCGTCGACCCCGTAAAGCCGCCGGCTTGGATCAACGGGTGCTGGATCAGACTGACGCCCACCGAGGTTCCCGGCCCGAAGAGCAGCGAAAAGACACCTTCGTGCAGCTGGCAAGCGCGCACACTATCGCGCACGGCTTGGCCAACGATTCGGCTCGTTCCCGGATGATTCGAGTGCGCTTTGACGATAACCGGATTTCCGGCCGCGAACGCGGAGGCGGTATCGCCGCCCGCTACGGAGAAAGCGAGGGGAAAATTGCTCGCCGAGAACACCGCGACGGGCCCCAGCGCGACCAGCATCGACCGGATGTCCGGCTTGGGCAGGGGTTTTCGCTGGGGATCGGCGCGGTCGATGCGCGCCTCAACCCACGACCCCTCTTGGGCCACCTTGGCGAACAGACGCAGCTGACCCGAGGTACGCGTCACCTCCGACTGCAGCCGCGGTTTCGGCAGCGCTGTCTCCTGGTGCGCGCGGTCGACCAGGGGTTCTCTCACTGCTTCGATCCTGTCCGCGATGGCGTTCAGGAACTCGGCCCTTTTTTCTCCCGAGCACAGCCGATAGGAGGCGAACGCTTCCGAGGCGAGCCGGGCCGCCAGATCGACCTCTTCCACAGTTGCCGCCTGAAACTCGGGTTCGAGAGCCTGGCCCGTTGCCGGATTGAACGCGCGGAAGGTGATCTGGCCCTGCGCGGCTTCTCGAAATCCAATGAATGACTTCCCCGTAGCAGCCATCAGAGCTCCCCTCCTCAAGCGGATCGTTGAACCAGTCGTGCGTCGTGTTTCAATTGCGTGCTGGAGGACTTCGGCCGGTCGCGCATAGCCTGGCGAATCAATCTCCGCGTGGCCTCGAGTTCTTCGCCGACCAGCTCGAGTTTCGGCGGTCGAACTCGCGCGCTCCCGACCCCGAGTTCCGCCTGGACCAGCTTAATCAGCTGCACGAATTTCGGCACCGTGTCCAGGCGCAGTAGCGGAAGAAACCAGCGATAGAGCTCGAAGGCCTGGGCTGATTTCCCTTCGATCGCGTAGCGGAAGAGGTCAACGGACTCGCGCGGCAGCGCGTTGGCCAGGCCGGCGATCCAGCCCGAAGCGCCGACTCCGATTCCTTCCACGATGGCGTCGTCCACGCCGACAAATATTTCCAGGCGGCCACCCACGAGCGCGCGAATAGCGCTCACGCGGCGCAGGTCGGCGCTCGATTCCTTCACCGCAGCCAGATTCTGGTGCTCGCTCGCGAGTTCACGAATCTGTTCGGGCAGAAAATCGGTCCCGTAGGAAATCGGATTGTTGTAAAGCATCGAAGACAGAGGCGTAGCGGCGAGAACGCTCGCGACGTGCGCCTTCATTTCGCGCCAGTCGCCCTTATATACATAGGGTGGCAGGATCATCAGCCCGTCGCACCCGGCCTCCTGCGCGGCCTTGGCAAGGGCCACCGACTCGGCCGTGGTGAGCGAGGATATGGCCGCGACGACAGGCGCTTCGCCCCGCAAGCCCTTCACAAATGTGCGCAGAACCGCAAGTTTTTCCTCAAACGATAACGTGGCTCCCTCGCCGAGCGAGCCGAGGACCACGATTCCCGTACACCCGTTTTCAACCAGCCAGCGGCCGTGGTCGGCCATGAACCCGTGGTCCGGGAGACCTCGCTCGTCAAAGCAGGTCGTGACGGCAGGCATGACGCCCTTCCAGTTCATATGCTCTCCTTCCCTGAAGGCCCAACGTTCGAAGCGGCAGCCAGGCTCGCGCAATCGACTGCCAGAACGGGCGGTCGCACCGAATCCGTCCCCCAGCCGAAGAGAAACTCGGCCGCCGAACCGCAGACCCGTCCCTGGCAGGGGCCCATCCCACAGCGCGTATGCAGTTTCGCCGCCCGCCAGGAATCGAATGGGCTCACGCGCCCGACGGGCACGTCCTCACACCGGCAAAGCAGTGTGCCCGGATCGGCGAGCGACTTCAGTTCCCCCCGCAGTTTGAAGGCCCGCGCGAGCTCGGCGGCAAACTCGACGTAGCGCGCTCGTTCCGCAAAGAGCCTGCGGGCAGCGGCCCGATCGCCGGCCGCCGTCGAGCCCGCAATCTGCCCCTCGAGGATGGAAAGCTCGAGGCCGCCGATGCTCGTCGGCTCGCCCGCGCAATAGACGTTCGGGACGGAGGTGCGCTGAAATTCATCGACCTTCACGAATCCCGCTTCGATTCTGCAGCCCACATATTGTGCCAGTTCGATATTGGGAACCAGATGAAAACCGCAAGCCAGGTAGTCGCACTCCATCTCGCGGATGCGCCCATTATGCAACAAGCGAACGCTTTCGATACGCTCGCGGCCGATCGCCGCGATGGGCCAGCAATTGGTCCAGTAAGGAATGCCGCGCAGATCCCACCCGAGAAGCACTCCTTCCTTCAATTTCCGCGGCAACCGGGCCGCGGCCATGCCGAAGCGGGCCATCTTCTCAAAGCCCGCCTGTTCACAAATCCCCAAGACTTGCGCCCCGCGCTTGCGCGCATACGACGCGACGGCCAGAAGCAGCGGCCCCGTCCCCGCGATCGTGATGCGCTTTTGCTCAACGGGCAGACCCGTCTTCAGGAGGGCCTGAAGCCCGCCGGCCCCGAAAACGTTGGGAAGCGTCCAACCCGGAAACGGAAGAAAGAGCTCGCGAGCGCCGGTTGCCAGAATCAATTCGCGATGGGCGATGGCGAGAACGCCGCCCGCCGTCTCCGCCACCAGAACGCCGCTCTCGATGTGGAACACTCCGGCGCCCGAGATCACCTCGACGGGCAAACTCCCCAGCGCCCGAAACCACCGAGCCGCCTCCGGATTCCCTCCGGCCTGCGCTTCACCGCGCCAAATCTGACCTCCGACCGCGGGGTTATCGTCGAGGAGAGCGACGCTTGCTCCTGCTCGCGAGGCGGCAACGGCCGCAGCCATTCCGGCCGGTCCTCCGCCGATTACGGCGACGTCGAAATGAAAAAAGGCCGACTTACCCATGGGTGCGAATGTCCATGTCAGGCCGGCAGAGTGTCTGACAACCACGCCGCTGTGCTTGGCCGTTGATTTCGCATCGGCACTCGAAACACGTGCCCATTCCGCAGAAGGGCATGCGCGGCCGCCCCGATACGGAAATGCGCGAGGGTGCCTGCGCCATTACCATGGCCACGGCGACCGTGGCCCCGGAGGGAACCTCGATCGAGGCACCGTTCACGCGCACGACCATCGTTCTCGCCTCCTGGTCAGGCATGCGTGTCCGACATCAGCCTCCACGGCAAATACGGCTCGATCGGTATCTCCGAACGCCGGCCGAGGATCTGGTCCGCAACCAAGCGCCCGGTCGCCAGCGAGGTCGTAATCCCCAGGCCTTCGTGCCCGGCCGCCAGTATCAGGCTCGGATCGTCCGGATGTGGGCCGATCAGGGGCAGTTTGTCGGGAGTCGCCGCGCGGAACCCGGTCCATGTGCGAATCGTCGACGCCGATCGCAGGGCCGGTAGATAGTCGAATGCCCGCTCGAGCATGCGCGAGAGGATCTTGACGTCGACCCCCGGGTCATCCCTGTTGTATTGGCGCGATGACCCGATCAGCACCTGCCCCGTCTTTCGCGGCTGAACATTGAAGGCCACCGAATCCCTGGTGAGCGAATGAGCGCTTTTCAGATATCCGAGCTCAACGAGCTGATGCCGGATCATTCCCGGATAGCGATCGGTGATGACCAGATGACCCTTGCGGGGCTTAATGCTGATGCCCGCCGTCAGATGCGGAGCGCCGTGCCCGGTTGCGTTAATGATAAAACCTGCCGAAACCGTCTCGCTTGCCAGTCGGAGCGCCCCCCGCCCAATCTGTTCGACCGCAACGCCCAGATGAACCTTGGCCCCCGACTGGCGCGCGCGGCTGAGTAGATGTGCGGCCGCGCAGGGCGGATAGAGAACCGAATCTCCCGGCACGCGCAGGCCGCCTCGAAGCGAGCCGCTCAGGTTCGGTTCCGCCTGGTGCAACTCCTCGGCGTCGAGAATTTCACTCGCCACTCCGCGTTCGCCGTAGTAGGTATGTTTGCGGCGCACCTCAGCCATTTCTTCTTCGTCCGCCGCGACCCAGATCGTGCCGCAACGTTCGAATTCGACGCTCGGCGGCAATTCGGACTCCAAATCGTCCCAAAGAGTTTGCGAGTAGCGAGTGAGCGCGAACTGCGCCTCGGAATCGTCCATGACGACGATGTGCCCCATGCCGGCGGCGGTCGCGCCCCCGCCAATAAATCCGCGCTCGAATACGGCGACACTCACACGCTGGTTGACGAGTTCGCAGGCGCAGGCCGCGCCGACGATTCCGCCGCCGACGATGGCCACTTCCGCGGTGAGACTCACCGGGGAATGCCGTGACGAAACGGATCGCGAGGGTCGACGATCAGCTCGGCATCGGCAGTTACGAACGCCGCACCTCTGATCCTCGGTATGATCTGCCCATCATTCACTTGAATCGTGCCTTCGAAAACGCTGCCGATGATGCTTTCCTGCCTCCAGACTTCTCCCGGCCGCAGTTTGCCGTCCGCATAGAGGCAGGCGAGTTTTGCGCTGGTGCCCGTGCCGCAGGGAGAGCGGTCGTAGACCTTCCCGGGGCAGAGCACGAAATTCTTGCTCTGGACTCGGGGAAGCTTCGACGGGCCGTAAAGCTCGATGTGATCGATTTCATTCCCGCCCGCGCCGGTGATGCCCTTCTCCTGGAGGGCAACGCGAACCGACCAGGCAAACTCGGTCAGCCGATCGATGTTCAACGGAGAGACTTCCACGGGACTGTTGTGTACCAGAAAGAACCAATTCCCACCCCAGGCCACATCGCCGCGAACCTTGCCGTATCCGGGAACCTCGACGGAGAGATTCGCCGCGCAGCGGTACGAGGGCACATTTTCGACGGTCACTTCGTTTCTGTCGTGCAAATGGGCCGTGACGGTTCCCACCGGCGTTTCGATGCGATGTGCGCCCGACTGAATTTTGCCGAGATAGCCGAGCGTGACCATC
Organism: Candidatus Cybelea sp.; assembly: GCA_035622135.1. Classification (GTDB taxonomy): domain Bacteria; phylum Acidobacteriota; class Terriglobia; order Acidiferrales; family UBA7541; genus Palsa-295. Next base: position 38,074 of record DASPVZ010000047.1, on the reverse strand, counting down.
AGCCCGATGGTTCCATGAACGCACATGGCCAGGTATCCCACGTTGTTGAAGTAGATCACCCCCGCCGTCGAGCGTCGATCTTCGGGCTCGAAAACAACGGCGCCCACCACGACGTCGGAGCCGCGCGGCTCGTTGACCGTGGCCTTGCGCAAACAGTCCCACTCGCGAGAAAACCACTCCAGGCGTTCGGCCATTGAACCAGCCGGGGCTTGCGGGCCGCCGGCAACAATGATCCTCGTCGGCTCCCCGCCCGTATGGGAGTCGATCACCCGTATTCGCTGCGCAGCCTCGTGGTGGTTGTCGACCATAGCAGATGGGCTGGACCTTCTAAGCCGGCCTTGCCTTTCCGGACGCCTATCAGAGCCGTTCATGATTGCGCCTATCGCATGCCGTCCCGAAGGGCAGTCCCTGAACCGCTGCGGCGCCCGAGGCCCACAAGCGGCCGCTGCGGCCCGGCAACTTGCATACATTATACATATTCTCCCCGACGCGCAACCTCGAACTCGATTCGCAGCGTTTTGCAGTGGATAACACCCCGTTCGCGGCCGGTTTCGGCTCGGGTTCTGCTCCCGCTCGGGCGCTCGGAGCGCGCCAGGGGAGCCATCGGGGTGCGCTTCAGGAGACGATGATGCGGCTCTCTTCCTCGTGCGGCGAACTCCTTCCCGCGGATTTTGCGGCAAGGAAAGCGAGGAAGGATCGGGAAAGCGGCCGGCCGCTTGTCTCCCTCTTATGCGTGCGCAACAAAAAGACGAGAACAAGGAAAATGTCAGAATCCCGAAGCGAGGTGAATCCGGTTTGGTTGATCTCCCGCTTTCGAAACTCCTCGAGGAATTCGGCGATGTGTGCGTAGAGCGCGCGAGCCAGAGGCGCATCCGGCGGGCGTTCGTAATAGATCCCGGTGCCCAGCGTGCGATAGGTTTCCGCAAGCGCTTCCAGGGCCAGGCGGGCTGCCTGGTCGTTCAGATCCTTTCTTTGTATCTGAAAACTGACCACGGCCCCGGCAATGGCGGCGACGACTCGCCAGTGTTCGTACATGAATTCCAAGGGCACGTCGATATCCGGATAGGGGAAAGCGTCGGGCGAGAGGGCTTGACGATGCGCGGCCTCGTAGCGGTGGGCCGCGAGAAGGTAGGAGCAGTCCGGGGTGCAATCGATCGAGACCTCGCGGCCCGTCCCGCAACATGGCGCACAGATTTTCTCTCCTTTGGCGGGACAAAACCTTTTCTGCGGGCGACGCTCACAGATCGTACACTTCATTCGACAGCCCCCATCGAGCCCAGCCGCTTCGAGCCAGGGTACGGGAGCCGGGCCCGAATCACAAGGGGACTCGGCGGTTTGTGCCACGCGTTTCCCCCACGAGGGGGACCTCGCTGTATTTTTGTTTGACTCGCCCTGGCGCCGTCAGGACGCTCTGGCGTCCCGAGCGGCGTGCAAGCGTTCGAGCGCGGCGATGTTTTCAAGCGTGGTACCGACGACGTATTCGTCGCCGAATTTCGAATTGATCATCAGATTGTAGAGGGGGCGGTGCGGCCATTCCTTGCCGAAATAATGTGTGATAAAGGATGCGCGTTCGCCATCGGGTCGACGCGCTCGTCGCAACGGCATGCCGCTTCCTCGGTGACTTTCGCGACGCGCGCGATCTCGGCGGTGAGCTCGCGGTCCCAAAGCTTCCAGCCAAGCTGCTTTGCCAGCCGTTCGGCAATGGCCGCTCCACCGCTGCCGTATTCGCGTTCGACGGTTACGATGCGGATTTTCATGGCCTCGGACGAGGTCAGTGTACAGCGATGGGGCCGCCGGGCTTCACCTTCTTCATCAGGAAGATCAGGGGGATCATGATGACCACCGATACGCCCACCAGCCAGAAATCGTCGACATAGGCGAGCATGGTCGCCTGCTGGCTGACCATTCCGGCGATGAGACCGTAGGCTCTCCGGGAGGCCTCGTAGGCGCTCAAACCGTGCGCAGTGAGCAAGTTCGTCGCGGAGTGGAGCGCGGTTTCGAATTTGCCGTTGCCGTGGCTGATGCGGCGCGCAAGGTCCTGCTCGTGGAATTGCGTGCGGCGGGCCAGCATAGTGGTGACAAAGGAAATTCCCACGCTGCCGCCGATGTTGCGGGCCAGATTGATGAGCCCGGAGGCCTGGTTGTTTTTCTCTTTGGGCAGGAAGGCATAGGCGGCCGTGTTGATCGGCACAAACAGGAAAGCGAGTCCCATGGCCTGAATCAAGCGTGCGGCGGCCGCGTGCCGGAAATCGATGTACAGGTCAAAGGTGGTCATATAAAAGAGAGCGATCGACAGCATGGTGAATCCGAAAAGCAGCAGCCGGCGGGCATCGTACCGGCCCAGGAGAAATCCAACGAGCGGCATTACGAAAATGATGGCAATCCCGCCGGGCATCAGGGCGAGGCCCGCTTGCTCGGCTGTGTAGCCCATCATGGTCTGCAGGAAGAGAGGGATGAGCACGGTGCTCGACATCAACGCAAACCCCACCATGAACATCAGAAACGTACCGATGGCGAAGGAGCGGTCTTTGAACAAGTGCAGGTCGATGATGGGATGCTTGTGACACCACTCCCAGGCCAGGACGGCGATCAGGGAGGCGACGGAAATTACGGTCAACACCAGAATGAAGTGCGAGCTGAACCAGTCGTCGCGCTGGCCCTTGTCGAGCACGACCTGCAAAGCTCCCAGTCCTAAGGCGAGCAGGCCCAAGCCGATGTAGTCGATGCGGAAGCGCTGCCTCTTCTCCCGCTGCATATAGGGCGGGTCGGAGATGAGGCGGCGGGTCAGGGTGAGCGAGAGGATTCCGACGGGGATATTGATCAAAAAGATCCACCGCCAATTGAAGTTGTCCGTAATCCAGCCGCCCAGCGTCGGGCCGATGGCCGGCGCGAGCACGACCGCCATGCCGTAAACGGCAAAGGCCATGCCGCGCTGTCTCGGCGGAAACGTATCGGCAAGAATGGCTTGTTCGCTTGGCTGCAAGCCGCCCCCGCCGGCGCCCTGAAGGACGCGGAAGAAGATCAGCGCGCCCAGGCTCGGAGCAAGACCGCACAGGAAGGAGCTGATCGTGAACAGCGCGACGCACATCATGTAGAAGTTTTTCCGTCCGATCAGCTGAGAGAACCAGCCGCTCAGGGGCAGGACAATGGCGTTCGAGACGAGGTAGGAAGTCAGGATCCAGGTGGCCTCGTCGTTGCTGGCGGAAAGGCTTCCGGCTATGTGCGGCAGCGAAACGTTGGCCACGCTTGTGTCCAGCACTTCCATGAACGTCGCGAGCGTGACGGTCAGCGCGATGACCCAGGGGTTTACGCGCGGGAGAGCGTTTTCCGGTCGATGGAAGTCGTCTGGCGACACGTCATTTCACGAACACTTTCGGTTCCACCGACATTCCCAGGCGCAGGTAGTGGTCCTGGTTCTCGCCCGGGTTGAGCACGATCTTGACCGGGACGCGCTGCACGACCTTCACATAATTTCCGGTGGCATTCTCCGGGGGCAGAAGGCTGGTGCGCGCGCCCGTGGCCCCGGCGATGCTGTCCACCCGCCCGTGGTAGGTGCGGCCGTTGGCGTCGACACGAATTTCGGCCGACTGACCGGGAAGCATATGGTGCAGCTGCGTCTCCTTGAAATTTGCGGTGAACCACACGTCATTGAGCGGCACGATGGTGAACAGCTGCTGCCCGGGCTGGACGTTCATGCCGACTTCGGAGTTCTTCATCACCACGCCGTCGACGGGCGCGTAAATCTTCGTGTAGTTCAGATTCAGCTGCGCCTGTTCGAGTGCGGCCTGCTTTTGCTGCACGGCCGCTTCGGCCGAACGGGCTCTGGCTCGGGTTGAGGCAACCTGCTGCGGGCCGGTCTGCGAGGTGCGCAGATTCGCCTGCGCCTGTGCCAGCCGTGCGCGGGCCTGGCTTACCTGCTGCTCGGCGGCCGCGGCGGCCGCCTGGGCCGCAGACACCCCTGCTGCGTTCGATTTTGCCGTGGCCACGGCCTGATCGTAGGTTTGGCGCGAAACCTCTTGTCTGGCGACTAATTCCTGGTAGCGGGTCAGGTCGTTTTGCGCTTTGACATTGTTCGCCTCGGCCTCGGTAAGCTGTGCCTGAGCTGCGTCGTACTGCTTCTCGGCGGCCTGGACACCGGCCTCGGCACTCATGACGTCCGCTTCTGCAGCGGAGATCTGGCCAGTTGTGCTCACATGAGTGATGGGGACGGTGATGCCGGCCGACTGCGCCGTTGCGATGGCGTCGGCCAAGTCGGCCTGCGCCTTGTCGAGGGCCACTCGGTAGTCGCGGGGATCAAGCTCAGCGAGGACAGTTCCCGCTGCGACGTACTGGTTGTCGTCGACATTGACCTTCGAGATATAGCCGGAAACCCGCGCGCTCAGCGGCATCAGATGGCCGTCGACCTCTGCGTCATCGGTCGATTCGTAGCTCGAAAAATATCGCCAGGCGAGATAGGCCCCCACGGCGGCCGCAATCACCGCGGCAATCACCGCCAGTCGAGCGCGCGGCCGCGTGCGAAAGAAGTGTCCTGGCCCGCGAGGAGGAGGGGGAGCAGCCGCATGCGTTTCCGACGGCCCGGGCGGTTCGCTTCGGGGCGTTGCGAGGGGAGCGGCGGGGACTTCAGTATCGGTTCGTGCAGGCATGGCTCAGTGTCCTTTGAAATACTGTTTCACGCCTTCTTCGGCGGCACCCATGGCCCGAGCCAGGGCGATCTTTGCGTAGTTGAAGTTGTAAAGGCTGGATATGTATTGCTCGTTGGCACTGGCGACTTGCTCCTCGGATTGCACGACCTCGACGCTGTCGGTGACCCCGGCCGCGAAGCGGTCGCGGGACTGCGTCAGGGTCTGCTGGGCCAGATCGATATTGCTCTTGGCCACGTTCACCTGATCGGAGGAGGACTGCAAATTGAAGAGCGCCGTACGCACGTCGGCGTCGATCTGCCCACGCAGGTTTTCGAGCTGTTCCCGGCTTTGCACGAGCTCGGATTGAGCCACGAGGATATCGCCGCGCGTTGCCTCACCGGTGAAGATCGGAACGGTCACCGTGCCCCGCACATCCATGACGCCGTGGCTTTGGTCGAGGTGCTGTCCGGCCACGCCGTAATCGGCGTTAAAGGAAACCGAGGGGTAGCGCTCGGCTCGCGCAGCATTCAGGCTGAACTCGGCGGCGCGCACGGTTGCCTCCGCAGCCCGGAAGTCGGAGCGCGACTGGTAGGCCTGCTTGAGCGCTTCGTCAACCGTGATGGCCGGAAACGGCTGATACAACCCCTTCTCGGTCAGCTCGAACTGCTGACCAGGAGCAAGGCCGATGGCGCGGGCGAGCGTCAATTTCTGAATGGCGAAGTCGTTCTTGGCCTGAATGAGCTGCTGCTCACGCGTTTGCAGCTCCACCTGATTTCGCAGCGCGTCAATGGCGGGAGAAGTGCCCGCCTCGACCTGGTCCCTGGCCTGCTCGTAGAGCGCCTGGGCCGTATTGACCTGCGCCTGGGCGGTGTCGATGCGGGCCTGGTCGGCGACAGAGAGCAAATAGTTGTAACCAACGGCCAGGACCACCAAATCGCGAGCGTCCCGGTAGCTATGCTCGCTCGATTTCAGACGCTCGGTCGAGGCGCGAGTGCCCTGGATGGCCTGCCAATTGAAGAGGTTCTGGGTCAAGTAGGCGCGGGCATCAAAGTAGGAAAAGGGGCCCACAATACTGGGAATCGCCACGCCGGGAAAACTGAAGGTGAATCCGAATTCCTTCAAGTCGATTTGCGAGATGTCGTAGTAGGGCGTCGCGTTCACGTGCGGCAGGAGCGCGCTCAACTGCTGCCATCTCTGGCCGCGCGCGGTTTGAACATCCGCGCTCGCCAGCAGCTCGCCGAGATTCTGTTTGAGGCCGCGATCGATCGCTTCCTGGAGGGAAACTTTGAGCACTCCGGGCACGGGCTCCGAGGCTACGCTGCCCGCATAATTCCCCTGGCCCGGCGCCGACGCGGCCGTCGTTTGGGTCGCTCCCGCGTACGGCGCAGTCGATGATTGGGCCGGCGAGCTTGACGCGCCGGCCGAGCTCGGTCCCTGGGCCTTGGCCGTTGCCGCAAGGGCGGCGACTGCCGAAAGCAGGGCGAGTAGGAGAGAGCAGCGAATGATCACCAGCGGCCTCCTTTACTCATGGTGTATGGATGAGAACCTGTTTGCTTACGACTCAAGATTGCGCCTCCGGCCGAGAGCGGCGAGTGCTTCGCGGCCTGTCTTGAGCGCCCGAGCGGCGGCGCGAGACGGCCCGGGTGGCCAGACTCGGATAGATGAGCGCCCAGACCTCCGCGGCGGTTCCCGGCAGGGTGTCCTCCGGATTAATCGCCCAGGCCACCGTGAGGCCCATAAAGATGAGGCGCATCAAACGGCTCAGCTCGGCGGGCGAGTGATCGCGCCGAATCTCGCCGCGCTTCTGGCCCAGGGCAAAGATCTGCTCGAGCAGTTCGCGGCCGACCTGGATGCGTTTCTGAAGCCCGGCCAGCACGGGCGCGCAGGATAAATGGGCCGCGAAGACGGCGCGCAGCAGTTCCGGACTTTCCGAGGCTTGTCCGGCGAGGTCGGTGGCGAGCCCTTCGAGCGCGTCGAGGGCCGATTCCCCGCCCTCCCGGACGTGCTCGAGGGCGCGCTCGATCTGCTGAATTCTCTCCTCGCCGTACTGCGCCAGGACGTGCTCTTTGGTCGGGAAATAGTTGAAGAAGGTTCCCTTGCCGACGTCGGCGGCTTCGGTGATGTCTTCGACCGTGGTTTGCAAAAAACCGCGTTCGGCGAACAGGTCCAAGGCCGCTCGAAAGATGCGGCCGCGCATTTCCGAGCGATGTCGCTCGCGCCGGTTGGGCCGACTGGCCGCAGACGGCGAGAGGCGTTTTCCGGAGGGCTCCCCGACCTTCGGGCTCATATGGATGACCTACACTCAATTTAGACTTTCGGTCATATTCGGGTAAAAGTCAATGGAAAAAGGGATAGACGGTGGACGGGCGAACGAAGCCCGCCGCGCCTCGCGCCGGGAAGCTCGGCTCCCCGGCGCCAAGCGACGACCCGCTTCCGTTCAGGTTCGCTTCGGGCTGTGCTGGTTGAGCGTGGCGATCAGAACTTTTGCCGATGGCGGGATGGGCACCGCCCCGTGCAGGGCGATATCCTGGGCCCGCAGCGGCTTCCCGTAGATTTCCAGGTTGGCATCGTTGTCGGGCCGCAGCGTCGAGCCTTCAAGAGAAATCCCTGCAAACAGCCCGCGCGCGCGCGAATAGGTCAAAACCTCGGCGCGCATGGTCACGTCCGTATCGGCTTCGGCGTCGCGCCCCTTCGGTCCAGCTGCCGCCGAAGCGTCGGCGCCCAGCTTGACCTTGCTGCTCAGGATGGCGCTGGCCCCACGCGGGTTCATGACCAGCAGAACAAAATCCGTGGCCTGAGCACCGAGTTGAAAGCCAAAGCTGCCGCCTTCCAGACGCATCATGGTCGGCGCCCCCCAGGGCCCCTGAAAATTGTCGCCGCTGCGACAGGTCATCGCACCGCGCCCGTAACTCCCTCCGATGCCAAAAGCAGCCTTGAGAACCGACGGCATCACAATCACGCAAGCCGCCCTGTCGATCAGGTCCTGTGGAATATCCTCCGGAATGTCCAAAATCTCCTTCATGACCACCCCGGAATTTTCAAGCCGGCTCTCATCCTTGGCCTTGTCGTCCGCGTCGGCGCGCGCAGCAGTTAGCAGAGCCGCGACGCCGATCAACAAGGTGACGAGCGAGACCCCAATCGCCTGTTTCATCGCAACCTCCTTGAAATCGCGATGCCCATGATATGGAATTCCCTGCCGGGCGCGCAATACCGGGCCGCGCTCGCCCAGCCTTCCCCAGCTTGTCATATAATCCCTGGCCCGGAGTCGTCGATGGATCTAAGGCTTAGGATGGGCGTCGGCCCCCGCCAGTTCATTCTCTCTCTGGCAGCGCTCGCTCTGTTCGGGCCATCTCTGGCGCCGACGATGAGGGCCCGCCCAGCCCTGACTCGCGCTCGACCTCGGGCGCTAAAACCCCGCTCGGACGTAACCCGCTTCCGAATGCGGGTCGAGGCCGCGCTGGCCTCGACTGCAGCCGCGCGGACTTTCTGGGGGATCTTGATCGCCGACCGGGATACCGGCGAACTCCTGTACGAACGGAACAGCGATCACTACTTCATGCCCGCTTCGAACGCCAAGGTGTTCACGACCGCCTTCGCCTTGGCCACCCTTGGCACAAGTTACCAGTTTCATACCACACTTGAATCAGCCGCTAAACTCGATTCCGAGGGGAAGCTCGCTGGTGACTTGGTCCTGGTCGGGCGCGGCGATCCGGATCTCTCGAACCGCAAATTCCCCCACCAACTCAAGACCGAACGCGATGGGCCCCCCGAAAAGGTTCTCGCCGAAATGGCGGAGGCGGCCATTGCCCAGGGTCTTAAAGAAGTGGACGGCGATATCGTCGCCGACGACAGCTATTTTCCCTACGACCCATATCCACCCAGCTGGGGCATAGGCGATACCTTCTTCGAATTCGGCGCGCCGGTCAGCGCCATCGCGTTCAATGACAATATCGTTTCCCTTCAAGTGCTCGCCGGGGCGCGCACGGGTGACTCGGCTACCGTCGTTGCTCAACCGGCCGCCGCGCTCGAGACCCTGACCATCCAGATCACCACCAGCGCCCCTTCCGCACCGGCGTATTTCTCCGTTTCTCGGCAGCCAGGCCCGAACTTCCTCTCCGTTCGCGGGACAATCCCGACCGGCCATGCCCCCGCCGATATCGACCTTGCTATGACCGCTCCGGCCGAGACCGCTGCGCTCGCGCTCAAAGAACTCCTCGAACAGCACGGTGTGCGCATCAGCGGCAGCGTGCGGGTTGTTCATGCGCCCGCGCCCGAGACAAGCGATCAGAACGGAACTGCTCCGCCGCCGCCTCCGCCGCTCGCAAGCGCCGCTGGGCCGAACCCAGTCGTTCTCGCCGAGCATGTATCGCCGCCGCTCCTTGAAACCGTTCGACTGACGAACAAGATCAGCCAGAATCTGCATGCCGAACTGCTGTTGCGAACCGTAGCTCGCGAGAAAGCCGCCTATGGGTCGGCTGAGCTCGGACTCAGGCTCGAACAGCAGTTCTTGAAACAAGCGGGAGTCATAGACGGCGATGTGCTGCTCTCGGACGGCTCGGGACTCGCTCGCGACGATCTTGTGACGCCGCGAGCCATGGTGGCGCTGCTCGCCTACGCCGCTCGCCAGCCCTGGGGAACTGATTTTATTTCCACGCTTCCGATTGCCGGCGTGGACGGCACGCTCGATAGCCGGATGAAGGACATCACCGGACCGGCCGTCATCGAAGCAAAGACCGGCTCGCTTGAACACGTCCGCTCGCTGTCCGGCTACGCCACAACCCAGGAGGGCGAGAAGGTCGTCTTCTCGATCTTTGCGAACAATACCCAAGAACATGATCGCAATGCGACAAAGGCGATGGATGCGATTTGCGCGGCCATGGTCGAAACACTCGGGGCCAAAGCGAAGCGGAAGAAATGAGCGTCGCGGCTGGGCAGGATCGAACAGGGAATGAAATCCGTGGCCAAAGTCATCACCGTTTTCGGGAGTTCGCATCCGCGCCCGGGCGAGGCGTGCTATGAGCAGGCCCGAGAACTCGGCGCATCTCTCACCCGCGCGGGCTTCACCATCTGCAGCGGGGGATATGCGGGCGTCATGGAAGCCGTTTCGCGCGGCGCCAAGGAGGCCGGCGGGCGAACGATAGCCGTCACGGCCAGATTCTTCCGCGCACAGGCAAATCCCTGGGTCGACCAGGAAATGCGCGTCCGAAGCTGGCAGGACCGTCTGTTTGAGCTGATTCGCCGCGGTGAGGGTTACGTTGTTTGCCCCGGAGGCACGGGCACGCTAGTCGAACTGTCCGTGGTTTGGGAGATGATCAACAAAGGGGTCATGAACAGGCGCCCCGTGGTTTCGCTGGGCAGTTTCTGGAGGCCGGTCGTCGAGTGCGTGCGCACCGCCGAAATCGGGCCCGAGTCCGTTTGGCTCAGGAATCTGGGCCCGCTCGTTCACTTCGCCGAATCCCCGTCCGAAGCTGCCGAATATCTCGCCCGTGAGCTCGGCGCGGAGTGACATTTTTTGACTGGACCTGACCCTGCGTACAGTTGTGGCGCATGGCAGCTTCGGTTAGACTCTAAACAAGCTCGGTACAGCACTGTTCGCAGCCTTGCGGAACTAGGAAGTGCTGGCTATACGTAATAGAAGTTTCTGGTTGACGCCGAGACGGGCTCTGGCTAGAATGGCCGACCGTCTCGAACCAGGGCTCTCGGTTCAGATCTTCGGACGCTTCGTATTTATGCTCATGGCCAGCCGCGGCGAGGGGCTCGCGGCGATTGATCGGCCGAACCAATAGACGGACGAAACTAGAGTGAGCAGGATAAAACGGAAGCAGTACACGTTCTTTATTGCTTCGAGCGCCTCCGGCGCTATGCGGCGCGTACGTGTGCCCGGCTATCTCCTTCCCGTTCTGGTGCTTCTGGCCTGCGTCGGGGGAGGCACGGTTGTCGCCGGCATCGGATCCTACTCGCGCATGCTTTGGAAGGCCACCAGTTACAACTCACTCCGCCGCGAGCAGGACAGCCTCAAACAGCAATACAGGGAGCTTCAAACCGAGGTCAGCGATACAAACGAGCGCCTTCATTCTTTGCAATCCCTGGCTGGCGAAGTGGCCATGGCCTATGGAATCACCCGCTTCCGGCAAACCCCCTTTGGATTGACCGATACAACCGCGCAGTCGGAGGCCGATTATCAGCAATCGGTCGACGAATTCAGCTACCTGGCGCGAAACGCCACGGCGGTGACCATGTCGGATAGTGGAACTGGGCTGCGCCTGCTTCCGGCCAGCCAGTTGACAAGCTTGGCCGTGGTGCCCTCCTTATGGCCGGTGGTCGGAGAGATTACCGGCCGCTTCGGCGAACGGCTTGATCCCTTCAGCGGCGAAGGTGCCTTTCATTCCGGGCTCGATATTGCCTCGCATTACGGCGACTCAATTCGGGCGACCGCAGACGGCGTGGTGGCCGAAGTTGGCCGGCGCGCTGGCTACGGACGAGTGGTCGTGATCGATCACGGATTTGGCGTGACGACTCTCTACGCGCACCTCTCGGGCTATAACACCGAAGCCGGCATGGCCGTGAAACGGGGCGACGTCATCGGCTATGAAGGACAAAGCGGACGCTCGACCGGTCCCCACCTGCACTATGAGGTCCGCATTTACAACACCCCGGTAAACCCTTGGCGGTATCTGCACGGCGTCTCGCCGCGAGCCGTCGCTGGGAATTAGCCGACCTCCCCAGCAGCAACAAGAAACCCCAGGACTCGGACGGTCCAGCCTGGGCCCCTCGTGTTTCGGTCAGGAGCTTCCGATCAGAACTCCGACGATGAACACGGCTGCCCCACCCACAATCACTTGCATGGCGGAGGAAAGCAGCGGTGTATCCATGTAACGGTGACGCACGAAACTGATGATGGCCAGCTCCATGGCCACTACCAGTACGGCGACGCTGAAGGCGATGTGAAAATTCGAGATCAGGAAGGGCAGGGTGTGCCCGAGTCCGCCCGCCGCAGTCATCAGCCCGGTCACCGATCCGCGGATCAGCGGACGGCCACGGCCGGTGAGCGAACCGTCATCCGACAGGCCCTCGGCAAAAGCCATGGAGATGCCCGCTCCGAGCGATGCGGCCAGCCCCACAAGGAATGCGTCTTTTGTGGTGCGCGTGGCAAACGCAGCGGCAAAAATCGGCGCCAGAGTCGATACCGAACCATCCATCAACCCGGCCAGACCGGGCTGGATGATCTGCAGCATAAAGAGCTGCCGCCGGGATTTTTCCTCCTTGCTGATCGATTCCGGGGTCAGGTGCTTCTCTTCGAGTGACTCGGCGAAATCATAATGCTGCCGCTCGACCTCGGCCAGATCGCCGAGCAGCTTGCGCGCTGAGGGATCGGAGATGCGCGTGAGGGCGCGTTCGTAAAAGCGCTGCGTCTCGAGCTCCATGATTTCGACCTGCTTGCGCACGGTGTGGATCCCGAGGGGCCGAACCAGCCACACGGGCCGGCGCTCGACAAAACCCTTCACGTCTTGACGCCGCACGAGCGGAATATGATCGCCGAAACGGGCCTGAAACATGTCGATGAGCGTCTGGCGATGCCGGGATTCCTCGACCTGCATTTCCTCAAATATCTTCGCCGTCGCGGGATAAGTCTCCTTGAGGCCCTCGGCGAAGTCGCCGTAGACGCGGCTATCCTCCTCTTCGAGTTGAATGGCCAGCGCGAGGATTTCCCGGTCGGTGAGGTCCTTAAAACTCTTTTTGGCCATCTTCATCTCCCCCGGCACGCTGCGGTTTGGCGGTCGATTATATCAATCCCGCCGCCCTGATCGGTGAGCGGGCGTGGGGAGAGACCCGATTGCGTTATGCTAGGCAGAGAAGTCGGGAAGCCATCCGCGAGGTGACGCACTTGCCCCAACTCGGCTTCATCGGCCTCGGCAACAGGGGAGAACCGATGGCCCGAAACCTCCTGCGCGCCGGGTATGGCTTGCGCGTGCGTAACCGCAGGCGAGTGAAAGCGGCACGCCTGGCCGAGGAAGGAGCGAAACTCGCCGCGCAATGCGCCGATCTCGCAGAGCCCGGCGGAATCGTACTCAGCATGCTGGCCGACGATCACGCCGTTGAGGAAGTCTGTTTCGCACAACCTTGCTTCGTTGGACACCTGGGAACGGGCGGAATTCACATCTCCCTGGGCAGGATTTCGCCCGAGACGGCGCGACGCCTGGCCCTCGGCCTCCAAGACATCAACCTGATTCTCAGCGCCGCGGCCAAGAACCTGACGCCCGTACCCCTGGCGAGCCTGCTGCATGATCGCTCGCTCTCGAGCATGGCGAAGGGACGCAGCAATCTCGACTGGTCCGCGATCATTCTCGATCTCACCGAACAGGCCGGAATCAACACGATGAGCGCCGCATCATGAAAGCCTGCCTGCTCGAGCGGCCCCTGCCGATCGAATCCAATCCGCTCGAATTTACCGACCGAGAGCTGCCCGAACCGGGGCGCGGCGAGGTCCGGATTCGCGTCGGGGCCTGCGGCGTGTGTCGGACCGACTTGCACGTCATCGAAGGCGAATTGCCGCCGCGCAAGTCTCCGATCATTCCCGGGCATCAAGTTGTGGGCCGGGTCGACAAATTGGGGGAAGCGGCCAGTGGTCCCCGAATCGGCGAACGCGTCGGAATTCCCTGGCTGCACCAGACCGACCAGAGCTGCCCGTATTGCCGCGCGGGACGCGAGAATCTCTGCGATCACCCCTCGTTTACCGGCTACACCGTCGATGGCGGATACGCCGAGTACGCCGTGGCACCCGCGGAATTCGTCTACCGCCTTCCCGAGGCCCTGTCGGACGAGCAGGTCGCCCCCCTTCTCTGCGCCGGAATCATCGGTTTTCGCTGCTTGCGTTTGGCGGGCGTCCAGCCGGGAAACCGGCTCGGATTGTACGGTTTCGGGGCGGCCGCCCACGTGGCCATTCAAGTGGCGCTCCATTGGGGCGTCCAGGTCTACGCGGCAACGCGCGGCAAAAACCATCAGCAGCTGGCGAAAAATCTCGGCGCGGCCTGGGTGGGCGAAGCGACCGACGATCCGCCGGCAAAACTGGACGCTGCGATCCTGTTTGCCCCGGCTGGGGAACTGGTTCCCCCAGCCTTACGGGCGCTCCGGAAGGGCGGGGCCCTGATTCTCGGCGGGATTCACATGAGCCCGATTCCCTCGTTCAGCTACGATCTGCTCTACCAGGAACGGTCGATGCGCAGCGTGGCCAACAACACGCGCCAGGACGGCCGGGATTTTCTCGAGTTGGCCGCCCAGATTCCCGTGCGCACAGAGATCCAAACCTATCCGCTTCGTGAAGCGAATCGCGCGCTGAACGATCTGAAGAGTGATCGGGTGAGCGGGGCCGCCGTCCTCGATTGTCGCGCCTAGCCAGGCGCGCGCGAGCTCTCCCCCCGAGCAGCGGCCATTCTGGTTCAGCTCTTGATGCTCTGTGACATGCGATCCCAGCGGACGGCACCCTCCACGAAATACGACTCATTGGCCATGTGGCAGGCCAGCGCCGCATGGTGGCCGAAGACCACATCTTCGACGACCGGCTGACGCGATTTCACGGCCTGGAAGAAAGTCCACAGATGCGGCTTCACATCGTCCCAGGAAGGACCCGTGAAGCGCGTGCCCTCAAGGACCTGCGCCGCGAGCACCGTGTCGTGATCGGCGTGCCATGCTTTCATGTACTCCTCGCGCATGGCGCGCGGGAAGCTCGCCGCATAGTAACACGGTGAATCGTCCTGGCCGGTTTGCGGCGTGTAAGTGATGCTCTCGCCGTTCACCTCCAGAATTCCCTTGGAGCCCATGAAGCGATACCCCTCCGGAGTTTCCGTACCGAGATTGAGCCGCATGTACACAGGAACGCTGCCGAGCTTCTCGTACTGGAACATGGCGGCGTGAACATCCGGCATGTTGCGCCCGTCCTTCCATCGCAGGATTCCCCCCATGGCCATGCACCGGCTGGGGGCCTCGTTCGTCCCGAGCATGGCCAGCGTTCCGCTCACCAGGTGCACGAGCAGATCGCCGGCGACGCCGGTTCCGTACTCCTTCCAGCAGCGCCAACGCGCAAACAGTTTGGGGTCGAAGGCGCGCTTTGGCGCCGATCCCTGCCAGGTATCCCAATCGAGAGTGGTCGTCGAAAGATCGGGCGGCAAGGGATACTCCCAAGCGCCGCAGGGCGAGTTCCGTCCATTCGAGCCCTCGATCAGGCAAAGATCGCCGATGGTGCCTCCGGCCATGAGCTCTTTCGCCTTGCGCGCGATCGTGCTGCTCACGCGCTGTGAGCCCACCTGCACGATGCGACCCGATTTTTGGGCCGCGTTCACCATGGCGATGCCGTCGGCCGGCGAATGGGACATCGGCTTTTCGCAATACACGTCCTTGCCCGCGTTCACCGCGTCGACCACGATCTGTTTGTGCCAGTGATCGGGAACGGCGACGATGACGGCGTCGATATCCTTCTGTTCCAGCAGATCGTGATAACGCCGCGTGGTGGGGACGTTCGCACCCGCAATTTCCTGGGCCAGCGTGTGCCGCGCGTCATAGAGGTCGCAAGCCATCGCGCACTCGACTCCCGGCAACTGAATGGAATTTGCGAGCAGGCCCGACCCTTGCATGCCGACGCCAATGATTCCGAAGCGCACGCGGTCGCTGGCTGGCGTCTGCTGCGCCGCCGCGCGTGCCCAGGCAGGACCCTCTGGTTCAAGAAGCACTGTCTTGGCGACGGCGTAAGCCCCCGCGGCTCCCGCACTCTTGGCTATGAATTCGCGGCGTGACAACCGGCTCCTCGGCATACGGCCTCCCCCTCGCACGGCTTTCGGGGCGGAAGCATACACCGATTTGCCGATGCCGGCCGCGGGTTTTCTCCTCGGCGCTAGACCATCGCTGGAACTTGAACCCAGCGGCGTTCGCGGGCGCTTTGCGCAATCGCCTCGCAGAGAAGCAAACCCAAGTGTCCGTCTGTGAAGCTCGGAAACGGCCGAGGCGCACTCAGGTCGCTCTGCTCGAGATAGGCGTAAAACTGCTTGAAGAGGCCGACGAACGTGTCCGGATAACCCTCGGCGTGTCCTGCCGGATAAACCGCAAACCCGCGGGCTTCAGGGCTCATGAGCGCCGGGTCCTTCACGAGTTCGCGATTCATCTCGCGCCGCTCGCCCATCCAGAGCAGGTTCGGCTGTTCGCCGTCCCAAGCTAAAGAGCCTTCGCTGCCGTCGATCTCGAACCAGAACCGATTCTTCCGCCCGGGGCTCACCTGTGAAACGGTCATGACGCCGCGGATTCCCGCCTCGAAGCGCAGGAGCACCGATGCGTAGTCTTCCGTGTCGATCCGGAGGCGTTCGAAATCGGTCCCTTTGCGCTGCTGAAACGTCTCGACCGCTCCGCTCGGGCGCTCGCGCACGGGAATCAGAGTGGCCAAGTCGGCGCACAGCTCTGTCACGCGCTTCCCGGTAATCCACATCATCATGTCCAGCCAATGCGTGCCGACGTCTGCGACCGTGCGCATGGTTCCCCCCGCCTGTGGATCGAGGCGCCAATTCCAATCCGACGGATACAGCAACCAATCCTGCAAGTAAGAGCCGTGAACCAAGCGTGGCTCGCCGATCGTGCCGCGGCCGAGGAGTGCCCGGGCCTCCTGGCACATCGGGTAATAACGCAGATTGTGCGCGACGGCTCCGACGCGGCCCAGCCCGCGGGCTAGTTCGACCAGTCGAGCCGTCTCGCGTGAGTTCAGGGCCAACGGCTTTTCACAGAGGACATGTTTTTTTGCCTCGAGCGCCATCTCGCATTCTGCGAAATGCAAATAGTTCGGCGTGCAGATGTGCACCACGTCGACGCTCGAATCCCGGACGAGGTCGCTCGGCGCGTCGTAGCCGTGCGGGAGCCCGAGCGATTTCGACTGCTCGCGTGTCCGTTCAGGCGAACTACCGAGCAGGCCGGCGATCTCGATCCCCAGTCGCCGGAGAGCTTCGATGTGCGCTCGGCCGACAAATCCCGCTCCAATTACTGCTGCCCTCATCTGTCCCTCCCTCCTTCGCGGCGAGTGAACGCGGGGCCAAAACCTCCCTTCACTCCCCTGTGCCGATCGCTTCTCAACCGATGCCCCTTGAGTCTGGCAGAACCGCCCTGCCGACGCTACTCCGCGCGCAGCGGTCACTCGCTTTTTTGTTTTTTGTTTCTTCGGTTTTTTTTGGTTTGTTTCTTTTCTGCGCCGTCTCTAGGCCGTCTGCCGGAAGGCCGGCGTCCTGTTAGAATGCCTCGGTAGCTCATGCTCGGGCGAACTCTCGGACATTACACGATCACCGGCGAAATCGGCTGCGGCGGGATGGGTGTGGTCTACCGGGCGCGCGACGCGCTTCTCAACCGAGACGTGGCCGTCAAGGTTCTTGGCGAGGACCCGGCTAGGTCCGGGCTCGGCCACGATCATCTGCTCGAAGAGGCGCGCGCGGCGAGCGCCCTCAATCATCCGAATATCTGCACGATTTACGAAGTGGGCGAGCAGGACGGCCGCTTCTACATCGTCATGGAGCTCGTCGAAGGCAGGCCCTTCGGCGAAATGATTGGCCCGCTCCGCGCTTATACCAAGGGAAGCGCGCAAGTCGTCATCCACGGCGGCTTCGCAAACCTTCGCGAGGCGCTGGTCGCTCTTTGTGCCGAGTACCCCGGGGGCCGCGACCGCGTTTTGACAGAAGAGGGCGAGGTTCGCCAGCATGTGAATGTGTTTGTGGGCAATGATTGCATCCGGTACGGACGAGGGCTCTCGACTCCCCTGCGGGACGGAGACACGATCTCGATCGTGCCCGCGATTACCGGCGGGCGGCCCGCGCGGATCGCCCGATGAGCTCTCGAACCCTGCTGCTCGAGGCACGCGACCTGCGCAAGACCTTCTCCGTTTCAGCTGGACCAGTCCGAGCATCCGGCCGCTCCATCGCCGTCGATC
Source organism: Candidatus Cybelea sp. (assembly GCA_035622135.1). Lineage (GTDB taxonomy): Bacteria > Acidobacteriota > Terriglobia > Acidiferrales > UBA7541 > Palsa-295. The sequence goes on along the minus strand of DASPVZ010000047.1, from coordinate 20,503 downwards.
AGGTGAGCTTTTGCCTGGAGCGCGGAGAAACGCTGGGCATTGTCGGCGAATCCGGCTGCGGAAAAACAACCCTGGCGCGAATCCTGGTTCGATTGGTCGAGCCCGACTCGGGTGAAATCCGCTTCGACGGCGAGGATTGGCTGGGCGCGAAGGGGCGGAGGCTGCGCGCCCTGCGCCGCCATATGCAGATGGTATTCCAGGATCCGGTCACTTCGCTCAATGCTCGCCTGCGTGTCGGCGCAATTGTTTCCGAGCCTCTGGCGGTGCACGAACCGGAGCTTCCGCGGTCCGCGCGCCGAAAGCGCGCGGCGGAAATTCTCGCCGCGGTCGGATTGGGCCCGGAGGCACTCGACCGCTTCCCGCACGAATTCTCGGGCGGGCAGCGGCAGCGCATCGGAATCGCTCGCGCCCTCGTCCTCCGCCCGGAACTGGTCATCGCCGATGAGCCTGTTTCGGCGCTCGACGTCTCGATCGGGGCACAAATTCTCGAGCTGCTCGGCCGGCTGCAGAGCGAATTCCGCTTGACCTTGATTCTGATCTCGCACAGCCTGCCCGTGGTCGCCCAACTCGCCGACCGCGTGATGGTCATGCGCGCAGGCAAAATTGTCGAGATGGGCAAAACCAACCAGGTGCTGAAGCATCCTGAGCAGGCCTATACGAAAGAGCTCATCGCGGCCGTTCCCGAGATTCCCTGAACCGTCAAGCCCCGCTGCTTGGAAACGCTATGGTCCGGCGAGCGTTTGGAGTAAACTCCGCTCGACCCTGTAACTTTCCTGGCTTCGGCGCGTATTTGGAGGGTGCATAGAAGAAGCCCTCCGTCCGGGATGGGAGGATTCCATGTCCAGCACAACCGTGCCCACGCAGCAGCAGACGCCTGCTTCAGTTAGTTCCTTCGGCCGCGTATTCGGCGCGCTCTTCGATCCCAAGCCAACCTTTGAATCAATCGCCCAGCGGCCCAGCTGGGTCTGGCCGCTGCTGATCCTGATCGTTCTCTCGACGGTGATTATTGCTCTGGTTGGGCAGAGGGTCGGTTGGCGCCAAGTCATCGAGAAGCAAATTGCGAACAGTCCGAGCGCGCAGCAGCGTATGGAGCAGCTCCCACCCGAACAGAGACAACGCGTGATGGAAACGCAGACGAAGTACGCCGCCGTTTTCGGCTATGTATCGGTGATCCTCTACCTCACGGTCGGACCGGTGGTCGTCGCGGCTCTCTTGCTTGCTATCTTCAATGTCATAGGGGGGGCCAAGGTGGGATTCTCGACTTCGCTTGGCATTGTGGCGCATTCCTGGATGCCCTATGCGATCTCGGCCTTGCTCGGCATAGTCATCTTATTCATCAAAGACCCGACCACAATTGACGTGCAAAATCTCGTGGCCTCGAATCCCGGCGCACTTCTCGCCGAGGGGTCCCCGAAGTGGCTCGTAGCGCTGCTGACCTCGCTTGACCTCTTCACATTCTGGGCTCTCCTGCTCGAGGCCATTGGCTATCGGGCCACCAATCCAAAGAAAATCTCCTTTGGCATGGCCCTCGGCTGCGTGGTCGGGCTGTGGATTCTCTGGGTGTTCGTGAAGGTCGGCTTCGCCGCCGCCTTCTCCTGATAGACTCGGCCGGATGGGCTTTTGCTTTGAGGTTCTGGCCACCGATCCTACGGGGGCGCGACTCGGCCGGCTGACCACGCCGCACGGCGTCGTCGACACCCCGGCCTTCATGCCCGTGGGCACGGCCGGAACGGTCAAAGCACAAACCCAGCAGGACCTGGAAAACCTCGGCGCGCAAATCATTCTGGCCAACACCTATCATTTGTACTTGCGGCCCGGACACGAGGTCGTCCGCCAGATGGGCGGCTTGCACCGGTTCATGTCCTGGCCCGGGGCGATCCTGACCGATTCGGGCGGGTATCAAGTCTTCAGCCTCACCGACCTGCGCAAGGTTTCTGACGAAGGCGTGACCTTCCGCTCGCACCTGGACGGCTCCGAGCACTTCTTGTCCCCCGAAAAGGCCATGGAAATCGAGATTGCCCTCGGCGCGGACATCATCATGGTTCTCGACGAGTGCATCGAAGCGCCGGCGCACGAATCGCGAGCGAGCGAGGCGGCCCGGCGAACCCTGGCCTGGGCGCGGCGCTCGCGCGATGATTTTGCCCGCCTGGGTGATCGCGACCGGCAAATGCTGTTCGGAATTGTGCAGGGCGGGACGTACGCGAATTTGCGCCGCGAGAGTGCCGACGCGCTCGTCGCACTCGACTTCCCCGGCTACGCGGTTGGAGGTCTGGCTGTCGGCGAATCGCATCAGCTCACCTGCGAGATGACGGGCACGGTTGCTGCGCGCTTGCCTTCCGACAGGCCTCGATACCTGATGGGCGTGGGGAAGCCAGAGCAGCTTCCGGACTACATCGCTCTGGGCATCGACATGATGGATTGCGTTCTGCCCACCAGAAGCGCCCGTCACGGTTGCCTTTTCACCTCCGAAGGGCGCCTGCTCATCCGTAACGCGCGATTTGCCAAGGATCCGCGCCCGCCGGATCGATCCTGCGCATGCGCGGTGTGCCAGCGATACTCCCGCGCTTATCTCCGGCACCTCTACCTCGCGGCGGAACCGCTTAGCGCAATCCTGAACACCCATCACAACCTTTACTTTTACCTTGACATCATAGGTAAAATCCGGGAGGCTATCGGGTTTGGGCGGCTCGAAAGATTCCGCTCCGGCCTTCAGGAACGCCTCAATCGGCCAATTTGAGCAGGCTTGAGTGCGTGCGTGAGAGGCGGCGGCATGTTTCGACCTCGGCTGTGACGTTCTGCGAGCTCCCGCAGGCGGATCCCCGTTGGGCGGAAAAAAGGCGTGATGCTTATATCATTGGTTTCGCCAAAAAGCGCGTTTGATCTCCAGGCCGCCGCTCAGCCGAGCACGGTGGGGCTGTTTCTTCCGCTGATCTTGATCATGGTAATCTTCTATTTTCTGATGATCATGCCGGCCCAGCGTCGCCAGAAAAAAGTTGCCGACATGCAAAGGAATTTGAAGAACGGCGACAAGGTGATCACGAACGGGGGTATTTACGGAACGGTTGTGGGCCTCGAAGAGGAGGCCGTACAGTTGCGCGTAGCCGAACAAGTGAAGGTGAAGATTTCCCGCACCGCGATCGCCGGCCTACAGGCGGAACCGCAGCAAAAGGAGAGCGGTAAGACAACATGAGTTCGCAGCTGCGCTGGAAGTTCATCTTCATTTTTGTCGTCATCATCGTTTGCATTCTGGGCATGATCGGCTTGCCCACCTCCCTTTCACAGGCCGCGCGGAATTTTAAGGACCGCATGCAACTGGGACTCGATCTGAGGGGGGGAAGCCATCTCGTGCTGCAGGTGCAGGTGAATGAAGCGATCGGCCAGCGCTGCGACGAGGCCGAATCGGATCTGCGCAAGCAACTGCACGAAAAAAACGTGAACGTGGGCGATCTGCGGCGCCTGAGCGACACCGAGATTCTGGTCACCAATGTCGACCCAGCCACTTCAGGAACCTTTCGAGATATCGTCACAACCCAGTTCCAGGACTGGACCCTGGCTCCCGCGGCGGGCGAGGCGAACGGCTACTTGCTGACCATGAAGCCCTCGGTGGTTGCCGATATCCAGCACAACGCGATGGAGCAATCAAAGGAAACCATCGAGCGCCGAATCAATCTTCTGGGCTTGACCGAGCCGACCGTCGCATTCACCGGACGCGGGGAGAACGAAATTCTGGTCGAGCTTCCCGGCGAAGGCGATCCGACCCGCGCAAAGGAAGTGATTCAAGCGGGCGGCCAACTCGAATTGCAAAAGGTTGTCGATGACCAGCCGTATCCCTCCGAGGCGGCGGCCCTGGCCGCACATGGCGGCCTTTTGCCTCCCGGAACGGAAATCGTTGCGGGGCGGTCCGAGGTGGGCGCCGGCCAGCCGAACGAAGGTGTTTACTACATTCTTGAGCGTGCACCGATCGTGACCGGTGCCGACCTGCGCAGCGCCAATCCGAACCCGAGCAGCAGGAACCCCGGCCAATACGAGGTCGACTTCACCCTCTCGACTACAGCCGCCGCGCGTTTCGGCCCGTTCACCGAGGCGAACATAAACCACCGTATGGCCATTGTCCTCGATCACAAGGTGTACACCGCGCCCGTCATCGATGGGCGCATCGATGATCGGGGAATGATTGAAGGGAATTTTACTCAGGAAAGCGCCCAAGATCTGGCGCTCGTGCTCCGCTCAGGCGCCCTGCCCGCCTCGATCCGCTATCTCGACGAGGAAACGGTTGGTCCCTCGCTCGGCATCGATTCGATTCGCGAGGGCGTGCGTGCTTCGATCGGAAGCTTACTGGCCGTGATGATTTTTCTGGTGATCTACTACCGGCTGAGCGGTGTCAATGCCGTAGTGGCGCTGATTCTGAACCTGGTGATCCTGATTGCGTTTATGGCCCTTTCCGGTGCTGTGCTGACTTTGCCCGGCATTGCGGGCGTGGTTCTGACCATCGGTATGGGCGTCGATTCGAACGTGCTGGTCTTTGAGCGCATACGCGAAGAACTGCGCAACGGCAAGGCGCCGGCTTCGGCCGTCGAGGTCGGATTCGACCGCGCCTTCCTCACCATCATCGATACCCACATCACGACGCTCGTGTCGGCGGCATTTCTTTTCCTGTTCGGGACCGGCCCGGTGAGGGGCTTTGCCGTCACCCTCATTATCGGTCTACTGGCGAACCTGTTCACCTCAATCTACGTTTCCCGGGCCATATTCGATTTTCACTTGGCGCGCATGCCGCGGCAGGCAGCGCTCAGTATTTAAAGAGGATAGCTCATAAGGGCTGACTCATGGCGTTTTCTGTTCCCTGGCCCGAACTTACCCGAGAGGGGCGAGCGGCAGTCTGAACATACGGGCACAAACGTGCAAATATGGTGTCTAAAGATATGGTGGATAGGAGTCTATGGAATTATTCCGCGGCGTAAACATTGATTGGATGGGGAAGGCGAAGTATTTCGTATCGCTTTCGCTTATCCTGCTGGCCATCGGCTGGATCTCGGTGTGGAAGCAGGGGTTCCGTTACGGCATCGACTTCCGCGGGGGCACCTTGGTCTCCGTCCGCTTCGCCAGCCAACCCCCCATCGACCGCATTCGCAAGGGATTACAAGAGGCCGGACTGCACAACAGCACCATCACGTCGATTAGCGATATCTCAGACCCGAATTCAAAGAACGACGTTGAGATCAGCCTCGAGCAGGGCCAGAGCGATCAGTCTCTCGATCTCCAGCGCCAGGCGGTCCTCGACGCGCTGCACAAGACCCTTGGTGCATCGAGCGGCAAACCCGACTTTAACTCTGCCAGCCCCGGGGCCATTGCTTCGTACTTGACCGCACGAGACCCGCTCGATCTCGGCGCGACTGCGGCCGACCGTTACAATCAGCTGGCCGGCCGTTTGGCCTCGGCGCGCGACCGGCTCGGCATTGTGACGAATTTTGATCAGCTGAAGGGCGTTGAGGGGGCGACGCCGGCAGTGATTACTTCGCTCTCGAGCGGTTTCGAGCTCGGAAACTTTGCGATTCGCAGCGTGGCGAGCGTTGGTCCGAGTGTTGGAGCCCAGCTCCGCAAGCAGGCGTTTTGGGCCACCATGTACGCGCTGGGCGGAATGCTCGTCTATGTAGCCATTCGCTTTTCCGGCAGCGAACTCTTCTTGCGCGGAGCGCCCAGTGTGGGACTTGGCGCCTTCGTTCGCCGGTGGATCGATACGATCATTTTCGGCGCCGCCGCGGTCATCGCGTGCTTTCACGACGTGCTCATCACGCTCGGCTTCTTCTCCCTTCGTCACTATGAGATTTCGCTCACCGTCATCGCCGCTCTGCTTACGCTGGTCGGCTATTCGATGAACGACACCATCGTGATTTTCGACCGCGTGCGCGAGAACCTGCGCCTCATGCGGCGCGAAGCGTTCCCCGATATCGTGAACAAGTCCATCAATCAAACTTTATCGCGAACGATACTAACCAGTGGATTAACTCTGCTCACCGTACTGGTACTTTACATCGTGGGCGGAGAGGTTCTTCGCGCATTCTCTTTTGCCATGGTCGTCGGTGTTGTGGTAGGAACGTACTCCAGCTTTGGCATCGCGGCACCCATCGTAGTGGTTTGGAACAAGTACCAAAGCAAGCGAGGAGCCCCCGTTCGCGCCGGATCCGCAGCCGAAAAGCGCGCGGTGGCAGCGGCAAGGAGGTAAGGATGTTTGATGATCTCGTAATCTCGAGCGCGCATCCATCCCGAACACATAAGCCCTGGACCGTTGCTCTCTCGGCCATCGTCCAGGCTAGTCTGGTGGGCGTGTTGATTTTGATTCCGCTTCTGGTTACCGAGGCGCTGCCGAAAGGCATGATGGCCACCTGGATCACCGCGCCTGCGCCGCCCCCGCCTCCACCGCCGCCAGCGGCGGCCGTCAAGATTGTAAAGCCTGTGGCCCGGCTGATTCAGGCGGGCAAGCTGACCGCCCCGACGGTGATCCCGAAAGAGGTGAAGATCATTAAGGAACAAGAGATGCCGCCCGACGTCGGCGCGGTCGGAGTCGTCGGCGGAGTTCCCGGCGGAGTTCCCGGCGGTTCGGCGGGCGGAGTGCTCGGCGGAATTATCGGGGGCACGGGCCCGCCACCGCCACCGAGGCCCGAGGCGCCGCAGCGCATTCGTGTGGGCGGCCAGGTGCAACAGGCCAACCTGATTCACCAGGTTTTGCCGCTCTATCCGCAGATTGCGAAGACAGCTCACATTCAGGGAACGGTAATCCTGCACGCGATTATCTCGAAGGACGGAACGGTCTCGAACTTGACTTACGAGTCTGGTCCGCCGCTGCTCATGCGTGCGGCCATGGACGCGGTTCGTCAGTGGCGCTACAGACCGACTCTGCTGAACGGCGAGCCGGTGGAAGTGGATACCACGATCGACGTCGTCTTCACGCTCGGCGGCTAGATCTCAAGGGGGGCGGCCCAGCTTGCCTGTGCAGGCCGGACTGAAGGGTTTTTCGATCGGCAGAATCTCGCTGCCGCGATTATTTTGTCCTAAGGAATGGAGGAACTATCAATGTTTGCTAGTTTGATTTGGGCCGGGGTTTTGGCTTTGCAACAACAGGGCGGCGAGGTCGGCTGGGACCTGGTGACCATGTGGCACAACATGGGCATCCCCGCAAAGACGGTCGTCTGCATTTTGTTCATAATGTCCGCGTGGTCGGTCGGCATCATGATTGACCGCGCCCTGATGTACAGCGCGGCTCGCAAGCAGTCCCGCGTGTTCGTGCAGCAGGTGGCTGGTGCGCTCAAGGACAACAAGCTCGATGAGGCCATCTCGATTGCCGAGCGAAACAAGAAGAGCCACATCGCCAAGGTGGTGGCTACGGGCCTTTCCGAGTTCCAGGCAGCCTCGGCGCAGGTCAGCGATGAGGAAGTGATCGAAGCGGCCAAGCGCGGACTCGAGCGCTCGGTGGCCATTGTTCACGCCGAGATGAAGCGCGGCCTCTCGGGCCTGGCTACGATCGGGTCGACCGCTCCTTTCGTCGGGCTCTTCGGCACCGTGATGGGCATCATCAACGCCTTCAAGGGCATTTCGGCCGCCAAGGCAACCGGTTTGTCCGCCGTGGCCGGCGGTATCGCCGAAGCCCTGGTGACCACGGCGCTCGGTCTGCTCGTGGCCGTTCCGGCCGTGTGGACCTTCAACTACTTTACGAACAAAGTGGAAGCGTTCGACGTGGAGATGGACAACTCCTCGATGGAGCTGATCAACTACTTCATCACGCGCCGAGGCGGAAAGAAGTAAGCCATGCCCTTCAAACCCCAAGCACCACCGGTGATGGCCTCGCCGAACGTTATCCCCATGGCGGACATCATGCTGGTGCTTCTGATTATTTTCATGGTCGTCACGCCGATGCTCTCGAAGGGCGTATCGGTGGATATGGCCCGCGTGCCCAATCCCGAGGATATGCCCAATGCCGATAAGGACGACGCCATCCTGGTCGGCATTACGCGGGACGGCAGCATCTATCTGGGCAACAACAAAATCGGTCTGGAAGACCTGGAAAACAAGGTCAAGGACCAGGTGGCAAACCGGCTGGATAAGACCGTGTTCGTTCGCGCCGACGCTCGAGCCAAGTTTGGCCAAGTCAAGGCGGCGGTGGATGAAGTGCGCGCGGCCGGCGTCGACAACATCGGCCTCCTGACCCAGAAGGTCGAGCACAAAGCCGCCCCGGTTGCCACAACAACGGGCGGATCCTAGCGTGTCTTCTCCGGTATCCGGTCCTGCCGGATGCCGGAGAAGAAGTTCCAGTCCGCAGATGAAGTTTTGTCGAGGTAAAGGAGTTCTACGATGGGAATGGCAGTTGGTAGCAGTAAGGGGGTAATGGCCGACCCTAATATCGTCCCTTTGATTGACGTTCTGCTCGTGCTGATCATCATTTTCATGGTGATTACGCCCACCGTGTCCCAAGGATTGAACACGATCGTCCCGCAGCCGGCGCCTCCGAACCAAAAGGAAGATCAAGCGCTTTTGAATAAGACGATCGTGGTCGTAATTGGAGCCGGAGGCGACGTCATGATCAACCAGGATAAGACCACCTGGGAACAACTTGGCACGAGGCTTACGCAGATATTTGCCGAGCGCGCCGAGAAGGTTGCCTTCGTCAAGGGGGACGACGCGACGGAATTCGCTGATGTGGCCCGCGCAATCTCGATCATGCGCGAAGCAGGAATCGATCACGTTGGCCTGATCACGAACAAAGTCGAAGCCGGCCAGTAGGGCCGTTTGATCCGGCTCTCTATTTTTCGAGAAGCCTCCCAACGAGTTTAGAAGAACCGCAGCACGGCGGTCGTTTTGATTGTGTCGAGAGGCCCGCTGAGCGCGGATGTTCACAAGGCGTGAGGAGATTGTACATGCAACGCAGTTTCGAGAATCGTCTCTTGCTCGCAGCCGTCCTGGGCGCCGTGGCCCTGTCTGCGGGTTGCGACAAGCTGAAGGCCCGAGACAAATTGAACAAGGGCGTTCAGGCCTACAAGGACGCTCAGTTCGACGCGGCCATCGAGGATTTCAAGCAAGCCAAGGATCTTGATCCGAGCCTGACGAATGCCCGCCTGTATCTGGCCACGGCCTACGCCAGTCAATTCATTCCCGGGGCGCCTTCGGACGACAACATGAGGTTGGGCACACAGGCCGTCGCGGAATTCAAGGACGTTCTCGACCGTGATCCGAACAATCTCGGCGCGATCGACGGCATTGGCTCGATCCTCTACAACATGGGTGCGAATCCCTACAACGAGAAGACGCTCGAGGATTCGAAAGACTACCACCTGAAACACATCCAGATCGCGCCGCAGGATCCCGAGCCATACTATTGGATTGCGGTGATCGATTGGTCGATTGCTACCCACGGTGGCCGGATGATGCGTGAGGATTACAACAAGACCGCCAAGAAACCGCTCCGGGACACCGATCCCTTTCCGCCCAAATTGGCCACCGACTACGGCCAGAAGTACGGCTCGACCATTCAAGAGGGCATGGACTACGCCAAGAAGGCCATGGATCGCAAGCCGCAGTACGATGACGCCATGGCCTATCTCAACCTGCTCTACCGGAACAAGGCCGATACGGAGACCTCGGCCGACGCGCGCGACAACGACATGAAGGAAGCCGACGATCTGGTCCACAAGGTCATGCTCATCAAGCAGGAGCGCATGAACAATCCGACGCCTCCCACCTCTTAGTGGCGCGGTGCAGAATAGCTTCTGCCATCCTTGGCGAAATCTTGGGCTGGGTTTTCTGGCCGGTTTCGTCGTCGCCGCAATGACCGGGGGTTGGGTCGCGAGGCCTCCCGACCGAGAGCTGGCCCCCCCATCGGGTTCCGCCTCCGAGCCCTGGACCCCGGCCCAAACGATAGAACCCGCCGCTTTGCTCAAAGAACTGTCGGCTCGGGCCGCGGCGCGCCCGATTGTGGTCTGCGTCGGCTTTCATACCCTGTACGAGGGCGCACACATTCCCGGGGCATCGTTTCAGGGGCCCGCCTCAGCCGCGGCGGGACTGGCCGATCTCAAGAAATGGGCGGAGCCGTTGCCCCGTTCTTCGAACCTTGTGATCTACTGCGGTTGCTGCCCCCTCGCCCATTGTCCGAACGTGCGTCCCGCCTTCGCCATGCTTCGCCAGATGGGATTCCGTCACATGCGTTTGCTGATGATTCCAAATGACTTGGCACGTGACTGGGTCGAGCGGGGCTACCCGGTCGCCAAGGGTAAGTGATATTCGCCCGCCGAAACCGTCGGCGCTTCCTTTTTTTGTTTTCGTGCTCGGAAGCGTACAATCTAAAAATCCCGTGAGTTCGAATGCCAATCCGCTGACTCGCTCCGGGGCCCGACGCGGCATGGACCTGCGCTTCACGGAGCTGCTCGAGAAAGTGCGCCGCAACCGGCCGGGCGATGATCTCGAGCTCCTGCGGCGCGCCTACGATTTCGCCGCCGAGCAGCACAAAACCCAGACGCGCCTCTCCGGGGAGCCCTTCCTTTCGCACCCGCTCGAAGTCGCACACCTGCTCGCGGATATGAAGCTCGACGTCACCTCGCTGTGCGCCGCGCTGCTGCACGATGTGGTGGAAGATACGAGAATTCCTCTGGAGGTGATCGACAAACAATTCGGCCCGGACATCGCGCGCCTGGTTGAGGGCGTGACCAAGATTGGCCGACTCGACCTGCTCGCGCCCGAAGCGCGGCAAGCGGAGAACGTCCGCAAAATGCTTTTGGCCATGGTCAACGATGTGCGCGTCGTGATGGTGAAGCTCGCCGACCGCCTACACAATATGCGCACGCTCGAGTACCTCGATTCGGAAAAACAACAGCGCATCTCCCGCGAAACGCTGGATATTTACGCGCCGGTGGCGAACCGCCTGGGCATGGGCTTGATCCGCGGTGAATTGGAAGACCTAGCCTTCCGCTACATCGAGCCGGACGCCTATTTCGAGCTGCAGAAGAAGCTGACCACCAAGCAGAAACTCTACGACCGCTTCCTCGAAGACGTGCAGGGTGCCATCCGCGACAAGATGGTCGAGAGCGGAATACCCGCCGAAGTTCAGGGGCGCGTTAAACGCTTTTATTCGCTGCACGTGAAAATTCAGAAGCAGCAGCGCACGCTTGATCAAGTGTACGACCTGCTTGCCGTTCGGGTGATCACGGACACGATCAAGAACTGCTACGCGGCGCTGGGCGTGATCCATCAAATCTGGCGCCCGGTTCCGGGGCGCTTCAAAGATTACATTGCCATGCCCCGACCGAACCTTTATCAATCGCTGCACACGAGCGTGATCCACTCGGGCCAACCCTTCGAAGTTCAGATCCGCACGCAGGAAATGCACCGCATCGCCGAACAGGGGGTCGCGGCGCATTGGAAGTACAAGGACGGCCTCAGCTCGAGTTCCGCCGACGATCAGCGCATCGTCTGGATGCGCCAGTTGATCGAGTGGGTGAAGGAAATGCAGGAACCGAGCGAATTTCTCTCGACCCTGCGCGTCGACCTGTATCCGGAGGAGGTCTACACGTTCACGCCCAAAGGGCGGGTGGTGGTTCTGCCGCGCGGGGCGACGCCCATCGATTTTGCCTATGCCGTGCACACCCAAGTCGGACACCAGTGTGTCGGCGCGAAAGTGAATGGCGCCATGGTTCCCCTGCGCCACGCCCTGGCGAACGGCGACGTCGTCGAGATCATGACCCAGAAAGGCCACGAGCCTTCGCGCGACTGGCTCTCGTTCGTCCACACCTCGCGGGCCCGCAGCAAAATTCGCCAGTGGATCAATCTGCACGAGCGCGAGCAGGCCAAGGATGTGGGCCGCCGCCTGCTCGAAAAGGAGGCGCGCCACGCCGGGGTCAACCTGAAGAAAATCTCGACCGAGGACTGGCAGCGCGTGGCCTCCGAATATGGCTGCGCGCGCGGCGAGGATCTGTTTGCTGAGCTGGGCTATGGCAAATGGTCCGCGCGCCAGGTGCTATCGAAGGCTACCGGCCAACCCATCACGGAACCCGCCGCAGACGCGCAGCCGAAAATCGTGTCCACGGTCAAGCGCATGCTGGGCATGCACGACGCCGCGATTGTCGTCCGCGGCCACGACGATTTGATGGTCTATCGCTCGAAGTGCTGCAATCCGATTCCCGGCGACGACATCATCGGCTACGTCACCCGCGGCCGCGGCATTGCCGTGCACAGCAAGAATTGCCCGAATGTCGAAAATCTGCTCTATGAAGCCGAGCGAAGAATTCCCGTTGAATGGGCCGGCGCCACGCAAGCGGCCTTTCCCGTGCGCCTGCGCATCTTCACCGAAGATCGGCCCGGCATGCTCGCGGCCATCACCGCGGTGATGAGCGACGAGAAGGCCAACATCCGCACGTTCGAGAGCGATGGCGCCGGCCTTCGCGCACGAATCGAAGTGGCGCTTGACGTAGCCGACCGCAAACAGCTCGAGCGCATCGTCGGAGGCATCAAACGCATCGACGGCGTGTTCGACATCGAGCGCGTCTATAACGTCTGATGGCTCCGCCCCGATCAACCGCTCGGATTCCCGGCCAATCGTCGAGCGGTTGATTCTTCGGTGACACCCCCCGGCCAAGCGTACCGCAGGCGATTAGAATAGGGTTGTGAGCGGAAGCGCCCCAACCCGCTTCCCGCGTGGCAGCTCTCGGACGGCCATCCCGCGGGGAATTCTGGCCGGCACGGCCATGATCGCCGTCCTGACCCTGTCCGCCTGCCATCACTCGGTCTCCGCCGACACGCAGGCCCTCGATCACTCGGGTATGGCCTACGACAGCGTCAAGGAGCTCCGGGCGCTCGACGTCACCAATCTTGAAATCACGCAAATCCTGAAGATCTATGGCAGCGGGTTTTCCGAACAAGATTCGGTCGCGATTGTGCACATCTTCCACTCGCGCGGCCAGGCTTTCACGGGCGGAGATGCGGTCTCGGACCTTTTGCAGGCCGGAGTGCGGGACGATACGATTCTGGGTTTGGCCAGGCTCAATCAGCTGGGCGCGTATGCGGGCGAGTTCGAAGCCATGCACCTCGCCGGCCTGTCCGATCCCATCATCCTCGAAGTCGCGCGGCATCGCTCGGAAGGCAGGCCGGTTCTCTCCGGCGCCTCACTGGCCGGATTGAAGAATACAGGTCTGCACAGCTCAACTCTCCTCGTTCTGGCCCGACGCGGTGTGCCGGATGCGGACGCCAAGGCGATCATCTCGCTGCGCCGTCGGGGGGCCAGCGACGCTCAAATCCTGCATCACTTCTCGGGCTCCTGAACCGGGAGGGGCGCACACCCCAGTATCGGACCCCTAATCAGGCAGGTAGGGCGGGGGATTGTCGGTCTCGAAGGCTGCGTTGAGCTCGAAGCAGTAGAGGCCGGCCGGATGAGACCAGGTCGAGCGATTCCCGCCCCGCGCCTCGCGGCGGCTGTCGGCCGAGAAATTCGCGCACAATTCATACTGGCTGGCTTGCTTGGGGTGGTAGTCGTAGGGCCTTTGCGTCAAGGGATCGGCCAGGCTTCCGCCGGCAAGCTCATCAAGCCGCTGGGGCAGGTTGTGAGCCGAGGACCAGCGGAGTTTGAGACGGCTGGCCAACTGATGCAAGTCCTCGATGCGTCTCTGATCCGCACGCAACAGGCGCTGCCGGCGTGGCGCGCCAATATCTCGGAAACCCAGAATCACCGTAGAGACCACCAGAAGCGCACTGACCACGGCCATCGATCGATCGAGGCCGAGCCTAGACGAAGCTGCGCGTTCTTCCGTTCTTCTCAACCCGAGGAGGTAATAGAAGAGCACCCCACCCGAAAGCAGAAACACGACGGCCACTTCGGCAAGAAAGCGCGAGGTAAGCTCGCCGCGCAAAAGGTAGGTGACGGTGGTGATCAGATCGCCGATAAAAACCGCGGCAGCGATCACCAGCGCCATATAGGTCAGCCACTTGCGGACCGGCGAATTCAGCTTTTCGGGATGTCTTGTTCGGTCGCAAATGGTGGTGCGCGCGACGAGAAGATAAATCGGGAACGCGACAAGCACCGAGGCCATGGAAGCCGCGATGTTGTATGTTTCAAAGGCTTGGTTGTAATTTCCGGAAAACAGCGCGTCGGCGAACCATTGATCGATCAGGGTGAACAGGATCGATCCGACACCCCAGGTCCAAATTGCCAGCGTTGAGAACTCAAGCAAATAGAGGAAAGCGTCCTTGGCGGCCGTCGCGGCCCCCGCGCGGCGGGGAATTTCGATTCCGGTTAGCCGCTCGTAATGGAGGGCCAACGCTTCGTAGACGTCCCTCTCCGGCCAACCGCGCGCGGTGAGAATCCCCACGATCGATGGCTCGGGCGCGCCGCTGGCCTTTGCGCGCTCGATGAAGTCGTGAAGCTTAGGATCGAAGCCCATGGGGAGCAGATTCTATAGGGCGCGGCGGCGGCCTGGCAAATAATCCCGGGCGTCCCTGCCTTTCCCATTTTCCCTCCGGTGGCTCCCCGGTAGAATCCTTCTGTGCCCAAACACGCTCGCCCGCACCTCGTCGACAGCTGGTGCTGTGCGCTTCTGGCCGCACTCCTGCTCTTGGCCTCTGGCTGCAACCTCCCGCTTGCGCCAGGTTATACGGTGAGAGTTGAGACGCGCGATGTTGGTTTTGTTCCCGATCGGCCGGCCCGGCTCGAGATTCACTGTCACTACCTCCTGGAAAACTCCGGCACGACCCAGCTTGAATTCATGGACATTAGTTTTCCCGAGGTCAACCCGTTCGGCAGAAAGGATATTCAAGCCCAATGGGACGGCCATCCAGTCCCGCTCGCTGAGCTGCCCGAAGAGTATCGGCCGGAGAGCCCCGATACGCTTCGTCTCGTGTTTGTTTCGCCGTGGCAGCATGGCGAAAGGCATGAGCTTGATCTCGCCTACCAGTTGAGCTCGCCCCGGGATTCGGGCTCCCGCATTTCGATCGGGGAGAGAACGTTTCATCTCGGGCCGCGTGGATGGAGTGCGCTGCCCCAGCCGCCGCATCACTTTCTTTCGCCCTATCCGACGCGCCCACCCAAGATGACTTATTCGATTCGCGTGCCCTCCGATTTCTTAGTTCTGGCCCGCGGGAAATTGATGAGCCGCAAGACAGTCGGGTCGGAGACAGACTACGTGTTCGGCTTACGCAAAGACGATTTGGCACCCTACGTGGTCGCCGGACACTACGTCGAAACTGCCTTTCACAGCAGCGCCGGGGCTGTCGTTTTCTGGACGCTCGGGCCTCTCACGCAAAATCCCGGTCCCATGCCGAACCGTCTCGCGCAAGCCTGGGCAGTTTTGCAGAGGGACTTCGGCCCGATCGACACCGGCGTTCACGCCCCTCACCTCGTCGAGTGCCCCGATCTAGACTCGAACGCCGCTCCTGGTTCCCGCCTCGTCGCAACGTCATTTCCCGGGGGGGCGCTGGTCAACCGGGACCTGCTGGGGCTCGGAATCGCGAGCGACGAGTTTATAGAGCGCGTATCTCGCGCGCTGGCGCGCGACTGGTTCGGGAGTCAAATTTACCCGACCGGCGCGGCGGCGCTGGGCATGGGAGAGGGGCTCCCGGAATACGCGACCATCGTCATCGACGAAGCGCGCAGCGGTCTCACCGCCCGGCAGCGTCGGGTCCGCACTTATCTGGCGCGCTACGACCGGGCCATGAAGAACGGCGCGGAAAAACCGCTGGGCGTCACATCCCCGGCCGATCCTCCGGCCGAGAGCGCCATCGCCCTGTCGAAGGCTCCGCTCATGTACGCGGCTCTTGAGGACACGTGCGGCCAGAAAGCGGTTCACGCCGGGCTGAAGCGGCTGGTCGCAACCTTGCACGGACAGGAAGTCGGATTTGACGATCTGCGCGCGGCCATCGAGCAGGTCTGCGGCAGAGACCTGGGCCCTTTTTTTCGCCAATGGCTCTATGGCAGCGGACTCCCGCCCGATTTCCGCAGCCGCTACGAGACGGGCCCCATGGGGCCAGGGTCATTGCTGTCGCTTTCGCGCTTGTACTTTTGACGGTTAACTTCTAACCTCTAGGTTTCACCTCGAGCCCGGAGGAGTCTTGAAAGACGTCATCGCTACGGACCAAGGCCCCAGGGCCATCGGCCCTTATTCGCAAGCCATTCGCGCAAACGGGTTCATTTTCATTTCCGGTCAAGTCGCCTTCGACCCGGCTACCGGCCAGCTGGTCGAGGGCGACGTCTCGAAGCAGACGGTTCGCGTGCTTGAGAATCTAAAGGCCATCAGCGAGGCTGCCGGATCATCGCTCGACAAGGCTGTGAAGGCCACCGTATTCCTGAAGGACATGAACGATTTCGCGGCGATGAACGAGATTTATGCGCGCTACTTCGGCCACAATCCTCCGGCCCGGTCGACCGTCGAGGTCTCACGCTTGCCGAGAGACGTTCGCGTGGAAATCGATCTGATTGTCGCGGCATAGCCGAGGGGCGATAACCGGGGGGTAGGGAAAGGAGACGTCTAGCTCGTGCCCTACAACTCGGGACT
Organism: Candidatus Cybelea sp.; assembly: GCA_035622135.1. GTDB lineage: Bacteria > Acidobacteriota > Terriglobia > Acidiferrales > UBA7541 > Palsa-295. The sequence goes on along the minus strand of DASPVZ010000047.1, from coordinate 3,983 downwards.
TTCCTCGACAATCTAAGCCCAACACGCGCTCCTCGGTTCGAAGCAATGCCGGGACTTCACGCTCGCCGGGTGCCCCTCGAGATGGCGGAACAAACATTCGACCTCGTAGTGATTGGCAGCGGCCCTGCCGGACAGAAGGGCGCGATTTGCGCGGCCAAATTGCGCAAACGCGTTGCTGTCGTCGACCGGACGCTGATGATGGGCGGCGTGTGCGTGCATACCGGCACGATTCCGAGCAAAACGGTTCGCGAGGCCATTTTCCAGCTGACCGGCACAGCCGTGAAAACCTTCTACGGGTATCGGGGGAACGGCGACATCTCCGTGCAGGATCTCTCCTCGCGTGTCCGGGCGATCGTGGCGCGAGAAACGGAAGTCATTCACGCGCAGCTCAAGCGTAACGGTGTCGTGATCTTTCATGGACTCGCCCAATTTGTGGATCCCTACACGGTCGAAGTAGCCGACGATGGGCAAAGGTATCTCTTACGCGCCGAACACGTTCTGATCGCCTGCGGCACACGCCCCGCGCACAGTCCGGACATTCCGTTTGACGGCAAGCGCATCGTCGATACCGACCAGATCACCGGAATGGAGGGCATCCCCAAGGAGTTGATCGTGGTGGGCGCGGGCGTGGTGGGCCTCGAGTACGCCTCGTTTTTCACCGCCCTGGGGTCGGAAGTAACGCTGATCGATCAACGCCCCGCCATCCTCGATTTTGTGGACCGCGAAATCGTGGAAGCGCTCGCCTATCATTTGCGCCAAATGGGCGCCACATTCCGTCTCGGCGAGAGAGTCACCCGCGTGGGTTTCGATCCAAACCGCGACCGGGTTTTCGCCGAACTCGAGAGCGGCAAGAAAATTCAGGGTCACACGCTCCTCTATGCCGTCGGGCGGCAGGCCAACGCGGATCTGCTTCGCCTGGAAGCCGCCGGCCTTGAGCCCGACGAACGCGGGAAGATTCCGGTTAACGACTCCTTCCAGACTGGTGTTCCTCACATCTACGCTGCGGGCGACGTGATCGGATTTCCGGCGTTGGCGAGCACCTCCATGGAACAGGGTCGGCTCGCCAGTTGCTACATGTTCGGGGCCCCGGCCGAGCACATGCCCCAGCTGTTTCCCTACGGCATTTACACCATTCCGGAAATTTCCATGGTCGGGCAGACAGAGGAAAAACTCACGGCGGCCAAGGTTCCCTACGAAGTGGGCATCTCAAAATATGCGGAGCTGGCCAAGAGCATGATGCTTGGCGACGAAAGCGGGATGCTCAAGCTGCTGTTCGACCGCAACAATCTGACGCTGCTCGGAGTTCACATCATCGGCCAGCGTGCGACCGAAATCGTTCACATCGGCCAGGCCGTCCTCTCCTACGGCGGCACTATTGAGTATTTCCGCGACACCGTGTTCAACTATCCGACGCTCGCCGAAGCCTATAAGGTCGCCGCCCTCGACGGCCTGAACAAACTCTGAGACCGCCTGCCGCTCGGAAGGGTCCGCGATTAGCGCGGCGAAGGCTCGCCCCCGGTGGGATGGCTTGCGTCCCAAACCAACTTCCCGCCGACGAACGTTTTGAGCACCGTCACATCACGGATTCTCACAGGCGCGATCGAAAAGATATCGTCGCTCAGCAGGACCATATCCGCGAGTTTTCCCGGCGTGATCGAGCCTTTCTCTCTCTCCTCGAATTCCGCGTGGGCCGACCCCAGGGTATAGGCCTCAACCGCTTCGGCTACGGTCAGCTTTTGTTCCGGAAACCAGCCGTTCGGATTCTTGCCGTCGAGCGTGGCCCGCGTAACGGCCGCGTAGATGCCGAGCAACGGATTGAGCGGCGCAACGTCCCAATCCGTGCCGAAGGCAAGCCGCACGCCGTGGCTCAGGAAGGTGCGGAAGGCGTACGTGCGGCTGGCACGATCCTGGCCGATGCGAGCCTCGGCCCAGCGCCCGTCATCAATCGCGTGATAGGGCTGGACCGAGGCAATCACGTGCAACTGGGCGAATCGATCGAAATCCTTCGCGGCCACATGCTGCGCGTGCTCGATGCGGAGGCGCCGATCGGCCTGGCCATGCGCCCTCACGATTTCCGAATACAAGTCCAAGATCACGGAAATCCCCTCATCGCCAATCGCGTGGGTGCAGATCTGAAGGCCCGCCGCGTCAGCGCGCATCATGCGGTCGCGCATGAGTGAAAGCGGGTGCATATCACCGGCCAGCAGTCCGCGATTCCCTGGCTGGTCATCGTACGGCGCGAAGAAATAGGCCGTGCGTGATCCGAGCGAGCCGTCCGCAAACGCTTTCACCGCCCCGATGCGCAACCAGGGCCCGCCGAACGCACGGCGAATTCCGATCTTCGCCTGGTCGTCGACCGCCTGCGTGATGAGGGGAGCGGCGTAAATCCGCGTCGTCAATTCGCCCGCGCCAAGCAGCTCCGCGTAGACGGCAATATCCGCGTAGGCCGCGCTCATGTTTTGCACGCTGGTAACCCCGACCGCCGCCGCATGGAGCATGGCCCGTCTGGCCGCACGCAAGCGCTGGGCGTGCGACATGGGCGGAATCACCTTGTCCATGTAGCTCATGGCCTCGTCTTTCAGCGCGCCGGTGGGATTGCCTTGCGCGTCGCGGACGATCACACCGCCCGGAATATCCGGGGTTTTCGCGGTAACGCCCGCAAGGCGAAGCGCGAGCGAGTTGCCGACGCCCATGTGCCCGTCATAGCGACTGACGAAAACAGGGACACTCGGGGCCACGCGGTCGATCAACTCTTTGGTCGGCAGCTCGGCCGGGGTCCACTTCGTTTCATCCCAGTCGCCGCCGAGAATCCACTCGCCTGGCGGGGTAGTCTTCGCGCGTTCGCCAATGCGTCGCACAAACTCCTCGGCGCTCGTCGCGTCGGTCAGCTGCACGGCATCGAGCTGGGCGCCGCCGTCGATGAAGTGTACATGTGCGTCGTCGAATCCCGGCAGCAGCAGCTTGCCGCCTGCGTCGAGCACCTCGGTTCGCGGACCTCGCCACGCTTCGACGTCGCGGTTTGATCCAACAGCAACGATTCGATCGCCCAGCACCGCGACAGCCTGCGCCGTCGGCATCGATCTGTCGACGGTCCAAATCTTCGCGTTCCTGATGATCAGGTCTGCCGCCGGTTTCGCTGTGTTTTGAGCCCGTAAGATCGCGGGCGCAGCTCCCGAGATCAAAAGCAGCAATACAAAATTGCGGACCATTCTTCGCACCTCGCCCCCGCGAGTCGCCATTCGGCGAACAGAATCTACTCGCTCGCAGCCGGCTATGCCAACTGTTCTTACCCTCTTCCATGCACATGGGCGACACCGTGCCCCGAACAGGGCGAAACAAGCGGCCCCAAAATGCAGGACCAAAGCTTCATCATCGTGATTTTGGCCTCGGGATCGCCGAGACTCACGAATCGACCCGCGCTCGACCGTTCGACGACCCGCCGAGCAGGAGGCTCGGCAAACTAAACCCCAATGCGCCTCGGACCCGCCATCCGGATTTCTGATCGGCCGATAGCGACGGGAAACAAACCGAAGGCCAGGTGAAGGGGAGAGAGTAAAAACTCGAGGCAGCATGGCTCGGTCAGCTCATCCTCGAGATGCTAAAGAAAAAGGCCCGACTCGATCGCGCGACCGCGAAACCGAATCGGGCCTTCTGCCCCCAAAAAGACTCTTTGCCAACCGCCCCGGTCCCGCCGAAGCGGGATGCGGGATCCATCCCGCTCGTGCGGGACGGAGATGAGACTTGCCAGAACCCATCGGGCCTGAGCGACCAAGCCCCGATCGTGAGAATCGGGAATCGAGAGCCATTTTCCCGTTACCAACACGGGATGTACTCTCATTTTCTTTAGAAAGGAGGTGATCCAGCCGCAGGTTCTCCTACGGCTACCTTGTTACGACTTCACCCCAATCATGAGTCATACCTTGGGCGTCTGCCTCCTTGCGGTTGGCACGACGACTTCTAGTACAGCCCACTTTCGTGATGTG
>DASPVZ010000046.1:0-61461 GCA_035622135.1 Candidatus Cybelea sp. | reverse complement strand
GGGCGTCGAAATCTGCAAACGCCGTGGGCTGAAGGCCCTCGTCGTGCCGGAAATTGCCGCGATCGGCAGCACCTATGTCATCACCTTGGATGCGATTGATGCGCACAGCCAACAACTCATTGCGCGGCAGCAAGTCGAGGCGAACAACAAGGATCAAGTGGTCGCTGCCCTGGGCAAAGCAGGCTCGCAGTTACGAAAACGGCTTGGCGAAGGTCTAAGCTCTCTCCAAAAATTCGACGCGCCCCTTGACCTTGCAACTACCAGTTCGCTCGAGGCTTTGCAAGCCTACCGCTCCGGGCTTACTCTCTACCGCTCCGGAAAGCGCCGGGAAGCCATCCCGTTTTTTGAAAGAGCTGTCGAACTCGACCCCGAGTTTTGCTCCGCCTACGACCAGCTCGGCAGAGCGCAACACAGCATAGGCCAAGAGGCACGGGCCAGCTTCGCGCGAGCCTTCGAACTCAAGGATCGCCGCCTTACCCAGGAGGAGAATTTTCAAACTACCGCGCTCTACTATGCAGAAGTTACCGGCAATCTCGAAAAAGAAGCCACTGTCGTCCTTCTGTACCGCCAAATCTACCCGCGCAGCGTGGATGCCGCCAATCTCCTGGGCATCAACTACGCCATGATGGGCAAAACGGAGGAAGCCTTGCAGGAGTTCCAATGGGCTATCGCTCATTCTCCTGTGCCTTCCTCTCAATACAACTCCAATGCCGGCCAGGCTCTGATGATCCTTGGCCGCTTTGACGATGCCAAAAAACTGCTCGACCAATGGCGCCAGCAGGGTTCCCTCACTCCGTTTCAGTTGATGTTGCGTTACCGCATCGCTTTCATCGAGCACGATACCGCTACCATGGACCAGCTTGCTCACGAAATTTCCCACGAGGATGCGCCCTGGGTCCATCTCCAAATGCATCTGGCATTCCTTCGCGGCGACCTCGCGACGCTTCGTTCCCTCAGCGACGCTCTGGTTGGTCGCCAGAGGGAGGCCAAGCAAATGGAAAACGTTGCCGCGGAGCTCGCCTACCATGCCGACGGGGAGGCCTACCTTGGGAACTATGACTTAGCCCGAAAACTGTGCGCCCAGGCCGCCGAAGCGGGGAAGAATAGCGGTTCCTGGCTTTTTGGGTGCTCGCACGCTCTCGGGCAGGCCGCGGACACATCCCGCGCAGAAGCACTCGCCGCGAAACTGAATGAGCTCTCTCCCGAGAACACGTTCGGGCAGAAGGTCGTCCTTCCCGTCATTCGCTCCACCATCCAGCGAGCGCGGGGAAATCTCAGGGCCGCAGTGGACTTACTCTCGCCCGTCACGCAGTTTCCGAATGTCCTGGTCTTCTACAATCGAGCTCGCGCCTATATGGCCGCGGGAGATCAGGCCAAGGCTATCGCCGACTTCCAGACCGTCATTGACAACCCGGGTTGGCCGGACTGGGAACCCTTTAAGCCGCTTTCGCAACTCGGCCTGGCGCAGACCTACGCGAAACAAGGCGACTCCGAAAACAGCCGCAAAGCCTACGATGATTTCTTTGCAACTTGGAAGGACGCAGACCCTGGTATCCCGATACTTCGTCAAGCCAAAGCCGAATACCGGAAACTCCCTACACCCGCATCTGCTGCTGTTTCACCATCAGGGACACAGCGATAGCCTCGTTTTCCCGTGTACTCAACCTCGATAGAATCGCCGCCGGTCTTGTTGCCGGAGAGGGATGAGTTGCGAGTCAAGACCGCGTTGTGCGAAGCGAAAAGATGTTCGGAGCGAATTGTCGGCTCGGAAGTTGGGTTACACCTCCCGCGGATAACTCCTGCCTTGTCGCCATAACCGGCCAATCGCGGCCGCACTTTCAGGGTGTCGCGAGCTTGCGCGGGTTTATCGGTTTCGAAGTCATAGACCCCCTGAAAGAAAAGCGCAAAAAATAAAGCTAGTAGCGCCAGGAGCTGGTGTCAGCACCGGGGGGAGCTGAGTCGAGCATGTGCGCGGCAGCGGCTTTCAGGGTGCGTTGGGTGAAGGTCAGGCCGCCCTCGCGCGTCGTCGAGCCGGGAGGGCCGGTGTAGCAGTGCGGCTGGTCGACGCCGTAATCGAAGGTCGCGTCGGAGTGCGGGTTGGAAGTGGAGTCGAGGAATTTCTGCATGAGGTGCACGGCGGTGTCGAGGTAGTAAGTGTCGGCGGTGCCGACAGTGACGTGAAGTTTGCCCTGGAGTTTGGGGCCGAGAGTGGACCAGTCGCGCTGGAGGATGGCGGTGAGGTCGTAGTGTTCGTGCCAGTAGGCGGCGACATCGCGATTGATGACGCCGGTGTGCTGATCCCAGATTTCGGCGGGGTAGCCATCAGGGCCGACGGGGCTGAAGACGGCTTGCCAGATGTCCCACTGCTCGCCAGAGCGGCCGTGGGTGCCGAGGACGAGTTCCCAGCGATTGGTGCCTTCCGTGGTGGCGAGGATTTGGCCGGGAGGCGTGCGCATCTCGGGCTGGAAGACACGGCTGAAGGGGCCGCTGGTCCAATAGGCGTTTTGGTCTTCGTAAATGTTGACCATCTGATAGGCGTGGAAGTCGACGGGGTCGGGACACGCGCCCCAGGCCCCGTTGAAGTCATCGGGATAGAAGATCTGCGTGGCGAGTGTTTCCCAGCCGCCAGTCGAACCGCCGTAGACGGCCCGGGCCCAGCCCTGGCCGATGCCGCGGAATTGCTTTTCGATGGCAGGGATGAGTTCGTGATTGATGGCTTCGCCGTACGGGCCGACGTTGGCCGAATCGACCGCGTAGGAGTCATCGTAATAGGGATTGGCGTGCTGGATGAGGAGGAGCAACATGCGCGGGAGCTTCCCGGTAGTCCAGTCTTGATAGAACTGATAGCGCGCTTGCGCGGCCTCGAGAGCGAAGCCGGTCATGCTGGGGTCGGGAGGCGTGGTGCGAAAGCCGCGGAAGTCGTCGGGGAAATGGCCCTGATTGACCAGCAGCGGATAGTGGGCGCTAGGATGCGAGGCCCAGCCTTCAGGAAGGACAACAATGGCGCCGAGGTACATCGGATGACCCCAGAATTTGGTGAGGACCTGGCTTTGCATTTTGATGTGCTTGACCCATTCCGTGTCCTGGGGCGGTTCGATGGGCGGAACAATTTTGGTGAGATCGATTTGGATGGGGGGTGCGTTTGCGACGGCAGGATCGATGCGGATTTTTTCCGGAATGCTGTAGAAGTTGCCGGGCTTGGAGTTCCAGTGCTGACCTTCGCCTTGATCCATGGGGAGCTTGACGGTGTGGCCGTCGGAGCGGCGGAAGGTGGTGTATTTGTTGAGGACGCCCTGGACCCAGTAGTCGCCAGCGGGAAGATTGCGGAAGCTCGCCACGGGATAGCCGAGGGCGTCGTCGTTGATGAAGGCGGGTTGGCCGGGGGCGAGGGCGTCAACGTCGGCGCCGAAAATTTGCTGGGAGCGGACTTCGACTTCGCGGATTTGGTCGCGAGGCTCGGGGTCGTTGGTCGTGGAGATGACCACGTAGACTCGACCGTCGACGGGAGTGGCGCTGAGAGCGGAGCTGAAGGAGATGGCGAAGCGAGGTTGCGGCGCCGCGGCGGCAGATTTGTGGCGAGGCGAGCGTGGTGGCGGAGCCGCAGCGGCAATGAAAACGGCGGCCCAGGCCGTGAACGCTGCGAGCGCGACGACCTTCGCGAGCGCGTTGCGGGCGAGCTGGGCTGATGCGCAGTGCGAGCTGCGCGTACTTGTTTCGGAAAAACGACGCATGATGGTTTCCTTCGCGAAATGAGGGTGAGGTTCCAGAGGAGCGCAATTGTAGCTGAGTCGTTCGCGAATGTCTGCGTCTACTGGACGTTGCTGGCGGCGAGCATTTCTAATCGAGCCCGGTGAATTCCTATTCCACAGTTAGGCTGACATTCCCGCTAGCTGTTGTCGAGCCCGCGGTTCCCGTTACGGTTATGACGTGATTTCCCGCCGTGGTCCCCGGGAGATCTGTAGCACCAGCCGGACTCGAGGTGAGGGCAGCCGTCAGCGTCACATTACCCGTGAATCCTCCGGCTTGACTGTAATCGTCGATTGATTCCCCGACGTTGCACCGGGCCGCGGGCTTGGGCCGATCAGTATCGCGTGTCCAGGCCGGGGCGGCGCTGGGAACGGCGCTCCTGCGGACGTTCAGCGAACTGTCAGTCTTGCCAGTGTCCAAGTCGCGCTCGATAGCCGACGATCACGGGTGGGGAGGATTCGACAAACCATGTGCCCCAATCGAGCCGAAAGATCGTTGTTCCTTTTTGCCAAAATAACATTGCTATGCTTTGCTACCTTGCTGGTACCTCGGTTGCTCGCCTCGGCCGGTGACAAATCGAAAGACGAAGAGACGCTAAGGAATTCCGCAACAGTTTTGCAAGGCATGTTCGACGCTCACACTGTCCCACAAGACGTTCTCGCGCGAGCAGACTGCATCCTCGTTTTGCCCGCAGTGAAAAAGGCTGCTTTCTTAGTGGGTGGAAGCGGTGGTCGTGGCGCCATGAGTTGCCGCGGAGGCAAGAACTTTCGTGGCAGATGGTCGGCGCCCGCGATGTACACGATCGGCGGCGCTAGTTTCGGACTCCAGGTCGGGGGTTCCTCTACCGATTTCGTCGTTCTGGTCATGTCCGAGAAAGGCGTTGACGCGATTCTTCAAGGCAAAACCAAGTTCGGCAACGACGCAACGATCGCCGCAGGACCTACCGGCGCCACCTACTCCGGCACGGTTGGAGGCTCCGACATGCTGACCTATGGACGGGCCAAGGGGGCGTTCGCGGGTATGTCGCTCGGTGGTGCTACGCTGGCTGCTGACAACGATGCCAATCAGCGTCTCTATAACAGAGCCGTCACCGCGAAAGAAATCGTTCGGCAGAACGCCGTGCACGCCACGCCGGCGGGCCAGGAGCTGGTTTCGACGTTCCATAGTCTCGCCACGCATCCAAAGTCTAGCTCCTCTTCGTGATACCGCAAATATTCAAGCGCCCCAGGTCTCTGCCCCTCCGGTCGCCGCATTCAGCCCCGCCCTGGTCAGAACTCGCCATCCGGTAAATCAGGCGATCGATTGATCGTCTATTAGATTTCCGTTTGAACCTGCCCGTCCGCCGTAATGGGCTTGCGCAAAACTCATCTATCAACAAGAATGCCGCGGGAGGGGATATGCCTCAAGTGACGATCAAGACGGGTGTCTTGGCACCGGACGGAAACGAAGAGAAGCTCACGGAATACCTGTGCGACTGGCCCGGCTGTCCGAACATTGCGACCCATGTGCTGGGGTGCGTGAAGGGGTTAGGAATCCGTGCCGCAGTTTGCACGGAGCATGCTGCCCTTCACTCGCATAGGTGAAGTCACCCGCACCCGCTGGTTGATCAGGCGCGCTCCTCGGTCAGAACAACTTCACTCACTGGCGCGCCAGGGCTACGCGAACAGCCTCTTCCGGCGAAATGATGTGCTCGGCCTCAGTAGCGGCTTCAGCCAGGGCAATGCGCACGCCTTTTACTCGACCCGTAAACGCGTTCCCGCGTGCGCCGTAGTCGGGCGACACGGGTGAGCCGGTATCCTCGCCGACGTCGCAACCGTCGTCAGCTGAAAAGACCATGGCGGCTGTGGCGGCGACGGTGCCTTGGCCATCTTTCTTTCCGTCGATGTACAGCGATACCTTGCCGCCCTTTCCGAGGCCGCCGCCGTCGTAGACAAACTCCATGGTCACCTGGTGCTCGCCGGGAGTCAGCACGCCCGTGGACTCGGCATAAAAATAGTGAATGCCGAGCAGGTTATAGCAGTATTTTAGCTTGCCGTTTTTCGCGTACAGACTCCAGCCGCCGATATTGCCACCTTGCGCGATGATGACACCCTCGGCACCGGATTTGGGAACCTCGATTTGGGCAGTCACGGAGTGAGACTTGTTCTTGATATTGAGGACCGAGTTTTCCGACAGGCGTCCCATGCTGCCAAACAAGATCTGGGTGTTTCCGCGAATCAATACGGGCCGCCCCGCCGTGTCAGCGTTCAGCCGTTTTTCGACCTGATCATCGAGGGGCAGTACGTTGTAGCGCGTGGCCTCGATCAGCCAGAGGCGCTGCAAGTCGTGGAGTTTCCCCGGCATCTGCTTCGCCAAGTTGTTCGCCTGGGTCCAGTCTTTGTTCGTGTCGTAAAGTTCCCAGTTGTCGTCGTCGAACGCTACGGTCTTCTCACCCACCAAGAGCCACGGCGTCTTGTGCTTCGTTACCGCAGTCCAACCCTTGTGGTAGATGCCGCGATTGCCGAACATCTCGAAGTATTGAGTCTCATGACGTTCGGCTGCGTTCCCGTCGTTGAAAGAGTAGAGCATACTGACGCCTTCCATGGGTTTCTGCTGAACGCCGTTCACCGAGAGCGGCTCGGGCAGTCCGGCGACCTCCAGAACGGTGGGGGCAATGTCAATGAGGTGGTGAAATTGAGAGCGGATCTCACCCTTGCCTTTGATCCCTTTGGGCCACCGGATGATCGTGCCGTTGCGTGTCCCTCCCCAATGCGAAGCCACTTGCTTGGTCCACTGATAGGGCGTGTCCATGGCGTGCGCCCAACCGACGGCATAGTGGTTGTAGGATTCCGGCCCGCCTAGCTTGTCCAGCTGCTTCATCAGGAAGGCGGGGGTTTCAAGTGCGGCGGCACCATTGAAATTGATCATCTCGTTGAACGTCCCGTTCAGCGTGCCTTCGGCGGAGGCGCCGTTATCGCCGATGATGTAATAGACCAGAGTGTCGTCCAGGATTCCGGCCCGCTCTAGCGCATCGAGCAACCGGCCAACGTGGTAGTCAGTGTACTCGAGGAATCCCGCATACACTTCCATCTGCCGCGTGAGCACGGGCTTTAGTTCCGCCGGCATGGCGTCCCAGGCGGGTATCTCGGCATGCCGCTCGGTGAGCGTAGAGTCCGGGGGAATCACGCCCAGTTTCTTCTGTCGTGCAAAGGTTTCCTCACGCAGTTTGTCCCAGCCCTGATCAAACTGGCCCTTGTACTTATCCGCCCATTCCTTCGGGACGTGGTGAGGGGCGTGGGTGGCGCCCGGCGCGAAGTACACAAAGAAAGGCTTATCGGGAATGAGGGCTTTCTGCTGCCCGATCCAGGCAATGGCCTTGTCGGTCATGTCCTCCATTAGGTGGTATCCCTCTTCAGGGGTTCTCTTGGGCTCAATGGGATTCGTCCCTTCATAGAGCGAGGGGTACCACTGGTTGGCCTCTCCACCGACGAACCCGTAGAAATACTCGAAGCCGCCTCCGCCGGTGGGCCAGGCATCGAAGGGGCCGGCCGAACTGGTTTGCCAAACGGGTACCTCATGGCATTTGCCGAACTGAGCAGTGGCGTAGCCATTCAGCTTGAGTGTCTTGGCAAGCGGCGCACAGGTGTTCGGGATCACCGAGCAGTAGCCTGGCGAGCCGCTGGCGATTTCGGTGATGCCGCCCATGCCGACCGTATGGTGATTGCGTCCGGTTAGCATCGCTGCGCGGCTTGGCGAGCACAGGGCTGTGGTGTGAAAGCGGATGTACTTGAGACCGCCCGCGGCCATCCGTTCCGCCGCCGCCATGCGGCACGGCCCACCGAAGGCACTCGATGCGCCAAAGCCCACGTCGTCCAAAAGGATGATCAAGACATTCGGCGCTCCTTTTGGCGGACGCAACTGTTCAATCGGAGGGTACTTCGTCTCGGGGTCCTTGGCGTCATAGGTGATCAAACCGGTGCGCGGGGAGTCGGGGATCGGCAAAACGTTGCGGGCAGTCTTTTCAGTCATGCTCTCTCCTTAGCAGTAGAAAGCCACAGAGGAAACTAGCGTCGAACCTCGAGAACTAGAACTGTCAACACTGACAGCCAGGTGGGGCGTCTACGGGAAACCGATTCCTTTGTTAATCGGGCACGGGGTGAGGGAGCTCTGCGCTAGGGCCCCGGGGGCGCTTAAAAACTCCGCGAGCGTTTTTTGAAAAGTGTTACGCGTAATTAGAGAGTTCACCAGGAAGAGACCGCTGTGTGCTCGGCACAGATGCTCTCGAACGCGGGTTGCTCCTTCTGCCCGGGAAGCAGTGGATACGCGCACAGGATGTCTACTTCACGGACTCTCGATAATTCATTGCAGAATTTCTCGAGCAGAATCGCCGCATCGGTTTTGCCTTCTGCCCACAGAAGACCGACGCGTTCGCCACAAAAAGCAACGCGCGGACGTACTGTCCCGACAGCATTCGAGGCACGTTCAATCAAGCCTGTGCTGTCTTCGAAGAATCGGAGGCGGTCAGGCAATCCGTCGACTGAGATCGTTGAGAGCGTCTCATCGGCATCCACGGCGATGTAGGCACCTCGCTCGATTGCGCGGTCAATGTCCAAGCCCTCCGCCTTCAGACTCTGCCTAAGACTGTCCTGGTGTGACTTTGTTACGACCACAATCACGGCACTGCCGGCCCTGAGCACTGCGGCAATGAAGCGGGTAAAACTCCGCAGAAAAACCGCCTCATCAGAATAGAATTGGACTTCGTGGCACTGTGCCGGGGCATTTTCAGCGAACTCTAGACCTCCGCTCACAAATTTCTGGCCCCTAAGAACTGCGTCCACCGCAGCGATCAGTTCCCGTCCGGCTTGGCTTTTGACCACATACCCGAGTGCCCCCAAGCGGAGGGCTTCTTCCGCGATTTGAGGCGAGGATTCCTGCGTGAGGAAGATGATCTTTGAACTCGGGGAGGCTTTCTGAATGCGGCGAGCGACTTCCATTCCGTTCAGCAAGGGCAAGCCGATATCGAGCAGTATCAAGTCCGGTTTGAGTTCTTGGCCTCGCTCAACGGCTTCGACCCCATCGAACGCTTGACCAACAACGTGACACTCGGGCCTTCGCTGCAGTTCGGTGAAGATAAATCGGCGGAAGGGTTCGAAGTCTTCGACTATGAGTACCTTATGAACTGGCACGAACGCGTGAATCCACTTCTCCACCCGACATACATTTAGGGTCGTATGTGGCCCAAAGTCAATCGGTATTCCGGCCGCGCCTTGCGGAGACAGTTACTAACCAAGGACTTCCGAAATGTGGCGCCAGCCAGTTCACGTCTTGGCCGTCTCAGCTGCCGGAAAACTTCGGGAGAGGGGGGCCAAAATGTTCGGCCGCTGCGCCCACTCGACGCTTCGCAGATTCAGGAATCGCATGCGCCCTACGCGGCAACCCGCCGCGGGTCCTCGAAAAGACGCCCGGTCAACGCTCCAAACAGAGCGCCGGCAACGTGAGCCAGGTAGGCAACTCCGCCCGTTTGCACCGTGGCCACCGATCCGACGTTGAGCAGCTGGATAAGAAACCAGCCGCCGATCAGCAGCGCGGCTGGAATCATGGTGACGCGTATGAACACGAAGATGATCAGAATGGATCGAATCCGATCGCGAGGGTAAGTCACGAGGAATGCCCCCATGACGGCGGCGATGGCGCCGCTCGCACCCAGGTTCGGAACCGTCGAACTCGGGCTGATGGCGATCTGGGCCAGCATAGCCACCAAACCGCCGGCAATGTAGAACGCGCCATACCGCAGAGGATTCATCGCGTCCTCGATCTCGGGGCCAAAGGCCCACAGGAACACCATGTTACCCAAGATGTGCGACCAGCTGCCGTGCATGAACATAGCGGTCAGTACGGTGATCCAGTGATGGCCGGCGATGACGCTCGCAGGGATCGCCGACCACTTGAGCACAAACGCCTCACCACCCTTCAATTCGAGCCCAAAGACCAGGAAATTGACGATGATGATGCACACGGTAACGATGGGGGCGTGCACGGGGCGCCGGGACGCGTCGCTAAGCGGAATCAAGCCACCCATTGCTTCCTGCCTCGGTTCAGCAAACGATCACGCCTGCGCGCGGGAACCTCCCCGCTTCGCGCAGGCGGGCCACGCGGCGGTTCCCATGCGGTCGAGGACTACGCCAGCTTGCTCACGGCGCTGCGCGCGGCCAGAGACAGCATCAACCGAGCAGTGCCACTGAACAACATGCTGATTCCCACCAGTGTGCCGATGACCCACGCACTGCTCGATGGCCACGTCTTCCAAATCATCACCGCGAGAATCAACGTGACGACGCCGTCGAAGAGGAGCCACCCTGACCCTCGATGCGGCCGAAGCGCGAATCCCAAGACAAACTCGAGGATCGCCTCTAAGAGCAGATAGATGGCCAGCACAAGTGTCAGTGACTCCAGGCCCACCACGGGATGCATCAGCAGATACACTCCGGTACACGCGTACACCAATCCGACCAGCAACTCCCAAAGGAATCCTCCGCTCGTTCGTGCATACCAGGAAAAAACCAGATGAACGGATCCGCTGAAAACGAGTAGCCATGCGACGAACACGTTCACGGCAACTCCTGCAACTAGGGGTGAAGCGATGGCCAGAAAACCTGCCACGATCATGAGCACGCTGAGAGCGATTGACCACCCAATCGATTTGCCCACAAATGCAGCCGCTGATCCTGCGCTCATAAGCTCTCCTTCCCGTTCATTTTCGTTTGGCCCTAGAGCCTTCCGCTAGTGCTCCCTTCTCTGGCAGCGACTCGCCCAATCGGATCCGAGTCGCCTGAATGCCTGCTCGAATGTAGAGGTTGTTAGGGTGCCGAGTCTTACTTCTGATTCTAAGCCGCTGGAATTTGGTCGGGTCCCGTCGAAAATATACGATTTACTCCGGGAGGCATGCAAGGTTTTCGTTTTGCCGATTCGCCCGCGAGGCCTGACCCATGGTCGCCGGATCCCTTGCTCTAATGTAATCGGCCCTTGCGCTTATCAAGCAACGATCGACCATCCAAGGTTCGATCGCTGCGAACACGATGCGGAGCTTCGTAAATACGCGCGACGGCGACAAAATACCCCAGCCCTCAAGCATTCAAAGCTATACTGGCCAGGCGAACATTCACTCTCCAAACGCTCACACCAGCCCTCGGCGTTTCGTGATAGAGAGGTGCGTTAGGGGAATCTATGTCGCTGATCGAAGCGCTACTGCTGCTCCTGATCCTCTCCCGCGTAATCGGCGAACTGATGGAGCGCATCGGGCAGCCGGCTATGGTCGGCGAGATCGCCGCCGGAGTCTTGCTCGGACCATCCCTGCTCGGCCTGATTCACCTCACACCGGAAATCAAGGCGATCGCCGACCTGAGCGTGTTCCTTCTGGTCTTTCTGGTTGGAATGGAAATGGACCTGGGCGCTTTGTGGAGGGCCTTCCGCGGGCGCGGTGCATGGGTAGGAGTCGCCGGATTCCTGATTCCTCTCGTGCTCGGCATTCTGTTGGGTTTGGCGTTGGGCATGGTTGGCACGCGGGCCATCTTCGTCGGATTGTGCATCGCCATCACTGCGCTGCCCGTCAGTGTTCGGATTTTGAAGGATCTAGGGAAGCTGCAGACCGAGATGGCGCGGCGAATCATTTCCGCAGCCATGGCCAACGATGTCGCGGCGCTGCTTTTCCTGGGCATTCTCCTCGACGCCAAGAGCGACTCGACGACCGGGGGTTTTCTGCTCTCGGTGGGCCGCGCACTGCTGAAAGCCTTGGTTTTCATGGCGGCCGTTCTTGTGGTTTCGCGCCTGATCCACCGCTATGGCACGCGCGGGCTTCGCAAATCGAAGAACATCATTGATCCCCTGCTCGCGCGGCTGAAGGGGAAGGAATCGCTCTTTGCTGTCGTGTTGCTGTTCGTGGTTGCCTTCGCCAGCTTCGCGGAGGTGCTGGGCCTTCATTTCATTGTCGGCGCATTCTTCGGTTCGATGCTTCTGAGCCACTCCGTGCTGGGCGAGCGGAACTTCGAAGAGGTGCGAAAGACGGCTTCGAACATCACCATGGGCTTCCTCGGCCCGATTTTCTTCGCCGCCGTCGGACTGCAGTTCAACGCCGCCAGCCTGCGGGATTGGCCGCTGGTTGTCGCGGTTCTGGCCGTAGCGTTTCTCTCGAAGATCGTGGGAGGTTACATCGGGGGAAGGCTTGCCGGACTAACCCGGAACGAGAGCTGGACCCTCGGCTTGGGGCTCAATGGCCGCGGGATCATGGAACTGGTCATCGCCAATGTGGCGCTCGCGAATGCGTTCATCAGCGAACAATTGTTCACCGCCCTGGTGTTGATGGCGGTGGTGACCACAACGGTCACTCCTGCACTGCTGAAAATCGCCTATCAGCGCCTGCCTCTGGCCACCGATGAATTGATGGACCTGCCGCTCACCTAGCCAGATCCGGCCTCCGCAAAACGCAAGACCCCGAGAAGCGTTGGGGGCAGAGTCGAGGACAGGCGGGATCGCTCGACCGGGGGCCTGGCCGGCTAAGCCAGATAGCTATCGATACAGGTCAGGGCGCGCTCGAGGTGATCTCGATCTCCGCCAAAGCCCAGCCGCAGGTAGGCGTTCATGCCCAGCTGCTCGCCGGGCACGAGTAAGACGCTTTTTCTTGCCCGAAGTTCTTCGGCCATGCGCGCCGAGTCTCTCTCCGCCAGCAAGCGAACCCACGCGATCGCCCCAGCCTTCGGCGGGATGTGCGCAAAATCCTGCGAGTGCGACTCGAGCCACTGTTTTATAAGCGGATAATTCTGGTTGAGGATCTTGCGCGTACGGTCGAGAATCCATTGCCGACGCGCCGGTTCAAGGGCGATCGAGGCAAGCCGATCGGTCAGCACCGTTGGCGCGATCGTGGTGTAATCGTGATAAGCCCAAAGACGCTCAATCATATTCGCTGGCGCGACGACCCAGCCGGTCCGCAGTCCCGGCAAGCCGTAAGCCTTCGACAGGCCGCCGGTCGAGAGGACGCGGTCGTAGCTGCTCGAAAAGCTAGCGGTCATGGGGCCCGCGAACTCCGCTCCGCGATAGACTTCGTCGGCCAGAATCCAGGCGCCCACTCTGGCCGCCTCGGACACGATCCCCTGGCGGGCCGAGGCATCCAGGAGCGCGCCAGTCGGATTATTCGGATTGCAGATCGCAATCAGCCGGGTCTTGTCGGTGACGAGCCGCTTCAAATCGTCGAGATCGATGCCCCAGTTGAGGGCCTCCCGCAGCCACAACGGTTTGACGGCTGCCCCGAAGGCCTGTGCCAGCCCGGCGATTTGCATGTAGTTGGGCATCATGAACACGACTTCGTCGCCCGGCTCGAGGAGCGCCCAGGTAGAGACGAAATTCGCTTCCGACCCACCGCAGGTGACCAAGACATTCTGAGTTTTCGCGCCCGGATACAGTTCGGCAATGCGCGAGCGCAGTTCTTCGCTGCCGTTCGTCTGCGGGTAGCCTTGACGCAGGCCGAGTAGTTCCTCGAGCGTGGCCGTGCCGCCCGCGAGTTCGGCAGCGCTGAGCGGAAGGACGCCGCTCTCGGAGATATTCAGTTCGACTCTGTTTTCCCAGGTTGATTGCCAGCGCTCGAGTTCGAAAGTCGCGATCCGCATGGAGATCTCCTCGCCGAGCCCCCCGCCATTTAACACGAGTCGCCGCGGGAATGTAACTCTGGGAACTTCTATCGCACCTTAGATCGTCCCGGCGATTGCCGCTAGCGGCCGAATCGCGAGAGAATGCTTGGCTTCGAGAGGCAAGACACAGGGAGGATCGATGAAGAGAATCCGCATGGCCTGCTCCGCTGTTCGAATGGTCGCCGTTTTCGTCGGAATTGCTCTCCCATCCGCTTCGCACGCCCGCCAATCGTCCCCCGAGTGGTCGTTTGCCGTTTCCGGCGACTCTCGGAACTGCGGGGATGTTGTGATGCCAGCCATCGCCGCAGGCGTAAAAGAAAAGGGCGCTTCGTTCTACTGGCACCTCGGCGACTTCCGGAAGAATTCCGATTTCGACGAGGACATCCAGCATCAGCCCGAGCACCTTCGCACGCCCATGACCATCTCCGCCTACTACCGCACGGCGTGGGACGACTTTCTCGAGAGCCAAATCGCACCGTTTTCGCCACTGGCCGTTTACCTTGGAATCGGAAACCACGAGACGATTCCGCCAAAAACGCGGGAAGATTTTATCCTTCAGTTCGCCGATTGGCTGGACAAACCCGAGCTTCGCGACCAGCGCCTGCGCGATGATCCGCACGCCTACAGAATACAGACCTACTATCACTGGGTGAAGGACGGCGTCGATTTCATCAATCTGGACAACGCCACGGACAGCGAATTCGACCGCGAGCAGGTCGCCTGGGTCGAGAAAGTCCTCGACAGCGACGGAGCGAATCCCGCCATTCGCACGATTGTCGCCGGCATGCACGAAGCTTTGCCGGACAGCATTTCCGAGGGCCACAGCATGGCCGAGACGGGTGACGGCGTGACCAGCGGTCGGCGCGTTTACACCGATTTGTTGCGCGCCCAGAATGAATTCCACAAGCGCGTGTACGTGCTGGCCAGCCACTCCCATTACTTCATGGAAGGAATCTTCAATACCGATTACTGGCGGGCGAACGGCGGGGTGCTTCCCGGATGGATTGTGGGGACGGCCGGTGCCGTTCGCTATCCCCTGCCGCCGGATTCAAAAAACGCGCGCGCAGCGGAAACGAATGTCTACGGCTTTCTTCTCGGCACGCTGCGACCGGGCGGAGAAATTACGTTCACATTTGAAAAGCTCAGCGAATCAAACGTGCCTCAAGCGGTTGTCGACCGCTATACACCCAAGTTTGTTCACTGGTGCTTTGCCGAAAACTCCGAGGCGCAGGGACCGCCACAATGAAGGTCGTGATTGAACTCGGGCTTACGGCATCATTGCGGTTGCCAGAGCTCGGTCCTGTTGCCGTGGGGGTCGTAGATCCACAGGAGCCGAGCCATGGTTCTGCCCACGGGCGCGGGCTAGCTAGATGCGCATGGGCATCACGACGTAGCGGTAGCGGCTCGATTCGTCGGCCACCGGGCGGAGCTGGCCTGCCGACTGTTCGTCCTTCAGCTCGAAGCTGATCGGTCCCTCGGTCGCGGCACCCAGAAAATCCAGCAGGTACTGCGCGTTGAAACCGATCGTAAGCGGGTCACCCTTGAACTCTTTTTCGATCGATTCCTTGGCCTCGCCGTACTCGGGACTGGAAGCGGAGATTTCGACCCCCTCTTTAGCTAGTACGAATTTCACAGCATGCGAGCGTTGGTCAGCAAGCTGCGAGACGCGGCGCAGCGCGTTTTGCAACTCGTTGCGTTCGAGAACTACCGTCTTGCTCGTTTCGCGCGGCAAAACCGCCTCATAATTCGGAAACTGACCCGTAAGCTTCCGCGAAGTGAGCAAGCGACCACCAAACTGAAAGAAAAGATGGCTCTCGTCCTGGGCAAATTCAACTGTGCCGCCGTCATCGGACTGGGCGGCCAGACGCTGAATTTCGGTCATTGCTTTCTTCGGGACCAGGACGCGTGTCTCTGCAGAAAAGCCCTCCAGCTTGTGGCTCGATTCAACCAGCGCAAGGCGGTGCCCATCGGTGGCCACCATGGTGAGCGAGTCTGGCTTCAGAACAAGGAGAGCACCGTTCAGCGTATAGCGCGATTCCTCGAGCGAAATCGCGAAAGTGGTCTTCCCAATCACGTCGGCGAGAAGTTTGGCGGGAATCTTGACTGATGCATGGGGGAAATTGGGCAAGGACGGGAAATTGTCCTTGGACATGCCCACGAGCTTGTAATTCTTCCGGTCACAAGTGATCAGAACAAAATAATTCTCGAGCAGCTTGAACTTGATTTCATCGTCGGGTAGGAGACGCACGATATCGAGGAGCTTTTTAGCCGGGATGGTTACCGCACCTTCCTTCTTGGTTTTGACCTCACAGGAGGTGCGGACGCTGAGCTCGAGATCGGTCGCCGTAATCGCCAACCGATTTCCTTTTGTCTCACAAAGTAAATTCGAAAGAATGGGAATCGTCGTTTTGCGCTCAATGACTCCCTGCGTGGCTTCCAGTTCCTCGAGGAGGTCGTATTTTTTTACGCTGAATTCCATCTCGTGCGGTTCCTTATCTGGGCTTCGTTCTCTGCGGCTACTGTACAGCTTTTCCGCAAATGATTATAGGAGAAAACCGTAGTAGCCGCCGCAGTTGTGAGTGGTGTGGAAATCTCTCTATCCGCCTTGTTAGCCGGGTTTTAAACTCTGCCGTGTGTTGTCGAAAAAACTTGCGCGCCGGGGAAAACATAGGACCTTGGGTTGCCGTCGTCCGACTCTTCCACATGTTTTTCACCGGTCTATTGCCTGTCGTCTGTCCCCGCAGAAGCAAGTCTATCCGAATGAATCGAGTAGCTTGTTGATGGTTCTGTTTAATTCCTTATCGGTCTGCCGAAGCAGCTCGATCTTGTTGATCGAGTGGAGCACGGTTGTGTGGTGCTTGCCGCCAAACTGCTTCCCGATTTCGGGAAGCGAGGCCGAGGTGAGTTGCTTTACGAGAAACATGGCAACTTGTCGCGGGAAGGCAATCACTTTCGAGTTGCTGCGCATCTTTAGGTCCTGGGCCCGCAGGCCGAACACCTCTCCCACCGCTTTCTGGATCTGCTCAATCGTCACTTTCTTTTCTTGAATCTCAATGACGTTCTTGAGGACCTGCTGCGCCGTGGGCAGATTGATCTCAGCGCCAGTCAGCGAACCGTAAGCCATCAGCCGGATCAGGGCTCCCTCGAGCTCGCGGATATTCGACTTGATCGCCCGCGCGATGTACTCCGCCACCTCGTCGGGCAAGTGCACGCGCTCGTTATCTGCCTTCTTCTGCAAGATCGCGATCTTCGTTTCAAGGTCCGGCGGCTGTATGTCGGCAATCAAACCCCACTCGAAGCGCGAACGCAGGCGCTCTTCGATCGCCGAGATGTCCTTCGGCGGACAATCGGAAGAAATGACGATTTGCTTCTGCTGATCGTACAGGGCGTTGAACGTGTGAAAAAACTCTTCCTGCGTTCTTTCCCGCGTGGCGATGAACTGAATGTCGTCGACCATGAGCACATCCATGTTGCGGAAGCGGTCACGCAGGGCGGCCATGCGCTCAAAGCGGATCGAGGCAATGACCTCGTTCGTGAATTTCTCGGCACTGATGTAGGTAAGGCGCAGGGCAGGGTTGCGGCGCTTGAGGTCATGCCCGATTGCCTGCATCAGATGCGTCTTTCCGAGTCCCACCCCCCCATACAGGAAAAGGGGGTTATAGGACTTCGAGGGCTGCTCGGCAACGGCCTTCGCGGCGGCATGGGCGAACTGATTTGAGGCTCCCACCACGAACGTGTCAAAGGTGTATCTCGGGTTGAGCTGGCTGGTAGCCGAGTCGAAGTCAAGCCGCGCCTGCTGCGATACGGGCGTGCCGGCCGGGGCGGGTTCTACCTCGGCGCAGATGAAGTCTAGGGCCAGCTGGGGCTGCCCGATTTCGGCTAAGACAGCCTTTAGCAGCTCGCCGTAGGTTTCTTTCAGACGCTTGGAAAACAGGCGCGTAGGCACGCGGATGACCAGGCGGTCGCCGTCGGCAGATTCTTGTCTGGTGGGCCGAAACCAGGTGGCGAAGCTGTGTGGATTTACCCGGCGCTCGGTATGTTGAAGTATCTTATCCCACAGAGTCATTGAAAAAGCTCGGCTTACGTCAAATTTCCACCGATGTGGAAATGTTGTGGAAATCCCCTTTTATTGGATCGCCTTGCGGGTCAGAACCCTTCGGATCGCCCCGGAACGCCCATCTTCCCCAATAGCTCGGGTTTCGTGTGTCGAACCCTGAAAAGACCGCCTATGCCAACTCCGAAGTCCTCCCGGAGAGTCCACTCTCGGTAAGGACGCGAGCGGGGATTCTGCCTAAACGCGCGATAATGAGCAAGAGAAATTCAAGTAGATTGCACGGCAACACTCCACAGCCATCCACAGGTTTTCCACAGCGTCCAGTTTCGCCTGTGCCGGGCATGCCTTCCCCTTAGTGCCGGCCATCCGATCCAGTCGTGACGGAAGGGCCTATCGCAAAAACAAGCGGAAATCAAAGGGCGAGACGCCTCAGGCTGCAAGCACGCGGGACAATCCCAAGCCAACCGCAGACTGGTGCTCAAAGCAGGAGACCGGCGAAGATATCCACAGCACGAGACAGACACATCCCTGTGGAAAACTGGCTCCGGTAGCCTGCTATGGGTCTCAAGAACGACGCTCGGTTCAGGGTTGAGGAACCACTTGGGGAACGATGTTGAGCTTCTTTGGCTGCGCGGAAA
Organism: Candidatus Cybelea sp.; assembly: GCA_035622135.1. GTDB lineage: Bacteria > Acidobacteriota > Terriglobia > Acidiferrales > UBA7541 > Palsa-295. Next base: position 43,366 of record DASPVZ010000046.1, on the reverse strand, counting down.
CCTTATCGGGGCGAGCGAACTGGAAGACGCCCCAGGGGTCGGAGGCGATCAGCAATCGGTCCGGCTCAACAAGCAGAGCGGTTGGTTTGAGGGACATCCCTCCGGTCAGGGTCAGATAGTACAGGCCGACGAGGTTTCCATCCTTGTCGAAGTGAACCAGCGTGTCGCCAATCCCCGCCCAGATTTCTTCGGTTTCCGGATCAATGGCCATGGCTGTGATTACGGGCTTATCGAGGACTGCGGGGCTCGAGAGATCGCCCAGGTTCACCCGCACACCGCCAGTGAAGGCCGGAACGCCCCTATTGAACCGTCCGTGGTAATGTCCAAAACTGCTGCCGAAATGCGAGTCGCCCCCGGCGCCGGTCGCCGCTCCCGAGTGCGCCGGTCCCGCTACTGGGCTTGCGGGTGTCGGGTTCGTGATGCTGTCCGGCAATCCGCGCGGATGAAAATAGAGGCCGTTGAGCGACGAACCAATCATGAATTGGGAGGGCAGGCCCATCTGAGTTACCGCATATGCGTTCGGGGCCCCGCCTGACGTGCTGTCGGTCGAGTCCGCCGCGACATCGGATGTGCCCGAGTCGCCGGACCCGAACATGCCGAGTTCGGCCGTGGCACTGGATGTGTCGACAGGCCCGTTGTCGGTGCCCGTCGAGTCGTTCGTTGAGGAGAATTGGAAAAGTGTGCCCTGCTCAGTCGAACCGTCAGTAGCTTGGCTGAATCCCAGGCGGCCTCGACGGCCGCCGCCAAAGGGTGAAAGTCTTCCGACTCCGAACTGAAGGTTGCTGCCTTGACTATCGAGCTGGCCCGTCACCATTGCGCCCATGGGCCCGCCGCCGATGGCCGTTTGACCCATGGTCTGCTGTTCCATGGCCTGCTCGAATCCGTAGCCGCGCCCCATCATTTCGCCGAACCCTGTTCCGACGCCGCCACCAAACCGCAGCTTGCCTGTCGAGCCGATGCTGGTCCAGGCGCTGGTCTGATCTTCGAAGGATAGGTCGGTGAAACCGAACATCACCTGAACGCGATCGATCGTCTGCGTGGGATTCGTGCCGAACGTGGCTTGCGGAATCGTCGATTCGTAGGTCACGTATCCGTAGCGGTCAAACTTTCGCAGGGTTGGATCGGCAATCGAGGTGAACGCGAAATAGATCCCGCCGGCCGAGTCACCGGAGATCATGCCCAAATCGTTGAGCGGCTGCTTGTCCGTCGCAATGCCGAGATCGCGCGGATCGCCGAAGCTCCTCACCACTCGTCCGCTTTCGTCGAAGACTTCGACGAGCCGCTTCGACACCAAGCTGGTCACCGCGAATTGCCCGCCGGAGAGGGCGACGACGGAGGTGGGAGCGACAACCGAGATCCGATAGGCAAGCGAACCGTCTGCGCGGAAGACTTCGATCGCATTCGAACCGCGGTCGGCTACGGCCACCAGCCCCTCGGGGCTCGGGTCAACGTCCACCGCGTACTGGATCGGGGTCCCCGCGGAACTCGCGTTGGGAATTTGGCCGATCAGGTTTCCGTTCGAATCATAGACGCGAATTCGAGTGCACGGCTTTGCCAGTACGTAATACCGGCCTGCCGAATCCTTCTTGAGCGCAATGACGCCGGCACCGAGACCGGGAAAGACCCGATCACGCGATTCGATGACTGTCCGAAGCCCCTGCGCGCCAGCCCGCGGCGCGAAAGCAAAGAGCCATAGCCCGATGGCAATTAACTGGATTGTGCCCCAACACCTGTCGCGACACACCTCGTCACCTCGCCCGTTATCAGGATTCGCATTTTGATTGCCGGGATGCCCGGTCAAAGTTCCGTTTTTCGCGCCTGGCGGAGACGTTCGCCCGCCCGGACCGCATTTTAATCCAGCCGGAAATTGAGCCGTTCGATCGACCGGGCACGCCCGCTAGTTTCGTCTGCATCAATGAGCACCGTGTTCATCTGGATGTCGGCGGCTGCCACCGAGAAGCGCGTGGGCATCGCGTCGAGAAACCTCTGGAGAATTCCTTCCTTGTCCATGCCGATGACGGAATCGTGCGGGCCCGTCATGCCCACGTCGGTGATGTAAGCCGTCCCCTTCGGGAGGAGGTGATCATCGGCCGTAGGCACGTGCGTGTGCGTGCCGACTACGGCCGAGACTTTCCCGTCGAGATACCAGCCCATGGCCTGCTTTTCCGAGGTGGCTTCGGCGTGCATGTCGACTAGTATGATTTTCACATCGGGCGGAATTAGGGCCAGTTGCTGAGACGCCGTGCGAAAGGGATCGTCGATCGGCGTCATGAATGTCCGGCCCTGGAGGTTTAGCACGGCGTAGGCGACTCCGTTCTTGGCTTGCCCGACAAAAAGCCCTTTTCCCGGCGAACCGTTCGGAAAGTTTGCGGGCCGGAGCAGACGGGGTTCGTGGGGCAGATACTCGAGGATTTCCTTGCGGTCCCAGATGTGATTTCCGCCGGTGATCACTTCGATGCCGGAGGCAAAGAGTTCCTCGCTAAGCCGCGGGGTGATGCCGAAACCCGATGCGGCATTTTCGCCATTGGCCACGCACAAGTCGACAGCTCGCTGCGCGAGGATGTCGCGCAGGCGCTCGTGCACGATTTTTCGACCCGGCGAACCCACGACGTCGCCAATGAATAAGATCCTCAAGGTGCTCCCTGTTCAGCTCGCGAAATTCCCGGAGTGGACGCCGACCGAGTGGATTTCGAGCTTTGCTGTTTTCTCAACAAGTTCGGGGCTTTCGCTGCCGAATCGTGCGAGTCTCGGTCCGTTAACCGACGTGGAGCGGTCCGCTTCGCCGTGTGTTACTAGGCCCTGAACCCCACAAAAAAGGGGGTGCCCCGCGCCTGCTTTCAGGCTTCCCTGACCGGAGCCAGGGCATGCGCAAGGGCAGGACGACGTGAGCTCCCAGGGATCCAGTGTTGGTTCAAAAAGGCTTTCGCAACATTCACGCGCGTCGCAGGCCATCTCCGCGAATATTCTAGCAGGAATCCCCCTCCGGACGTTTTCAAGGCAGCCGTCAGCCGTGCCTCAAACCCCCTGCTTTGACGGAAGTTGAATACCCGCCGGTTACCGAATGGCTACTGCGCAGAAAACAGTGCAGGCGGGTAAAAATTGCAGACTAGCGACCTCGGCGAGCACGCTGGAGGGCCCTTTTCCGGGTATTAAACTACCCATTTTCTGGAGGTTGCGCGTTTGCCGGTGCTGGTATACATTTGGCTGAAGGCGTGCTCCTATGCGCCTTTGCAAGGGATGTCGGGAGGAACAAGAAAATGCTTGAGGATCGGCAAGATACGACAATTCAACAGGTCACAGCCCCTCGATGGATCGGGATCGTGATCGTCGCTTTGGCGGTAGTTTCCCTAGTGGCTTTGGGCGCAGGCTGGACGGCTTCGAGCCGGTCAAAGGCTCTCGAGCAGAGCGAGCACGGCCTCGCCGCGCAGAACGAGCAGTTCAAGCAGCAGGAAGAGTTGCTGAGCCAACGCCTGGCCAAGGCGGAAGACTCGAACGCGCAGCTTGAGGGCGAGCTGAGCGTGGTGACCGACAAGATGAAGCTGACCGAGGGCGAATTGAGCAGGGCGCGTCGCCAGGCGGCGAAAGTCAAGGACGAAGACACCAAGCAGCTCGCGGATCTGCAGAACAGTCTAAACGGGCAGTTGGCCACCAAGGCCAATGTCGACGATGTGAACAAGATCGGCACCGATATCGACGGCGTGAAGACCGACCTCGAGACTACGAAGAACAACCTGAATATGGCGCGGGGTGAGTTCGGTACGTTGATCGCCAAGAACCACGATGAGATCGAAGAGCTCCGGCGGCTCGGAGAGCGCGATTATTACGAATTCACCATCTCCCGCAAGGGCCAGCGCGAAAAGGTCGGGGACATGATGGTTGAGCTGCGCGGTGTCAACCCCAAGAGGAACATGTTTACGGTGTCCCTCTACGTGGACGATGCCCGCTTCGACAAGAAGAATCGGTCCGTCGACGAGCCGATCTACTTCTTCACCCGGAATTACGGCCATTCGCCGCTTGAGTTCGTGGTGAACCAGGTGGCCAAGGACAAGATCACCGGGTACCTAAGTGTTCCGAAGGCACAACCGACTCACGCGCAGACCTCGGGCAACTAACGAAAAAGATTCAGTAAGCCGTAGAGCGATGCGGAGGGCGTCCCGAAACAATCGGGACGCCCTTTCTTTTTGTATGCCGAAGCATTTCATTCCGCCTTCTTTTGAGCGCGGAGTTTGCGGCTGAGGAAACGCTTGGCCAGGGAGGGAAGCTTGTCGTGCGCGAGCTTCCCCTGTTCGTACAGCTTGACCTTCCGTTTGGCAAGTTTTCGCCGACGGCGTTGCCGCCTTTGCGCCAGGAACCGCTTGTCGTGCGCCATTTCATGCCTCCATCGAACTCCCGGAAGATTGTAGCGAACAAGCAAAACCGGGCAAAGACCCGCTGTGATTTTCTGTTGGGGTCCGGTAGCATGTTCGAGCCATGCCCACCGCAATCTATGCCAGCAGTGTCCTTACGCCGCAGGAGGAGCTGAACGACGCGGTTATTCTCGTCGAGGGCAGCAAGATCGTGGCCCTCGGGCATCGCGACCAAGTGAGCGTCCCCGAGGGCGCGCTCGATTATGTGGCCGCGGGACAGACCGTGGTGCCCGGCTTTGTTGACCTTCACATTCATGGCGCGGGCGGGCACGACATTATGGAGGGGAATGCGCGCGCTCTCGACCGGGTTACCTCCACCATAGCTCGGTATGGCACAACTTCCCTGGTGGCGACGACGGTCACCGCGCCGGCCGATGCAACCTGCAAGAGCCTGGAGGGAATCGCGCGATACATCCGCAAACACGCCGAAGCAGGTGCGAACGGGCGGGTCAGCGCAGAGATTCTTGGGATTCACCTCGAAGGCCCTTTTCTAAGCAAGGCCCAGCGTGGCGTTCATCCGCCGGAATACCTGCTCAAACCATCCACCGAGATCCTCGACAGGTTCCTCGAATCGGCCGACGGGCTCGTGCGGATGATCACTATGGCGCCGGAGCTTCCCGGGGGTCTCGAGTTCGTCGCCCACGCCGCGCAAGCCGGGCTTCTCGTGAGCCTGGGCCATACGGATGCCACCTATGAACAAGCCGCAAACGCGATCCGCGCCGGGGCCCATCACGCAACACATACCTACAATGCCATGCGCCCGTTCAACCATCGCGACCCCGGCGTGATTGCGGCCGTGATGACCGACCCGGACGTCACCGCCGAAATCATCGCTGACCTGGTTCACGTTGCCGGCCCAGCGATTCAAGTGCTTCTCGGCGTGAAAGGCTTCGATACGGTTGTGGCCATTACCGATGGCATTGCCGCGACGGGCATGGGCGACGGAAGTTATCGCCTGGGGTCATTCGAGGTCACCGTGCGCGACGGCATTTGCCGTAATGCGGAAGGGAGGTTGGCGGGAAGCACGCTGACGCTGGACCGCGCCGTACGAAATCTTGTGTCGCTCGGAGTTCCGCTTCTCGACGCCGTGCGCATGGCAACCGTGCTGCCCGCGCGCAGGCTCGGCCTGGCCGGCAAGAAGGGGATCATCGCGGTCGGTTCCGACGCCGACCTCGTCGTCCTCACGCCAGACTTGCAAGTAGCGGGCGTGATGACCCGTGGAGTCGGCCTCGTATAAGCTCAGCGTTGCCCGATCGCGTCGATCTATCTGTCGTTTCGAAGCTGATTGCGGATGTTTATCTGAATTTCTGAGCTGGCCGATAGAGGTCGTGGCCATCCCCGATCAGCCTCTAGCAACCATTACTCGATCGCCCCATTCAGCGGAATATCGAGCTCCTCAGCGAGTTGATAGGGGTCGAACGGGCTGCAGGCGAAGTAGCGTCCTTCGATCTCAATGGTCGGAACCCTTCGGCGCCCATGATTGACGCGCAGGACAAGTTCCTCCGCCCCCGGTTGATCGTCGATGTTGATCTCGCGGAATCTGATTCCACGCTCGCGCAGGAACTGTTTGATGCGGCGGCAATCGCCACACCAGAACGTACTGTAGACGGTAATCTCAGTCATTGCGGGCCGGCGGGTGAACGGTGATGGACTTCTCGATCATCGTGCCTGTGTGTAAAGTGCGACCTGCGGGGTCGCGAAAGCAGCCCTCCGAGCACCTCGATTTGATGCGCATCAGCAAGGGCTGGACTCAACTTCCCGTCTTCGCCGCCACCTGTAGTCGCACGAGCGCGCGCTCCAAGGCCAGCTGAGCGCGTTGCCAGTCGGTTTCCAGCGAGGCGGCCTCGGCCAGCCGTCCCTGGGCTCGTTCGAAGGCCGCCCGAGAGCGCTCGACGTCGATTTCCGTAGCCAGCTCGGATATCTCCGCGAGGACGATCACGCGGTCCGGCAGCACCTCCGCATAGCCTTGGATGACGGTCAGGAAATGCGGCTCGCCGTTGGTGCGGTAAGTCAGCATTCCGATTCCGAGTTCCGTCACGAGTGGCGCGTGGCCGGGCAGAATACCGAAATAACCGTCGCGGCCGGGGAGCTCGAGGGATTTCACCTCCTCGTGCAGCACCAGCCTTTCGGGCGTCACTACTTCGAGTTCGATCTGCTCAGGCAGCATACCTCATCGTTCTTCCTGTCCGCCGATGTCCGTTTATCAGCGCTGCTTGCCAAGCGCCGCCTCTCAGGCCAGGGCTGCGATCTTCTCCGCTTTCTCTTGGGCCTCTTCGATGGTTCCCACCATGTAGAAGGCCTGCTCAGGCAGATCATCATGCTTGCCTTCAACGATTTCCTTGAATCCCCGCACGCTGTCTTCGATCTTCACGTATTTTCCCTCGAGTCCCGTAAATTGTTCGGCCACGAACATGGGCTGCGAAAGGAATTTTTCGATCTTTCGTGCGCGGGCCACGGCCTGCTTGTCTTCATCCGAGAGTTCTTCGATCCCGAGAATGGCGATGATGTCCTGCAGCTCTTTATAGCGCTGCAGAACCGATTTCACGTTTCGCGCGACGTTGTAATGCTCCTGGCCTACGATGCGCGGGTCCAGAATGCGCGAAAAGCTCGCCAGCGGATCGACGGCGGGATAAATTCCCCGTTCCACGATTTGTCGGCTCAGGTTTGTGGTTGCGTCCAGGTGGGAGAAGGTGGCCGCCGGCGCCGGGTCGGTGTAATCGTCGGCAGGGACATACACGGCTTGCACGGAAGTGATCGAGCCGTGCTTTGTCGAGGTGATCCGTTCTTCGAGTTCGCCGATTTCGGTGTTGAGGTTTGGCTGGTATCCGACGGCTGAGGGCATGCGCCCGAGCAGCGCCGATACCTCCGCACCCGCCTGTACGAACCGGAAAATATTGTCGATGAAGAGTAGGACATCGAGATGCTCTTCATCGCGGAAATATTCCGCCACGGTCAGGCCGGTCAAGCCGACGCGCAGCCGCGCACCGGGCGGCTCGGTCATCTGGCCGTAGATCAACGCGCAGCGCGACTTTTCGATGTTCCCCGGCACAATGACGCCCGACTCCTGCATCTCGAGCCACAGGTCGTTCCCTTCACGCGTGCGCTCCCCGACGCCGGCAAATACGGATACCCCGCCGTGCTTCATGGCCACGTTGTGAATCAGTTCCTGGATCAGCACGGTTTTTCCGACGCCCGCGCCGCCGAACAGCCCGATCTTTCCGCCTTTCAGGTAGGGCTCGATGAGGTCGACGACTTTGATTCCTGTCTCGAACATTTCAAGCGTGGTCGACTGGTCCTCAAGGGACGGGGCCGGGCGGTGAATCGGATATCTCTTGTCCGTTTTGACGTCGCCCAGCTTATCGACTGGTTCGCCGAGCACGTTGAGCACCCGCCCCAGCGTCGCGCGACCGACCGGGACGGTAATGGGCTGGTCGAGCTCCGCGGCCTTCATTCCGCGCACGAGACCTTCGGTCGGCTTCATCGCCACGCAGCGCACGCGCCCCTCGCCGAGGTGTTGCTCGACCTCGGCGACGATGTCGAGCGGCTCGGGAACGTCAAACCCGTCGCTCGTGATGCGCACCGCGTTGTGAATCAGGGGCAGATGGCCCTCTTCGAACTGGACGTCGACCACCGGTCCGATAACCTCCACCACATGTCCGATTTTTGACTGATCTTCTGCCATTGCCGCTCCTCATTCCTCTTACGATCGGCCGCGCCGACTGCCCAAGCCGCGGCCGCCGATCCCTGTCATCCCCGGCGAGCTGAAGTTCCCTGCCCCCACTTCGCGCCGACCTCGAAAGCCGCTCGATCGAGGCCCGGCCACTCGCACGGTTCGGCGATTCCCTCTCACCACGGTCAGGACACGGCCGAGGCTGCGCCGCTCACGATCTCGATGAGTTCGGTCGTAATCGCCGCTTGGCGAGTCTTATTCATCTCCAGCGTTAGTCTGTCGATCAACTCGGCCGCGTTGCGCGTGGCCGAATCCATGGCCGTCATGCGCGCGGAATGCTCGGCCGCGGCCGACTCGAGCAGGATGCGAAAGACCTCCGACTGGAGGTAGCGAGGCACGAGCCCCCGGAAAATCTCCTCGACGGGCTGCGCATAGAGGTAGTCGACCAGCCAGGAGTGTCCGGAGGGTGAGAGATCGCGCGGCAACGAATCCTCCGCTTGCCTGCGTTCTCCACGTTCGCCTCCCGGCGGGGCGGCGACCACCTCGGGGTCAATGGGTAGGAGCTTCTCCGTCTGCAGCCTCTGCACCATGACGTTTTTGAATTCGTTGTAAACCGCATACACGGCGTCGACTTCCTTGCGCGTGTAAATCTCAGCGATCTTTGCTGCGATCTCACGGGCTTTGCCGAACTCCACGTTGCTTGAAACGTCGATGTATTCGGCGACGAAGCTCCAACCACGTTTTCTGAGCGTGTCGCGGCCCTTCTTGCCGACGACCAGCACCTCGGGCTTTTCTGCCGCGCGTTCGCGCAGGAAGCTCACGCCGCGCCGGATCACGTTGGCGTTGAAGGCACCGCACAGGCTTCGATCCCCGGTCAAAATGACCACCAGGACCCGCTCTTCGGGGCGGCGCTCGAGCAATGGGTGTGCCACCGTCTCCATGCGCGCCGCAGCCGAGCGCAACACGCGGACGATTTCGTGAGCGTAGGGGCGCGCGGCAAACACCCCTTCCTGCGCCCGCCGGAGTTTGGCCGCGGCCACAAATTTCATCGCTCGGGTAATCTGCTGCGTGTTCTTGATCGAGCGGATGCGGCGGCGATAGTCAAGGAGTGTGGGCATGGAGGATTGTGCTGCGGCTCAGTTCGCGGCCGCTGCGCTCTCCGACGCTTTGAACGTTTCTTTGAAGGCGTCGAGGGCCTTCTTCGCTTCCGCGCGCAGCGTGTCGTCGAAGGCCTTCTTTTCGCGCAGGCTTTTCAGCAAGCCGCTGTAGTTGGTGTCCAGAAAAGGATACAGCTCCCTCTCGAAGCGCTGCACTGCGGAGACATCCAAATCGTCCAGATAGCGGTTCGTCCCGGCAAAAATCATCATCACTTCCTTTTCGACCGCCAGGGGCTGGAACTGATCCTGCTTCAAGAGCTCGGTCAGCCTCTGGCCGCGCGCCAGTTGTGCCTGCGTGGTCTTGTCGAGCTGCTCGGTGCCGAACTGCGCGAAGGCGGCCAGATCGCGGAATTGCGCCATATCGAGCCGCAGCGTTCCGGAAACCTGCCGCATGGCCTTGATCTGCGCGTTCCCGCCCACGCGGCTGACGGAAATGCCGGCGTTGATGGCGGGGCGGATGCCCGCATTGAAAAGATCGGCTTCCAGATAAATCTGGCCGTCGGTGATGGAAATCACGTTGGTCGGAATGTAGGCGGACACGTCGCCCGCCTGGGTTTCGATCACCGGGAGCGCGGTGAGCGATCCTGCGCCGAGGCTGTCATTCAATTTCGCCGCGCGTTCGAGAAGTCGCGAATGGAGGAAGAAAACATCGCCCGGGTACGCTTCCCGTCCCGGGGGCCGGCGGAGCAGCAGCGAGATCTCCCGATACGCCTGGGCGTGCTTGGAGAGATCGTCATAGAAGCAGATGGCGTGGCGCTTGGCGTCGCGGAAAAACTCGCCCATGGCGCAGGCCGCGAAGGGCGCAATGTATTGCATGGTAGCCGGCTCGGTCGCCGAGGCCGCCACTACAATCGTGTAATCCATCGCGTTGTAGTCGGTGAGAGTCTTGATCACTTGCGCGATGGTCGAGCGCTTTTGCCCGATGGCGCAGTAGATGCAGATCAAGTCTCCGCCGCGCTGGTTCAATATCGTGTCGAGGATAATGGCCGTCTTGCCCGTCTGCCGGTCGCCGATGATCAATTCGCGCTGCCCGCGGCCGATGGGAATCATCGAGTCAATGGCTTTAATCCCGGTCTGTACGGGCTCACGCACCGGCTGCCGATCGACCACGCCCGGCGCCAGGCGTTCGAGAGGATTCCGCGTGCTGGTCAAGAGCGGCCCTTTGTCATCGACCGGCTGTCCGAGCGGATTCACCACGCGCCCGATCAGAGTCTCGCCGACCGGCACGGACATGATCTTGTTTGTGCGCTTGACCATGTCGCCTTCGCGAATTTCCGTGTAATCACCGAGCAAAACGACCCCCACTTGATCCTCTTCGAGGTTCAGGGCGATTCCGAACACATCGTGGGGGAAGGACAGCATCTCTCCTTCCATACAGCGGTCGAGGCCATGAACACGGGCGATTCCGTCGCCAACCGAGATCACCGAGCCTACCTCTTCAACGGCCACCGCCTGCTCGTAATTCTCAATTTGTTCGCGAAGGATTTTTGTAATCTCGTCCGCTCTAATGTTAGCCATTCACGCTCCTATTCCATTTCGAGCTGCTCGCGCAATCGGTCGAGCTGTTCGCGCACCGAGCCGTCGTAGACGGTCGATCCCACACGCACGACGGCCCCACCCAAAAGTGCCTTGTCCTCACGAAAATTCGCCTCGATTTTCTTTCCCGTGCGGCGTTCGAGCGCTGCTTTCAGTTCTTCTCTTTCGGCGTCGCTCAACGGGCGTGCGGAAACCACTTCGGCCTCCGCGATGCCCAGCCGCGTGTTCAGCTCGCCTCGAAACGCGGCTTCGATCTCGCGCAGCATCTCCGTGCGGCGGTGATCCACGATCACATAAAGGAAATTCCGCACCGCCGCATCGAGGCCCATGCGTTGGGCGATCGCTTCGATCGCGCGCCGCTTCACTCCCGGATCGATTCCCGGGCTCTCTAGGAAATTGCGCAAATCCGCCGACCCGGCCAGCGTGCCTACAAAGGCAGCCAGCCCGCGCTTGACCTGATCCGCTCTGTTCCGCTCGAGGGCCACATCGGTGAGCGCGGCCGCGTATCGCTGCGCAACGGCGCCGTTCAATTCGCGCTCCCGCCCAGCTCGCGAACGAAGATTCGGAACAGGTCCCCATCCGTTTCTGCGGTCAATTCGCGCTCGAGCAATGCTTCAGCGCGCTCAAGGGCCAGACGCGCCGCGAGCGCCTTCAGCTCGAGGTGCCCGGCGCGCTCGGCTGCGGCAATCTCCGCTTGAGCCGTCTGCTCGATCCGATCCGCCTCCGCACGGGCCATGGCCCGCAGCCGCTGGGCCTCGGCCTCGGCGTCGCGCTTCGCCTCCGCGCGCATTTGCGCGATCTCCTGCTCTAAGCCGGCCAGCTTCGCTTCCATCTCCCGGCGGCGCTGCTCGGCGGCTTCTCTAGCCCGAGCCCCCTCGGCAATCTTGGCGGCAATCTCGTCGGCGTGGCGCCGGAAGTATGGCCCGCCCTTCTTGACCACGTAATAGGCAACGAGTCCGATCACGATCGCAAAATTCAGCCACCGAAACAACCACTCCATCCCTGTTTCGCCTGCGGTCGACCCGCCCTCTTGGGCGAGAGCCGGCGGGGCAGTTGCCAAGAGCAACAGGAAGAAAAGCCCAACGGCAGACAGTGCCCGTCTCATGCCCGCGGCCCTCGGCTCAACTCCGGAGGCCGGGAGAGGATGGCCCGCGCGATTTCGCTGGCCAGACCGGGCAATTGGAGCTCGATCTGCGGCCGGGCCTCCGCTATCTCCCGCGCGATCCTGTTCTTGGCCACTTCAACTTCTTCCTGCGCACGGGCCCGCATGGCCTTCAGCAGCCGCGCTCGTTCGTCGAGCACGACTTGCCGCGCCTGTTCCTGCTCATGGTAGATCTCGGCGCGCGCCTTTCGCAGAGCCTCGTTGTAGGCATCGAGCTCCTGTTTTGCCGCGGCTTCGAGCCTGGCCGCTTCCGCTCGGGCTCCCTCGATGCGGGCGGACCGCTCAGACATGGTCTTCTCGATCGGCCCAAAGAATGCCCATCGCAGGAAGAAATAGAAGATAAAGACGATGAAGACCGTCGGGATGGCCTCGAGGAACAGCTCACCGAGCTGGCGAAGAATATCCATCGTCAGGACTTAGGTGCCCACCCGCCTCATTCAGTTTAGGTTTGAATCCCGTATGACTGGTCGAAACTCGACACACCCAGCGCATTTTGCTTCCGCACAAAGCCACGAATTATCGCATTGCGCCCGAGAGGCGTCAACTTAAGTGCGCAGGGTAGGATCTCCGTACCAAGAGGTCGAGAACGGCCTTATTCGGCCCCCGAGGGAGGTTACGCGGACGCCAGCGATTCCCGCCTCGACCGATGGAATTTCGATAATTGCTCGTTTGCGCTCGCGACGGTCTCGAGCTCTTGCGCCACACCGAGCAGATCCTTCCCCCGAACGACAACATACATTTCTCCCTCGCCCAGTCCGGTGTAAACCCGGTTTCCGATGCAGCCCGAACTTACGACCGACCCCTGGGCCATTGCCGCCGGCAGCGCCATACAGGTGGGGCGGCCGAGCAGAGGGAATTGCGCGGCGGAACCGGCCCGCTGGGCAGCTTCCAGGAGCACCATGATTTGCGAGGCCAGGCCGGAAAATATGACCACATCAGGGTCCCGGGCCTCTCCAAGAGGCGAATACACAACGGCGCCCGGCGTGCGCGTCACCCGCGGTATTCCGGGCACTTCTTCCATTTTGAGGTAACCGCTCTCGACCATCAGCCCGAGGGTCTGTTCGAGCTCTTTTGCTCGCTCCGGCGGAAGGGGAATGTTGTGCGTGTAACTTCCCACCGCGCAATTGTAGTGATCGCTCCCCACCGTATAAAACGTCCGGCCCTCGGCCGCCAGGCGCCAAAAACTGCAGCCCGAAGGTTCCGTGCCCCGAAACTTCTCGATTCCGGCGGGCGGCGAGTCAGCAAACTTCACCGCCACCGGCCGACTGCGCAGATTCAACCTCTTCATGATGCGCTGCTCGACGTCGCGATAGTCCATGGTTCGGCTCCTCTTTCGCTTGGCGGGATGATCGCCGGTGAGCCGCGTTCGGTGGTTCGGGGAGAACGATGGCAGAAGACATCTCCGCGATCCGGCCGGCTATTTTACCGGATCGGCGGCCGGCGCACCGAGCGCGATCTTCATGAGCTGACTTGCCAGCGCGCCGGCGTCCACCCCTTCCATGTTTGCGAGCACAACAACGCCAGCCCGCCTCTCCGGCACAATCATAATAAACGTGCTGGTCCCCTGCTGCCCGCCACTGTGGTCGACGTCCGGAACACCGTCCGTGCTCCCCACTCCCCAGCCGAGCCCATAGGAGGTGGGCTTCCCGTCGGTCGTCTTTTGGCGCGTCCACATGATCTCGCGCGTGGCCGGCTCAAGCAAGTGGTCGGCGAGCAGTGCAATTTCGAACTGCGCGAGGTCATCGACCGAGGACAGCCATCCCCCGCCGGGAATCTTGTAGCTCGAATCCAGGAAACCCGCATTCTCGACCTTTCCCGACTCGTCTTTCCGATAGAAGCGCGTGCGGTGGGAGATGATTCGGTAGTGGTCGTCCGGCTGCGTGTGGTTCATCGCCGCGGGAGCGAAGACGTTCTGGCGCACGAAATTCACGTACGTCTCGCCCGACGCTCCCTCGATTGCGCAGCCCACCAGCGTAAAGCCCTGTGTTGAGTAATGGAACTGTGTTCCGGGTTGCGCGACCAGCGGATCGCTTGCGAAGAATTGCAGTCCGCCGGCAATCGAATCATCGAAATGTCGCGTGTTGTCAATTTCGAGATCATTCGCCAGGTCGGCCTTGTCTTCACTGGCCTTGTAATGCCGGATGCCGCCCAGGTGGCCCAGCAGTTCGCGCGTCGTGATCGGCCACTGTTTCGGCGGAAACGCCGGGCAGTATTTCTCGACCGGCGCGTCGAGGTCGAGCTTCCCGCGTTCCCATAACTCCATTGCGGCGGTAGCCGTAATCGGTTTAGAAACCGACCCCAAGCGATACAGGGTGTCCGAAGTCGCCGAAACGGAGTTTTCGAGATCGGCCTTTCCGAAGCCGCCGGACCATACTTCCTGCGCATTCTCGACAACCGCGGCGGAGACTCCCGGCGCGGCCGTCGCGGCCATAAATTTTGAAACAGCCTCTTCGAAGTGGCGGTGCTCTTGGGTGGCCGGATGTGCCGTCTGTGCCGACAGGCCACCGGTCCGCGATGGAGATATGGAGATCGAAAACAGGACGAATCCGGCGAAGAGAATCTTCGCCGTGGATCTCGACTGAAGCGCTCGCATCGAAGCCTCCCGGAGTATCGACCGAGATTATCCGCCTTTTTGAGGCGCGCCATCACGCCAACCGCTCGCGCGCCGGCCCGATCCGGGTTATCTTTGTTCCCTTGTTGCCGAGGAAATCCGCATGGAACGCACACTCAATGAGATTTTGACGAGCTATGACGATCGAGCGCCGCTGGCTAAGGCCTACACGATACCCGCATCGTGGTATACCGACGCGCGCGTCGCGCAACTGGAAAGCGAGAACATTTTCGCGCGCACCTGGCAAGCCGTCGCGCGAGCTGATCAGCTGGAATCTCCCGGGCAGTTTGTGACGGCCACTGTTGCCGGAGAACCGATCGTGGTTGTGCGCGGCTCGGACGGGAAACTGCGCGCCTTCTACAACGTGTGCCGACACCACGCCATGATCGTCCTCCGCGAAGCCTGCGGCCACGTACACCACATGCGCTGCCCCTATCATGGCTGGACGTACTCGCTTGAAGGAGAATTGCGCGGCGTCACGGATTTCGAAGGCGTGCTCGGGTTCGATCGCGCGCAAAACGGCCTCGTCCCCGTACGGCTGGAGGCCTGGGAGAAGTTCGTCTTCGTGAATCTCGATCCGCAGGCCGCGCCGTTAGAGGATTTCCTGGGCGCACTGGTCGGGCTCGCGCGTCCACTCGGCTTCGGCGGGCTAAAGTTCGTCGAGCGGCGGAGATATGTGCTCGAGTGCAACTGGAAGGTCTACGTCGATAATTTTCTCGATGGCGGCTATCACGTGCCGCACATGCACAAGGGCTTGAACAGCGTCCTCGATTACGCGAATTATACGATCGAGAATGTGGACCGCTGCTGTGTCCAGTCGAGCCCTGTTTGTGTCGACAGCAGCTCAGAAGCAAGCGCGGCGGCCACGCGGAAAGGCGATCGCGCTTTCTATTTCTGGCAATATCCGAATTTCATGTTGAACTGGTACGAGGGCTATCTCGATACGAACCTGGTGATTCCGCTTGCCGTCGACCGCTGCGAAGTGATCTTCGACTTTTACTTCGGCAACACAGAGCCGGCCCAGATGCCCTACATCAATCAAAGCATCGGCGTCAGCGAGCGCGTTCAGCAGGAAGACATCGTCATCTGTGAAGGAGTCCAGCGCGGGCTTGCCTCGCGTGCCTACCAGGCTGGACGGCTTGCGGTTCGGCGAGAAGCCGGCGAGCATTTGTTCCATCGCCTGCTGGCCGCCGATCTCAAGCGGTCCCCCGCAGCGGCCGCGCGCTGACCGGCATCATAGGACCATGCCGCACTCGCTGATTTCGAGCCGCCGATTGAGCCAAGGCGCCCCTAGGGCTTGGGCCTCGCGGACCGCCTCCGCCGCCCTCCTCGCGGCCTCGCTCGTTCCCGCGGCCTCGGCACAGAGCGCGACCGCCCCGTTCAATAGCCGCATCGTGGAACACGCGACGACCATCTCGGGCGGTGTTTGCACGAATCCGATCGTCGGCTTCTCCTACCGATTGCCCTCGAATATGAAGCCGCAGGATGCAAACGCGATGCGGGCGGCTGCCCGCGTCGGAAGCGAAACGCAGTGGATCGGCCCCGAGGCCCGCTACATCCTGTACGGATACGAAGAAACGAAGACGATCGCCATGCTCTGTGGCGCCTCGAGCGACACGGGACAAGTCCAGATCATCGCGACGCCCGTGTCGGCCCTCGAGTCGGAAGGCCTCAGCGCAGGTGAGGAGAGCCTTCGAGCCGCGGCCGAGAAAATGGGCCAGCAGCTCGGCGCCGATCCCTCGCCAGCCCGCAAGGAAACGATCAACGGACATGATTTCGAGCGGGCCGATGGCGCGGCGTCGTTTGGCCCAGCCGATAAGAACATGGACCTGCACGGCAGCTTCTATGCTGCGCGCGTCAACGCGTACATCGTGATGTGGAATCTCATCGGCTATTCCCAGAAGCAGTGGAACGACCTTGTGCCTACCATGACTTCCGTGAAGTTCTTTCCACCTCGGCTTTCGGCTCGGAATGCCGGCGTCAGCGCGTCCCGCCAGGGCGCGACTCCCCTTGCCGCCGATTTCCGGGCCCGACTGAACGACTTCCTGCAGGCCTGGCTTGAGGCGCGCGATCAGGCTGAAACCCTGGCCTTCCTTGATCCCGCCGCCTATGCCGCGCCTGCCGTGATCGGAACGTATTGCGACGGTTGGTACCGCAAGGATGCTTCCGCCGCCGAAGCGCGGGACGCCATCGCCTCAAATCTGATGGGGGTTGCCGCCGATTTTCCGAAGAATTCCGAGCTCTCTGCGGTCTTCGGGGCCCTCGACCGTCTGCCGCCCGAGTGGCTCGACGCGGCGGCGAACCATGTCGCCGCCGATCATTTCCTCGCCGTTGCGCTCGACCGAGATACCCTGCGACGCATGTTTACCGGCAGCCTGGCGCGTTCGAACTACGAACTGTTCCTCGAGACTCAAACCGGAGAGGGAAGCTCGTATTGGGTCGTCTTTCCAGAGCGCCGGCCGAACGGCGACGTGTTCGTGGTTTTCACCCTATGGCAAAAGAAGCAGGCCGCCTGGAAGATCACCCACATTGACGTCGTCTGCCAGTAGCGAAACGGTCGTGCACACGCAACACAGGAAGGCGCTCAGGATTTCGCGGCCGTCTCAAGGAATCTTGCCCAGTGGGAGAGATGATTGAGCGACGCGGTGTCGGTATGATCCAGGGTGAGTGGAGTGATGGAGATGGCGCCGTCGCGCACGGCCGCCTGATCCGTATCGGCGCCGATGCCTTCGGTGATCTGCTGTTCGTGCAGCCAATAATACCGCCGCCCGCGCGGATCGGTGCCCGGCTGCAGCAGGTTGCGCGTGATTTTGGAGGATTGCCGCGTGAAGCGCACCGTCCCGTTCCAGGGCTGCGGCACATTCACGTTGAGCAGCACCCCGTCGGGCAGCCCTTGCTCGATGATCAGCGGCGCTAGAACCCGCGCGAAATTGGCCGCCGGCTGGAAATCGAAATCCTTGCCCCGGTAGGCCACGGAGATCGCGATGGAGGGCACGCGGTTCAGCGCACCTTCCATGGCCGCGCCCACCGTTCCCGAGTAATAAACGTTTTCGCCCAGATTGCCGCCTCGATTGACTCCCGAAATCACCAAGTCCGGCTTCGCTTTAAGCAAGGTGTGAAAGGCCAGAATCATCGCGTCCGCTGGCGTTCCTTCGACGGCGTATTCGTGCTCGGACAGCTGATCGCAGTAGATCGGCTGCCGAAGAGTGAGCGACTGCGCAGCCGCGCTGCGCTCGTGCGACGGCGCGACCACCGTGATGATGGCGGACTCGCGCAGGGCTTCGACAAGCGCCCGCAGGCCAGGCGCCTGAATGCCGTCGTCGTTGGTAAGCAGAATATGGGGCATCTGAGATGTGCCGCCTGCGATAACCGATCGAAAAAAGGCTCGCCTGCGCTTGCCTGTTCATTATTTCAGGATTGTGCGAAGCGTAGCAACGAAAAGCCCGACCGCGGTTTCCTCGCGACTGGAAGTGCTTAGGGGGCGCGGGAGGGATTGACTACCGGGGCGACCTCGGGCTGTTCGTTGACTTCGAGCTTTAGGTTTTGTGCTGAGGAGATTCGCACGCTTTGCCCATTGTCTCGATACGTTTTTTTCTTCTGTCCCCGATGTTCGAGCGGGCGCGCAGGCCCGGCCTCAGTTGGGCTTCAAAGCCTCCTTTTCGTTGACGGGCCAGCGACTCAAAATTGCAGCTCGACTGTCTCTCTGCCTGACGTCCACATCCTGGCGAGCGTCATGCGCGGCCGCGGGCCCGCGAGATCATTCCCTAGGAAGAAGCGATAACGAGTTCGTTTTTGAGCGGCCGCTGCTGCCACTTATTCCGTGCTTCGTTGTGGTTCTAGAACCATGCGCTATTCATATCGCAGCGCGATAATTGGATCGACGCGTGTGGCCCGATGCGCCGGGATGAAGCAGGCGGCAAACGCCACCAGACCCAGCAAGATGGCCACGGCCACGATTGTCACAGGATCATTTGCATGAACGTTGTACAGCATCGACGCGAGGTAACGCGTGACGCCGAGTGCCACGCCCACTCCCACAACCGCACCAATCAGCGCGAGTGCCAATCCCTGTTTTACGACAAGGCGTAGCACGTCGCCAACCTGCGCGCCGAGCGCCATGCGGACTCCGATTTCGCGCGTTCGCCGCGTCACTTCATACGAGAGCAGGCCGAACAGCCCAATGCACGCGAGCACAAGAGCGAGCAGGCCGAAGAAGCTCGAGAGCCGGGTTATCAATCGCTCTTCGAATAGCAATCGATCGATCTGCCGCGATTCCGTAGTCACGTCGCGCAGCGGCAGATTCGGATTCATTTCCGCCACGATATGACGGATTGCCGGAACCAGGGCTTGCGGATCGCCGGCCGTGCGAACTTCGAACGAAGCGCCCATACCGCTCTGTGGCAGGTACATCGTCGGACTGAGTGCACGCCGTAAGTCGTTGTACTTTGTGTCACGAACGACTCCCACGATCTCGTATCCTGGATTGCCAGAAGGTTCGTCCACAGAGGCAGCCTCTTCGCCGAAACGTTTGCCGAGCGGATTTTCTTTTCCGAGAAACTTGGCGACGAACGCCTGGTCCACGATTATGGGTCTTGCCACCGAAGATGCCTGGTCGGCCCCATTGCCGGCAGCGATGGCATAATCCGAAGAAGTGAAATTTCGCCCGGCGAGGAGCGGAATTTGCATGGTACTGAAGAAATTAGGACCGACTTGCAAGACGTCGGATTCCGAGGGGCGGTCCTCAGGCGTGCCCGGCCAATGGAAACCGGTGGCCATAATAAAGCCGCTAAGCAGAGGCAGCGCCGAATAACTCGCCGACCGTACGCCTGGCGTCGCGGCGAGTCTTCCTTGCAAATCGCGGTAGAAGCTGTCGATCTCCACGTCCTTGTATCCTGCGAGCGAAGGATTGATTCCAAAAATCACCAGATTCCGGGAATCGAAGCCCGGATCAATATTGCGAAGATTCTGCAGCGTGCGCACCATCAACCCAGCGCCGACCAACACGACAATTGCCAACGCGACTTGCACGATCACAAGCGCGTTTCCGACGCTGACCCATGTGCCTCCGCCGTGCCCGAGGTGTGCAGACACGCCATAGCCCTCCTTCAATGCAGGAGTCAGATCGACGCGCGCGCCGCGGAACGCCGGTGCGAGCCCAAACAATATGCCGGTCATTAGCGAGACCGCTATCGTGAAACCCAGCACGCGCAAATCGAGGCCCGTGGCGAACGTCAGCGGGCGCGGCTGGTTGCTGGAAACGAACGATATGATGGCGTGCGATCCCCACGACGCGAAAGCAATTCCGAGCGCACCGCCAATCGCCGCGAGCATCACACTTTCGGTGAGCAGTTGCCGCACGATCCTCGCGCGTCCCGCACCCAACGCCAATCGAAGCGCGATTTCGCGGTTTCGCGCGGCCGCGCGCGCCAGCATCAGGCCGGCAACATTCGAGCACGCGATCAGCAGAATGATTCCAACGGCACACATCAAGACATAGAGCGGATTCGCGAACCGCCTGCGCGAGCCAGTCAGCCCTGTCTGCGCGTTGATAAGTGTGAGCGTGGGCGCATCACCTGGTTTGGACAGAGTTGTAGTCTCGGCCTCCTGTGCCGGTGGAGCCTGAACGGGGGCGCTCTTCGCTGCAGGCTGACGTTGCTCCGGTGGCCGCTGCAATTTCGGGCCGCCACCCGGCATTCCAGGCGGTGGCCCGTTCAAAACAACTGGTCCTCGCGCGCCAGCAGGTGGCGGTCCCTGCATCATCCGAGGCGCCGGTCCAACACCGCTCGGTCCCGGGCCACTGGCTGGCGGCGGCCCACCCCCCATAAACATCATTTGCCGTCCGGCTCCGCCACCAGGCCCTCGTCCTCCCGGGCCCAATGCCCGAACGCCCTCTTCGAAAAGAGGCACCGAGCCGTGGAGCATTTCGTTCGTAAAAACTCCCGACACGGCTGCCTGCACCTGCGCGACCGAGGTGCCCGGCTTCATTCGACCGACCACGGTCAACCACCAGTAGCTCACCTTGTCCGCGCGGTTGTCCCATATCCGGTAATCGTTGATCCGCGCGCCGGCCGAAAGCGGCAGCCAAACATCGTAATCGCTTCCGGGTGTCAGGCCGGTGAACGGTTGTTCTGCTACTCCGACAATCGTGAACGGTACGGCATTCAATTGAACCGTCCGCCCGATTACCGCGCGCGAGGCGCCGAACGCGCTTTGCCAATATCCGTAATTGAGAACAGCCACGGGCGCTGCTGTGGGCGCGTCATCGCTCGCCTCAAACAGACGTCCTGCAGCGGCCCTTAGACCGAGTGTGCGGAAAAGATCGCCGGAAACGAGCTGCCCGCTCACCACTGTCGCGGCACCATCGCCGCCTGTGAGAGCTAGTGGCCCGGAATTGGCAAATGCCGCGACTCCTGCGAACTGATTCGTCTTCTCGATTTCGCGGAACATGGGCTCAGAGAACGAGCACCCCGAAGGGTTCGTGGCGCCCGGTCCCAAACGCATATCTGCTGGGCAGTCTCCCGAAGACATATAGCCGTGAATTCTTGGCGGATTTCGCGCGGTCCACTGCAGCAGAACCAATTGAGAAGGGTTTTCGACAGGAAGCGAGCGCAGCATTACCGCATCGATCAAACTGAAGATGGCGGTGTTTGCTCCGATGCCAAGCGCCAGCGTGAGGATCGCAATCGCTGTGAACGCCGGGGATTTCGCAAGCATTCGCAGCCCATATCGAACATCCTGCAACAGATTCCCCATATTATTCTCCGTCTAGAAAGGAAACAGTATAATCCTGTGCATTCTGACGCCAGAACTGGCGGTTTGTAAGCACCTAACTGTTCGGCTCGTGACAGAAACTCTCGAGATCGGACACGGAGCGTGAGCCCGCCCTCGCAGGTTGGAGTCAACGCGCTCAGTGTGTTTAGTTTAATCTATAGGAAAAACAAGAATCAGTTTCAAGCTGAGCGTCGCAGTTAGGGTGGGTGTGCACCAAATTGTGCACCAAATCGAAAACGGCGATTCCGACGCTTCCCGCAAGTCCTTGAAGGAAATGGTCGGGACGACTGGATTTGAACCAGCGACCTCACGCACCCCAAGCGTGCGCGCTACCAGGCTGCGCCACGTCCCGACGGTTGCTCGAAGCGCGAAATCAGCGTATCACTCGCATTCGAGAAGGGTCAAGATGGCCAGCAATTCCTCGTGTAAATCCAGCAAAAATTTCTGTTGAGCGCGGGAAGCCGAAAGCTGATGTTTAGGGGGAGCCACCGTTGGCTCGGCCGGCCGCCCGTTTTCAGGGGATGGTCCGCCGAGGTGTTTTCGCGCGCCCGCGATGGTAAACCCTTCCTCATACAGCAACCGTTTGATCTCGAAGATCATCTCGATATCTTCTCGGCGATAGAGGCGACGTCCGTTGGGGGCTTTCACCGGTTGCAGCGTGGGGAATTCGCTCTGCCAATACCGCAGGACGAACGGCTTTGTCGACGTCAGGCGGGCGACTTCGGCGATGGTGAAGAGGCTCTTGTCCGGGATTTCCGGAACGGGTTGTGCTGCGGCTGTCATATCGACTCGATTTATTCTCTGTATCGTAGGCGGTTTCACCGCGATGTCAACTGCAATAAGCCCGGATGCGGCTTGGGAACCGGTTCCTTCCCGGCCGGGACAGAGGTCAAGGCTTGAGCCGGCATGTGAGCTAGGGCATCTGAGCTTGGCCATGTGGTTGACACCTCCGGATGCCGCGTGATATCCAGATGGCTATTTATTAAATCGATTTAGTCGTTTTACGACTGTCGGATGGATGAGAGGAATGACTCGCCAAGCCGCACTGATTGCATTCACCGCCGCAGCATCGGTTTCTCTGCTCATCGGCGGGACGGCTGCTCAAAAAGCGGGTCCGACCGTCGTTGTCGTAGATGGGTCCGCTCCCGCGCATCCTTTCCCGCATTTTTGGGAGCGCATGTTTGGCTCCGGCCGCGCCATCCTTTCGCTGCGGGAGAGTTACCGCCGCGATTTGCGCGAAGTGAAACAGGTCACCGGGTTCGAGTACATTCGTTTTCACGCGATTCTGGATGATGAAGTCGGCGTGTACGGGGAAGATGCGCAGGGCCGTCCCGTTTACAACTTTTCCTACGTGGACCAGATCTATGACGGCCTGCTCGCCAATGGCGTGCGCCCCTTCATCGAGCTGAGTTTCATGCCCAAAAACCTTGCCTCCCGGGAGGTCTATCAGGCGTTCTGGTATCACCCGGTCGTCGCGCCGCCCAAGGATTATGCGAAGTGGGACGCCATGATCGTGGCGCTCGCAAACCATCTGGTCGCTCGCTATGGCGCCGAGGAGGTCAGCAAATGGTATTTCGAGGTTTGGAACGAGCCGAACCTGGATTTCTGGGCCGGCGACCCGCGCCAGACGTCCTATTGGGAGCTGTACGACCACACCGCGCGCGCGCTGAAATCCGTCAGTCCGCGCCTGCGCGTGGGAGGCCCGGCCACCGCTCAAGCTGCCTGGGTGGACGCTTTCATCAAGCATTGTCGCGACAACGGCGTCCCCGCTGATTTCATATCGACGCACATCTACGGAAACGATCCCCCGAAGGACGTCTTTGGAACCGAAGAGCCGATTCCCCGCGATCAGATGGTTTGTCGCGCGGTCGAAAAGGTGCACGAGCAGATCAAGGCGTCCGCGATGCCCGAGGTTCCGCTGCTCATCAGTGAATTCAACGCCAGCTACAAGAACGAGCCGGAGGTAACCGATTCCGCCTTCATGGGGCCGTGGATGGCCGACACCATCCGCCAATGCGATGGCCTGACTCAAATGATGTCGTACTGGACGTTCTCGGATGTTTTCGAAGAGCAAGGAGTGGTCAAGACGCCCTTCTACGGGGGGTTCGGGCTGGTCGCCGCAGACGGAATTCCCAAGCCGTCGTTTAACGCGTTTAAGTTGCTGCACGAATTGGGCGACCGGCGTATCGAGTCGACCTCGGATTCCGTGCTGGTCACCCGCGCAAGAGACGGCGCCCTCGATCTCGCCCTGTGGAACTACACGCCGCCCGACGAATCGGGCGCGGCCAGGATGTTCACCTTTCGGTTCAGGCATTTTGAGGCCAAGCAAGCCAGTATTTCCGTCCTGGATTCCGAGCACGGCGATGCGCAGACGGCCTTCGAGCAGATGGGCTCCCCCGCCAATCCCACCCGCGCGCAGATTCTTCGCTTGCGCGCGGCATCGATATTGCCTCCCGCGCGCATCGAACCGATCAGCGGGAATCAACTGACGCTCCGGATTCCCGCGCACGGTCTGGCTGTGGTCAAGGTCAACTGACTGCGACACCGGGCCTTGGCGACCTCTCGATGAAAATTACTCGGCGGATGCTGCTCTTGGCGCTGCCTTTTGGCGCTTCGGCTTGGCGATTGCTCGCGCAGGGCGTCGCTTCGCGAAACGTTCAGGCGCAGCGCAAGCTGCCGCCTTCCGGGCGCCCCTTCCACGCGCAATTCGTCGACGTGGCGCACTCGGCCGGGCTGGTGGCCCCCGTCATCTACGGCCCGCCGGACCACAACGACTACATCCTTGAAACAACCGGCTGCGGCTGCGCCTTTGTTGATTACGACAATGATGGCTGGATGGATATTTTTCTGCTGAGCGGAACGCGGCTCGAGGGCCTACCCCCGGGCACGACGAATCGGCTGTACCACAATAACCGCGACGGTACGTTTGCCGACGTGACCGAAAAAGCGGGGCTTGAGCGCGTGGGATGGGCGGCTGGGGTTTGCGTCGGAGACTACAACAACGACGGTTTCGAGGACATTTTCTGCACCTACTACGGCCAGAACGTGCTGTATCGCAATAACGGCGACGGCACATTTTCAGACGTGACCCGACAAGCCGGGCTTCTCTACGACGGCCCGACGCGCTGGGGAAGCGGCTGCACGTTTATCGACTACGACGGCAACGGGCTTCTCGATCTGTATGTCGCCAATTACGTGGGCTTCGACGTCAAAGTCATCCCCAAGCCGGGGCATGACGTGAATTGCGCCTGGCGAGGTGTCCCGGTCGAGTGCGGCCCGCGTGGCCTGCCATTCACCTCGCGATACCTCTATCGCAACAATGGCGACGGCACCTTCACGGACGTGAGCGGCGCGTCGGAAGTCGGGCTCAAACGCGAGTGCTACGGCATGACCGCCGTGTGCGCCGATCTCGATGAAGATGGCTGGCCGGACATTTACAACGCGTGCGATTCTTCGCCCAGCCTTCTGTTCATGAACCATCGCGACGGAACCTTTCGCGAAGAAGGTGTGCTGCGCGGCGTCGCGCTCAACGAAGACGGGATGGAACAGGCAGGCATGGGCATCGCCATCGGCGATTACAACCTCGATGGACATCTCGACCTGTATAAGACGCATTTTACGGACGACACGAACGTTCTCTACCGGAACGACGGGACCGGAAATTTCGATGACGTGACGACGGCGGCGCGGCTGGGAGTCGAGACACGCTACACGTGCTGGGGCACGGGAATGGCGGACCTGGACAACGACGGTTGGCCGGACATTTTCACCGTTGCGGGAAGCGTCTATCCGGGTCTCGAGCGAGAGCTACCGCAGTACGTCAACAAGTGTCCGCGCTTGCTCTTTCGCAATCTCGGCAACGGCACCTTCGAAGAGTTGGGCGCGGAAGCCGGTCCCGCCATCACCGAAGCGCACTCCAGTCGAGGCTGCGCGTTCGGCGACTTCGACAATGACGGCGACGTGGACATTCTCATCGTGAACATGAACGAGCCCCCCTCGCTCTTGCGAAACGATGTGCGCGGATCCGATCACTGGCTGAAGGTGAAGCTGATTGGCACAAAATCGAATCGCAGCGCGATTGGGGCGCGTGTGCTGGTGCGCTACGGAAAGAAGTTGCAAGCACAAGCGGTGACCAGTCAGGCGAGCTTCTTTTCCGCCAATGACCCGCGACTGCACTTCGGTCTCGGCGCCGAACGCACGGCCGACATCGACGTGTATTGGCCGAGCGGTCACGCGGAAAAACTGAAGGCCGTTGCCGCCGATCAGCTCGTCACCATTCAGGAGGGCGCCGGTATCGTACCGAGCAAAGGCTGGCCGGCCGCAAATCGGAAGCCCTAGACCGGTCGCCGACTGCGATATCCCGCCCCTTGCCGCTCTTTCGCAACGCGCCGGACTCGGCAGCCAGAAATCCCCGAGAGACCACGGCCCTGCATGAGAACAACAGGATTTGGAACTGCTTTCGTCACCACTGTCCCTCCGCTGTCCGACGAACATAGCGCCGCACATACACGCAGAGGATGCCCAGGCAGACAAGCACAGCGCCGCCCGCGACCGCCCAATCCGGCAAGTCGGGATACACAACGGCATCGAGAAAACGCACCAGAAACGGACCCTGTGCAGGTTCGATGCCCGCGCGAGCTTCCAGCCAGGTTTCGGCCATGGTGAGCGGGCACGGCGGCCAAGGCACCAACTCGATGGCCATGGCGTAGACAAGCGAAGCGATGTGCAGTGTCCGCAGAAGGGGGCGGTGGCGGGTCACTGTCCAGCCTAGCAACACCCAGCCGCACCACAGCAAGTGCACGAATAGGACGGCTTCCACGAGAACAGATCCAGAAAGAATGGGACGGATACCCCACTTTCCTCGATTCGCGACTATAGAACAGCACGCTCACAGCCGGTGAAGGACCGCGAGAAGTTACCCGGCTTGTACAGCAATCACTTGAATAACAGAACCGTCAATACAGTAAAGCTAGCAGACAGGAAAGGCCCCGTTCCTGTGTGTAGTCGACGTGAACCGGTTCGTGAGCGATCGCCAAATCAACGTGTCGATTCATTGGGTATTTGCCTGAGCGTGCGTCGACGCCCAATCACGCCGGAGCCTGGAGGCAGGAAAGCCTAGAGCATGCCGCTTTGATGCAAAATGTTTCCTGCAGCCGACGAAGTAATCAATTCGCTATGTATTCGTAACGATTATAGTCGTCAGCGAATGCCTCGCAGCTTGCCCAGCAAACTGTAGTGGTTCACGAATTGCAGCAGGTGCGCGCAGGGGGGACGGGGGCATGCATGAGACTCCTACGCGCGTGCACGACCGTGCTGCTTTTCGTTCCCGCACTGGCAGCAACGTCCCGTGCTGATTCCACCGAATACGCGGTGACCATCAACGTCTATTGGCGGTACAGCGCGTTCTACGGCGCCTTCGGACTGAGCGAACCGGGCAATCCTGTCGTGGACGAATTCTTCGCCTCCTACGATATGAATGCGAGTGGAAACGTCATCCCCGGCACGATGACTTTCAGCGTCGTGGATAACGGGGGGCCGCTCGCGGGCGCAACACCATTCACCTTTGGAGTGGTCCCCAGCTTCTGCAATCAGGGGGCTGGCACCCTCGCAGGAGAAGGATGCGTTCCGTTCCCTAACGCGCCCGCGGGGTCTTACTATCCGGGGGGAGGACTGGCCTGGTATGACTCGGATGGATTCTTGATCGAAGCGGGCGCCACCCCTGGTGACGTCGGCACGTTCACGGGCACGTCGGCGGTCATTAACTGCGTGTATCAAGCGTGTACGGATGAACTGCTCAGCTGTTACGACATTCTATGTGCAGGGGGAGGTAATAACCCGGCCTCAGGCGGCTTCGTGATCGAATCGATCATGCCCATCACCACGCCCGAGCCTTCTTCCGCGATGCTTCTTGGCTGCGGTCTCGTGATCGGACTCGTGGTCAGACGGCGGCACGCGTGGCGGTTTTGTCGTGCCGTTTACTTGCGTTCGGACTGATTTTTCTCTCCCCCGAGGGATCCCGCTGACAGAGGAGCGCCCAGACTCAGGTTTGGCCTGACCGAGTGAATTCCGCCTGCGATGCCCCGTATTGAAATTGGCCCCGGGGAGTGGCTCAAGGCTGGACGTTACTCACCCCCTCCTCACCTGGCTTCGGAAAGTGCTTCTCGTACCAGGCAATGGACCGGTCGATCGAATCGATGACGTGCTTTGTCTCCGACAGTCCGTGCCCCTCCCGCGGATACCGAACAAAGACCGTTTCCGTGCCCACATCCTTCAGAGCGATGAAAAATTGCTCGGCCTCGGCGATGGGAACGTCGTTATCGTTTTCCCCGTGCAGCAGCAGGATCGGGGTATGCGCGGCAGCCACGTGCTTCAGGGCCGACCGCTCCCAGGCCACATCCATCAGGTTTCCCTGGTGGAGAAACTGGCCGAATTCCATCTCCTCGTATTGGTTGTAGTAGGTCATGTAGTTGTAGCTCACGAGGTTGGAGATTCCAGCCGTGGAAACGGCGGCCTTGAATTCGCTGGTCTGCGTGATGAGCCAGTCGGTCAGTTGACCACCGTAGCTCACGCCTTCGATTCCCATACGCTCGCGATCGAGCCACAGGTATCGACGTACCACGGCACTCACGCCGTACAACACGTCTTGTCCCTCGTCCCCGTTCTGATCGGCAAACACGGCGTCTGCGAATCTTTGTCCGTAACCGGTGGATCCGCGAAAATTGACGTTCAACGTCGCCCAGCCGCGCGCCGCGTAGACCTGGTTTTTGAAGTTGAATGCCGGACCATTTTGACCGTGCGGACCGCCGTGAATATTGACGATCAGCGGATGTTTGGACGTGGCCGTCATTCCAAGCGGTTTGGTGAGGAAGGCTTCGACTTCGAACTTATTGTCGTTGCTCATGAAGGTAAATGACTCGACATCGGCAATCTGCTTTCCGGCCAGTATGTCGGCGTTGAGGTCGGTGAGCCGGCGCGCCGGAGTGCTTCCCTTCTTGTAATACAATTCGGACACATCCCGGGGCGAGGTGAAGCTGTATGCCAGGCTGCCGTCTTTGGCCACCGACCAGCTCCCGACCGCCCCCACTTCATTCACGACGTATTCAGGCCGTCCACCCGAGATCGGTAAGCGTACAAGATGGACGCTGCCACGCTCCTGCACAGTGAAATACACGGCACCTCCGTCGGCAGCCCATTGTGGATCGCCCTGGCG
Organism: Candidatus Cybelea sp.; assembly: GCA_035622135.1. Classification (GTDB taxonomy): domain Bacteria; phylum Acidobacteriota; class Terriglobia; order Acidiferrales; family UBA7541; genus Palsa-295. Next base: position 14,843 of record DASPVZ010000046.1, on the reverse strand, counting down.
GTTGTCGATCGCCGCTCCAATTTCGCGGCGATTGCTTCCGTCAGAGTTCATCGCCCAGACATGCGTGTCCTCCATGGTCGTTTCGCGGTCCGTCAAGCCGCGCTTTGTCCCGCGATAGGCGATGTACCTGCCGTCCGGGGACCAGAGAGGATCGTATTCGTTGAATTCAGTGGCGGTCAGGCGTCGGATGGCATTGTCTGCCACCTCGAGCGCAAACACGTCGTAATTGAAGAATTCGTCTTGGTTCGGTTCGCGGTTCGAAACAAAGAGAACCTCCTTGCCGTCCGGGGACCAGTCGATCGAATGCTCGTCATAGTTGCCACGAGTGAGTTGGCGCACCTGTTTGCTCGCCAGCGTGACAACGAAGATGTGCAGACGCTGATTGTCGTTGAATCGAGTCATTCCCTCTCCGGCGTCCGGCTTGTACAAGTACCGCGTGATGACCATGGGATCACCGCTCGCCTCCGCAGCCCTTTCATCTGGAGTCGAAGAAACGAACGCGAGCTGTTTGCTGTCTGGCGACCACGCCGCTTCGTTGCCCGCGCCGGGAAGTGGACTGTTTGTGCCGCGCAGGGTCGCAAGAAACGTGATATCCGTGCCATCGGGCCGGGCCACCAGGAGTCCGTGGTTCTCGCCTTGGCTTCCGAAGAAGGCAAGCCACGTCCCGTCAGGTGACCAGATCGGACCGCCGCCAGTTTCCTTCTCTCCTCCGACTCGCGCTGATTTTTGGTTTGCTAGGTCCATGATCCAAAGTTGTCCGTAAGGACGACCCGGACGATCACGCATGGTGACGGTGTAGGCGATGCGCCGCCCATCCGGGGACAGGGCCACGCTGCCGATTGAACGGAAGCTGGACAGGTCACGACTCGACAGGCCTTGGGCTCGGGTGATCGAAGTCGACAAGGCCAAGGCAGCTGCGACGACCATACAGACACGCAGGGAATGAGCTCGTGAAGCCATGGATTTCCCTCCTAAATGTCTACAAAAGCCGGATTGGGCCCGGTCATACTAGGCCGTCGTGCGTTTGAGGGTCAACGATCTTGTGAAACGACGCGCCAGACGATCGACTGTCGTGACCCGCACTACCGCCCCTTGTTGGAACCCAGCCCGGTCAGTCTATAAAGGAAGAAGTCAAAAAAAATTGTCGGGTAGGAAAGCAATCTGAGCTGACGGCGCCCGGTCGACCTGTCGAGCCGACGGCGGACTCCAAGATTGAGCCGTTAGCAGTAGAATCATCCCGGGGGTGCGCATTGGGGACGTTCTGGCAGGATCTGCGTTACGGTCTTCGGATCCTTGCGAAAGGTCCTGGCTTCACCACCGTCGCCGTCCTAACACTGGCCCTCGGTATGGGCGCCAACAGCGCGATATTCTCTGTCGTGAATACTTCGTTGCTTCGTCCGTTGCCCTTCGCCGATTCTTCGCAACTTGTCGAGCTTTGGGGACACACTTCGATGTTCGATTTCCCGGATCTGGGATTGTCACTGCCGGACATCCAGGATCTTCGCGCCCAAAACACCGCCTTTTCGGCGATTGCGCTCTACCAGTCCTCCGACATGACACTCGCCGACGGGGGTGAGCCCCAAGCGCTTGACGGTGCCGAAGTCTCCGCAGAATTCTTCGCGGTCCTGGGCATGAAGCCGCTTTACGGGAGAACCTTCACTTCGGCTGAAATGCAGCCGGGCCAGGATCGCGAAGTGATTTTGAGTTTCTCACTCTGGCAAAGGCAGTTCAGCAGCGACCGGCATGCGGTTGGGAAGACCGCTATGCTCGACGACAAATCGTACAGGATCGTTGGCGTGATGAGTCCGCAGCAGCATCTCGACTTTGTGTCCAACCGCCAATTCTGGACACCTCTTGCTCCTACAATCGAGGAGCGCTCCGAACGCGGCGACCACCGGTTTTCGGCCCTTGCGCGTTTGAAGCAGGGGTACACGGTTCTGCAGGCTCAAGGTCAGCTTGACGCAATCGCCGCGCGCCTCGCGAAAACCTATCCCGACGCCGATAAGACGTGGGGCTTCCGCGCGGTTTCCGTCGCATCTGACCTTTTGGGCGACGCTCGTTTGCCGCTGCTGATGCTTCTCATCGCCGTCGGTTTCGTGCTCTTGATCGCCTGCGCCAACGTGGCTGCTCTGTGTTTGTCGCGGGGCTTGGAGCGGCGCCGCGAACTTGCCATTCGTTCGACGTTGGGTGCCACCCGGGGTCGCATGGTTCGCCAACTGCTCGTCGAAAGTTTGGCCATTGCGCTAATCGGCGGCTTCTGCGGCTTCCTTCTCGCGGTTTGGGGTGTCGCAAGCTTGCGGGTCCTCCTGCCACCGGAGACTCCGCGGGTGCAAGATCTGGGCGTCGATCTCACGGTTTTGTGGTTCACGCTGGCAGTGTCGGTGCTCGCAGGCATTTCATTTGGACTCGCGCCGGCAGTTCTCGCTTCAGCGGGGAAGCTGAACCAAGCCATGAAACAAGCCGGCACCGGCGACCAGGGCGCCGCCAAGTTGCAGCACAGCCTTCTGCAACGCTCGCTTATCGTAGGCGAGATTGCTCTTGCCTTCCTGTTGGTGATCGGGGCCGCGCTCGCCCTGCGCAGTTTTGCGCATCTGCGCGAGGTAAACGTCGGGTTCCGACCGGATCATTTGTTGACCATGACCATAAACCTTCCCGCAGGAAAATTCACGAAACCGGAACAATCCGTGGCATATGTGCGCGAAATCATTCGTCGAGCCCGCACGGTTTCTGGCGTGCAGAGCGCTTCGGCATCACTTTACGCGCCATTATCCGGTCTTAAAGGCGAGTCCACGGTTCACACCGATGCGACCCCTCAAACTTCCCCGTCCGTTTCGACGGAAGCGAACAGAACCACCCCCGGATATTTCGAGACGTTCGGCATCCCGCTCATCCGCGGGCGCGAATTCACGGAAATGGATACAAGCAGCGCGCCCGATGTCTATATCGTGAACGAGGCATTCGCTCAGAAGTTTTTTGGGCACACAGACCCCGTGGGCAGGCGATTGTGGACAAACACCGATGCCAAACATGATCCCAAGTGGGGCCAGATCGTCGGCGAGGTCGGAGACATTCGCGACCAGGCCACCAAGGAAGCGCCCCTGCCGGAGTTCTTCGCGCCGTACTATCAAGCAAAGCAGTTTGCAGGTGTCTCGGTCGCTGTGCGCACCGATGCGGACCCGTTGGCAGTGGTCTCCGCGATTCAAGACCGCATCTGGTCGATCGATAAGGCGCAGCCCATCGAAGACGTCCGAACCATGGAACAACTCGTGGCGAATGCAAATGCGGCTCCGCGCTTCCAAACGGTTCTTCTCACGATTTTCGGAGCGCTTGGCTTACTGCTGGCCATCGTCGGAATTTACGGCGTCATTTCCTACTCGGTGACCCGGCGCACGCACGAAATCGGAATTCGCATGGCGCTCGGAGCCGGGCCGCGCGAGGTGTTGCACTTGGTCCTGACACAGGCGCTGAAGATCGCGCTCATTGGCGTTGCCATCGGCGTGACAGCGTCGCTCGCTCTGACGCGCCTGATGGCGACCCTGCTGTTTGGCATCAGCGCCACCGATCCGCTGACATTTGTGGGCGTGGCGATTCTTCTGCTCTTGGTTTCCTCAGCTGCGAGCTACCTTCCCGCGCGGAAGGCCATGCGCGTCGATGTCATGGTGGCGCTACGCTGCGAATGAGGGAATAACGATGCCGATGTCGAGTCAACCGTTCACCGTTCATTTACGCCCAATTAACAAGTCCGCCCCACTCTTGTCCACCGGGCCAAAGCTTACCGCTGAGCAACAATCCGGGAGGATGAATGTCCAAGCAAGCTGCAGAGCACCATAGGAAGGTTGCTGAACATCACGAGCTCGGGGAGCGCTGGCCGACTCTTATTCCCCGGCCCCGCTGAAGACATCCTGAAACCCGGGGGATTGCGTCAAAACTCGGGTCGCAAATCTGTCTCCCGGGAGGCCGGGTAAAAACTAATCACGGTCTTCCTCACGAAGCCGAGTAAAATCAAATCCCATGCAGAATGCCCTGGGACGGGAATTGGAGCCGGACGAACCAAAGAGAAGTTCCGATATCGGGACTCAAGTCTCGATACCGGCTTCCGGCTCAACATGTCTGACACTCGAGTCTCCCGAGTTGTACTTTAACCGCGAACTGAGTTTGCTCGAATTCCAGAAAAGGGTTCTGCACGAGGCCCAGAACCCGGACAATCCTCTGCTCGAGAGAGTGAAGTTCCTTTCGATCGTCAGCTCCAACTTGGATGAGTTCTTCATGGTGCGTGTCGCCGGCTTGCAAAAGCAGGCGGCCAGCGGCTCTCAGGAAGCAAGTATCGACGGCCTCGCCGCCGCGGTTCAATTGCAGCTCATTCGTCAAGAGGTTCGCCAACTCGTTGAAGAGATCCAAAATCTCCTGCGCGGCACTCTGCTGCCCGCTCTTGAGGGCGAAGGAATAAGGATTTCTGACCTTTCGTCACTGCCATGCGCCGAACGGTCCCAAATGGACTCCTATTTCCTTCGGGAGGTATTCCCGGTCCTCACGCCATTGGCGTTCGATCCCGGCCGGCCGTTCCCGCACATCTCAAGCGGCAGTTTGAATCTGGCCGTGGTCGTGGGAGACAGCCAAGGCACAGAAAACTTCGCTCGAGTGAAAGTACCGGACTCCCTGCCCCGACTGGTCCCCGTGCCCCGGACCGGGAAGACGTCCAAATCGTCAGCGTCCGAGAGGACGTTTGTGTGGCTCGAGCAGTTGATCGTGGCCAATCTCCATCTGCTATTTCCGGGGATGGAAATCTCCGAGGCGTACCCCTTCCGGGTCACACGGGATGCGGAAGTTGCCATTCAGGAGCTCGAGAGTGACGACCTGTTGGAAAGCGTCGAAGAGGCCATGAAGCTGCGCCGGTTTACCTCCGTCGTACGCTTGCAGGTGGACGCGAAGGTGTCCGAGAAAATTTTGGAGATCCTCGCCAGCAATCTGCCGATCGACAAACAGGATGTATATCGGATTAATGGTTCGATCGGCCTGGGACGGCTGATCGAACTTTACACATTGGATCGTCCGGATTTGAAGGACAAGCCGTTTGTACCGTCGGTTCCGCCGAATCTGGCAGCCGACGCTGAAGAGGACGTGTTTACTCTCCTTCGCCGCGAAGACGTTTTGCTGCATCATCCCTATGAGTCGTTTCAACCGGTGGTGGAATTCCTCGAAGAAGCGGCGCGCGACCCAGACGTTCTGGCCATCAAGATGACCTTGTATCGCGTGGGCCGCAACTCGCCGATCGTAGCGGCTCTCCTCGATGCCATCGAGCGGGGAAAACAGGTATCTGTCCTGGTCGAACTCAAGGCCCGTTTCGATGAGGAAAGCAACATTGAATGGGCGCGGACCTTGGAAGATGCTGGCGTGCACGTTGTTTATGGGTTGGTCGGCATGAAGGTCCACTCCAAGATCGCCCTGGTCGTTCGCCGTGAAGGCGACGGAATTCGCCGCTATGTTCACTTGGGGACAGGGAACTACAATCCGGTGACTGCACGCGTTTACACCGACTTTGGCTTTTTTACGTGCAATGAACCAATCGCAGATGACTGCACTTATTTTTTTAATGCACTGACGGGATATTCCAGGAAAAACGAGCCGCATATGCTCCTGGTGGCGCCCGTGAATCTGAGACAACGACTCGAAGAGTTGATCCGCCGAGAAATCGCGCTTCAGGAGAAGGGTGAGCGTGGCCATCTGATCTTCAAGATGAACGCCCTGGAAGACCCGGGAATGATCAAATTGCTCTATCAGGCCTCGCAAGCGGGCGTGAAGGTCGACCTGCTGGTCCGGGGGCTCTGCTGCCTGCGGCCCTTGGTCAGCGGATTCAGCGACAATATTCGCGTCACCAGCATCGTGGGCCGGTTCTTGGAGCACAGCCGTATCTACTATTTCCGGAACGGAGGAGCCGAAGAAATCTACCTGGGCAGTGCAGACCTCATGCGGCGCAACTTGAGTCATCGCGTCGAGATCCTTTTTCCGGTCAGCGGTCCGAAGCTGGTTCGCCGCCTGAAGGACGTTCTAAACATCCAACTTGCCGATGAAAGGAAGTCGCATCACCTGCGAAGTGACGGGCATTACGTCCAAAACGGCAAAAGCGGACAGCCGGAGGCGATGGATAGTCAACTTGTGCTCCTGACGAGCGAACGAGTGCCCCTCAAAGCTGAGAAGAAACTGGCTGTCCTGTCCCGCAAGCGCCGGGCCACCGATCGGCGCCCTCATATGAGATCGAAGATATGAAAGCGGCGCTTCCGATTTCCTTGTTAGGGACGAAGCCTGTAAAGTAAGAACCAGTCTCAATCTTCGGTCCAAGCCGCCGGAGACGCTAACTGCCGGGAGACACGCGCGAGGGGCGGAGTCGCCTTGAAAGGAGCTTGCATGGCGAAGGACGATAGAGATCAATCGGTGCTAAGTCACATCGATCGCCTGGTCAAGGAAGAGGAACAACTCTACGCGCGAGGTGAACTCGCCGAAGAAGACCGCAACCGTCTTGCCGAGCTGAAGGTTCAACTCGACCAGTGTTGGGATCTCCTGCGCCAGCGCCGCGCGCTTCGGGAGTTTGGCGGCGATCCCAACAAGGCGGAACTGCGTCCAGCAAAGATTATCGAGAACTACGAGCAGTAGATCGAGCGAGAATCTTGACTCGTAAGTTTGATCAGGCCGAATTGTGCCAAGCAAAGGCGCTGCCGACTCGGCTCGAAATCGATATCAAGCGAGCCTCAGCTTGAAGACCACGGCATACTCGGAGGCTGGCTTCTGCCCAGGCCGTTCGATGTGGAGCCCTTGCGCGGTCTGCGCAAAGCGAATCTTTTCCGTCGAGCCCAGCAGTTCGACCTGTGCCACTTTTGCAGGCGTGGCGGCCGCCGCACCGAACGACCGCAGAATCACAGCCTGCTGAGGCCACCCGAGCACAATAGCGTAAACGACCGTGTTCGTCTTATTGCGCGTATAGCGGATGTCGCTCGCATCGAGCTCGCTCGTGGACTGGCCTTCAAACGAGCCCTCCTTAATCGTGTGCGGCCCCTCGCCGAAAACGGTCCAAGGGCGTGTCGAGTAGATAGCTTCACCGTTGATCTTGAACCATTCGCCGATGCGCTCGAGAATCGAGCGCTCCTTGCGGTCAATTGTGCCGTCGGGCTTGCCAGGAATGTTCAGAAGGAATGTGCCATTCTTGCTGACGGTATCAATCATCCAGTGAATGACCTGCTGGGGCGGCATATAACCGCCGTATTCTCCCGGTTTGTCAAATAACGCCCGCAGGTAATGCCACTCTCCGATGCAAGTTTCTGATTGCCAGGGGTGAGGCAGGATTTCGGCGGCGAGACCGCGCTCGATATCGGCCACGACCGTCTTGGCCAGATTGGGTGGCACGTTCTTAATGGTAATGACGCCCTGTAGCTTGCCTGCGTTCAGGGCCAGATTGTGGTTGTAGTAGTACGCGCCGATGTTCATCCCGGCCCAGCCAAGCGGGAACAGCGGATTGTCGAAATAGAGCAGGTCCGGGCTGTGCTGATCCACCAGATCGCGTGTGCGGTCGTAGAAGTTCTTGACGTAAGAAACATCGGGCAGCGCGTCGTAGGGATGTTTGGGTGCGTAAAGTTGCTGCGGGTTGAAACCTTGCCACCACTGGCCACCGCCATCGGCAAGCGTCAGATGGCCATCGTAAGGGCGCCCGGAGGAATCCGCACCATGACTGGTTTGAAACCACCACCAGTTGCGGGCCTGATGCACCGTCACGCCAAAGCGGAGGTCGCGCTTGCGCGCCTCGGCCGCCCAGATTCCGATCACATCGCGGTGCGGGCCCATATGGCGGGCGTTCCACGGCTGATGTTTCGAATCCCAGACGTCAAACCCGTCGTGGTGGTTAGCGAGCGCAACGAAGAACTTCGCCCCTGCGCTGACATACAAATCCATGAGCTCGGACGGCTGCCAATTCAGAAGCGTCCACTGCGCACAAAGATCTTTGTAGCCGAACAGAGTTGGTGAGCCGTAATGGGCGAGCTGGAAATTGTTCTGCTGCGAGTCCTCGATGTACATGTTGCGCGCATACCAATCGCCGTCTTCCGCGACGCACTGAGGGCTCCAATGATTCCAGATACCGAATTTGGCGTCGCGATACCATTCCGGGCATTCATATTGAAGAAGCGATTCCCAAGTGGGTTTAAACGGTCCCTCACCGGCCAGGCTCGGAATAGGTGAGATCAGGGGGACGCCGTCCCATGACGACCCCGGCACTGGCAATTCCGGAGGGCTGCCCCAGTCCGTGGGCTTCCAATCGTGGTCGTCAAGCTGCTCGGAGACGATGTGTCCGTTGCGCAAAGCGTAGAAGCTGCGCGCTCTCTCAGGGGTGGCACAAAAATGTGCGTAGTCCTCGGTGTATTGGTTGAAGCCTGTTGCCGACGCTATGGGGCCGGCTTGACGGGCAGTTTCTATGGCGCTCGGTGGCGCGGCATCCAGGGTTGCTCGCTCACCGCCAAGCAGTGACAGAGCAGCCGATTGGGCGGCCAAGCCGCCGAACAATTGAAAGAATTCTCTGCGTCGCATCGGCTTAGGTCCCGCCGCGCCTTGGCTTCCCGAGGATCTGGCAGTGCGAGATGGTTTGGTTGAGTAAAGGTTGAGACTCTGCCATAGCGTCCGGCATGGTAATTGGGGGCCCAGGCGAGAGTCAACGAATCTGCGTCGGGGCATGCCACTGAATGAAACCTCCCGACCTTGAATGGGTTTGTGTCGTCAGCGGGATTATTTCGCCAAAGCCGGCTAAGAATTTCCGAAGGCAGCCATAAAACGAGGAATTGCTCGAAAAAGCCCTTGGTTGAAGGCGACAGGATGAGCCGGGGCGGTACGTTTTGAGCCGCAAGATGCCGCAAGCCTTCAGTTACCAGGAAATTGGGAGATGCCTCTGTCTTTCGATCCGCGGGCAGTCTGGCCATTCGTGGAGCCAGCCTTGGCCTCCTCCCCGGTTTTGACTGCATGCCCGGACCGCTTAGGATTCGCATCTGCGCGCGGCGAGCCTGGGTCAGTTTTCTGAAATTGGGCGCAGTTTATCGCGATGCGGCAAACCACCGGGAGACCCGATGCCAAGTGTGTCGGAGATCATCACGCAGACGATGATCAAGCAACTCGAACAGGGCGTGGCGCCGTGGCGCAAGCCGTGGTCCACGTCCATCCCCCGGAATCTCATCTCAAAGAAACCCTACCGCGGCCTGAACGTGTTCTGGCTGGCGACTCAGGGATACGGCTCACCCTACTGGCTCACGTTCAATCAAGCCCGGCAATTGGGCGCACACCCTCGGCAAGGGGAGAAGGGTTCGCTGGTTTCGTTCTGGAGATTGAGCGAGTGCGCTAAGGAGAGCCGAAAGGTGAGAGAACTCGAAAACAAAACCTCCGTTTTGCTCCGGTATTATCGCGTGTTCAACATCGAGCAATGCGACAGTTTAAAAGCACTCTATGGCGATGACCGCAAGCCAGTGCGTCCGATCACGGAATGCGAAGGGATCGCGGATCGCATGCCAAGCGCGCCGCGAATTGAGCAAAATTCGCAGGCGTTTTACAGGCCATCGGCGGACTTGGTCGGAATGCCGTCGCGCACTTGTTTTGAATCTCCCGAAGCGTACTACTCGACACTGTTTCACGAACTGACCCACGCAACGGGCCACAAGTCGCGCCTGAACCGTTTCGAGGAGAATGCCACGGAGCACCAATTCGCCTCTGAGTCCTACAGCAAAGAGGAGCTCGTTGCCGAGATGGGCGCAGCGATGCTTGCGGGAATAGCGGGAATTTCGCACGCGACTCTCAGCAACTCAGCTAGCTATCTGCAAGGTTGGATTGAAAGGCTCGAGTCCGATTCGCGGCTGATTATCTCCGCCGCGTCTCACGCCCAAAAAGCTGCCGACTACATTCTCGGTGATACTTGGAGTGAAGGAAGCGGCTCTTGAGACGGGATCGTTGGCGACTCGAGTCCCGGGAACTTGTTAAGGATGTGGCAGACCCGGCAGGACTCTCTCACCCACGGAGCCTGAGATCGCGATGATCAACCCCAGGATTCCAATCCGGGGGGCAATTAGGAGGAATGGCCGATCTGCTGCTGGACCTGACGGCGGAAGTCGTTCGGATGGGCGATTTTCTCGAAGGTTTCATATGTGCCGCCGGTGCCGCGGATGAGTACGCTGCCATAGCCCAGCATGCGACCCAAGGCAGATTCGCTGACGCCGATGCTCTCAACCTTCGAAAGCAGCACCTCAATGCTTCTGCGCTCCATCAGCCCCGCTTTGATGAGCACACGCATGTTGGTTACACCCACTTCCGTTGCATTGCGACGAACGAAGCCGGAGGTGATGGAAATCCCGCCGAGGACAACTAGAACAATTCCGCCGATCAGCATCGCTTGACGCTCGCCTCCTTCTACATCGAAGTAGTAGCTGGCGATAAGCGAGACGAGCCCGCCAGTCGCCAGGAGCAGTCCGAGAAGGAAGGAACGCACCAGCACAATCCAGTGCAAGCGAGTCTCGAAAAGGACTTTCTCTCCGGCGACCAGATCCTTTTCAATATAGCCCAGGTCGGCTCCCCTCGAGTGAAAATTTCCTCATCATAGATGCATGAATCAATCGCGCCGCGCAACAAGAAAAAGGAACTTGAGGGCGACGAGGCGACCGAGCCGGATGTCCTCGGCCTCGTACAGCACACCCATCCCGCCGCCACCGAGCTTTTCGAGGATGCGGTTGTGTGAGACGGTCTCGCCGAGCAGTGGTCGCGGCTCCGCCATGTTGTCGACATCGTAGTTGGCGGTCTCTGTTGAGTCAACGCCTCAACGAAATTTCCTCCAAAGCATGCCCTATCTGGCCACTGGTTCGTCTAAGACTGCCTGAGGGGAACTCCCGGAACAAGTTCGGGATAAAGAAAACACTCCACGACGAAGAAGAGGCGGACAGTTGTGCGGGCGGCTACTGCTCTCGGCATTAGGACTTTACTGTGTCGATGGCGGTTCAGCACCCCTCGGAGATAGGGAGTCGATTGAACGTCCCGGCCAATGCTGTCTCTTGCCTTCCGTGAAAACGGTTGTCGTGAGGTTCGAACTGGACTTTGAAGGCTACCGAGTGTTTTCGCCAGCGAAGAACTGCCTGTGCAAGACTCTTGCCACAACGAAACTTAGGAAAAATCCGCTTACGAGAAACAGGGTCACAAGCGTCCAGTCTCCTCTGTCGAGGGAAATGCTACCTCTCAGACCTTCCAAGCCGACCCACGTGCCCCTTAGCAGAAAAAAGACCGCAAGAGCTGCGACAGGAACCAGCCAGGCCACCCGCGCTGCTCTAGACTGTTTCATGGAATCTCGCTCGACACCCCTGACCGTCTCTTTTTCCGTCTGCCGAGACACCACACGAGACATGCCCCTCGCTCACCTGCATCTCCCGAGCAACAGGAACCCCAAACTCCCCTCTGCATGCCAAGGTTTGGGTTTCTTCTGGCGAGCTATGCACATTGTTGTCGAGACGGACTCAGAATTGCACGGTTTTGGACGTCGCGCCAGTTGACTAGCCTTAAACAGGGTACGGAAGGTCTCGACCGGAGCAGAATTGATCTTTAACTTGAGCTTCCAGTTGCATTACCCAAGAATTCGCGAAACGTGTGCCGCCTGCCGCGGGGCATTTGCGGCCCACTCTTTTGCGTAGTAGTGGGAAATCTTCTGCTACACAGATAGGCGTTGCGTCGTACTAGTTCTAACGGTAGCCCTAGGCTCCGTGAAAAAGAATTTTCCGTAACATCGCGAATAGTGGTTGACTCTTGCGAATAGCTCGATTATTAAGGCGACAGTCCCTAGGCTACCCCACAAATAGATCTTTGGAAGGTTTGAGGCCGCTCATGTGGCGCGTTGTTCGGGCGCTATGTCTGCTGTTTCTAGGCGTCGCCAGTGTCAGCGTCGTCGCGCAGATCTATTTGCGAGCGCGTGCAGAAACTCGCGTCTCCGCACATGGTGTATTCCGCGATACATCCTCACTTCTTGCTGAGAGAGCCAAGCACCGAGTAAGAAGCACAAGGGCCCGCCCTGCGAATCGGCAGGCAACATCGGCAACCGTGCAGACCGTTTTCATTATCCTGATGGAGAACCAGAATCTGTCGAGCTTCAACACGTCGACCGCTCCTTACGAGATGGGCACGCTCGTTCCGGCTGGGGCCTTGGCCACGCAGTATTACGATCCGCCAAACAGTCATCCCTCCGAACCGAACTACGTCTGGCTCGAAGCAGGCGGAAACGAAGGGCTCACGACCGACAACGATCCCTCTGTGTCGAACAGCACGGCGACGACTCAGCACTTGGCGACCTATTTGACCCAGGCGGGGTTGTCCTGGAGAGAATACGCGGAAAATATCACTGGGACGGATTGTCCTCTGGTCTCCAATGAGAATTCCCTGGATTCGACCTCTACTTCAGCGAACTACTATGCACGCCACCTCCCGTTTGTTTTCTTCCAGGACCTGACGGACGATGAAAGCTCGACAAGTGCAACGTGCATCGCCAACATCCGTCCGTATAGCCAACTCGCGACGGATCTCGCGAACGGCACAGTTGCTCGGTATAACTTCATAACGCCCAACGGGACGGACGATATGCATGATTCCGACATCCCCACAGGCGATGCGTGGTTAGCGCAGAACGTTCCGGCGATTCTGAATTCGAGCGCCTTCAAAAACAACGGCGTTCTGATCATCACCTTTGACGAGGGCATTGATTCAGGCAGCGACGGTGACGGGCCAATCCCGATGTTTGTGCTCTCTCCGCTCGCGAAGACCAACTATACGAACTCGATTTTCTACGACCATAGCTCGACGCTGCTGACCCTCCAGGAGATTTTCGGTGTGGGGCCCTGCCTGCAAAACGCCTGCACCGCCACCGACTTGTCGGATCTGTTCCTGCCCGGAGCGATTCCCCCTCTGCCGACGGAAGCGGGCCAGAGCATCAACTTCGGGGCACTTTCGAATCAGACCTTGGGCACCGGGCCATTCACCCTGAACGCGACCGCGTCGTCGGGCCTTCCGGTGAGCTTCGCTTCGACTACCCCGGCCGTCTGTGCGGTATCGGGCACGAGCATGACCCTGACCGCCGTGGGCACCTGCACGATCCAAGCGACACAGCCAGGCAATGGCACCTACCTGGCGGCCACACCGGTTGATCAAAGCTTCGACGTGCTCGAAGGGAGCACGGGGAGCCAGAGTCAAACCATCACGTTTGGCGCACTTCCGAATGAGGCGATGGGCAGCGGGCCGTTCACACTGAGCGCGACGGCGTCGTCGGGCCTTGCGGTGAGCTTCGCATCGACTACCACGAGCGTCTGCACGGTATCGGCCGCCTCTGTGACCCTGGTCGCCGTGGGCACCTGCACGATTCAAGCGACACAGGCAGGCAACGGCACCTACGTCGCGGCCACACCGGTCAACCAGAGCTTCCAGGTGATACCAGAGGGCGAGACGGTCGTCGAGCTTGCTTCCGGCACGAGCTACACCGTGCCGGCCAACTGGAACAGTTCGAACAACACAATCGAGGTGATTGGAGGCGGCGGTGGTGGATCATACTCCCCTAGTTCTAGCATTGCTGCAGCCGGGGGAGGGGGTGGTGCTTACTCAAAGGCGACGAACGTGACACTGACTCCGGGCAGTACGATCACTTACCAGGTTGGCGCTGGTGGTGCGGGAGGAACGAGCGGAAGTCCAGCCGGTGGAACGGGTGGGGACACCTACTTTTGCAATGCAACGACGAATTGTACATCTATCACGGGATCGGCAGTTGTCGCTGGGGCTAAAGGCGGCTCAGGAGGGCCTACCAGTTCTGCCTCAGCGCCAGGTGGTGCCGCGTCCGGCGGATATCCGTCATCCGGGGTACTGTATTCTGGCGGTGCCAGCGGTGCGGGCAATAATGGGCCTAATCCAGACGGTGGGCCTGGTGGAGGGGGAGCTGCAGGGCCGAATGGTCCGGGTGGCGCCGGGGGTTCGAATGAAAGTGGAACCGCAGGAGGAGGCGGCGGAGGAGGCAACGGCAATGGCGGTGCGGGCCAACCGCCTAGTGCAGACGTGGGAGGAGGTGCTGGAGGCTGGAACAATTTGGGATCGGGCTCCGGCGCGCTAGGCGTTGGTGCTGCTAACGGAGGCAATGGTTCCTATGGAGGAGGTGGCGGCGGAGCAGGGGGTGGCGGAGCAGGGGGTGCGCCGCCCTATGGGGGTAGCGGTGGGAATGGCGGCAATGGGACGGAGTGGGACTCGGCTCACGGCTCAGGTGGCGGTGGTGGAGGAGGTGCAGGCGCTTCAGCAAATGGCGCCGGTGGTGCGTGCGGCCTTTATGGCGGCGGCGCGGGTGGGGCTGGGGATGACTATTCCGGCAACGGACCCGCGGGCTGTCAGGGCATCATCGTGCTGACATACATGTCTTCCCAAGGCACCCAAGAGCAAACCATCACCTTCGGGGCACTTTCGAATGAGGTGCTGGGCACCGCGCCGTTCACAGTCAGCGCGACTGCATCGTCGGGCCTTGCGGTGAGCTTCGCATCGACAACCACGAGCGTCTGCACGGTATCGGGGGCGACGGTGACACTGGTCGCCGTGGGTACCTGCACGATCCAAGCGACGCAGGCAGGCAACGCGACCTACGCAGCGGCGACGCCGGTCAACCAAAGCTTCCAGGTGACGCAAGGTAGCCAGACGATCACCTTCGGAGCGCTTTCGAATGAGGCGATGGGCACCGCGCCGTTCACAGTCAGCGCGACTGCGTCGTCGGGCCTTGCGGTGAGCTTCGCATCGACAACCACGAGCGTCTGCACGGTATCGGGGGCGAC
>DASPVZ010000045.1:0-30734 GCA_035622135.1 Candidatus Cybelea sp. | reverse complement strand
TCGAGGAGGGGGCCGGCGTTGGCTTGTCCCTCCGCTTCGCCCTAACCGCTCCGCCCTTCGGGCTCCGCAGGGCTTCGCTCCGGCCCATGCCAACGGATCGAACCCCCGGGATGCTAGGGGTCGACCGAGACCCGCATGTTCTCTCCTAGAGTCCCTGGACGCGAAATTCTTCGAGGAAACAACTGTGAAGACCCGAAGAGAAGAAAAAACAAGAAAAGACAGACGGTCCAGAAGAGGTCAAAAGACCGAAACCCAAAAACCAAAAGGGGACATTTCTATTTTGGTAAGCGAGGGGACATTTCTACTTTGGTTTGACAGATGGTTCGGCGCTGAGTTGACGAGACATGTTCTGAGGTTCTAAGAGACTTAAAATGAAGGCGGCATGGTACGAAAAGCAGGGGCCGGCTCGCGACGTGCTCGTTGTGGGCCAGATGCCGGAACCGGTTCCAACGGCGGGAGAAGTTCGAATTCGCGTTGCTGCCTCCGGCATTAACCCGGGTGATGTCAAGAAGCGGCAGAACGCGTTTGGCTACGGCATGGTATACCCGCGCGTAATTCCGCATAGCGACGGCGCTGGCCTTGTGGACCAGCTTGGCGCTGGTGTTTCCGCTGAATGGACGGGCCGTTCAGTGTGGTGTTACGGAGCCCAGTCCTATCGCCCGTTTGGTACGGCCGCGGAGTTTACCGTCGTTCCGGTCGATCAGATTGCTCCCCTGCCCGGAAAGGTGTCGATGGAGCAGGGCGCATGCCTGGGCATTCCCGGCATCACTGCCCATCGTGCGGTCCACGTTGGTGGCGCCGTTAGCGGACGCAGGGTCATGGTTCAGGGTGCTGCAGGCGCCGTTGGACTCTGCGCTGTGGCGCTCGCGCGTCATGCGGGGGCGCACGTGATAGGCACTGTGCGTTCCGCCTCGGATCAAGCCGCAGCGTTGAAGGCCGGCGCTCACGACGTGGTTTTGAGCGACAGCGAGCTGATTGCGCGCGTACGAGGGCTGGCTCCGGAGGGCGTTGACCACATTGTCGAAGTCGCGTTTGGAGCCAATATCGACGCCGATGTTGAACTCCTGAAGCTGGGCGGATCAATCGGGAGCTATGCCACCGATAACGCCGCTCCGAAAATTCCATTCTGGCAAATGGTATTTAGGAATATTCGTGTGTTCTTTCTGGGCAGCGACGACTTCCCAAAAGAAGCAAAATTGCAAGCGGCGCGGGATTTGAATGCTGCGCTTGAGTCGGGGTGGTCTGGGTTCGAGATCGGCGAACGAATACCCCTCGCAGACATCGCTCGTGCGCACGAGCTTTTGGAACACCCAACAAGACCCGGCAGGATTGTCGTCGTACCTTGAGCGGTGACGCGGTATACCGTCGCAGCTGAGGCCGATCGTAACCGCGTCGGGTTCGCGACCCGGCGAACGTTACTCGCGCACGCGGTTGTGGGAACTGCGTCTATTACCGCCAAGAACTGCAGCCTTAACGCTGAACGGAGCGGCTGGTGCAAACTGGAAGCGTCTTTGCAACGCGTACGCTTCGCGCTCGAAAGCGTTTTGGTCGTAGTCCATACCAGCAGCCGCAAACGCACGCAAATACCGGTCAATGAAAAGATCGAGCCCCAGAATATCGTACTGAACGACATGGACTAGTTCATGGAATAGCAGCGGATACCAATCATGTATGATCCTAGCGGGATCACGCACAACGACGATGGTGTCGTCGAAAGTGATCGCACTGGCATGGGACATTTCGGGAACGTTCACTGCAAGGTGCCGCACCAGTGAGTAAAACCAGGGACATGGAAACGCGGAGACTTCTGCCACCCTCACTTTTCTGAGAAGCTCTGAGTCGAAGAACGGCGAGAGCAACGCGTTTTCGCAGTCCGTAAGAGGTCGTGCTCTGTCGCCACTTCTGTGACGCCTGCGCTGAGACCGGACCCAGAATCGACCTACTGGAATCGCCACGGGTAGAATACGGGAGAGATTCATGAAAACAAGCCAATCATAAACCGGAAAGCTCTCCCAAAGACACTCGTCCGGTACCGCGGTTGAAGACCATTCCTGCGGTCTGCCCTGGAGGTGGGTGACAGTTGGACCGTCTCGGACGGAATTGTTTCGCGAAGGACGCAAGTAGAGGGCAGAAGTGCTGGTGGATGCAACAGTTTTCCATCACCACATCTAGCCTCAGAACAAGGCTTGCCGGTTGGTGAATTTTACGGAATCAGTGAGATCCTGCCCGCGAACGGACAGCAGCGGTTGGCGATACCGCGAGTGATGTCCCCATGTTTGGCAGTGCGGAGCTGTCGACATTGGTCGGCTGCAGTTCGCCCGGTTCCGACGAATTCCTCCGCAGAGTTCATCTCAGGCATAATAACGGCATGAATCGAAAGTCGAGGCCACCAGGAATCCGAGAGGGCGTGCTTGCTCTGTTGATAGGCTATGCGCTGGTGCTGGACGGGAACCCCCAGCCAGTCTCGCAACCGCAGCCCAAGACTGCACACGCCGAGCCGCCTCGAATTCTATATATCTATCGCGAGTTCTGGAAACCAGGTACTCAGGCCGCCCTGAACCGAATCGAAGCCAATGGGGCGCGCATGTGTATTGATCTTAGGTGCCCTCATCCTTACCTGGGTATCGAGTCTCTGACGGGATCAAAGGAGGTGTGGTACCTCAACGGATTCACGTCGACTGAGGAACAAAAACGCGTTACGGAGCAATACAACAAGAAAGGATTATTCGCGGCCATGAATCAATTCACCCAACAAAGAGCTCCATTCCAGTCGGAGCCGGGTAAAGATGGCTTCTCAAACTACCACCCTGAATTGAGTCACGGCATTCCGTGGAGCATGGGGCAGGGGCGATTCCTTGTGATCGTTGTGACCAAGGGCAACCCGCAGAGTGACGGAACCGTGTTCGAAACTGAGGAAGGCACGCGATTTATCGTGACAGCGGCCCAGACGCGAGCGGAGGCGAATGCCAAGCTCTCTTCCGCGGGTCCAGGCGCCAAGATCTTTGTGGTCCGACCAATTTTCAGCATGCCAGCGCCGGAATGGGTTGCTGCCGATCCGCTGTTTTGGGGTTCTTCGCCGAACAACAGATAGCTGACGCGGCTGGGTGAATCTACTCCGCCGGCTGCCGGCAAACTGGACCTAGGGCCGCCTGTAAGAGCTGCCTGCTGCTCCTCACAAGAATCCGGACGGGTTGTTTGGACACGCCTGGGTCAGATATCTCGCGGAACTGTCGTTGCGCTGTTTACAGCTCTGATGTTCCAGCCGTATGCGCTACACCCTGAGCATCAACGACTGCATTGGACACTTACTCCTAAGGCGCGATCGAAAAGCAGCAGTGCATCCCTCGACTGAATCGCACCCAGGGCCGCATCGCCGAGCTCGGGGCTCGAATTAGTGCAAACAGTGAGGTGCTGATCGCCAACAACAATTGCAATCTCTCGAGGATCATTTCCGAAAGCTTGCGATCCATTTCGGGCCCACCGTTTTTCCGCATCCCGCAGCAGAATTTAATCTGCTTTTCATCAGCGTGTAACCGCTCGCTGCGGAAAATCACCTCGTCTCTTCATTGAAGCTCGCACACACACACGAAATGTGCGAAGCACACACGCTCAAGTTTGGGCGGCAACTGAACCATGACCAGGTCACTGAGTTTCTCTCGAGCCGAAACAACGGGGTGCACTCCCTACCGAAAGGAGCCTCTTGCCATGACGAGGGAACGAGTCGCTAACCAGCGGGAGTTTACGGTCCGCTCGAGGGTTACTGTGCTGATCGTGGGACTTTCAGCGTTGTTTTTGCTGTTCGGACCTGGGGTTTGGGGAGATACGACTGGCGCGATTTCAGGCGTCATCACGGACCCGAGTGGTGCTGTTATTCAAGGTGCGGATATCACGGTCGCGAATAACGATACCGGGGTGAGTTACAGCACCAAAACCGACGTGGCGGGCCTCTATTCCCTCCAAGCGCTCCCCGTGGGTAACTATAACTTGACAGTTAGCAAGGCGGGCTTCAAACGTTATCGGCAGACGGACATTGTCGTGACCGTCAATGCGGCCATACGGGTTAACGCGGCCCTGCCGGTCGGCGAAACCTCACAAACCGTGAATGTGGCCAGTGAGACGGTACAGATCGAAACGGAAAATACTTATCTCGGCGAGGTAATTGGTTCGGACAAGATGACAGCGCTCCCCTTAAACGGCCGGAGCTATACAGACTTGTTGTCCTTGCAACCAGGCGTAGTCCCTATCAATTCCGGTGTAAACCCGACTGGAGAAACGAGCCCTCCCGCTCAATACCTCAATGCCGGAAACCTATCGATCAGCGGTCAGAGAGAGACTGCCAACGCCTTCATGATCAACGGCAGCTTGGTCGAAGATGAAGTTCAACAAGGCGCGGCGATTATCCCAAACCTAGATTCCATCGCCGAATTTCGAATCCTATCGAATGGCTATGATGCCGAATTCGGAGAGTACAGCGGCGGGCAGGTGAACGTTCTCACGAAATCCGGAACAAACTCTCTCCACGGAGACGCCTTCGAGTTCCTGAGGAACACGGACCTCGATGCCCGCAATTATTACTCTCCGACTCGAGGGCCATTCCATCAGAACCAATTCGGCGGTACCGTCGGTGGCCCGATCCGCCATGACAAGGTTTTCTTTTTCACTGATTATCAGGGGACGCGACAGGCGATAGGCGTGGACACTGGGGAAGTCTTGGTTCCCTCCGCACAGGACCGCACGGGCAACCTTTCCGATATCGCCAGTTCACTGACCGGGACAGTGACGGGGGCAGGGTGGGCCAGCGT
This sequence comes from Candidatus Cybelea sp., assembly GCA_035622135.1. GTDB lineage: Bacteria > Acidobacteriota > Terriglobia > Acidiferrales > UBA7541 > Palsa-295. Next base: position 25,932 of record DASPVZ010000045.1, on the reverse strand, counting down.
GCTGTCTCAGCGGCTGGGCTATCTGGTCAGCGACGGTGAGCCATACTACACGCCGGGGTGCACGATTTCTTCCACTTGTGTTTTTCCCAATGCGGTAATTCCGCAGAGCGCGTGGTCAGCGCCGGCCGGGAACCTGTTGCCCTACATACCCCCTCCCGGCCCCGACGGCTTCTTCTCGACTTCGCAGTTTGGTCAACCGCTGCAGGATGATGAAGGAGCGACTCGAGTAGACGCGAACACTCGTTGGGGAACACTGTCGGGCTACTACTACTTGGATAACAATTCGCTCAATAATCCGTATCCACAGGAATCAATACCCGGCTTTAATGGGCTGGGTGCCCAACGCTCCCAGCTGGCGCAGTTCGAGGACGCAAAGACATGGGGATTCAACAAGGTGAACGAGTTTCATCTGAATTACGTTCGGAACTACAACGCGAGCTACGTTCCCGTTGGCGGCGTAGGACCAAAGATAAGTTCGTTTGGGATCCAGGAAGGATGCAGTGGGCTGGGCATCTGCGTTCTTTACGCTCCCTACGAAGGCGTTCCCCGTGTGGACTTTCGCAACTTTTCGATTGGGGTTAACACCCATACCGCTACGTTCATTCAAGACACGTATGAAGTGCTGGACGGCTTCTCGGTCGTCTTAGGCACGCACACGGTGAAGTTCGGCGGCCAAGTTGAGAAAGACGGGGTCAAGGAATCCAACATCAGCCGACCGAACGGCGCGTTCACCTTTGACGGCGGCGAGACGGGCTCCGACTTCGCAGATTTTCTTATTGGCGCACCGACCCTGTACCGCCAAGGCGCCATTGAGCCGATGCATGACCGCACCCAGTATTTCGGCTTATACGGCCAAGATAGTTGGCGGCTTTCCTCGGACTTTACCCTGAACTACGGAGTCCGATGGGATCTGAGCTACCCTTGGTGGGAGGAAAACAACGAGCTCGAGACAATCATCCCGGGCAAGCAATCGGCCACCTTCCCCGGCTCCCCGCTCGGTTGGGTCTTTCCTGGAGATCCGGGCATCCCCAAAACGACGTCCCCGGTTCGGTGGGGCAACTTTGCTCCCCGCGTTGGCATTGCTTACGCTCCGAAGCCCCCGGAAGGAATGTGGAGAACCTTGCTGGGCCCAGAAGGAGCAAGCAGTATCCGTGCCAGCTTTGGAAAGTTCTTCACTCAAATGGGGGAATACGGCCAAACACAGATCATCGGCGATGCTCCCTACGGATTTTTCTGGGTCAGTGAGGCGCCACCGATGTTCGAAGAACCTTTCTTAGCACGCGCAACACAAACCTCCGAGACGCAGCGGTTTCCTGTTACCTTTCCGCCGCTAAACGTTTCTCCCTCGAACCCGGATAACAACATCAATTGGTCCCTTTTCGAGCCAATCTCCAGCTCACCGGGATGGAACTATAGAAATGTGCTCCCCTATAGCGAGAATTACATGTTTTCGTTTCAGCGGCTGGTCGGTGCACAGACCGTGGTCACGCTGAGCTATGTCGGTAGCGAGGGGCATCACCTGCTGGTCAACCTAGAGGCCGACCCGAGCAATCCAGCTTTGTGTCTGAGCGTAAGTCAGCCGAGCGAAGTAGCCCCGGGTAGCCCGACGTGCGGACCGTTTTCCGAAGATCAGCCGTTTGTAACGACCGCTGGTCAGACGATCTTTGTTCGGCCGCTAGGCCCGGGACTCGGCAGCGACGGTCTCTACTCGTCGCTTGGCCATTCGAGCTACAACTCCCTGCAAGCCAGTGTGCGGCATCATACGGGCCACCTCGAGCTTCTGGCGGCCTATACCTACGGGAAGGCTATGGATGACGCTTCGGAGATAAACGACCAAATAAATCCGTATAACCCGCACTTGAGCACTGGCCTGTCGGCTTTTGACATGACTCAAAGTTTCGTCGTCAGCTTCAATTATGCATTACCTTTCGACCAGCTTCTCTCGCCAAACCGCTTGACGCGCGGTTGGACGATCTCTGGGATCACTCGCTTCAGCACCGGCCTGCCGGTGACGATTTCGGAAACCGATGACCGGGCATTGATTGGTGACTTTGCTACTGGCATAAACGACGAAACAGTCGACGAGCCGATTTTCACGCCTGGCGCGATTTTGAAAAACACCAATCCACGCTCGGGGCAAACCTATTTCAACACCGCGCTGTTTGCTCAAGAGACGCTCGGCGAAGTCGGAAACTCGAACCGGCGTTTCTTCCACGGCCCAGGACTCAACAACTGGGACCTGGCACTTTTGAAAACGCTACCCCTGACCGAGGCCAAATCGTTTCAGTTTCGATTCGAATTCTTCAACGCCTTTAACCATACGCAATTCAATAATCCCGACGGGGAATTTACGGATTCGACGTTCGGACTCGTGACGAGCGCCAACCCTCCGCGCATCGGCCAAGTTGCGCTAAAGTTCCTGTTCTAAGATGATTCGATCGAACAGATTCTCCGGAAGCACCGTTTCCTGGAATGTCAGCCGCACGCTTGTCGTGATTGCGTTGACCGGTGTGGCGTTTTCGTCGAAGCTATTGTGGTCGGACGAGTCCCCCCAGCCCAAGACGCCGATCGAGCATGTGGTGGTGATTTTCCAGGAAAACCAGTCGTTCGACCATTACTTTGCCACCTACCCCCGCGCGGAAAACCTCCATGGTGAGCCGCCATTTCACGGCGCAACAGACACGCCGGAGGTCAACGGCTTAAGCGAGGAACTGCGCAAACGCAATCCGAACCTGGAACAGCCTTGGAGGATGAGTCGCGCGCAAGCGACGACGTTGATTCCCTTCTGCGACAACGATCACGGATATACCGCAGAGCAGCGCGCTTACGATGGTGGACGGGCGGACAAGTTCGTGCAATCGACCGGGGCCAGGCCATCATCCCGGTGTCCGCGGAACTTCGTAATGGGGTATCTCGATGGGAATACAGTGACGGCTCTGTGGAACTATGCGCAGCGTTTCGGCCTGAGCGATAGCTTCTTTAACGCGACGTATGGTCCTTCGATGCTGGGTGCGCTGAACCTGGCGGCCGGACAGACGGCTGGAGCCGCCCCGTCCAATCTGCGGACCTGGCATGGAGTAGGCCCACAGCTCGTGGTGAACGGCACTATGATCGGCAACCCCGCGGCGGCTTTCGATGACTGCACGGAAACATCGGGCCAAGGCGTGCTCTTCACCGGAAAAAATATCGGCGACTTGCTGAACGCACGGGGAGTCACCTGGGGTTGGTTTTCCGCAGGCTTCACTCCTACCCAGATGACCGCCAGCGGCAAGGCTCGGTGCGGCACCGAACACCTGGCGGCGAACGGCCGCCGCATTCTTGTTTACGATGACCCGGACCCTTTTGATTATTTCCGGTCGACTGCCAATCCACACCACAAGCCACCCTCCGGCATCGAGATGGTAGGGAAAACGGATCAAGCAAATCATCAATACGACCTAGAGATGCTCTGGAAGGCCGCGCAAGCCGGGCACATGCCGGCGGTGGCCTTTATTCGCGGCCCCCAGGAGATGGATGGACACCCCGGATATTCTGGACCGCTGCCCGAGCAAAAATTCATCGTCGAGACGATGAACCGGCTGCAAGCCTTGCCGCAGTGGAAAGGCACGGCTGTTTTTCTGACTTGGGACGATTCGGATGGCTGGTATGACCACGTCATGCCGCCCAACGTGAATCATTCGCAGCTGGCAGGACACGACGAACTTTTTGGCAAGAACGGGATGTGCGGGGCCGGGGCCCCCTTAGCGGGGATTCAGGGCAGGTGTGCGTATGGACCGCGGCTGCCACTATTGATTCTCTCCCCCTTTGCCAAAATCAATTTTGTGAACCATGAGCGCACGGATCAAAGCTCGATCATTCGCTTCATAGAAGACAATTGGAGTCTTGGCCGATTGGGCGGGGGGTCTTTGGACGAACTTGCGGGTTCTCTGCTGGGCAGCTTTGATTTCGACCATCCGCATCCAGAACCGCTCATTCTCGACTCCGAGACGGGAGAACTCGCGACGAGCTCGTCGGTGGCTGACCAGTGATCGGCGTCCGCTCAATTCCGAGCGTCCGGCTTCAAACGACTCGCGCGGGCCTTAGCTCGGGGCTGAGCAATTGAATGAGCGCGAGCGCGGCCAGATAGGCTGAGGCGGCAATGAGAAATGGGATCATGTAGCTGCCGGTCCACGCGAGCACGTGGCCGACAACCTCAGCGATCAGCATGCCGCCGATCGCTCCGGCCATGCCGCCGATCCCCACGATGGAGCCCACGGCTCGCGAGGGAAATAGATCGGAAGGAAGCGTGAACAGGTTCGCGGAGAAGCCTTGATGGCCGGCCGCAGCAAGTCCAATCAAGAACGTGGCGGGCCAGAGGCCCGAGACGCGAGACACAGTCGCAATCGGCACCACGCTTAAGGCGCAGACTAGCATCGCCCATTTTCTCGAAGCATTGACCGAGAATCTGCGGCGGATGAGTGCGGACGAAAGCCAGCCGCCCGCAACACTCCCCAAATCCGAGATGACGTAAATCACCAGGATGGGCAGGCCAATCTGGGTCAGCCGGAGTCCATGCTCGCGCTGGAGGTAATCCGGAATCCAGAAAAGATAGAACCACCAGATCGGATCAATCATGAATTTCCCTACTGCAAAGGCCCAAGTCTGGCGATGGGGCAAAAGCTGAGCCCATTTTATTTTCCCCGAGGGTTCCGGCGGATCGCTGCGTATGTATCTGAGTTCGCCAGCCGTCGTGCGCGGATGATCTTCTGGCTCGCGATAGACAGCCAGCCACAGAACCAGCCAGCATAAGCCGAGGCCGCCGGTCATCACAAACGCCCAGCGCCATCCCCAACGGAGGGCGATCCAGGGCACGATCAAGGGCGTCAGAATCGCGCCGACGTTTGTGCCGGCATTGAAGATCCCAGTCGCCAGAGCCCGCTCTTTCCTGGGAAACCACTCTGCCACCGCCTTGATACTTGCCGGGAACACGCCGGCTTCGCCGAATCCCAAGGCAGATCGCGCGATTAGGAACGCCCACAGGGAGTTTGCAACCGCGTGGGCCATCGACGCCACGCTCCAAAAGATCATGGCGACGGCGTAACCGATGCGCGTGCCTAAACGGTCGATCAGGCCACCGACACAAATCATGCCCAGCGCGTAAGCGGCCTGAAAGGCAAAAACGAGATTCCCGTAATCGATTTCGCTCCAGCCGAACTGGTGTTGAAGGGGACCTTTCAAGACCCCGAGCACCTGCCGGTCCATGTAATTCTTGGTCACCCCAAGGAATAACAAGCCGCAGATGACCCAGCGGAATCGCCCCGCGAGCAAACCAGAGGTTCTCGGTTCGGCCCTCAAAGGCTGTTCGACCTCTGCGCGCGCAGGAGAGCCGTCAGGTTCGACGGGGTGGGGGCTCGGGCTCGCCTGCCGTGCTTCCGCGGGATCTCTCACGTACGGCTGGCTTCCAGACCGGACCCACCCTGCTGGAATCCCGGCTGAACGTTCACCACCCCGAACTGCCGATCTTCCACCTCGCGATGAGCGGCCATGGCCCAAAGAAAGGCGATCCGATGTCCGGGAACGGAAACGTTCGGATGATAGCCGGCGGGCATCAGCACCGCGTCGCCATCGCGCACCACGGTGACCAGCTCCGGGTACCGCGGGTCGTTGTAGACAAGCTGAATTCCGAAGGCGGGTTCCGGCATGTCGAAGTAAACGTACATCTCTTCCAGCATTTTCGCGTGTTCGTGCGGCGGCCAGCTCGTCCAGTTGCCGGGATCGGAGAACGTGAAGCCGATCAAAATGCGGCCCGCACGCACGTTCTTGCCAATCGCAATGTTCACATCGCGCGTGCTTCCCGGGCCTCCGGTGTGAAAGCGCAAGGAGGGGTCCCGTCGAACATCTTGGTAGGAAACGAACTGCACTGGGTAAGACTGCTCGGTTTCTGCGAAAAACTCCGCGATGTCGACTTGACCGTTCGTTCTCACTTCGATCGGGGTGTCGCGCGGAATATATATTGCGTCATATTGCTCGAGGTGAAATTCCTGCGATCCGGCGTTCACTTCCGCCCTTCCTGACAGGCAAACCATGCCGGTCTCGCAAGCCCCGTTTGAAAAGCGCACCTGTGGTGTTTGGGCATTCAGGATGATGCGGCCATAGGAGAGATGCTGATTGGTGCTGTTACTCGGCGAGACTGAAATGTGCCGTCCGACCTGCGTGTTGGTCTTGCGAAAGACCATTTTCTGAAGCTTGCCTTGATCACTCATGAGGAACTCCTCTCGAAGTAGATCTCACTGCGCATACGTTCTCCCATTGAGGAGATGCCTTTGCGGTTTGGCAGAAGCATCGTCCAGAGAACTCGGGATCGCTAGCGGCCGCAGCGCTGCCCGACGAATGTCAACCGACAGAGCGGTTCGACTTCGCGGCCCAAACAGCGGACCCCAGCCAATTCCGCGTGAACCGCAAGCACTTCAGACCGTTTTATCTTCCGAATAGCAGATCCGTTCGAGATTACAGTCGAGGCATCTCGGTTTGCGCGCTTGGCAAACGCGTCGCCCATGCCAGATCAACTGATGCGAGAAGAGGATCCATTTCTCCTGCGGGATCACTTGCATCAGGTCCTGCTCGATCTTCTTGGGGTCGGTGTTCTTCGTTAAATCAAGTCTCCCGGCAACCCGCTGAACGTGCGTGTCGACGACCACACCGGAGGTAATTCCGAAGGCGGTGCCCAAAACCACGTTCGCGGTCTTCCGGGCGACGCCCGGCAAGGTGAGCAGTTCGTCCATCGTTTTCGGAACTTGTCCTCCGAAGTCCTCAATGATTTTCTTGCTGGCACCCATGATCGACTTCGTTTTGTTCCGAAAGAACCCGGTCGGGCGGATTTCGCTCTCGAGCTCCCTCGGATTTCCGTAGGCGAAGGCCTTCGCGTCGGGATAGTTGCGGAAAAGGGTCGCCGTGACCTGGTTCACTCTCTCATCGGTGCATTGGGCGGACAGAATCGTCGAGATGAGTAACTGAAACGCGCCTTCATGGCGAAGAGCACAAGTAGCGGCCGGATACGCCTCATCGAGCCTCTCGAGAATCGCACGCACGCGCGCCCGATCCGTTCCCCGGCCAGATTTCGACCTTCGTGATCCCCGCTTGGCCGGCGATTTCGTGGACCGCGAAGGCTTCGCTGCGACCTTCCCGATGGTTTTCGCCATGCGCTGAGAACTATAGCACAAGCACACGCCACCTTTTTCCCGGGGGACCTAGGCGGCAAAGAAAAGAGTTTGCATGAAGGGCCACTCGGCGTCGCACCACTGCCCCGCTGAATCAAAGCCGGTGCGCTGGCCCATGGCGATCACCTCGGCTTGATTGTACTTATGCGAGCTCTCCGTCCAGATCGTCTCGCCGCGGCGGAGATAAAAGCGGAACCCTGCTTTCCGAATCGCAACGCATTGCCAGATCCTCGAGCGCAAATGCATTTCGATGCGGCGCTCGGAAGCATCCCAGCGGACCAGATGCTCGAACTCCGACAAATCGAAGTCCGCTTCGAGTTCGCGATTGATGCGGGCGAGCAGGTTCTTGTTGAATGCGGCAGTCACTCCGGCGCGATCATCGTAGGCCAGGAGCAGTTGGTGGATGGGTTTTTCCAAATCCGTGGCGAGCAGCAATGCATCGCCCTGCCGCAGGACCCGGCGAACGTTGTGCAAAAACTGTTCGCCCGCCGGCCGATCGAAATTCCCGATCGTGCTTCCGAGGAAAAGCACGAGCAACCGCTCGTCCCCGAAGCGGCGCGCGGCGACCTCGCGAAGGCCGTCCAGGTACGCCGTTTCAAAGCCAACTATGCTGACCAAGTCGATTTGCCCGAGCTCCTGCTGACAGCGGTGCAGAGCTGAGCTGGAGATATCAATTGGGTAATAGTTCACGCGCTGGTGGCGGGCCAGGGCTTCGAGCAGCCAACGCGTCTTCTGACCCGTTCCGCTGCCCAGCTCGGCGACAATCACGGGCGCCGGAAGCCTCTCGACGATCTCCGCTGAATGTTTCTGCAAGAGCCGCGTGCCCGCCCGGCTCAACCCATATTCGGGCAGTAGACAAATCGCATCAAACAAGGTCGAGCCGATTTCGTCCCACAGATACTTCGAAGGAAGCTCCTTTTGGCCCGGCTGGCTGAGACCCAAAACGATGTCGGAACAGAAGTCGACCGCTGCTCCCGCCGCGTCGGCGCCGATCAATCTGGGTGCAGAACCCATGTCAATCCTCGACGCACCGGAACTTGGCGTACACGTACGGATAGTGCGGTTGGAACCAGTTGCGGAACGGGCGGCGCAGCATGCACAGATCGGTGCGCTGGGATCCCCCTTTCATCACAAAGTGCTTGCCGTCGAAGAAATTGGCGGAGTAGCCCGGATAGAACGGAAAGGCCTGGAATCCCGGCAGAGGGCCAAAGACGCTCGACGTCCATTCCCAGCCGTTGCCGAGCAGGTCGTGCACGCCAAATGCGCTCGCGCCAGCCGGATGTCCGTCGACCGCCGAAGGCTCCCAATTCTGGTGATGGAAGTTGCCGCGGGCTGTCTCCGGCGGATCTTCCCCCCACGGAAAGCTACGCTCCGGTCCCTGCGGTGTGCCGTACGCAGCCCGGTGCCACTGTGCTTCGGTCGGCAATTTCTTCCCCGCCCAACGCGCATAGGCCGCGGCTTCTGCCTGGCTCACGTAAACGGGCCACGACTCGGGCAATGGGATGGTCCCAAACATGGCGCGGTATTGCCAATGGGTTCCCGCATGGGCAACCCCGGACCTTCCAGCCCGCACCCAGAAGTGAGGATGATCGAGCCCCTGCCGACGCTTCCATTCCCAATCTTCCGCGGTCCAGAGGGTCGCGTCTTCGTATCCTCCCCCTTCGATGAATTCCAGATACTGGCCGTTGCTAACAGGAAAAACGTCGACCGAGAAAGCGGGCACGAAGACTTCATCGGTTTCGAACTCGTTGTCCCAGCCAAAATTGCCAGCTTCTCGCGATTGCCCGAGCCGAGCCAAGCCGGCCGGAACCATCACTGGCCGTTGCTTCGGAGTGGGCCGCGGACCGGCCGATGGGCCCGGCTGCGGCAGCTTCCTCTCGACCGGCAGGTTGTGAAGAAGATAGGCGAGGGTCTCGGCGTGCATCAGGCGATGCTCGATGGCAACGTTCAAGAGCGTCCGATCGGCGCTCGGCAGAGCCGAGGACTCAAACACGCCCGGACGACCGAGCCGTCGGTCTAAAGTCTCCCGCACATGTTGGTTGTACTTCTCAACGAGCGCGATATCCGGCCAATCTCTCGGCGAGTCGCCGGGGAGACCGCCTCCGACCGGGTCGATTCCAAAGGCAAAGAGTTTGTCGAACGCGGGATTGCTCGATGTAAGACCGAGCGGGCCAGCGAGCAAGTTCCAGTCGAAAGCTTCAAGGTGCCCGAGATAAAAAATCAGCCGGTGGCGTTCGGGAATCGGGCGGTCGTAGAAGGAATTCGGCGGAAGAAGGCCGAAGATCGCATCGGTCCGGTTGCGCGCCTCATCCAGTCTTGAGCGTAGAGTCGGTTGAAGCCGGGTTGCTGTCTGGGAAGTCATAGGTCACCTCAAGGCGGGAACTTCTTTTTTAACCCTCCACCAGCCAGAAAGGCAAGATTTTTGTTCGGTGGCCGGGCGGGTGGTGGCTCAGATGAAATTCACTAGCCTTCTAAAGGCCTTGCCGCGATGGCTGTAAGCGTTTTTCAGCTCTGGGGCGAGTTCGGCGTAGGTCAAACCAAGCTCGGGGAAAAAGAAGATCGGATCGTAGCCGAAACCACCTGATCCGCGTGGTTCCCTGGCCAGAACTCCATCCGCCCGTTCGGAGACAATCACCAAAGCCCTGCCATCGAAGGCCAGGGCGATCACGCAGACAAAACTCGCCCCTCGCGCCCTGCCCTCCCGGCCCTCCATGTCCCGCAGAAGCTTCTCGTAGCGGTCCACATCTGTGGCGTGCGGCCCCGCGAAACGCGCCGAATGCACGCCAGGAAGGCCGCCGAGCGCAGGCACGACCAGACCCGAGTCATCGGCCAGGACCGCGCCGTGGGCAAATCGGCTGTAGTACAACGCTTTTCCGGCTGCGTTCTCTGCAAACGTGGGCGCAGATTCGCCAAAGGGAGCAAGAGCGGAAAAATTCGGTAAGCCCTCCAAACGAATGCCTGATCCCGACGCAAGGTCACGGTACTCCCGAAGTTTTCCGGGATTTGAGGAAGCAAGGAAAATGCGCTCACCAACATTTCCCCCGGCCAGCCGCCGAAGGGGCGCGCGGGGCGGGTTATCGTCGCGCACTGAAACTCATGTGCAGCAGATCTTGCTGGGCCTCGGTGAGTCGGCGAATGCCGGAGGTGGCCAATTCAATCAGCCGCTCGAACTCCTGTGTTGTATAGGGCCGGCCCTCGGCGCTCGCCTGAACCTCGACGAAACGGCCGCCACCCGTCATCACCACATTCATATCGACCTGCGCGCGAGAATCCTCCTCGTAGGCCAGATCAAGCAGGAGCTCGTCATCGACAATTCCCACACTGATCGCAGCCACGGAATCAGCGACCGGCACACTGCGCAGGATGCCGGCGCCCACCATACGCTCAAAGGCTAGGGCCATAGCCACGAACGCCCCGGTCACCGATGCCGTGCGCGTTCCTCCGTCGGCCTGTATGACGTCGCAGTCGATCCACACTGTGCGTTCCCCGAGCGCCTTCAGGTCCGTCACGGCGCGCAGCGTGCGGCCGATCATGCGCTGGATTTCGAGCGTCCGGCCGGATTGCCGGCCCCGGGTAGCCTCGCGCGGTGTACGCTCCTCGGTCGCGCGCGGAAGCATGCCATACTCGCCAGTGACCCAGCCCTTCCCGGTCCCCTTCAGGAAAGACGGGACGCCGTCGTCGACGCTTGCTGTCGCAATCACGCGCGTGTGCCCGGCCTCGAACAGGACACTGCCTTCAGCATGCGTGATGAAATCGGGGGTGATCTTTACCGGCCGCAAGTCCTGCGGCGCGCGTCCGTCCGTTCGCAAGAAAAGCTCCCTTCAGAGATGTCCGTGGCGAGGCCAGGCACAGTTTGCCGACTGCACCAAGGGGGTGTCAACTGTTAGGGTTGTGCATGCACGCCGTGCCGGCCACTCCCGGGATTCACTTCGGTGCCGAAGCCAGGCGGACGACCTCCTTAAGACGCGCCGACGCTCGATTGAGCGCTGAGGCCAACCGATCGATTTCTTGCGTAAGCTCCCCGGGATCGTTGTCCTCGAGAGATTCGCTTACGCCGGGAACCATTTCGGCCGTGTATCCTGCGTTTTTCCCCGGGGCAAAGATGGTGTGCTTGTACCACGGACGACCGGCGACACCATCGGAGGAGAGGAATGCTTGCTCGACGCTGACCAGCGCGGCATTGATGGCTCGCTCGCGGTCCGGGGTCAGCCCCGTCGAGGGCGTGGATCCGAGCGCTTGCGCCGCGGCCGCCGCGACCGAGGCGAACTGCGCGGAGGCATCGGAGAGGACCTTCAATCGGTCATTTGGTTTTTCTGCGGCGCTGTTTGCGTCTCCGAATTGCGCCTGAGCCGCCAAATCATCGGTGGCCTGCGTAATCTCGGAAGCGTATTCGGCATAGTTGAAGGGCAGAATGTCAGCCTCAGAAAGCCGCAGCGCAATCACCCCCAGAACGCGAGCCAATGCCGCCTCATATTGGAACGACGGGTCACCGAAATTCTTCATCCAGTAGAAATCGTCAAACACGGAGTGGTAGACCCCGTAGGGGCCCGTGAAGCTGAGGTCGATCGAAGGAATGCCCGCGTGATCGAAAAACGGGCAGAAATCCGAGCCCGCTCCGAGGGCGCCGAGCGGCACCTCCCCCGGCGGGCCGCTCACGGGGACGGAGCCTCCGGCCTGGTCGGGTTTTTCGGTTGGTTCGAATTTTGAACGGTTGACGCTTCCGCGCCAAGCGTCGTAGATGCTTCCTCCCGAATTCGGGTCCTGAACGTCACGGGCCACGTCGCGCAAGAACTCGGCGAGCGACGGAGTGGCCGCCGCGCTGAAGTTCGGCCCGGTCACCCCAACATCCGTATTGACGTAGGCGACCGCCTTCTGCTCGAGCGGGGCAAGATTTGCTTCTACCCATTCGGTCGAGCCGATCAGCCCGGGCTCCTCCGCATCCCACTGGCATATCACGATGGTGCGCCGCGGCTTCCATCCCGAGCGCGCCAACTCGCCTAGCGCCCGTCCTGCCTCCAGCATGGCTGCCGTGCCGCTGCCCGGATCAGCAGCGCCGAATACCCAGGCGTCATGATGATTGCCAAGCATCACCCACTGGTTGTCATCGATACCGCGGAGCCTGGCAATAACGTCATAAATCGGACGCTGCCCGTAATCCATGATCAGCTTCATGTGAAGCTGCGCGGCGCCCGGACCGACATGATAGGTAAGCGGCAGGCCGCCCTGCCATGCGCGCGGCGCCTGCTGGCCCCCCAGGCTCGCGAAAATCACCGAGGCATCCTGCGCGTTGATTGGCGCAGTCGGAATGTGGGGCAGGCTCTCGGCGTCAGCGGGCTTGATGCGACTTGCCCCAGGCGTTGCGGCGACCCCGGGCGTCAGAGGATCGCCCGGATAGATCTGCGTATACAACACGGAGCCGCGCTGGACGGCGCTGAGCGGCCGCCACGGACCTCGCGGATAGACGTCGCCGACAACGTATCCGTCATCCTGGGGATCTGAGTAAATCAGCAGCCCGGCGGCCTTGTGCGCTTCGGCAAGCTTGGCCTTGACCCCGCGGTAGATCCGTCCGTAGCGCACAAGAATGATCTTGCCTTGCACCTCGACACCGAGCGCTTCGAGTGCGCGATAGTCCTCCTCCGCGCCGTAGTTGGCATAAACGACCGGCGCAGTCTGGTCCCCCGATGGCGAGTACGCATTGAAGCCCACCACGGCACGCGGATCGGACGATTGCTTGTCGCCATCGAACGGCTGATCCCGCGAGCTCAGCGTTTGTTTCACGGGAGAAAGCAGTTCAATCCTTACTTCTCGAGGCAGCGGCAACCAAACGCTGTAGGTCACGATTTCGGCATCGAGTCCAAAGCTGCGGTACTCGTCTCGCAACCACTGCGCGACGCGACGGCTGGCTTCCGTGCCAGCCATGTGCGGTTCGCTGGTCAGATGCCGCAGGTTCGCTTCGGCTCGTGCGGGATCAACAAGGCCCTCGACTTTTTGCTCGAGTTCGCGCTCCGCCGGGACATGCCCCGCAAGGAATCCTCCAATGTGCGAAGTTCTTCTGCGAGATGCAAACGTCGACGGAAGCAAAGCGAGCGCGGCGATCGCTGAAACAGTCGAGATGATCAACAAAACTCTTTGATGGCGCACGAAAGAGAAGATTCTAACTCAATCTGATCGGACGCGCGAAACAGCCAGATTAGAAGTTTCTCGAAATTCAGAACATCCGATGTAAACACAAGGGTTAAATCCGGCGCTCAATTGAATAGCTTGACCACTCCGCCCGGTGAGCCTTAGCCTTTCGCTTGCGAGTCATGGCCCCCATGAGAATCTTGATTAGCGGTGCTTCCGGACTCATTGGAACGGCGGCAAGCAGTGCCCTGCGAGCCGACGGACACACGGTGGCGCATATCGTTCGCCCGGGTGGAAATTTCCTGTCTGGAGACGTGCGCTGGGATCCCGTCGCAGGCGCCATCGAGCTCAGAGCCATGGAAGGCGCCGACGTGATCATTCATCTGAGCGGCGCCAGTATCGGACAAGGACACTGGACACAGGAAAGGAAAAGCATTCTTCGCGCGAGCCGCATTGAGTCAACGCGTCTTTTGGTCAATGCCATCGAGAAATTAGGGCACAAGCCCCGTGTTCTTCTCTCTGCGTCTGCGATTGGATACTACGGAAATCGGGGCGATGAGGTGCTGACCGAGTCGAGCACGAACGGCAGTGATTTTCTTGCTAAGCTCACCTCCGACTGGGAGGCCGAATCACGACGCGCCGACTCGCTCGGGGTGCGTACTGCCCTGCTGCGATTTGGCGTGATCCTGTCGACGCGCGGTGGGGCATTGCCGAGAATGCTGCTGCCCTTCAGGCTCGGGCTCGGCGGACGGCTGGGCAGCGGCAAACAGTGGATGTCATGGGTCGCGTTGGCAGATGTGGTTGAGACCGTTCGCGCCGCGGTCGCCGACGAGCGTTTCAGCGGTCCGATAAACATTGTCGCGCCGAATCCGGTACAAAATTCGAAATTCACGCGGGTTCTGGCACGAGCCCTGCGTCGGCCAGCGCTGTTTCCCGCACCCGCCTTTATGTTGCGCCTCGCGCTCGGTGAAATGGCCGATGAGCTGCTGCTCACCAGCCAGCGCGTCGAACCAGGAAAGCTCAAGGAAACCGGCTTCCCCTTTCAGTTTCCCGAGCTGCAATCGGCGCTGACTGCGGTTTTCAGGGAATTGCAAATGGACCGGGAGAAGCACTAGACAGTGGGGTTTGAGGCTTCTCGGGGCTAGACTGCGTGGACGCCAGCAGACCGACGACCCCCAAACGTGTCGCCCTCGCAAGGTCTTGCACCTGGACGGGCTGATGGGGTCCGACCCGACTTAATTCTCGCCGCACCACTTATGCAATCTTTACACCTCCCATATAACTTTCTTACGTGTTCCCCATTAACATCCAGCAGCCTCTCGGGCAACCGCGGCCGCGCCGCAACAGAGCGACAACCTCGTCCGCAACCGAGAGATTCTGGAGGCGAACCATGCATGATCGAGGCAAGCAGCTGGCACTCGTCCTGGCCATCGCAGCGGCGTTGACGCTGGGTGGGACCATGAGAAACTCATTTGGACAAAAGGCGTCCGTTCCGAGACCTGCCCCCTACCGGAATTCGCTCGATCCGGATGAAGTGAGGCAGTTGTTGCTCCTGATCGGATCGAGCGACGCCGACAGAATCACAAAGCAGCAATGGATGAACTTCATGGAGCGCGAATTCGACCGGCTCGACAAGAACAAGAGTGGAGAAGTCGATGCCAAAGAACTTGCGCAGTCGAGATTGCGCGTGAGCCCGTTCGCCAGGATCCGCGATTAGGGGCATTGTAACGATTAGGCTCAGGCGATCGCAGAGAACCTAAGCCATGCGCACGCCCCTTCCGTTTTCTTGCCTATCACTTTAAAGTGTTCAGCGTGACGTCGACCTTTAGGATGTGGCCCGTGACGGGGTCCACCGCGGAAGTTCCCTGAACAGTCTGCCCGTCCTTCACTACGACGGTGAACTCATCGGAAAACGAGCGGATCAGGGGCTCGGTACTCGTGTAAGACTGACCGGGTTTCCAGTCGGTCCCTTTATCGGGAATGGTAACCGATGAGCGATTGACCTTAAGATCCAGGCGATAGGCGCCGTCTTCGCGCAGGTCCGCTTCGGCGTCGAGGTTTGTACCGACATCCTGGTAAGTGTACGTCGAGCTGCCAACCTGTATAGGAACCTTAACCCCAAACCGTAGGTGGGCTGTCCGCCCGCCGGCAAGCATATTCAGCGTGTAGGGGAGGCTGCTAATTTTTTGGGTTCCATCAAACTCGGTCAAGACGACCTGAATCTTCACCGGAATCTCCCTCCGGACTTCGGGTGCAGACTTTTCCTGCGCGAATACGGGTAGGGCCAGGAGCGCCAGTATCCCCGCCATTGCTGCGTGCTTCCTCATAGGTCTATGCGCCTCCATTTGGGATTCTGCTTGCATACACAAAAGACGCCGCGTGAACCGATTTCGTTCAGTGGCGGCCAGAGCCTTCACTCGTCCCAGATATACCATCGCTTTCAAACGGCTCAAGTGGTCCAATTTTGAGCGGCTCGATTTCGAGCGGGGCATCGGCACGCTGCTGCGCGGCGAGGAGCGCCTTCCCGTCAATCCGGCCCGCACTCACGGCTTTCGCGAATCGAATGATTGCACCGAGCTGGCCGGGCTCAACCAGGACTTCCGGCTGAGAAGGCGCGCGAAAATGACGTGAAGCTGGATGCGGACGGAAAGCTGAGGTCGGAAGAGGTCTTGTCCTGGCCACGGGTTGACCGCTGGCCGAGTCTGGCGGCTGGCTCATCACTGGCCTTCTATCCAACCCTGCGTGCGAGCCTGCGTTGACTGCCAAATCGTACGAGGGCAGCCTTGGGCGTTCGTGGGCAACAAGGATTACCGTGATCAGGGCAACCGCGAACGCGGCGGTGATCGCCGGTTTCCAAACCCATGGGGTGAAACGCCTCGGCTGATCAGCGATGCGGGCGCGCAAGCGCGCCTCAAAATCAGGCGAGGGCTGGCCCGACACGAACGATTCGACACCACGATCAATGAGCACAACAACATCACGCGCGTGCTCGTACGCCTCACGACAGGTGTCACATTCGCAGGCATGGGCGAGTAGCTCGCGTTCGCGACGGGGCGGGAGTGTGCCGAGCGCGGCATCGGCCAGCCACTCCCCATATTTCTTACAACCGCTCACGGGACTCTCCCTTCGAGATCGTCGGTAACATTCCGGCAAGACGTAAAGATTCCCCCAGCCGTTTGCGTGCGAGATGTAACCGCGATTTCACCGTGCCCTCACGTACGCCAACCAGCTTGGCGACCTCGCGTGTGTTGTACCCTTCGATGGCGGCCAATACCATAACGATGCGCAGCTTGCCAGGCAGAGCATCCAATGCATCTGCCAACCGGCGCGCGAACTCTCGGCTGGTCGCTATGCTTTCGACGCCGGCTGCGCAACGTTCTTCTGTGGCTGCGCGTTCCCGGCGCTCGCGACGGCCAGTCGAGCGGATACGGTCGATCGAAAGCCGCCACGTTGTGCGAACGAGCCAGGTGCGAAAACGATCGCGGTCGCGAAGGCGATGAAAGCTCCGGTAAGCACGCCACATCGCTTCCTGGGCAACATCTTCCGCTTCAGCCGCATTGCGCAAGACGCCGAGCGCGACCCGATACGCTAGCGTGGGGCAATCCGCCAGGCGCTGCTCGAATTCCGCCTCGAGCGACCCGGCGCAGATCACGCCGCCCGCCGCCACGCCGGCAACCGCCCAAGCTGCCTCGGCGCTCGGGCCAGCGCCGACGGCGCTCGGTTGCATCGATACGTGGCCATTCCCTTTGAAGAGGGTCTCCCCCAGAACATCCATGGTGGTCCTGTTGAGCTAGACGTCGCACAGCTCTTTTCGGTTCACTCCCGTATGCAACATCACGGGCGCGAACCTGCTGTGCGCTGGGTCTCGATACGGTGTATTCTAATACGTTCAGGGTACGCTGCAGGTTTTTGTGGCCCCCTCACTCGCCAGGTGTATGACCTGGGGTCTATTTCCTTCGGTCAGGGACCACGCACTTATGGAAAGAGAACGATGAGCACATTGCGGGAGACAGCGCCGTTCCGTACTTTGCAGGGGTTGGACGATGTCGAGATTCAAGAGTGGCTTGAGTCGCTCGATTCCGTATTGCAGTCGAGCGGCCCCGACGTAGCCCTCGAAATCCTGGAACGCCTGCGCGCCCACGCAGAGGTTGTCGGTCTGGACCTCCCGTTCACCGCAAACACACCCTATGCCAACACCATCCCGTTGCGCTTCGAGCCGCCTTATCCTGGCGATCAGCAGCTCGAACGCAAGATCAAGAGTCTGGTCCGCTGGAACGCGCTGGCCATGGTCGTCCGTGCCAACCGTGTCGAGCACAATATCGGCGGACACATTTCTACCTACGCTTCGGCAGCCACCTTGTATGAAGTCGGGTTTAATCATTTCTTCCGTGCACGCACGCCCGAGTTTGAGGGGGACACCGTCTATTTTCAGGGTCATGCGTCACCCGGAATCTACGCGCGCGCCTTTCTCGAAGGCCGGCTGACCCGGCAGCAACTCGAGAACTTCCGGCGCGAGCTGAAGCCGGGCGGCGGGCTCTCCTCTTACCCGCACCCCTGGCTGATGCCAAATTTCTGGGAGTTTCCCACCGTTTCGATGGGCCTTTCGCCGCTGATGGCGATCTATCAGGCGCGGTTCAACCGGTACCTCGAAAACCGCGCGCTGAAACCGTCTACCGACGCGAAGGTCTGGGCGTTCCTGGGCGACGGCGAAACAGATGAGCCGGAATCGCTTGGCGCCATCACGCTCGCCTCGCGCGAGAAGCTCGACAATCTGATCTTCGTCGTGAACTGCAACCTGCAGCGCCTCGATGGCCCGGTGCGCGGCAACGGCCAGATCATTCAGGAGCTCGAATCCGCCTTCCGTGGCGCAGGATGGAATGTGATCAAGGTGTTGTGGGGCTCGGAGTGGGACCCGATCCTCGAGCAGGACACGGACGGGCTGCTCGTCGAACGGATGGGCGAGCTCGTCGACGGCGAATACCAGAAGCTCGTAGTTTCCTCCGGCGATTACGTTCGCCAGTACTTCTTTGGCTCCGACCCGCGGCTGCTGAAGCTGGTCGAGCCGTTGTCGGATGAACAGTTGCGTCGTCTGCGGCTGGGCGGGCACGACCCGCGCAAGGTTTACGCGGCGTACAAAGCGGCCGTTGACCATCATGGCTCGCCCACAGTGATTCTGGCGCGCACCATCAAGGGGTACGGGCTCGGAGAAGCCGGTGAGGGCAAGAACGTCACCCACCAGCAGAAGAAAGTGAACGAAGACGAGTTGCGCGAGTTTCGTGCCCGTTTCGATATCCCAATCAGTGACGCAGAACTCGCCGATGTTCCCTTCTATCGTCCGCCGGACGACAGCGAGGAGATTCGTTATCTCCGCGCACGACGCGCTCAACTGGGCGGCTATGTGCCGCAACGAAGCGCCCGCTCAAAGCCGCTGGTCGCCGATCACGATGAGCTGTTTAGGGAATTCCTGGGCGGCAGCGAAGGTCGCGAGGTTTCAACCACCATGGCATTCGTCGGAATGCTTCGCAAGATGCTCCGCGACCCGGAGATCGGCGGACTTGTGGTTCCCATCGTCCCCGACGAGGCCCGCACTTTCGGCATGGAATCGCTTTTTCGGACGGCGGGGATTTATTCGAGCGCGGGTCAGAAGTATGAGCCGGTCGACGTTAATACCCTCCTCTATTACAAGGAGGCGAAGAACGGCCAGATTCTCGAAGAGGGCATCACCGAGGCCGGCTCGATGGGGTCTTGCATCGCGGCGGGAACAGCTTACGCGACGCACGGAATCAACACCATTCCGTTCTTCATTTATTACTCCATGTTCGGGTTCCAGCGCATTGCCGACTTTATCTGGGCGGCAGCGGATATGCGCATGCGCGGCTTCCTGCTCGGAGGCACCTCCGGGCGAACCACGTTGATGGGCGAAGGCCTGCAGCACCAGGACGGGAACAGCCACATTCTCGCGCTGCCGGTTCCGAACCTGCGCGCCTACGATCCGGCGTTCGCCTACGAGATCGGGGTCATCCTTCAGGATGGCATCCGGCGCATGTACAAAGACGGCGAAAGCATCTTCTACTACATCACCTTGATGAACGAGCCTTACGCGATGCCGCCCATGCCGGAAGGGGTCAGAGAGGGCATTCTCAAGGGACTGTACCGTTATCGGGCGGCAGCAAATCCGAATGCGAAGCTGCGGGCTCAGCTCTTCGGCAGCGGGTCGATTCTAAATGAGGCGATTCGCGCCCAGGAGTACCTCGAACAAAACTACGGTGTCGCGGCCGATGTGTGGAGTGTCACGAGCTACAAATCGCTCTACAGCGATGGCCTCGAAGCGGAGCGCTGGAACCGCCTGCATCCCTCGAAAACCCCGCGCGTTCCCTACGTCACAGAATGCCTAGCCGATGCGCCGGGCGCGCTGGTGGCGGCGACCGACTATTTGAAGGCCCTGCCGAATACAGTGAGCAAGTGGATGCCGCGCCACCTGGCGGCGCTCGGCACCGACGGCTTCGGCCGGAGCGAGAATCGCCAGTCCCTGCGCGATTTCTTTGAAGTCGATTGGCGGTTCATCACGCTCGCGACGCTGCACGAGCTGTTTACGTCCGGCGAAATCGACCGAGCCATCCCGGAAAAGGCCGTGCGGGACCTCGACATCCGCACTGACAAGCCCAACCCCGTCACCTCTTAGCTCGAAGCCCTTCGCTGTCGTCCCAAAGGGACGAGGCGATGCGTGCTGGTTCACCCATACCCGTGAGTTCAGATTCGCGTCATCGGTATTGGTCAGGGCAATGGATTCGCAGGACGTGCAGTGTCGCGTCCATTCCAGGTAGTGCCGCGCATTGACAGGCAACGCAGGATAACGGTCGCTCAACTGTGGAATTACCTCTTCGGCGACGTACAGCCGGTCGGAATCGCGGTAGGCAAGGGGCCGCAGCAGAATGCCATTCACGAGCGAAAAAACTGCCGCCGGCGCGCCGATGCCGAGGGTCAGGATGAGAATTGCCGTAAGCGTGAAGCTGCGTTCCCTTCGCAAGATCCGCAGACGAAAAGCCAGGTGACGCTTGAATTGGGAGGGCAGTCATATCGCTACCTACGTTCTGCCGGACAAGAAAGTTCCCTGGCGGGCGGCTGTGCGTCTACACGGATTTGCTGTGTACACGCTTACACGGGAGTCACCGTCGAGCTGGGGACGTCACAGGGAACCTACGAAGCTGCCCTGCTCGGACGGTGGGCTACTCGTACCGAAGCGCAACCAACGGGTCCGTGCGCATGGCTCGCCTTGCTGGCATGAAACATGCCAGCAAGGCGACGCAACAGAGGAAGAGACTCACTAGCGTATAGATCAGTGGATCCCTAGGGTTAACAGCCAACAGCATCCCGCTCATGGCACCGGTCGCAGCGAGCGCTGCCATTAACCCGAAAACAATGCCGATCGCAATGACGCCGAGTCCCTGGCCGAGCATAAGCCTTAAGATGTGCCGCGGCTCGGCGCCAATCGCCAGGCGAATGCCGATTTCGTGGGTGCGCTGCGCGGCGGTGTAGGAAACGACGCCATAAACTCCGACCACAGCGAGCGTCAAACCGAGCAGGCCCATGACCGCGGTCAGTTGCGCCGCAAGTCTGAAAAAAAGAAATCCATTGGCCCCTTGCAAGGACTGGTTCATGGTCCGTATTTGCGTGACCGGGAGGTTTGGGGCGAGCGTCCGAATCTCTGTCTCCGCTCTGAGTTTGAAATTATCGGGAGGAACCGAAGTGCGAATCAGAACTGACCGCAAGCTCACGTACTCCTGCTCAATGGGCAAGTAAAAGTATGGTTGCGGGGGCTCCATCACACTCAGGTACTTCCCGGTCGCAACCACACCCACGACTTGTATGGGCTTTCCCTTGGCGTCCGGTATGAGGAAGGTTTTCCCGATTGGGTCTTGGTTAGGCCAGAACTTGTTCGCCATTGTTTCGTTCACGACAGCGACCATAGGGGCCTTCTCTGTATCTGTCTCCTGGAAATCTCGGCCGCGCAAAAGGACAATCTGAAGCGTGCGGAAATATCCAGGCGTGACAAAATCGAAGGAAACGGTCGGGGGCTGTTGGCCAGGGGCAACAGGCCGCCCTTGGATGGTCACCGGTTCATTCGCGCTGATGTACCCCATTGGAGTCGAAAACGCTTCCGCCACGGAAACGACTCCTGGCTCGGCCGACAGGCGCCTCTCTAGGTCACGATAGAATTCCCGGCCCTTGGCCTCTTTGTAGCCGATTTGGTCCACGTCCACGGATGCGTCGAGGACGTGATCGGGATTGAATCCGAGATTGAGGTGTTCGGCTTTCCCGAGGCTGCGCACGAATAGACCGGCAACCACGAGGAGCAACAAGGAGCCCGCAACCTGGGCCACAACGAACGTGTTGCGCACGAACCGGCGACGCAGCCCCGCGGACGATCCTCGTTCTCCCTCGCGTAAGAATGCGCCAACATCGGCACGCGCTGCGCGGAGCGCAGGCACAATCCCCGAGATCATCGTCGTCACCAAGGCCACGGCCAAGGCAAACACATACACTCTTCCGTCCGGATGGAAATCGAAAGTAATGGGAAGGTCCGTCCCCAGAGGAATAGATGTTAGGAATCCGGTGGCCCATGAGGCGAGCAGCAGTCCCGCGCCGGCCCCGAGCAGCGAAAGCAACAGACTCTCGGTCAACTGCTCCCGGAGCAGGGTCCCGCGGCTCGCCCCGAGAGCCGCGCGAAGCGCCATTTCGCGCTGTCGTACGGTCGCTCTTACGAGGAGAACGTTTGCGATATTGAAACAAGCGACTAGAAGCACCAGGGCCGCAAGCACCATGAATGCAATGGAAACGGTCAGGACGGTGTTGTCCGCATCGGGCTCAGGTCGGGCAAGCTTCTCGGGATACACGCGGATCGAGATTCCCTTGTCGACCTCGGGGTGTTCTTCGGCCAGGCGCCCGGCGATCACATTGGTCGACACTTGCGCTTCCCGCAGAGTCGCTCCGGGCTGGAGCCTCCCCATCACCGTGAGGGAACGGTCGGAACGGTCCGTCCACGTCGTCTGAACGGACCTGTCACCCTCGTCTTCCGTGGGCGCGCTCCATGGAACGTAGCCGTCCATGTTCAGGACCGAGTACGTCCCGTTGAATCCCTTCGGCGTGACTCCCACGATGCGGAACGCGTGTCCATTGACTTCCGCCTGTTTCCCAATTACATCTGAGCTTCCGCCGAACCGCTTCTGCCAATAGGCGTAGCCCAGCACAAGCACAGAATCGGCTCCCGGCGTTTGACCTTCGGTTGGCAGAATGAGCCTTCCCGCCCCAGGCGTGATTTCGAGAGCTGAGAAGTAGTTGCCAGTGACTCGGCCGATGACGCAGTGGTCGCCCTGCCCGTCGACCGCCAGACCAACCAGTGTGATTTGGTATGCGAACAGGCTGCGAAAGGCCTTCGACTCGTTGCGCAGGTCCTGATAATCGGGATAGGAGAATGTATACGCTGGGTTGCCGGCCTGCCGCAGGGCGAGCACCTGAATCTCGTTCGCGTGAGGTACGGGGAGGGGGCGCAGCAACATGCCGTTCACGACGCTGAAAATCGTGGTATTGACCGCCATACCGAGCGCCAGCGTCGCGATGCCAATGGCCGCAAAGCCAGGAGCCTTTCGAAGCCCTCTCAACCCATCTCGCAGGTCCCGCCAAAGATTGAACACGGAGACTCCCTCGAACGAAGTCGCCTCCGCACGAGGCGTTCCACATGGAAGCGAGCTCGATGGAAGAAAACAGGTTGGTTATGACGCGCCTGGCGAGAACTGCCGCTCTTGGTTGGGCGGCGCTGGGACGCTGTGTCCCGGAAGCGGACGGCATGCGGAAAGGCAGAGAGACGGACAGCCGCGGTGATCAACCTAATACCGAAGGTCCGGCACGATACGGACGTCCATTGAAACACCGGGGTTTCGCGGAGTTATACCAACATTCTGCCGCCATCGACGGCTAGGATCTGGCCGGTGACGAAGTCCGCGGTCGCCAGATAGGCGACGGCAGCCGAGATATCGTCACCTGTGCCTGTGCGGTGAAGCGGCGTGCGGCGAATATAGTCCTCCTCGGGCTCCTCCCCGGCGAACTGAATGGTCCCTGGTGCGACGCTGTTCACCAGGATTTCCGGCGCAAGCGCCCGCGCCAGGCAGCGCGTCAGCATGATCACTCCAGCCTTCGACACACAATAATGCGTGTACGCCGGCCAGGGAAGAATTCCGCCCAGCGAAGAGATGTTGATGATTCGGCCGCGCCCTTGGCGCTTCATAATCGGAGCGGCGGCCTGCGCGCACAGGAACTGAGACTTGAGGTTGGTATCGAGAATCAGATCCCATTGTTCTTCGGTCAACTCCTCGAAGTTCGCGTCGAAAAATATTCCCGCGTTGTTGACCAGGATATCCAGCCGGCCGAATTCCACGTCGATTGCCGCGAACATTCTCCGCACCTCGGCGCGCTCGGTTACATCGGCCTTGATGACAATTGCCCGTCGGCCGCGATTTTGAATCTCGCGCACCACCCAATCCGCATCGGTCTTCGATGACATATAGTTCACCACCACGTCCGCGCCGTCCGCCGCCATCCGCAAGGCGATGCTGCGCCCAATGCGTTTTGCCGCACCCGTGACCAGGGCCACCTGACCCGCAAGTGGTTTATCGGCCATAAATGATTCCTCCCGAGGGAGACGTAGGCGCGACGGCCAAACTCCGGGGCGTCCGTGCCAGGCCACTGTTGTATATTATTCTCGCCGCCGCGGCTACAGCGCCGCTGCCCGATTGCGCTTCGCGCCGCTCTTGAGGAGTCTCACGTGAAACTACTGGCTTGGAACATCCTTGGCCTTGTTCTCATCTTTCTGGGCGGCATGGCCTTCGCTCAAGATCCCGACTGGAGCGCGCTGGGCAAGGCCTGGTGGTCGCACGTCGAATATCTGGCCGATGACAGCCTGGAAGGCCGCGATACAGGCAGTGCGGGATTCGAAAAGGCGGCTGCCTACATGGCAGATCAATTTCGCATGGCCGGATTGCAGCCCGCCGGCGTCGACGGTTATCGTCAACCGATGGATTTCGACGTGGTGCGATTCGACGAGTCCCGCTCCGCGCTAGCATTGATTCGCGACGGACGAGTCCAGCCGGTCAGGATTGGCGATGATGCGATTCTCGGCGTGAACCCGCGGGCCGCCGAACGAGTTGAGGCTGACGCTGTTTTCGTGGGTTATGGTCTCACCGTCCCCGAACTAGATTATGACGATCTCGCCGGACTTGCCGTCCGAGGCAAGATCGTTGTGTTTATTACGGGCGGGCCCGCTAACATGTCCGGCCCGATCAAAGCCCATTACGAATCAAGCGAAGAACGCCGTAAGGCTCTCGTGAAAGCCGGCGTGATCGGCACGATCTCCATCGGGAATCCCAAGGCCGCGGAAGTGCCCTGGTCCCGCATCGCCGCCTCACGGTTCCAACCTCGCATGGACCTGCGCGAACCCGGTCCCGGCGCGGCGCCACCGCTCGAGATGTCCGTCGCATTCAACCCCGAGCACGCCGAAATGCTGTTCGCCGGAAGCGGCCACACGTTCGCCGAGGTTCTGGCCGCCGTGAACGGGGAGCAACCTCTGCCCCATTTCCCGCTCGCGGTGAAAGTTCGCGCTCAACTCGGCATGACGCGCTCACAGGTAAGATCCGAGAATATCGCGGGCCTTCTGCCCGGCTCGGATCCGACCCTCACGGACCAATATGTGGTCGTGAGCGCGCACCTCGACCACCTTGGCGTTGGAGCGCCTGTCAACGGCGACCGAATCTATAACGGGGCGATGGACGATGCTTCGGGAGACGCATCGCTCATCGAAATCGCGCGCGCGATCCGGAATTCGGGAACCAGGCCGAAGCGCTCGATCCTGTTTCTGTCCGTGACAGGGGAAGAAAAAGGCGAGCTCGGCTCCGAGTACTTTGCGGCACACCCGACAGTGCGAGGACCCATTGTTGCCGATATTAATATGGACATGTACCTGCCGCTCTTTCCGCTCAAATATCTCGAAGTGCAGGGACTCGGCGAATCCACGCTGGGCGACGACATCCGCGCCGTATGTGCGGAATCAGGCGTCCAGGTGCAGGCGGACAAGGAACCCGAGCACAATCGCTTCATTCGCAGCGACCAGTACAGTTTCATCAAAAAGGGTGTTCCTTCGCTGGCGTTCAAGTTCGGCTACATTCCCGGCACGCCGGAAGAGAAGATCTTCAAGGCCTGGTATGCCGAACGTTACCACGCTCCGTCCGACGATGTGAACCAACCCGTCGACCTCGCCGCCGCCGCGCAGTTCAACGACATTCTTCGGAAACTGGCACTGCGCGTGGCCGATGCTGGGCAGCGTCCCGCCTGGAAGCCCGACAGCTTTTTCCGCCGCTTCGCACAGCAATCGTCCCAGTGAGACTGACGATCGTCGTCTTTCCTGCGCCGTTTGCCCCGATCATGGCGAACGCACTGCCTCGAGGAAAACGAAGACTCAGTCCGCGAAGCGCGTCGAAGCGGCCGCATCTCTTCCACAGGTTCTCTAGGCGAATCATTTGTAGCCAACCTCCTGCGGGTTCTCGAGCTTGGCCCATTGGTTCCT